>JAMASS010000021.1 GCA_024761205.1 Limisphaerales bacterium
CGAGGGCCGATCAAGGTCTGCGGCATGACCGTTGAAAGCCCAATCGCCTTTTGCCCCTTGGATCGTCAACGACCCCCATCACCGCAAAAAAAACCTTGAACCCGCCAAACACAATAGGAAGAGAATGGCCGGGATTGGCAGCAAACGGATCGCCGCCCCCCCCCGCCGGAGTCCCTCGCGGCGATCCGGTCCAACCCCAAGCCGCAGCGGAACGCTACCGCAAACTCCTCGAACTGGGCGAGCAAACAGGGGTCGTCCCGCAGATCGAAATGTGGGGCGGAAACAAAAGCATCGGCAAGGTGAGCACCGCCATTTACATCGCCCTGGAAAGCGGACACCCCAACGCATGCTTTTTGGGCGACGTCTTCCACACCTACAAAGGCGGGTCGAACTTCGAGAGCCTGCGCCTCCTTGGCCCTCAGGCCTTGCAGGTCTTTCACCTGAATGATTATCCGGCGGACCCGCCCCGGGATCAAATCCTCGACGAACACCGCCTCTATCCCGGCGAGGGCGTCGCGCCCTTCTCAAAAATTCTCAATATCTTCAAATCCGTCGGCGCAACCCCGGCCCTGGCCCTTGAACTCTTCAATCGCGGCTATTGGCAACAGGATGCCCTGAAGGTCGCCCGCACCGGACTGGCCAAGATGCGGCAAACCGTCGCCCAAGCCGCCCTCTGAATCGGCCTCCCCCCCTGCCGGAAAATCAGCCAGTGCCGCAAAAACGCTTGATCATTATCGGCGCCGGCATCCTCGGCCTGGCAACGGCCTACAAATGCCGCAAACTCCTCCCCTCCCATCGAATTACCATCATCGAGAAGGAATCCCTGCCCGGCCGCCACCAAAGCGCCCACAACAGCGGCGTGCTCCACTGCGGCCTCCACTACAAACCCCGCTCCCTCAAGGCGCGCCTGGCCCTCAGCGGTGCTCAAGAGATGATGCAGTTCTGCCGCCGCCATGGCATCGGCCACCAGAGATGCGGCAAAATTGTCGTGGCCACGGACCAAACCCAAATAGACCGGCTCAAGGCGCTCCAAAGACAAGGCTGGGAAAACGGCCTGTCGGACCTGCGCCTGCTCGATCAAAGCGCCCTGCGAAAAATCGAACCCCACGCCGCCGGAACCGCCGCACTCCACGTGCCCCAGGAGGGCATCGTGGACTACGCCAGCGTGGTGCGGCAGCTCGCCCAAGACATCAGGGCCGCAGGCCACCAAATCCGCTGCGGCGAAAAAGTGACGATCATCAAGGAACGACGAAACACCTGGCTGATTCAGACGCCCAAAAACGAATACCTCGCCGATTTTCTGGTGGCTTGCGCCGGCCTGCACTCCGACCGCCTCAGCCTGCTCAGCGGCGCCCCGCCCAGGGTGAAAATCATCCCCTTCCGAGGCGAATACTACCGCATCCGCCCAGAACGACAGCACCTCGTGCGGCACCTGATCTATCCCGTCCCCGATCCGCGCTTCCCCTTTCTGGGCCCCCACTTCACCCGCCTGATCCACGGCGGCGTCAAGGCCGGGCCCAACGCCGCCCTCGCCCTGGCCCGGGAAGGCTATCGAAAAACCGACTTTAATCTCGCCGAGGCGATGGATGCCGCCACCTTTCCCGGCTTGTGGCGCTTCGTCAAAAATTACCCGCAAATGACCCTCGAAGAACTCCGGCAGTCCTTTAGCAAAAGACGCTTTTGCCAGTCGCTCCAACGATTGGTCCCGGAGATTCAAGCAGACGATCTGGCGCCGGAGGGCGCCGGAGTTCGGGCTCAAGCCATGTCTCGAGAAGGTGCCCTAGTTCAGGATTTTGAATGGGAAGAACGCAAAAACGCCCTCCATGTGATCAACGCCCCCAGCCCCGGCGCCTCAGCCTCCCTGGCCCTCGGCGGCGAAATCGCCGCCCGCGCCAAACAGCAGCTGGCCAACCGGTAAATCCAACCCCCCTCCAGAGACGTGATTGACAACGCCCGGGCTCTCCCGGGCGCCCCGACCTAAGTCCGCACCGGCTGCCTACATCGACAACAACAGCCCCCGCAACTCCCCAAGCCTCGCCTCCGGCGCCTGCTCCCTCAACCGCGGAAACCGCCCCCCCACCATCACCAGACCGCGATTCCCAGTCAACCTGACCTCTCCCCCTCGGGTTTCGATCGAACGAATGTCCCGCTCGCCGGCCAGCCGCTTCACCCCGGCAACCAACAACAACAGACGCACCGCCCGCGGCAGCGGACCATAGCGATCCCTCAACTCCCTCCGCAACTGCCTCAACGACTCCCCGTCGTTCGCCTGCGCCAACTTCCGATAAAACTCAATGCGCTGCCGGGCTTCCCCTATATAACCGTAGGGAATATGGGCCGGATAACGAAGGGCGGCTCCCGGAACCGATAGCCCAGCGCCGGCCCCATCTTCACCGCCGCCCACCCCAGAATCCAAGGAGAGAAAATCGAACGCCACCCGCACCTCCACCCGCGGCTTCACCGCCTCCCCTTTCAAGGCGGCAATGCTTTGTTTGAGCAGTTGACAATAAAGCTCAAAACCGACCGCCGTAATGTGGCCGCTCTGCCGAGGCCCCAAAATGCTCCCCGCACCGCGGATCTCCAGATCCCTCATGGCGATCTTAAATCCGCTTCCCAAATGCGAATGCTCCTTCACCGCCGCAATGCGTTTGCGGGCCCCCGCCAATAACCCACCATGCCGGGGAAGAAGGAGATAAGCGTAGGCCTGATGCTTATATCGGCCCACTCGACCCCGCAGCTGATACAAATCACTCAAACCAAACCGATCCGCTCGATCTATGATGATCGTATTCGCATTGGGAATGTCCAAACCGCTCTCAATGATGGCGGTCGAGACCAAAACATCCGCCTCCCCGCTGACAAAAACCGCCATCACCCCCTCCAGGGCCCCAGCGCTCATCCGCCCGTGCCCCACCACCACACGCGCCCCCGGAACCAGGCGCCCCAGCTTCTCCGTCGCCCTTTCGATCGTCGCCACGCGATTGTGCAAAAAATAAACCTGCCCCCCCCGAGCCAACTCCCGCTCAATCGCCTCCACTATCGTCCCCTCATCATACCGGGCGACAATCGTCTCCACCGGCAAACGATCCGGCGGCGGCGTCTCGATCACGCTCATGTCCCGCCCGCCCATCAAGGCCAGATGCAGCGTCCGCGGAATAGGCGTGGCGCTGAGCGTCAAAACATCCACCAATTTCCGCAACCGCTTGAATTTCTCCTTGTGCCTCACCCCAAAACGCTGCTCCTCGTCAATCACCACCAATCCCAGATCCCTGAATATCACATCCCCCTGCACCAGCCGGTGGGTCCCCACCACAATATCGACCTCCCCCCTCGCCAAGGCGCCCACTATCGCCCCGGCTTCCCTGCGTTTCTGCAACCGCGAAAGCAGCTCCACTCGAAACGGATACCCCGCCAGACGCTCGACAAAATGCCGGTAATGCTGCAGGGCCAAGACCGTCGTCGGTGCCAAAAACGCCGCCTGCTTCCCTCCCATCACCGCCTTGAAGGCAGCCCGAAGCGCCACCTCCGTCTTCCCAAATCCCGCGTCCCCGCAAATCAAACGATCCATCGGCTTCCGCGCCTCCATGTCCCGCTTGCTGCTCTCAATAGCACGGCGCTGATCGGCGCTCTCCTCATAATCAAAGGCCCCCTCAAACTCACGCTGCCATTCCGTGTCAGGCCCAAACGCATGCCCCTCCCCGGCCTCCCGCGCCGCCTCAACAGCCAATAACTCGCCCGCCAGATCCGCCACCGCCCGCTGCGCCCGCGCCCGCGCCCAGACCCAATGATGGCCACCCAAACGGTGCAACGCCGGCCGCCCCTTGCCCGCCCCCACATACTTGCTCACCAAATGCGCCTCCCCCACAGGCACATACAGTCGCGCCGGCCCCTGCCCGCAAGCCCTCGAGGCGTATTCGACCACCAAACACTCCGGGCCGAATTGCCCGCCCCCTCCAGACCCCGAGACCTCCGAACGCCCGCCCCCAGGATCAAGCCGCCCCAATCCCATAAATCGCCCAATGCCATGCTCCACATGAACCACATAATCCCCCGGCGCCAAATCAGAGAAGTCTATCTCCCGCCCCCGCTCGACCCCCGCCGCAGGCCCGGAGCCCAAACGCCGCCGCCCCCTCGTCTTGCGGCGGCCAAAAAGTTCGGCGCCAGTCACCACCGCCCACCGCCCGGCCTCCAACAAAAAACCGCCTCCAAGCATCCCCACCCCAACCCCCAAGGCTCCCTCAAAAAACCCCCAACCCAACTCCGACCACATCCCCCTGAAACGATCACACTCCCCCGCCCGGCGGCAAAAGACATCCACCCGCCAGCCTTGCCTCAGCCAACGATGCAGCTGCTCGAAAAACTCCAGCCGCCGCCCCTCCCCTACCGGCCCGCCAAACCCCAGGACGCCCAGCGGCCCATAGCCATCCAAACCCGCAAAACCCAAACCCACCCCGCTGAAATCCTCCCCCGCATCCGAGACCGCCCCCCGCCCAGCCCCACGCTCCCCCAAATCCGCCAAAGCTCCTTCCAACCCCCCCCTCCAGTGGAATACCCGAAAACCCCGCGCCCGAACCCGTTCCCTAAAAACAGCCCAGCCCTCCGTAAACCGATCGCCCCGGGGCATCCGCCCCGCAGCATCCTCAACCTCCCCAGGATCACACAGAATGAGGATGGCCCCCTCCGGCAGATGTTCGCTCAAACTCGCCGCCCCCTCCCCCCCAGCCCCCTCAAACTCCCTCTGCAAAATGTCAATTTCTCCCCCAGGAGAAATCAACGCCGACGCCACCTCCTCCCGCGACAGCTGCGTCTGCGGATCAAAACGCCGGATCGATCCCACCTCGCTCCCCCAAAACTCAATCCGAAGCGGCCACCGGCTCGCCAACGGAAAGACATCCACAATCCC
The DNA here is from genome assembly GCA_024761205.1 of Limisphaerales bacterium. GTDB lineage: Bacteria > Verrucomicrobiota > Verrucomicrobiia > Limisphaerales > AAA164-E04 > UBA2970. The sequence goes on from JAMASS010000021.1 coordinate 4,904, forward strand.
CCCACGCAAGGCCAATTCACCCTTTTGAGTCACTTTCGCCTCCGGCTCGTAAGCCTGCCCCTCCAGCCATTCCACCAGATCCAACGGATCCAACTCCTGCCCCAATCCAACCGCCTTCACCCGCCCTTCCAGCCCTTGGAGCGAAAAGGTCTTCTGCAACAGCCCCGCCCCGCTCGCCACCACCACCGGCGCCTCGCCGCCCGCCCGCTCCCGAAACGCGCGCAACGCCATCACCGTCTCCAATCGCTCCCTGACCGCATCCCCAGCCCGCCCCCGGGCCTCATGCGCTAAACCCTCTCGCTCAGGAAAAAAACACGCCCCCCCAAAATCCCCCCACTCCGCCCCCCCCGCCTCCCGCTCAAGACCCAAATCCCCCCCCAACCACTCCCGCCAAATCTGAAAATCCCGATGCAAGGCCTCCTGCCGCTCCAGCCCCGATGCCGCCAGCAACAACGGAGCGCCGGGCTCCAGCCGGTGAATCAGCGCCGCCAAAAAGGACCAGCTCGCCGGCGCCAAACCCTCCTCAATGACGCCGCCGGAGACCTGCAGCCGCCGCCCCAGCGCCTCGACCAAGGACGTCCCGGCAAAACGAGCTTCAAACCGATCGCAGGATTGCCCACCACTCTTTGACAAATAACCCCCCAATCCCACCACCCCCTATTCCTCTACAATCTCAACCAACCGCCCCGCCCCAACACCGCCCACCCCCTGAACGCCCCCACCCGGCCAAACTACCTCCAGCCCCTCCACCGCCCCCGCCTTCCCCAACCCTATCGTCACCGGCAACTCCGATTGCGATAAATAACCCCGCGTCGGCATCACCTGCCGCCAAAACTCCCAACCACCAACCTCCCAGTGAATCCAAGCGCCTATGCCCTCGCGGTTCTGTCCCGATCCCCTCAAACGAAGCCGCACCCAGCGATTCCCCAGCGATTGATCGTTGCGATATAAACGCGGCCCTCCATTAACCTGCGTCAGCACAAAATCCAAATCACCGTCATTGTCAATATCCGCAAACGCCGATCCCCGACCAACTATCGGCTCCCAAAGATCCCCCCCAGATTGCTCTACCCCTACTTCATAAAATCGACACCCATGCTCCGGACCGCTATTCCAAAATAACTGGGCGGGCTGCTCGTAACGCTGACTCTTCTGCACCCGAAAAATCTCTTCCTCCAAATGCCCGTTCGCCGTCAACAAATCCTGCCAACCATCCAAATCATAGTCGAAAAAAAATAATCCAAACGTCAACAACTGACGACTCGCCGATCCTATGCCAGCCGGCACAGCCTCATCGACAAAGATCATCGCCCGATCCTGCTCAACGTAAAGCGCCGTCATTTCATTAGCAAAATTCCCAATGCCAATCGCCAACACCCCATCCTCCCGATAGCGCGCCGTGTCGATCCCCATCGCGCCCCGCGCCTTGCCGTAAGCATCATAGGCAATCCCCGTAAGCGCCCCGACTTCCTCAAACGTTCGGTCCCAGCGATTGCTGAAAACAAAATTGCGGACAGTATCATTGGCCACAACCAAGTCCACCCAACCGTCTCGATTCAGATCCACCGGCGCGACCCCCAACGACTTCGCCGCGGGCACCCCAGACGCCGGGTTCACCACCCGCACTCCGCTCGCCTCCGAGGCATCTTCAAATCCGCCGTCGCCCTGGTTCAAATAGAGATATGGAAACGAGCCTTCGAAATTCATAGGTTGACCATAAGCCCTCCCAATGCCGACCAAAGTGCTTCCCAACTGAAAATCGATTTCCTTGCTCCACTTCACATAATTGCCCACAAACAGGTCCAGATCGCCGTCATTGTCACAATCAAACCACGCGGCGCAAGTGCTCCAATCCGATGACAAACCGCCGACACCCGCGGCATCCGTGACATCGACAAAGCGCCCCGATCCTGCATTTCGAAATAGACGATTCTTCCCCACAGCGGTAAGGAACACATCCGGATGCGCATCACCATCGTAGTCCGAGATAGCCACCCCCATTCCGTAGAGTGGGACATCTAGCCCTGACCCGGCGGTCACATCTCGAAACCTTCCCTCGCCGTCATTCTCATACAACACGGCAGTGCTCGCCTCCGACCCCTCCGACCAACCGGTCCCATTCACGAAGAGCAAATCCTGATCGCCATCGCCATCAAAATCGAAGAAAGCCACCCCGCCGCCCATCGCTTCCGGCAGCAGCTTCTCTCCAGTCGCTCCGCTGTTGTGTTGAAACGTGATGCCAGCCTCCGAGGTGATTTCGCGAAAGATCACCCGTGGAATCGCCACCGAGGGAAGCGCGGGATTTTCCGCCGCCCGCAACTCGGTAACCCGCTCGGGCAGCTCCTCCGGCGGACGCCAGATCACACAAACCACCAAACCAACCATCACCAGAACGGCAGAGAAACCGACCACCGACCAACGGAAAGCGCGGCCTATGACCGCATCATCCTCATGCTCAGTGACCTCCACCACCTCATCGCGCTCGGATTGAGAATCTTGCATCGCCTCGATCTAACGCAAAATTCCTCTCCGTAGCAAGCCGCCGAGCGCGCCAGTCCAGACAGGACGAAAGAACGGAAATCGCCCCGAACCCCCTTCAGTGAATCGAAGCTTCTTGGCTCTCGCCACCCCCCCCCCCGGCGCCCGCAGCTCAAGGGGAGGCTCGCCCCCCTCCGTCGGCACAGACCAAACCCTCACCCCCCCGGCGCTCCGGCGCGGTGCAGATCGTAAACCACCACCGGCTGGGAGGCATTCCGCGCGGCCGGATCACGCTCCCGCGCGATGGCAATCACCCGGTCTCGGGCGTTGTTGTCGGACCGATACCGCTCATGCAACCGGCGATGCTCAGCCGCCCGCTCCTCATCGCCAAGCAAGGAATGGATGATCCCCAAGTTGTGGTGCGCCGTCTCATTCTCCGGATCCAGGACGAGGGTCTTTTGGAAAGCTTCAACCGCTAGCCTCAACGTTGCCTTATGCTGCTCCGGCCGAGCGCGAAGGGTGGTCGACTTCGCGTGGTAAGCGAGCCCCAACTCGTTCAACACCTGATAATCCCTCGAAAAATCAAAGCGGCGCTCGATGATCTCCTCGTAACGATCCTCCAAAATGCTGCGAAACCCGCGAATCGCCTCGTCAAACAAACCATTCTCTTTGTTCACCAAAGCATTGAGCCAAGCCAAGGTCCAACGGGGAGCCGGAGGATCAAATGACGCCGCTCGCTGCAGCGCTTCCACCGCTTCCGAGACCCGCCCTTCCTTCAGATAGACCCGTGCTAAATTCAACGGACCATCCGCCCGCCCGCCCTTCTCCACCATCGCGAAAGCATGCTCGGCTTGGCGCAATTGCCCCTTCTCACTGCCGGCGCCGCCCTTCAATAGCAGGCCGATCCCATAATCATTCCACCGCTGCCAATCCGGAACCGTGTCGCTCTCACCGATTATCCGGCGCCGCCCTTCCTCGGGCAGCTCCTTCGCCACCGGCAACCTCACGCTGTCCTCCGCAATTCGGGTGATGGGCAAATTGTTGACAAAGGCCGGCCCATACACGTGCTGCATGTAGGCTGTGTCAAATTTCCGATAATTCAGCCGCACCTTCAACTCCACAGAACCTTCGTAATCCAGAGGAATCTCCAATCGGTAGTGCAGCGCACTCGCCGCTCCCGGGGGAATCTGGTTGTCGTAGAGCGGTGTGAAGATGTCTTGGGCGTTTCGTCGATCAATCCGATTGCCCTCCCGATCCAGCATATAGACGTTGACAAAATGAGACCACGGATCGACCCGATTGTACTCCCCCAAACCCCCGTTTCGGCCCAGGATCATTCCCTCCCCTGATACCGCCTTCACCTCTACCCACACTTCATTGGAATCCGCCGTGCCCTGGGTGAAAACATGCCCGACCGTCAGGGTCCTCAACACCACCTCGACCCAATAACTTTCCCCCGCAACCAAGACGGGGTATTGCGGCCCCAGCGGCGCAAACAACTCGCCATCAATCACGCCCCCCTCACGAATCCCAAAAATATCCACCCGCAGCGCGCCCTTCAAAATCTCCTGCTGCGCCGCTACCGAGGCATGATCGCCCCGCAAGGCAGGAACCCCGGTATTGCCGCCGGGGAACAGATGATTGTGGATCGAAAGAACCGAGGCTTGGCCAAAGAAATCCGCCCCAAAATCATTCGATTCCTGCAGCGGCATATGACAGCCGTTGCAATTCACCTCGGCCTTGAGCGGATAATAAAAGGACTTTGCGTTGCCCCCGGAGACACCGCTCACCAAAAAGTTGTCATAGTGATTCTGCCCGCGATGCCAATCTTTATAGCCGGTCAGCTCGCGCGGCAAACTGACCTTGTGACAAGTCGAACAAAACTCAGCGGTCTGGTGCAACGGCTTGAGGAAGGTCCGCTTATGAAACGCCGGCTTCGCCTTCACCAACTGCCGGTTGATGAAGCGGAGCCATCGATTCTCGCTCTTGGCAAAGGGATAATGAATGGGCTCCTCAATGGTGTAGTCCGCGTTGCCTCGCGGACTATTCACCCGGATGATCGCATGGCACGCCGTGCACGTGATGCCGGCATGCGCCGTTGGATGATTCTCCATGTCAAAGTTCGGATCATCAAACGCCCCGCTAAAAAACGGCACCACGTCATGGCAGCCGGCACACCACCGCGAAGCCTTCACGCTGCCATCCCTCTCCATCAACACCCGGCGCGTTTCCGTGATGCTGAATAAGTAGGGCTCGTTGTTGAAGGAACTGAAATGATGGGCACTGTGAAACCACCCATCATAAGCATCCGAATGGCACTCCATGCAATACTCATCCATCATCAAGACGTCCGCCGGAATAAAATTGCCGCTCGCAGTCCGCGCCAGGGAGGGTTCAAAATATTCGGCGCCTTCCCGAGGCCTCTCAACATTCCGCCGCCGGGGATCCTGAGAATGAAAAACCACCATGCCCAGCACAACGACACCCGCAGCCACCGCCCAACCAAGCCCGGCGCGCCACTTAATCCCCGGCCCAGCCAAACGGTGCAACACGTACAACCACACAACCGGCAACGGCGCCATGACATGAATCCAGTAGAGGATCGACCGCTTATTCGAATTCGGAATCTCGAAACCTTCCACCTGCATCAATCCGACGCCGCTGAGCAACAGCACCATGCTCGCGCCAAGGAGAGCGAACCCCGCCCGAACCGCACGCCGATTTGGCCGATTGTACGCATTGCGAACGTGGCCGATTCCGAAAATGACAAACAGCCCCAAAAGCACCAATCCCAGCAGCAAATGCCCCAGGAACATAAAGAGGTAAAAATAACCCTGATAATAAGGCTCGCCCCGCCGCCACTCCAGAAAAGTAACGCTGGCCAGATAAACGGAATTCACACCCAGTACCGCAACGAGACCAAAGACAACATGCAGAAGCACCCGCAAACGCGGCCCAACCGCACGAACATACTTCCCGCAGACCAACGAATTTGACTTGGCTAACATCTCAGACACCAATCCCGTACAACAGACACAACATGCCCCAACTTCAAGAAGATGAAAAACCTAGTTTTCAAGTTTTTGACAATCCGCTAAATGAAGCCCATGAGCATCGCCGAGAACCTCAAGCACATTCGCCAACGAATCGCCGCCGCTTGCGACCGAGTCGGACGTGACCCCCAAGAGGTGGCCTTGGTTGCGGTGAGCAAGGGGCACACACCCGCCAGCATTCTCGAGGCATTCGAGGCGGGATTGACCGTTTTCGGAGAAAACAAAGTCCAAGAGCTCAAACTAAAGGTCGGACAGTGCCCCGGCGAGATCCGCTGGGAGTTTATTGGGCATCTCCAAACAAACAAATGTCGAGAAGCAGTCCGCCACGCGCGTCTGGTGCATGGCGTCAACAGTGATCGCCTCGCCAAAGCCCTGAACACCGCCTGCGAAAAACTGTCCAAAACACTCCCCGTCTTGATTGAAGTGAACGTCTCAGGAGAAGCCGCCAAATATGGTTTTCGTCCCGATGAGGTTCTGGAGAAACTGCTCCCGCTCAATGCGCTCGATCAACTCGAGATCCACGGTTTCATGACCATGGCCCCGTGGAGCAAGGCAGCGGAGAACGCTCGACCGCATTTCCGCCGCCTCAAGCATCTGCAACAAGCTGCCGAAGATCTTTTGGGCGCCCCCCTGCCAGAACTCAGCATGGGCATGAGCGGTGACTTTGAAGTCGCCATTGAGGAAGGCGCAACGATCATCCGCCTCGGCACGGTCCTCTTCGGCGAACAGAAGCGCCGCTAAGCACACCGCTTCCCCTTACATCATTTACAATCGATCCGGTTCCAATAATCTCGCGCCAATGGAATTAAGTGTGAAAACATTTCAGGCAGAACTCGCCGAAGCACTGCGGGCCTACGACAAATATGTCATCTGCCTGGACAAATCCCCAGAAGATTGCAAGGCGTCCCTGCTGCGCCTGATGGAGAAAGCCATCAAAGCTTACATCGATCGTGATCCCGGACTCCGGCACGGGATCGCCCTGGATCGTCAGGTCACGATCATCCTCGGCCAAACCAAGTCCGACAGACCCCTCTGTGGGATCTACTTCAATCTCCACTCGCCCTACCACGAAAAGACCTGATCAGCCCGACTTTGTCAGCCTTCGCGAACGTCGCTAAGCAACTAACCGATAAGAACTTGCCGCCCCTGCCTCAGCCACTATATTCCGAAAACAAGGTGGCAGACCCTTCTGCTCCTTACCAGATGACTAACCAATCACACACCAGTGAGGATTGATATGTTACGGAGATGCCAAACCCTTTTTCTGACACTCCCAACGGTTGGATGGATCGCCTCTATGAACTTTGTGGCCGCAGAACATCTCTCTTATCCTGAAACGAAGAAGATCGATCACACCGACGGCTACCACGGCGTGACCGTAGCCGACCCCTATCGCTGGCTGGAAGACGACGTCCGCGAATCCAAAGCGGTAAAGGCCTGGGTCGAGGCGCAGAACAAAGTCACCTTTGGCTACCTGGAGAAATTGCCGCACCGAGAGGCAATTGAAAAACGCCTTACCGAGCTATGGAACTACGAGAAGATCGGCGCCCCTTTCAAACGAGGCAGCTGGTACTACTTCTGGAAGAACGACGGCCTGCAAAACCAAGACGTCCTCTACCGGCAACAGACCCTCTCCAGCGAGCCCGAGCTCGTCATAGATCCGAACACCTGGTCCCAAGATGGGACCGTGGCCCTCGGTTCAGCCTCTTTCTCTGAGGACGGCCGTCACATGGCTTACAGCATTCAAGATGGCGGATCGGATTGGCGCACGTGGCGCATCATGGAAGTGGATTCCCGCTCGGTCCTGGATGACGAACTCAAGTGGGTCAAGTTCAGCAGCGTGAGTTGGACCAAAGATTGCCGGGGCTTCTTCTACAGTCGCTACCCCGCTCCCGAAGAAGGTGATGCCTTTCAATCGCTCAACAAAGATCAAATGGTCTTCTACCATCGTGTGGGCACCCATCAAGATCGCGACGTTCTGGTTTACAAACGCCCCGATTTTCCGGACTGGGGGTTTGATGCCGAGGTCACGGAAGATGGTCGTTACCTGATCCTGACGGTTTGGAAGGGCACGGATGAGCGCCACCGTGTTCTCTACCGAGATTTAACCGGATCTTACGCCCCACCCATCGATCTCATCGACAACTTTGAGAACGAATACACGTTCATAGGCAACGACGGCCCCGTCTTCTATTTCAAGACAAACCTTGAAGCGTCCAATGGCCGAGTCATCGCGATAGACACTCGGCGGCCCAGGGAGCGAAACGAGATCATCGCAGAATCGGATAACGCGCTATCCAGCGTCGGCATCGTCGGCATCGTATTCATCGCCGAGTATCTCAAAGACGCCAAAACCCAAGTCAAGCTCTTCAGCATGAGCGGTGAATTCATGCGCGAGGTCGAATTCCCCGGCATCGGCACCGCCACCGGTTTCAACGGCAAACGCACCGACACGGAAACCTTCTATTCCTTCGCCAGCATCAACACCCCGCCCAGTGTCTACCGCTATGATATCCTGACGGGGAAGAGCAAACTCATTCGCCAGCCCAAGGTACAGTTCGCCCCCAACGACTACATCGTCAAGCAGGTCTTCTATCATAGCAAAGACGGCACCCGAGTTCCGATGTTTGTCGCCCATCGCAAGGGCATTCAAATGGACGGGACGAACCCCACGCTCCTTTACGGTTACGGCGGCTTTAACATCTCGCTCCCTCCCCGATTTTCCATCGACAATCTCGCCTGGATGGAAATGGGCGGGATCTATGCCCAAGCCAATCTTCGAGGCGGCGGTGAATATGGCGAGACCTGGCACAAAGCCGGTACCAAACTCAAGAAGCAAAATGTCTTTGATGATTTCATTGCCGCGGCGGAATGGTTGATCAAGAACAAATATACGCAACCGCGCAAACTGGCCATTCGTGGAGGCAGCAATGGCGGCCTGCTCGTCGGTGCGTGCACAAATCAACGGCCCGATCTCTACGCGGCCTGTCTTCCCGCCGTCGGCGTGATGGATATGCTTCGCTTCCAAAAATTCACCGCCGGCCGCTTCTGGGTTGACGACTACGGTTCGTCCACCAACCCTGATGAATTCAAAGCCCTCTACGCCTATTCACCCTACCACAACCTAAAGCCCGGCACCGCTTACCCGGCGACACTCGTCACCACTGCGGACACTGATGACCGAGTCGTCCCCGGTCATAGCTTCAAGTACGCTGCCCGATTGCAAGAATACCACCGAGGCAATTCACCTGTGCTAATCCGCATTGAAACCCGAGCCGGTCACGGCACCGGAAAACCCACCAGCAAAGTCATTGAGGAAATTGCCGATCAATGGGCCTTTCTAGTGAAAAACTTAGAATTTACACCAAGACTCTAGATCCCGCCCCCGCGCCTCCGCGTGAGATTCATATTTCCCGCCCAAAGACAACATGGTTACATCCTGATCAAGATATCCTACCGCTGCGCGGCAACCGTCCTTTCTGTGACGGGGATACCGGTTCCGATCATCCTTCAGGCAATTGCATTGCCCTCCCCGCGGACGCTGGCCCATCGTTTATCTCGCAGTCGGCGAACTGTCAGCAATCGCCTTCTTTTCTTGCCACACTCAGGAGCCGCAGCGCAACCGCGATTAGTCGACCTCAGCCGCCCATCAATCCGGTCGAACCTCGTCGCCCTCCTCCGCGTTCCCTTCCACAATATCCGCAGCAATCGTCTGACCGCGAACCGGTCCCGTGACCTTCACCCGAGCTACCTTCTGTCCCCGTCGATAAAGAAAAAGCTGCTGATCGATCTTCGGCAACGGATTCAAAGTAAAATCCAAGATCACAAAACGCAGGGGCTCATTCACGGACGCAACCACTCCCCTGCCACTGGTGAGGGGAATGATTACCGGTTTATCGTTTCCGGCATCGTTGGGCTCGGTCCACACCGGTTCCGCCTGTCCGTCCGAAACCGGGGCGGGCCGATTGCTCCGACAGGCCGTTGAGACCACCAAGCATAATCCCAGCATGACGATCCATCGCATCACGGCATTTAAGAGTGAATTTTTGAGACGTCAACCGGCAAAACTGGACTCGGCTTTTTCTTGTCAGAAGGGAGACTTCGGATACGGTCCACCACGTGAAAATCCTCTTCATCGGCGACATCGTCGGCGCGCCAGGCCGGCGAGCCGTTCGAGAACTTGTGCCTCTCCTGCGGATCCGACAGGAGATTGATCTGGTGATCGCCAACGGCGAAAACTCAGCGGGTGGTGCCGGAATCACACCGGAAACCGCTGCCGAGATCTTTGAAGCGAACATCGACATCATCACAACAGGCGATCACCTCTGGGATCAGAAAACCGTCACCAAACTCCTCGAAGAGGAACCTAGATTTCTTCGCCCGCTCAACTATCCGGCGAACACCCCCGGGCAGGGTCGCACGGTCTGGAACCATCCCGACAATGGCGTCTCCGTCGCCATTGTGAATCTCCAAGGCCGAGCGTTTATGCCTGACCTTGAGAATCCATTTCATGCGATCAACACCGCCCTCCCTTCAATAAGAGATGAAACACCGGTTATCATCGTCGATATGCACGCCGAAGCGACTTCGGAAAAGATTGCCATGGCCCGTTTCCTCGATGGCCGGGTCACCGCCGTTATCGGCACCCATACTCACGTCCAAACCGCCGATGAACAAATCTTCCCCGGAGGGACCGGATTCCTCTGTGACGCAGGCTTCACCGGCGGACAAGAAAGCATCCTAGGCCGCGAAATCGATCCGATTGTCAAGCGCTACCTTACCAACCAGCCGCAGCGATTCGGCGTGGCAAAGAAACAGATCGTTCTCAAAGGGGCGATCTTCAATATTGACGAGATTACCGGCAAATGCCGCTCTGTCACCCGTGTCTCCGAACCGCTCAAGACGGATCAAGATTGATTCAAGACAGCCGCAGAAGTTCCAGGGGCTCAAAACCAATCCTGAACCTGACGGCATCTCATGGCTCCCGAGTGGCGCCGGCAACGTCCTGGGGTGCGGTGATCCTTCGCCGCTTTTCCCTCACTCAAGCATTACTGTGCTCCACGCGCAGCCCTTTTCAATCACGCAGCCTCAAAGCCCTCCGACTGAAACCCATCCGTGGATGAGCTCGACGAATTTAGTCTAATTTCCGGAGAATTGACCTTAATCCACTTTACCTGAGCGGTTAAACCATTCTGCATGGCACATCCGCAAGAATTTTGTCATCAGCTATCGACTCGGAATCGTAACAAAAATGCAAATGAGATGAATGAATATTTGATCCCCGCAGCCGACTGATCGCCAAGTATCCGATCATGAAAAACACCGTCGAGTGCCTCCTGATTACCAGATTCTGCCTAATCGAGCATTCACTCCTAGCCGCGCCTTGGCGATCACACCTCTCCTCAACCCCGAGCATTCCGGTCCTAACCCGCTCAGAGAAACCCAAGATAAACTGCTCGCGCGCTTCGACGCCAATGGAGACGGAGTAGCCAGTCGGGACGAGTTGATGGCCGTTCGGCAGCACGAAGCAACCGCTAAAACCGTGAGACATTCGAAGACCCCTCTCCCGGATTTCTCGCCAATAAAGATGACCGCTATGAGGCAGGCAGCCGAGATTTTAAGGGCTTCTCGAAGATAGGGCGGCGGCGGGCGGTTTCGAGCCGCTGCTCGCCCGCTGAGGCCGTAAGGCCCATCTCTTGGCCGCGAGATCAAAGCCCTCGCCCGTTTCTTGATTCTGGGTAGTGCTTCACCCGACCAGCTATGCCAGTCATCCGAAACTCTTGCCGGACGACTCGAAACCCTATCACTGGAGGGTTTTCGTCTAGTCAGAAAGAACAATTGCTAGGCTAGGAACGGTTGCCAACGCTCCTCATCGACCTAAAGACTTATCTCGTGTGCTGGATTGAAAGAACTCAATCGCCTTGGTGACAAACGGTCCGGGCACCCGTGCAAATTCCGGATGGTCAGTTTCCAAAGCCAAAACTCCGGAAAACTTGGCCTCCTTAAGTGTTTCTAAAAATCGCGCGAGATTTCCCTCACCGGCACCGATGTGCGTATCAAAATAAACATCATCCCCTTGGGTTCGTTCAATGCGCTTATCCTTGAGATGGACATCGAACACCCGTCCGTCGTACTCACGGAAGACTTTTGAAGCATCAAATCCAGCCGCCGTCACCCAACCCGTGTCCAAACAAACCCCGATCCGCGGGTCGAGGTGTTTGATCACATTCCGCACGACCAAGGGATTGCCATATAAGGTTCGGATTCCGTGATTGTGGATGGCAACTTTAATATCATACTCCTTCACCAGTCGCTCCAGGCTTTCGAAAGTCTTGAAGTCGTCCGGTTCCACCACGATCAACCGAATGCCCATAAACTTGGCAAACTCGAAGAGTTGGCGATTGTATTCATGAGCGAGTGACGTTCGGGCGACGCCAAAGGTGTACGCCTTGAGACCGTTTTGCTCGAGGGCGGCTTTCTTTCGCCTCGTCTCGTCCATCGGCGCTCGCGGATCCATGTGCATGCGAGACATGGCTAACCACTTAAACTGATGTTTGGCTGCAAAGGCAACGGCTTGATCAAAACTCATGTTTCGCACAGTCCAGGTTTGTAGGCCCAGCTCAAACGGAATCTTGGCACCACTTCCTCTAGCAGGCACCTTTGCCACCACCAAATCATCAAAACGAATGGCTCGCCCAGAGAACGGATGCCCCCAAATCGACGGCCTCCCGCGAGGCGGTGCCGAGTCACTCGCATAGGTAATCATCCAAGTGTCCGGCTCCGTATCATCCGCACTCCAAACTTTACCGCGAACCCGCCACAATGCCTTGCTCGCCGGAGCGGCTTCCAGGACCATTCGCGTCCATCCCTGACTTTGCCAACGATGATTCACCGACGCGACCACCTCATCGCCCCGCAAAAGTTCGAGCCTCCGTTTATTCGCACTTACCATGAGCCGGAAGCCGCCCAACCCGTTAACCCCTACCCCAAAGGCAGGAGCCAAGCGTTGGCGCGCTTCGCTTTGAACGCTTACACTGACACAGCTTCCCTCTTTGGTATTCGATCCAAAGAGCGCACCAAAATTGCCCAACGGCGCTCCCGGCAACTCCAGAAACCGATTCTCTCCCGCTGCCCGGACGGCAAAGTCGCCGCCCAGAACCAGGAACCCTTCAGATTCCTCTCCAATCTCGACGGTCTGAAAATCATTCTCATACACAATCTCCGCCCACGCTCGAGCGGACCCACTGATGCCCACGCTCAAGACTGCAACCCCAAAAACCCGAATCACCTCCTTCATGAAATACATCTTTAGTCATTTCTCAGTGCTTCCAACAGATGGCCTCGAAGAGAGACCCCGTCCGCCAGCCAAGTCCACAGCAATCCGCTAATCAAAACCGCCAACAAAGTCCAACTCAACGAAACATACGGTATCTCCGCCCCAGGAGACAGCAGCGCAGGAATCACCGCAATCAGCGCCGCCCCGACACCAATCAGCAACCCGATAACCAGCAAAGCCGCATGCTCGCTGAGAACCAGCCAACGTAACAATCCCGGCCGGAAACCCACGGCTTTCAGCAAGGCCAACTCACCTCGCCGTTCCCAAACATTTCTCAGCACAACCACTCCGAGCCCAATACTTCCTAAAAGAAGCCCCAGCCCTCCTAACATCTGGAACGTTGACAGATAGGTATTCTGAACTGCGTTGAAGTCCGAAAGTCGTTGCACCGTCGACGTCAGCTCCAATCCCACATCTTGCAACGCGCGACTTAATATCGCCGCCACTGCCTCGGCCGACTCCCACGGCGCATCAATTAGAAACGTTCGGTAGCCACTCTCGTGAGGATAACGCTCCACAAATCGCTTCTCGGAGATGATCAGATTCCCTTGCAATATGGAGTTGGCAACGCCGCCTACCAACACAATCTCGAAAGGTCCGCCCTTGCCGTCCCTGTATTGGATCTTGTCCCCAACCTTCTTACCCATGGCCCACAGCATGGAATTCTGATCCGCAATCGCCGGGATCGCACCATCATCTCGCTGATCATTCAGCAACAACCATGGGCTCGCCGCATCCGATTGCCCTTGATCGACTGAGGCAAACGTAAACGATTTTCGATACGCCAACTCAGCTGGGTTCACCCCCATGAGTTGCGGCCGCTGGACTCGGTTGAGATTCAGACAACTTGCATCTTCGCCTGGAAGCACGCGGAATTGAACAAACCTCACATCTGACAACACCTCGTCATCAAGCAGAAAAAACTCCTGGCCCGCTTCGCCATTCAAATCATGGGTGACCGCCTGCGTAGTCTGTCCCCAAAAAGCAAAACCTCCCGTCCCCGACTGCCGCTCGGCTGCCCCTTTGACGGCATCCAATTTGCTAGCACCGACCGCAACAACCAAGAAACTGCCGCACGCCAACAGCCCCATGGTTGCAACACTGCGTTTGACCCGGCGGGAGCCACTGCGGATCCCCATAGCAAACAAACTCAACTCTGAATGTCCTCCAGACCTCGCCCAATGCCGCAACCACCACGAAGCACCCATCATTCCAGAAATCAACAGCAACCCCCCGGCGCCAAAGAAAAGACCGGCTGCCTGCCGCTCACCAGACACGACCGCCCAGCCCACCATTCCAATCGCCAACACGAACCCCAATACCGCCAGAAACAGTCGGCGACCCAGACCACGAGTCGAGACACCCTCGGACTCTCCACCATCACCTTGGAGCAATTCCCGAGCAGGCCGAGCCGCTTGTTTTCTGGCTGCCAACCAAATCGTCAACCACGCCACCAACATACCGCCCAATGCACCACCGACAAGCGTCCCGCCCTTGAGATGGAAATCAATAGCCGAGGTGCCCACCGCTCCGCTCCAAATGGTGGTCAAACCATACAGCATCGCCCGCGCATAGAGCACACCACCAACAGCACCGAGAACAGCACCCAGTGCTGCCAACGCCCCGCCCTCAAAATAGAAAAACCGCTTGACGGTCTTTGGCCTCAGGCCCAAAGCCAATAGGATGCCCGCCTCACCTGTCCGTTGCTCCATACTGAACTGAAACAGCAAACTCATCAGAATCAGCGCTGCCAGGATCAAAAAGAAACTGAACCCAATGAAAAGCCCGCCAAAATCCTGAGCCTGATTAACCGACGCCATGGCTTCATCCCTCACCGGATAGAAAGAAAGCCCTATCGATTCCGGTCCAATGGCCGACGCCAACCGATTCGCCAATTCCGATGCCTCCGCATCCACGCCGCCAAATCGAACTGCGGTCAAACTGCCGAACCGATTCCTCCAAAGGCGCCCCCCGGTAGCCGCCGACACGAAGGCCTTGGGCGTCCCCCGGTGCTCTTCCCAATAGGCGTTATCTTTACTCCGAATCGAATCCAAATCAATGGGAAGACCCGTATCCCAATTCCGACAGTTTTCCGCGTCCTTCAAGCCAGGAAAATCTGGCATCAAACTTGGATCCGCATACAGACCAGCGAGCGGCACGATGGAATTCACCGTGAACGTCGCTTCTCGTTCGAACAACTCACGGCCGATCCCGACAGCGTAGTATTTCATCGTGAGCTCGTCTCCCGGTGCTGCTTGTAGGTCTTCTGCCAACCATTGGTTCAATATGATTGCGTCGTCCCCCAAGTCCTCGGGAAACAAGGGCGCTGAAGCGGCCGCCACCATTGAGTAAGGGGTGACTCGCCCACCAACCTCTAGGCTATTGACAAAATACGTCAGGATTCCGGTCGCTTTTGGGTTCACGGTTCGAGCAGCTTCTACAATGGTTTCGTCCAGAAACACCCGTTTGGACCGCAGCTCGGCACCTTCACCACTCGGCAGTGGCTTCAATTCCAATTGTGCATCCGCCAGTCGCCAATGTTGGCGCAGAGCCGTCATCAACGTCTCGGTTCCCAACGCAGAGTCCCCAAGACCGACCAGCAACAAATTAGCGCCACCCGGTTGCTCAACCCGCTCTTGTAAATACGCCTGGGATACAAACGCGTTAAGCGGCGGCAGCTGACTTGCGTGCAATCCAAATCGTCCGAACTGTCGGTCATTGACAACCGCCTGCACCTTCAGACGCATTGCCACAGAGGTATCCTCTTCGGGTGACAAAGGCGCGTCGCGGGAAAGATTTGAGGGCTTCCCAACGCGAAATAGAATCGAATCACCAACTGCCGCCCTCAATTGCCGAGCGAGCGAATCGTTCAATACCACTTGTCCCGGCTTGATATCCAGACCCGTTGGATCCAACGCCAACGTCCAAAAATCGGATTCGACCCCCAGCACATTCACCTGATTCGCCCGCGCCTCGCCGCCACCGCTACTCGCTGTCCCAAGAATGACCAAGGCACTGACCACCTCCCTGCCCAAGCTGGTTTGCATTTCATCGGCCAGCGCACTTCGGAAGACGCGTTCATTAGCCACCAGCGAGGACTCGACCGATCCGAGACGCGCCACTGCCATGTCCCGGAGACTGCCCCGAACCGAGTCCCCGACGGCAAGCGCACCCACCAAAACAGCGCTGGCCACAACGGCGCCAGCCAAAGTGCCGAGATGGGATTTCGCATAGTGCTGGAGACTGCGCTTCACTAAAGTCCAGGTCTGCATGTCAGGGCTAAAAAAATTTGTTGATTCCCTCACCCGGCATCATTGGGCAGTGCCGACCAAAGCGCCGTTCCGTAACTCCAGGGTCCGTTTCATCTGCGCCGCCAATGCCGACGAGTGCGTGACCACGATCAGGGTCACACCATCTTCATGATTAAGATACAAAAGCAGCTCCGCAAGCGACTCAGCCGACTGTCGATCGAGCGCTCCGGTAGGTTCATCTGCCAATAGAAGCTTCGGCTCGTTGATCAAGGCGCGAACCACCGCCACTCGCTGGCATTCACCCCCGGAAAGCTGGGCCGGTCGGTGGGTCATACGGTGATCCAGCTTCACCCGTTTAAGCAAATCGGGCGCTCGATCCGCAGCGCGCTTTCGCCTCGCAGGGTCGTCGGACGCCAAACTCGGCACCAAAACATTCTCCAAAACCGTGCATTGTGGGAGCAAATGGTGGTTTTGAAAGACAAACCCCAAACGCTGGTTGCGGAAATCCGCCAACGCCAGCTCGTCCATGTCTCCCACATCCTCACCCGCCACGGTCACCTTTCCCGATGTCGGCTGATCCAAGGTGCCAATGATGTTCAACAGGGTGCTTTTGCCGGACCCCGACGGGCCTATCACAGCAATTGATTCACCGCCTGCCACGGTTCCGGAGACCCCTCCAAGCACCGCCACAGGCTCCCCCTCATCGCCCTGCCGATAGGACTTTGTGACGCTTGATAACTCTACCATATGCTTCTCCGACGACATGATTTCACTAAAACTGAAAGGTGTGCTCGAAGCAAAAATATTCTCCGCTCGGCAGTTTCTCCTTGTTAGAGAGACGGACCAAGGACAGGAATATCGCTCATGACCTCGCCTCGCACCCTTTGCATGCCCAAAATATTCTCCGCGCTCACCATCTTGCTGATTACCGGTGCGGCTGTCTCAGGAATCTATTTCCTGAGCACCGCCGCCCAGATCAACTCAAAAACAACCGGCTCGGCGAAGACCATTCAACATACCAATCGCCTTGCCTTAGAAAAATCACCCTACCTGCTGCAACACCAGCACAACCCGGTGGATTGGTATCCCTGGGGCCAAGAGGCCTTCGACCGGGCTAAAGCGGAAGATAAGCTGATCTTTCTTTCCGTGGGCTATTCCACGTGCCACTGGTGCCACGTGATGGAGCGTGAATCCTTTGAAAACGAGGATATCGCCAAGATCATGAACAAGCACTTCGTCTGCGTTAAGGTTGACCGTGAAGAACGTCCCGACGTAGACCACATTTACATGACCTTTGTACAAGCGACCACTGGTGGCGGTGGCTGGCCGATGAGCGTTTGGCTCACGCCGGACCTCAAACCGATTGTCGGCGCCACCTATTTCCCGCCCGAAGACAAGTTCGGACGTCTGGGATTTCCGACAGTCCTGAATCAAATCGCCGCCGGCTGGAAGAGGGATCGCCAAGCGCTCCTCAACCGCGGTAATGAAGTGTTAAAGGCCCTGGAACGGCGTTTCACCCCGACGGAAATCAACAAAAAGGAATTGGGACCCCAAACCCTGGATGCCGCCTATCACGCGATTGCCAAGAGCTTCGACGCACAACTCGGTGGGTTTGGCTCCGAGCCAAAATTTCCGAGACCGGTCACGCTCAATTTCCTGCAACGATATGCGGCTCAGAAAACCGCTGAGAGCGGCCATCGAGAAAAGGCGAAGTCCATGGCGCTCTTCACCCTCGACCGCATGGCGGCCGGTGGCGTGTATGATCACCTCGGCGGCGGGTTTCATCGTTACTCCGTCGATAAGTTCTGGCATGTGCCGCACTTCGAGAAAATGCTCTACGATCAAGCGCAATTAACCATCGCTTGCCTCGAGGCGTTTCAAGTCACCGGCAAGCAGCACTATGAAACGATCGCCCGCGATATATTGCGTTACGTCCTACGGGACATGACGGATGAGGCCGGAGGTTTCTACTCGGCTGAAGATGCTGACAGCTACTTTGAACATGGGAAACCAGAACATGGCGAAGGCGCATTCTACATCTGGGAGAAAAAAGAGATCGAAACCGTGATCGGCAAGGAGGCCGCCATGCGCTTCAACGACTTCTACGGCGTCAAACCCTCCGGCAATGCACCTCCGGGGAGTGACCCCCACAATGAATTCAAAGGCCGAAACATTCTGATCCGGCGTTTTACCTTGGATGCCGCCGCCGCTCGATTCAGCACAATGCCGGCCGCCCTCGCCAAGGAACTCAAAGAAAGCCGCGAAAAACTCTTCCTCCACCGAGAGAAACGCCCGCGCCCGCATCTTGATGACAAAATCATCACTGCCTGGAATGGATTGATGATCTCAGCTTTCGCCCGAGCGCACCAAGTGTTGGATGACCCGAAATACCTCAACGCTGCCACTGCCGCTGCGACCTTCATTAAGGACAAACTATTCCTCGAAGACAGCGGCAGACTGATCCGCAGCTACCGAGAAGGCGCCAGCCGCATCCAAGGCTTCGTCGATGATTACGCCTTTCTCATCCAAGGTCTCCACGACCTCTATGAAACATCGTTCGACATCCAATGGCTAAAGTGGGCCCAAACCCTGCAGGAGACCCAAAACAAACTCTTCTGGGATCAAAAATCAGCCGGTTTCTATAGTGTGACCGGTCAGGACCCCAGCATCTTACTGCGGCTCAAAGAGGACTACGATGGCGCCGAGCCCTCACCCAATTCGATCTCAGCGATGAACCTCCTGCGCCTGGCGCAAACCACCGCCAACGACCGCTTCCGCAAACAAGCTCTAAAAACCCTGGCACACTTCTCCGAAGGGATGACCCTGCAACCAACCGCCGCGCCTCAGATGTTGGCGGCCCTCAGCTATTCACTGGTGAAACCCAAGCAAATCATTTTCGCCGCCAAACCGGACGCCGCTGACCTCCAAATCCTCCTGCGTTCACTGCACAAACCCTTCATCCCCCATAAAATAGTCCTCCTTGCCGATAACGGTCCGGGGCAAGCATATCTGGGAAAACACCTCCCTTTCTTTCGCACCTTCAAACCCATTGCAGACAAAGCCACTGCCTTCGTGTGTGAGGACTTTGTTTGCAAACTACCCGCCACGGAAGTGGCGCAATTCGAGAAATTGATTCAACCCCGACTCTAAACCCTATTGGCAAAAACGCCCGCTGTGAAAAAAAACCGGAAAAAATCACTTTTCTTCCTTGCCGACCCTCGCCCGCAATGCCTTACTAATAAAAGATTCCCACTAAGCAACAGGCGAGGTGGAGGGGAAAATTTGAACACAACCGCTTAAACTTACAGAGATAATGAAAGCAGAAACCCGAATGATCCTATCCTGCCCTCGGCAGAGACGCCAAGAGCCCAAACTCAAACCCGCCCTGGCTGTTCTGCTCGCCGCCCTCGCCCTCCAACCCGCCGCCTCTGCCGCCATCCTCGTCAGCAGTTACCCGGATACAGGCCCCATGCCCTACAATATGTGGGTTGATGACTACTTTGCGACAAGCTTCACCACCGGCCCCGTGAGCGGTCTGAACGAAAAGTGGCAGGTGGAAAAAATTTCGGCGCCTTGGGCTGGTTCAATCCTTCCACATTTGCCCACCAAAGTGAGTGTCACTCTCCTGAGCGATTCCCAAACCCAACCCGGCAGCCCCGGAGATCTGTTCGTGTCGTTAGGGGAGCATGCCCCGCTCTCAGAAATCAAAGAGTATGACTACATACCGTCCGCCGAGCTTTTCCTGGAGCCGGAGACCACCTATTGGCTGTCGTATGAGATCCTTGACAAGGCTGGTGTCCCCAGTGGATACACTGCGGGAGTCTCACACTCACCGACTGAGACTGAGGCATTGCCGGGGTGGTCGATTGGGGACAACGCCTGGGAAAGGGACTTGCAAACCGGTGATTGGACTCGACAACCAAACGGAGGCAGCGCCGAAAATGCGCTCGGCCCTTTTGTATTCAGCGTAAGTGGTGAGGCGGTTGTTCCGGAGCCCTCGGAGTATGCGCTTTTCTTTGCCTTGGGCTTGGGCGCCTTCGCCCTTTGGCACCGTCGCCGGCAACAAGAGCAGCGGACCGTCGCCTAGCGGTTTTCTTCCCGCACCAAAGCATCCCCTCCCAATCACGGGGCGGCCTCAAAAAGGGCCGCCCCTTTTTTACGGCCCCTCAACCATCCCGGAGTCCGGCAAACCCCCGGCTTGATCCCGGGACATTCCTGCCTGCACCCCGGGAGTGAGAGCCGGTTTTGACATCGGCTGCTGCCCCATCCTTTACGCTGCCCAAGTAAAAACTCGTCAGCTTGGCTGACTTTTGACACGTTTTCCCGTGAATCATTCAGACAACCGGAAAACCACGCAACAAAGGCAGAGGGTGAGCAGAACACGACAGATCATTGAACAAAACCAAAATGCCGAGGAAATCGATATCACCCGCGTGGTCGAAAGCATCATGCTTGACGCGATCGATGCCAACTCAAGTGATATCCACATCGAGCCGTGGGATGAAAGCCTCGTCGTCAGATTTCGCCTCCACGGCGTGCTCAAGGAGTTTGAACATCTGCCCCTCGAACTAGCGGAAAAGATTTCGGCTCGTCTGAAAGTGATGGCGAACCTGGTCAACTACGAAACCGAACGCCCTCAAGAGGGACATGCCAGAGCCGCCGGGAGTGAAGGCGGGGTGGAACTTCGCCTCTCGTTCTTTCCCGTCGTCCGCGGCGGCCAAGGTCACTCATTTACTCGCGGCGAGAAAATCGTCATTCGTATTTTCGATCCCAAGAGCCGGAGTTTTGACATCGATCAGCTCGGGTTCGACGCCGACACATCGGCCACACTCCAAGAACTCCTCACCCGCCCCACCGGAATGCTGTTGCTCACAGGGCCGACCGGCTCGGGCAAAACCACCTCAATCTACGCAGTGCTCTGCCACTTGGTCCGCCAGTGCGGTTCCAGCATCAGCATCAGCACCGTGGAAGACCCCGTGGAGTTCAACCTCCCCCAAATCAGCCAAGCGCAAATCAACCACGCCCGCGAATTCACCTATCCCGTTGCTCTACGATCTCTCATGCGCCAGGACCCGCAAGTGATCATGATCGGTGAGATTCGCGACGCTGAAACAGCGGCGATCGCCGTTCAGGCGGGCCTCACCGGCCATCTGGTCATCAGCACAATTCACGCCGGCAGCACCGCCGGCGTGTTTGCCCGCATGATCAATATGGATATCGAGCCTTTTCTCCTCGCCTCCAGCATCATCGGCATCCTCGGACTCCGGCTCGTCTGCAAGAACTGTCCGTTATGCGCCATGCCCTACCAACCAGACCCTATCCTGCTAAAACGAGTGCCCGAGGATGTGCGCAAAGACGCCTCATGGCGGCGGGGAGGCGGCTGTGAAACCTGCAACGATACCGGATTTACCGGCCGCACGGCTCTCTCCGAAATGCTCACCGTCAACGAACCCATCCGCGACGCCGTGATGGGAAAAGTTCGCATCAGAAAGCTCCAGAAAATGGCCCAAGAACAAGGCATGAAAACACTTTGGGAGAGCGGCATCTTCCGCGCTGCGTCGGGAGAAATACCCTTGGAAGAAATTCTCCGCTCGGTGACGGAAGACCCCCTCGCCTAACCCTCCCCGCCGAGGCAATCTCCAACAACTCGGCATTGAAGCCGATCCCCAAATGGCGCGTCAACCGCATCGCCTTTGTCAAGGAATCAACCCCTGCGAGGGTGGCGAGCAGTTGGTGGCAACGAGAATCGGGTGGGAAAGTTTTGGTTTTCGCTGATGCGGAACGGTTTGTTGATGGGAGGCTTGGGCCTCTCCCTGCGGCAGACGTTATCGGCTTTGCGAGAGGGTTGAGCGGGTGAAGCGGGGAGCTGCCGGGCAAGGGCGGGTCGGGAGTCGGGTCGAGTTGGAGTCGAAGCTGCCGAATCGGGTGGAGGGCATTGCGTTGGTGATTTGTGGGTTGGACATCTTCAGCAGCGGTCAGGCGCGGCGGATCAAGGAGCGGGGATTGCGGCTCTACTTTTCGAACGAGATGATGTGGCCCTTCAAAAGGGAGAGGAGGAAGCGGTGGCGCAAGGATTGGTGGATAAGGTGTTTTTCGTGTCGGAGTATCAAGCGAAAGCGTTTCGTTCATTGTATCAAGGGGTGACGGAGGTAATCATTGAGAACTATGTGCAACCGGATCGATTTCCGTATGCGGAGCGGCGGCATAAGGGTATTGTGCTGGGGCATTTGTCGCGTCCGGCCCCGGGGAAGTTTCCAGAGGATTTCCCTGTCTTTTATGAGGCGTTGGAGATTCCGTAGGCGCGTTACCTGGTGATGGGTTGGAGCGACGAGTTGAATCAAAAATACTCATGGCATCCATTCGGCCCGGAATGGCGTTTGCTGGCGGCGGGGGCGATGCCGGCGGATCGGTTTTTGCAATCGCTAGATTTGTTCGTGTACACTTTGGGGCCCTTTTTCCGCGAGTCGTGGGGTCGGGTGGCGGCGGAGGCCATGTTGACGGGAGCCATCCCGCTCGTGCCGCGAGGCTATCATTTTGGGAATTTGGTGGCGCACGGGGGATGCGGCTATTTGTGCGGTTCGTTTGGCGAGTATCGGGAGGCGGCGCAGCGGTTGTATTGGGATTATGATTTACGGCGGCGGATGAGCGGGCGGTGTGCCTCGTATGCGAGGGATCGGTTGTGCGATCACAGGCGCATAGGAGGCTTTGGGTGAAGGCGTTGAGTCTGTAGGGTGAGCGGGATGACGAGTTATTGCTACTGGAGCGTTTGTTTGGGAAGCGGGCAAGCAGCGGGGCGATGGAGCGTTGTATTGCTTCGGCTCGGGCGGTCTCGGAGTGTTTCGGGAGTTCCGGGTGTTCAGTGAGATTGTACGGTGACGGATGCGGTTTGTTAACGAAGCAGCATACCTACACGCACTACCATGACAGCTTTGGGTTAAAGGGTGTGGTTTGCCGGGCATTGCGGCGGGCATGTGGATTGGGTGAAGAGGGGGAGGATCATGTCTACTTGTATGAGGCTTTCGGAGGATGGGGGGCGGACGGGGATTGATATCCCCGTGGCTGTAAAACCGGTGAATGCTGCGGCGTCAATGGGGGAGGGCGTCGGTGCGCTCTTTGGCGACGGCAAAAATCCTCGAAAAGCCTCCCAAAAGGCCGGCCAAGGCGTCGATCACGCAGTGGATCGCGCCGTGGAATTATGCAGATCGGCAACGAAGAGAGACAACTACCCCACCGACAACGATGCCGAAGTAATTTCCAGCAACTCGTTAGTGATGCTGGCCTGGCGCAGCTTGTTGTATTCCAGGGTTAGGTCCTTGATCAGCTGGTTGGCATTGTCGGTGGCACTCTTCATGGCGACCATGCGAGCGCTGTGTTCACTCGCCTTGCATTCCAACAACAGCTGATAAATCTGATAATTGAGATAGTGAGGCAGCAGGTTACCCAGCACATCGCCGGCGGTGGGCTCGAATTGGAATTCCAAAGGGCTTGCTTCCAGTTTCGTCTCACTTTTCTCGCCCTCGATCCCAGCTTCGATTCCCGTGATTTCGCCGACCGGCAGAAACGGTCGTAGTTCCGGATGCTGATTCAACGTCGAAATGAAATTGGTAAACAGCACATCCACTTGCTTAATGCCCTCCTGCAAGAATAGTTCCTGACCATATTTCGAGATCGCTCGAGCATCCGCAAAATCCGGAACGTCTTTGTAGGTAAATTCAGCGGAAAGCTCCCGTTTCGTGCGGGCCACAAATTGGGATGCTTTACGGCCAACCGTCATAAAGATGGTCGAGTCCACATCGGCCTTGGCGGCTTCACGCAGCAAATTGGTATTCAAAGCGCCGCACAAACCCTTGTCAGTGCTGATGACCATGAGCGCATGTTTTCCCTTTTCCTTCTTTTCAATCAGAGGATGATGGAAGTCACCGGCATTGGCCGTGACCTCGGCCAACATTTGGTTCATGAGCATGGCATACGGACGTCCAGCTAGAGCCGTCTGCTGGGCGCGGCGCATCTTGGATGCAGCCACCATCTGCATGGCTTTGGTGATCTGCGCCGTGTTCTTGACAGACTTGATGCGCCGCCGAATGTCACGTGTGCTTGGCATGTGCGCTTACTGGTAGGTTTGGCCGAATTCGTCCAGGGTGCGCTTCACCATTGCGGTCACTTCGTCGTTCAGCTGCTTGTGCTGGACGATCGAGTTTAAAACGTCCTGTTTCCGTGCCTGCAAGTATTCAATGAGCTTCCCTTGGTAGTCCTTGAGCTTCTTGACCGCAATCGAATCCATATACCCATTCTGCACCGCGTAGAGGATCATTACCTGCATCTCAACCGGCAGCGGATTGTACTGCGGTTGCTTAAACACTTCGACAATGCGCTTGCCGCGTTCCAACTGCGCCTGCGTCTTGGCATCCAAGTCCGAGCCAAATTGAGCGAATGCCGCCAATTCACGGAATTGCGCCAGATCCAGTTTGACACGACCCGCAACCTGCTTCATTGCCTTGATCTGCGCCGCCGAACCCACCCGAGACACCGACAGACCAACGGAAATAGCCGGCCGAATGCCCTGATAGAAAAGATCCGTCTCTAAATAGATTTGGCCGTCGGTGATAGAAATCACGTTCGTCGGAATGTAGGCCGAAACGTCACCAGCCTGGGTCTCAATAATTGGCAAGGCGGTCAATGAGCCTGCACCGTACTGTTCACCCACACGGGCTGATCTTTCGAGCAAACGGCTGTGCAGGTAAAACACGTCCCCTGGATAAGCCTCGCGCCCGGAAGGTCGTTTCAGCACCAGCGACACCTGGCGATAGGCCACCGCATGTTTGGAGAGATCATCGTAAATAATCAACGCATCCATCCCATTGTCCATAAACCACTCGCCCATCGCACAACCGGCAAACGGTGCCAGATATTGATTGGTGGCCGAATCGGAGGCTGATGCACAGACAACAGTCGTATAAGGCATCGCATTTTCCGCTTCCAAAGTGCTGATCACCTGAGCCACATTGGACTGCTTCTGCCCAACCGCAACGTAGATGCAGTATAGCGGACGGTAATCCCGGTCCTCGCGCTCCTCAGCCGCTTTGTTCAGCCGGGCTTGACTGATGATGGTGTCGATCCCAATGGTCGTCTTACCCGTCGACCGGTCACCGATGATCAACTCGCGTTGACCTCGGCCAATTGGGATCATCGCGTCTACCGCCATGATCCCGGTCTGCACTGGCTGGGATACCGATTTCCGTTTCACAATGCCCGGCGCAATTTTCTCGACCGGATAACTCGCCTCGGCATTGATTGCGCCCTTGCTGTCGAGCGGTTGTCCCAGAGCATTCACGGTGCGACCTAACATGGCCTTGCCAACGGGCACCTGCAGCAGTTTGCCGGTGGTCTTGACCTCCTGACCTTCCTTGATGCCGGTGTAATCACCCAGCACAATGGCACCCACCTCGGTTTCCTCGAGGTTCAGGGCCAGGCCAACGACACCATCGCCGAAATCGATCATCTCATTGAGCATCGCATCAGTGAGACCTTCGATCTTAGCGACACCATCGCTGATTTCCCGAACAACGCCGACATTCTCACGGGCGACTGACTTCTTGACGCCACTGATCTGAGATTCGATTTCTTGCAACAAATTGCTCATAGCCGATAAGGGAACAGAGTAAACGTAGACAGTGACAATAAAGCTCAACTCGCAACGAACGACGCTGCAAGACCGTTCAAGCGCGAGCGCACGGACCCATCATAAACATCGCTTCCCACCTGAACACGAATGCCGCCAATCAACGCTGCATTCTCAGTAAATCCAATGGTCAAACCCGAGCCATACATCCCCTCGAGTTTCTCCTTCACCTGAGCTTGGAGGTCAGGTGTCAATACTACCGACGATTCAACCACTGCCGTCCGCCGCTGGACCTCAAGCTTCACCAGGCGCGAGAAGTGGCTCAGGACTGCCAGATAGCCACTCGGCTTCTGCTCCAATACTTTGCTGACCGCTGATCGCACTCGGTTTTCGTCCAATCGGTCATTCTCAAGACAACTTCGGAAAAGCGCTTTTCCGCCGCGCCAAGCCTGTTTGTTGATCTTCATTCGACGAACTTACAGAAACTTCCCTTAAGATGACGCCAGCTCTCGATTTGCCTCCTCAACCAGTCGCTTCTGGTCCTCGGGAGTGAGGGCCTTGCCAATCACCTGCGTCGTCGTCTTAACGACCAAGCCGCCAATTTCCTGCTTCAGATCCACCAGCATCTTGGCGTGGTCGGCAGCGGCAGCTTCCCGGGCCTGACGGATAATTTGCTCGGCCTGAGCGATGGCCTTCCGACTTTCCCTCTCTTGAACTTGTGCCGCAGCTGCGCGGGCCTGCTCGATCAATTTGTTGGCCTGGACATTCGCTTTTTCCAAGACCTCTTTCCGTGCAGCCTCCGTACTTGCCAATTCCTGTTTAATCTTATAGGCGTTCGTCATGCTTTCAGCAATTCGCTGACGGCGTTTCTCCAGCATCATCAAAATGGGCTGGTAAGCGAATCTCTTCAACAGAATCGCTACCACCACAAAGGCAATCAGCTGGGAAATGAACAGAGGTAAAGTGACTCCGAACTTGCTCGCGATATCGGCGACAATATTCCCGCTACCTGATTCGGCAGCAGCAGCAAATAGAACTAACTGATTCATGCAGAGAGTAAAGCTGGTCAGGCAGAGACCCTCTACCTGACCCAATTCCAACCAATGATTCGAACGGACTTAATTCCCCGCCTTGCCCAAGAAAATGGCAATGAACAGGACACCTTCAGCCAACGCGGCGAAGATAATCGCTTGAGTACGAATATCTCCAGCCGCACCAGGATTGCGTCCGGTGGCTTCAGCGGCCTTCATCCCGATAAAACCAACACCGATAGCCGAACCTAAAGCCGCCAAACCAACGTTGAGGCTTCCGCTCAACTCCGCCAATAAGGGCAATAACGTCATTTCTCTATAATCTTTCTTTTTTGTGTTTACCAGCGGTTCTCGCTGACCTGCACGATCAAACCGCCAATTAAATTCATCACCGGACGCCTTCCAAAAATTAGTGCGCCTGCTTGCCATGATGCACGCAGATCAACGCGGTGAACACTGAGGTCAGCAAAGCGAACACCAGCGCCTGCACCAATCCCACCAGTATTTCGAGCAAATAAAACGGCAACACAAAGAGCCAGCCAAACCAAATGCCACCCAGATGCATCACCGTTTCCAAAATATTCTCACCAGCGAAGATGTTGCCATAGAGTCGGAACATCAAGGCCACTGGGCGCACCGAGATCGACACGATTTCAATTAAGCCCACAAAAATAAAAACCAACGCCAAAAACAGCCCCATGAAATTGAAACCGTGACCCTTTACCGCGAAAATGTGCCCAAGAACTCCCTGAACTCCATTCGCCTGAATAGCCCAGATGATCCAGAGGACAAAAAAGGTCAACGCCATTGCAGAGGTCATATTGAGATCCGCGTTCACCCCACGAAGCAATGGCTCAGTCATATGGAAGTGACCGTCGGCATCCACTGCTCCCCAGCCGATAGTTCCTAATCCTGGGACCAAACCAAACCAGTTTGTAAATAGAATAAAAATAAAAATCGTCGCGAAAAACCAGAACGTCTTCTTCACCAACTCCGCTCCGACAATGCTTTCAAAGAACCCATACAAGCTCTCAACCAACCACTCCCAGAAATTCTGCAATCCCGAAGGCACGAGCTTGGCATTCCGTGTGGCCATCTGGGAAAGAGAGATGATCAGACCGGCCACAATCCAAGTGACAACCATGGAGTTGGTAATCGCCAGCGGGCCAAGGCGAAAAAGCTCTACTGGACCAGGTGTCAGCCCGTGATGCTCAACTCCTGCGCCTCCCTCAGGACCATGAGTCTCGGCGGCGAACCCCGAAACGGAGCTCATCAGCAAAAAGAAAACAATGACTAACGTTCTAAATGCGAGCATTGCGCAATACCATTTGGACAAATGGAGGCAACTGTCTCTCAGGGAAACTCGTTTACCCCAGTGAAAACGGATAATCTGAGGCATCGTGAAAGCTTTCACAAGGACTTTTTGATCCTTTTGCACCCTTCAGGTTATTCGTTCAAATCTAGGGAACCTCTGAACCAGTATCCGGCGTTCAGGATCAAGGCGCAAAACTGCCGGCACGCTGGTGGCGCCTCAAAAAAATCTAGCTTGCAGCGCCCGGACGCCGGCAAGCCGTCGCTTGCGCGGCTAGTTTGGGCAGCCGCGCCGGACTCGCCTGGAGGGCTCGCGCTTGGGCCTTGGCCAGCGCTTCGACTAAGCCGTTGCCGATCCCGCTTGGGGGGGGAACGCCCCGCCGTACCCAGCACCGGCGGCGGTCTGCGGTTCTCGGCTTTGGCCGTCCGCTGAATCCAGCGTCTCTTCCGAGAGACCGACCACCAAGGAAACCAACGGGCTCGGACAAGCCGGGGCGCGCTTCGCTGTCCGGCATTCAAGACAGGCGTCACGGCAAAGGCTAGCGCCCGCCCATCGGCGGTGCGCCACCGGGCGAGGGGCTTTGATCTAGCAGCCATGAGATGGGCCTTGCGGCTCCAGCGGGCAAGCAACAGCCTTCGGTGTCCGAGAGGATATCTTTCAGTTCATGGTTCGTTGGCGGGCATGACCCTTTGGTGCGCACCTGCCAACCCCCCTGTCATCTCCATAACGTTCTCCAAGGCGGTTCCTCACAGATTCCTTTTAGCAACAAGCGGACGACGCCATTCTCGGAGACGTCAGCAAAGCGTTCGATTGGCCCCAAGAAGACCCCGCGCCTCATCGAACGCTGTGACACCAGCCGCTTTGCCTCGCCCCAATGGGTGTCCATCAACGCGGCAATCTCATCAAAAAACATATCCTGATATTACTCGACAAACAGATGCTGCTAGCCTGCCGCTTGTGCGAAACCGGTTGCCGTTTCGTCACTGTGACCGTGCTGGTTGGAATGTGCATGGCGATCATGAATTTGCGATACACGATGGCATGCTCCTAGCCAGCTCGGCAGTAGATCGGGCGGTGAGTGCCTGTATCGAGGACCTCGACCAACGCGGCTTCAGCGAGACAATCCTCTTGGTCATCATCGGTGAATTTGGTCGCGCGCCCAAGAGCAACGACCGAGGCGGTCGCGATCATTGGGGCAATCTCTGTTCCCTGGGCTTTGTCGGTGGCGGCCTACCGATGAGCCAAGTCATTGATGTGTCCGATCAATTCGGCGGCAGTCCAACCAGCGACTCCGTTACCAGTGACCACCTGCTCGGCACCATCATGTACACCCTGTTCGACATCGACGAACCCGAAGTCGGCATCTCGCGGGGCATCCTTGATGTAATCACCACCGCGCACCCCATCCCACAACTCAGCTAGCGTGCTGACAAACGGTGCAGTGAGACTCTATCGCCCCGCTATCGCCTGTGGCATCCGAAAGTGTCAAACCGATTGGCACTGCCTACCCCGAACCCTATCTCTAGTTCATGTCCATTGGCCGCTTGTTGCCCTGCTTACTTTGCTTCGCCCTCTCTTCCTTGCCGGACAGGCAAGCCCCCTGGCCGAAACCCTTTCCCTGGGCGTCAAACACCCGGTCGTGATCCGCCAAATGGTCTCGTCGCGGATTCCGAACTCGGCCTCCTTTGCCATCAATCACTGAAAGGCCAGTTAGTTCATCAAGCTCGCAAGGGACTGCGCGGCTTGTTCGAGACTCGTGCCGTTCGCACCCCCAAAGGCGATCTATACTCCTTCACTTACCGATCAGGTGACAACGGCAGGACTTGGAAGGGTCCCACAATCGCCTTTTACCAAGAGCGATAGATCATTCCCGTCCACGAAAAGATTCCGAGCAGGCAAATACCACTCTCCCCTGTTCATTCCCCTACGACTGCGCAAACTACCGGTCCGGTCATCGCGATAGCTGCCATTGTCGGAAGCGTAAATGATCAGCGTGTTCTCAACGGAATCGATGTCTCGTAAGTGGGACAACAAGCGGCCAATTGCCTGATTGGTATTATTAATCGTTTTCGAATAGGTCGCCGCCTTGTCCTTAAGTTCATCATACGCTGGAACAATCTCATCAGGCGCGGCAATCAGAGCCTGCGGTCCATGAAACCAACCGGTGAGAAAGAGGTGAACCGTCTTGTCGTGATGCTGCCTAGCTAGGTCAAAGACTCGTCCATGACCAAGCTGACAAGAGCAACCCACCAACGGCCCTACAGTCTCACCGTTACGAATGAAATTGTTGGGATTGCGATGGCTCGGAGAGGCGTTGTTCCAAGGGGCAAATCAATAGTTAAAACCCATACTGATCCGGCGTCGGCTTCTTGCGAGTCTTGGTGGGCAAACCGAGATGCCGCTTGCCGACATGCGCCGTGGCATAACCAGCACCCCCTGAGCACCTCAGCGAGTATTACCTCACGTTCCAAGAGATGGGAATGCTAGTCCGGATCACTGATCTAACTATAGATACTCATGCGGATATGATGCCACCCCGTCATCAAGGTCGCACGCGCTGGCGAACACACCGCCCGCCGCCAACATCACAACCTTGGGACGAGCGGCCCGGACAGAAAAGAAAACCGCAAACAGCAAGCCACAGATCAATAATCGCATCTTTATAAGGGAAAACCTAAAGCTAATTCCCCCACAACGCCCAACTTGATAAACAAGAATGTTCCGCGTCTCCGCGTGAGAAAATCAATCCCCAACACCCGCCCTCAACAAAGGCTCAAGGACCTTCCAAACATTCTCTGCCACCCGCTGATGCCCTTCCGGATTCGGATGAATCAAATCCGGCTGATTCAGCTCGGCAACGCCGCCTACGCCCTCCAACAAGGAAGGAATTAAGGTCACCTCCTTCTCCTTAACCACGGCAGGAAAGATCTCCTGATAAGCTTTAGTGTACTCTGGCCCCATGTTCTGTGGCATCTGCATGCCAGCCAAAACGATCCGCATATCCGGATTGGCCTTCCGGGCGCGGTCAATGATGATCCCCAAGTTCTTCTTCGTTTCTTCCGTCGCCAACCCCCGCAAGCCATCATTACCGCCAAGCTCGATCACCAAAACATCCGCCTTGCGCTTTAACACCCAAGCCAAACGCCTCACCCCCCCGGCGGTGGTGTCTCCGCTGAATCCCGCATTCTGCACCTGACAGGATAACCCTGCCTGATTGATCTTGTCCTGGATAATTGACGGAAACGCTTCCTCGCGTTCCACCCCCAATCCGGCCGCCAAGCTATCCCCTAGGAACACCACGGTTTGACTCTCCGGCTGATCCCCTTTTAGGACGGCATGGGACAGGGGCAAGGCCAACAATCCAACCAGCCACCTCGCGAGCCTCATTTTCAATTCAGTTCTCATCCCGATGGAATTCAGACTGAACACAAACGCAACACGGATCAACTAAAAACAAAATTTCCCTCAGCCCAAACTTTAGATTTGACCGGATCCGCATCGGATGGAAGAGACATAGCGCATGGATCAAGCCGCAGTGCTACGCGTCGACTCGCTCAGCAAAACCTATCGCAGTGGCGACCGCGAATTGACCGTTCTCGACGGGATCTCATTCTCCGTGTCAGCTGGCGAAACCTGCGCCATACTCGGTCCTTCCGGCAGTGGCAAGACCACGCTCCTTGGGCTGTGTGCCGGACTTGATGAGGCCTCATCCGGCGAGGTCTGGCTTCTCGGCACGGCCCTTGGCTCGCTCGATGAAGACACCCGCGCTGCGCTACGCAGCCACCACATCGGCTTCGTCTTTCAAAACTTTCAACTCATGGCGAGCCTGACGAGCCTGGAGAATATCATGGTGCCGCTGGAACTTCGCGGCCATGGCGCCATCAGAGACCGCGCAGTCGACCTGCTTGATCGGGTTGGACTCCGAGACCGCATGGATCACTACCCCTCCCAACTCAGCGGTGGAGAGCAACAACGAGTCGCCCTCGCTCGCGCCTTCATCAACGAACCCAAAATCCTATTCGCCGACGAACCCACCGGCAATCTCGACGGCGATACCAGCACCAAGGTCGTCGATCTCATCTTTTCCTTGAACGAAGATATCGGAACCGCCTTGGTCCTTGTGACCCACGACCGAGATCTTGGGCTGAAGACCGGCCGGATCATTCAACTGCGAAACGGTCGACTCGAAGAAGACACCGGCCAGCAACGCACATCCGTCGACACCACGGCATAGTCCATGCCCAGCGAACCCCCAACACTGTTTCGCTCCCTATTGTCTCACTGGGCATGGACAATGGCGTGGCGGGACAGTCGCCGCAGTCGCGCGCGGCTCCTGATGTTTTCCTCCTCCATTATTCTGGGTGTTGCGGCAATGGCGGCCGTCGGTTCCTTCGGCAAAAATCTTTCTGACGCCGTGGAGGATCAATCCAAGGCTCTGCTGGGAGCGGACCTCGAAGTCAGCACTCGCATCCCCTTTACGGAGGAGCAAAGACAGCTGTTGGATTCCCTCGGTGACGACCGTTCGACGCAAATCTCCTTTTCCTCCATGCTCCGATTTCCGCTGGCCGAGGCAGCCCGTCTCGTTCAAGTGCGCACGCTCTCCGGAAAGTTTCCTTACTACGGTGCCGTCGAAACCTCGCCCGCATCCGGAGCGGCCGCGTTTCGCAAAGGCGAAGGCGTGTTGGTTGAAGAAAATCTTCTGCTCCAATACGGCGCCAAAGTCGGAGATCCCGTTCGCCTCGGCGATCTGGAAACGCGAATCGTCGGTGCCCTTCAGAATGTACCGGGCGAGACCATGATGCTCGCCACCGTTGCTCCCCGGGTGTTTCTGCCGGATAACCTGTTGGCATCTTCCGGACTGATGGGCACCAAAAGCATTGCCCGCTACTGCTACTACTTCCAATTCAACAATCCCGAAGATCAGATCCAGGCGAAAGCCGCCATAAGCAAGGTGCGTGACGAATATCGATGGCGCGTGGATGACGTCGAAGAACGGAAGCAAGACCTCGGTAATTTGCTTCGAAACCTTTACCGCTTCCTGAATCTGGCGAGCTTTGTGGCGCTGCTGTTGGGAGCCATAGGCATCGCCAGCGCCATCCAACTCCACATCCGCCAAAAGCTTACATCGGTCGCGGTTCTGCGATGTTTGGGGGCCGCATCGGACCAGGCCTTTGCTATTTACCTGATTCAAGCATTCTGCCTCGGGCTTCTCGGGGTCGTTGCCGGAACCGTCTGCGGGTTGCTGGTGCAACAGTATTTGCCTCTAGCATTCGCAGACTTTCTTCCCCTGAAAATGGACTATCACCTCTACGTTTGGCCGCTCATTCGAGCCGCGTGCGTCGGCCTAGGTATTTGCCTCTTATTTGCGTTGCATCCTCTCCTCCCCATCCGCACAGTTTCACCCCTGCGAGTGCTGCGAGCTTCTCATGAGCCGAGACAAGATCATCAGGCCGAACTCGTCATCTACGGCATCATCGCCGCAACCGTGGCCCTTTTCGCAGTTTCCCAGAGTGACCGCTGGCATCATGGCATGGCCTTCACTGTCGGCCTCGGTGCGGTGCTAGCACTCCTTTACGGAGTCGCGCAAGCAATCGCCTTCGCGACCCGCAAGGCGATTCATTATTCTTGGCCCTACGTGATGCGCCAAGGTCTTGCGAGCCTCTACCGTCCGAACAACCGCACCAGCCTCTTGATGCTCTCACTCGGTCTCGGAACCTTTCTGATTCTAACGCTGCACCTGAGTCAGCATGGCCTCGTTCGGGAATTGTTTCCTGAGGCCAAAGAGAACCGTGCGAACGCCATCTTTTTCGATGTGCAATCAGATCAGGTCGATGCCATCCGCCGCATCCTCGCGAACCAAGACCTCCCCGTGCTCGACGAGTCGCCCATCGTCAGCATGCGCATCACATCGATCAAAGGGCGCTCGGTCACGGAGCTAAGAAGGGATCGACAACTCAACATTCCGGGCTGGGCTTTACGACGCGAATATCGCTCCACGTTTCGAGATTCCCTTAGCGATTCAGAAACACTTGCCGCCGGTAAGTGGGTTCCCAAAGCCAGTTTTGACGATCCGGTGATCCCCATCTCCCTCGATGCCAGCTTGGCGAGGGATCTTCAAGTCACCCTGGGCGATCAAATCAAATTCGACGTGCAGGGCATTCCACTCATGACCGAGATCGCCAGTCTACGAGACGTCGACTGGCGACGCCTTCAAGCCAACTTTTTTGTGGTGTTCCCCATGGGCGTACTCGACAACGCACCGGGATTTCACATTATCACGACTCGCGTTCCCGATGCCGCCGCCTCTGCTCAGATGCAGCGGGAAGTGACCGAAATGTTTCCTAACGTCTCAACGATCGACCTGATGTTAGTCCTGGAAATCATTAACAGCATCGTGGGAAAAATTTCCTTTGGCATCCAATTCATGGCACTCTTCACAGCGTTCACCGGGGTCGTGTTACTTATCACGGCAACGCTCAATAGCCGCTATCAACGCATCCAGGAAAGTATCCAGCTGCGAACCTTGGGGGCATCGAAAACCCAGATCCTGAAGATTCAATTCGTGGAGTACTGCCTCCTTGGCGTCATGGCAAGTCTGACGGGTATTCTCTTGGCAATCGTGGCGGCGTGGGCCATCGCGACCTTTGTCTTCGAAGTTGCCTTCAGCTTTCCGTTGTGGCAGGTCGTTGTCGCTTTAATCACCAATTGCCTCATCACAATCAGCGTCGGCGTGCTAAGCAGTTGGGGCATCACCCGACATTCGCCCCTGGCGCTCTTGAGGCAGGAAGGCTAGAGGAAGCGGTGAAAGGTCGCCGCGCTCCAGGCCACTGCCTGGCAAGGGCAGGAGCAACCGAAATGACCGACGCCGTAGGTTGCACCACGGCGATGCCGCGGAAAGGAACCGATCCGATGTGCGGGCAAGTGGGGCGCGATGAGTGGAGGGAGCCGCGGTCTACGAAGCGAGGCGAAGAACGGTTTCCCAACGGCTGGCTCAAATGGGATCGTGAGAAGCCGGAAGATCGCTCAACCGGGCATCGCTTCATCATCCGAGGCGCCGAGATTGGGACGAATCGGGGGAAGGCCCGGCACCCTCGCTAGGGAGCGTCTAGGATTCGCTGAGCCAGAGGGAGCTCCTTGTGAAGTGGCGCCATTCGGGACCCCTTGGCTCCGCTGTTTGAGATGGGCAGGGGGCGTTGGATACGAGGCTGGTCCCGCCACCCCGGGCAATGGAGCGTGCGGTGCGAAGCCGTGGAGAATAGGCTGGTCGCTTGAGTGCCAAGCGGAGGCTCAAACCCTTGGCCCACCTCAGACGGGTGTTATTCTAGGGCAACCGGAGAACATCCTCCCCTATTACCACCGGATCACTCGCCAAACGCTCCAACACCTTCAATTCCTGCTTCAAATCTTCGTCTCCAATGGCCTCTATCTCTGCAGCAAAATATTCCTTAAACTGCCCAAACAGCTCCCGATACGAATGATCCACGAACAACGGCATCGGTCGTCGTTCCCATTCGCCTAAGTTGATCTTCAGCCACGGGGGCGGAGTGGGAATGCCCCAATGCGGATGAACCAATGGTCGAATAATCGGCCGATCTTCATGGTAGCTGGATCGTTCGTCGAGAATCCAGTTCTTGAGAAAGTTGACGTAACGGGCCAGCAAGATGCCTTTGCGGATGCCGGAATTGTCAAAGTGCTGGCCATCAGGGTTGACGAACTCCAGCATGGT
Source organism: Limisphaerales bacterium (assembly GCA_024761205.1). Lineage (GTDB taxonomy): Bacteria > Verrucomicrobiota > Verrucomicrobiia > Limisphaerales > AAA164-E04 > UBA2970. The sequence goes on from JAMASS010000021.1 coordinate 40,710, forward strand.
CTCATTGGTAAATTGTTCGCCAACCCGGTTCTCATAGCTGGTCGAGAGCTTCAACTCGCTGTTTTCCACCTCGGGATTGCGTGAAAGCTTTAGCAGTATCAATCCGCCCCGCGTCTGGCCATCCTGGGTTCGCGACGGGAAAAGTGTGTTGACGCGGAAGACTTCACCCGTGGCTTCGTCCGCTTCGGGAGAACCGTAGACCTTCTCGATGCTCCACCCTTCTCCCTCCAAAGCGAGCCGCAAATCAAAGGCCAATGGCGTAACCATGAAATCAAATCCCTCATCCATTCGCTCGATGAACTGAGCCGGTGAGTGCACCGAATGATAATTCGCGCCTCGGTTCTTGGTGATGCTTTCGATTAGGTCGGTATTGAAGTCAACTCCAACCCCAATGACAGTCGAATAGATCCGCTTTGCAGCGTTGTCCTCAATCATGCCAATCAATCCCTCACGGCTGGTCTCGCCCAGATTGGGCATGGCGTCGGTCACAAAGATGATGCGATTCTCGCTCACTGTGGGATCAATCTCCAATAAGCTGCTATATTGACCGGTAGCTCCCTTCATCCCGGCAGCCATGTTGGTGCCGCTGAAGGCGCGCAAACGAGTGACCCGGCGACGAACATCTTCCATATTAAGATTCTCGACCTTGGCCAAAGGTTGAACCAAACGCGCCTCACTGTTGAACGAGACAACACCGATGCGATCTTCCGGATCGAGATGATCGAACAGCACCGTCACCGCCTCGATGGCGATATCGATCTTCAACAGTGTCGATTCTTCATCGGTTAATTCATGTTGAATCCCTGCCCCATCATGGAAGAACCGGTTGAACGGACTATCCATGGATCTGGAAACATCCAACACGACGGTCAGGTTCAACTGCTTGCGCACGAAATCACTTTCCTTAATGCCAGAGTTAAGTCCCACCGCAAGATATCGCTCTTCTTGCCCGGAGATCGGATCCGGCGAAACGGCTTGCGCGTAGGACGGACAGAACAGTTCCTCGCAAGGCGCCGTCAGTCCCGCATCAAAAAAGTAACCAAGAAAGAGACCCTCATAAGTCACGTCCGTAGACAAGGGAAGGAACTCGTTCTCAATGTTCTGACGGAAATTGCCAATGTCATTCGCCCCACCGACGGCAAACCCAAGGTTCGATCTGCCACTCCGTCCCAGCGAGGCGGTTGGCGGCAATGGCGCAGCCCTGTCAAACACATCGCCGATTTCAAAGCCCAATTGAGCCTCGGGGATGAGCTGCACCACTCCCGGAACGGATTCGAGTCCACTATCCAAACCCAAAAGATTCAGTCCGATGATGTTAGCGCCACGAAGTGAAGCGTCCCTTATATCGACCCCTTCCAATCGCGTCGCCCGGAGATCGGCGCCCCGGAGATCGGCTTTTGAAAGATTTGCATCTCGAAGATCAGCGCCCGAGAGATCCGCATATCTTAAGTCTGCGCCTGAGAGATTCGCTCCGGCAAGATTAAGCAACGAGAGGTCAAGTCCAGACAACTCTGCGCCTTCCAAGTCCAAAGGCAATTGAGCAATCTGAAAGAAACCGATCACTCCTGTCCGAGGTTCGACCTCCAAAACACGGCTACCCATCTTCGCCCGAGATAACTCCCCCAAGGGCTCCCATGTCTGGAGGTCAAAACTCCGATGAACTCGATACCGAGGCTCAAGGACGGGATGCCTTGCTTGGATGTCTTCGCGCAAACGCAGGTTGAGTCCGGTCGCTGATCGTTCCAACAGCAGCCCGCTGACCCCGTCTTCTGCCTTCAGGATCCAACCCCACTGAGCCACGATGCAGGCTAACCAAAACCCAATCCCTACGCTCCCTTTCAACACATTGCCAAGTATATTCATCCTTAGACCCTCGTAAGCACTGCTGTTTGATGACACCCATACAAGTTAAAGTCAAGCACTGAATTTCGAGATTCTTTGATGGCTTGAGACCCTAAACAGAAACGGAAATGCGTCAGCCCTTAATTCACCTCAACCCCCCTCCAAGATCAGCCATACATAGGCTTTCAAATCAAATCTACGCTTGATCTCGGTGAATCGGTTTATCCGACAATATCGGCTATAGTGGAAATTGTAGTCATGGCAAGACGATGCCACGGTTCATGAGATCAATTGTCCACAATGCTTCAGCGAGAAGGTCACGAAGCGTTTGCGCCGACATCTCCGTCGGAAGTGCTCTCAATGCAATGACATCCAGAAACCCTGCCGCCCTCGTTATCACGGATATGCTCATGCCGGAATCGGATGGAATTGAGATCATCACCCAAGCCAAGAAAAAACAAATCCGGCCTGCGATGTATCGCCATCTCCCTGCCACGCTCCCAAGGATATCCTTCTTCGAGCCGCAAAACAACTTGAGGCGCTCGAATCCTTGCAAAAGCCATTTGAACGAGCGGATCTGATCCGGTTGGTTAATCGATCGCCATCTCCTTGCTAGCCACAAGGGATTTTTCAGAATCTCAAGGCTGGAGGCCGATTTTCTTTTTGCGAGAGAAGCTTACTGCGGTAGGGCCAGCAGCCGATAGGAATCGGCTCGAATATCCGTCCGCGTCTCCGTTTGTTAAATAAGCGAATTTATCTTCGCGCTACTCATTCATCGCTCGGCTTGCTGCGGTTGTCTTGCGCGCGCTCCCGGTGTCGTTGAAAGGCGGTGCATTTGGCAAGACCGGAGGCATTGAGTAGGGGAGTGCGGCGATCTTTCGTCACTTTGGCTTGCACCGCGTGAGGGAGCTGCACCGTGATTGCACACTATTTGCAAATCATCTTCCCCTCGACTGTAACTGTATCTCAAGGGTTGATTTTTGATCTGGAATGGATAGGGGTTCCGGATAGAACAACCAAAATACCCCATGCAGAAGAACGATCTCTCTCAACCCTCTCGGTTAGGACTCGCCCTGATCGAACTCCTTGTCGTCATAGCCATTATTGCCATGCTGGCTGGCGTGTTGCTTCCGGCGCTCTCCAAGGCGAAAACGGAAGCCTAGGGAATCAAGTGCATGAACAACCACAAGCAGCTCGTCCTTGGATGGACGCTCTACGCCGCGGACTTTGATGACAAATGTGCCAATAATTTCACGATTCCTGGAACCGAACAAGCGATCACCTCAGGCCTATTCAACAACCGGGTCAACAAAATCATGAGCTGGAGGCAAGCAGTTCGGTGCGCGATCACAGCGTCACCCACTGGTTGCCCAATCCCTCTGCGCCGCCTTTTTAACCGGCATCCTCTTTTGGGTTTATTGTCAATGGAAGCTGCCCGGCCGCATTCGCGTGCTCAACTAAAAATGTTATTGCCCTTCGGTGCCAAGGTCCTCTTGATCAGCACACTCGAGTTTTTTCAATAATCTGCACAGCATCCTCATCGGCCGTCTGTTCAATTCAGCCGCTCTCGGCTTTTATGCCCGGGTCAAATCGCTCCAGCAGTTTGCCACGGTCAACATCACCAATCCCCGGTCACAAGTAGAGACTATCCGTCCCTCGCAAAGGTCCAACATGATAAACGTCAGGTCCTTCTCGCCCACGACAAGGTCTTCTCCCTGACCACGTTCTTAATCTTTCCGGTTTCCGCCAGTCTTGCGTTTTTTTACAGCAGATCTGCTGATCCTGTTCCTCCTCAGCGCCAAGTGTCTCCCCGCTGTGCACTTCTTAAAAATATTTTGCATCATCGGGGCCCTAAATCCGGTCCGCCAACAGTGCTCCAACGCACTGAAAGCTTTGGGACACTTAAATACCATCAAGAAGCTTCAGCTCACGGGGGCGTTGCCTTTTCCCTGGTTGCTCTCCTCATCAACTATCGGTAAGGGGTTGAAGCCATGATTTGAGGTGCCTACCGCTCTCCTGGTGGCAAGCTTCATGATCGCCGTTTCACGATTCCTTGAATTTCCGGTTTTGAAACAATTGACCTGCATCATTCCCTATGCCACCCGCTTCAGCCGTCATGGGCGTCGTCATCTACAGCCTCCCCATATAAAAAAATGGCATCGCTGCTTAAGCAACAGCTGTGGCTGCTGTAACCGGTTCTCCCTTTGCTATGCCTTCAGTTGCTGGGGGATCCGAGCGCCCATGTTCCTCGAATGCTCAAGCACGATCCGTCGCCGACTAAATCATCCAACCGCTGGCACATTCACAAACAAGCATGTCCGCACTCCTTCCGTAACCCCAAGTCAACAATGTCCCTGAACTTATGAGTGACGTTAGGAATGGCTACTGCCTCGCAGAATTCTGTGCCATCGGGGCTCGTTGCTCGCGAAACAAGTCCGTGACAATCTCTTGGGCGGGCAAGTAACCGGCGTGACCGTCCAAATAGACGAAGTTGGCCCCCTGATTGTGCCGCTTCTCTGCAATCCGACGCTCGCCGTTCAGCTGCCCGGTTGTTTCGTTGTAAGGCAAATGCGTTGGCGCCCAAACATCATTCAGATCAGTCTGCGCATCTTGGTAGCCGGTAATAATGGGGCGCCAGGAACCATTCTCATTGTCTCCCAAATGCAGGGTATCACTGGGTATTTGGAAAGCAGTGATCTTTGAGGGACCAATCTGCTCGCTACCGACCATATCCGTTGGATCTTTAAACTTCCATGCGTTGATGACATAAGTGATGATCTGCTTTTTCTTCGGATAACTCGGACACTTGTAGATGCGAATACCCCGGAAATCCTCGTCCGTTCCCCCCTCCGGCATGAACGGCATGTAGACAAAGAACCAAGGATAGCCGTTACCTCGAGGAATGAATCCATCGTTTTCATCCGAATACATGAGCATCGCCAATCCGACTTGTTTGAGATTGTTGATACAAGCAATACTCTTGGCCTTGGCCTTCGCCTTGCCTAGTGCAGGTAACAACATACCGGCCAAAATGGCGATAATCGCAATGACAACCAAGAGTTCGATGAGGGTGAAGCCTGTCCCAGAACAGAACCGGCCTTGAATTCGGTTACGTGCATTCATAAATCTCGCAGTTATTCCGGTACACTTATCCCCTAGGAGACAAGTGACAACTTAAACGGAATATCGTTCTTCTTACCGAAGATTCGGCGAATTGGGAAGTACAAGCTGGAATTTTTCCGGGCCCCACGAAAGAGATAGGACGGGACTCATCACGTTCAATTGCACTCCGATAAACTACTCTGTGTCTCAGCGTGAGACTTGATTCATTCGTCATGCCCTACGTCACAGGTTCTACCACCGTCATTCAAGCAGGCCAAACTGCTGCCACAGACCCTCAAGCTCGCTGTGCTCAAGCGTCCCGTCGTGCAGGACCAGACGATAGCGAAGCCGGGTTGGCCGTTCAGTCGATAAGGCCGCGGGATCACGACCCGGCCATTGGGGATTCTGCATGCTCCTCTTCGCCCTAAGTATCCACTTGAGCGGAAACGCCGGATGGGTAGGATGCACCATCATGGTAAAACCTCTCCTGCGGCCTTCATACGTCCCGCTGACATCCATCCACGCACCGCCATCAACAGCCGTTCGAGCAGGTATGACGGGTCCCACTTGCCCCTCAAATCGGACATCGTCAGCCAACTGAATTCTCGGCGAGAAGCCGCCGTAGCCTTTGTCATCCTCGCTGCCTCCAATAGAAATCCCGTCAACGAGCGCCGTGAAGCGAAGGTCAATATCCAAAACACGATAACGATCCTCAGATCGCCAAGCCGTGATGATGGCCGATTCCCGAACTGGCCTAATGGAATCCGAGGGCTGAACCGGATCCGGCACCACCCAGTCACGGACGACCTTCAGCGTCGCGCTGTCACTCGTGATCTCCGTGGTCAGCCAAGAGCCAGGCTCATCTGGAGCCAACCATTGGGTGCCCTGGCAGAGCCAGGGGTCGGCCAGCGATCTTCCATTCTGCCGCAGTTGATGCCACGTCCAGAAAACACCCCGATGATGATAGTGATCCTCGGGAAAATCCTCCGTCACCACGTCCCCGGCAGGATTCCGCAAAGGATGCATATAGTTGGATCGTGCGAACTTCCCATCAAGAGACCGAGGCCCTAGTTGGAAGGTGAAAACTTCCTTGGCATCCTCAAATAAGACGACCCACTCATCCGCCTGCCTTCGCCAATCGAATACCTCAGATGCTTGAGACAGGCCGGCCACGTACGAAAAAAGCGCCCCACAAGACCATGCACCAAACCATCGAAAGTGTTTCGGAATCAGATGGACACGGTGGTTCACTCCTCATGAATTACCACACGAAAGAAGGAAGCGCTATCTTTTGCGATTAATCTCTCAATCACCCCCCGAGTTCCGCGCCGACCAAAAAACGGCGACGGCTCGTCCAGATCAACCACTTGCCAGTCAGGGATCGCACTTAGCGTACTGGCCTGTTGCAATTCTATACGCAGCGTTTCATCAGAAACTCTGGGAAAGCCAATCAACAAGTTCTCACCGGATTGCTGCACGCTGATCCGCCAGACATCTTTCGCATCGCGTGGATTCGTTCCCAAACGGAATTCGAGCCGATTGAGCAGTCGATCTTGATCGAAATCGCCATCCACAAGCGTCTCCGGTCCCTGGGAGGGTCCAAAGTAGCGCGCCACCCAGTCATCAAACGATTCCGGGGGCAACGCTTCAGTGATCCACTCATTCAATAAATCAATCGCATCTTGGTCGAGCACATTGGAGGCCACCGGCGGCATCCGACCTGAGCCCAGAGAACTAATCCGCCGCAAGATATCTGAAGCTCCAGGATCACCGGGAACCACGACCCGGCGTCCCTGATGGATCGAGGGATTGGCTAGGGCTCCGTTAATGATGCCGGATTGGCCAAACAAAGCATTGAACCGCCCATCCCACAAGCCGATCGCAGTCCCTCCGGGTTGATGACATTGGCTGCAGTTTGCCGCCAGGTAGGAGCGCACGCGGTGAGACAGACTCTGGCTCTTATCATTGACCGAAGCCGCCTGAGATAAGATCGACACATCACTTGGCGACTCCAAAAGGTAACCTGCCTGGCTAAGGGCCTGGATCTGATTCGCCTGACCGTTCCCGTATTGATAGGGTCGATTTAACTGCGAGGTTGAGAACCCCAAAGCGCCACCACCCGCTTTGGTGTGACAGGCAAGGCATTCGCTTCGACTGGGATACCGCCACACCTGTTCCTTCAATATCCCGTTGTCCTCCACCATAAAAGATTCATCCATTCCCTCCTCCGGAACCAGAAAAGCATTCTGCTGATCGTCATCCCAACGATATGTCATTCCATAAACACCCGACTCCTGTTGCACGATGAAACGCGTTTCCAAACGACGTCTCGAAGTCGGATCGCCCTTCCTGATCTCCAAATCAAAATGCTTTATCCACACCATTCCAGAGGGGAACGCCCAGTTGCCCTCCGGTGAGAACCCGATCCGGTCATCTGCATTGGGGACGCTAAACCACCGGCTCTTGATCGCCCCGTCAGACCAAAACGGCGCATTAATTGAATAAGGCACCACTCCTGGATTCGGGCTCAAGATCCGAAGATCCGCAAACGCTCCGGTCGCAGCCAAACTTTTGGGCAACGGATCGCCCTCAACCACCTCGTCCTTGACCAACCGCCAAACACGATTGGAATTGAAATCCGCGAGCAGCACATCACCATTCCGCGGATCTGTGCCAAAAGCAGAGATAGCCGTTTCCCTAAGAATATTCTCCCACTCGGTGACCTCCGGCCCGTCATGGCGGAGCCACCAGACGTTGGCACTGACGTAGTCGGCGAAGATGTAGGCACCAAAAAGCTGTGCTAACCGAGACCCCCGATAAACCACGCCACCTGTCACTGAGCGCCCCTGGTTGCTTCCGCTGCCATGCGAGTAATCCAAGAGCGGGTCCTCCAGCACTACCCCCGCCGGCACGGGAGCCCGATTCGGTCCATTGATTTTTCCCTCCCGATAGTTCCAACCATAGTTTCCCCCTTTGACAATCAAGTTAATCTCCTCGCGTTGATTCTGGCCGACATCACCGGCATAGAGCTCGCCCGTGGCCGGATCGAAAGCCATTCGCCAAGGGTTCCTCAAACCCACCGCCCAAAATTCGGCATGCACTGCATTCGGATCGACAGCCTCGCCATTGAACTCCGTAATCCCAACAAAGGGATTGTCTGCCGGCACCGAATAGTTGGCCCGCCCATCCTCATTAAACACCACGGCCGGATGCGGGTTCGGTTCGAGATTGCCGTTGCGCTTATCGACATCGAGCCGAAGGATCCCGGCAAAGAAATCTTTATCCAACAATTGGCTATTACGCAGACTATCGTTCGCGTTGCCCTCATCGCCCAACGCCACGTAAAGATACCCATCGGGTCCAAAGTGCAGATCACCCCCGTTATGATTCCCGGCGTCATCGCGTTGACTGAATAGAATGACCTCAGAATCCGGCAACCCCGCGTCTGGGTTAGTCGGATCCACTTGAAAACGAGAGAGCCGATTCGGTGACCCTGAACCCCTGGCTGTGTAGAAAACAAAGAAGGTGCCGTTCCTCTGGTAGTCAGGATGAAAGGCCAAGCCCAAAAGTCCTTGCTCACCGGAACGGGACTCCACCCGATCCGTGAGCGATAAAAACGTCTGCCGAGTCGGGTTCTCCAAATCCGGAATCACGCGAATGCGGCCGGCTCGTTCCACCACGAAGAGCCGATAGGTCTCCCCGGGAGCGCTTACAATGGCGACCGGTTGGGAAAACGAACGAATACCCTCAAAGGCAAGCTCCAATCGAAAACCAGATGTTGGCAGACTTAATGGGAACGACAACGTTGTGTTGGCTACCCGCTCAATCGGCTGGGCTTGCCCGCAAACACCCGCACAAACCAGCAGTGCCCAAGCAAAATAACGTAAACATTTCAATCTCAATTCCGCCTCCAATTCTGATTCATCACTGAAACCTCGTCTCCCTATACTGCCGCATCCTTGCGGAGACAGCACCAATCAATTCACCCCACAAACAAGCTAGATCGATGCCAAAACCTGCTTGATTAACGAGCCAATTTCGCCAAATCCGCATAACTTAGCAATCCAATCCTCCGGAATGCCGCACACAACCGCTTCACATGCGCCAAAACCACGCGCGCACAAATCTTCCAGCATCGCCTCCCATTGCGTCTTGTACGCCGAATACTTCCGCTGCTGAACCATCCATCAGTCAAGGCGTATCCAAAGCCACCGCCAAATGCCTCTCGGCTCGCGCCGCTTCAAAATGTCCTGCAACGTGTTCGTGAACCCAAACAACGCCGATATATTGAAGCCCCCCCCGAAGTCAGAATCGGGCGGTTGGCAAAAGCAAATGCGCCCGATACATCAACGGCATCAAAGGCCCGCAACTCATCGTCCCCTTTATCCTCACCGGCAAGATCGCCCCCTTTCCCCGCAAGAAGAAGCGTTAGAGAAAACAGCGCGACCAAATCCGCCAGGAAGAAGAGGCCAAAGAACAGGCCACAAAAAAATCGTAAAAAAGGCTTGCCGTGATTCCGTCATCCAATAGTCTTCGCCCGGCCATTTATTCCATAGAGCCCCGACCATCGGGTTACTCGCTGAATACAAAAGTTTCGTCACAGCGTCGGGAGAGTCCCTCTCTCGGCGGTGGCGGAACGAATAAGCGGGAACTCTTCATTGCTCTTTTGAAGGATGTTTTGCAAACGGCCCGGTGCGGGTTACGTTTGTAGTCGCCTTGCCGGGAACGCAACCGTCGGAAAAATAAAGCACAGCAAAAATCAGCAATCGCTATGAACACAAATAGCATCACAAGAAACAAAGCCCGGTTTGCGGGTTTTCTGGCAAGCCTGCCAGCCTTTGGAAAAGCTATAACCCTCGGAACCCGTTGCCTTCATTGCTCAGGCGTTTTTCACTGAAACGATGAACGCAGCGGAATTGTACCCGATTGGAGGCGGTGAATGTGAGGTCGAGCTGGATGTCCCCGCAGGCTACCCAAACGACGGAACACGGCCCTCGAACGTACCTTCAGGTCTTTATTGGGACTCCGATGGCATCTGCGTTTATGTCTGGGGGCCGTGCGATAAACTCGAGGAGCTCTACGGAGATACCGTAGACGGACACAATCCCGCCCCTCCCGAAGATGGCAATGGCAATGACGGCTCGCCCGGAACGCCGGAAAACCCTGACGGGGATGATCCTGACGACACGCTGGACGATCCCGGACCTGAGGAACCTGAGAAAATCCATGTGGCGAGCCTTATTGCGACTATGTCGCAGGGTCGTATTACGCCAATGGAAGTTGGGAGACCTTTGTGTGGAATGAGCCGCGAGAATATAAGCGGGGCACCGGAAATGGAAACATAGGCATAAGTTATAGAATAGAGTGTATAGATGGAGGACCAAAGAGGAGTTTGGAAAGTTGTATAGCAAAGGCGGATGCTTGGATTGTGGCGGAAGGAGTGGCATACAATGCTGCTTTTTCCTATTGTATGATACAGGCATCAATCACTTGGGAGGCCATGTCGGCAGCTTGTGCAGTTGAAGTTTTTGGTGGGGTTTTTGTGGTGTGGGATTGCCTGGTTAGGGAATGGAATAGATTTCAGCAGGCACAACAAACTTGTCAAGACGACTTGGCGAATCGGCTGGCCAGTGCTTTTGTTCGGGCCGACCTCCGCATTGATGAATGTATCGCTACTTATGGAGGGTGTCCGCAATGAGAAAGATAGACGTTGCATGGTGGATAATGCTGTTTGGATTAGTAGCTCTCCTTTTTTCGTTCATAAATAGCAATTTGGTACCGAACGAATGCCGAAACGTTCAAGAGAGTGTGGAAGTTATTCAAAGCCAACTGGAGAGAGAAAATCTGAGAAATCTTCGCGCTCAAGAAGACCTGAAAGCGGTCGAAGAATCGCTTGGCAGTTTAAGGCAATTGATGTGGGGCGCAACAGGGAAAAACCGGCGGGCGATTGAAAACATTCAAAATGTCCTTTCAATCCAGGAACGGGCTGATGATGACGGCGAGGCGCCTACGGCAAAGGCAGATGACGGTAACCCTCCCGACTTTATTCCTTGTTGCGGCGGCGATGAGGAGATTGAGGATGTTAGTAATGCTTCCCTTGATTCTCCAGATATGCAAGCAAAGGTAGCGGAAGTAGCAGCAAGGCTAAAAGAGCAGGCTAAGATATTCCGCGCTTCACTGGATGATGAAGGGCGCGGCGAACTGGCGAGAAGGACGGATGAATTGATGGATCAGTTGTATTATGAGCCAATTCAAAGGATTCCAATAGAATTCAGAGGAAGGATGATGCAGGTCACAGAGGCTCAAAAAGAAGACATGCGTAAGGGATTAGAGGAGTCTGTAGCTTTCCTAATGATGACCGAAGACATGCAGCGGCAAATCTTCAAACGGCTGGACGCTAGGGAGAAAAACAAACCCCAATCGCATGAGTGAACCAGAGGCAGAAGATCAAGCCTTGTCGCCTGCGGGCAGATGGGCTTGTGGCGCGTGTAAAACGATGCTTGTTTTACTTATTTTCGTGACAATACCCACTAGCTTGGTAGGAAAGAAGTTCTTTGCTTGGTTGCGGCTTGTTCTTTTTGAAGGGGTTGCTTGACAATTGACTGACGTTTGAGCCGCAGGGGCAAGGGTTGGAATACGCTTCGTACTTCACGGCTTGCTCCGGTTTTTTTTGGGCTTTTTCGCGGCCGGGTTGCCACTTTGGGGGTGCCGGAGGTGAAAAAACCGGCGTGAACCGTTGCCATGCGGCAGGCTTGCGATTAAGTTGCTTCATAGCGGGATACGATTTCACGGGCGGCCATGAAGCGGAAAGCCATCTATCCAGGGAGCTTTGATCCGATCACCAATGGACATTTGGATGTCATCGAGCGGGCGGCCAAGCTGTTTGATACTGTTATTGTTGCCGTCGCTAACAACAGCGCGAAGAGTCCGCTGCTAGACGTCAGCGAACGAAAGGCTCTGGTGGAGGAGGCCACCGGGCATGTCATCAATCTCGAAATCGACACCTTTGACGGTCTGCTAGTTAACTACGTTGCCAAACGGCAGGGACATGCGATCGTTCGCGGCCTCCGTGCCGTTTCAGACTTTGAGTTTGAATTTCAACTCGCCCTTATGAATCGCCAGTTGAATGACACCATTGAAACCATTTTTATGATGCCGAAGGACCGCTTCACTTTTCTCAGTTCAAGTATCGTGAAAGAGATTGCGAGCCTTAACGGCTCTATCGACGCCTTTGTCCCCGCGCCCGTTCATCGCGCGCTCAAGAAAAAGTTTGACTCTGGAACTCAAACCGAAACCAACTAACTCCTCAATCGCATGTCACTCAAAATCAACATCAAACATCTTGAGGCGGAACCGAAGACCTATGAAGGTCAACTCACCGCGGCCGAACTCGACATGGATACCCAGGATGATTTGATCAAAGTGTCCTCGTCGTTGTCGTATCAACTCTCGGCCGAACTCCACGAATCGAACATTTTGCTTTCCGGTGAGCTGGAGCAAACTTTTCAATACGAATGCGCCCGTTGCCTGAAGCCGTTCGAGAAGGACATTTTGATCTCATCCTGGAACCAGATCATCCAACTCAACGGTGAAAACGCCATGCCCGTGGATAATGATTGCATAGACTTGACTCAGGCCCTGCGCGAAGATATACTTCTATCTTTACCGCAGCATCCGTTATGCACAAAAGATTGCCGAGGGATCGGCAATTCAGCGGGTCAAGGCATAGCTTCCTCGGAAGACCAACTTAAAGCCGAAGCGAAATCATCGGCTTGGACCGTATTGGATCAGTTGCAGTTGGATTGAGAGAGAGCAAGTAAGATTTATTGGCTGTATGGGAGTACCAAAAAGAAAACCATCCCGCGGCAAGCAGCGGGCACGTCGAGCGTCCAACAGTGTGCTTAGGCTTCCACAATTGAGCACCTGTCCACAGTGCGCCTCGCCCTATGTTCCTCATCGAGTTTGTCCCGCTTGCGGGTTTTACAAAGACCGCCAAGTCATCAACATCGAATCGTTTGGCTGATCTTCAGCCGGGTTTACCGCACCAACGACTCCCTTTCAGTTCCAGTGCCTATGCGGATCGTCGTCGACGCCATGGGAGGCGATCATGGGTGCGGTGTCATCGTTTCCGGTGTTTATGAGGCCCTCGCGGAGCAGCCGAGAATCTCATTGGCAACTATCGTTGGCCCGGAAGACGAGATTAAACCTAGTCTCACCTCCCAAGTAGACAAGCGGGTCCAGATCCTTCACACCGATGAAGTCCTCACCATGGAGGACAAACCGATTGATGGGATTCGCAGAAAAAAGAATTGTTCCATCGCCAAGGGCATCGATCTCTTGCGGGAAAAACAGGCTGACGTCTTTGTTTCCCCCGGCAACACCGGAGGTGTTGTCACCGTCGCAACTATCAAGCTCGGACGCCTTTCCGGTGTGGACCGTCCCGGCATAGCGACCGTCATTCCCACGCCTCATAAGGAATTTGTCCTGCTGGATTCAGGAGCCAATATTGACTGTAAGCCGATCCATCTAGCCCACTACGCAATCATGGGCAGTGCCTTCGCTGAGGAGATCCTCGGGCATGACAAACCTCGTGTCGGTATCCTCAGCGTTGGTACGGAAGATACGAAAGGAAACGAATTAACCTTGGAATCTTTTCGACTTTGCAAGGAGCTCAACGTTAACTTCGTCGGGAATGTTGAAGGACACGATCTATTCAATGATCGGGTGGACGTCGTTATCTGTGATGGATTTGTCGGCAACATCGTCCTCAAAACCTGTGAAAGTCTCGCGAAAGGGTTATTCGGTTGGTTGAAAAGGGAACTTACCGCCAACCCCGTTCGCCATCTGGCCGCACTCCTAGCCAGCGGGGGGCTCCGGAAAATCAAAAACCGGATGGACCCTGACGCCTATGGCGGCGCCCCCTTACTTGGTCTGAACGGTGACGTCATCATTGCCCACGGCTCTGCTCGATCCCGTTCTATACGGAATGCGATCAAAATGACCACAGAAACTTTCGTCCAAAAAATCAATCAACGAATCGTTGATGAAGTCGCTGTAGCCAATGACATGTTCAAACAGACCAATAGTATGGCAATAGAGACAGAATGACACTCCCTAACCGCGAAGTCGAATTCGTCAACCCCCGAGCTGCTCACGAGTTTAAGGGCAGAACCTGCTCAATCCAGTCGGTCGGCTCCTATGTCCCTGAGAAAGTGCTCACCAACGAAGATATTGCCAAATTAGTGGATACGAGCGATGAGTGGATCACAAGTCGGACGGGAATTCGGGAACGTCGCATCGCTGCAGAAGACCAGCACACCTCACATCTTGCGACAAACGCGGCGATGGACGCCCTAAAGAAAGGCAACGTCAAACCCGAGGAGGTCGAGCTCATTATTGTGGCCACCATCACCCCCGACATGCTGTTTCCCGCGACAGCTTGTCTCGTGCAGCAGATGATCGGCGCCACGAACGCCGCCGCCTTCGATTTGGAGGCTGCGTGCTCAGGTTTCATCTATGCGCTCGAAATCGGACAGCAGTTTATCATGTCGCGGACCTACAATACGGTCCTTGTCATCGGCGCGGAAAAACTCTCGACCATCATCGACTGGGAGGACCGTAACAGCTGTGTGCTTTTTGGGGACGGCGCTGGCGCGGCTATTCTCCAAAATCGCCCTAACTCGCACGGACTACTCACCGCTGCCATGGGATCGGACGGGACCAAAGGCGAGCTTCTGTGCATGCCGGCGGGCGGGTCGCAGATTCCCGCTACCCGAGAATCGGTCAACAACCGACTCCATTTCCTGCGCATGGACGGGCGCGAAACGTTCAAGAACGCCGTCAATGCAATGTGCATCGCAGCTAAGGAAGTCCTCACCCGCTGTCAGTTGGATATCTCGCAAATCCAGCATATCATCCCTCACCAAGCCAACAAACGCATCATTGCCGCGGTGGGAGATCGGCTCAAGGCCACAAAGGATCAAGTTTTCGTAAATCTGGACAGATATGGCAATACTTCTGCCGCATCGGTCGCGATCGCCCTGGACGAAGCAGCGGAATCGGGGCGTCTTAAGCGAGGCGACCTGATTTTGATCATTGTTTTTGGCGCCGGATTGACTTGGGGCGCTGCGGTCATTGAATGGTGACCAAGGGTGAGATTGACGGAAGGCTATTTGATGGTAGATTGAGAGATACAACCCAATATGAAATCATCTAAACTTGATACGTCTGGAGTTTTTGACCCGGTAACCGTGACCAACAAAGAAATGGAGTTGTCTCTGCCAGCCCATTCGGTTCATCTCCAGAATAATGGTATTGAGTTTCTGTCATTGAGCGAGGTTCCCCTTTGGACCGAACTCGCGATTCACCTTCAGTCCCCCACGCAGGCCGGTAAAATTCAGTGTAATGGAATCGTTGTCGGTTGCATCGGAAACAAGCATGCCGGTTATGTTGTCTCCATCATTTTTACAGGCGTTTTGCCAGATGTTCAGGAGAGGATTTCCGATTTGGTGCAAGCGCAACCTAGCCTCTAAGGCAATCTTACAAGCCTATAAATGGAAATCTTTAACCGTGTCCTGAAGGTCGCTATCGACGGTGGTGCTTCCGATATTCATATCAAAATCGGTGCTCCGATTATTGTCCGCATTGACGGGCAACTCATCCCGATTGAGGCGCCCAAGCCTACTAGTGAATGGATGAGTAGAGTGTTGGATAATATCGTTCCCAAGCACCTAAACGAACGCCTCGAGAAAGAACGAGAAATCGACTTCTCCTACTACGCAGAGGGGCTCGGACGTTTCCGCACCAATCTTTTCCAGCAAAAAGGTAGTTTTTGTCTGGCCATGCGCTACGTGAAAACGGATATCCCGAGCTTTGAAGAGCTCGGACTCCTGCCGAAACTCAAGGAGATATCGATGGAACCCCGTGGCATTGTCATCGTGTCTGGGACGACTGGTTGCGGCAAATCCACCACGCTCGCCGCCATGCTCCAACAAATCAATTCGAGCGTTGCCAAACACATCATTACCCTCGAAGACCCGATCGAATTCGTCTTCACTGACAATCAATCAGTCATCGAACAGCGAGAAATCGGACTTGATTCCTTATCGTTTCCCGCCGGCCTAAAACACATCCTCCGGCAAGATCCCGACGTAATCATGATCGGCGAAATGCGCGATTCGATCAGCTTCTCAGCAGCCATGAGCGTCGCCGACACAGGACACTTGGTTCTCTCGACCCTCCACACCACCAACGCTTCTCAATCGATCACTCGTGTCCTTGATTTCTTCCAACCCGAGGAACGCGATCAAATTCGGAGGCAGTTGGCGAGTACGCTCAAAGCCGTGATCTGTCAACGCATGGTAAGCAAGGTTAAGGGGGGGGTCATCCCGGCGATTGAAATCATGATCAATACGCCGACGGTCCGAAAGCTGATTGAGGAGAACCGGTTGGACAAGCTTGCGGCAGCCATTGAAACCGGCGTCGAAGACGGCATGCAGAACTTCAATCAAGCGCTCTTTCAACTCGTCAAGGACCGTGTGGTGTCGGAATCGGAAGCCCTTTCCAAAGCAACCAACGCCAAGGCGCTGGAAATGAATTTCCAAGGAATCTTCCTGGATGAAGGCAAACGAATCTTGAGTTAGCTAAGAAAGCTCACTCCAGGGTTCTCCCTCCTTTTCTCGAAGAAAATCCGTCTGATCCGCCCGATCAGTCAGACCAATTGAGCCGTAACATCATCAAGCCAAAATTCGGAAATTTGAGCCCCTTTACAGCCATATGATTCCTTTTTAAGAAGTGCTATAGATATTTAACTTGCGTCCGTCTGCATTAAAAGGTTTCTTCTGTTCCGAATTCGCACGGTGAATACTGATTTCACACCGCGAGAAAAAAGAGAAAGCATATGATGAAACGCCCATGGCTTAAGCGCCTGACAATCCTACTCGTCGCAATGGCTGGATTCACCGCCGAACCAACGTTCGGTCAAGCACAACAGAAGGAACCCGGCCTCCGATCAGCAAAAGAGAACCCGCAACGCCCCATTCCCTTTCGAGGGATAATCGGAAAGACCGACCCCAAGAACCAGACCTTCACACTGGCCAACAAATCGAACCAACTAATCCGCACCTTCAAGGTCACCAAGGAGACAAAGTTTGAGCGAGATGGCATCCCTGCGAAGTTTGACTTGCTAAGGCCCAATCTCCAAGTTCGGGGTTCGTGCTTCAAAACCGGTGAACGCCAATACACGGCAAAACTGGTTCGTTGGACGACTCAGAAGCAGGAGCGCAATGTCAAAGAAAGTTCTAAGAAGAACTAACCTTCGGCGTTGTACTTGCTACAAAATCAACACTGAGCAGGTCAGCAATCCTCGCGGGTCAGGGGACAACTTGGTCCGCGAGGTGAAATTTGGATGGCAAATACAGGCCAGTGGCAGCTCCCTCTGAAACTAGACACAACCGGGCTAAATAGCCCTAGAAATCGCGAAGAAGCGATAGTTGACACATCATTTCGATCTACCTAGATTACCTAACTCAAACATGTTTTCCAAAAGATGCTAAAAGCTTGTCTCATTCTTGTGATCGCGCTGGGTGTCGGAGCCCTTGGCGTCAGTCAATTCCAGGTTAAGGAGAAAATCACCGAATTAACCACCGATTTGGAAACCGCCAAGCAAAACGAGGAGCGTGCCCTTAGTGCGCAACGCCAAGCGGAATCTGCGGAGAAACAGGCTAAGGTGGACCTTGAAACGCTTCTTGGCAAACATGCCGACACCGAAACTCAACTGGAGGACACCAAGCGGATTGCTCAACAACAACGAGTACGGGCCGATGAGCTTGAGGCTGAACTCAGAACGACCGCTGAACAGCGTAATGACGCTCAGCGGAAGCTGGCTCAGTGGCGGGCCTTGGGAGTTGATATCCAAGCGATTCAGTCGATGAAAGACGATCTTTTGGCGGCGCGTGAAGAAATTAGCGCCAGCAAGGCCGAGCGTGAAATTCTGCTCCGAGAAATCAGCCAACTCAAATACGACCTCAGCAAGTACGAAGGTCCTGATACAGAGATCGCTATGAAAGAAGGTCTCAAAGGCGCCGTTGTTGCGGTGGCGGACAATTGGGATTTTGTCGTCGTCAACATTGGTGAGAACCATGGTGCACGCCAGTCCGGAAAGCTTATGGTAGGTCGAGAAGGAAAGCTGGTCGGCAAAGTGCAGATCACCACGCTAAACGCTGAACAAAGCATCGCAAACGTTCTCCCGGGCTGGAAGCAGGCGGATATCCAGGTTGGAGATACAGTCCTTTACTAAAGCCGTTTTAGAAGCAGCCCGCCCAGAGTCACGTCAGCTTATGAGAGGCCGGCTATCGACTTTAATGATGATTACGGGACTAGCACTGGTTCTCTTAGCCACTGGGGTTGGATGTGCGACAGGAGAGACACAAAACGCTTCGGCGCGACCTTGGAGTTCCCCCAGAACCTGGGAGCACGGCTTACCCACCGGAATCACTGAAGGACGATAAACGACTACTTGGCGTAGTCGACACAGCGGACCTCGCGGATCACCATCACTCTAATTTGTCCGGGATACTGGACCTGTTCCTCAATCTTTCGGCACATGTCGCGAGCTAACGCGTAAGCGGCATCGTCAGCCACCTCCTCGGGCCGTACAAACACCCGAACCTCCCTGCCTGCCTGCACCGCAAAACAACGCTCAACACCCGCGAATGACATCCCCACCTCCTCCAAATCCTTAAGTCGACTTACATAGGACGCAATGGACTCCGATCGAGCCCCCGGCCTCGAGGCGCTGATGGCGTCAGCAGCGCTCACCAAAATTCCCAAAACGGTCTCGTACTCAACTTCGTCGTGGTGTGACGCCACCGCATTGGCTACTTCGTCGCTCTCTCCGTGTCGGCGAATGAATTCCGCGCCGGCAATGGCATGAGAACCGTCAATCTCGTCGCCAAGGGCTTTCCCCACGTCGTGCAATAGCCCCGCCCGGGTGGCGTGGGTTACGTTAGCCCCCAGTTCACTCGCTATTAGCGCCGTCAGGCGCGCGACCTCCACTGAATGATCCAACACATTCTGCGAATAGCTCTGCCGAAAATAAAGCCGGCCGAGGCGCTTTGAAATTTCCGGATGGACGGGGGACAGACGCAGCTTGCAGACTACTTCATCTCCCATCTTCAATACGCGGTCTTCAATCTCTGACGAAACTCTCCCTACGACCTCCTCTATCCGTGTCGGGTGAATGCGTCCATCTGCAATAAGTCGCTCCATACTCTCTCTCGCAATCTCGCGTCTCACTGGATCAAAGCCAGAGAGCACCACCGTATTGGGTGTGTCATCAATCAGGACCGTCATGCCGGTGACGTTCTCAAAGGCCCGAATGTTGCGTCCTTCCCTACCAATAATTCTCCCTTTGATGTCATCGCCTTTTAGAGCGACAGAAGCCGTTGTCGTTTCCGACGTGTGGTCACCGGCGTATCTCTGAATGGCGATGCTGATGATGCGGCGCGCCTCTTCTTCTCTATCCCTCTTTGCCTTCTCCACAATTCTGCGGGTGAGATCACGGGCATCCCTTTGAGCGTCGCGCTCGATGGACCTCAAAAGCTCTTCCCGAGCCTCCGCTTGCGTAAGCTCTGCCAACCCTGCAAGCCGATCCTGCCACTCGTCGATCAACGCATTTACCGCAGCGGTCTGATCCTTGATCTGCTGTTGATTCTCCGCCAACGCCAATTGCCCTGTCTCGAGCAAAGACTCTCGTTTGGAAAGGCTTTGCAGTTGCTGACTGAGTATCTCTTCTCGACTTTGAAACTGTTTCTCGCGCTGTGCCAGCTCACGCCCTCTCCCATCAAGTCGAGCCTCCGTTTCACGGCGGATGCGCTCCGATTCTGAATTGGCCCTCTCTTGGGCTTCGGTAGTAATCCGATCGGCCTTCCCTTGAGCCTCCTTTAAAATCGCTAGCCCCTTGGAACGCATGGACCGCAATCGTGCCAGATTCCAAACGTTCACTCCTACCAAGGCAAGCAGCATCCCAACGATCACTAACAAAAGATCGGGCCATCCACTGAACGCAAAAACTAGCATCTCAAAATCACGTTCATTCTGGCTCAATCCAATGGCGAGGCGTCACGATTGATTCCACTCGTTGATCCCACAAATCTGCCGGCAACATCTCCACCAGCTGAAATTCATAGGCCACCCCGCAGCGATGCCCTCGAACCTCTCTCAGCAAACGATCGTAGAAGCCCTTGCCTCTCCCTAACCTCACACCGTTGCAAGAGAACGCCAACCCCGGGATCAAAACCAGATCAAGTTGATTCCCCTCGATTCTCGGACAATCCGCATGCGGCTCCCGAATCCCGAACTGACCGTTGACCAGCTCACTCAACCGATCGATCAGGGCGAACTCATACTCCGCAGTCCCTCCGTTCCATCGAGGCACAGCCATTCTTTTTTTCTGATCAAGACCTGCTAACATCGCCTCACCCAAATCAATCTCCCAACCCGTCGCCACGTACATTCCTATCGCCTCCGCCCAGCGATACCGTTCGGTCCTTAGCAGCTGACGCACCAGAGTCTCCGACGCCGCTGACCTCGAAGCAGGAGACACTCGCTCGAGCAGGGAGCGCATTTGGCAGCGGATTTGCGCCTTTTCCTCAACCAAACTCGCGCTGTTGATTTTCGGTTTCACAAACAATATCTCACCCAAAGACTCAGTCATCGCTGGTTCAATCCCGGGAAAGGTGTTCACGCCAACGCCTGAGCCGCTCACGAATCTTCTTTTCCGCTCCCTGATCCGACGGTGAGTAATATCGGCGTTCAACGCCTAGATAATCCTGAGGCACAAAGTTACCCACATATTCATGGCTGTATTTGTAACCCACCCCACTTCTCAGCTCAGACGCACCCTTGTAATGCGCATCACGGAGATGCTGGGGCACCGGAATTGTAGGATTGTTCCGAACATCAGTCAGCGCTTCATCGATTGCGGCCATAGCACTATTACTCTTGTACGCTGTGGCGATGTAAATCGCCGCTTCGGCAATTGGAATCCTTGCCTCCGGCCATCCCACGAACTCCGCGGTTTGATGGGCACTCGTTGCCAAAACCAATGCCATCGGGTCCGCCAATCCGACGTCCTCCGCCGCACAGATCAGTAGCCGCCGTGTGATAAATCGGGGATCCTCCCCAGCGTGGATCATCTTGGCCAACCAATACAGCGCCGCATCTGGATCGGAACCACGCATCGACTTGATGAAGGCCGAAATGGTGTCGTAGTGGCCGTCACCGTCACGATCGTACACTACCGCTTTCTTCTGAATGCACTCCACCGCTATCTTCAGATCGATCGAGGTGACACCATCCCGACTCACCGGTGTAGTGAGCACTGCGATTTCGAGGGAGTTGAGTGCTTTACGAGCATCGCCATCAGCGGTGGTCGCTAAATGCCGAGCGGCCTCCTCGGTAACCTCAATCTGTCTCCCTCCAAATCCGCGAACCTCATCCTTAATTGCCCGCCGCAACAATTTGCTGATCTCTTCCACACTCAATGATTCCAGCTCAAAGATCTGCGATCTTGAGACGAGCGGTGAATTCACAGAAAAGAACGGATTGTGGGTCGTGGCCCCAATCAGCTTGACCGTACCACACTCAACATCAGGGAGGAGGACGTCCTGTTGGGTTTTATTGAACCGATGGATCTCATCGATAAAAAGCAAGGTGGGAACGCCCGTGTTCGTGAGCCGATTAGCGGCACCTCGCAACACCGCCCGCATATCAGCGACATTAGATTCCGCCCCGCTCAGACATTCGAATTTGGCCCTTGTTGAATGAGCGATAATCTGAGCCAAGGTGGTTTTTCCCGTGCCGGGCGGCCCATAGAATATCAACGACTGCACTCGGTCGGCTTCAATCGAGCGCCTCAGCAAAGAACCGGGTCCCAGAATGTGAGACTGTCCAACGTACTCGTCTAGAGACTTGGGCCGCATCCGGGCGGCAAGCGGCACGCTGGATGCACCTTCCCATTCGCTTGGAGCCGCCGCGTCCCCCTTGGGATTGCTGCCGTCCCCCGCTACTCGAATTCGATTCTCAAATAGATCTTCTTGAGCCATCAAAGAGGAGCTTTCTCTCCTCGGAAAAAAGAAAACCCCGCACTGTGCCGTGGGTAACAGACCCTTTGAACAGGATAGAAACAAGGGGAGCTCGCCTGGTGACATTCGACTTCCAGTCAAGGCCTGTCGGCCGCCATACCTGAGGCTACCACTCCATTTATTTTTGCTTACGGTCCAAGGACTTTGTTTCGATACACGAACACGGCAGGGTAAATTCCCTTTCGACAATCCACTTTTCAATGAGCGAACGCCAGCTAATCACCGTCCATTGACGGGGCACCTTCACGCACCACTTTTTCTACTCCAGCGACCGCGATTTCTCAAGCAAAAACAGTACTTCGCTCGCTAGAGCAGCGCTGCCGAATCCTCATCTAAGTACAATGTCGAGTGAGGTTGGCGGCGGAGGATTGACGCCGGACAATCCGTAGAAATCGGCTCTCTCAAAGCAACCCGGATCGCCTCCCGTTTCCGGCTCTCTGGAGCGAGGCACACTATCTTCTTCGCGGCACATAAGGCAGGGATTGTTAGCGTGAGCGCATAGCTCGGCACCGTTTCAAGAGAAGGGAAGTGACCCTCCCCTACCTGCTGTTGTTTGCAAGCCGTATCGAGCTTCACTATTTTCACCCAATGGATGTCCTCAAAATCAGCAACCGGAGGATCATTAAACGCGATATGTCCATTCTCTCCTACCCCGAGACAGCAGAGATCAATCGGTGATTCCGCCAGTAAATCCGAATACCGCTTGCACTCATCTAGCGGCAGGAGCGCATCGCCAGCCAGATAGTGGAGTGCCTTGGACTTTACCAGCGACTCGACTCGATCTTTCATGTACTGCCGAAAGCTGGCGCTGTGATCGGCAGGCAACCCGAGGTACTCATCCATATGAAAAATCTCGATGCGCGACCAATCTATACCCGAATCCTCGATCAATCGTGAGAGGAAAAGAATCTGAGAATTTCCTGTCGCCAGGATGATGCGAAGACTCTCCTTGCCGCTCATGAGGTCTCGCAAATACGCTCCCACCTCGGCAGCAGCCGCAGCGGCCATTGCCCGCTGGTCTTGAAATATTCTTACGGGAAGAGAATCAACGGACATCGTCCTCTCAAGATTTTCAGGCTCCGGTCCCGGTGTCGTATTAGTCATTCTGTTTTCCACGATCGGCTGGAAGCTAGATGATCGAGCTTTATCTAGCAAGGGATTCAACAGCCCGCTTCCGTGCGAAGCAGAGTCGCGGTCATCCAGCCCTCCCAATCATGACAACGAACTCGCCCTTGGGTTTTCGTTTCATGAGTTTGCCTCGAACTTCGGCAACCGTTCCTCGAATCACTTCTTCAAATCTCTTGGTTAATTCGCGACAAACCACCAGTTTTCGTTCCGCAAACAACCTATTCAACTCCTCAATCAGTTTCAAAATCCGGTATGGGGATTCATAGAGGACAACCGTTCCCGGGAGCAGACTCAGTCTCTCCAGGGTCTTCCTTCGCTGTCCTTGTTTCACCGGCAAGAAGCCAACAAAGTGAAACTCCTCAGTAGACAATCCACTACTAGCCAAAGCGGCGACTGCCGCGCAAGGTCCGGGCACCACTTCCACTCGATAGCCCGCCTCCCAAACCGTCCTGGTGAGACGGACTCCGGGATCACTGATTCCAGGAGTTCCCGCGTCGCTAACCAAGGCGACGGTACTGCCGTCGTGGAGGTATTCAATCACCCGATTCTGCCGCCCCCGCTCATTAAATCGATGGTAACTGAGCAGCGGCTTCCGAACATCGTAGCTCTTGAGGAGGCGGCCCGTGTGCCGAGTGTCTTCGCAAAGAATGATATCCACCTCGCGCAAGGTTCGCAATGCACGAAGGGTAATATCTTCCAGATTGCCAATCGGCGTCGCAACAAGATACAGGGTGCCTTTACTTAACGGCACCGGATTCCCCACAACCGTCAGCCCAACGCTCTCGCGATTTCCTTTCGCATCCGCCATGTTTACAAACGGCTTTCGACCCACCGAAGGCGCTAAATCATCAAAACCCTATCCTGTCTCGAGCCCAGCACCCAACCAGCCAAGGTTTTCAGAACTGACACATGATTGCTAGAATACTCACGACATTTTGAATAATGTGCAGTAACCCCGTCTTGCCGAGCGAGGGGGATACCACGGGCGCTATGTCCATTTACCGAGAAGAGCAACTCGGAGAGATTTCGAACAAATTCCAAATCTACGGCGAAATTCTCCACGCGAAACCGTGTAAAATCGGCCACCTTAACGAAACTTACACCGCCACCTATGCTCAAGGAGCCGTGAACGTTCGCTCTATTCATCAGAAGATCAACCGCCATGTCTTCAAATCGCCCGAGGAGGGGATGGCCAATCTGACTCGGGTAACCACTCACATCTGAAACCGTCTGGAAGCGCAACAGCTGCCTGAAGTGACTCAGCGAGTCCTCATTGTTACGCCTACCCGTACGGGTGATTCCTACTTTGTCAATGGCGTCAATGGAGATGGCGATTTTTCTGGAGAACATTCATCTTTGTCGAAAACGTTGAGAGTTTCGAATCGGCGGGGCAAGACTATCAGACAAGTGTTGCCTTTGGTGAGTTTCAGAAACTCCTTTCAAATATTTCCAGTCAACGACTCCACGGAACGATTCCCCGATTTCATCACACGCGAGATCGCTTCAATGCCTTTCTAAAAGCAGTTAAAAAAGATCATGTCCAATCGAGCCAAAAACGCCAAAGCGGAAATTGACATCTGCCTTCAACACGAAGACATTCTCGCCGTCATCCTGGATCAGCTAAATTCGGGCGAGATCCCGGAGAGAGTGACCCACAATGACACCAAATTTAACAATATCATGCCTGGATCAAGATACCGGCAAAGCGATGTGTGTCGTGGAGCTCGATACCGTGATGCCCGGGTCGGTTCTCTACGATTTTAGCGATATGGTGAGAACCACCACCACCCCGACACTTGAGGACGAACGAGATCTCTCACGGGGCATCATGCATCTGTCAACCTTCAAGTAGCTTGCCAAAGGCTAGCTAAGGGCCACCGGTTCGTTTCTCAACAAATCTGAGAAGTCTCTTTTGGCTTTTCCGGAAAGCTGATTGCTTTGACCATCAGAATGCGCTTCCTCACGGACTACCTTGAAGGCGGCCACTAATTTTTGTGCTCACCGCCCAATTCACAATCTCGATCGCGCCCGAACACAGCTTAAACTCGTGCAATCGATTACCGAGCAGGAAGATGCCATGTAGACCTACATCGACCGACTTTATCGACCAAAGCCTGAATTTCGCTACCAACGATCCACTCGCTCGCCGCCGCGATCCCTGACCAATCGCAAGATTTCCATGAAGGCAGCTTATCTCACTGAACCCGGTCTACCCTCAAGTATCTCACTACGGAGAACTCCTGATTTTCATGCCCAATGACACGGAGTTGCCGGTCCGAGCCAGAGCCGTATCCGTCAATCAGATCGGCACTTATATTCGGGGCGGACTGATTCCCATGTCCCTGCCCAATCTTTTTGCCATTGGTTGCGACTTCGCCGGTGCGGTCGAGGCGGTCAGATCGAACGTCCTGAGATTCAAACATGGGGATCGGTGCCTGAGGATACAACGCCACTTTCCCCAACACGTCTGATACAGATGTGGCTTCAATCGCCCTAGTGGCAATCACGGCGCATCCGGGGCTCTGCCAAAGAGCCACGGATCAGGGATTCGGAAACGGTCTTTATCAGTGGCGGCGCCGGAGGAGTCGGATCCATAGTCATCCAAATCGCCAAAGCCATGAGCGCAACGGTCAGCGCCTCCGCCGGCTCCGAGAACCGCGCTCAAACCGGCAAACAAATCGGCGCTAATCACGCCATCAACCATTCGCGGGAAGACGTCCTCTCAGCAATCAAGGGATGCACCAACTCAGGCGTCAACATCTATTGGGAAACCGCTTGACAACCAAATTTTGAGAAAAGCATTGACGCCCTGGCCCAAAACGGCCCTTTGGTGATCATGGCCGGCCGGGGCGCGCGGCCAACATTTCCCATCGGCCCCTTTTATGTCAAAGGTTGCTCAGCACTCAGGTTCGCCATGTTTAACGCGGCTCCAGACGAACAATGTCGATGCGCCGAGGACATCAACCAAATGGCTCGAGTCCGGTGCTCTCAAGCCGAATATCGGCGAAGACCTGTCCTTTTCAGAAGTCGCTACCGCTCATCAACTCCAGGAAGACAACACACTCCACGCAGCTAGGGACCTGCACGGAAAGACCGTTCTTACCCCGTAAAAGTCAAAGGATGAACCGTATTCGATTTTGACCGTGTTTCTGATTGTATCACGGCCCCCGGACTCTACACTGCCCCGCATGCACTTGAAATACCGAATCGCTTTCACCATCTTTCTTGCACTCCTATCACTGCCGCTTCGCGCGGCCGAACACAACCGGCTGTCTTCCGCCGAAGTCGCCGACGGTTGGCGGCTTCTGTTTGACGGCAAAACAACCTCGGGGTGGCGAAATTTCCAGAAAGACGTCATTAGCGATGGCTGGAAGGTAATCGACGGCGCGCTCATCCGCGCCGGCCGGGGCGCCGGATCCATCATTACAGAAGAGCAGTTTGAGACCTTCGAGTTGTCGTTGGAGTACAAGATATCCAAAGGCGGCAACAGCGGTATCATGTTCCACGTCAGTGAGGAAGGCCAAACCGCCTGGATGACCGGACCAGAAATCCAAATCCAAGACAACGTCGACGGCCGCGACTCACAGCTATCGGGATGGTTGTACCAACTCTACAAGTCGGACATCGACGCAACCTATCCCGCCGGACAATGGAACCGTGTTCGCTTTAAGATCACGAAAGACAAAGGGGAACTCTGGATGAACGGAGTGAAATACTACGAGTTTGTTAAAGGAAGCGACGACTGGAACCAACGGGTGAGCAAAACTAAATTCAATCGCATACCCAGCTTCGGAATACCCGCCAAAGGCCACATCTGTTTGCAAGATCATGGCAACGAAGTAGCGTATCGGAATATCAAGATCCGCCCCTTATAATCAAGCGTCACTCGCCTGACATTCACACCTATTCGGGCGCTGCGATACAGTAGAGATTCTTCTCGCCCCGCAAGTAGATTTCATCTCCGGCAATCGCCGCCGAAGCGCTGAACTGATCGTTCAATTGGTTCAGCGCCAACGCCCGGGGATTCTCGCCATGACTGAATACTAGGGTGGCACCGTTTCGCCCGGTTACGTAGATCCGATCAGCCACCCCAACCGGCGAGGCGAAAATCTCCCTCAGTCCTCCAAGCCGAAAGGGACCTCGTTTGACCTTGCCAGTTAACGGGTCAAGACAGGACAGCACGCCTTGATTATGTCGCAAGAAGTAGAGCGTATCATCGTATATCAAGGGTGAGGGCACATAAGGAGTCATTCGATTTAGCGTCCAGACGACCTCGCTGGTTCCTGTGATATCTCCCCTCGCTCCCTCTAACCGAATCGCCATCATCGCTTGTTTATCATAGCTGTTTCCCACGATCACAATGCCGTTGGTTGCGACCGGAGAGGCAACGACGTTATGCGCCAGACCCGCGCATTCCCAAATCAGCCTTCCGGTATGCAGATCATAAGACCGGACTCGTTTGGTGGCGCTCACGATGACTTGTGATTGTGCCCCATGCCGAACGATCAGAGGCGACGACCAGGAGGTCAATTCATCCCGCTGAACTCGCCATCGCTCTTCACCATCGTTTGCATTGAACGCAACCAAGAAAGACTGCTTCTCATGATCCCAGTTGTGCACCAATACCCCCTTGCTCAAAGCAGGCGAGCTACCCTCCCCATGAGCGTGCTTGGTCTCCATCCGCCCGAGGCGTTGCTTCCAAACAACTTCGCCTGCCGGATTTAACGCATAGAGACCGCGAGAACCGAAAGACGCATAGATACGTTCCCCATCGGTAACAGGAGAGTTCGAAGCCAAGCTGCCCGCATAGTGACCGCCCTCATGAGGAAACTCACGAACAACTTCAGTCTGCCATCGCTCCTTCCCATCTTGACGATTCACCGCCAATACCACGAAGCGGCGGTTTTGAGTGACCGGAAAATTATCATGCGCACCGGGCGCGTTATTGAATACCGGTTCCACCGGATCTCCATAAGGAATCGCTGCCGTCAAATACACTGAATCCTGCCACACAATGGGTGAAGAGTGCCCCTTGCCCGGTAGGGTGATCTTCCAGCGGATGTTCTTACTTTCCGACCATTGCACCGGGGGATTGCCGCCTGCCGCCGCTCCTGATCCATCAATCCCTCTCCACGCGGGCCAACTCCCAGACGTGGCCCGCATGATCTGGTACACCATCAAACCCAATACAAACAGGTAATATCTCCCGACCACCGCAAGACAACGAACCCTTCCAACACACTTCATCACAAAAAAGAGTAAACAAAACAACGATCGCTGGAAAACTAAATTCCTTGACTCCCAAGACTCCACTGAGCTCAGGAAGGAGCGAAATCACCGACACACCATTCTTGACAGCCCCCTCCGACCACCGTAAGCCCCATTAAAAATCCCATGAAACAAACCTTGAGCCTCAATATAATTATCACCATCCCCTAGTTCTGGCAGCCATCGTGATTGATTTCTTCCTCATCTACGATCGAACGCTAAAAAACAAATTTGAGCAGGAGCTATTCCTCATTGTTTTCCCTTACCTGCTCGCCAGCCCCCTAGTTGGCGGCCTCGCCATCCTCGCCTACCGGGCGGCAACGACCGAGCGAGATCTGGTATAGGCCAGGCGATCCCATCATCTTGAACAAATCTACGACGAGCTAAAACAAGCCCATTTCCGGCTCGCGAAGACGATGCGGCGCCTTCACGTCCACACCGTCTTTGAAGAGAACAGCGAAGCATTCAAGGAGAGCTATCTGGACCCGCATATACTATCATGAAAGCCCTTGAGAGCTTGACCCAATCTCAAGCTCATTTTTCCGTTCAAACACCCTCCTGCCCCGGGACACCTACTTGAGGGCGGGCCGGCGCTGGTGCATCTCGCTGAAAACCTCCACACGATCGAACGAGCGCCGCACCCCTTATTCGAAGAATACGAGGCCGAGGGTTCGCAAGCCAGCAAATGAGGGAGGAATATCCAACAGAAGGAACTGCCAGAACTGGCGGATTTCGTCGGCCGAATCGATTCCAATCATCCGCTCTCGAGACCAAGTCACTCCGCCTCTTTGATGACACCCTGCCGAGCCTGTGCAAAGCCCAGCATTCGAGGGAACTTTCATACTAGACCAGCGCGTTCACCCAATCAGGTCTGCCAGGATCGATGACAGGGAGCTTAACCTTCATGATTTCCGGGTATTTTTGTGCGGCTCCGTATTAAAAAGGACGACTCTTTCTTGCTTCGATAGCCCCTGGATCGTCAATAAGCTGAACAATCGACGCCAGACAAATGGCGAACTCTGGACAGAATGAAATTCCCTCCAACCCTCCCGATTGCTGCATCCAATAGAGAATTTCGCTCTCGGAGGCCGCAACGGCCGTTCCACCGCTCGCTCGGCATCTAGAATCATGGAATCCCCACAGCAGCCGGCGCCGGATCAACAGATATCTCCGCATGCCGTACTCCGGAACGGAAAGCGTCAACAATCGGAAAACAACCGCTGCTCTGACATGCCGCCATTCGAGGGACGCTGTTCCGAAGTGAGCCACCCAATGACGTCAGTTCACCAAAAGACCTTCCACATACCAATGAGTCCACTACCGCCGCCAGTCGGATAAACGATGACATCCGGTAATTGCCAATCCGGCTGCTCTGCCAGTTCAAGCCCATCGTTTTTCCCTCGAAGAGCGGTAGAGCTCCTTGAGTGTCAAGACATCAAAACCGCCCCTTGGGAAGCGTGCCCTCACAAACAAGGCGACCACAACCATCGATCAACCCAAGCAAAGCAAAATGTCTTGGTACCGAACAATAGTGCCCTCGCTGGTTGATCACAGGCGTATCATCGGGCATGAATACGTCGGCACATGGATCCCTGTGGACCAACCCTCCTTCCATCACCGGAAAGCACCCGTGCCAGACTGCTATCGTTATTTTTCCTGAGTGCCTTTCCTCGTCTTTGCAGCGCGGAAACAGATAAACCTACCTTGTACGGTTGGCATTGGATCGGATCCCCATCACCGACAAACCCTTAGAAGCCACGGCCGGTACCATGATTTTTAACTGGAGAGAACGCAGTCGACGCCACCGCGTCTGTACGATGTATGATGGTCTCAATTGGGGTGGCGAAGCACAGGCGCTGATCTTCGACTCACGATCGAACAAAGTCAGGGACATCAACGCACTCGGAGTAGCTCCCACCGGAGCTACTCCGGAATTCTTTCTCGACCAAGGACTCAACTATCCACCCGGCACTGGACCACTCGCGGATATGACACCGGGGACGTCTGGAGGACTGATAGTCATGCTCGCTGAGTTCGGTTCCATGTCCCTTAGCCATGTGCTGGAGCTGGTGATGGGTCTGGTATCCCATAGAGGCTGGGATCGCCAACCGAGTCAAACGCGACAGGCAGACGCTGAAGCAGTGGCCTTACTCAAGACGCGTTTTTCTCCCCCTAAGGAATTGTTTGGTAGCCACAGATTGCAACACTATGGCAACAACCGCCCAGAATCCACAACGAAACACCGGTTATCGTCATCTCATCACCGTGATTGCCCGCTTTGGTCTCCTTTTAATGTTACTCTTCGAGCAAAGCTCTTGCATTCGATAGCCCAAGAGGCAGCACAATCCCGCGCCGAACAGCGGTATGTCAACGCATCCACGCCCATCGATCGGAACGTCCCCACTCCATCAAAGCCGTCGCCACCGTTTCCGTCGAGGAAATGACGTGGATGGAAATGCGCGATGCGCTGGGCGTCGGCAAGTCAACGATCATTATTCCGACCGGAGGCATCGAATAAAACGGGCCTTACCTTGCTTTAGGAAAACATAACTTTGTACTCCGTCAGGACGGCAACACCATTGTCCAACGTCTCAGCAACGTACTCGTGGTGCCGATTGTTCCTTTTATTCCGGAAGGGCATCATTCACCCAATACTCACCATATGCGCTATCCCTGAACCATTAGTATGCGTCAAGAAACCTTCGAAGCTCTGCTCTAGGACATCGCCACTAGCTTGATCCCTTGGGATATCCCCGTCCAAGTCGAGTTCATTGGTAATCAGTGCATCGGATACACCACTCAACATCACCCAACGTTCATCAACCAAATGGCATTTAGTTTGGTTCGAAGAATCTTTTGTCCCCACCCGTAGTCGTTCTCAGTATAATCAGCGCCAATGACCCATATCTGATCGCCCCTCATATTCGCAATGTGACTGCAAACAGCTTCGAGCTTCAGTTAAACGAATACGATTACCTCAATGGAGATCATGGTGCCAAAACAGTGAACTGCTTGGCACTTGAAGAAAGAATCCACCGACTCGCCGACAAGACTTGGGAAGTCGGGCGATTGGCTTCCGTGACTGAAGGAGTTCAAACTCTCGTCTTCTCAGCCTCCTTCGAGACCACTCCCGTGGTTCTACCCAAGTGGAAGGCGCGCAAAATCAAGTCGCCGAGGACGCTCCCCCTCACGCTGCTGGTCCGCCTCAGGAATATCACGACGACCTCATTTAAATATCCGGTTCCTGAAACGGTCACTCGCATCGTGGTTTTCACCGGAGATTCTGTGTTGGATGACGCATGATTACGCGTGACTGCGACAGCCCCCTAGGTCGATCATAACGCTACAATGATCCATTTTTAACGGAAGTTTTCCCCGCCCCCTCTGATTTTCACCCAAGAACAAACGCAGTTCGGCTCAAATCCCGGACCCTTCGAATGAATACATCCAGTGGCGGAAAATGGCACTCTAGCTCCAGGAGGAGCAGTCCCCGGGACACAGAAGTCACCCATGTCAAGGAGAGCGTCGGGTACCTTGTGCTTGCGAATCTTGCAAACCTCAGGACAGTATACCTTTCCCTCCCCTTTCTCGACGGAGCCGGTTCTCATCGGACAAGTCACTACTGTCAACAAGGCATCCGCAGTCGGCTATCGGATTGGAACCATAACGCCAAACGACTTCTTGGCCGAGCTGGACGAAAAAAAGCTAATGACAGCGCGCATTTGCCGGAACAGTTACACTATGTGGCCATTAAATCCGGACAGTCGTTCTTCAACGCCAACAGCCAGACATTCGAAACCACGGCTAGCTCTGCGGCCATGACCAAGGCCTGGACGCCACTCAACTTCGGCGGAACATTCGACAACCGTTTTTCCTCGCAGGAATACAGACACGCAATGACGGCGATCCCGCAGCCATCCGTTACCGGAAACTATCCCCCGTCGGCGTTCAGGTGAAGATTGAAGAGGAGGATTCAGCTGACGGCAACCTATGCACAAATCTCGAGGAATATCAAAACGGAACAGATACGGATCAGTATGACGGCGGAACCATCACCGTCAGCTTCATAAAAGCCTGCTCATGTGAAAAAAGGAACAGCGAGCCGCCAAAAAGCGCATTAGACGAATCGTCTCCAATGCAACCCTGCCGGTTACGTTTCACCTAACGCCGTCGACAGATTCCACCGCTCTGGCAATCGATGATTCGCTGTGCTCGCTTACCTTCCTACTGCCGCCGGGAGCGGACCCTCACCCAAGACGGCGCAGCCTATCAGACTACATCGTAACCGATGGCAACGGAACGCTGCTAACCGACAGCGTCTTGCTTCCGGCGTCCACCGCCAGTGCCAACGTCTATATTCAACCCATTGCGACTCCCCCACCGAGTGCCCGGAGGGATTCGAGTTCAAAATCTTGCCGAACGCCACCAACACACTCGGCAATCCAATCTCCAAGCGAGTGACCCTCTACGATGCGGAAGACAAACCTGAAAACAACACACTATTCGTCGCAACCCCCAAGGCTGAGAACCGAGACAATACCCTGGTTTACGGAATCACGACGCTGTTGATCCACAGACCGCGCAATGTCGCTCACATATCCGCCCGTTTCAATAGTCTGACCTCCATGCAGACACCGCAGCTCACATACATCAAGCGAACCCCCGAGCGATCCGAACAACGCCCCAGGCACGATCATCAAGAGCGCACCGCTAGGGCAATTTACCGATCATGTCTGAAATCTCCCGGCGTGGGTTCTTATAGCTTGGTCAGAATCTGATCGCTTCGCTGTTTCAACAGAACGGATTGAGTTTATATCTAAACATCCACACGGCGAACTATTCGGGCGGAGAAATCCGTGGCCAATTTAAGCAACAGCTTGGTTCCACGACCTTCGAGCCACCCGGAGCCTCCTCTCGCGATCCACACCCTTACCGGTAACGACTTGAGGGGTGATGTCCTTCAGTTTCTCGCTCGCTCGACCTTTGACCCCGTTCCGGCAGAAGTCGACACGTTGATTACCAAAATCAACCATACCTATGGCGACGACCGGGGCGGATTGACGTTCAACTCACCCTTGATCCGACCAGCCTCTATGAGTACACCTATGCCGCTGACCAACAAGAGTGGGCTCTACGAGCCAGCAATCCCCTCAACTTCGGCTCCATTAGAAACGGGGAACCAAACGCCCACAATCATCAGCAAAGCTGATGGATGATCGCAGTCCGATCACACGATCAGCTGCGGTGAGGCTAGCCTTTTATCCTGTCCCATCACCCCCATATCGCGCCGTTTATCAACAATCGACTGATTAACGCCTAGTGACCAGCAACCCCAGTCGCGGTTATGTCTATCGGGGCAGTTCAGCGTTCAAAGACAACAATGCCGGTGTGAGAGGCCACCTCGGCACAGTGATTCGGACGATCCTCCTTGACTATGAGGCCCACAGTCTCGAATTGCTCGGCAACATCAGCCATGGAAAAATCCGCGAGCCGATCATGGCTTATCTCGCGTTGCTACGCACGTTCGGCACCCAATCCGCGATCCACTCCATCATCAAAGCTGTCCGTGATGTAGGGAACAGAGTGCCGAGCCGATACGGAATGCATCTTCTCGCCACCTCCCCGGAATCCTTGGTGCAGAACTAGTCAATAAACTCGAACGAAACCAACTTCAAACCAACGAAATAGAAATTCAATAAGGAACAAGCACGAACAATCGTATCAAACCTCCCGCAAACATTTTCTTCGCCAATCTACCCGCACCTCACTAGGACTCACCGGATTGGTCAACGCACTGGCACAAGTGAGGCCCACCATTGCGGCTGCAAATCCGCCGCCGGACTATAAGGCACTAATCGTAAGTTCCTCTTCGGAGACAATGATCCGAATAACATCTAGAGCCCACGCAGAGCCACCCTTCACGAGCAGACTATAATGCACCTCACGGTATGCTGGCACTCCCAACCTCGTCGCTTCACAACCCGAACGAACCCAGAGGTGGAGCCGCGCAATACAGCCTCCATCCCAGGTCTGGAGCCAATGGCCGATTTATACAACAGTGGCGACCTCTCATTTGTCGCCAACATCAGCACCCTAGCGCATCCCATCGCCCAACGGGACGAGTACCTAAATGGGACAGTACCCGCGCAATTGTGTTCCCTCTCGGATCAATGGGTTCAATGACAAAGCTCTGTGCCCGACAAGCCCTTCTCCAATGGCTGGGGCGGGCGCACAGCGAATCTGCTGAACGCAGCCCACAACAACGGTCGCGCCTCAATGTCGGTGACGCTTCCCGCGATCAATAATTTTCCAGTCGGAACCGCTGACTCCGTGGTGCAATACGCCCTGACACCCAACGGCGCGACCAACCCGCAGGGTATGGGCGAACTATTCAAACGCGCTCGGTAAAAGACATACTCGGAAATTGTGCGCTGCGCCCGCGCCAATGAAGGCTTCATCAGTGACGCCTTGATCGAATCCGCCAATTCCGGCGTGAATGTTGACGCCCCTCTTCGCCAACACACAAACCAATCTGGGAGACAAACTGAAGATAATCGCCGAATTGATTACCGGAAAAAACTGCTTGGCAAATCGCCAACACCTATTCTTCTGCAGTGTTGGCCGTTACGACACGCATCAGAATCAATTAAGTTCCCATGCCGACCTCATGAGCGAGCTGAGCACCGTGCTAGCGGCCTTTAGCTCGGACCTCAAAGCATACTGGGAGCCAGCAACTAGGTGCTGACCATCAATCATTCGGACTTCACCCGAACATTCACTCCTAGAGACCATCTTCCCGAATCTCTCGCGATTTGAGAACCCACTCACATCGGAAACGGCGAATCTGCAATACATCTACCAAACACTTGACCCGAAGGCTGAATCGCCGCTCCTCTCAGGCGCTCGTAAACGAGGTCTGGCCAGCACTAGCGCAACAACAGTGGCAGTGTTAGCCCTTCTCTGGACCGCGCGGAGAGAAGGAAGCCGACCCTGAGCTTGGATTCGAAATGCTCTCGACCACAATCAACGCCGAAGACCGAGCTCATCCTCAACACAGACGCCCCGCCCACGGAGGAAACGCCCTTATCCCGACCGACACCTACACCGCTAGGGTAGTCTTGGTTCCTGAAATCGTGAAACTTTCGGACCTTCTGAACCAAACCAGGTGAACCAGAGCGGATGATATCGAAGCCATGCGAGCCACTCTGGAGTCTCATAAGCGAATCTTCCGCCACCATCCGACCGGCGGCGTGAACGAAGAAATCGTTGCCTCCCTGTTGGGCCCAAAATGACCGGAAACTTGCATTCATCCCCCTTAATCTTATGGGCAGAGAGGATCCGAATTGAACACTCCGAAATAACGCGAAGTTGCTCGCTAGCCAGAACGGCCTATCCTCCCCTGACCAGGTAACAACGAGCCCAATAACTATCACCCGAAGATTCCCAAGGGCGCAGCTCAATTTTTGGAAAGCGATGATTTGGAGCGGGGCGAGAAAAGAGGGGATACCAGTGGCCATTGCTCTCACC
The DNA here is from genome assembly GCA_024761205.1 of Limisphaerales bacterium. GTDB lineage: Bacteria > Verrucomicrobiota > Verrucomicrobiia > Limisphaerales > AAA164-E04 > UBA2970. The sequence continues at coordinate 76,721 of JAMASS010000021.1, forward strand.
GGTGTCCAGCCAAGGAATGCCCTCGGCTCCCCACACGGGGAGGCTCCAGAATTGCCCCGGGCTTTTGAAGCGACATGGCTTTGCATCCAGCCCGGAGACTGCCTTGGCGTCCGGCCAAGCAATCCATTACCTACTCACACAGGTATCGCCACATTCTCCCCCAATCCGTCTTCGTGGGGCTTTCCCGGCTGCTTGGCGACCCCCTTCCCCGCGGGGCTCTGCTCAAGCAGCCTCTTCCCGTGCCACTGGCGGGCCTTGCGCAAAGCACTCACTCCCGGCCGACCACACTACCCCCTAGGATCAAGTCTTGCGGGTCGCGGGCCGTCCGCACGGAACGCGCGATTGAAGCTTCCCGGCGTCACGCCGGCGGCTTTCGGTCGCGCCCGACACTCAAGGGTGTTGCCGCCGGAACGCTTGCCTATCCTTTCGCCATTCGCCTTCCATTCGCCCCTAAGGGAGCCTTTCCTTGGGGGCCGTCGAACCCTACTTCAGCGAGCGGGATACCCCCTCGGCTTTGGCCCTTCCTGCAGAGGGACGGACACCGGCTGAGACCTTGGCGACCTCGCGATGCTCCCGGAATCAATCGCATAGACCTTCCACGTATCGCATTGATTGCCCAACCGCGCGCACCACCTTCCTCTTTTTGAACCGCAGCCTTTGGCTCTGGTATGGGTCTTTGTCTCATGAAACCGCTGCACGTGCCTCCGCAGCAAACGGGGTGCTGAGGTAGCGCTCTCCGGTGGAACACCCTACGGTGACAATCATTTTGCCCTCGTTCTCCGGTCGTGAGGCCACCTGGAGGGCTGCCCAGACGTTGGCGCCAGAGCTGATGCCGGAGAGGATGCCTTCTTCCTTGGCCAAGCGGCGGGCCATCATGAAGGCATTGCCACTGGTGACCTGGATACATTCGGCAATCTGCGGTGTGTTCGACTCATCGTAGAGATGAAAATTCGATGGTACGAATCCGGCTCCGATGCCTTGGATTCGGTTCATTCCCGGACAGATGGGTTCTCCGGCGAGGGTTTGGTTGATGACCGGTGAATCCTTGGGCTCCACAGCGATGGCAGAAAAACTCGGTTTCCGCTGCTTGATCATCTCCATGCAGCCGGTGATGGTTCCTCCGGTGCCGACGGCTGCCACTAGTATATCGATCTGGCCGTCGGTGGCTTCCCAGATTTCTTTGGCCGTTGTTTGGCGGTGGATCTCAGGATTCGCCGGGTTGTCAAATTGTTGTGGTATCCAAGAATTCTTGATTTCTCGAGCTAACTCATGCGCTTTGTCGATGGCGCCCTTCATGCCGACGGCGCCGGGAGTGAGAACGAGTTCCGCCCCGAGGATTGCCAGCAGGGTTCGCCGTTCCAGTGACATGGTATCCGGCATGGTCAGGATGAGCTTGTAGCCCTTGGCGGCGGCGACAAAGGCGAGGGCGATGCCTGTGTTACCACTGGTGGGCTCGATGATGACTGTGTGCTGGTCGATGATGCCGCGCCGTTCCGCGTCCTCAATCATGGCTTTGCCAATCCGATCCTTGACGCTCCCCAGTGGATTAAAGAACTCGCATTTTAGAAGTACTGTCGCCTTAATGCCGGCGGTTACTTTGTTGAGGCGCACCAAGGGGGTGTTCCCGACGGTCTCAAGAATGTTGTCAACGATCTTGGCTATAAGGGGTCTCGGGTTTGATCTATGGTTTGCGGTACCGAGCCATGGCTTCCGGGAGCCACTGCTTGAGATTATTGACTCGGTTCTCGTCCAACGGATGAGTCCGGAGGAACCAGGGCATTCTGCCACCTGCTCCACCCGCCTGCTGATTGTGCTCACCAAATCGCTGCCAGAATGTGATGGCATGCTTGGGGTTGTATCCGGCGTCGGCCATGTAGAGCAGGCCGATGTGATCGGCTTCGCTCTCCTGGCTTCTTGAGTGAGGGAGGGCGTAGCCTAGTTGTGTGCCTAGTCCGTAAATCTGGGTGGCGGACGCTTGAACCTTCGGATCGTAGCCGGATACTGCGGCTCCCAGAACCGAGCCGCCCGCCTGGAATAAAACGGACTGAGATACTCGTTCGCCGCCGTGTCGAGCGACGGCATGCGCCACCTCGTGTCCAATAACTGTTGCCAGACCGCCGTCATCCCTAGTGATGGGGAGAATGCCGGTATAGACGCCAACTTTCCCCCCGGGCAAGCAAAAGGCATTCGCTTCGGGCCTGTCAAAGAGGACGAATTCCCATTGTGCATTCTTGAGTGGTGCCACTTCCGCAATGCGTTTGCCAACTCGCTGGAGTTGTTCGTTCAGCTTTTTGTCGGTGCTGATCGGGACATCCTTCTTCATCTGCTCGAAACTGCTGAAACCCATCTGTATTTCTTCCGCCTCGGATAGAAGAATGAATTGCCGTCGGCCAGTCTCCGGCACTGTGGAGCAAGCGATGATGACCAATGAAAGAAGGACGCAAAGAGTGGTGGTTCGTTGAATCCATAACGCTCTTATTTTGGCGGTTGATTTAGTGATGACTGTGGTTGCCACAACTGAATTTGGTTGGATGTTGGTTATGGGCTGGGCGTTTTGGACTTAAATGGGTAATCGAGAAAGAGTCATTCGGCAGCTTCCACCTGCATCCCGTCGGCAAAGTAGACGATACGGCCACAGTTGGGGCAGGTGACGATTTCTTTTTGCGCCTTGCAGCTGATCATGATTTGAATCGGCAATTTGACATGGCAACCGGCGCAGATGCCTCGATCGACTCCCACCACGCTGTTCTCGCCTTTATATTTGAGGAGCCGTTCGTAATTTGCCAAGACCGAAGCGTCCACGTGTTCGGCCAAGCCGTTCCGCTCCATGAGTAATTTCTTGAGTTCGGCTTTAAGATTCGCTTCATGCTTGTCGATCTGCTTCACCTTCTCGGTCGCCAGGTCTTTGGCCGCCTTGGCCGCAGCCTCGGCGTCTTTAATGGCCGCTTGGGCTTGGTCAAACTCCTCCATCAACTCTAGTTGCTGGTCTTCCAACTCTGAAATCGTTTGCCTGCAAGTTTTGATCTCGTTGGCAAGCGCTTGGTATTCCTCGTTCTTTTTGGTTTGAAACTGTTGTTTGGAATACTTCTTGATGAGTTCCTGTTTGCTCTCAGCGTCAAGTTCCAATTTCTTGCGTGAGGACTCAATTGTTTTTGCCTTCGTTTTTGCTTCTTCGAGCGCCTGTTGAGTCTCCGAAGCCTGGCCGAGCAGCGCCTCCCGCTCCGGTCCGATACGCTTTAATTGATTGCGATGGTGAATGACCTGCCGATCACGATCTTGGAGCACAAGAAGCTTTTCGATTATCTCTAGCATGAACAGAAGCCCTAGCCTGTTGAGAGGTTAATCGGAGCATTTCCGATAAGTCAATCCCAGGGGTGATTCTTTTCGGTCGTCGCGGTGCTTCTTGCTTGGATTCTCCCGAGGTGTCACGTCTTTTGAGCGTTTTGCGAGTGGAAAGGTTGCAATGCCCGTAATGCAATTGACGCTATGATGTTGTGGGTGCGGATATTTCTGGGGGCTGTGTTAGTCGCGGGGTGATTGTCACGCTCGTGGATGTGAACGGACCCGCTTCCGGTTCGGGGGCTGCAGCCCGCCGGTGTGGAGGTGGATGTCGGTGGCGTGCCGGTGACCACAGCCCAACAATTGAAGAATCAGGTGCGTTCCCGCTTCATCGGCGAGCCGCTAAAACTGTGTAGATTTGATCAGATCAGCGGCTTGAGATTAAGGTCATGCCCGGAGAGTGGGGCTAAAACGGTGACCAAGACGATACCTCGCCACGACGACCACGGGAGGACTGAATTCCGACGACTGGATTAAGGCTGCGAGCCAGCAATGACGATTTGGCGGAACTTTATGAACTCAAAAGCTAGGACGGTGCCGTGATTACGGAGATCGGACGGAACCCACCCACCCGCCGCTCACTGCTGCTAAAGCCCGGAATCGTCGTCACCGCAATCAACTCCATCCCTGTTCGGTCGCCTTGGGATGTCGCTGAAGTGTCTGGGAAAATGTCTATCTTTCAAAGGGAGTGGTCATCAACTTCGTTGATCCGAATGGTTTACTGAGGTTTGAATTTCTTAAGGATCGTGACAACTATAGCCTCCCAGTCACCTCCGTGAGACGGCGTCAGCTTGCTTCGGCGAACTGGCGTTTGTTTTCCTGTTTAAGCTGAGGTTGATTCTTAGAGGTTGAGTTTCTCTTTCCACTCTGCCTCTTTGAATCCCACCATTCCGCTGGATTTGGAGATAGCAAACGGTCTTTTGATCAGGTTTCCGTTGCTCGCCAGTAGCTCGATCGCCGTTCTGTCCGCCATGATGGCCAGCTGGTCTTTGATTCCCAATTGGCGATAGTCCATCCCGGAAGTGTTGAAGAGATTACGAAGATTACCGTCTTGAATGGTGAGCATCCGTTTGATCTCGGCCTTTGAGGGTGGCGTCTCTCGGATCGGGATTTTGGTGAAGGCGACTTTGTGCTGCTTCAGAAGCTTGAGGGCTTTCCGGCAGGTGGAACATTTATCGTAGATGTATACTTTCAGATTCATGTGGCTTCGTGAACTTTGGCAATAGCGCGATCGATTCTTTTGATTACCGAATCTTTGCCAAGGATGGAAATGAGATGGTAGAGACTTGGACCGGCGGTGGTACCCGTGCAGGCGAGGCGAATGGGATGGACTAAGGTGCGAATCTTGACCCCCATGTTTTCGGCGGTTTGTTTGAAAATGGCTTGGATGGCATCCGGATCAAACGCTTTTGATTCATCAAACGTTTGGCGCAAGCGTTGCATACTATTGATATTAGCGGGGACGAGATGCTTTTCCACCATCTCCGGATCGTAGCCGATGTCATCATCGCCCTTGAAATAGAACCCAGCGTAGCTGCCGAGTTCCGAAAGCACCCGCATCTTGCCTTGGGTTGTGGCAATGGCCTCGTAGACGTATTCCGAACCAAATGGATGCAACGAAAAGCCCTGAGATTCAAACGCGGATTGGGCGAGTTGCGCGTAGCGCGATGAATCCAGCTGACTCAAATATTCCCCGTTGATCCACTGGAGTTTATCCATGTCAAACTTGGCGTTGTGTCGCAAGATATTCGGTAGGTCGAAAAGTTTGACCACGTCTTTAATCGGAAGAACTTCGCTATCGTTTTTGGGCGACCAACCCAGGAGGCAAAGATAGTTCACCACGGCTTCCGGTAGGAAATGGTCATCGATGTAGGTGCCGATTGAGGCCCCAGAGTCGCGTTTGCTCATCTTGGACCCATTGGCGTTGAGAATGAGCGGAATGTGGCCGTACTGAGGCGGGGTCCGTCCGAGGGCGCTCATCAAGGCGAGATGCTTGGACGTGTTGCTCAAATGGTCTTCACCGCGAATGACATGGGTGATCCCCATTTCAAGGTCATCGACCACATTGACCAGATGAAAAACCGGTTTGCCGTCGGCTCGGACAATGACGAAATCCGGGTCTTGCTCCTCGCGGTCCGTCAATTTACGGACGACATCGCCGACGACTAGGTCCGGAATGGTTATCGGGTCTCGTGGCATTTTGAAACGAATCGCGCCATCTCGCTCATAGACGTGACCGGTCGCTTTGAGCTCGTCGACATACCGTTGGTAGATTGCTGAACGTTGGGATTGAAAGTAGGGCCCGTTTTCACCTTGTGCCGTAGCCGTTGGATCCCCGCTCATCGGGCCCTCGTCCCATTCGAGGCCCAGCCATCGCAGTCCGTTCAGAATGATGTCGATGGATTCTTGGGTATTCCGCGCCTCATCAGTGTCCTCGATACGCAAGACAAACTCACCCTCTGCATGTTTGGCATAGAGCCAATTAAAAAGAGCCGTTCTCGCGCCTCCGATATGGAGGTAACCGGTCGGGCTGGGTGCAAATCGAGTTCTTACTTTCATTCTTGCTGTGGCTTCAGGATGGCGTGCCGAGGGGGACTGTCAATAATGACTCATTGCGAGTCCCGGTGGTTCGCTTAATTTGTGGCGGTCAGTTCCCGCAAAACTTCGCAGAAGCCATTGAGGATCGGCGTCGGAACGGGAATCCTTTGGTCTTCTTGAAAGGGATTTTTAAAGATGCTTTGAAGCTCGATAGGACAATCTTGCTCGAAGCCGATGAGTGTAGAAGGACGATATGCGCCTATTAAGCGGGTGTTGGCAAGGGTCTTTTGGGACCGGGTAACCAAACGCGTTGCGACTGCGATGATGTTGTCCATCAGTGTGCTCACGAGTTTGATCGCAGAGTTTCTGATCCAGCAGATAGTCGATCGTTAGGCAGGCGGCAAGGACTATCAGTGATAATGGGCGTTTGGATTCAAAGTGCTCGTAACCTAGGCAGTCCGCGATGCCGAGACCGTTGAAGGGAATTATTCCAGACTAGCTTCTCCCTCTGAGCCTGACCGCAGCTGATCTGTGACCTTCCACCGAATGCCGCAGGAACGAAAGCCGTGGTGGGTCTCATGCGTTCCTAACTTCGGCCAACCGCGGATTTCCCCGATCACGATTTGTCCGTGATTGAGATGGGCGATGACTCCGAGCGCAAGTCGGTTGACGCAAATAAAGCAGAGCTCTCCCAAGAATTGGAATCCCGGAAAGAGGCAAGCGAGGACTCCGATATTGCCCAATCCGTCCTGAAGATAAAGGATCGCCGTCTCGGAATTTACCAACGGCGGGATGAGGCGGCTGAACTGATCATTTGGCGTGGTCTTGAGACTTACGATGACAAGGACGCAGGGACCAATCACTGCCGGTATATTGGCTACGCGTGGGCGAAAATGAAAGTCTCCCTGTGGGCTTAGCTCGGATTTCTCGCCAATAAATATTTTCCAACGGCGGGAGGTTGGGAAAGCATGGGGATTGCCAACCATGGCCACCTCACCCCCTCCGCCACCGAGGGGAACCACCTCCAGCGACGGCAAGGAGCACCGCGGCCCACCCCCGATTCGTCGAACACCTTTCGATCTCATCAAGCCTGCCCCGCACCTAGTCGAGGTCCGTCAATTCTTAGCAGATGATTTCCCTCAACTGTTTTCACTGCGTTGATACCGACTTCTGGCATCGCCAAAGCGCAGCGAACACTGAGGCGCTCATTTGCTGGACCTGATCCGCTATGCCGACACCGCAGACGACGCCTCAGACTTCCCCATACCGAAAGCCTACCGCTATCGAAACTACGTCATTGATGCCTTCAACCGGGACAAGCCATACGCTCAGTTTGTGCGCGAACAGATTGCTGAAAATCCGCTTCCCTATCAGGATGACGAGCAACGTTGGAAACGAATCATCACGACCAGCTGTAACGACCTCTCGCAGAATCGGCGTCAGCCCTCACGATCTCAAGCACATCACCATCAAGGATACCACTGAGGGAAAACACTTCTTGGTCTGAGTGAGGGGTGCCTGCTGCCACGATCACAAATTTGGCTCGACTCCGACCGCCGACTCTTATGCGCTCTACGGAATCTTCGACAACACGACATCCCCCATGCCGGCGGCAAACATCAGCTCTACCGCAAGAAGTTTGTCTATCGTATCGGGCAACACCAAACCGATAAAAACGGAATGATAAGTTATGGGCCCGATCGGTAGCGGGCGATGCTTCACCTCGGGCGCGCGGATGAGGGCGCGCTTGTGAATGTTGACCATATTCCAACTCCGGTCATTGGCGCTGTAGAACGGGGCGGAAGGGGTTGTCGCCCCGCGTTGCCGAGTCCTTGTCCGGCAAGGGCATTCTCCCTGTCCTGCCAGGGGCTGTTGAAAAGCAGGGCACCCTTCCGG
>JAMASS010000022.1 GCA_024761205.1 Limisphaerales bacterium
CCCCCCCCCCCCCGAGTTTATCGCTTGAAGACAGACCGCCCTCGGCGGACAGGCCAAGGGCTTAAGCTCACCCTCGCCGCCCTCCTGACCGCCCTCGCCCTTCAACCCGCCGCCGTCGTTGCTCAGAGCATCATCGCCGTCAGCACCTTGGGACAGCCGCAGACGCATACCATGCGTCTTCGTGGTAGTGGTGAATCGATGGCGACACAGTTCACCGTCGGCCCGCCTCGCGAAGGCTTCACCGGCTGGAAGCTGGACAAGATCACCGGGGGTTTTGGTGATCCTGGAGGCTCACCCAGCACTTTTGGGATCAGTATTTTAAACGATGACTCCGGCGCCCCCGGCTCCCTCGATAGCCCGCTGGCGACCTTGACGGGGGATGCCCCATTGAGGAATGGAAGGTATGACTTCCTGTCGCCCGCCGGCACTACGATTTCCCTGGAACCGGAGACGTCCTATTGGCTGACGTATACGCACGTAGGAGGAGGAAACTCTGATTTTTACAGACTAGGCGTAACAAACCGGGCCAATGAGGACTCCGGGACTCTGCCGGGATGGTCGATTGGCGACACCCATTGGCAGAATCTGGATGGGAGTAGATGGCGAGAATTTAACCAAGGGGGCCTAAGCCTTCCTTACCGATTCGGCGTGTTTGTCACGCCGGTGCCGGAGCCCTCGGAGTATGCGCTCTTCTTTGCCTTGGGCTTGGGCGCCTTCGCCCTTTGGCATCGCCGCCGCCTAGCAGGGCAGCGGACCGTCGCCTAGCGGTTTCCCCCCACTAAAGCATCATAAGCTCAGGGAATCGCGGTAATGAAAGGCGGCGGCTACTGGGAATATCCCACCCGGAGCGACTCGCTTCCCGTTGCGGAGCTGCCCCCGGAGGACTGAATAGTGCGAAATCAGAATATGGGATTCCTCGCTTGAAGCGGAGACGATTCGGCGTTGGAAGAGCTGCTATGTCACGCTCGAACATGAAAACTTTAAGGGCTTGTTCGTTTATTGGAAATTTGATGAGGGTTCTGATCAGTTAGCTAGTAGTGAGGTTAATAGTCCCACAATGGACGAGCATCTTGGGCAAGGTTGAAATATTTCCCGGTTGACGGCGACGATTGGGCTGAATGGTTCGGTTGGTTGGGGAATGGATTATATAAGCTTCACGCTGGAAGAACCGTGGCTGCTTCCTGGGGGAGTGCTGCTCTGGGCCGTGACCGAGGTGCAACGGGATGGACTTATACTTGTGGTCCGCTTAGCCGTTAAAGCCCTGATTGAGTTGCGGCCCGAAGAGAGTCGTTAACAGATGAGTTTTCGGATACCGTAGGAACAACGGATAGCGGGGCGGTGATCATTCCCGTTCGTGGGGTCAATGATCCGCCAGTGGCTGAAGATGAACTTGCTGCGGCTTGGAATCCGAGGTGCTGCACGTGGAGGCTCCCGATGTCTGGTTAATGATCAGGATTTTGAGCTTGGCGATTCGTTGGTCGTCGAGCATGCGAGCACAACGAGTTTGCATGGGGTGCGGATAGATTATGGGGGACAAATGGAAGTTTGATCATCCGATTCCACGAGTAATGAGACGACGGAGCCCGCTGATGAGAGGCGAATGCTTCGGCTAACAGGGTGAGAGCCGAGTATGTTAGTGCATTGATTGCGATTGGATGGGCACCGGTGGAATTGCTGAAGGCGTGGTTGGGAGAGCGCACTTTGATCCGGCGGATGCGTCTAAGGAATGGACAGTATGGGGCAGGCAAACAGATGCTGATGGGGGACGGGCTGTCCAATGAATGGGAGTATCTCGCGGATATCCTGCCGAGAGGTAAGGCGTCACGGTTTGAGATGACGATTGTATCCGACCCGGAGCAGCCCGACCGTTTGGGTATAGCGTTCTGGCCTTGTTTAAGGATCGTATCTACCGAGTCGTATTACGAAGCACAGCAGTTTTTGTGAGGCATTGGTGCTGTTTGCTAGAGGCCTCAATCGGACAACAAATTCTCTTTTTTGTGCTCTACAATGTTGGTAGCAGGGTTCCCGTAGTTGAGCAAGTTACTGGGTGCGAAGAAGCACGCGATCTCTCCATCTCTCTTGAACTTGGTCAAAGCGCTAGGATCCGATGCCTCTGATGAGGGAATGCTTTGGAGGCTGGTGAGCATGGTCAAGCGCGTCGCCGACCGATGCTCCAGTGAAACCAAGTCGATTCGCATCAAGCTCGAGGTCGTTGGCGTGAGTTTGAACGAATCAGACAGCTTGTTGGATATCCGACACTATGTCGACCAGATTGAATCGAGGGGCGCTGCCGTGAACGACGGTAAGGATGGTGTAGTCACGGGACAAAAGGGCGAAAAATCGTGTTTACTGATCTGCTTCCCCCGAGGAGTGTCCGCCCCTGTTGATGACCCAGAGCGCCCCTTTTCCGTTGGGTTTGTCTGGCTGAAACACATTTATGGTAAAAGCCATGCTGTGTTTGTTGCCGTAGATAACGTCCTATTTTCGGGATTCTCTCTGCATGCGGAAGAACGCAGTTGCCAGGAGACAGTATGTCACGGGATCATTCGGGTAGGATTCTCGATTTCATTGGTTTGACGGCTTTTATCTTGCTGCCTTGCAGCTGTGGAATCGTGAAGAAGAAGTGAGGTCGTGTGAGAACGAGACATTGCTGTGATTTCGGGAGTGTGGTAGTCGTCAGCGCATGACGTTAGCGACGATACCGATTGAAACGACCGATCCGGTGAATAGTCGAATCCTCAAGGTTTCCGAGGATCGGATTCAAGGATTTCATCGCGATCCAATCGGGGCTATCAGCGAGGAGTCAGGTGTGGAGCGAGATGCGGTCGTGGAGCGACTTCAGGCCATGCTACACGGCGGGACGATTCGCCGGATACGCCAGACATTGTTGGCCACGAATTTGGCGCGAGGCGCGCTGGTTGCGTGGCAGGTGCCGCCCGAGCGATTGGATGAGGCCTTTGGCTACATGTTTGAGAAGGATCCGTTTTCTGGCCATGTGGTCACTCGATCGACTGACAATGTGACTCCTGGTTCCACGTACAAGCTATGGACGACCCTCAAGGTGCCCGAAGGGTATTCGATGGAAAGGCATTGTGCTTTTCTGGCTTCAAAGACCGGTGCTGAACATTTTCGACTAATGCCGGCAAAGCGGCTGTTCACCCTTGGTGTCGGGCATGTCCGGCGCCGCGGCCTGCCGCCGGGAAGCAAGTCGGGGTCGTTGGCTCAGGCGACAGAAGTGGCGCTCGTGAGTTTGACGGACCATGAGTGGAAAATCCTAACAGCATTGAAACGGGAGTGCGCGCCGGAGGAACTGGAAGGCGACCTTTGGGCGTTGCGGGCAGGCGAAGGCGGCGTCTCGGTTGATGAGTTTTGTGCGGTGGCGAAGAATCTTAATGAGCGCAAGGTCATCGGGCGATTCTCGACTTTTCTCGAGCACGTGAAGACGTTGAAGACGGGTGAGAAGGTGACTCGATTCAACGCACTGTTCCATTGGGCTGTGCCTGAGGGCATGGAATTGAAGGCGGGAATGGAGGTCGGGCGGCATCACATCATGACTCACGCCTATTGGCGAGAGGGCGGTCCGGAATTCCGCAATGTGAATGTGATGGGGGTGGCGCATGGCACGGACAAAGCGCTGCTGCTCGAACATAAGGCGGCCATTGATTCGCACCTTCAGGCCGAGGGGATACCGGTTACCTATACGAATGTTTTCTGGGGCGGGCGGAGTGAGATCAAGCCTTCGGAGATTTCACCCTTTAGCTATCGCGAGTGGTGCGAGCAAATGGGGGTGGATCCCGATTCGATGAAGGCGTAAGTCTGCTCGTCATTCGGAGGACTCCGCCGGCTAGGACAGGCCTTCGTCAATGCACTGTTTTAACAAGGCCACTGTGTTCTTCTTTAATGCCGGACGCCGGTCGCGCTTGGACAGCAGCGGCACCTCCAAATCTTTGCTCTCGTTGGCATTGCCGGCGATCACTGCTGGATTCTTGGATTGGCTGCTTCCAAGAATCACTCCGCGACGGCGATGCTGTAGTTGCCCTTCCTTTGCTTGGTTTTTTGAGCCATGGCGGCTACCGCAGGAACGATCGAGGATGGGCTGATCTGTCGGCCGAAATCAATGGTTGGGTTGGGCGTCGCGGGTGGGAAATCGTCAATTAGGCCGCTCTTGAAATGGGGTTGAAAAGGCCACCACCGACTGCGTACGTATTATGGAGCCGTCATCGAATTGCGCGCAAAGGAGAAAGCGAATTTCCTGCTGTCAGCTTGTGTCCGAAGGACTTACTGCGCCTGCGGGGGTTCAGTGTCAGGCCCGTCAACCAGGCATCACTGGGAAGCCCGTCAAAGGCAGACCATCCCCCGTCAGTTTGTTGCCGAGCACTTGGTGGTGTGGAGGTGTGTTGTTTTGTTAGATGAATGCCTTCAAAATCGCGTTGTTATCGAGGGCGTCATCGCCGACTTGGACGAGTCGGCTCGAGAATTGGTGATGCTCTGTGGAAAGTGGGAGTGTGGCCTGGTATCACTCACTGAGTTTGAGGATGAGTGCTATGTCTTTTAAGTGCTGATCCAGTTTGGTTTGGGCCGGAAAGTCGCGTTGCAACATCCTGTCGCTTTTGTTGTCCATCACATGGGAGTAAGGAAGTGTCTTCTTTGAGAGTTTGAAGTGCGGTTGGCTGCGGGGATATCGAGTTTGAGCAAAACTGATGGCTTCAGCCAGGACCGTGCGATGAAGGCCCAGAACCAAATTGAAGGCTAACTTCATGCGGGCGGCGGTGCTGTTGAGACTTAGGTGAAAGGTCCTCCGGGCAAAGGTGTCGAAGAACGGTCGGCACGTCTTCAGAGTGTTCGATTCTCCTCCGACGAGTACAAGGACGGGTTCGTTCTTAATTCGATGCTGTTGGCGACGATTGTTGCATCAGGGTATTCACGCCTTGTTCCGTCAAAGCGGTTCTCAAGGCGACCATGGCATCCGGTTTGCCGGTGGAGGTGTTGATGACAACAACATGCCCCGGACGAAGAACCGATTGGCAGGCCTCCAACGATTCCCGCACCTGGTCGGTGGTTGTGACGGAATAGATGATTCAGTCGCTCTTGTCGGCGACCTCTTGCCGGTGCTGCTGTTGCGATGCCTCTGAGTCGGATCAGGGCGCTGGGGGTGAAGCCCGCCACCAAGGCACGAGCAGCCAATGCTTCCCCCCATGAGGCTTACGCTGATCAGCCCGAGCTTCGGTTTGCTTTCATGTTCCATCGCCTGCCTGTCATCCTAGGGTGGGGCGGTGGCAACGCGCGCACGCAAAAAAGGGAAGGGGAGAGTTCGCGAATCCATTGCGTTTCTTTTTTGACGACAGGTTTTGGGTTTTTCAATGCTCAATCCGCCACGCGGATGAATTCAGAAGACATGCCAACGGAGATGACTCCGCGGATCTAGTTTGCAATATGGTCCGCCCAAGCGGGATGATGTTTCCCGAATGCCACTCATTATGTCCCGGCTATCAACTCTTTCTGCATATCACACGCAGCAGATAAGCGGCATCAAAGGCCCCATCCGCCGAGCTCTCAATAAATTACCTCCAACCAATTTTTCTCTCTTGCACGGATAAAAATCTTGATTCAGTCTCCCTTTACGAAGCCCGAAAGAGAAGTCAAAGAACAAGCCGCTGGGAAGTAAGAATTTGGACGGTCTCGCTTCCGAGCTGACCAACGTACGAAAACTAAAGATCATTATTATCAATTATGCAGTCAAGTGATTTTCGGAGTTTTAGATTTGTTGTCGGGATTGCGTGGGCGGTGGTTGGCGCGGATAGTGTTGGTGCAGAAGATCTGGAGGTGTCGATCGTCCGTGAAGGGGATGCTATTCGCGTCGATGTGCCTTCTGCCAAAGGCAAGCGACTGGTCCTCGAGGCACAACAGTTTATCAATAATTCTCCCCATTGGAATCCTGTCCTGCGCCTCAATTCTCCAGAAAAGGCCCGGGCATACTACGATCCCGTCTGTCGAGTAAAGCCCAGTCGTTTCTATCGTTTGCGTGAGGCCCAAAACGGAGATATTCCCTGGGCCGATAACTTTAAGCTCATTGATGTGGATGGGATTGTCCATGAGCTCTACTACCACTCACACATTCCGGCGATTATCCTTTTGGCGGTTGGTGAATCGCTCAGTTCTCTCGAACCGATGTTGCCGGAAATCCAAGACTTGAAGGCGAATTACGGTGACGACGTCATGTTTTGGGCGATTCATTGCCAGCCGGATGCTGACCGAGACGCGTTAAAGGCGGAGGCTGACGCACTGGGAATCGATTTTCCCGTGCTCCTGGATCCGAGCCAGGTGGTCACGCGAAATCTAACGCCAAGCATCTTTCCGGAAGTTTTTGCGGTCCGTTCGTTAGATTGGACGTTGTTTTACAAGGGGGCGTTGAGCTCTGAGGTGAGCACTGGAGCGGGGAGTATTCGTAATCCGTATCTTCGCAACGCATTACTGCAACACTTTGCCAATGAACCGATCGATGTGGAGCTTGCCGAAGGAACCGGAGATTCAGCGAATCTGCCCGATCTAGGTCCAATTTCTTATGCTGACGATATCGCGCCCATTCTTGCGAAACACTGCACCCGTTGTCATAGCGAGGGGAACATAGGTCCGTTTGCGATAGATGGGTACGACGCCGTTCTTCAGAATTCCCTTCTCATAAAGCACCAAGTCATGTCGGGTGAAATGCCCCCGTGGCATGCCGATCCACGATACGGTCGTTTCATCAACGAAACGAAGTTGTCCGATGAGGAAAAAGCCTTGCTGATCGAGTGGATTAACGGGGGAGCGGAACGGGGTGAAGGTGAAGATCCTCTGCTGACCGCATCGTTTCCGGCCCCGACCGAATGGGTGCTGGGTGATCCGGATTATGTCGTTGAGATTCCGAGACAAGAAATTCCCGCTGACGGGGTGATTGACTATCGGTATCTGGTCGTCAAAAGTCCGGTGCCCGAAGACGCCTGGTTGAAAGCTGCGGTGGTCATTCCCGGTGATCCGGAAGTTGTTCATCACAGTCTCGTCTTTATGATCTCTGATCCGACGGATCTGTTTGCCGTTCAGTTCGGGCTGGCCGGTTTTTATGCCGGCTATGTTCCCGGCTTGGATGCCGAGTTCTTTCCGGAAGGCACCGGCAAGTTCCTGCCGAAGGGTAGCGAATTTGTTTTCCAGCAGCATTACACTCCCAATGGGAAAACTACCAGTGATGTGACGAAGCTTGGGCTTTATTTGGCAGAGAAGAAACCTGAGAGGCAGTTGTTGACCACGGCGGCGTTTACTACCGATATTAACATTCCGGCGAACCATCGGGAGTATCAGAGATCGGCCACAGCGGACATTCAGGAAGATAGTTGGCTTTTCGAGATGAGCCCTCATATGCACTACCGGGGCAAGCGTTTTCAGTTTGAGGCCCACTACCCGGATGGAACGTCGGAGATCCTTCTGTCTACGCCTGATTATCATTTTGATTGGCAACGGATGTATCGTTTGACCACACCCAAATTTCTGCCTCGGGGCACCCGCATTCGCGTCTCTGGAGTCTTTGACAATTCGCCTCAGAATCGTTGGAATCCAGATCCCAATCAACAGGTCGGCTTCGGCGAACAAAGCTGGGATGAGATGTTCATCGGTTATTTCAATTTCGCGGTGACGAATTAGCAAAGCTCGGAGATCTCAGGCTGAAACGGGTACGTTGTGCGAAGATTAGGGAACCGCTAAGCCAGTATAGTATCCGGCGTTCAGGCTCAAGGCGCAAAATTGGCGGCGCCTCGGAAGGCTGGCATGCAGAGTCCGGGGCGCTTGCAAGCCGTACGGCCTGTCGCGCCTCTCTTTCGTTGTTCGTCCTGTCAATGGCAAGCCCTTCGCCGAATGCTGTGCAACCGCTTCAAGTCTCGCCCCACCTTAAGCAGGCCCTGATCCTTCCAATCTGCGGTGGCAAAGTTTTTACTTGCGCGCGAGCTCTTTCGGGTTTACGGGTAACTCGGCTCTTGAGGAAAGCTAATAAGTCGTTTCTAACCTTTCTCGTGGAATGGTCCCATTCCATTGCAAATCTGGTTGGCAGCGATTTTAGACAATCCCCCTGAGTTGGGATTGCAGTTGTTGACGGATCAGGTTGCGAGTTTCCGCTGAATGGAATTTACCACCTTCGTTCGAACAGAGTCAAAAAGTCGTCCGGCCGTCTATTGATCGGTTAAGCATGGGATATTGTTGTATATGGAATTATTCAAAGAATTGGATCTCGCTGACAACCTTCAGCGCGCAGTCGAAGCTTGTGGCTTCGAAAAACCCACTCCCATTCAAAGGGAATCCATCCCTGCGATCTTAGCGGGCAAGGATATTTTGGCTTCTGCACAAACCGGCACTGGCAAAACAGCTTCGTTTGTCCTTCCCGCCATGCAAAAGATGCTATTGGTTCCGAGGCATGGCGGGAATGGGCCGAGGGTTCTGATACTCACGCCAACTCGGGAGTTGGCGGCTCAGGTTAATGCCCATATTCGCGACTTAGGTCAATTTTGCAAATTCACCAACGGAAGTGTGATCGGAGGTATGGCCTACCCACCACAGATACGATTACTCCAAAAAAAGCTCGATATATTGGTGGCGACACCTGGTCGGCTGATGGATCACATGGAGAAGGGACGCGTCAACTATTCTAGTCTGGACATCTTCGTTTTGGACGAAGCCGATCGGATGTTAGACCTAGGCTTCATTGGGGACATTCGCAACATTGCCTCGAAACTGCCTAAAAAACGGCAAACCTTGCTGTTTTCGGCGACCTTGGAAGGCAAGGTGCTCACCATTGCTCACGATCTCTTGAAGGACCCCGTGACGATCCAACTCACATCGAACACAGTGAAACATGAGTTGATTCGGCAAAAGGTGTACCATGCGGACAATCTCATCCACAAGCACCGCCTACTCGACAGCTGCTTGAAGCGCGACGAACTGACACAGGCTCTTGTTTTCACGGCGACCAAGAGAACGGCGGATCGATTGGCGAGCATGCTGTCGGCTCAAGGTCACGACTCCGCTCCGCTACACGGCGATTTATCGCAGGGCGCGCGCAAGAAAACGATGAACCGAATGAAGCAAGGTAAGTTGCGTATCTTGGTGGCGACCGACGTGGCGGCACGTGGATTGGATATCAAGGGAATCAGTCATGTCATCAATTTCGATCTCCCAAATGTGGCGGAAGATTACATTCACCGAATTGGCCGAACCGGGCGAGCGGGTGAAAATGGTACCGCCATCTCACTCGTGTCACCGGAAGACTGGGGCAAGTTGCGTGAGATCGAGCGTCTCACGGGCATGTTGGTTGAGCGGAGCGTCGTTCTCGGTTTGGAGCCGGAGAAAGCCAGCCCGGAATTTCAGCCTCAGAAGGCTCGCTCTTCCGCATTCCCACGTTTCGGTCGCCGAAAACGTCGATTCGGTTCTCGTCTTAGACGGTAGCCGCCGAGTAGAACGATAGCAGGGAATTCTCAGCGGTGTCTATCAAGGCGCTCTATCATGGAAGACAAGATACTTAAGCTGCTGAACAGTAGGCACTACACTCCGGCAAACACCAGTAGAATCGCTCTTCAGCTCTCCCTCCCCAAAGGCAAACAATCTGCCCTCCTCGGTTGCCTGAAGCGTTTGGAGCGGTCCGGTGCAATCGCCCGCATCAAGGGGAATCGCTTCATCATTCCGGCCGAAGCGGATCTGATTCCCGGGCGCATCCAGATAACCCGCCAGGGCAAAGGCTTTCTCTCTCCCGACGATGAGAACCTGCCGGAGATTCTCATCCCATCCAATGCGACGGGAACTGCGCTACACGAAGATCGGGTACTGGTTCGTCGAGACACACCGGCATCTTGCGAGAGGAAGGCGGGGGAGGGACTAGAAACCGGAACGGTTGTCCGCATATTGGAACGTCGGCGCACTCAGTTTATCGGTACGTTACAACGGGGTAGACAATTCCTCTATGTTATCCCTGACGATCCCAGAATTCATTGTGACATCTATGTCCCGGTCCCACGTGATGTGAGCCGACCGGCGAGGACTGGTGATAAGGTTGTCGTTGAACTCCTTACTTGGGAATCAAAGCATGCAAATCCAGAAGGGGAAGTGGTCGAGGTTCTGGGACCGCCAACCAAAGAGGGGGTGGACATGCTGTCTATTTTGCGTCAGTACGATCTTCCACTGCGATTCCCACAGAGCGTGTTGAGGGAAGCTAGGCGGCTGGGCAATGAAGTCACGGCGACGGACCGAGAGGGCAGGGTGGATTGCCGAGGGCATGGGGTGATCACGATCGACCCCGAGGATGCTAAAGACTTCGATGATGCATTCTTTCTCCGCCGGCTCGGTGGCAGTGAATGGAAGCTTTGGGTGCACATAGCCGATGTTTCCCACTATGTGCGCCCCGGATCGTATCTGGACAAGGAGGCGCAAAAAAGGGGGAACTCGACCTATCTGGTCGACCGTGTTATTCCGATGTTTCCCGAAGCCCTCAGCAACGAACTTTGTTCCCTCAAGCCAAATGTTGACCGTTTGACCAAGTGCGTCGAGTTTGTCCTTCGAGAAAACGGGGAAGTCATCCGTTCGAGGACCTATTCGGCCACCATTCACTCAAAGCGACGTCTGGCATATGAGGAAGCCTTGGGGATCTTGCGAGAAAAACCTATCGACCGGATCGGCGAAATGCTTCATCAAGCCAACAAATTGGCTCAAGCCATTCGCAAGCGGCGTTTTCGTGCGGGCTCCTTGGATCTGGACTTTCCGGAAAACAAAATTCACCTCAACGATGACGGCACCGTCAATCGCGTCGAACTCGTCGAAAACGATATTTCGCACCAACTGATTGAGGAGTTTATGCTTTTGGCGAATGAGGCCATTGCTTCGCGCCTGATGAGTCGACGCAGTCCAACGATTTACCGCATCCACGAACCCCCGGCGGAACGAAAACTGCGTGAGTATCGAGAGGAGGTGCTGTCACACAATATCCCTTGTGGCAATCTGCAGCAGCCAAGAGAAGTTCAAAAGCTCCTCAAACGACTGGCAACTGTACCTATCGGCAAGGCCCTGAAAATTGGGTTCCTCCGGTCGCTCATGCGGGCGCGCTATGCCACCTCTCCCATTGGGCACTATGGGTTAGCGAAAGCGAAGTATACCCATTTTACATCACCCATTCGGCGGTATGCCGATTTGGTGGCTCACCGGAGTCTCTTCGAGAAACACAAGCCTGCGGATTTGAAAAAGGTTGCGGATCATATTTCGTTAACGGAGCGAAACTCTGCCGATGCAGAGCGCGACAGCAAGGAAGTCAAACTCTTTGCTTACCTCAGCGGTCAGATCAAGTCTGGGCAGTTGGAGTCGTATTCTGCGCTGGTCACCGAAGTTCGCAATTTCGGCTTCTTTGTTGATGTCGAATCGCTCGGGCTCGGAGGTCTGGTGCCCTTGTCCATCCTGGAAGACGATTTTTACGTCTTTAACACCACCACTCAAGAAATCCGCGGTCGAACCAATCGCCGAGTGATCAGAATCGGTGACCTAGTTGATATTCAGGTGGCAAAGATTGACACCTTCAAAAAACAGATCGATTTTCGTCTCAGCCCAAGTAAGGACAGGAAGCAAATCCGGCCCAAGAAGAAATCGCGGCAATCAAGGCGACGGCGTTAGAGAGACTGAGGTGGCCGTTGCCGTGCGCTGATTCGCTGACAGTGAACAAGGCAAATCTATCAAAGGTTGTAGCTTGGAATTGGTCTCGGCAATCTCACAGCCTATGCCTGCAGCCGGGGAATCTGCTTGTCCAACGCCGCCGCCCGAGCCTGCCCCGCCGTCCGCTGCTTGGGTGTCAATCGCTTTTCAAGACTCTCAACGAGCATCTCCGCATATTCAAATCCCCGAGCCTTGCTTAACAAGTACCAAGCGTAACCCTCAACGTCATTCTGCGGCACGCCTACATCCTGACTATACATCGCGCCCAGGAAGAATTGCGCCTCGGGATGTCCTTGCTCGGCGGCTTTTCGATACCATTGGGCCGCCTTGGCCTTGGCGTCATCCTTCGGCATGTCGTCCCTACCACAATAATACCACACGCCAAGCTTGAATTGCGCCGAGGCATTTCCTTGGTGGGCGGCTTTCCGATACCACTTGACCGCCTCGGCGTCATTCTTCGGCACACCCTCGCCAAAGTCATACATCCGGCCCAGGTTAAATTGCGCCTCGGGATGTCCTTGCTGGGCGGCTTTCTGATACCATTTGACTGCTTCGGTGTCATCCTTCGGCACGCCTTCGCCAAGGTCATACATCCGGCCCAGGTTAAATTGCGCCTCGGGATGACCTTGTTGGGCGGCTTTTCGAAACCATTTGACCGCCTTGGCCTTGGCGTCATCCTTCGGCACGCCCTCGCCAAAGTCATACATCTGGCCCAGGTTGAATTGTGCCCTGGCATGGCCTTGCTGGGCGGCTTTCCGATACCATTGGGCCGCCTCGGCGTCATCCTGCGCCACGCCTTGGCCACAGGCATACCTCACGCCAAGGTTAAATTGCGCTTTGGCATCCCCTTGCTCGGCGGCTTGGCGAAGCCACTTGACCGCCTCAACGTCATTCTTCGGCATACCCTCGGCCCTTTTCATACCTCGCGCCTAGGTTGAATTGCGCCTTGGCATTCCCTCGCTCAGCGGCTTTCCGACGCCAATAAGTCCAAAGTGACTTCATCTGCCGAATGTCGAGGATTTTTAATCTGTTTCACAGCTAAATAAATGGATGGACCGTTCCCGGAGCATCGGCCTCATGTCAAACTTGCGGCAGGGAGCGGATGCAAGCCATGGCAAAAGGAAAAAGGCGGCCTTGCTTCTCTGTTGCCCTGATTGGGGCGGCGGGTTCGGGGGGGAGGCGTCGGTGCTTACATTGGGGGGGGGGTGGCGGGGTCTTCAACTCGGTTGGGGTTTGGCAGACAGGGGAGCCCGGCGGATTTTGGCGGTTTGGTCGGGGAAGCCGTGGTTGTGAGGCGTCGTCTGAGCGGTGGAATTTATGGAAGGTGGGTGTATTCGGATGCTTGCGGAGGGAGAATCCATTTTTTTCTCGAAATCAGATTTGGACTTGCGAGATTGCGGGGTGTTTATGGGCGGGGTGAAGTTGTCGGAAAGGTTTTTGGCTGAAATCGCCGGTTGGGAGGCGATGAAGCAGGCGCGGGTCTTGTTGGCTGATGGCCGGATATTGAGCGGAGATTGGACGCCGCCGGTGCTAAGGGGGGTTGTGCAAACGGGGGAGGGCGGCTCGTTGCGTTCGGGTTTGGTGGTCAAGAGCAAGGTGGATATCGAGAATTTGTGCTCTTGTCGGCAGGCACGGCAGTGGGGGGCGATGTGCGCGCATTCCATCGGGGTCGGGTTGCGTGTTTTGCAGCGGGAAGGGCAGAAGGAAATGGAGGTGAGGGCGACGAGAGCGAATGACCGAGGGGGAACGCGAACCGTGAGCGCGGCGAGGGCAAGGGGACGGCTGCGGAGGCGGTTTGCGGCTAGTGATGATGATGTGACATTAAGACTATGGGCGGTCTTTCCGCCGAATTGGAAAGCGAGGTTGGCGCAGGGCAGGGTGACTCTCTATTTTGAAGGCGAGACGGCTGCGGGGCGGCGCCCGCTGAATGCGGTGCCGGTAGGGAATGAGTATCGGATTGGAGCCGAGGATGTCCGGTTGCTAGACCATCTTGAACTGTTGGCCGGGGGGCGGACGCCGGCAATGTGGCCCTTTGATTTGGCTTTGTTCGCCGAGTTGGTTTCCGTGATTGAAGGGCATCCGCGCTTGTCGGTCGGGCGGCAGGAGGCCCTCACGGTGAGTGCGCGACCTTGGGTGCCGGCTATGTCCGTCACGCTGGAGGATTCCGGAGAAGTGCGGTTGCAGGTGACAGAGTCGACTGCGGGTTTGGTGTGGGTTCCCGGAAAGAAATTTTATGTGGCTTCCGACTCGGGGATTCAGCTGATGGGATTGCCTTTGAGTTGTGCGGCGGTGCTGCAAGGCGAGGTGGTGCTCAATCGTTTTCAGGTGCCGGAGTTTCTGCGGGTCAGCGGCGTTTTTCTGGCGGGTGAGTCCAGCTGTCAGGCCAACTTCACGTTAGATCAATTTGAGTTTGTTTCTTCGGTGCCGGCTTTTTCATTAGAATTGGCGGGTGGTTTGGCGCGGCTCCGCGCGCGGATTGGCTGCATCTATGGTTCTCGGGTGCTGACGCTTGGGTTGGGTGCCAAGGATGAGACGGTCTGGGTGCCGGCTCCTGAGTCGAAATGGCGTTACTTGGCGCGAGATCCGGTTGCCGAGCCCAAGGCGTTGAATCGGGTGCTTCGCTATGGGTTTCGGGGACCGGATGACGGGGGATGGTATGAGCTGCGAGGGCAGGATGCTGTGGTGGATTTTTTCGCGCGGGAGTACTCGAAGTTAACGCGTGATTGGGAGGTCCGGCTGGAGGAAGGGCTGCAAGGGAGCGCCGAGGAGCACTTGGAAACGGTGGTGCCGCGATTTGAGGTCCGGTCGTCGGGAATCGAATGGTTGGATTTTCGGGTGGCTTATGCCTCAGATGCCGGCACGCGGTTTAGTGAGGCGGAGATTCAGCAATGGCTTTTGTCAGGTCGAGCGCACCGTAGATTGAGTAATGGAAAGATCGCCATGCTGGATACGGAGGCGATGGAGGAGTTTAAGGAAGTATTGCGGGATTGTGCCCCGGAGCAGCGGGATGGCGGGTATCGGATTGCATCTGTTCAAGCGGGGTTTTTGGATGCTTCTATTCAGGAGTTGGGCTGGACTTTTTCCGGCAAGGTAAATTGGCGAGATCGGGTCGAGGCACTGTTGGGGGATCGGGTCGAGGTGCCTTATTTAGGTGCGCTGGATTCGGTTTTGCGGGATTATCAGAAGAAGGGTGTGGCGTGGCTTGATTTCCTGCGGCGTTCGGAATTTGGAGGGATTCTCGCTGATGAAATGGGGTTGGGGAAGACGCTACAGGTTTTGGCTATGTTGAGGGCGGTCCGAGGGTCGTTCGGGCCGGGTCACGAGGGCTGCGTCAAGGCGTTGGTCGTGTGCCCGACTAGTTTGGTCTTCAACTGGGTGAATGAGGTAAGGCGATTTGTTCCCGAGCTGCGAGTGTTGGCGTTGCAGGGGCAAGAAAGAAAAGGGCGGTTTCATGAAATTGATGGTCACGATCTCACGGTGACAAGCTACGCCTTGATTCGGCGGGATTTGGATCATTATCGAGAGCGGAAATTTAATTTTGTGGTCTTGGACGAAGCGCAGCATATCAAGAATCGGGAAACGCAGAATGCTAAGGCGGTGAAGGCGGTGAGGGGGAAGCATCGATTTGTGCTGACGGGAACGCCGATGGAGAATTCGGTGCTGGATTTGTGGTCGATTTTCGATTTCTTGCTGCCGGGTTACTTGGGAAGTGCGAATGATTTTCGAGATCGGTACGAGGTTCCGATCGTCAAGGAGAAGCGGCCGGAAGTGATGGAGCGATTGGGACGGCGTCTGCGTCCTTTTGTTTTGCGTCGGACTAAACGGGAAGTCGCTCCGGAGTTGCCCGAGAAGCTGGAGCAGACGGTGATCTGCCCTCTGAATACAGAACAGCGGGAGGTCTATGCCCAAGTGATGGATGTGAGTCGCCGTGAGGTGTTGTCGGGTTTGGATCAAGGAGGTGGAAAGCAACGGATGATGATCCTCAATGTGTTGGTGCGGCTCCGACAGATTTGTTGTGACTTGCGTTTGTTGCAGCTCCCGGAAACGCCCAAGGAATCGTCGGGAAAACTCGGCGTGTTTCAGGAATTACTCGAGCAGGTGCTTGATGGGAATCATCGCGTCTTGGTCTTTAGCCAGTTCGTCAGCATGCTGCATCTGATGCGTCAGCACTTGGGAGAGTGGGCGATTGAATACTGCTATCTCGATGGCTCGACTCGGGATCGGGGGGCGGTGGTGGATCGATTTCAGAAGAGTTCGATTCCTGTGTTTCTGATCAGTTTGAAGGCTGGAGGTACGGGGCTGAATTTGACGGGAGCGGATACGGTGATCCATTTCGATCCGTGGTGGAATCCTGCGATTGAGGATCAAGCGACCGGGCGGGCGCATCGAATCGGTCAAACGCGGGTGGTAACGAGCTATAAGCTGATTGCAGAGGATACGGTGGAGCAGAAGATATTGCAGTTGCAGGAACGAAAACGGGAGATGATTGAGGGGGCGTTGGGGGCGGAGAACCAATTTGTGGAGTCGTTGACGGTGGAGGATTTTCGGGAATTGTTTTCTGACTAAGGCTTAAGGTTTAATTGGGCGGGGCGAGACACGTCGAGCCGCATTGAGGGTTAGGTCCAAGTTCAAGGTTCTAAGCATTGGGGATTCCGTCCTCTTTTGCTGAGCTGCAGAGGATGGCGGCTCGCCCTGTTTTTTGTGGCCTGCCCACAGCTGTTTTACGTTCGGGGCTTGAAATGATAGGTGATGGGCATAGGGTCCGGTGTATGCTTTCTTACTGGTTGATTTCCGTTTTTGTATTTGCGCTTTCCTTGACTTCACTGACTGCGGTCGAGCGGCCGAATATCGTTTGGTTATCTGCGGAGGATATTGGTCCTCACTTGGGGTGCTTCGGTGATCCACATGCGATCACGCCGCATTTGGATCGTTTGGCGACGGAGGGGGTTCGGTATACGCGGACGTTCACGACGGCTGGAGTGTGCGCCCCGTGTCGGAGCGGGATTATTACCGGAATGTATCAGACGACGTTGGGGACGCAGCATATGCGGTGTCGGGCAAAGTTGCCGTCGTTTATCAAACCGTTTACGGTCTATTTGCGGGAGGCGGGTTATTATTGTTCGAACAATTCCAAGACGGATTATCAGTTTGAGCCCCCGGCGAACACTTGGGATGAGTCGAGTGATCGGGCACATTGGCGACGAAGATCCGATCGGCTTCAGCCTTTCTTTTCCGTTTTCAATTTTGGCGGATGTCACGAAAGCGGTATTGCGAACGAAGGCAAATATCTCTCAGTCACTCAGGGATTGAAGGCGTCACAACGTCAAGATCCCCAAGCGTTATCGACATTTCCGCCCTATTATCCGGAGAGCCCGATTGCACGGGAGGATTGGAAGCGCAATTACGAATTGATCACGGCGATGGATGTGTGGGTGGGGGATATCATTCGGCAGTTGAAGGAGGACGGATTGTATGAGGATACCATTATCTTTTTTTGGTCGGATCACGGAGTAGGGCTGCCGCGGGCTAAGCGATGGCTGTATGATTCCGGGACGCACATCCCTTTGATCGTGCGAGTTCCCGAGCGTTGGCGTCTGCCGGGTCAAGGACGGCCCGGTGCGGCCACGGATCGTTTGGTGAGTTCGATTGATTTTGGTCCGACGGTGCTGAATCTTGCCGGGCTGAAGGTCCCTGAGCATGTGCAGGGGATTCCCTTTCTTGGAGGCTCGCTTCCGACGCCGCGAGCATTTGTTTATGGGGCGCGGGACCGAATGGACGAGCGGTATGACATCATTCGGATGGTGCGTGACAAACGCTTCAAGTACATCCGGAACTACGAACCACTCAAGACGTTCTATCAGTACATGAATACCCCGGAGAAGGGTGCCACCATGACCGAGCTTCGGCGGCGTCATGAGGCAGGGACGTTGCGTGTGACTGCGGACTATTTCTTTTCATCGACCAAACCGACTGAGGAGCTCTATGACACGCAGGCGGACCCTCACGAGCTCAAGAACTTGGCGAATGATTCCCGGTATGCGGTTCAGTTGATGACGATGCGTGAGGTTCACTTGACTTGGGTTAAGGAAACGCGGGATCTTGGCTTGATTGCGGAGCCGTTGTTGGTTGAACGCGAAAAAGCCATTGGACACCGGTATGGGATTCTTCGCCAGGGCGATGAAGGCGCTTTGTCACAACGGGTGGCCCGCGTGGCTGCTTTGGCGTCTGGAGGAGTGAGCGGTCTCCATCAACTGATTGAAGCGCTGGAGGATACAGACGCGGCGGTTCGTTATTGGGGGGCGGTTGGGGTCGCCAATTTGGGGCTGTCGGCTGCCTCTGCTGAATCTGTAGTTCGGAAAACGCTCAAAGATTTGGCTCCGGTTGTGAGGGTGGCAGCGGCGCATGCTTTGTGTCGACTGGATCAACCAAGGGACGCGCTGCCGGTGCTGACGAGAGTCCTCAAAGAGGGTGAGCAATGGGAACGGCTACACGCCGCGATTGTGTTGGATGAGATCGACGAACAAGCGCGGCCGGTGATCGAGGCTATGCGAGCGGCTCTAACGCCGCGACGAGATTTGTATGCCGGTGGTAAGTATACGGTGCGAGTAATTAATCGTGCTTTGAACCAATTGGAGGGAACGAACCGGACGGTCCGTTAGGGACGGACTTTGTTTTTTGAACAGAAGAAAGCGAAAAAAACAGGGTTGGGAAGTGATTATTTTTTCTGTGTTGGTGGCGGTCGGGCTTGCTGGAATGAAAGGGGATTAGTGATGAAGTTGGCGCGTTGAAGATTTTCATCGAATATCTCCATTGGTTTGGAGGGCGTGATGTGGTCGACCTCGAGCTTGTTGAGGTGAGCGCTGGCTGAGAAAAAGAAAACAGTCGCTTTTTGAGAACCGAAGTGTAGCCCCATTCGCGTGCGCAGCATTTTGGGATCGAATGATGCTCGGATACGGGTGGATAAGGGTAGTGGGAGCTTTCAGGCGTCACGGCAGCGGATTTATGGAGAGGATACCGACGGTCCTTTGGACTCTGCTTTCGCCGGCGTTGCCGCCGGAACGCTTGCCCGTCTCCTTTCGCCATTCGTCTTCCCGTCACCCAAGGGACTCTTCCTTAAGAGCCGTCGAACCCTGTTTCAGCGAGCGGGATTCCCCCCTTGGCTCTTCCCGCAGGGGGATGGCTGTCGTCTGAAATCTTGGCGGACCCGCAATGCTCCCAGAATCAATCGCATGGATCTTCCACGTATCGCATTGATTGCCCAGCCGCGTGCGCCATGTCTCACCTTCCTCTTTTTGAACCGCGGGCTTATAGCCAGGCTCCAGACACTTTCCGCTTTTCTATTGAATACTTCCAAGTATGTTTGCGCTGGTAGAAGAGTGTGCTGGTTCATGGTTAGTTCCGATACATGGATATTACTCACATTAGAAATTTTAGCATTATCGCCCATATTGATCATGGGAAAACGACCCTTTCGGATCGGTTGCTGCACCGAACGGGGACGATTATGGACCGAGAGATGCAGGCCCAGCTTTTGGACTCGATGGACCTCGAGCGAGAGCGGGGGATCACCATCAAAGCGCATCCGGTGACGATGTACTACGACGCCAAAAACGGGGAACGTTATGAGCTGAACCTCATCGACACTCCCGGGCATGTGGATTTTTCCTACGAAGTTTCTCGCAGTCTGAGTGCCTGTGAAGGCGCGCTGCTCATTGTCGATGCCGCTCAGGGCGTGGAGGCGCAGACGGTGGCCAATGTCCACCTGGCGATGAAACGGGACCTCCAGATTATTCCGGTTATCAATAAAATCGATCTCCCGCACGCAAACGTCGAGCAAGTGCTCAAGCAGATTGAGGATATTCTGGCCATTCCGGGCGAAGAGACGATTTGCGCCAGTGCGAAGCAGGGGATTGGGATCGAAGAGATTCTTGAGGCCATCATCGAGCGGGTTCCGCCACCAAAGGGTGCTGTAGAGGATTCGCTCCAGGCGCTCTTGTTTGATTCCTACTATGACATCTACAAGGGAGTGGTTACCCACATCCGGGTTGTTAATGGTGAGTTGAAATCCGGCGTCCAAGCAAAGATGCTGCACTCTGGGAAAAACGTCGAAATTAAGGAGGTCGGCAGCTTTAACCCCAAACCTTACGTCAGGGAAAGCCTCACGGCAGGAGAAACGGGCTATATCGCTGCGAGTATCAAAACACCCCTCGATATCAAAGTCGGTGACACTTTGACGGGCGCTCGCAATCCGGCTCCTGAATTGCCGGGGTTCCAAGAGGTTCATCCGATGGTTTTTAGTGGCATCTACCCAATCAACAATGCCGACTACGAGCGCCTGAAGACCAATTTGGCTAGGCTACAGCTCAATGATGCGGCATTCATTTATCAGGCTGAGAGCTCGGTGGCATTGGGATTCGGTTTTCGTTGCGGCTTTCTCGGTTTGCTCCATCTTGAGATCATTCAGGAACGATTGCGTCGCGAATTTAAAATAGACATCATCGCGACTTATCCAAGCGTCGTTTATCATGTAATCACCACGAACGGTGAAATGAAGGAGGTTGACAATCCTGTTTTTCTGCCGGTCTCCAACTATATCGAGGAGATTCAGGAGCCCATGGTGAAAGCCTTTGTCATCTGTCCGAATGAATACATCGGGGACATGATGAATTTGGTTTCGGAAAAGCGCGGACTTTTGGAACACACGGAGACGCTTGACGATCGCAGGGTGATGTTGACCTGCCGTATTCCGCTCAATGAGATTCTGATTGATTTCCATGATCGTATCAAGAGCTTGACTCGGGGCTACGGTTCCATGGATTACGAGCACGACGGATATCAGAAATCGGATATGGTGCGATTAGAACTGCTAGTCAACGCAGAACCCGTCGACGCTTTTTCGTGCATCGTTCATCGGACGAAAGCGGAAAGCCGCGGCCGGGCGCTTGCTGCGAAACTCAAAGAAGTCATTCCACAGCAGCAGTATCAAATCGTGCTCCAAGCGGCTATCGGTGGTCGCATTATTGCCCGCGAAACGATCCGAGCGATGCGAAAGGATGTAACCGCGAAATGCTATGGCGGTGACATCACGCGAAAGCGCAAATTACTGGAGAAGCAAAAAGAAGGCAAGAAGCGCATGAAGTCCGTTGGCTCGGTGACCATTCCGCAAGAAGCCTTTGTCCAAGTGTTAAAATCATGATTCGATTTTGTTTTCGCTGGCTGATTTCGAGAAAGATTCGCATGGCCGTACAGATGCGGCATCAGGTGAACAAGTATCTGAATGCTCAACGGGATTTGCTTTCGGAGGAAGCGATTCAGAACCTTAAGTCGGCTATTCAGAAAAGCACCACAATAATCCATCAAGGTACGATTCCGAAGGAAATCAAAAGCGGAATGGGCGAGTTGGAAGAAGCCGCCAACAAATGGCTAAAACCGTATCGCAACGCCGGTATTCGTGAGAATGTGGAAGTGGGGATTGTTGCTGCGGCCGTGGTTTTGGGATTCAGGAGCTTTTTCTTTCAACCGATGGCCATTCCATCTGGGTCGGCTCAACCGACTTTCTATGGGATCATTCATGAGAATTTGCGGGGCAAGGCTGATGCAGTCATTCCATCGGGTCTAAATAAATGGTATCTTTCCTGGATCAAAGGGGAAAAATACTACGAAGTGACCGCGAAGAGTTCGGGACAACTGAGGATTATTGACCGAGAACCCAAACGCCTTTTTCCCATGCTGTCAAAACAGCGGTTCAAGATCGGCAACACAATCCACACCTTATGGTTTCCGCCGGATAGTCTTTGGACTCGAGCTGACCTGCGAGAAGGCATGGAGTTCAAAAAGGAACAGACCGTCATCAAGCTGAAGGTTACTAGTGGCGATCATCTGTTTATCAATCGTTTCATCTACAACTTCCGGCGACCGGTTCGTGGCGAGACCATCGTCTTCAAATCAACCGGTGTCCCGGGCTTGACCCAACATACCCACTATATCAAAAGGCTTGTTGGCCTCGGCGGTGAAACGATTTCGATTGGCGATGATCGCCATGTTAGGATTAATGGCAAACCGCTGGATGCCTCTGATCCCGGTTTTGAATTTATCTACACCTTTAACGGTCCGCCGCAAGACAGCGTTTACTCGGGGCACGTTAACGGGGTCATCGGCCGGCAGTATACCAACGCGAATCTGGCAGCAGTTTTTCCGAATGAAAAAGCCGAATACTCGGTCCGGAAAAATCATTATTTCACCCTGGGCGACAATACGATGAACAGCCATGACAGTCGAAACTGGAAGGATTTCCCGCAAGAGAAAGTGATTGGAAAGTCATTCTTTGTTTTCTGGCCGATTACCGAACGTTTCGGTTGGCACGCTCGATAAAAAACCACCAACTAGCAACAATCAATAATAGGCGTCTTCCAATAGCCGTATATTTTTCGCACAATATCTATTATATTTAATTTTTGGATTCAACTTTCTCGGGTGAAAATTCGCTAGAAACCTGTCACAGATTCCAGATTCGCACCCTGCTGGCGTTTCCCGGTGGCCCTCTACCCTTTTCTTGATCTTTTCGTTTAGCCTTGTGACCGATACTGCTTGATCACGTCATCAATGATCCCCTCGAGATCGTTTTGTGGCGCATATCCGGTGAATCTCTTCAACTTGCTCAGATCCGGCACCCGTCGGTCCATGTCTTCAAAACCCTCGCCATAGGCCTCTGCATAGGGAATGTGAATAATCTCAGAGCCACTCTCCGTTTTCTCCACGATGAGTTTGGCAAGGTGATTCATTGTGACCTCCTGGTTATTGCCAATATTAAATAGCTCGCCCGGACTTTCTTCATGATCCAGCAGACTGACGAGGGCGGTCACGGCGTCAGCGACGTGGCAGAAACAACGAGATTGTTCGCCAGTACCGTAAACAGTAATCGACTGGCCAGCCAAAGCCTGCTGGACAAATCGTGGAATGACCATCCCATATTGTCCCGTCTGCCGGGGGCCGACGGTGTTAAAGAGTCGTACGAGCACCACGGGCAGGCGAATCTGGTGCCAATAGGCGAGCGCTAAAAACTCACCCAGAGCCTTAGCGGAGGCATACGCCCAGCGACGATATGAGGGAGGGCCGATGATACTATCGGAATCCTCCGAAAACGGGATACTCGTCGACTTTCCGTAAACTTCGGACGTTGACGTGAGCAACACGGGCACTCGATAATGAGCGCAGGTATTGAAGACAACCGATGCACCATAGACGATCGTGCCTACCGTTTCGACCGGACGCTCAATAATGAGTTTAACGCCCACGGCGGAAGCCAAATGATAGACGCGATCAACGCCCTTAATGCACTCCTCGACGAGGCCCTTGTCAGTAACGCTCCCGCACACCAATCGAAATTGCGGATGCTTCTCGAGGTGCTTAATGTTCTGATGCCCACCTGTAGAAAAGTTATCTAATGCGACGACGCTGTCTCCTCGGTCGAGTAGTCGCTCAGACAAATGGGAACCAATAAAACCGGCTCCTCCTGTAATTAGATATCTCATCGGTATTTTGGAGTTGCTTCGAACTTCTTGAAGAGAATGATCTTTCACGGACGCAGAAAGTAATGAAGCGTTGTTGAGACACAATCCCGAATCACGTCTACCTTTTCGACCTGCCCGGGGACATGTGGAGCAAGACCGATTTTCAAACCTAATCGGATGCAGGAGGGTACAATCCGTCGGCTTTAAGTTGTTCCACTACAGCCAGTTCACGGTTTCGCAAGACGTGGTTCACGACCCACTCGACCCGCGATTCCCAATCGGCAACGGTATAAGGGCGCCCTCGACGGACCGCATCGCCCCATCGCGCCGATTGGGCTCGGATAGCTTTGTCGATTTGACTGACCCGAGCTTGAAACCGGGCAATGCACGGTGCCGTTGTCAGCGCACCGTCTCCGGTGAGATGTTGACGAGCGAGGGTCGCAAAGTGTTCACGATAACGCGGATGGCTCATCAGGTCTTGATGCAACCACTGAGGATTGCTATATCGGAAACGATTCTGGTTCCGGCTGTGAAACGGTCCTGTTCGGTCGTTTTGGCTATCCGGCGTTCCCAATGTGTGTTCGGCGTCATGAACGAAAAATCGGAACCCTGCTTGGCCGTTCCGATTACGCAAGGCAAACCAATTGTTCGAACGTTCGTTGCCGAGAAAAGCGGAAAGGGGTCCGTCGGAATTTCCGGCATAAAAATGGATCAGCATGTAGTTGATGAGATTGTCGACGTCAACCAGAGCGGGCAATCCGCTCGTTCGCCTAAGATCCGGACTGAGACCTACAAGGGAGGCATAGGTTTCATCGGTTGGGTTTTCTGCCAGAGCTCGCGCTTTTTCCCAGAGCTCGCGCCACACATCAGTATTACCATCGGTCGCTTCCAACTGATACCCATCAATAAAATTGCTGCATTTGAGCGTGTCAAAGTCTTCTCGGTTTCCCTGGAAATAAGTGGCACCATAGGCCGCTTCAGGACGCTCTTCCATCATGTAGATCCCCCAATAGTGGCCATTGAGAAAAAGGTGGTAGTAGCGGCTCCTCGTGTAGGGAGAACCCAAGTCACGTTGAGTATCACGGCAGAATACCTCTCGCACGAAGGTGTTGTGCGTGCCGTGAAACGGATTGCTCTCTCGAGCCCACGAATAGTTCTGCGCCGTCCTGAGATCCACCTTGTCAAATCGATCCGCTCCCTCGTCTCCAAACAGTGGGTAATTGAGTTTGCCGGTCCCGTAAATCCTTCGGAAGAATAATCGGAACCCGTGCTTCTTAGAATAGGGATTCCGAGTGAAACCGCCTCGGATTCTCAACCCTGCCCCCGCCTGGAATCCCCCGCTGCCAGCCGGGTTGATGAGTTCCACCGAGGTGTAGCGCTCCCAGCCTTTGCCGTGTCCCATAGGATTTGTGTAGATGCCGTAGCTGGGATCCGTGAGATGACCTTGGGGTGTGACAAGAGAGATCGTCGCTATTTGCTGAAACGCCTCCCGCCACTCTTCCAGGGTGAAGGCTCGGATAATTTCAGGATCCATCCCATAGTCCAAACGTTTTCCATTCACGGCCTGGTCCGGCCACCCATCGGTGATCGCTCTTGCTCGATTTTGTTGCAGGATCTCGTCCAGGAAGAGATACGTTTGAGTGACGGGAATCGAGGCGAGTTGCCCCGGTGAATACGCCACGGCGGTAATCCGGCTGGTGCGGTCAATCGGTATTGCCTTTTCGAAGCGCTGCCCGTTAGGCCCTCCCTCATCTTCGGATGACAAAGGGATGGAACCATTAGTCGTGAACCAAACGACTGCCTCAGGATCGTTGGATCGCAAGGATAACAACACCGTATCTTCGTAATAACCGTGGGGGACACTGAACGTCGGCTTTGCAGAACGGTTCTTTCTGTCTTCGTAGGTTGGGACCGATGGAACTTTGGGGTTTTGAGCGACCTGATGCGGCACATGCCATCCCCCGCCAAAAAGCTCTTCCTGATGGCGCTGAAAATAAAGCCCGATGGCCACCAAACTCGCAATCCCGATGACCAGCAGTAGCAGCAAAATCGCCAATATCTTCGCGAATGTCTTCATGTGTTTCCTGCCCTATTGGAATGAGTCATCGGTCTCCATGTTCAAAACCAATCACTAACTCACGTTGTGAATTTAAAATCATGACCATCTCGCTCAATTCTTACTGAAAGAGCAAACATTAGTCCGCCTTCTGAGACCGAACGTTAACCCCAAGTCTACGGCTCTGATCTTTTGGGGCCTGTTTATGGGCACTGTCTGCCACTTTCTGAATACTGTCACCCAACCATCGAACGGTGTTGAGAATAATCTGTTGCACTTCTTTCTGTTTATAGACGGGGGACTGTTCGTGGCCCGGTCTAAAGTAAAACACCTTGCCCTTGCCCAATTCCCAGACCGCTCCACTCCGAAACCATTCACCGGCTTCCCATGTTTCTTTAAAGAGCACCGCATCCGGATCCGGAACATGAAAAGGCTCGTTATACATCTCGGTTTGATGAACAGGGAAATGCAGCGGCAGCCCAGCCGCTATCGGATGATCGGGTAGCATCGTGTGGAGTGTTCCCGGTTTTCCATCCGGGCGGTAATCGGGAAAACAACAGTTGGGTAGATCTACTCGGACGTGTTGCACCACGCCTCGTCGCTTCCAGGCGTAGTAGGCGGGTGTTTGGATGGACTCATGTGCTGGTGGGAAACGCCCGGGTGGCGGAACGAAATCAAATCGAACCCGAGGAAAGTCCGGTGAATTGGGATATTTTCGGGCGGCATCCATCCGCGTGCGTTCGTTCATCGCCTCCATGAAGGGCATCGCCCAGTGTGCCGAATGCAAAGCAATCATGGACAGCTTCCCTTCCTTAATGCGGCGAACGATCTGTTTTGATTCATCAATTGACACCTCGCCATTCCTCGCATGGCCCCACCAGATAAGGACGTCACAGGCACCCAAAGTCGCTTTGTCAATTCCTTTCTCGGGATCGTCGAGGCGTTTGGAGACGACACTTAGGTCCGCGAACTGTTTGAGATAGTCAGCGATCTCATTTCCCAGGAAGTTGTCATACGCCTCGGCCTGCCGGGGTTGCTGCTCATCCCAGACCACCACTCGGATGGGGGCACCTTTGGTCTCCTGGCGAAGTGTGGATATGACGACAAATAAAACGAGAACCCAGCTGAGCAACTTGAATCGAGGCATGATTAGAATGTTTGCCAGACTTTTCGTCGAAGTCCAACCTATCTGAGAAATTCTTGCGCCCCGGTTTTGCTGGGATAATGTTAAACACATGAATCGATCATCACGGTTGGGTTTGATCCTAGGAGCCTCCATCTTAGGTCAAGTCATCCGAGTTTGGGGTATTGATCCCCTTCCCCAGTTGGAGCTTGAAGTTGCTTTTCCACGGCTGACCTTTGATCGGCCGGTTACCGCATGCAGCCCCCCGAGCGGAGATCAGCGCCTTTATCTGGTGGAACAGAAGGGAAGGATTTTGATCCTGCCCCAAGACAGGGAATTGGACACGGTCGATGTCTTTCTGGATATCACCGATCGTAAACCTTATGTGGAAAACGAAGAAGGCCTCCTAGGTCTTTGCTTTCATCCACAGTATCGATCAAACGGCAAGTTTTACGTTTATTACACCCAGCATCAGCCACGACGCAGTGTCCTGAGTCAGTTCCAACATTTGGCGACTGATGCCAACCGGGTGGACCCGGTGACCGAGCGTGTCTTGCTGGAAGTGCCGCAACCTTATGGCAACCACAATTCTGGCACCATCGCGTTCGGGCCGGACGGTCATCTATACATCGGTTTAGGCGATGGCGGCTCTGCCAACGATCCTCACGACAACGGGCAGAATCTGCGATCGCTGTTGGGTAAAATTTTGCGTGTCGATGTAAATCGCCGACCCGCAACGCAAAATTACGGCATTCCTTTGGACAATCCGTTCGTTGGTGCTGGCAGCGGCATCCGCCCGGAGATCTGGGCCTTTGGATTTCGAAATCCGTGGTGCCTTTCGTTTGATCCCAAGAACGGTTCTCTTTGGATGGCGGATGTGGGACAGAACAAGTGGGAGGAGATCAATCTGGTCGTTCGTGGTGGCAACTATGGCTGGAACACCTATGAAGGCTTCCACTTATTCAAAGAGCCGGCCTCGAAGGCCGTGAATACCATTTTTCCCGTTATGGAATACCCTCACTCGCCGCAGTTCAATGATCAAGCCGTTTTCCCACATAGCCCGGGACTCAGCATCACTGGGGGACATGTGTATCGTGGGGCCCGGTTGTCAGATTTTGATGGCGTTTATTTCTACGGCGATTTTGCCATGGGCACCCTTTGGGGCTTGCGTTTCCAGCATGGAAAGATTACCCACCTCGGTACCGTCGCAGAAATGCCCCTTGACGCCAAACCTCGACGGAGCATCTCAGGTTTTGGTCGGGATGCTGACGGTGAAATTTACATCCTTTCCTTTGACGGGAGGGTCTATTCCTTGGAACCAGAAACCAAGGGATAGTCAGCGAGCTCTTAAAGGTCTAGGCGACCGGATCAGCTATGTTGTGTCCTGGGGTTTGATAACTTGAAAAGCGCCTTCATGCTCAAGAGCTTGTAAGCAAAGAAATCCTTCGCAATTCAACCTGAAATTTGGTAGGGTCTCTAAGTGATGAATCCTCAATCTTTTGCCGACCTGACGGAGAAATGCTGCGGCAACTCCATGAATCGCCGCTCATTCCTGAAATCTACCGCCCTGCCCTTTGGAATTGCCACTCTCGGCGGAACTCCAAAGATCCAAATCATCGGCGAGGAAACTGTTTCTCCCTCAGCAGATTCGGAGTCCTTGGTCACATTCCTCTACAAAAGCCTCAGCGATTTGCAGCGAGAGATGATCTGTATGTCATTCGACCACAAGAAGCGGTCTCAGGTGGAGAACAACTGGCACATCACCAAAGCGCGGGTTGGTGAACACTTCACCCCCGATCAACAAGACCTAATTAAACAAATCTTCTTGAGCTTACACAGCCCGGAATATCGAGAAGCCGTTTTCGAGCAAGTCGCTTGGGATACGGACGAGGAAGGATTGGAAGATTGCTCGATTGCGCTCTTTGGAAAGCCGGGCGTCGGTAAGTTTGAATTTGTTTTAACCGGCCGGCATGTGACCCGGCGTTGTGATGGAGACAGCTTGGAGGGGTCCGCATTTGGCGGCCCGATCTTCTACGGCCATCAGGCGGGAAAATACTTCGACGAACCGGCCAATCACCCCGGCAATGCCTACTGGTATCAGGCCAAACGCGCCAACGAGGTCTTCCAAATGCTGGATGGAAAACAGCGAGATTTGGCCCTTCTGAATAAGCCAAGAAAAGAGGAGGGCACGAAAACGGTCAAGCTCACCGGAAGAACCTCGGACCTCCCGGGCATTCCCATTGAAGGACTGTCAGGCGATCAAAAGGAACATGTTCGCAAAGTGCTTGCTGATGTCTTGGCCCCGTTTCGAAAGAAAGATGCCACCGAAGCGTTAAACCTCATCGAGCCCGCTCAATTCGATCATCTCCACATGGCGTTCTACAAACATAACGATATAGGCAACGACGGAGTCTGGGATGTATGGCAAATCGAGGGACCGTCCGCCCTGATTTTCTTCCGTGGCGAACCACATGTCCACGCCTACATCCACATCCGGAAGGAACCCATCGCCTAGGAAGCCTCAAATATCGAAACCGTAATCAATTTCGATCAGGCTGCGGGAAACGTTGGCAACTTTAACGGTAACAACGGCGCCCCGGATGATAACATCCCGCAAATTCCGGGCTTCGAAGATAGCACCGAAGGGATTGTCGCCGAGTTCCTTACCTTCCTCGAATTGAGCGAAGGCTTCCATACCTTGGGTGTGAACAGCGACGACGGCTTCGTCGTCTCGACCGGCCCCTCACTGAAAGATCATGAGTCCGTCGTCTTGGGCTCGTACGAAGGGGCACGTGGCGCAGCGGATACCTTGTTCGATATCCTGGTTGAAGAGGACGGCATTTACCCGATCCGATTGCTCTGGTACCAAGGCGGCGGCGGCGCCAACGTCGAATTTTTCTCAGTAACCGACGATGGCGAAAAGGTCCTCATCAATGACCCCAGCCATGCCGAGGCCATCAAGGCCTACCGCACCGGCACCACGCGACCATTCATCAGCGCCTTCTCTCCTCAAGGAAGGACCCTGACGGATACCCTCGAATACACCGTGAACAACGCCGACATCAATGTCGTCGAGAGCTCGATTCAGCTAACTTTGGACGGAACAGATGTCACCCCTGAAGTCACCTCGAACGGCGGGGTTATCACGGTAAATTACACCAACCCCGATGGGTTTTTCCTTGCCGGAGATCATCTCGCGATTCTAACCTACGACGAATCGAGCGATCCTGTCGTCACCCGAACTTTCCGAAATGAGTTCAGCATAGCAAACGGACAAAGCACCGTCCTCCTCGACAACCCATTCCTCTATTGGCGCCTGGGCGAAACTGAAGGAGACTCAGCGAACAACGAGATCAGTTCCGCCCATACCGGTGGTTACACCAACAACCCCGGACTAGGCGCCGAGCGCCTTGTCGTCGGGGATAGCTCTTCAGCGGTGCTGTTTGACGCATCGCAGCAGCACTGGATTGCGCTTGCTAACCACGCTGACATTAACGATCAAGCGGTGAACAGCGGATGGACCGAGAAAACGGTGGAATTCTGGTTTAAGGCACGAAATCTTCCGAATTCAGATCCAGTCCTCGAAGGCCAACCAATCTCGCAACGCCAAGTCATCTACGAACAAGGCGGAGCCACGCGCGGTGTCAACGTCTACCTCGTTGGCACGCAAGATGGACCGAATCCGACAGAAGCTGAACTCTGGTTCAATATCTTGAACCGAGCCGAGACCGCTTGGGGTGGAACCGTTCCGTTCAACGAAGATCAAGGCCTTTCGCCCAACGATGAAGCCATCGCCGTTGGCACCGCGATTCAGGCCAACACCCTGTATCATGCCGTGTTAGTCTTTCAAGGGGACGCGGAAGACGGCGGACTTGAAGGCGGGATTACCGGCTATCTCAACGGAGAACCGTTTGGTGAAGCCACTGGGGCGCATATCTTGTTCGACCACACCGACGGTATCGCCATTGGCCGTCGCAACAGTGAGGTCTCGTTCCATGACATGATCATTAACGCGGGTGGCGCGCCGGACATCTTCAACTCTTCCGAGCAATTCTACTACGACGGCTGGCTCGACGAGTTCGCCCTGTATAACGTCGCCTTGACCGCCGAACAGGTGAAAGCGCACTACGACGCCGGCCTAGTCGAAGTACCCGCGGACATAGTTGAACCACCGACGCCGCCAATCAGCGGTGGTGGGATGATCTTGATCATCCGAGACACGAGTGACATCATCAGCATCATCTACAGCGGCACGCTCAAGAGCGCTGCTACCATTGATGGTCCCTTCGAGGCTATTGCCGGCGCAATCTCACCGTTTATCGTGGCTTCGGATCAGGAATCTCGCTTCTACATCGCGGACTAACCAGCCGTTAACACTTAACCCTCGAAAGGCCGGGCAAATTCCCCGGCCTTTTATTTTGCCATGTGCCGGCAGACAGCTTAATCAAGGCTAAGATAAGCTCTGTTGGAGTTTCACTTCTCACAGGGTTAGCTGCTGAAGTGCTTCAACCAAAATGGCGAGGAATCAGTGCGCTCCAAATCCGAAGCCGCAGCGAAAAGGGATGCCCAGACATCAAGAGCACAGGTGGCAAACCATGCCCACAGCCGGGGCTGCACTTTTGGGGTTATCCAGTGCCTTGGGACAGAGGGGGGAAGCCGGAGGCCTTGGGGAGGGCTTCCTCAATTCTCTCCCGCCATTCTTCCAATACTCCGGTTGCCCTAGGAGTAACGCCCGTCTGAGATGCGGACAGGGTTTGAGCCTCCGCTTGACGCTCAAGCGATCAACCTAATTCACTTCCACGGCTTCGCACCCACTCCATTGCCCGGCTGCTGCTTCTCGGAGGCCAACAGGCTGCCCTCCCAAACCGTACCGCCAGATGAAGAAACTCATCGACTCAGATGAAGGCCTCTTGGGCGTCACTCCGGAAGAGCTATGAAAATGATCCTGAGATCCATCCACCTCGACGCGACATGCGGCTATCTCCGGAAATCACACCATGGTTAGAAAACCGACAACGCGCCGACGAAAGCAAGCACTCGCGCCATGCTTACGAACAAAAAGCGCAAAGTGGCGAATGGCTGGCCCACGAAACTACGATAACCCTCTTTTGTCTCTGGACATTGTCACCCTAGACGAAGCCCAACGCATCAAAAATTAGAGAGCCAAAACAGCCCAAGCCCTCAAACGCCTCAAGAGTGGTATTTCTACGACCTGGATGAACGAGGGCATCCCAAGGGATATCGCAACATCGATCGCCTTCACGAAAGAATCGCGCCCGACATGATCCGATGTCGCAAATCCGACGTTAAAACCGAACGGTCCGAGCGCGCGGATCACAACCGCCTTGTCGAAATGACCCAAGGTCAGTGGGATACCTATACAGAACACAAACTACTCCTGGCGAAGCCCTCAAGCGTCCCTAGTGCAAACAGGAAATCGAAATCCTCCAACTCAAGCTCGCGATAATGCGGATGATCTGCACGATCCAAACTACATTCTGGAACACCGGCAAAGTCCCGCAAAAGAAGCGCCGAGGCGAGATTAATGCCTTCAAAAACGATTTTGATTACCGACGGCGGTAGCACCGGACTCAATCTACAGGACGCCAGCATCGTTGTGAACTATGACCTCCCATGGATCCCTGCCAAGTTAGAGCAACGCAGCGCGCGCGCTTGGCGCAAGAATCAGCCCAACGCGGTCACCGTCTACAAGTTTCATCCAACACCTTGGCTCACAAGCTCTCTCCGAAGCCAATCGACTCGGAGGAATCCGACCAAGCTAGAGATCATCGATCGAAGCACCGCAGAAGTACTCAAGCGTCTGAAAGATGACGGTATCATCGCATCAACGCTCCGGTAATTTCGCCCTCTGGTTCCTCAACCAACAAACGCTGGATGTTCACTAGTAGACGTCCTGGAGGTTTTCCGGTCATTCGCGCAACCCGTCGTCCGCAGACAAAGTCTACTGAGCCGCTACGCCCACGTGACAATAAAATAGCGACTACATCAATCTGCAAGAACTCACAGAGCTATTTTTCCCTTGTGCCCCGCCAAGATTTCCGACAATCCTTCAATCTGGAGGCTATCCGCAACGGCATTTACTCATGTGTTTTGGCGTCGCGATACTCATCCTTCGAGGACGGGGCCTGTACGAGGCTCCGCAGGTAAAGATCGAATTCCACTCGAAACACTTTCCCGCACTCGAAGCCGATCACGCGGTGACTTGAGGCGGCGAATGAGAGTTCTGCTCGCGAAACGCCCTGTCTCGCCAGAGAATGAACAATCCGGGAGGCGAGCATCAAGCAACCGCCGCTCCGGCAAAGGCAAAATCCTGCAGACTGCCTCCTATTCGGCCATATAAAAATGCGCCCCTGATTGTGGCGTAACGATAAATGGAGAGGTTACACGAGGAACCTTCGTGAATGGCCTATCGATGGTGGGCGTGCCCTTCAGCGTTCCCGTGTATTCGATAACCAAGGTTCCGTCAGCGCCCCGCCGAATCGATGTCACACCATTTTGCCCGTTAGGGACAATCGGCGGGGCCAGCGCCCCTGTTGGTAAGGAATACGCGTAGATCATCGCGTCCGCTCGATCAGAAACCCACAAGGTCGTGCCATCCGACCAAAGCCCCGCAGGGCTAAGGTTTCCGGCCGAAAAGAGATCATTCATATCATTCACCACATCGCGGCTCTTCGCGGAAAAATTGTACGCATAGAGCTTATTATCCTCCCAATCTCCCACCCAAAGTGTCGTCCCATTCGACCACAACCCGCGCACCCGTTGATTCCCAGTAGCTCCAAGATCTCGAAAATCTTTCGCCTCATCGTGATTCCCGGTCGCAAGATTGTAGGCATAGATTCGAGCGTCCTGTGAATCCGCCACCCACATCGTTTCGCTGTCCGACCACAATCCGGAGGGATGGCGATTCCCAGCACCAAACAAAGAATCAATCTCTTTGCCTGCATCGCGGGTCTTTGTCACTAAATCGTAAGCGAACAATCTGGCCGTGTGCCAGTCCGCAACCCACATTGTCGTACCATCAGACCACAAACCGGCCGGGTCAAAAGTTTGCTCACCAGCCAAGACGTTGAAATCAATATCGCTCTCCTTTACACGATCCTTCGATACCAAGTCGTAAGCATATAGCATCCGATCCTCATTGTCAGCCACCCACAACGTCGGGCCGTCCGACCAGATATCGCTTGGATGCACATTCCCGGCCGTTGCCAGCGTTCTGATGTCTTCCGCAGGTTTCCGGCGGCAATCACTTGAGGCAAAAGGTGATGCTGTGAGGACGGGTAACTCGTATACAAAGACCTTTGAAACGCTACGGTCAGAGACCCACAACGTGTTCCCGTTCGACCAAATTCCGTTCGGGTTCAAATTTCCCGCCTCACGCAGTGATTGATAGTCAATGTCTCGGGCGCCGTCCCGAACGCCCGTGGCCAAGTCATAGGCAAAGAGTTTGCCATTCACCCACCCACCCCAAGGAGTCCAGCGTCCGGTGTCAGCCACCCACAATGTCGTGCCATTCGACCACAAATCGCGGGGCGTTATGTTGCCGGCCTCAGCCAAGGTCTCAATATCCCTTGCGGGAAGATAGCTCTTGGTTGCCAGATCGTAGGCGTAAATCTTGTCGTCGCCATCGTCGGCCACCCACACCGTCGTGCCATCGGACCAAACACCCGTCGGGCTTTTATTGCCCGCCGCTATCAAGGAGTCAAAGTCTTGGGCCGGAAGACGAGCCATCGTCGCCACTTCATAGGCGTAGATCTTGTCGTTAAACTCATCCGTGACCCACATGGTCACTCCATCAGACCAAAGCCCTCGAGCACTTCGATTATTAGCCAGTCCGAGAGTGTTGTAATCCTTTTCCCTATCCCTCAAACTAGTCCCCAAATTGTAAGCGAAGAGTTTGGAAAACAACCAATCGACCACCCACATAGTGCTGCCATCGGACCAAAGCCCCACCGCATTGCCATTCCATTCGGCCCCAGCCAGGTAATAGGAGAAACGCAGTCGCGCAGTGTTCTCGCCGAGCGGTCTACCATCCCAAGCTTCGACATTGGCGATGTTCGAAGCTAGTTCAGCGGCCTGTGCGCGTTCGATCGGCAAGCGCAGGGTCACAGTCATCGCAATGAATAGAAGCAGCGATACTTTCTTATTAGAATACCTCAAAATCAATCTATCCATTAGAATAAAACAGTTTTCCCTTTCCTACCCTCAATCAACAACAAAACTTGCTGCGTCCCAATCTTACTCCGGAGCTCGGCCCAATTCTCAACCCAAGAACAAATCGCCCCCATCTAAGAGGTAGTTAGTCATCAGGGTATTTCAATTTACTGAGCTTGGAAAACCCATTCCCAAAGGGCCTCATCCTGAAATCCAGTGAGCCCTACGAATGGTGTGCTCAGACTCTCAAATTTCCGATCATTCTCAAACGCTCCAAGGATCTCGTCTGAAAGGTCCTCAAGAGGAATGCGATAAGCCTGAAGCAAGGCCGGAAACTCATCGGCCGCCAGACCCGCCATAATGTAACTGCCGGTCCGTGAGAAATGGGAGCGGTCATCACACTGATTACCGCAGACCGTGACAAACGTGGTCGCACTTTCTCCGTACCGTTTGTACAAGTCAGAACTCCGTTTGTTTAAATCAATGACTTGAACGCGTTCTTGGGCACTGAGCTCGAACATGCTCTCACGTCGCTTGGAGAGCTTGTTGATCAAGTTGCCGGCGTCGTCAAATATCCGGCGGGAGACTGGCGTGACCAGCATCGGTATCGCTCCGATCGCCCGGACCGACGCCACGATCGCCCGAAGGTTGGTTTCGAAAACTTCTTCGGACAAACTATTGTCATCGTCAATGTGCCCAAATTGCATCATCACAACATGCGGCTTCACGATTTCCACTTGCTTAATACTGTTGTTCTCAACAAAGCGCACCGTGTCGACACCCGGGCCCGCCTGATTCACAAAAACGACGTTCTCCTGAAAGAAGTCGCCCAATACTTGCCCCCAGCCATGAAACTGCTGCGATAGAAACGAAAGATCGGCAACAGTCGAGTCACCGATAATCACAATGCGGAGATCCGTCTCATTAATATTGAAGTCCGGAACCAATTGCACGAAGCCATGAGAATCATTGGGGAATATCCAAGGGATAGAGTCCGAAGGCAGAAAAGTATCGCCGAACGGTTGCCAAGTGGACAGATCAGTCGAGAGGAGGCTCTTATAAGCACGCCCCGCCTCAACCGGAAACTTAAAGGAGACCCCGGACACGGCCTGAAACGTTGCCACCTGCGCCTTCCCTGTCCAACCACAACACAAAGCCAATCCGCAAAGCACCACAAATTTCCACTCTCCCCACTTTTGATT
Source organism: Limisphaerales bacterium (assembly GCA_024761205.1). Taxonomy (GTDB): domain Bacteria; phylum Verrucomicrobiota; class Verrucomicrobiia; order Limisphaerales; family AAA164-E04; genus UBA2970. The sequence goes on from JAMASS010000022.1 coordinate 35,773, forward strand.
CAATTTCTGCATAACATCGTTCGTAACATTCTGCACCGCAAGCTCATCCAAAGAAAGTCACAACCCCAACGGTCCCTTGCCCCTGTCGACTTTATCATCCAAGATCAACTGCTCATATAACCGCTCCGTGAAAGCCCCTCTCGCCTCTGGCTTGAGATGCGTTTTCGTCGCGAATTGATCATCGGGCAGTGTCGGAGGCAGTCCACTTAGCGGTATCGCGCCCAAGAACTTTTTGACCAATTCCGCAAGCACTTTTTGGTAGGTCCGCGAAAAATCTCCCTTCGGAAAGGACTCCGGCAGAGGGGTCAATCCAATGTAAAGTGCGGTTGTCGTGGGCACCGCATTCGCAAATACGAAAACGCCTCTTTCATGCGCTGCGGCGACACGGTAATCACTGCTCCCTTTCAAGTCGTCGGGTTTAAGAATCCTGGGATCCAAAACGGAACCGTTATGATTCTCCATGTAGCGATACATGTCCGTCGTAAAACCATACTTCTCACCAAACCGCCCATACAGCGGCCGCGGCAACCGACCGATCAGCCTCCCCTCGACCAAGTGCACACCCAGCACCTTCCGAAGGTTTAATGCCTTATCCACACCATAAAAATGATCGTTCCCCGACAAATAGTGGTCGAGAGCAGCCAGGTGAGCGGGCGACGACGAATCTTTCCACACAAAGTCAGGGTGAACCAACATTACAACCTTGTGGGGAGGAGTCTCAGTTGCGGCCAAATGATTCTTTAGCAGGGTCGAGAAGGCTTCCAAATTCAGGTAACTCAATGTTCCCAGGTTCAACACCTCACCGCCCATTCGCTCAGCAAGCAACGGCGTATCGACATCCATCAAGCAGGACGAGTCCCCCAACAACAGTGCCGCCATCGGCGTTTCTTCCCGGCTTGCGTCGGCTTGCCGAATGATGACCGTCCGATCGACATCCAACATAGGCCGAGGTGGAGGGAACATCCCCGCAGCCACCCCCAAGCGGACCAACCCACCCACCAACAAAGCCGCTACCAGTGGCAACCCGACTGCCCGCAAGACCTCGGAAAACTGCAACTCATATTGGTGACTGTCCATCGCCCGCTCCACTTCAAAACTGGAAATAGATAAAAGGGGTGCCCTTGGCCACCCCAAAAACTGCGACACAATAGAGCATCACACTCTGCAGCGCATACCGCCAGACAGCCGGTAAACGAAGCGCCGGCATAAGATCCCCGCTCTTCTTCTGCCACAATTGCATCAGCACCAAAGGAACCAAAAATACCGACACATTAAGACCATAACTAGTGAACCAGTCCGGAAACTCCGGCAACCAGATATGGACGGTATAATTTCGTATCTGCTCAAAAGACTGCGCCCGAAAAAGCATCCAACCATAAAAAACGACCGCCATCGTCACCATCCAACCCAAAAGCGCCCTCAGGGATCCTTCGGGCGAATAGTTCCGAAAAATTCCCAGCATCACGCCATGCCAGAGGCCCCAAAGAATGAAATTCCAGCCAGCTCCATGCCAAAGTCCAGCCAACAACATCGTTAGGAGCAAGCTTAAAATGTTTCTGGCAGCTCCCCGCCGATTACCACCCAAGGGGATATACACGTAGTCCCGAAACCAGGTTGACAAACTAATATGCCAGCGTCGCCAAAAATCACTCGGCGTTACCGCGAAGTACGGCAAATTAAAGTTGAGCATCAACTGAAAACCCAACATCGACGCCACGCCTCGGGCAATGTCCGAATAGCCGGAAAAGTCACAATAGATTTGGACGCCAAAGGCCAGGGTTGCCAGCGCGATGACCGGCCCCTTGGCAGTCGGGTCCGTGTAGACCATATCCACAAGAGGCCCCATATTATCAGCGATCACGACCTTTTTAAACAACCCCCAAACGATCAACCAAACCCCCATCTCCGTGCCGCTGACGGTAATCCGTCGCGCTGACGTGAATTGCGGCAGTAAACTTGCCGCGCGCTCGATCGGCCCGGCCACGAGCTGAGGAAAAAAAGACACATACGCGAGAAAGGCAACAATATCGCGCGTCGGTTTGACCCGACCGCGAAAGACATCAATGGTATAGCTAAGTCTCTGGAAGGTGTAAAATGAAATGCCCACCGGAAGAATCACATTCAGCATGGGAACGTTCGCCTGGATTCCCAGAGCGCTGAGCCCCTGAAAGACGTTCTCCCAAAAGAAATCGAAATACTTGAAAAACCCCAAGACACCAAGATTGACCAGCAGGCTGAACGCTAACAACCGTCGCCGTTTCGCTCCCGTAGCGTTCTCCATGAGGGATCCGACAAAAAAATCCGCCACGCTGGGCAACAGGAGGAGCGACAAGAACCGCCAGTCCCACCAACCGTAGAAAAAGTAACTAGCCGCAACAATCAAACGATTCCGATTTACCAAACTCCCTCGCACCAAGAAAAAGAGCAGCAGGAACCCCGTAAGAAACCAAAAGAACGCTGTGGAATTGAAATACATGAACTGTTCCTTATCCCAAAGCAACCGCCTTCGTCACGCTTGCCGCTCAAAGAACAAACGCCTGCTCACTCCCGGGAACATCGCACAGGATAGAGGATAAACCCAGAGGTGTCCATCCTATCCTTAAGCCGCTCCGGTGGGGCGAGAGTCTCTTGAGCCACCGTTCTCCACAGCACCGTGAAGGAGAACGGAACCCTAGTCACAAGCGACCGCCTGAACTAAGCACTTCCCTCATTTTGCCCGCTCCCTCATCCCTGTGCCGCCAACCACACACTAACGGGCTATTGACAAGCGCCCCCCATTAACTAACATTTTTTCTCGGCACAGTGAAAACATTAGAAGCACAACACTCGCCGCACGTGCAGGGAAGACTTAAAGCGACAACTTTGGCATTCACGCTAATTGAGCTCTTGGTTGTCATTGCGATTATCGCAATCCTCGCCGGGATGCTCCTCCCCGCCCTCTCCAAGGCCAAGGAGAAAGCCAAGCAAACCCAATGCATCGGCAACCTCAAACAAGCCGGTCTAGCTGTGATACTTTACACCGATGATCATGAAGGTTGGATGCAGATTATTGATCCTCTGAACAACAAATTCACCTGGGGTGAAATCATTAGTTCGAATCAGAGCTTGGGACGCTCTAAGATCTTCCTCTGCCCCTCCTATCCCCCTCGCGTTTTTACCAATTGGTTTCAGACCTACGGCATCTGGTCGGACCCCCCGGAGGAATTGCGCCGAGGTGAATACTTCGAAGATCTCAGCTTCAACAATATCCGAAATCCATCCGAGTTCACCCACCTGGCGGATACCACGAGCCAAGGTCGATTAGGTATCGGTGCCCAACAATTCCATTCCTTCCACAAACAAGAGGAAAAAGAAGAAGTCCATGCTCGCCACAACAACAAGGCAGACATTTGGTTTGCCGATGGCCATGTGGAGGGACTCACACCGACCCGGCTCGAAGATTTGGGAATCGTCCCGCTCGTCGGACAAGACACGATTCCCGCTTACTTCGCACCATGAACAAAGCCAAACCTTGGCTTGCAGCCGGACTGTTCCTGCTGGCAGCCCTCCTCTTCTTCCGACTCTATCTGAAATCGACCGAGGAAACGAGCGCGGCACTGGATTCACGACAGCGGGCGCTCCTGGCACTTGGAGAACATCTAGCACAGAAACAGTTTGGCAGTTGTGCCCTCGTCCTCTCCAATCCCTTCACCCAGAAACCAGGACAACCAAAGGAGATTCAAAAATTCGAGAACGCTGGCATCCGTGGCCTTGAGCAAGGTCTTCCGGATGCGACCCAAATCAAAATCGTCTTCCCAAAGATCAAACCCGAGTACCAGGAAAATCCACCACTCGCAGTCATTCCTCAAAACATTAAAACGCCGCTCAGCTTCCTGATCGATGCCACATCCATTGACCAAATCGCCGCAAGTCATACGGACTGCCAGCTCTTGGTGAGCCTCATCGGTTTGCCCCTAGGTGTGGAAAAACTGAAAATTTGGCAACCGCAAAACCCGTTCCAATTCGCCCTCTTACTGCCCGACCTCCGGATTATCGGCACAAAAGCCAAAGCAGTTGAAGCATTCAAGCACGGTAAAATCACAGCCGCTGTCGTCACAGAATCAGAATCCGACGAACCGCTCATTATCGACGCTGAGAATGTTCAAGACATCCTCTCGTCACGTCCCAACCTCCTCGGATTTCGCCGCAGCCGCTAGGATCACTCGAGCGTTTTCTTCCATGACACAGCTGAACGCTCAAGCAACGAATCGAACGCGAGTCTGAATGAGCGCCTGCACTAGGCCTCCCTAAATCGCAGCCCTCAGAAACCACGCCCCCCGAGACATGCCAACGGATAAGATAAGCGGCTGACCGCTTCGAGGCATCCGGGTTTTTCCAACAGTTCTTCAGCCGTCGGCCGCTCGACTCAATCCCCGCCCGCCGGCACGAGCCGGAAGAACCACCTCTCACCCTCGTTAGGCAGACGCACCACGCCGTCGGAAACAGCCAACGGCATCCAAGGACCCTCCACCGAATCCGCCCATTGCAACATGAACTCAAGCTCGGCCGGCGGCACAGGAATCGGCGGCGGCTCAATCGAACGGCCCGTCTGCCGGGTCGTAATAAATCACTTTGGGCTTAAAAAAGCCGTAAAAAAAGTAATCGAGCTGGGAAAGATCGAAACCCCGTGGCACCCGCAATGCCCGAATAGGATTGTCCTCAAGCTCCAACCCGAAGAGCCTTTTGAAGGCGATTACCACGAGAAACTGCAATGTCTCAGTGAGACTCCACGAAAGATTCAACGTCCTCAGACTCGCCAAGCCCTCGGGCAGCGTCAGACTCTCCAGGTAACTGTGCGAAAGATCCAGCTCCTCCAGACTCGTCAAGCCCTCGGGCAGCGTCAGACTCCTCAGAATGTTGCACGAAAGATCCAACTCCTCCAGATTCGTCAAGCCTTCGGGCAAGGTCAGGCTCCTCAGGTGATTGTACGAAAGCTCCAACTCCTCCAGATTCGTCATGTCTTCGGGCAGCGTCAGACTCCTCAGGCTGTTAACCGAAAGCTCCAACTCCTCCAAACTCGTCAAGCCTTCGGGCAGCATCAGGCTCCTCAGGTGATTGTACGAAAGATCCAACGACTCCAAACTCGTCATGTCTTCGGGCAGCGTCAGGCTCCTCAGGTGATTGTACGAAAGATCCAACGACTCCAAACTCGTCATGTCTTCGGGCAGCGTCAGGCTCTCCAGGTTGTAATTGTACGAAAGCTCCAACGACTCCAGACTCGTCAAGCCCTCGGGCAAGGTCAGGCTCCTCAGGCTGCGATTGCTCGTAAGACGCAACCTCTCCAAGCTCGTCAAACCTTCGGGCAGCGTCAGGCTCCTCAGGCTGCGGTTGTTCTGAAGATTCAACGTCCTCAGATTCGTCCAGCCTTTGCTGAGGGTGACGCTGGTTAACCTTTGATCGGACAAATCTAGTTGCGTCGTGTCCTTGGGGTAGCGGAGGGTTTCGGAGCTTCCGTTTAACCGCACGAAGGTGACGGACACTCCGTCAGATGGCTGAGTGCAGGCGTTTCGAGTTTTCACCAGCGGGAAAGGTGGCTTTTGGGGAGCCTTGCGGCAAGATTTTTCGGGTGACGGCAGCCGCTTCTCGGAGCGTTCAGGGAAGTTTTAGCTCTTGCCTTGAGCGATCAGGGAATAGGGAAGCTCTTGTTAGATGACAGGAAACTCAGTCTGAGCGATGGGACGAGTTGACCGATTCGTAACGTGAGAATTAGATACTGTGATTTAAACGTGGATATGAAACCCTCCTCCGATGCCAGTGGCGAGGGTGAGATGGCGGAATGATGGCTTGATTCCGACATCTGCTCATGCCTGCACCCGCTTGGGGTTCCCCGGGTGGGTGTTTCATTTCAGCGGTCGAAAGCCTCCTGGCGCTCGTCGTTGCCGTCCGTTGAAACGTTTTCGTCCGCAAGGCCAAAAATGATTGAGTGAAAATCGAATCGTGCTCAAGCTCAGGCACATGAGTCCTTCACGAGTTTTTCGCACCGGTTTTGCGGTTTTTTTTACGGCAACCGGAATTCACGCCACCAATCTCCGGGTGGAGCGAGATGAGCTCCGACATCGCTTCTCAGTTTTTCGCGGCCGGCAATCGGGTCCTATCCTGACCCAGCATGCATCGCCCGCTGAGCGTCCGTATCTGCATCCGCTCGTTGCTCCGGGCGGTCAGGGAAGTCTCACGGGCGGTGGTTCTCAGAAAGGCGTTTTCTGGGCTTTTCCCGATTTGAATGGCCGGGATTACTTCCAGAATTCGGGTAGCGATTACTGGCGGCGGGCGGACGCCGACGTGATTCAGGCTGAGGGGGAATCAGTGGCTTGGCGAACGGTTTATGACCTCTTGGACGCCGAGGGCAAATCCGTTCTTCGGGAGACGTTGACGTGGACGCTGAGGGACGGCGGGGATCACTTTTTCCTTGGCGTCGAATGGAGCGGCGAAGCCAAAACTGACCTCACCATCGGCCAATCGGATTACGGCGGCCTCTTTGTCCGCACGGCTTGGGGGGAAGGTGTTTCCGGGGAAGCCGTCAATGCCGCCCGCCAACGTAATGGCGAAGCGGATGGTCAACGCGCCATGTGGATGGATGCCGGGCTTCAATTGCCGGGACGCAATGAGCCGGCGCACATTGCTGTCTTCGATCATCCGACCAATCCGGGTTTCCCGCAACGCTGGCGTGTTGACGAGCAATTTGGCTTCGGACCGGTTCGATCGCGATTGGGCAGCTGGGAGCTTGAGGTCGGAGAGGCGACCCTAGTCAAGCATCAGCTCTTCGTTTATACGGGGCCGCTGAACGACATCGAAGTCACTCAAGCTTGGAGCGACTTCAGCGGCCTCAGCGGCACGTGGGCTCTGTGGGGCATCGCTCAGCGCGAGGGACGCGAAGCCGAGTTTCTCACTCCGGAACGGGCGATTGAGGAGATGACGATTCAGGACGGATTTCAGGTGAACGCCTACGCAGCCGAACCGATGATTACGCAACCCATGGCGTTTTGCTGGGATGATCGCGGACGGATGTGGATTGCAGAGAATCGCGACTATGAAAGCCGCGGCCGCGGCTTTGCAAATTCTGGCGACAGTCGGATTCTCATCCTTGAAGACACCGACCGGGACGGCCAAGCGGACCAACGGTCCATCTTTTCCGAAGGCATTCCCTTCCCCTCCGCCATGGCTGTCGGCTTTGACGGCCTCTGGCTGGGAGCACCACCCAATCTTCTCTTCCTGCCCGATCGTGATCACGACGACAAAGTCGATGAAGGCGCGATCAATATCCGACTCACCGGATGGGGCATCCGAGATCGGCATGAAACCCTTAACAGCTTTCACTGGGGCCCGGACGGATGGCTCTACGGCTGCCAAGGCTTCGCCACCCCATCAAAAGTCGGTAAGCCGGCCGGCAAGGGTAAACTCTACAGTCACCGCGATCCGTTTCCGAAAGACATTGAACTCGATGGCGAAGGTGTGGACATCAACGGCGGCGTCTTTCGTTACCATCCGCTCAAAGACCGATTTGAAGTTGTGGCTCACGGTTTTAGCAATCCATGGGGCATCGATTACGACGCCAAGGGCCAACTATTCATCAGCGCTTGTGTCATCCCCCACTTGTGGCATGTAATTCCAGGGGGCATCTATCACCGCCAAGGCGGTCAACACTACAATCTCTATGTCTATAGCGACCTCCGCACCATTGTGGACCATCGGCATCGATCCGCCCATGGCGGCGCTCGCATCTACCTCTCCGACGCCTTTCCCGACGAGTATCAGGGTAAAATCTTCATGGCAAATATCCACGAACACGCCGTCCTCACCGATGTCCTGGAACCTGTGGGCTCGGGTTTCGTGGCGCATCATGGTGACGATTTCATGTTGGCGAACAATGCCCAATGGATTGGCTTCAGCGTAGAAATCGGCCCCGAAGGCGGCGTGTATGTGCTCGATTGGCACGATGCCGACATCTGCGGCAAGGACGTGCTCAACAAAGACACCGGGCGGGTGTTCCGCATCACCCCCAAGCAGTCGCACGCTCAAAACTGGGACAACCGCTATGCCGATCTGTCAAAACTTCCAGACTCCGAACTGGTCGCACTGCAAACCAGCAAAAGCTCGTGGCACGCTCGCCGAGCGCGAGTCATTCTGCAAAACCGTGCCCACAAGCGAGAACTGGCTCCGGCAACACACAGCCAACTCTGGGACATCTTCTCCAATCACGAAAACAACGATTACCAGCTTCGCGCGCTCTGGAGCCTCCACGTCACTCAAGGTCTCAAAGAGTCTCAGCTTTTGGACATTCTCGACCACGAAGATCAGCACCTCCGCGCCTGGGCGATCCAGTTTTTGTGTGAAGACCAAGCGCCGTCATTTGAGGCGATTTCGAAGTTCGTTGATCTTGCAAACTCGGACATCTCCCCGGTCGTTCGACTCTACTTGGCGTCCGCCCTTCAGCGAATGCCGCACGACGCTCGCTGGGCCATCGCCCAAGGCCTAGTTCAACATGTGGAAGACAACACCGACCATAATCTCCCGAAGATGATTTGGTTCGCTGTCGAGCCTCTCGTCACGGCGGATCCGAAACGCGCCCTCACCTTGGCGGCAGAAAGCCGCTTGAATCTGGTACAACAATTCATCGCCCGCCGCATCGCCGATGCCGAGGCATATTCCACTTTGGTCACGGGAGTTGATGAAGCGAGTCCGCAAACGCAAGTCAGCCTTCTCCGGGGCTTTCTCCAAGGACTTGAGGGGCAAATCGCCGTTCAGGCGCCGAGCAACTGGGCGTCGCTGTATGCCAAGCTCCAAGGGAGCAACCACGCAGAGACGCGTAATCTGGCCACAGAAATCGCCCAGCTCTTCGGTGATGTGGCCGCTGCCAAAACGATGTTGACCGACCTGACGAACTCCGGGGCAACTCTCGAAAAGCGGCGACAAGCACTCCGCGGACTCGCCAGTCAAAAACGTTCCGAGCTCCGCCAACATCTCGTACCCCTGTTGGACGTTGACGAACTCCGAATCGATGTGATTCGGGCCATGACGACCTTTGATGACAACCGCTTCACCCGCACCCTTTTGGAGCGATATCCCAAGTTCAATGACGACGAAAAACTAGCAGCGTTGCAGACCCTTTCATCGCGTTCCCGAGCGGGTCAAAGCCTGACCTCGTCAATTCGCGACGGCTATATCCCCAAACGAGATGTCCCTGCCTACATCGCTCGCCAACTCCGACGAGTTGTCGGCAACGATTTCGTTGAAGTCTGGGGACCGATCGAACATCTGACTGCTGAGAAACAGGCAGCCTATGCAAAATATCGCACTCTCTTGTCCGATGCCGCAATCACACAAGCTGACGCTTCACAAGGTCGTGCGATCTTCAACCAAACGTGCGGGGTCTGCCATAAGATGTACGAAGACGGCGGTATGATCGGCCCCGACATCACCGGCGCCGACCGCACCAACCTAGATTATGTCCTCGATAACATCCTGAATCCCAGCAACGAGATACAAGACGATTACAAATTGGTGATGATCACCACCCACGACGGACGTTCATATGCTGGCAACATCGCTGCGGAGAACGATCGGCAGCTGACCCTCCGAACAATCGGTCAAAACGTCATCCTCAATCAATCCGAAATCCAATCCCGAGAAGTCGCCCCCATTTCCATGATGCCCGAAGGCCTTCTCGAACAGCTTTCGGACCAAGAAGTGCTTAATCTCATGGCCTACCTCCGTACGACTCAACAGGTTCCGCTGCCTTAGTTGCGACCACGGAGCGCGGGCATTTCTGTCCGCGTTGGGCCGCCCATGCGATGGCATACCTCCAAGTCATCAAGATCAATCAATCCGCACAGCTACCTTTGACAACACGATCCTCGCTCTAGAGAAAACCGGCAAGCCACTGAATAATGTTAGTCCACCTTTCCTCACCATGCTCAGCAACATGAATTCGCCGGAATACCAAGAACTTGCCTCGGTGATACGACCGCTGCTGTCCGGCGTCTACGATCAAATCTTCTTCAATGGCAAACTCTTCAAACACATGACCGCCGCGTATCAAAATCGTCGATCCAGCAACCTCAATCCCGAACAATTGCGCCTCGTCGAGCAAACCTACGAAGGATTTATCCGCCGTCGCGTCCGACTGAATGCCTCCTCGCAAAAGGAGCGCATAGGAGCCATTAACCAAGAGCTGGCGAAACTATTACTAAATTCGTTAACCGTGTCCAAGGCGGCGAGGCTACTTGGATTCTCCTCATGGACAAACGAGCTTGATGGGTTGCTCAAACCCTTGATCGCATCATACCAAGACCGCAGCCAAGGAACGGTCTCTGGAAGACTACGCGCTCGTCAGCACTCGCCAAAGCCATAGACTCCTGAATCGAGTTTGGTCCGCATCTGTGTGGCCCGGGTGAAGGAAGAGTTCGCCGACATGCAACTCCTGGCAAACCGCGAAACGGACGGCATCACAATTCAACCTTGGAACTATTGTTATTACATGGAGACCAAGTTCATTGCGACCTCAATTAAACCGACTTAAACAAGGCGACTTAAATTATACCGCATGATGGCGTACGATACGAGCACCCCGACACGAGATGAAAGCTGTGGCGAGAAAGCTTGAGATTACCGATGCCGATGTGATGCGCATCGCCATACAACAGGAAATCCAACGCTCGGACGAGTCGAGGTACGATCACCGGCTTCACGGCCTGTTGTTGGTGACCGGAGGGCAGAGTTGCCGCCAGGTCGCCCAATGGTTCGATGAGGATCCGCGAAGGGTGCAGCGCTGGGTCAGAACCTTTGAGGAGAGGGGGTTCGATGGGCTGCGCGACGGTGAAAGAACCGGTCGTCCACGCACGCTCAGGCCGGATCAATGGTCGTCGCCGGAGCGGGATCTGCGTTGCCGACCGGATGACTTCGGCTTGGCCGGGCACTTGTGGGACGGCGGGTTGCTCGCTGAACACTTGCGGCGTCATTACGATGTGGAATTGGGGGTGCGCCAGTGTCAGCGGTTGTTCAGGCAGATGGGGTTTCGATTTCGAAAGCCGCGGCCGCAGGTGGCGCAGGCCGATCCGCAACGTCTTGCCGCGTTTAAGAAAACTGCGCCGTCCGGCACGACGCGAGGACATTGAGCTGTGGAGTCAGGATGAATGCCATTTTCAACGACACGGTACTCGCTGTCGGGTCTGGGTTCCGCCCGAGGAAAAAGATCCGGTCGTCGCCCACGCGCCAGTCCGTCGCCTGCTTTGGCGCTGTCAGTCTACGCAGCGGCAAGTTCGTTCACACGATCTCGCCGGTGTCCAACGCCGCCACCTTCGAGGCGTTCCTGAAGGTGCTGCTCCGACGCCGCTCGCGCAACCAGAAAATGGTCGTCATTCTCGACAACGCACGCTACCACCACGCCAAGCTGCTCAAACCACTGTTGAGAGCCCACCGAACGCATCTCACCCTGCTGTTTCTGCCGCCTTACAGCCCACAGCTCGCGCCGATCGAGAGGGTTTGGAAACTGACGCGGCGGCTGGCGCCTCACAATCTCTACTTCGGCAGCCTGGAGGAGTTGTCGGCCGCTGTGGAGGTCTGCTTCGACCAATGGCGAAAACCAAGCCGTGTTCTGCAACGATTATGCGGCTACTTAAGTCGTTATGTTTAAATACTTTGAATTCAACAACATAATTCGAACCTAGTACTATAAGGCCAAGCGATTGTATGGCTACAAAATTGACGAAATCACCGGGCAGGTCCCACCTTCCATCCTAACGTCCGCATCTTCAAAGCAAACTCCCCAAGGAACAGCGCCTTGATCACCCCGCCGGGCCCCGGCGCCCGGCGGGGCATTCCCCCCCTCAAGCGGGATTGGCAACGGCTTGGTCGAAGCGCTGGCCAAAGGGCCACAAGCGCGGGCCCTCCGCCCCCGCCACGACGGCCAAGCCGGACGCAAAAGCCGACGGCGGTTTGCCTGACGGGAGGCACAACGGCGGAGAGGTTGGAACGGCCATAGGGCAATCCCCATGCTTCCCCAATCTCCCTGCCATCGGACAGTCTTTAATGGCGAGAAATCCAGATTAGTAATATAAGTCGCTTGGTGGCGGCTCCTTGCGTATCGCTATATACGATATTGGCATTGAAACTTTCGATTCACGGTTGATTCGCTCTCTAGGTTAATGTTCTCGCCATGAGAGAGACCACTATGAGCCCAGCAGATTTCAAGCGAATCCTGCTAAAAGTTTTCATCGGTTTCCTGAGTCTGACCGCTGCAATTGCCATTTCCTTTGTGCTGTCCGGTGAGTTCGGTGAATTCCAAATGAAAGTGCTGACAACGACGTTTACCATTTCGGCGGTTAGTATCTGTTCGATGTCCAGTGCCGCCCTAATCGAGATTCGGAGACAGCAGCTGCTAGGGATGGTCGGCATCGGTACTGCCTGTGTTGCAGGAGGATTTGTGATTTTTGGATTGTGGAGCCGAATAACCGATCATGACTACTGGCGGACTACGGCGACGTTTATCACTCTCGGAACGGCTTTCGCTCACCTGTTCTTGCTCCTGTTGCCGGATCTTGCCAGGCCCTATCAATGGGTCTATTGGGCAGCACCTGTTCTAATTGGAACCCTGGCGTTGCAGATTCTTGCGGCCCTATGGGAGGTGGCCGATTCTGATTTTTTCATGCGGTTCATCTCGGTAAACGCCATTTTGGTTGCCTTGCTGACTTTGGTCGTGCCCGTCCTGATGAGGATCAGTAAGACCACGATGTCGGAGACTGAACTATTGGTGTTGAAAAAGCAGCAAGGGACGATCTACACTGACGGCAGTGGCGTTCGCTATCGTGTCGTTCGCGTTTCCGAGTTACCCGAGGATCATATTTCAGGATCCTTGACAAAGTAACCGAATGGCTAGTTTCAGCTGAGCGATAGCGAATTCAGTGCCGTCTTTCGCAAGCTAGTTGAGACTCTCGATCACGCCGGCAACCGCCGGATCGATGTCTTCGTCAGTGGAAGAATCGGGCTTCTCCAGAGGAGGGCTTCCAAACCGTCCCCTAAAGCATTGGGCAAGGTTCGGGGGCATCTCGTCCAGGGTTCCGAAGCCGGTCGCTCAACTGCCTCGAATTGAGTGATCCTTAAATGAGCGAATTCGCTGTCGAAGGGAAGTCCCAAGCAGTGCAGCCCTGTTCGACACTCTTCCTCCCCTCCCCCATGAGCGGACGGGAAAGCGCCTGTCCCAATAGACCAGGCGCCGAATCATGTCTTCAAACTCGAGCATGACCTTTATCTGTTTGAGGGCGACTTGGGTTTGAAAAATCCGATCTCAGGCGCATCCTTACCCTGTTCGTTGATCCGCCAAGCCTCCACATCGGCAAGCAACACCACGGAGTAGGCCCTAGTTTTCCAAAAGGTGGTGAGCGCGTTGGAAAACTGAATCATCTTGACCATTTATTATCCTCCGTGGCTCAGCAGAAAAGGATAGATCGAGGCCCCTTCTACCGCCTTCGCATCTGGGACTCCCCACAATTAGCCGCATGGTGTCACTGATTAGAGCGGTCTTCCGACAATCAATGTTTGAGACTGACCAAACGGCCTATTTCCTCGCCTCAGGAACGATTTCCAGCTCTACGGTTTCCCCGTCGCGTTGAACCACTATCTTGACTGGTTCTCCGATTTTGACCGTATCAATCGCATAGGTGTAGTCGTAGATATTCGCGATCTTTTTGCCGACAAATTCGACGATCACGTCCCCACCCTGAAGGCCGGCTCGGTCTGCTGGCCCCCCGCTGCTTACGCCTGACAGCTTGACCCCTTTCACCTCGGTTGCATAGTCAGGAATCGTACCGAGATATGCCCGCATCGAATCTCGACTTCCACCGCTATTCTTGGCGCGCTCGACTTTGACGTAGTCAGGCGCGGCCTGCTCAGTCACAAGATCCAAAACCAAGCGCTCGGCAAATTCGCTAATTCGGGTGAGCCCTTCGTAGTTCACCTTTTCCGCCGTGTCGGTCGGTCGATGATAGTCTTCATGGCTACCGGTAAAGAAGCTCAAGATCGGAATGCCCCGATTGTAGAACACAGTCGAGTCCGTCGGGAGATAGGGGTCTTCCTGCAGGGTAAGCCCGAAACCCGCTAAGACATTCTTGCGTTCAATCACTCCTGGCCAGACGCTCGAGGATCCGACTCCTTGAAGGACTAAGCGGTTCTCTTTGAGACGACCGACCATATCGAAATTGAGATACGCCGTTGCTTGGCCAAGGGATGCCTGATGTTCTTCGGCGAACTTTGACGAACCAATGAGCCCGATCTCCTCCCCCGACCAAAGCGCGAAGAGGATTCCGCGGCGAAAGCGTTCCGGATTTTGCTCCCGTTTTGCGCTCAAACTCGCGGCCACCTCGAGAATAACGGATGAACCCGAAGCATTGTCGTCAGCTCCGTTGTGGATGGAGTCCTCTTCCCCTTTTCGCTGCAGTGAATTGGGGCCACCCGTCCCCAAGTGGTCGTAGTGGGCCCCCACAATGACATATTCACCCGAAACCTGTGGATTGCCCGGCGGGAGGTAAGCGACGATATTATGATCAGCGCCTTTAATGTGGCTGATCTGCGTACCCAGCGTTACCGTGAGGTCGGGGATATCGAAACCGCCTTCAGCGTGTGGGGTTTCAGGATCGAGCCCCGTTTGCACGCCTTCGAGGCTTTTGTGTACCGGAGCCAACAAATAAGCCGCCACTTTGCTGCTAATCGATGCCGCAAAGATATCCGATCCAGCCAAACTGTTGTCAAAACTGTGATGAATGAGCTCCCCAGCGTTTGGCGAGTGTTTGGCCCGGCCACAATGAGAATCCCCTTGGGCACCATGTTCTCGGGCGATCATCGCCTTGTAGCGAAGTCCGGCATAGCGATTCAACACTTGGCGACGCTCCGCCGAAACCTCTTCAGGGACATAGCGCAGCACCAGGACGATCTTGTTGGAAACATTGAGGTCGGCGTAAGAATCGTATCCTTCTCCGAGTTCTCCCGGAACCGAAAGTCCATACCCGGCGAAAACAACGCCTCCAGAAAACTCACCGCTACTTGTGAACGATAAGGGGCGAAAATCCTTCTCGGCTTCAAAGCTCTTTTCAGAGGCAATATGCCCCTTAGACTCAATCTTAAGCCGGTTTCCATCTTTGGCGGTTTCGATCCGTTTGGTGAATTCGAACTTGTGCAAAAAACTCGGTGGTAAGCCGATACCGAGCAAACCCGCCTGTTTAAAGATTGCGGTGGCATACTTCGCGACGGCTTGAGTGCCGGCAGAACCGGTCTGTCTGCCCTTCAATTCATCTGACGCAAGATATCCCACGTGAACCAGGTGATCGGCCTCTTGGATTTCAGAGCTCAATCCCGCAATCGGCGGCATCGAGAAGGGCGCCTTTCCAGTCTCCGTGATACCGCCCCTCGGATCCACCAACAAACGCCGGGGTGCCGCCTCCAATGCTGCTAGGGCAGCGGTGTGATCCCAACGACCGAGATAGAGCTGAGACTCCTTGCGCGGGTTTCGGTTTGAGGTCCAGCAAAGGGAACGGCCATCGGGAGAAAATACCGGTAGACCATCAAAGCCATCAGAGAAGCTGACGCGAACTGGTTCTCGGGCACCTTCCCGGTCGACGATAAAAAGTTCGAAGTTCTCAAATCCGAGTTTGTTCGAGGTAAAGATGGCGTACTCACCAGACGGATGAAAATACGGCGCCCAAGCCATCGAATGGAAATCCGTTATCTGTTGAACATCCGATCCATCTGTCCGCATCGTGAATACGTTGGCGATCATCCCCGATTCATCGAATCGCCGCCAAACGATCCGCTGCCCATCCGGAGTGAAAAAAGGGCCGCCATCATAACCCGGACTATAAGTCAGTCGACGCTGGTTAGTTCCGTCGGCATTCATGATGTAGATCTCGCCATAGTAGGCTGGATCGACCTCGTAACGCTTTTGGTCTTCGGGCGACAAGGCCGACAACGGGTAAGCGTTTCGAAGTGAGCAGAAAACAATCTGTTTGCCATTCGGTGAGTAGGCTCCCTCAGCATCATAGCCCGGCGAACGGGTTAGCTGAGTTAACCGGGAGCCGTCGCGTTTCGCCGAAAAGATGTCCATTGTCTCGTCATAATCCCAGGAGTAGCGCCGCTCTTTGCCCGAGGCGCGGAACTCGAGTTCGACCTTCTGTTTGTCCACAGCCGCAGGATCATGATGAGTGGAGGCGAAGAGAACACGATCCGAGCCAGGTTGAAAATACGCGCAAGTCGTCTTACCGATGCCCGGAGACACGCGGTGGGAATCGCCCGACTCAAGATCGAGAACGAATATCTGATAAAAGGGATTATCCGCGTCGCGTTCACTCTGGAAAATGAGTGATTTTCCGTCGACAGAGAAATAGCCTTCGCCGCTGCGTTTGCCGTTGTAAGTCAACTGCCGAACAGAAGATAGCGGTGTTTCATTCGCCAGTGCTTCAGTCGAAATAGTATGGGCAACCGCCATGGAAATCAACCAAATGGCAAGTCGCAAACCACGATTCATAAAAGTAAGTCTCATCACCACGAGTTCGTTCGGTTAGATCAACGCGGTGCTCAAGTCTACGGCAGGCTGCCTGACCGTCAACTCTCGCTAAGTGACACAAAAGGAGGGGCGTTGATTTCTCGTGCCTTTCAACCTTAAGGGAAATTGAAGTTTGAAAGCACCCATGCCAACTGCCTATGCTCAACAACATGATCCGAAGTGATTAAACCGAGATGAATCCAGAGTTTAAAATCGAATCATGCACCTTTGCAGAAGCGGAACAACGTGAACGGGAAGAAAATTGGGCCATGAGTCCCGAAGAGCAGATTGCTTTATGCGAACATCTGAGACGAACTTACTATGGAGATCGAGTTAACGACCCACTTCAAAGAGTTTTTGACGCTGATGATCCGGCACCGCGTCGCTTTTATGATCATCGGCGGGTTCGCAGTTAATTTTCACGGATTTCCCAAACTAACCCATGATATCGATCTTCTGGTTCAACCAGAGGTAGGAAACTACGAGCGGTTGCGTGGAGCCTTGTTGGATTTCGGATTTCCTCAGAACTCTCTCCAAGGCTCCCCTGTTTACCAAGACAAAAACAATTCTTAGATTTGGGATTGCTCCGAACCGAGTTGAAATCTTTTGCGAGATACCCGGCGTCCATTGGTCCGAATGTTGGCCGAATCGATCTCAAAGAGCAGTCGAGGGCATCCCTCTTAATGGATTGGGCTAAAGAACAAAGCAGCCTGTAACCGGGCAAAGGATCAAATCGACTTAAAAGAACTCCCTGAAGATCGGCGCCCTCCATCAAACTCGTTGTATTTAGGAAATTCTGATTTTATTCATACAGCTCGTTTGAGATCCCACCTCTACGCCCATCTGGCTTCATCGCATTCTATGACGGGGCCGACGCATTTGGAAAGGGAATTACAATGTTCGTGACCTGACTCTTGCTTCGAGACAGGGAAACGACGAGGCGGTTTCCGCGTTGGACTCCCCTCCGAATTAGCGGATGTCCGTCCCCGGTCGCGCTATTGTCAGCGTGCGAAGAGACATTTTGCGGGCCATGGCCGAGCGCAATCGAAAACATCGCGCTCCACTCCAATGACTATTATGATCTGGCCAACCGTGTGCTACCTGTAGGGAGTGATGCGACACCATAGAGGTGTGAAATGACTCAGAATCGGCGAATGATCAGGGGGCAGCTAGGAGGGATACACGGTATCAGTGACGCGGATTTCATCGATAGTCTGTTGGCAGTCAATCTTGAATTTTTTTGAATGAGAACTTTGTTGGAGTCAGAGCTTGAGGCATCATCCGAAGTTATCGTTTGCTCATGGACGAGGTTTGGATAGACGCCGCGTTCTCCAAGCGGCCCGTGATCGTTGCTCAGGGCCTCCCCGCAAAAGCTTTGATGATTAGAATACCGGTGACCTCTCCCGCCCATGAGGTCGCTGATCTGATCGTAATTAACCCCGAGAATTGATTCCTCCACAACAGCGTCACCGCAAGAGACCCTCACAAAACCTACCGCGTGAAGAGTCGGCGTTGTGACCTGACGCTGAAGGCTACGCAAGCAGGGCTTTCGAGAGAATGATCTGGTTGTTTGACGACCGTTTCGGTTTCGAGGAACGGCAGTGGTTAACCACCCGGAACGAGGAACTAGCGGTGAGAACGATTGTCACCTGACTAAGTTCAGGGGATTCTTTCCTTTGAAGATTTCCGCAAACGTTAGGCAAACAGCGCTTCGATGGGCTTGCCCTTGTGAGCGACGGTGAAGGGGCGGCCGGAATCCGACATCACGACCTCGTCCTGAGGCAATCCCAAGGCGTGGGCAATGGTGGCGTTGAAATCAGGAATGGAAACTTCATCTTCAGTCACCTCCGCCCCCATCTCATCGGTCGCACCGTGCACGTACCCGCCCTTGATACCGCCTCCTGCCATGAGACAGCTGAAAGCTTTCGGATAGTGATCGCGACCGGTGTTTTGATTGATTTTGGGTGTCCGACCGAATTCCGTGGCCAGCACAACCAAGGTATCTTCCAACAACCCTCGTCCCTCAAGATCAGCTAGCAAAGTGCTCAACGCCCGATCCAATTCCGCTGCCTTGCCTGAAATGCGTTCAAAGTTGTTCTGATGCGTATCCCAGCCCCCTGAAGATACTTCGACAAACCGAACGTCCTTCTCAATCAACCGCCGAGCCAACAGACATCCCTGTCCAAAGGCGTTGTCTCCATAGGCGCTCTGAGTGGCCTTGGCTTCCTGGCTAATATCGAAAGCCTGGAGATCCTGACTGTTCATGAGGCTGATGGCATCCCGATAGGCGTCGGTGTAGGCTCTCACCTTCCGTTGATCATAGCGCACTTTGAACAAGCCATCGAGCTGATTGACCAGTTGCAGGCGTTGCCGCATCTTGTTCATGGTGACGCCTCGAGGCAACCGGCTGTTCTGCAAACCGGCAGAGGGATCGCCGATCGGCAGAGGTGCGAATTTAGCCTCCATGAACCCGGCTCCGGGATGTCGACTGTCACCCCCAATCGTTACGTAACCGGGCAGCGTTTGATTGAGCTTGCCGATAAATCGCATCGTCCACGCCCCGGTGGCGGGATGCCGAATCGTTCCTCGCTGGGTATATCCGGTCCTCATGAAGTAGCGCCCCCGTTCGTGTGCCCCTTGATTCGAACTTAGCGAGCGTATGAGTGAGACCTTGTCCACCTGCTTCGCTAGCCGAGCCATGTGTTCGCTGACCTGAATCCCCGCAACGATTGTGCCAATTGTTTCTACGGGGCCTCGAACCTCGGCATCACTCTTCGGATCCAAGGTGTCCAAATGGCTCATCCCTCCAGTCATGTAGAGATAGATGACCCGCTTCGCCGTTCCGGATCTTAACGGGATTGTGCTTCCCTCACTGCCTCGAGCCCGCAGGGTGGGAAGCCCGAGTCCAACGCCCAAAAATGATTTGGCTAGGTAACAAGCGAAGTCGCGTCGCGACAATTCGTCAAATTGGTTAATTAACTTCTTCATGATCTCAGGTTTCGGTTATTGAACAAAGGCGAACTGCCGGGTATTCAGCAGCACCCACGCGAGGTCATCGGCAGCTGTATCGGGATCTTGTTCGAATCCGGGGAGCAACAATTTCCGCTCCTCCAGGTTTGGCAAGCGAGTGAGAATGCTTAAATAGATCGCATCCAACAATTCAGTCGTGTTTCGCGCTGATTCGCAAGTCATCTGAAACGCAGAGTTTGATCGGCGCAGTTGTGAATAAAACGGACCGTTGAGCAAGGTCAGGACTTGTGGGACATTGGCCTCGTCATTGGCATTCTCAATGGTCTCGCGATCCGACTGGCCAAATTGGTGGAGAAAATGGCGAGGCGGCGCCGGAGATTGAATCTCTGATGCGCGTACCAACTCGTCTGGAATACCCCGCCATCGGGGATCATTGCTCGCTAGGCGCCGGGTGCGGCTACGCTGTCGTCCGGAGGCCATGGTGTTCTCCAGATGGCGCATCTCCTTGCTGAGCGCGGTCTGCTCTTGTCGTAATCGACGCACTTCGCTCGGATTCTGTTGGCGCTGCGCCGCCTGGATTCGTTTTTGGAGTTCCTGCGCCTTTTGCCGAAGCTTGCGTCGAACACCATCGGCCTCGGCGCGTTCCTCGGCAACCTCGAGTATCTTATCCGCGCTCATGCCGACCAGTTGCTTGGCTTGAGCGTAGCGTTGGTTCTGAGCGGGATTACCTCGCCGTTCGTCGATATCCTGAACGATTAAGCCGACAACCGAGTCCCATAGCTGCTCAGCAGACATTCGCTTTAGCAATGGGCCCGGATAAAAGTAAGGACTCCCCTCCTCCCACTCTTCGGCGGAAACATTGCGCTGATAGGTTTGAGTGTTGTAGAGCACGCGCAGGTAGTCCCGTAGATTGAAGTCGAGATCGATGATCAGCTTGGTCAGGTAGTCCATGATCTGGGGGTGTGAGGCCGAATAACTGTCCGCCAAATCATCGACTGGCTCAATCAGACCGACCCCCATGACGCGCTTCCAAAGACGATTGGCGATCACGGTGGCAAATCGAGGATTCTCAGCGGAGGTCAACCACGCAGCATACCCGTCACGAGGGCTCTCACCTTTGGCGAGCCTGATCTCATCGCCAAAGATGGCCATCGGTTCAACGACTGATTTGGGGCTGGCGTCATCATACTGATAGTCATCCGGAAGCCGTAGTTTCGACCGGGTTTCGTTGACGCGATAGCGGAGCGGTTGAATCATCCGTCGCGCCATTTGCCGCGTGTCGGGATCAATGCCATCTGTGTTGACCCGGCGTCCAATTTTTCGATACTCCTTTACCACTTCCCGGTCCGTGGTTTTGACGCCGAAGATGTAGGCCGCTTGCTGGTAGTAATCGAGTTGTGTAAATTCGTCGTAGGGATGATCGTGACATTGGGCGCAGGCCAGCTGTGTGCCTAGAAATACTTGAAAGGTATTGGCCATATGGTCGAGCGGCATTCCGGCATCACGAAGATAGTATCCCGCCGCTCCGTTGTCCCAAATGTAACCCTCAGCCTGGATCAGTTCGCGAACCATTTCGTCGTATGGCTTGTTTTCGCGAAGGGCATTCTTCACCCAGTCCAGATAGGGCTTGCCGGGAGCGTTTCGAAGCCGGGATTGGATGCGCAGCAGATCCGCCCAATAGTTGAACTCGCGACTCACATAGCCTTCCGAATCGAGCAGTTGGTTGATGAGATCTCGTTGTTTGGTTGGCATGCTGGATCTCAGAAAAGTCCTCGCCTCTTCAAGATTGGGAATCCGGCCGATGATATCGAGATACACTCTGCGGAGAAACACCGCATCGGGAGTTCGCGGATTTGCCGGCACGCCATGTTCAGCGAGGCCTGCCTGAATGAACGCGTCAATACGTTCAACATGTGATTTGAGTTGCTGTTCGGTTAACGCGCCGGCGGTTTTGACTGAAGGAATGCTTTGTTGCTGTTCCCCGATTGGCTCGCCCACGACGAGATGGCCGGAAATCAAAGACCAAGCGACGAACCAGACTTTGTAGATGGTTTGGCTCTTTTTTATCATGGTCCTGGGGATTTTAGTGACATTGGCGTTTCAATTCAAAGTAATTATCATGCTTTTTTCGGACCAAACGTAACCACCGGCATCGGAATATTTGACGGCTTTTGGCGGAATTTGCCTACAAAAACTTAGCCGCTGGGGGATTTGGTGTGGTTCGAAAAAGAGCGCATTCGAGGCATTGGAAATCTTGAGCGTGGTGGCATCGTGGTCACTATGCGCGCCACGGCTCGATCCGCGTTTCGAGCAATCACGTTCCGGGTTTGATCCCCACGAGTCTGGGCATCTGCAATCTACCGCTACTGTCTGTGCGCGCTCCCCGGATGGAACGGCCATCCAAAGTCGCTATTTGAACATCTGATTCAGGAATCACGGTGAGATTCGGCAGGCGAGAGGAGGGATAGCGCCCTGGTTTTGAAGATTTTTCCGAAAACACCAGCCTCACCCCTTGGCTGTTCACGGGGAGAATTCACCATATTTCTGATCCGCAGATCAAAGTTTGAGTCCACCGGGGCCGTGTCAAATACCATCTCAAGAAAGCTCCAATAAGTAAGGCCCCGTCCGTGGTTTCAAATCGGGAGTTCCATGCTCTTGATGATATAATGCCAGCACTCCCAAGGGACGTCCATCGTAGTCTTTCATTTTGGGGACGAACCTATCAATCACTCGCCGGCCACCACTCCGTCCGATCGGTCCAAAGGGCATTCATAGACACGATGATCGAGGTTTTCCATAACCATAATGCAACCGTTGTTCACATCACCGTAAACGCTCACCACGCCATCTCAGGAACCAAGCAGTCCAAAACCCGGTCGACGCCGGCTTTGACCCATCCCTCATAATCTGCCGCAACCCGGTCTTGCTCCCCGAACTGAGGATAAGGCGGCTCCCCAAAGTAGCGACCCATCCACACCGTATGCAGTCCATTCAGCCCGGCAAGACAGATCATCTTGGATGAATCAATGCGAATAATTTCTTGCAACCAGGCATACTGTTCCTCACCCAGCAAACTCCGGGTCAGGTCGATGCGATCGTAAAGCGTGTTGAGATGTCCCCACCCTTCGTCGTCCTCCCAAATCTTTGTGCCCTGACTCGATCGCCAAAGTCGAGAGTCCAACACAAGCAGACTGAAGTCTCGGTTGAGCATCTTCCAGCGCCGCCATTTCTTCGGGTTGGCGGTTGGTGAGACGGATTCATCACCGTTAATCAAATGCTGCACGATCTGGAAGTTGCGCCGCATGTAGTCGCGGTCTTGGCCCAACCCCTCGCGCCAGCGGATCGCCAATTGCTCGGGTCCCTTCACGTCATCCATACCGTAGTCCTGATCCCCTGGATTAATCACGTTCCAGTAACGCATTATCTGCCATCTCGACACCGGACCGCAAATCGTGTTGGTGATGACTTTGTAGACATCGTCCGTGCTGAGCGGAGATAACATCAACTTGAGATATCAGACGTCATCCTCCCAGAGCATGATTTGGAAGCCGTAATCCTCGAAGTGGCGGTAGGCATTTGGTGTCGGTTGATCGCGAAAATAGAAGGTGCCACCGCGGTTGGCGTCAGGGAGGTTGGCCCTTCCGGCGTTAATCGCGTGGCAACTGAGGCCACAAAGGCGGTAAGGAGCTTGGAGCCATGGCACAAGCGTCCGACATAGGCACCACTCGCTGGTACATCTCCGACAAAGCCCGTGTCCTGCCCACAAGCAGCCGTGCCCAAGCGTGGATCCGAAGTCATATTTTGGCCATCCTTCCAAACCGTGTAATAGAGCGTCTTTTCGGCGGGGCTGAACGGCAACACCGCCTCAATGACTGCCGTGTTTCTCCGAAACGAGTTAGTCATGATTGAAGACCTCCCGGCAACCGGGACCGCCGCCCAACCGCCGGATGGTTCAGTGCTAT
This sequence comes from Limisphaerales bacterium, assembly GCA_024761205.1. GTDB lineage: Bacteria > Verrucomicrobiota > Verrucomicrobiia > Limisphaerales > AAA164-E04 > UBA2970. The sequence continues at coordinate 59,269 of JAMASS010000022.1, forward strand.
CGGCAGCTTCTTCTCCCGGATTTCGAAAAAGGGAAATAAACTATGCCTGCCATCCTTGAGCAATTTCCTTCAGCGTCGTGCCAATGGCATAGCAGCTGAGGCATTCGTTAAGCGCGGTGGACAACGGACGGTTCTTGCCGGGGTTCAACCGGAATCCAACAATCCACGTCCCATCACGCCGGCAAAACCATCAACCCGCGAACGGGTTACGTCGACCATAGACATGGAAATCGATTGATCCCCTCGCTCCAAAACGGCCCGAACGGATGTGGTTTCCGCTCCGATCTCCTGCACTTGGACGTGAAGTCGGGCGGTGTCCACTACTCCCAAGGCCAAGTGTCCTTGATTGCGATGCATGACGGCCCCCTTATTCTTCCAACGGCCTTCCCTCACAATCAGTCGACCGTCATCGGACCAAGCTGCGCTCAGGCGCTATCGCTGACTTCTTAGCTATCAAACAAGCATTTTGGATCCGAAGACGATTCCGGCCAAAGCATATCCGGGCTGATACATCTTCCAATCGGTTGAGTCAGTCTTGCGCTGCCGCTTGGAGAAAGCGTGACCTTTGAAATCGATCTCAATGCCATAGTCACCGTTCAATCGCAGTCACGTCGGTAAAGGCTCCCATGAGACAAGGAAAGGTCATAATCGACATTCGTGACACCCCCATTTCGTCTGTGGGTTTTGTAGTGATTAGATAGGGAAACCCCGTTGAGCGTGCGCGGTCGCCGTAGTTCCGCAGCCGACGTCGCAACCTCTTCCCTTCAATCTTCCAATAGCCAGGATTTAGCGATCCCCAATAATCGCCGTGGTATCAGGAATTTTCCCGATCAAAGGAATCGATCACTCGATAGCCGTTTTCGGACGCAGGGTCCCTCTAGCGGCGCTATGATCGTCCAACAGCAGGGGCCCAATGGCCGTTGCGGTTGCAGCGATTTTACGAAACTCTCGCCTGGGCATCTGAAATCGACCAGCGTGGCCTGAGGACTCCATGAGCAATCAAGCGCCGCCACGGCCGATGGATTTTTTCAGATTATGGAGCTGACGGCCTTTTTCTTGTTTCTGTTTGGCGCTCGTCGCCGACTGAACCTCAGTTTCCAACCGTTGGATCATGGCTTCGATTTGGGCTGTGGTTCGGTCAGTCTCGGAACCAGACATTTTCATGGCGGCACCTTTGGCGATCAACTCTTCCTGTTTCTTGATGAGGTCGGCAAAACCCGCCTCGTCCAATGCGGCGACATCGGCATTCACAAAGCTCTCAAAAAGTTGTTTTTCAGCATCGGTGAGGGTGCTTTTGGGCCCTCCGCCGCAGCCCAATAGAACTACACAAACGCACAATAAGCCCCACCTGGATAAGGATTTTGTCATAAGCAAGAGTCTATACCCGGCTTTTCTCTGATTTCAAGGATTTCCTGAGCCGGTTTTCGAACGGGATGGTCGCACCCATTCGGAAATGGATATCCGTTAGTGAGCCAAATAGCCTTTCTCGCTCCGAATCAGCAATGACGGCACCGCAACAACGCAGCGGTAAAAATCGGCGGGCGATCATAGTGGCTTTTTCTCCGACAATGGCGACCCCTTGTTTCATCGGCGGTGCTGGCTTGTTCGCTGCCGATAATCCGGAGCTCGTTGAGACTAGTCGACCTGTTTTCAAAATTCTTCATAAACACTGTTCTTCTGTAATGACGAAGATCGGAAAGGCGATTTTTCACTCACCTCCAGAGCGGAGATCAAGAAGGCCAATCAGAAGTTCTATCTCCTGGTTCGGAGAACGCCGGACGAGAATCAGTTAATCGCTGTTCTGGCTCCTGAGACAGAGATTCCGCACATGCCATCCAAAAAGCAGCTCAGCATTGAAGACATCCGCAGCCTCACCGCCTGGATTTGTTCCGGTCATGGCACTCTCCCTTTCGCCGAACGCCGAGCAGTTGACCTCCGACTTCCGAAGCCAGATTGCCATCACTACCCTGCCTGCCGACGCTAAGACCGCTTCGATTATGCTCTCAAGGCACCGTGATCTGATTCGCTCTCTCGCCTGGCGGCTCGATGGTTCTGATTGGCTCGTTTCCGGTGGCTATCATCGGATTGTCTCCTGGGACCACTGCGCACAAACCCCTTCGGTTCCTGAAAACCGACCTCGAAGTAACGGTCACCGCACTTGAATTTTCAGCAGATGGCAGTTTTTTCATTTGGAGAGAACACCGGTTCGTTGATATTCTGTTGGTCGGTTTGACTAGTCATGGGAGCACCTGACGCCCCCTTACCCGTAACTCTGGTCCAATGATATAGCCACATTTCCCACCGAGCGAGCAACGGCTGGTAAAATGTTTGCGCACGACAATGTAGTCGCCATCAGGACTGAGGCCCAAGTTCATCCAATTCGGCGGAAGAGATCGGGGGGAACTAGCGAGAAGCACGCAGTAAATAGCATTGCCATCAGGTGGCAACCAAATGTGAGTCTTATGGGTTTCATTTCTCGGACAGGTTCGATTTCAACGGTGCCGTTACTTCGAAGACCCAATCTTGATGCATCCACGACTTGAAGGCCGCTTTTTGTTCAGTCGTGGCGCTATCTGAGACGCTCACGGTCCATTTCCCGCGCGGGCGTTTGCCAAGGACAAGGGGAATGTGGCGAAGTTGATCCCGACGAAAGAGGGTTAAGGTGATCTCGGAGCCCGGCCCGAGTTTCTTCAGTTGCTTTGTCAAGGAGTCTGGCTCCAGTTTGCGAGCATCGATCGCCACCAACTCGTCTCCAGCCATGACACCTGCGGCGTAGGCCGGTCCATCACTCAGGACATTGACGACATCATTGCCCTTTAGAGTAATTCCCAAGTAGGCTTCGTCGCCCGCCGTGGTTTCCTCATCGGATTCCGACTCGTCCTGCAAGTCGAGTTTTAGCCCGACCCTGGAGAGAGCTGCTTCCAGTTCCAATGGCATCACGCCCTCAACGTAGTCTCCGAAAAACGTGTCACAGCTAACGCCGGCAATTTCCTCCACCACCGCTCGGACATCCGCCACTTGATACCCAGATTCCCCGAGCGGATACCGTTCGTAAAGCACTCTGAGGACATTGTCCAACGAATGCTGATCACTGGTGCTCTCACGGATGAATTGATCCAGCAGTAACGAAACGAGTGCCCCCTTGGAATAGAAACTAATGGTCCGGTTCGGTGAATCGGGCGTTGGATGTGTAAATTTGATCCAAACATCAAAGGATGCGTCCGCGAGGCTCTGAACGCGACGTCCGGGAGTTCGGCGAAAGGCGTCGATCAGCTTTGATATTCGCTCCAAATACTCTTTCGGTTCAATGAGGCCCGCACGAGCCAATGAGAGATCGTCGTAGTAGCTCGTGGTGCCTTCCACAAGCCACAGCAACGGCGTGTAGTTTTCCTCCTGATATTCATAAGGACTTAAACCTGCCGGCCGAATTTGTTTGATGTTCCAAGTGTGAAAAAACTCATGAGAAACCAGACCAAGAAATTCTTTATAGAGCTTCGGATCCTCAAGGTGTTCGCGGGTCGTTTGCATAATCGTCGAGTTGAGATGCTCAGTACCGCCACGCAACCCGGGGCCGACATGGATGAGAAAGACGTAACGTTCGTAAGGAGGCTGGCCCCAAAGATCGATTTGATCCTCAACGATCGCGGCAAAGTCAGCCATTAGTTCTGACGGATCATAGTCAGCCTTTCCCCAAACAATGATTTCATGCGGTCGATCGTGAACGCGAAATAAATGCCTGCTCTGTTTCCCAATCTCAAGGGGAGAATCCACTAAAATATCGTAGCTATCCGCCAGCAGGACGCTTGGATTGGTCGGATCGGATTTCAGCCCTGTTCCAATAGACCAATCGCCAGGCGCCTCCACGTGAACACGTATCGGTTGATCTCGAAACGCCGGGGCATACAGGAAAACCGACGAACCCGAAAGAAAGGCATGCGTGTCATCCACATGCCGCGTCCGATCCACTAGCGAATTAGCATAGAGAGAATAGCTCGCGATTGCCCCGCTGCTGCCACCCAGCAAAATCGACCAAGTTGATTTATCGGTCTTGCGGGACTTTAACATTTTCCCATCCTCATCGGTTGCTCTGAAATTGTAAAGCGTACCCGCGGGATTGAGGACTTGATATTTTCCCGGCCGCCAAACCGGTAGTTTTAATTCGAGGATGTTACCGGTTAATCCGGAAAACCGGCAGCGGATTTCAACCGTCTGGGTTTGTGGCGCAGGGAGCGAAACCGTGTAGTCGATAGATACCTGAGCGATCGCCTGGAATATCCATAGCCAACTGAGTCCAAGTGTCACGTCAATGGCCCTCATCAAATCGCCTTTTGAATAGCCTGCTACCCTTTGGCACAAGCGTCGTAAAGATCCAAAATTTCCCAACCATCGATCATCATCCAACTTTCAAAACGGCCCTCTCTCAGCGCACTCAATGACGCTGGAATGTCTACATGCCCTCTCCCCCGAACGCCAAGCGCTTAGAGGTTTCCCCGTCACGTAGAGTTCCATCATAATCAGTCAAATGGACATAGCCAATCTGATCTACACCTATCCATTCCGACATCTCGTGGGGGACGCCACACGAACCGTTCATTAGATCGAAGTGACTGGGATCGCAGAGCATTTTCAGCGGACTGGTGGCTGATCGTTCAAAAATCTCCTTCTAGATGGTCATCGGTGCTGAAAACGAACAGTGGTTCGATTTCGAAAGCTACCACCAATCCCAGCTCCTCGCAAATGCGCTCCACTTTCGAAAACAAGTCCGCTGACTTTGCAATCGCTTGCTCAATCGTTTGCCCCGCGCAGCCCGCACCCCGGCCACCTGCCGATGCAGTCGCCGCCCAAGCCAGCTGAACCCTCTGGCAAAACATTGAAAGTCAAGCCTGCCGTCGAGCCGCGTCCGGATCGACGGCGCCACCAACCCCAATCCAAAGTGAAAATATTTGCAGGCCAGCGCGATCATAAAGTTCCCGTAAAACTCTCGAACGCTCACGATCCTTCAAGGATAAACAACCTCCAGCCAGCCAGCCATCGACCAATTCGATCTCCTGAAATCCTGCCTCCAAACAAAAACGCCAGCTCTCCCAAATCGGATAATTGGCTTGGTATTTTCGCCTTCCGTAAGCAAAGCCGTTGAGCCCTACAGCCGTCTCCCATTGAGGCCCAATCAAAGCGGCTCGACCTGCGGAGGACCACGGGAGCAACGCAGCGGCACTGGCTGATATTTGGCAAAACTCACGACGATTCATGGATTCCAATGCCAACCTGAAACGAGCGATTTATCAACTCCTAATCCACCTTTGCATAGGACAATCCTGAAATCACTGGAGAGTCGTATACGGAGGAGAGGCAATGATGGCTCATTAGTACGGCCCGATGTCACAGGAGGGCTACTGATTGCGATTGTGATTTACACAAACGCAATGACAAATTAGGGGCATGAAGAGCCTTTGGTGGGGAGGGGGAGCTGCGTCGTCTGGAGCTGCGGGTAACGGGCACGCCCGGCAGTTCGAATCGACGTCCTGCCAATATGTCCGGCACGCTCAGGAGTTGCAGGCCGGGTAGCGTTTGCCATTGGCTCTCATGTCTCCGGCCATCGCCATCTCGCGGGTGAAGGTGGCTTTCTGGCGCGGCTTCAGTTTGCGCATGAGGATCAGGCCGACCATGTCGGCGTAATAGAGATGATTGATCCGGCCCACGCGAGGGACCTCCGTATGAAGCAGGCAGAGGCGATCCCCTTGTTGTATTTCCAGCCCGTCTCAGCGATGAAAAGCAGCATCCGACGGCTACTTTAGTGGTGTGGTGCGAGCCGTGCCCGTTTTAACAGGGCTTAGCCTTCAATCGTGTTGACGACGCCTTCCGCATAAGCGAGAGCGTGATTGATGACGGCGCGCCGAAAACCGGAACGGGGCGATAGGCGCGGTATTCATTGGTAATCGGAAGGGTGCACTGCTTTTCAACAGCCCCTGGCAGGAAACGGAGAATGCCCTTGCCGGACAAGGACTCGGCAACGCGGGGCGACACCCCTTCCGCCCCATTCTACAGCACCAATGACCGGAGTTTTACGGGTGCCTTTGCCTCGTAAAACTCGGGGAGGGGCTAGTAGCGGAACTCTTGGGGCTGCTCCCTTTGCGCGGCTTGCCGCCCACGTAAGTCTCGGCGGTCTCGGCGATGCCTTGCAGGACGGGCGCTGCTTCCCCCGCCATGGAAGCCGCTGCAAGCGCAGGGCGGCGGGCTGCGCCACCCCGAGGTCGCGGGCCAATTGGTGGCGGGACAAGCTCTTCTTGGCGTTGATCGGGATGCCCATAGCCATGAACCATCTCTGGAGCGGGACCCTGGTTTTCTTAAAAAGAGTTCCCGCCAAGACGTTAAAACCGGACTGGCAGACATGGCAGGGCCAGCGTCCAATACGGAGGTTATCGGCTTTGCGGGCCACCTTGCCACTGGCGCAATGGGGGCAGCGGGGTTCATCACTCCAGCGCGCCCGCTCCCAATGCGCAAGGCAGGCTTCCTGATCCGGAAAGCGTTGGAATATGGTCAACAGATTCACAAGCGCGCCCTCATCCGCGCGCCCGAGGTGAAGCATCGCCCGCTGCCAACCATGCCCATAACTTATCATTGCGTATTATTTCCCACACGACCAACGGCCTTCCATTGCTCTCCTTTCACGCTCATGGCACCGCTGTTGCCGGCCTTGCTGCAGCTAGCGGGAATAACGAGATCGGAATGGGCGCCGCCTCCGGCCGTTAGTACTGCCAACTGGATCATCTTTGATACCGACACTCCATCGTGAATTCGTTGGCTCTGACAGATATGTTTGAATTCGAAGACGATCGGGTTCCGATTCAGAATCATAGTTGGGGTAATGGCTTGCGGAACTCTTAGTCCTCACGCTGCGGGAAAAGATTGCGATTTCCAACTTCGTTCACCGCACTCGCTGGGGTAAAGGAATCATTATGATTCGGCCAGGCGGCAATTTTCGCGAGGAGGGTTTCGGACATCTCGGAAGCAGAGACGCCAACGAAGACGGCTATGCCTCTGATCCCGGCATCATCGCTGTCGGGGCCGTCCAGGAATCCGGTCGGGGCGCGATATATAGCAGCCCCGACGCCTAGCTTGCTCATCGCGGCCTCCGGAGGCGAGGATGACCCGATCCCCCCCCCTTCACCACGGACCTTTAGGGTGAGAGATAGTTTCAACCCTTCCTTGCCTGACGATGATTTATCCAACTATGCCTTTGGCAATGCGGGATTTGTGGGCACCTCAGGCACTACACTGCTGGTATTCGCGATCGTCGACAATGCCCTCCAAGTCGTCACAGAAAGCACTGGCCTGCCTGTGAGTCAATCCGCCGCGTCGCCACCTCCTCGAGCCAGGGGCTGAGCCAGAGGAGCCCACATCACATCTGCCCCTGCTGGCCACTAGTCGCGCCTTTGAGCCAGTGCCCTCGACCTTCAGGAAAAAGCCGCAATCATTCAACGCAGACAAAATCTCTTCACTAAAAAATCGGCATGCCGCATCCGGCACCGCCTTTGCCATTATCTACAACAACGTCGACAACGATCAACGCCTCGGCATGGACTCAACCAAACACCTCATCAAGGCCATCGACAGCCTGATTTGCGAATACGTTGGTCTACAGCTGACAACCAACCATCGCAGCAACAGCGATCTCCGAATCACCCTGACTTCGCCCACCGGAACAAAGAGCATCCTCTAGCGGGTCAATTTCCACAACTCGACGGGACCGGTCAACTAGACTTACTCTCAACCCATCACTTCTTTGAACCGTCGGCAGGCACCTGGACAGTGGCCGTAACCGACATGAGCTTCAGAAACGGCAGCAAAGTTAAAGAAGTAGAAATCATTTTGCACGGCGCACCGATCTTGGATGCCGACCAAGACTCCCTGGATGACGAATAGGAACGCTCCCAATTCGAATCCCTCAAATCTACCGTGATCGATGATCCCGACGCTGACGGATATAACAACATGGCCGAGCAACTCCACCACACCATCCACTGGTTCCTAATCTACAATTTCAGCTCGATCTTCCTTCGTGAAACCAAGACATCATTCGCCTTAGCTGGCCTAGCACTCGCAATCCCCTTTACCAGGTTGAGTCGTTCCAAAACGTATTGCTTCCCGGTCAAACCGTTGCGACCTTCAATGGCGCGGCATTCCAAACTGAGTGGTTCACCCAAACGTCTTCTTCATTCGGAGCGTTCCTTCGAGTTATCGACGTTACACCATGACACGACGTGAATTCTGCAAAGAAACATCAGGCCGCCACAAAAAGCTCGCTCGCCAGACGGCATTCCCATCGCCCGAAACGTAACGATTCCGCTCCTTCATGAAGATTCCGATCTGATGGCCGTGGATAAGCCGCCGGACTGGCTTGTGACTATTCCCAAATAGAGTCAAACGAAACAGAACCTCCAAAGAAAGATCAACCGGGCGATTCAGCAAACAGAGGACAACAGTGGATCTGTGCAACGGACAAACGGTTGCAACCTACTCTAGGGTGCTGCACTGCACCGACAACAACGCCCTCATCCTGGCAACTCCCCGAACCGGGCGCATCCATCAGATTCGAGTCCAATTCAAGCTTCAAAGCACCTCATCATTGGCGACGCACTCTATTCGGCCACAGCCAAAATCTAACGTAAAACCAGTCCGACTCATTCACGACGCCTCGCTCGAGACGACAAGCTCGCACTCCGAGCTTGAGGACTCCGATTCAACCATCCTAGACGGAGCTGCGAGATCGTGATCAAAGCGGACATTGTATTGTTCCTGAGTGCACATTAAATGAAACCCCATTCACTGACGCTACTCGATGCCCTATCGTGGCACGATGCCCGTCCATACCTCCACGACGATGCTAACGACCAAGACCGGCAGGCTTCCCAAACCAAAACCGTCCTGCTAGCCTTGCGCCTCAAAATGACACACTTGGAACTCAATCACGTCGCCATTCACGTTGAGGACGTCCCCAAGAGTTGTGAATTCTACGAGCGGGTTTTGAAATTGCAGCGAATCGCAAGACCGGCGTTCGATTTTCCCGGTGCCTGGTTTCGTTTGGGGGCCCACCAAGAACTTCACCTAATCAGAGGACGCACGGAAGCCGTCCACTCACACAACCGAGGCAATCATTACGCCTTGATGGTGGACGACATGGACGCATGGGAAGCGCACTTTTCGTCGCTAGAAGTGGAATACCGCCCTCGGCGGCAGCGGCCTGACGGCGTCATCCAGACCTATGTCACTGATCCGGATGGCTACGTCATTGAACTGTGCGTGCCGCCGCCGGAAGTGATTAATTGATCCTGCTTCTCATACACAAATACCGGAAACCACTGGAAAGCGGGGAAACCTAAGCGATCCTCTGCTTGCGTGGCAGGGGTCTTCCGTTGTGATTTCCCAAACAGTGCACCCTACCCGGCCGCGACCTTCTGTGCGGCTTCGCTCGCCACTTCGAGACACTCACGAATATCGGCCATGGGATCGTTCGGGTTCTCTTCATACTCGAGAGAAAGGGCGCCATCAGCCGGGAAACCGATCTTTTTGAGCGCACGAAACACGCCTTCCACATCCAAAAATCCTTTACCCAATATCACCCCGCGCGTCTTTTTCTTCTGCTCGGCAAAATCCTTGAGGTGAACGCCGTATAGCCGATCTCCGAGAATGTACGCCACCTCCACCGGATCGATTCCCGAACGGATATAATGCCCTAAGTCGGCACAAAACCCGATTCGACGATCGTGCCCCGCCACGGCTTTCCAAGCGTCCACCGGCTGATCGTAGAGAGCGCCCGGGCCGTGATTGTGAATCGCAATTCGGATGTCGAACTCCGCGACCAACTTATCGAGGGAGCCGAATGAATCCGGCGTTGGATTGGCGCTGATTGTTTTGATGCCGGCCATCTTGGCAAATTCGAATATTTTGCGATTTGCCGCGTGATTGTTGGTGAACGGCTGAACGCCATGACAACTAATCGTGATGTCATACTTCTTGAGTTTCGTGTTCATAGCCGCAACCTTCGCAGGATCGGGAACCGGCGGATAATGCGCGCGAAAAAACTCGATCCAATGCAGCCCAAGCGCATGGGTCTTTTCCAGAGCACCATTCACACCGAAGGCTCGCAGTGAATAGCTTTGGATTCCCATTGGGAAGCCACCGAATCGCTTCAATGACTCCGCCCGCGTAGAGGCCAGCAGTTTAGGAACATCAAACCAGGTCGCCCCTCCCGCAGCGGCGGCGGTTAGAAGGGACCGGTGTAGAAAACGTCGTCGAGTGAGGGTCGGTTTCATAGTGTCAATGAGTCTCGCGTGTTGAGCCAAATGGATGTGCCACTGAAACTAAGCGATCGTCAGCCGCGTTGCGAGATAAAACAATGCGGCAAAGCGTCACGTCGATAGCAACATCATTCCCCTCAATAAAGTGCTTGCCATTCAGCGCGTCACGTAATTGCTGGCGCCGGCGATGCAAGAACGCCGAGGTCTCTGCTTCGCTAAGGCCCACTTCGCCATATGCGGAGATTCCGCCCCCAGATGTTTTCCTTCACTCATTGCCCTCCTGAATATCCCAAACCCGCGTCACGAAACTAGTCGCAGGTATAGTTAAACTCTTCTTTGGACATACTCACACAGTCCGACCATCGTGCTAGGTCTTTGACCAGTTTGACAGGATCATACTCGAGAACCTTTGGCGCGCCTTCTTCCCAGGTGTCATGAGACCTTCGCAAGTCATCCACGAGAAGAATGGGCGAAAGCCCGTCCGTAACCGAATGTTACAAATTTCAGGTAGACATGAACGCCGACGTCATGGCGCTCATCCAAACTGGATAACCGCCGGGAGATTCGCTCAAACGGTTGCTGGGCCCGGCGCCAATCGCATTTCTCCATCACGAGTTTCACATGTGCGTTGAAATTCCAACACACAAAATTGCTCATGTAGATTCCACGAACACCGACTTCATCAAGCTCATCATCGGCCGGATGCTGGGCCCGCTTAAGATATTTTTCTTCCAAACCTCCGTGATTTCCACCGATCCAGCTCTTTCAGACCGGCTAATATCCGCCCCGTCATAAACCCGCATCGAGTAGTCCAAGCAGAACTTGGCAGTGGATTCGATGAAATCATCACAGGAATAATATACTCGTCAAACCCATGTACCCCGTGTTCCCTCCAAAGAATCAGCGGAATGTTGCATCGCTCGGACGCATAATCAGATGATCTCAATCAAAAACTTCCCGCATCCGCTGCAGCGCGTATTCCCCTTCGGGCAGGAAGTCATTGGCGTGGTAGGTGACGAGCAGGGCTTCATATTCAGCCCCTGCGTTGCCATAAATGCACCTTAAAATAACCGTCTTTGCCACCGCTGACCGGAATCAAGATATCGTAGTCACTGTCGCAACGGTACTCATCGACCAGCTTGCCGGAATCAAACCAGCCAAGCATCCCAATCAATCGATTGCCGCTGCTCGGCCACCTGGCGCCTGTACAAACGCCAACATGCCGAGGCGGTCGGATACACACATCGCGAGCAATATTCATAATCAAAGTTCCCCTACTTATCTAAGCAAATGGTCTCTCGACCGAGAGCAACTTTGGTCGCGCGGCAGCCGATTCACAAGACCCCTCTCACACAGTCTGAAGCACGGGCCCTCGGCCGCACCACCTATCACCCCGGTCCCTTCGCCTACGAATGCCAACGCACATTCACACCGGCCGCAACCCATTTTCAAGAACACGAGACGCCCTCAAATCGCGAGATGCTCAGACTTCTGCCACGTCCAGTTTGGCCGAATCTCGAAGAACCCAAAGTCAACACTGCTAGCCGATGATCAGCCCGTCGCCCTTTTGGACACCCCCTGAAACAGGGAAGTCGATGCTTACCAAATGAATCTCGCTGCTAGCCGCAAAAAATCAAACCCCGTCCCGAATCTGGAAGCTCAATGGCCCCCCCCGTTCATCATGAACGAGTTTTCGATCCCATCGCTGATCTTCATCGGATCCCTCTCGAATGACTCCATGACCTGACTTCCATTGGAAACCACCCAAAACTGCTCTTCATCGATATCCCAGGAATTGATTGGAACGGATCCCGGCCAGATGCATTCGTTGCGGCAACAGGTAATCCACCTCTCAGGCCCCAAACAATTCCTCATGCTGAACGCCTCCTACGATATCCAGTTAAAAATTATGAGCGGCGGACAAAACATTCCAATCCACTTCCCCGGACGTCGAACAAAAAGAGACCTTTTCGCATATCTTCCCCACAAACCGTAAGAAATCCACCGATTAATGAGACGAAATCCAACTTGGCAAATCGCCTGCCTGTCCATTCTGACCATGGCACAGCTTCGAACACTGATGTTGCTCGGAGCCCTCACCGGCATGGACTTCGGTCTCACGCTTCAGGGAGACAGCAAATAGATTTTCCCAAAAGCCTGCATCGCCCTACACCACCGCACTTCTCATGCGGTGGTGGGACGCATCCGGATTCGGAACATTCAGGAAATGCATCAGGAAAAGGAAGCAGCCAAGGAATCAACACCCTCCCCCATCAACGCAACCAAAAAGTAACCCATGATAGCTGAAGCGTCACCTCTCCCGAGCGCCGTCGGAATTCACTGCCACCACCTCGTCGCAAGGCCTGTGGCAGCACTAACTCCACCGATGACTACGGAACGGATCTGGAGAACGATCTCGTCCAACAATGCCTGCCACTAGTCAAGCGGTCGGCAGAATTGCCATCAATCTCCCTCCCCATATCCCGGGAGACGATCTCCAAAGCGTCGCCATAATGGGCTCTCCAAGCGATGCCTGACTACGCCACCTCCAACGGCGCCTCATTAAGAGAGTTATGCGCGACACCGTATCGAAGGCGCCATCCTAGACGAACTGCGACGCATCGACTGCACCCCCCGCTCCGTCCACAACAAAAGCAAGGTGCTACAAAAGGCCATTGCCGAACTCAATCAGCATCTCCTCCCGCATTCCCGAGGGTAACGAGGCGGCCAAGCACTTGAATCTGTCACTTTCCAGGACGGAAAACTAAGAATATCAGTGAATCTCCCACCCATATCGCCTAAATCCAGGTCCGGCATATTCTCTGCCTTTGGCGCGAACGCGATGAATATCAGCATCCACCAGGCAGTTTCCGCCATGATCACTCATGCCCGTTGGCCGGAGATGATCGCCGAGAATCTCTCGGCTTCGAGAGCACCGGTGATACAAGGCAACGCACATTGCTATCCGGTGAGCACAGCGGTCAATTGCCGACCGGAGATGTCATCACTCCGTAATCAATCTCCCACTTCATACTCCCTACAACCGAGACTTCTTACCGTTTCACCAACGGGGCCATCGGAAAAACCAATGTCCCCACGCACCTCGCCATCATTGCCGACAGCTTCCTTGAAGTAAAAACTCGGCAACAGAGAAACAGCCTATACCCAAGACGGTGAGTTCTCGATCGACTGGGAAGACAACCTCGTGACCAAGCAAGGCTTTCACGTCTTAGGAAGTTCCGGTTCCATTCAAATCGCTGAGACCAACGGACCTCTTAAGATTCATGGCAGTCCATGAGAACCCGGATACAGTCTGAAGGGATTCCAAGCCCGCGCTACCCTACGTCCCATCCTCCAACCCCACGTCAGCCGAATCCCCGTAGCCGATCGGGGTGATTTGGTCGACGCCAACTTCCAGAACGGCGCCATCAGCATCACGGTGAACGCCAAGACCCTGACAAAGGCACCCCGAGAAACATTGTCAGAATCCGCAATCCAAAATCTAAAAAGCAGCTCCGTGAAAGAGTCACTCATGAAAAGACCATTCAGGTTCTCTAGCCGTTCCACGACGACCTTGGCAACCATCGTCAACACCGCCCACTTCAGCACCCAAAGTCGCGCCAATTGAGATTACTCCAACACATCGATGATCGCGGATATGCGGGCTCGCGCTATCAAGAATATTCTCACGATCATCATTCAGGAAACCAAAAAGGCCTCAAAGAATAACTCAATCCAAAAGCAGCCGAAAATCCAGCGTCGACGCTGGCATTGAGAGATTTTTCTACAGCCCTGGAGCCAGCACCTTGCTCACCAAAAAAGGAAAACTCCCCGCCCTCAAGTCCAACACAGCGAGCAATTTTGAAAGCAGCGGCAATATCTCCACACCGGAACGCACTAACTTCTCGAATTTCCGTGAGAATCGTCGATATCCTTCCCAATCGACATTTCCGGATTGAAAGCGCCCAGCGACCTCATTCAGTGGCGAGACTCAAGAAGCCATTTTAAAGAGGTACGGTTTGGGAACAGAATATCACGCTAGAAGACTCTGTTTTTAGCTACCACCTCTCCGACATCACCATCCGTTTCACTTCAAAGGATCCGATCACGAACAACCGAAAGCCTAGCTAGTTCACCCACACCTAGGACAAGATCACTCCGTTCTATCCGCCGCTCGCTCAAACGCATTGAAGAACCAGTATGCACCTGCTGAGACATTGCCTGACGATCGTTACGATCCTGCTCATCGTGACCGATACCTTAGCAGTCACCGTGAAGGCGAAGGACGGCCCCCGCCTCCGCAAACCCATCCCGACCCCCACCCCCGGTTCGGGAGCACGACGGCCTGCATTACCTACTCCTTGAACTGCGCCCGCCAGACTATTCCACCGCTACCCGCATGGCCAGGCCAGCAACGACAAGCTTGCGGGCATCGCTCAAGCGGAGAGTGACGCCTACCTTCCCATCAATCCCCCGGCCCGAAATGCTCACCAATCCAAGAGGTCGCCCCAAGTCCCTTAATTCCCACGGCGTTTCCACAGCGACATCATCACCATCTTTCAAAACATGGAGCACTCCTGAGCTCTACGTGCCAAAAATCATCTACCAGCAACGATCCAACGATATGGTGCTGGACTCTTTGACAGGCCAAATCTTCGGAAAGGGGAGCCACCCACAAACGAGAACATCCCTTCGGCAACTTGAAGCCTAGTCCCCTTGGACACAAAGACAACCGACGAAAACTCACGCAGTATGGCGAACTCTTAGCCATTCTAGAAACGCAGCAACAAAAGAACCTTTCTTGTAACGCCGCTCGAGTCGAACACCAGCGACATTCGGTTGCAAACCCAACGTCTCAAACAACTCAAGGCCCCTCGCGAATCCCTCAATCGGCCCCGAATCCAGCTTCGCGATGCGCTCGCGCGACTCCCACAGGACTGTCAGCTACTCCTCGACGATAATCAAACCCCTGATGAATCGAATCCAAAAGATCGCCCGTCAAAACCAACTTCTCCTGAATCACTCGGTGAACACTGCGGAACAACTGATGAAAACCCTCTCAAACGAGCCCAGGCCAACCACCTACGAGATTCAGTCGTACGATTACTCAATTTCACGTGAACATGTCTGCTGGTCGGAGCTGAAATTCCCCAGGAACGACTATGAACGACCTCTACGGCACCCTCGACTTGGCCAGCGAGCAGGTGCAAACGCAGCACCCGGGGATCAAGCTGACGGGACAGCACACCATTGCCAAGGTTGATCTACTACCTGCCGAAAAATCATTTTGGGAAAGCGTGGATGAAGGCGGTTTGTCGGGAGGCGTTCACAAATGGCCGAAGCGCTAGCCGAGGCGATCCGTCACTTCCTGCGGGGAGCGGGCGATGTCATCTTGGAACCCGCCGGCCTTGAGCCGACGCCAGCCCTTTCGATCAGGTTACCCTCCGGCGGGGAGGGTGGCAGTCGAGGGAGGCTTAAAGCGGCGCCTTCCCGCCACCAAGTTCATCCAGGAGACACGGAAGAGCCCGACGGCGCGCCGCCGCTTCGCTTTGCGAGGCGTCCGGGCGGGGAATCAAGCCATCGACCCCGGCTTGGTTAAGCTGGCGGATCCAGGTGCGAACCGGTTTCGGGGAGGGCATTGCCTGAACGCCGGACGCGCCGAGTCTCCAAGCGGAGGCTGTGGCTCTGGTTGGCCGAGGTCCATTCTTGGGCGGGATGTTTTCGGCTTTGAGTTAAATCTCGAAACGCCGCCAATGCAGAGGCAACCCAAAGCAGAAAACAGAACCTAGCCTTTGCGATACCCGTCGTCATCAGCCCTTGGTTCGTGCTGATGACGAGCGCTAGTCACCGCCTTCACCTTTGGCGGATTCAACGCTACTTATACGGATCCAAAACAAGCCTCCAACATAGTGTTCTCATTGTCATCGGCATAAGAATCGTCATACCGACTCCCAAACTGCTGCAGATTATTTATGCACTTGGCCGGTCGGCTCGATTCCTTGACTCGCGACAAGGTTGGCAGCAGCAGCCCAGCTGATATGGCGATGATGGCAATGACCACTAGCAGCTCAATCAAGGTAAAGGCACAGAGAGGGCGAGTCATGTTATTCATAGAAGCACGCATCAATGTTTTTTGCTCTAGCCAGGTGAAGAAATGCCCGAAACGCTTTTAAAACTGACATCTATAATGTCGGGCTTTATCGCACAGATGCTCAGGCATTTTTTGCCCTCTGGGTGGGATTGAAAGAGACGCATTAGGAGCATTGGAAGTCTTAAGCGTAGGGAAAGCGGTGAAAGATCCTAAGCGTTACTCACAACTCGGCAGGTGCCGTCCCTGGGAGCGCGAAAAGAGTGTCCGCGCTCCTCACCATTTAATGATATCCTTTAGCAACATCCCTACTCGTTTTTTCTTGAACTCATCGCCGGGAAAAAATACATTCAGCGCCCAATGAGCCCTAGAAATATGAGACCATATTCCCGCAGTGTCCTCGTTACACTGCTCGCTTCTTCCACCTGGATTTCGGCACAGGTCCTAGATTTCGATCCCACCTCCGAAGGTCCCTGGTCGGATATCGAAAACACAACTCTCACCGTACCATTGGTCGCCAACGATTCGGTAACCATCGACGGTACCCCAAACGTCTCGGAATACGGTGGCTTTCAGGGAGTCGCCGTCACGCCCGGAGAGAATGCCTGGATACTCGATTTCCCCGGAGACCGATCTTGGGATGGTCCCGAGGATTCCAGCTTCACCTACTGGCTCGCCCACGATGAGAATTTCTTTTACGTCGGCGTCGATGTAAAAGATGATGTTGTCAACTCGGACGATCCGAATTCAGCGTTTTGGAAGGACGACTCGATCGAGATCGTCGTCGACGCGCTAAATGATCGGTATGACAACAACACCGATAATTCCCACGACCTCTACGGGGGCCACAACTACGTCAATTTCGAAGGCCGATTCTCGGCTTGGGATGACGACTCGAACGCCCGTTTGGACGGTCGTTGGAGCACCGCCGTCGATTTCACTTTCGCGGAGGATGGCGATATCTGGGGCCAAGGCGGCGAAGTGGACGGTGGATGGCAAATGGAGATTAAGTTCCACAAGCGGTTGTTCGAGGACCCGGACGCCGGCAACAAGCTGACCGACGGCTACAAAATGGGCTTCAACATCGGGCTCGATGATGACGACAAGCAAGGACCAGGCGTTAATGGCAGCGGTGACCGCACACAAGACCTCGAACTCCAGTATTTCTGGGCCAATCGTGCCCGACTCCAAGGTTGGAACGAAGAGGAGGCCTTAAATTTCAACGAGGAAGAAATCGCCGAGGGCGTGCACGAACCTTTTTACGGTCTCGTGATTGACCCTGCCGGACGGCTGGCTCATGGTGGGACGGGCGAAATTATTTTCAGCTCGGAGGGCGGTGCTACTCCCACCGACCCCCCTGATGGTGGCACAACGGAACCCCCTTCGATCTCGCCCTCAGACATTGCCTTGGACGATACCAAAACCCAAGTCGCTCTGCGCTTATCGGAAGCGCCAATCATCGACGGGATTATCGACATCGATGAATCCTGGGCCCGGGCTGGCGGCGCTGCTCAGAACTTCTGGAAACTAGCCTATGACGAGAATCTGGAGGACTTCTATCGAGGTGGCGGCCTGGGAGACGGCACCCTAGCTGAACCGTTCGACAACACCGATCTCCAATACAATATCTACGCTGGCTTTGACGATGAGAACCTCTACGTCGCCATCGAAGTGACCGATGATTTCATCGTTTCGGACTCGGTGGAAGCAGGCTCCGAGGACGGACAAACCTGGCAGGACGACAGCGTCGAGATCTTCATTGATGGCGACAACAGCAACTTTGCCGAGCGAAGCACCGACGGCAATCCAGAGGTCATCGATACGGGCGGTCAATTCGTGATCACGGCCAACAACGCCTTTCGCGACAACGAAGCCGGAAACCCCGGCTTCGGACGAAACGCAGCATGGTACGCTCAAGCGGATCTTACCGACACTGGATGGGACGCGGAGTTCCGCATCTCATTGGATGCTATCGGCAACCCGGCACCGGGAGAGGTGATCGGCTTTACTGTCGGCGTTAACGATGATGACAATGGCGGCAATGCCGAGCGACAGGTCCTTTGGGTCGGCTCCCCCCACACCGAGGCCACCTACGGTAATCTCTTTATCGGCGAACGCAGTTACACCGCTCCGAAAACCGCTCCACCAACAGTCGATGGGGTTGTCAATGCCGATGAATACGCAGGCATTGAAGCAATCGTTCTGACGCCGAGCACGGGTTCCTACCACATCAACGTAGGTAACGATGAATGGGAAGTCGACGACCACAGCTTAACGGCTTGGGTGGTTCATGACGACGACGCGATCTACGTAGCGATCGATGCGATCGATGATCAGATCTTTACCGATACAGCAGAAGCCGGCTCTGAAGATGAGCAGACTTGGGTCGACGACAGCGTCGAAATCTTCTTCGATGTCGATGACAGCAATATCGTCGGACGCGATCAAGCACTCCAGTACGAAGGACAATTCGTACTCACGGCAAATGGCGCATGGCGCGATAACGAAGCGAACAATCCGACCTTCGGGGCCGAAGCCGACTGGTTCGGCGAGGTGAGCGAGACACCCAATGGCTTTCAAATGGAGTTCAAGGTGAACAAAGCCACACTGACGGGTATCGATGAAGGCGATAAGGTCGGTTTCAACATTGCCATGAACGACGACGACGGTTCCGGTCGCAAGTCGCAACTCAACTGGAACGGCGCTCCTCACCAGGAATTCTCCTACGGGAACTTGATCCTCGGGGCTGCACCAATCTCCAGCCCAACCAACGTCAACATCAGCCTGACCAATGGTCAGGTGACCCTCGAATGGGGAGGCAGTGGTTCGCTGGAAACCGCTTCGTCAGTCGACGGCCCATGGACAGTTGTCGATGGTGCTACTTCCGGAGTCAATATACCCGCCTCAGAGAGTGCTGCCTTCTATCGACTCCGCTAGGGCGTCGAAAACGAATCAAGGACCCGCGGGCGCTGATTGATGTCCGCTGGTTTTCAAAAGACGAAATAATCATCTAACGCACCCTCGCCAGCACCGATCGGCTACTCACCGGCCTTGGTCAAATCTCGCTGATCGCGAATCCCGATAACCGGAATACTTAAAAACGCCGAGATCGAATAAAGTCGGCTGGGTTCGTCACCTTCCTCTTTAGTGCAAGACTTACTGCGCATCCGGAATCTGCCCGCTGATTTCTTTTTGAAGAACGGCAGCTTTTAAATCGGGCAAACAGATGTCTCGCCGCCAGCCGAAAATCTTGGCCTTCAAAGTCCCAAACCCTGGAAATTGACTCAAAAAGCTCAGCCCGATAATCCGACCGGAACTGCTCTGAGAATGAGACGTGCATAGCCGGGGGGTTAGCCAGTTATGACTGAATGATGTGACATCGGCACTGACTGAGCACAGCGAGCCGATGCCCTCTCGCCACCGTAATTACAGGAACAGGATATGTTGACGCAGTGTACCGCTTTCATCGTCTATTGCCAGAGAGAAGAGCGTGACCGCTCGACTCCGTTGTTCGCTAATGACCATGTTGTGATGAAAAGTATAGCGTGCCCTTTCGATAGAGCCGAGGGCACCCATATCACCGCCGTAAGCAATGATCTGATTGTTACGGCTGCCTCAGATTCGATAAACACGTTTCCAAATGCCAGCCGGTAACGAGGATTCTGCCGAACTTTATAGCTGTTCGACGCATCCACGAGGCTCAATTGCAGGTTATCGCCTTCGAGCCAGTTGCATCGGACAAAGCAGAAAAACAGAACCTAGCACAACTTAAGTTTTCGGAAACTTATATAGACAGATGCTCTAACAACACCAATGCCAAGGCGATCGAGCCACAGCGAAACCAGTCAAACACGCCCGCCACTCGCGCCGGGAAGAACGCATCCGCACCAACGGCAACGGTGGTTGCGAACCATCATCGCTGTTGACACCGAACACCGGCAGGAAGCTCGCCCCAGTAAATGATCTGGGTCGCAATGCGTCGTGCTGTCATCAAAAAAAACCGGGAATCCCCGGCATAAGAGACCCGGCGTGAAATTGCCTTGCTCACCGCCCTCTCAAAGTTGCTGACCTCGGCGATTTCCAACTCAATCGGTGCCCACGGCTGGGTCCATGGGAACAGCCGGGCCAACGGTGCCATCGACTGCCTAGTGCTCGGCCAAATTCTCGACCGACTCCCCGTATCCGGATCAATGGCAACTCAGTGCGATTAAAAGGGGTAAGTCAATTTCAAGAGAAGTGGGGAAAGAGCCTCTCGAAGTCGCCCTCCTTCGTAACAGCGAAAAAAAACAGATCCGGTTCACAAAAAACCACTGCAGGGGACAGCGGCAACGGAACCCGCCTCACCAAATCAAAAACGCCGGAAATCAGCACACTGACTTCCGGCGATGATTTGGTCTAAGTGTCTCTACTCTACTTAGCGAGCGATGTAGAACTGCAAGGCATCCGTCGGAGTTACCGTGAATGGCGAGCTCGCACCATCAACCGGCGCATAGTCGCCGTCAATCGTGTCGGACGACTGCAACACTCCTGTGAATTCGATAGTGATCGAGCCGTCGGCATTGTGCGAGAAGCCCGTGATTCCACCGCCACCCAGTGTGACCGTATTGAAGTCCCAGTAAGCAATCAATCCTTTGCTAGCCGGTAGAGATGATGGCGCTGCACCATCAGCGATCGATTTGAGATCCGATTCGCTCAACGCCGTCGAGAAGATCGAAAAGTCGTCGAAAACCGAACGATCGCTGTTGCCAAGATCGTTCGCGGACCCAATGTAGAGTCCCGTCACGTCGGCAACCAACGGATCCGAATCAATGCCCTCCAGGAAGAGCTCCCCGTCAATTCGGATCTCCTTGACATCACCCTTCTTGGAGAACGAATACAGATGCCACTCATCCGTCGGGAACCCATCTTCAAAATCCAAAAGATCCTGGATCGGAGCGTTGATACGCTGGGCCGGAGAGGCACAGCAGCCAGCGGTATCAAAGTAGATCTGCTGGTCACTCCATGGCACATGCGCGTGGAAACCCCTATTAGTACCACTGGCCGACGCACTCGCAATCCAGAACGCAGAACTGTTCGAGACCGTATGCTTCTTGCCCCAGTAAACAACGGTTAACTCGTCATTAGCGAAGGCATCATTCAAGAAATCAAACTCTGTAACGATCACCGATCCACCTTGCGTGAAGTCCATGCCGAAGTCTCCGGTGTTCCCCGAACGGCCACCGCCATCTTCGGTAAACACTGCGTTCCCGGTAATCAATCCGGGATAGGAGCCGACAGAATCCACCGCCGGGCCACCGTATTCGATGACTGTAAAGGCCCATTCTTCTGTGGTAGGACTGCCGCCAGGATCAGGGAAGGTTAAGCTGATAGAGACTTCCTGACCACTGCTCAAGATTGCGGGAGGCGTGTACGACAACGTGGCCACGCCACCGATGTTTTCGAACTGGCTTTCCACTAGCGTTCCATTAACCGCCAAGCTAGTGTTATCGGCGGTCCATTCCGCAGCACCATTGCGATGAGTGATGCTGATGGATGTGTTCGGCAAAACGTTTTGAGCACTAGATGCTGGGGTGCGGTTCACAAACGAACCTTCCGCAGGCGCGAGCAAGGCGGTTGGCGAACTTAGGAATCGCCCCGGAATCGGAAGAAGTGAGCCAGCGGGCGTGCTATCGCCTTCTTTCCTCCAAGCAACTTGGGCATAGTCACCGCCACCGCCTTCCTTGTAGATGACTTGAATGAAGTATTTCTGACCGGCCATCAAACTGATCGCTGAAAAGGTGGTCTGATCGGCGCCAACTTCAAGGAATGGATTACAGCAACCCGTCTGTTCCGCCTGGAATGCCAAGTTGCCCGGTGAGTCATCTGTGCTGATCCAGAGCTCGGAAGCGTCATCACTTCTCAGGAAAAAGTGATAGTCCCCTGATTCCTCTGGAGTGAGCCATCCCTCAATCACGGCTCCAAAGTTGTCGTTGGTGTCGTTCGGGAAAATATCTCGGCTATCGAATGAGAAAACCGGCCCGACCAAATCCGGCTCATCGGGGAACCGGGGATCATCCACCAAGCCGCCCACAGAGGTGCCAGTAATATCAAACCAAGCAGAGAATCGTAACACCCCTTCGGTTATTTCAATGCACGTATAAACGGTGCCGCTTGAATCCGCGGGAATGGTGTTTTTCGAGAGATCAACTAGATTATTGGCCGTCACGGTGTAGCTGGACGCCTGATCTTGTTGGGAAGTCCTCAAGGTGACCACATTTCTTTTCACTGAAATATCCGTGATATCAAGACTCGGAGAGATGGAATAATTCGCTGCATCGGTGGCAACGGTTTCGTCCAACGTCTCAGAGAACGTCAACGTGATGTTCGTCATGGAACAGTCCGTAGTTGCTGCCATCAAAAACGGATCGGTCATATCCAGAGGATCGGTTCCCTTGCTAAACTCTGCCAGATTGTCATCGCCATCCTCATCTGGATCGAGTTTGGCATCGGCGGGATCATTGGGATCAAAACCCCACTGATCTTCCCAACGATCCGGAATACCATCACCATCGGTATCGGCGGGAGGAACACCCGGCGAATCCCCGGCGACAAATGCCTGAATCTCCTCCTGAGTCAACGCACCCTTGAAGATGGCAACATCATCAATAATACCGTCGGGCGTCCCCCCGGTGGCTTGAGCCCCAATGTGAATCTCAGTGACCAGGGTGGAAAGCGGGAGGGAACCTTCCTGTTCGATCAATACTTCGCCGTCGATATAAATCTTCTTGTTCGGACCGTCCTTGACAAAGGCATAGTGATGCCACTCTTCTTCCCATACGTGGTCCGCAGAAGGGGCAGAGGAGAGGCGCTGCGTCGGCGCGACGCAACAACCCATAGTGTCAAAGAAAATGGTGCCGTTCCCCCAAGGGACGTGGAATTGGATGTGCCGGTCCGCATCTTCCGAAACCGACCAAAAGCTACTACTATTACGATTCGAGAAGTTCTTCTGCCAAATGACGATACTGACTTGATCGTTGACTGCAGCGAGGTTTAGCGGATTATCATCGCCCTCAGCCATCAAAACGAGATGCCCGGGATTGGCCTCAGAAACATCAAAACCTCGACCTCCGCCATTCGGTCGGCCCCCTCCAATCTCCGTGAGGACTGCATCCCCGGTGATGATCCCGGCCCACTGCCCGTCATAGGAACGGATGGTCTCGCCATCAGAATCAATCTGTTCAAAATCCCAAAAGGCGATTAGTTCCGCCGATTGGCCTTGGACGCCGATGAGTGTTGTCAGAGAGGCCAGCAGGGCGACCGACAACCAACATAATACTTTCACTTTCATAGTTGCAGTTGTGTTTTAATCATATTTACCACTGTCTCGTATCTTGATGCATTTCGAGACATACAAATGCCGCCGACAATCGGCGACGTTTAGTGAACTAGGCGCATAGTGATCACCACGCCGCAATCTGTCAAAAAAATTAGACTCAAAAAAATATGGCTGCGGTTCAAAAAGAGGAAAGTGGCGCGTGCGCTGGGTGAGCGATGAGGTATGAGGGAGGGCTGTGTGGTTGATCCGGGGGCATTGCGCGGCCGCCAAGGTCCCGGCTCTCGAGCTCTTCCCGAGGCCGGCGGCGGGCGGCCATGCCGCTTCAAAAACCGGGGGCGCAACAGCTGCCGGGACCGCCCTTTTCCCGCTCCGCTCCCAATCATCGCTTTCCCCAAATCGAACTGCGCCCGTCTCACGTTTGGATTCCGGCATCAGCTCACGCCGACTTTTGTGTGCGAACTAGGCAAGCGCACCAACGCCCTAAAGACAAAGACAGTGACGATCATCGCGATGAGAAGAGCAAACTTCTCGCGAGGCGGCATTGCTGCATGGAGTTGCCAGCGGTCATAGTTCTGCTGAATCCCACTCCCGGGAAGGGAGCGCGGCATCCGTGATGCTTGTGCTCCTTTGTCGATTCCGTTGGTCGGCCTCTGGGCTTGGATTGAGCGGATTCGGAACGAGCATCGGCGAGGCGAG
>JAMASS010000023.1 GCA_024761205.1 Limisphaerales bacterium
CCAAGCCTGAAGCAGGCGGTCTTTTGGCTGACGCCGATATTCTCGGTGCGGTTTCATGCTCGCCCCGCCCTTGAGGCTCGGTCAAACACAGGTAACGGCGATTGCCCATTTGCGGCGCACTTTGGAAGGCTCCAAGCCGTGCCGGTGCGCACGCTGAGGCGCTCCGGCAATCTGCGGGCATTAGTAGGGCATCGGCTTGGCGGTGGAGTCTTGCGCGCGCTCGTGCCTCTGCAGTGACTGCAACGGCGGTCTTTGGTTCATATTTGCGCTTCAAACCACTTGGCGGCCGCTGGCTCAAGTTGGACATATTCATCAACTCGATGACCGCGACGCCTCAAAAATCTGGACTGCAGGAGTCCAGGAGCCTGCAAGCCCTTCACCGAACGCCTCGCAACCGCACTCTGTGCTTGTTCAGAGGTTCTCTAAAACTCACGAAAAGCCCCCCACTCGGCACGCTAAGTTTGGATGAAAACCGACTTATCAATCTCAGATTCCTAGCCGATCACGAAAACCTGCACGAACTTAGCCTTGTCGGTAACGACCTCCCCTGATATCCATTTCCGACCAACCTCCGGTAACCTGCCCCTTAACCTAGCGAACAACCAGATAAGAGATTCTTCATTTCTCGATCGGGCTGAGAATCTTTCGTAGATGAATTTGGCGACCAATGGACTCCAAACTCAAATCTTCCGGTGAGTGCGATAGATTTGGACGTCTTGAACGTCAACGGAAACCTGCTGCGAGCAGTGAGTTTTCCCGAAGAGATTGAGTTCGATCGTCTTTCTGTTCAGGGCTTCAATAAAGCCAAAATCTCAACCTACCGTCCAAAGCCACAAATCATTGATGCCCGGATGCTGCCTTTGAACGAATTCCTACTCACCGTTACAGTACTGCCTCGGATCCGCCTAGTCATCAAATGCCCGACAGACCTCAACGAAACACAGGTCTTTTTTTGCCTACGGGAACTCTAAAAACACAAATTGTCCGCCGGGACCTCAAACTTCGGTCCCCGCAGGAAGACCAGCAATCCGGTGATAAACGCCAACCCCACCGCAAACAAAAACACGCCCGTTAAAATATCACTAGCCGAAAAGCAACCAAAGGAATTCTGAAAACACAAACAGACAGTGGCGCACAACCAAACAACCGATCCCGAAAATCAACCATCGTCGGTAGCCCCAACGCGCCAACCGCACCCGCAAGTAGGGAAACACCATGATCTTGAAAACCACTCCATTACACTGGATCAACCCAATCCTAGCCGAGTCACGCTCAACGATACCAGATGCGATGGGGAATAAATAGGTCAGCAGCGAAAACGAACCCAAAATGATAAATGTCCCTCCAACAGTGGCACTCCGCGGACCCATCTTCTCTCCTGCTGTCCTCCGGCTTACCACTTGAATTCGTGGCAGACAAAGGGTCACCACCACCATGAGCACCGCAGCTGAGGTCCCGACAAAGAACACGAACCCCAACTCGGCAAGGAAGGTAAAATCCACCTGATGGATCCCCAATCTCTAACCTTCCCAAATTGTTGATCGGGACCACTGAGATGATGAAAGCAGAAGGCGTTGATCAGCGTGGAGGCGGGATGATAGGACGAATAAAACAATAGGAAGCCGAGTAGTAACCCCTTGATACGACCACTGCCAATACAACACGCCCATGACTATCAGCACCAAACCACTTTAGAATCGTAAACAGTTCAATCAATCAGAATGCACCGGTCCGCAATGAAAACCCACAAAAACGGGAAAATTAGTAGCCTTAGCAAGGACAACGCAAAAATTTGACTCGCCTCCAAATAACTGAGCCCACGCTCCCGCAAGATCAACCCGGCAAACGAAATCACCCCCTCCAACAGCAAACTAAAAGACCATCGCCTAAATACAACGTCGTTGGAATATCTCGTTCGCTCACGTTCTAGCCCAGTCTGCGCTCACCCATCAGCACAACACCAAAAAAATTACTGCCTTGGCAAAACTTTGAACTTGGCACTCATCAACCTGCCACTAAAACAGCCAAATTTAGCTACCAGAAGATCACTCGCCAATCCCATCGGAATGCGCTTCAATTCAGCCATCAATGAAGGCGATTAATATTCACATTGCACAATCGCTGCTGGTGCTGGTCGCCATTTTTTCGAGATCACAGACCGTGGCCCAGGTCGACGATTTTGGCGACGGCAATGATGACGGCTGAATTCGATTCAGTCCTCTGACATCGTCAGAGCATCCTCCATGTTGACCTTTGTTGACGATCCTATGGACGGCAAAGTCTATTGCTTGCAAAATTCCGCGCCACCAAAAGCGGATTGGGCCAGACCCTACCTATGTGATGAATTGCAATCCCATGCAGGCTTCCGGAAGTCGCGGCCAAACCCAATTCAACATCGTGGCCAATGAGGCCGATCAAGGGATCATCAACGCAGCAAACATTAGCTTTGAACCCGGGCGGAAGCTACCGCATTACTCATGTGCGCTGCCGTCACTGTGTTCACGGGACAAGCCTACGACCTCAACGATACCCCAAGAATTCGTCGTAGGAGACTGCGTTGTCTATCTGAAAGGTCTGGCCGCACCACCCAGACCACTCATCTAGATTGAGGCACCAGTAATCCGTCCCAAGAGAAGCAGACAACCGAACGCCTAGGCATTTTCGCGCTGCCGAATGTGGGGATGGAGTTCAACTATCGTACAGTGCAGCTACTCAATGAGTCGGGTATGCCGTCCGTGATTAACCTTTCGGGGCACCAACACCCTTTGACTCACCATCGGTGACGAACAAGAGAATCGTACGAAAGAAACCACCGCCCTCAACTAACTTGCCTTCGTACCAGCACCCAAACCAACCCTATCGCCTGTCACCGTAACAATCGCCAATGATGTCGATGGCACTTGTCGCGGCCAGAGCGGACGTTGAGGTCACCGAGAACTCCATCACGCTCTCCATTTCCGCGACTCAGCGGTTCATCAAGATCACGCCCGCCGCCGAGAATGAGTCCGCCGGACTTCAATTCTTTGAGCCGAGTCGTTAGGAGCATAGGTTCCCATCTCCGGAAGATTGTCCAACAAATCACCATAAAGACGCGGCCCGATCAAAAACTCCCGGACCATCAACAACCTCCACCTCTCACTGACCACATCAAGCGCCTTCGGCTCGATTTATCTGTCGGTTGGACTATTGCGACGCCAATACAATTGTTGCGGTTTCGGCGGCCTTGGCAGTTACCTTCGCTGCCCAGACTGATTCTCCCAGAAACTCTCCCGGACATTCGCCGCGTGGTACAAAACGCATAAGGTTCACAAGCCATCGTCCCGGAGGCACTTTCTCGAGCCGAAAATAGCCCTTGTCCTCGTAGGTCGCTACAGGTTCGACCAGAACGAAGTCCCAGAAATTGCCATGGGTACGACGATCGTCATAACCAAAGAAATTCAGGATGTGGCCCACGATCGAGGATGTCGGTTTGAGTGTTTCTAGCGGCGTCAATCGATTGATCCTCAGCTTGAGCTTGCTCATATCGACGTCTCGGACTGTACCCTCGATGGTCGCCCAAGGCTGGAGTTGAATGATCAATGGTTTACCCAACAGGGGTTCTCGAACCTCGGCATAACCGCTGGAATGAACAGCAATGATCGGACGAACGGTTTCCCGGGCTGAAAACTCGAAACGGCCCGAAGGATCACTTTGCGCAACCTCGTGCTGTCTTACTGTGTCCCAGCGAAAATAATCGCCTTCTAGAAAGACCAAATAAGGTCTATCGCTGTTGGGCCACCGTTTTGTCATGAGGATTTGCGCCTTGACGACTGCCTCGCCGTCAGGGCCGAGCACCTGCCCGCGTAATCCACTCCCCGTCCGCAAAGCCACATCCAATTGTTTCCCGAATTGGCCTTCTATCTGGTGTGAAACCGGCAGATAGCCGTCGGCTTCGACGCAGATGAATGCCTGTCCGCCGCGTTTGGCCAAGGTGACCGCTTGCGTGGTTTTTCCTGAAACTTCCACCTGCTGATATGGGTGCCAAACGGGATCGGTGCCACCATCGAACAACCAACCCGGAGTAATCCTGTAGGCGGAAAGTCTTTGGCCCGAATCCTGATCATGCACCTCAACGAGTATCGAGGCTGCTTGTTCGGATCGTGGGAGCGGTTCCACTCCCCGCAGTGGTCTCGATTGCACATCCTCGCCCGCGAAAAAATCTGGACGGGGTGGCTCTTCGAGCCACTCGCCGGGTTCCAGTAAAATGACCAGACCCGTGACGGATTTCGACAGGGTGGCCAGGAGTTCTCCGCGATTCAGGCCACTGAAGCTCCGATTGCACGATGCCAACCGATATCCGGGCGCGCGTAGGGAGATTTTTATCTTCCCCGGATGCAGGCTCTCAAATTTAAAAACGCCATCGGGAGGCAACGTTTTTGTTTGACCGCCCCAAACCTTCCGATGCCCGAAAATAATGACCGAGTCATCGGGGATTGGCCGTTCGTCGTTAGTCATTACCTTGCCAGCAATGGTGAGCCCGGGTTCGATTACCAGATCACCTAGGTCACGTGTGTCACCGTCCTTTAGCGGGCCGATCGACTTTATTGGCGTTTTTCCGAGGTATCGGATCGAGTCCATCGAAGCAGTTACCTGATAGACCAAACCGGTCGGCATATTGAAAAAGGTAAACCGACCTTCTCGGTCCGTCGGTACCGAGCTGCGGGTAAAGTTTGCTCGCACGCTGCGGTTGCTGGAGGCCACTTCGATCGTCTTGCCGGGGAGGGGCTTCCCCTGATGCATGAGACGCCCTGAGAGCGTTCCTCCTTGAACGAGTCGGAAATCCAGTGGTGGGCTCTCCAAGGAAAGATCATAGAATTCACTATGGGCATAATTGCGGCCGGAGATTTTGATTTGGAGAGCGGTAAGGTCCTCTTTAGCTGCCAGGGTGAACCGACCGTGCGCATCGGTAACAGCAACCGGGGTTACCATCACGCGTCTCGCTGGACCCCACGTTGTTCCCTCTCCCTTAGTCCAGCCGTGAACCGTAATGACAGCGCCTGCGATAGGCTCGTCCCAGAGATTGATCACGCAGCCTTCAAACAACCGATTTGAAGGGATACGGTTGCGATCGAATCGTTCCAAGGTAAACTCCACATCTCCGTTCAAAGGATCGATGTTGGGTGCGAATTTTGCCAGAAATCCATCCCCGACCAGGAGGAGTTCGAACAATAATCCGGGATCGAGATCGGGTATTTCGAACCAACCATCTGCGTCAGAGAGTGCCATTTTCCCGCAATCCACATAACAAGACGGGCATAGGTATCCGGGGCCAGTTCTTGGTTTCGCTGTGGCGATGGAAACCTGAATCGAGGCCTGCCCTAAACCCTCGTCATTGAAAACCCGCCCTCGGAGACCTAGCGGTGCTTTCGCGTCTCCATTCTCAGCTGCCAAGCGCGCGCCATGGCCCAAAAGCAGCCACCCTCCAATTACCAGGCAAAACAAACCTCTCCGCCGAAGCCGCCTCACGTATTTCAGCGCCATGATCTTTCTATTCAGTCAGCCCGCCAAATCTTTCCCGGTTCTGCTATTACAACAACCCAGAGAGTTGTCAGTAGCCCTCCACTACCCTCAAGCCCCTGTTAACACGCACGACCGTTACTTAGCATCCAGGGATTGGCGCGCAAGCAATTTGCGAAGGCCTCGCTTCGATCGATCGGCGAGATGGTAGAAAAGAAGCCCCACGAGAGTTGTCTCCGCTAGGGCCGTAAGGTTCGCTACTAGGAGACTATATCCACCCCCCAAGGCGAACTGGATGGCGCGATAAATCTCTCCTATGGAGAGGAGTATGCTGATGCCTATGGAGTAGACCACGCCAGCGACAAACACCGATCGGCCAAAGGCGGCAGCCACCGTTTTGGAGATCGCGCCCCGCCAGAGTCCATACCAATAGGCTCCGTAGAGCATTACCCCACCAGCAATGGCACCCGTCAGAAGTTGACAGATGTGAGAGGCCAAGTGCCTCCATACCGAGTCGGTAATAAGAAACACGCCTGAGGCTCCGAATGGGCTGATACGGACATTCATCAGCCCGTAAAATCCTTCCTCAAGGTATGCCTGAAGGAGTCGGATGCCCAAGTGAGCGATCTCACCCAAGAGAAGCAAGACCATGCCAAAAAACGCCACACGTTTTGCCACATAATTTAGTTGAAGGATAAAACCGGGAATAGTCACGCCGGTTGTCAGAAGCAGCTCGAACCGCTCAGCTCGCTTGCTGTTGCAGAAAAATCGAATCGCATGCCAGATAACAATCAGCCATATTCCACAGTTTAGGAGAGAATCCATGGAACTACCGGTGACCCAAACCACGGGAATGGACAACGCCAATACCGGCACTGCGAAGAACAGAAGAAACATTCGGTAATTCGAACGGCCCAGTAACCAGGCAATCGGATACTGTTCCAGGAGAATTCTAGAGCGATACCTCTGTCTCGTTGAGAAACGCTTCTTGGTGCCGGGGTTCACACTCATCGGTTGCTCCTCATTCCATTTTCGGCGAATCGTCCGACTCGCCAGGAAAACAAAGAGCGCGGCCAGTCCCAACATGACGCTCAGCGAAATCCAATACCCAGAAGGAAAGCCTCGGTAGACGCGATCAAAGCTCCGACAAAACAAATCAAACGGCGAGGGGATGCTAACGTTCACGCGCAGCGCGACACCCCCCACAAGATTCCACAGAACCAAAATCACTCCGGTAGTAGCGAAGGATCGTCCAGCGCTAATGGAACGCGCGGAGACCCAAAGTGCCAGTGACAAGCTCAGTAAGAG
Source organism: Limisphaerales bacterium (assembly GCA_024761205.1). Classification (GTDB taxonomy): domain Bacteria; phylum Verrucomicrobiota; class Verrucomicrobiia; order Limisphaerales; family AAA164-E04; genus UBA2970. The sequence goes on from JAMASS010000023.1 coordinate 6,805, forward strand.
CGTCGTCAGGACAGCGCCAAAAATTCGGGCGAACTCATCCCCGGTCACGCCGCCGTAGATGAACAAGATGCTCAATAGCGGCATGACCGAAAGCACGGGAAAAAACGAGGCGATAAAACAGGCGGAAACCTTCCCCAGCACCACGTCGAAACCTTGCAGATGGGTAAGAAAGAGCAGACCAATCGTTCCTTCCCGCTTCTCCTCGCTCAAGCAATCCGACGCCTGACGCACGCCTTCGAAGAGACAGAAGATCCAAAGGGCCCAAGCGTAGAATTGGAAAAGCGACGACACCCCGGCAGCTGTTGGTCGCAAGCCAAAGGTGGTCCATGCCACGAATAGGATGAGGGCCAATGAGATCACGGCCATCCAAAGCCGCATCCGATAGGTTGCTTGGGCGCGTGAACGAACCAGAAACTCTCGATGTACGACGGGGGAAACAATAGTCATGCTAGCCGGCTCGTTTGCCTATAATCAATGTGAAGCGTAGTCTCCCCAAGTTTTGAGATCAATGGTACGATGAGAATCGAGTACATGGCAAGACCTTCATCCATTGGGTTGAAGCCATCATGCTTGGACTGTCGGCGTGTCATCGCAGCTGGTCGGCCGAGAGTTCGTCATTGCCAAATCCAATGCTTTTTGAGGCCGCTCCCGCACGATACAGTGGGGATCCAGCTTTGCTGACTCCGCGATGTAGCAAGAGCCCGCCTCCTGATTCCCGAGCTGTATCTCTGCGATCGCAAGCCAACAAGCATTTTCCGCTTTGCCGTTGATTCGTTTGGCGTTCTCCATGGAGTCGCGGAAGGAGTGGGATTGCCTTTTCCGGATCACCAAGTGCCGTGAGCACGGCGCCTCGAGTGCCCTTCGCCGCCGGGTTCCAACCGAGTTTTGATATGGCCTCCTGCGAAATCTGATCTGCGTCCCGTCGGCTGGCTGACGTATCAATAGGAAGATTGGCGTAGGCGTAGGCCAAGTTGTTGAGCAGTAGTCCTTCAAACTCGGGAGGGTAATTCTCAAGCATCGAAGCAACTAGGTCTTGAGCCTTGCGGAATTGACTTGTTTGAAGCAGGAGATTGCCGTGCCAGTTTTGGAGATAGAAGTTCTCTGAAAATAGCGTCAGACCCTCCTCGACCGGAGACATGGCTTCACGGATTTTGCCCTGTTCGGATGACACGGACGCCTCCATGGCAAAGCGAGCCGCCAATAATTCGTGGATGTTCTCACGCTTAAGGAATGGAGTTTCCAGCAATTGGCGCCCATCACTTGAAACAACCCCCAGGGAGCTACTGATACGGCGGGGCCACAGGTTGGTGAAAATGACCAGGAAGTTTGCCGACAGAAAGACGAGCCCCAAAGTTAGCCCGCGACTCATTTGTGAAATGTTCAAGATCTCCTCCAGCGGGACTAGCTTAAGTAACCGCGACACACAGGAGGAGGTTTGCCGTTGGCCCAGCTAAAACGTAGAGAAACCATTTCCTGCGGAATTTGTCCGTGACGGGAAGAGCGATCGTGGAGCCACCCAATGGAATCACCTTGAATTCCGTTTCAAAACCCAAGACGGGGCGCCTCAGAAATGTCCGTCCGAATCCCATGTGGATTCGAAAGACTTTTAGGCCGCAGGCACGGGCGGCGACGGCATGGCCAAATTCGTGGGGGATGATTGCGGCCATGAGGAAGAACAGGTTCAGGAGCCTTCACCCGTGTTTGAACTGAGGAACGGCCATCGTCAGAACCGTTCTCATCGCACCAAATGCCAGCATCCATCATAGTTGCTGTCGCAGGCTGGATAGTTTTCGCTCTTGGTAACAACTGGGACAAAAGTTCAGGACTTGCCGCCGGAATGATCTTCTGGTCTTGAAGAACGCCCCCTGGAACATCGGTTTGAACGCCGCAGCTGTCGCATGTCAGCGGCACTCAAATGGTGATACCCAAGTTTCTGCCGTGCTTCAATTTTGGAAGCGTATTCAGCACTATAGTTTCTCACCGGATGCCTTGGCTCTCTAGCTGAAGCAATTCAGATTCCCAGCGGTCGCGAAGATCCGATTCTCCTTTGGCATCTTCTGGGAGAAGGCTGCGGCGGGTGCAATTGACGAGTGCTTGAAGGGTTTGATAGCGCCTGGTCGCACCGATGGCCGGGGGTATGTGGTCGCTGATGATCTCGAGAATCATTTCGAAGCTAAGGCACCCCTCCGAGTGGAGCGCCTTAGCCTTGAGTTCGGAACGAAGGGAGGCGTAGCTGGCTGCTGAGTACGAAGGGGTGGCGTCTTTGAGGGATTTCAATTGGTCAGCGTTCGGTTTCTTGCCCAAAACCGGTTTCACCACCCACGTTAAAAACGCATCGATGTCGTCGCCCTCAGGATCGAGGACGGGAATGATCAGATCGCCGGCACGGCCGGGCCTTCTCAAATCGGGTGATAGAAGGTGAATGCGGGCGGTCACGAGAAGCCAGACTACGCGGCCTCGCATTTGGGGATCGGACATCATGGACTGGATACGACCTGTAAGGCGGCGTTCGGTGGGGTGGGCGTCCGCGCCGACACCACCCAGTTGTGTGTCCGCTTCGTCGATGAAGATCAACACTTTGGAGAGCACATTCAGAACACGCCGAAGGCGCTCAAAAATGACGTCGGTCTGCCCGAACCATTGGCTGCGGATGTTCTTGATCACCAGGACGACCATGTCCAACTCCGCTGCAACGGCCTCAAAAATAAACGTCTTGCCGCCACCAATAGGCCCGGCGACTGCTGCCCCGGCGAGTGCTTCCTCGCCACTGGCGGCGAAGCGAGGAATAAGTTCGGATTGGAGGAAGGATTTGAGCTGATGGAAGCCGACGATGTTCTTGAAGCCGTGTTTCGGCTTCTTGAATTCCACGACGTCTTCACCGAGTTGGCTCTGAATGTAGGTCTCTACTTTGGCAATGACTGCTTCCTGAACGAGCGTCTTATTCTCATGTGCCGCCCCTTTCAACAGCTGCATCAAGGCATGGAGTGACAAGCCGGCAGTGAACTGAGCAAGGTTCTCCTGACTGCCCCAGAGTTTGATTTTACGGTCCTCCAGTTGGGTGCGATTGAACCAGGAGATGAAGTGCTTACGCACTGCCAGATCTGGCGCCGGCACCTCGACCTCCAATAGATGGGGCAGGGTGCTCACGCGGTGATGAAGCTGACTACGGGACTCGGCGATGAGGATCACCGTGTCCTCACCGGTGACGAAGCCCGGGTCGCTGAACCAGTCATGGCAGATGCTCACGCGTTGACGGTCTTTGTCACTGAGGTTCACGATCGGCGCTTCCGGAATCACCATATCTGCGCTTTCGACCAGGACGATGAGGCGTTCTGAGAGGATGGGTTGGGAGTCGATCTCGGTTCGGGAGCAAAGACACATCTGACGTAGCAGCTCCAGCGCCAGCGTGGGATTATTGACCGCTTTGCGCAGGCTGTCGTCGTAGGCGCTGATGATGTGGTCCAGATCCGCAGCAACTTTGCCTTTTACGGTCAACCGCTTGATCGCCAGCTCGTTGCTGTCGTAACCGCTGCGCCAGCGGAGCCATGCATCTCGGATCTTGTGTGCGTCAGTGTCATTGAGAAAGCGGATGGGGCCGTTGAGTTCGTAGACGACCACAATGATGCCGAGCAAGTTCCAACTCGTAGTGAGGTAGTCAACGAGGTGCACATACTCTTCGCGATCGGATTCGACAGCGCAGAAAAGATCATAAATATTCCCGGTGAAGGCGAGGGTGCGGGCTTGACCAGAGTTAATGACCCGCCCTGCCTCCTTCAGGAAGCCGTAGGTGTGCGGTTTCATGAATTGGAATCGGTGCGAGGCTGTTCGTCCCAATAGGTAACAAATTCGCTAATGGGCTGCAGTTGTTCGGGATTGAACACCTGTTGGCAGATTTCTGCGCGCTGGTGTTCAAACTGTTCGTACTCCCTCGTTTCGTGGGGATTGAAAACCGGTGAGGGACGATCGTAAACCACGGTCGCGCCGGGGCAGGTGGATTCTCCAGCGGCTTTCCAGTCCCAATACATGGAGAGACCAACGAGGCGATCGCCCACGTAGATCGCCTCGTTGAGTTCATGGGTCACGATGATCAAAGTGTAGGGTGGCGGTCCGTTCTTCTTCTTGGCTTCACGATTCTGATCGTAGAAATGAAGGAGGAGGCGTTGCAGATCTTCTCGGGTGGCTTCATCCAAGGCGCCGAAGGGTTCGTCTAGGAGAATGATCTCCGGCTTCATGATCAGCGCCTGAGCGATTGCCACCCGCTGGCGCATGCCGCCCGACATCTCGTGCGGGTAGAGCTTCATGGCGTCCTTGAGTTTAACCTTCTCGAGATATTCGGCCGCGAGTTGCAGGTGCTCTCGTCGTAGCTTGCGCCATTTGGGATACTGAAAGAGTCGGAAGAAAATACTGGTCTGATCGAGCTTCAGTCCCAGGGCCACGTTTTCCTGAGCCGTAAGGAAGGGGAATAACGAGTAGTGTTGATACACAATTCCTCGGTCGCGTCCGGGGCCTTGGATCGGGATCATTTCGCTCGAGTCATGGGCAAGATCCATTAGCATTTGCCCTTTATTCGGGAGATGCGTGCCGACAATGGCGCGAAGCAGTGTTGACTTGCCGCAGCCACTGGGCCCGACCAAGGAGAGAAAATGACCGCGTTCTACCTTCAAGTTAACGTCCCACAGGACTTTTTTACTGCCAAACCAGTGAGAAATATTGCGGCATTCGAGGGTGATAGAATCAGTCATGGCGTCATCAATGTTGCTCGTGCCATGGGCACAGCCAGCGTTCCATCCGCCGCAGGGTGAAGTCCATGAGATAACCGAATACCGCAAGCAACGTCAGGTAAGGGTAAACGACGCTCATATTGAGCCGTTTGGATTGCAGCCGGATCCGGTAGCCGAAGCCCACGTCACCGAAGACCATTTCCGCCGCGATCAGATAAACCATGGCCGGACCGATCATAAGTCGCGTTGTCTCGATGAGTTTGGGAAGCACGAACTTAAAGATGATCACCCAAATGACTTCGGCGTGTGATGCACCCAGCGTGTAGGCTTTGAACTGCAATTCATCAGGGAACGATTTGATCGTCAGATAAATCGCGATCGACATGGTCGGCAGGATGCCGAAGGCGATCATGGAAACGTACATCGCGGTGTCGAGTCCGGCCATGACCATGAAGACGGCAACGGCCGCGGTCGGCGGAATCTTGGCAAAAAAGGAAAGCAAGGGGTAAAGAAACGCTTCGAATTTGGGAAAGCAGCCCATGAAGATGCCGATGATCAACGAACCCGTGATGCCATAGAACAGGCCGAGAAACAAACGATAGCCGGTCGCCTTGGCGTCGACGAGTAACCACCGCTCGCCGGAACGGTGATTAGGTTCGATCGATTGAACCACACCGTCTTTGAGCTGAGACCAGGTGGGAATGGTGGTGTCATTGGGGTTGGTTTGGTGCTGGCGATAGGAGAGCCAAGTGTAGCAGGGCAGCAGCGTTAGCACAGAAAGCAGACCGAGAACGATTCTCGTCGATTGGTGAATCGGTCGTCGTATCATCGAAGGCTAAATGGAATTGAGATCGTCCTGGATCTGATTTAATTGCTTGGTGGTGAGGTGAGCACTCAGCATGGTTGCCAGATGTTCAGCCTTGGCACGGTCCTCTTTGGCCACGTGGAGCTCCAGCTTGCCTTGCTTGCATCCGGGAATCCCTTTGAATGTTCTGAGGCTCTTCCCTTGGAACTTCAGGCTCTGGGTAAACCAGCCAGACTTGAATTCTACCGAGAGCAGATCGTCGAGCAGAACCTTCACCTCCTGGACGCCGGTATTAAAGATGCCGAGGAATTGGGAGTCGATTTCTAATCGAAGCCCCTTGCCCTCGTAGTGGATGAGCCCTTCAGCCGTTCCAAACCCGCCGAAGGCTCCGGACAGGGAGCACGGGATGGAGATGCTGTCAGACATCATGACTGGCGTTTCTACCATACCCGTTTCCCGGTGCCGACGTTCGTGTGAAGTTATTGGGCCTTGGCCGTCACCAGATCGATGTAAGAAGCGTCAAAGCGGAGTTCCCCTGTCCCCTCGCTGCCATAGGCCAAGCCGGGCTCCCGTTCCACAATTTCATGGGCGATGCAGAAGGCGGTTACTTTCTTCATGATCTCCGGCAGTTCTGATCCGGTGAGGATCGCTTTCCCTTCTGCGGGCGTGCCAAAGAATTTGGTTTGCTTGACCACGGTTTTCATCGATTCCAGATCGAGATGAGAAAATTTTTCACCCAGGGCGACGAGTGTGTCATCACGGGTCTCGGGATCGGCGATCCGTTGATTCACGGCATAGAAGGCGTCGATCACAGCGCAGGCAAAGTCCTCGCCACCGGGTTTCTGGAGAGATTCTTGAGACACGATCACCGCGTCGATAATCTCATTGGGGATTGCGGTGGAGTCGAAAAGGACTTTGGTGTCTGGACGTTTGTTTAGGGTTTCCATAGCAAAAGGATTCCAAACGACGATGGCTTCGACCGAGTCCTGCTTTTGTTGCATGGCGACGGCGGCGGCGCCTGGATCCATGTTGCTGAAGTTATAGTCAGCTTCTTTCTCGCCTAGGATCTCGAGGTTGCGAACAAAGCAATATTCGGAAACGGTTTTCTCCAATCCGAGGACCTTCTTGCCTCGGAGATCTGTCACGCTTTTGATTGCTTCCGTGACGATGCAGGCATCGGCGCCGGCGCTGGTTGAGGTTGGCAAGATCATCACCGAAGGACGCGAGAGTGCAGGATTGAGGGCGTCCATGTTAGTGAGACAGGCGGCGTCTGCTTGGGACGAGCCGTACATGGTGAGGCAGGAATCGTAATCCGCCTCATGAAGGACGATGTCGACGTTCCACTTTTCCTCAATGGGACCGAATTTTCCCTCGGCACCGTCGATGAGGTTCGAGACATGAGCGACACCGAAAACGCTCCAAGAAGGATATTCGCTCCAGGCGAGTGAAAAGCTGGGGGTTTGAGTTGAATCACTGCTGGACCCGCAGCCGATGGTGAACGCCAGGCAGGCGGCGATGGCGAGTGAGCCGATCAAGTTTGTTGTGTTGAGTTGTTTCATGGTTTCTTTTCCTTGCTGTACTGATGTTACTTTTCGTTAGCTTCTCTGTTCGTAGTGAGTGTCAATTTTCGTATTCGTCAAGCGACGTTTGGGGGGAAAGCGGCAGATGGACCGCCACACTCCAGACGCTTGCACGACTCCGTTTGGTTTTGCTTTCGGACGGACAATTTCAAACTCGCCTGCCTATTCCGGCAGGGCAGTGTCTCCACTCTTGGAATCCTTCTGTTCACTTGATTTTTCAACTTCTTCCGTAAGGCCGATCAAATCATCGAATTCTGACGTTGAATCCGAGGTGCGGGCGTATTCGAGGAACTCGGCCTCTTGCGCTTTTGTGTCGGTGCCCGCCATCTCCTTGGCAATCCGGGCTTCCGCCCGAACCTCTTGCCGCATCTGTCTGAGCGATTGAAGTTCTTCGGCCGTTCCGTCCTCGGCAATGCCGGCGATGGTGTCGGCGATTTCTTTTTCTTGTTTGGCGGAAATCACCTCGGCGACGGCGTCGGCTGCTTCAGACCGGATTTTTTCGACCTCGCGCAGCAATTGTTGTAGCTGAACGTTGTGTTCGCTGATGGTCTTTTTGTATTCACTGACATCACCCTCAAGTTCATCGATCCGTTCCTGCTTCTCGTTGAGGGTTGAGGAGAAATCGTTAAATGCGGCCAAGCATTTCTTGTAGCCCTCATCGGCGTGGATGGCTTCTTTGGATTTTCCTTCGGCCTGTAGTTTGGCGACCGTTTGCTTGGCTTTGGCCAAGGCGCCGGATTTCAGTCGCTCGAGATTGGCCACATCGTTGCTCAGCTGCTTGATCTTGGCCGTCTTGGCTTCTTCCTGCGCGATCAGACTGGAAACGGCCTGTTTGAATTGGTGAATCCGCGAGATCTTTTCCTTGGCGATCTCGTCGTACTTGGCGCGGATGACGTGGGGATTTGTGTCGAGGACGCGTCGGGCGGAATCGACCTGACCCGTGAGGAGGTAACCGACTGCCTTAATCCATCTTCCTATCGCTCGAAACATAGTGCTTTTCCTTTGTTTTTTAGTGTTCTTATTTTTCTGAAACTTTGGCTTCCCGCATCCACTTGTCCACTCGCGCTTCAATGTTGCGAGCCACCTTTAGGCTTTGATCCAATTCATCTCGCATTTGTCGCAGCCTGCCAGTCGAAGCCTCGGCCGTGCCCAATTGTTTGAGGCCGACGAGCGTGGTGCTGAGTTGCTGCACACTTGCTTGAATATCCTCTACGATCGTCTCTCTTTGTTCCAAGATCGGCTTCCGAGCGGCCTCGGTGTTGAGCGAGGTGGCGGTCTCCCAGAGTTGAATCGTTTGCTCGAGGAGCTCGACGCAATGATCGAAGAGTTCGGTCACCTTGGCATGAATATCCACCATGGTGGTCAGCTGATGACTGGTGGCATCGTTACGGGTCTCTTGGAAGACCTTGATCAGTGCCCGAAGATCTTGCAGGGACTTTTCCGGTCGCGGATCATTGTCGGATGATTCGAGTCGGCGTTCGAGTTGATCCAACTCTCGTTCCTTGTGAGCGAGTTCATCGGCCTCCATCTCTTGAATCACTTGGGCGGCGGTTTTTTCGCCTCCGAGGATAAGTCGGGTTAGGAAGATGCCGCCAGCTCCAATAATACCAGCGAGGCCAGCAAAGGCCGCGATGCTGGCGGCCTTCCAGTCGAAGGCCCACGCGGCGGTCAACGAGGTAATGCCGAAGAGAAACGGTGCGAGAACCAGGGGACTACCAATATGGCGCAGGAGAACCTGATTTCGGATTTGACGATTATCGATCATCGTTTCATCTGGTCGTTCCCGAAAGTATCCATGAGCCCTTCTTTCGAGGACAGGATTTTTGCTCGGCGATTGTTGAGGGACCGGGAGCAGATCAAAACAGGACTCGAAGATCACCCAAGAGGCGGTGATTTCAAGTGGTTGCGGCTGTGCTTGTTCCTGCATCAGAGTTTTCTGCCAAAAGTCTCGATCCTGTCTCAGTAGGGCAGTTGCCCGACAATGAATCGGACGGATTGAGCGGCGCCAGCCCGAGCTTGTGAGGGCATTGCCTCCGTTCGGATGCGTTGGCTGCCAATGCCGTCGTTCATTAAACATTGGGCCACCGCGCCGGCACGTTGCTCGGCGAGCCGTCGATTCGCGTTAGCATCGCCTTCAGCCCGTGTTTGGCCGATGATGCGAAGGTAAAACTCGGGAAACGTCTTGAGTTTTTTAGCCATTCCCGCCAAATCCCGCTTGCTGGCCAGGCTGATGTTGCTCGAGCCGCGAACGAATACCAGCGGCTTCATCTTCAGTTCACCGACAGGACGCAGTTGACTCCATTGGGCGTCGCTGATGGCTTGAGCTTCGGCTGTCGTTCGTATGGTTTCCATGGTCGACAAATCGGGGCCCAGCTCGGAAACCATGTTGATGTCTCGGGCCGGATGAAATGAGCTGTCTTTCAATTCGGCGAGAATCTGCTGGTAGAACAGGGTGTGGTATTTCCCCTCCAGAGGATCGCGGTCTATGGCCTCCGTCTTTACCAAAACCTCCACAATGTTAGCGATGATGTCTTCAATGTGTTGCAGATCTTGCGAGGCATTTCCGTTGTCCAGACCGAAGTGGGCAAAGTTTTCGAGCGTGTTTTTCCATCGGATGCCTTGGACGACCTTTTGTGCTTGGGCGTCGTTGAGCGGGTCGCCTCCTGTTTCGCCAGCATCTTTTTGGACCAAGGCTTGCATGCCGTTTTCCTGTTGATTGAGCTGATAGGCGGCGCGGAAATACGCTTTGATGAGATCCGCGACTTGTTCAGGTTGATCCCGCAGAAAGTCGCGACGCGCCACCAGCACATCGACAATGTAACCATTGAGTTTCGAACTATCGAGCAGGATCTGGTAGCCATATTGATTGACGGCGCGGGAGATATAAGGTTCCCAGAGCACGAATGCCCGTTTCTGGGATCCCCGATGGGAGCGCGCTTGGTCCAGGACGGCTCGCGCGCCGTCCGCTTCGATCCACCATTTCTCCGGCAGGCGCGGGAGATTGAAGTGAGCGAGCACGACACGCGCGAGAAATTCGCTCGGAGAATCGGGCGTGAGGACCATGCATGCTTCGGGATCATTGAGTGCTTGCAGGCTGGAAACAACGTTGGTTTTCGCGATGATAGCGTCGCCCCCCTTGGTTTCGTCGATTATCATGACGATGCTGCCGGGGAACTCGCCTGCGTTGGCCCCGGCAGTGAGATAAGAATCTATGGTAAAGACCGCTAGGTCGACATCGCCGTTTTTCAATGCGGCTAGGCGTCTGGCGTAATCGGCCTGGTCATCCAAGATGTTGAGCTTGATGCCGTCAGACTTGAGCCGATGCTTGATCTCCTCCGATCGGAGAATAGCATAGCCGGAGAATGAGTCGGTAGCGATCCGCATCTCGGATTGGTATTGGCTGGTGGAGCCGGTGTCTTCCGTAAGTTTTTCTGAGAAGAATGGGGCCACTAGAAACTTGTAGGCTGCGGCCAAGACCAGCAGGATCACGACCCAGAGGGCGGAGGCGACCAGATAACCTTTGGCTTTTTTTTGACTCATTTAGCTAACCAGCTTTCTTTACTAGGACTAGTAGAATGATCAGCCCTACAATGCCAATCATTAAGAGATTTCTAATGGATGTGGTGCGGTGGACGGTGGGGGGTGCGTGCGTTTGGTTTGACTGAGGTGTTTGGGCACGAGGCGGATTCTGGAGGCTGCTTTGATTTACGGATCCGTTTTCCTGCCAGGCACTTTCGCCGATCGGTTGATTGCCCGCGGCCGACAGAGCTTGAAGGGCTGCAGCGGCGCATTCAATGGGGAGCGGGGCGATTAGCTCGAATGCTTCATCCATGGAAAAGTCACCGCTGTCAGTTGAGAGTTCGGCAAAAACTTCCTGGATTGCTTTCTTCAAAGAGTCGGGGTCATTGGCCCGCCGATAGGAGTGGGCCATTGTGGCCAGCGTATGATCCTGATCCATGTCCACGCCGATGACATCCATGGTGATGCCGCGAGCCAGCACTTCCGGGGTGTAGAGATCAACGAGTTCGGGATCATTGGCGTCGCCGTCCGTGACGATTAACAGGCGGTAGGTGCCGTAGCCGTATTGTTGAGTCCGGGCTTCGAGCAGGCGGTCAGTGCCGATCTTGATGTATTCTCCGAGGGGTGTGCCGTGATTTGCCTGGGGTCGGTCAATTGCGGCGATTAATCGAGATTCATCACGGGGGCCGAGAGGGTAGACCCAATGGTCTTCTAGGTTATTGGCGCTAAACACGAGCAGTCCGATGTGAGTCGTCTCGGGGACGTTTTTCAGGACGGCCTTGAGCGCGGCCTTGGCGGCGTTCATTTTATTGATGCCGCTGCTGCGCATCCGTTGTTTCATGGAGCCTGAAGCGTCGAGGACGATGACGACGTTATCGTGATATTCGGCGCTGGTTTCGATCTGCCTCTCTTGGGCGACTGTGAGGGGACTGAGGCTGAGCAAGGCAATGAGCACTGTTGCTGTGATTTGGAAAGCATTCATAATCAGTTTAGGTATTTGCCTCTCTTAGAAATTAAAGTCGGACTCGACCGTGGCTTCAGCAGGCACCCGGATGACCCGGAACTCGACGCGCATGTTTTGGCGTGCCTCGTCCATGTTCGTGGGCTTGGCGATAAAGGGCTCTCGAATGCCGACGCCTGTGGGTTGGATTTGGCTCTTGTCCAATTCCAGTCCCTTGGATTTGGCATATTGAGTAATCGAGTTAAACACGGTTTCCGCTCGTTTGCGTGAAAGGTTGAGTGCGGCCTGCATGGTTTCCCGCGGATTGAACTCGTTGACACCGTCAAAAGCTCCGGCGATCACCAAGCGCACCAGTTCGGATGTGGCGTCGAGCTTGAGTGGTTTGCCGTTGAGTGAGTAACGGTAGTTGCCGCGTGAACCGGACCGCTTCAGCACCCCTTTTTTCATGCCGGCCTTCACTAGTTCGACCAGGGTCTTGGTCGGGTCGGCATGTCCTCGGATCGCGACGACTGCATTGCCAAAGCGTTCGGCCGTTTCAACGACGCGCTGAAACTCGGCGCCGTATTGCACTGCGCTGAAGACATTCTGGTTGGGTTCGAAGTTAATGGTGAATGAGAGAATGGTCTTGTCGTCTAAGGCGTCACCCGAACTGAGCATTTCGATCTCGTTGCGGACCGCTTCGGCGCGAAAGCGTTCGCCGCGTTTGATATCGGTCTTGGTTAGGTAGTTCGCGAACTCGCGGCTCTGATAGTCCAGCCCGGAGGGAAAGAGGCCCATGCGTTCCTTGGCGTATCCTCGGTTGACAGCTAGGTCGAGTGCGGCGGTCTGGAATGATTCGAAACCGCTCAAGTTGTCTTGCTCCGTGAAGAAAACCACGTTACCCGGATAGCCGACGAAGGAACAATCTGAAATCAATCCATGGGCCTCTGCCAGAACCGGGATGGTGTCTTTGCCGTAGATATTTTGGGTCATTTGGAGGAGTTCTTCGAAGGGGAGTGAACCGCGGTCTTCAAATTGTTTTTTGAGATCAATGACTTCCTCCGTGCCCTTGAGATAGCCAGCGACAAACTTTGTGATCAAAGATTTGTTGGCGTCGTAGAAATCTTTGCGGCACACGTAGACGTCGGCAATCGACCGAGAAAGTTCAGCGGTTGAGACGAGTACTTTGGCGCCTCGCACGGTGCCCTCGGCCCCAGTGCCTTGATTGCCCACTCCGCCGCAGAGGCCGAGCATGTCTGGTGTGATCGCAAAGCAGGCGTGCACGTTACTATTGTGGCGGAAAATTTCTGCCGGGGAATCGGCGGTGCCCGTGAGGTCCTTGGCCCATCGAACCGTGATGTCATCCCAGGACAGGTTGGCCGTCTTGAGGATGTCATCCAACATACCGACGTGGGGGCCGCCTTGTTGCAGCGTGATGGTTTTCCCTTGCAGGTCTCCCACGGTCTTGATCATGTCACGGGAGACCATGTGATCGCCGGCCGACCAGGTCATTTGCAGAATGACGACGCCCTTGGTTCGAGGATCGGATCCGATCACTTCAGAGGCCATGCCCATCATCCGGAAGGTGCCGCGGAGGAAAGGGCTTTTGCCGGAGAGGTAGTTGCGGACTTGCCCGATGAAATCGTCACCAGGCACCAGATTGAGATTGAGTCCTTGCTTTTGAAAAATGGAGCCGGACTCGGTCTTGAGACCGCCGTTGGCATAGAACGTTGCCATATCGCCGCCCCAGGTAATGTAAGGGACTTGCAGTGCGCCAGTTGCGTTGACCGGCTGAATGTTGACGGGGCCGGTCAGATCACTGAAACGTTGCTGCCCGAGCGCGAGTCCCGGTAGTAAAGCAAGTAGGGTGACGAGAATTTGGAACCGCGGCCGCTGGCTTGGATGGGGTGTAGTCATCATGGGATTTGTTTTTCTTGCGGTTTTATCAACGGGAATTGTGATCGGGTGGCGTTTGTTTGCCTTTCTCATGTGGTGCTTTGCTCATTTTGTTGGAGCGTAGGCTAGGTGAGGCCCTGTGTCGGCTCCACTATAGATTCGTTAAGCTTTTGTCATAGGGTAACAAATCAGGGTGGCCCGGCAAGCACAAGTGTGTGGAAGGTGGAGCATGGGTATTTCTGTCCGCGTCGGTGCCGATGCGAGGGAGGGGAGTGAACAGGAGTGCTCGCGCTTCTGTTTGGCTAGACTTTTCAGGGGCGAGTGGGTGCGTATAGTCTGGGACATGGCATCGGCAATTCAATTGAAAATCGCGGCGTTTAGTGGGGCGTTGGCAGTTGGGCTGGGTGCGTTTGGTGCTCATGGGTTAAAGGGCGTCTTGGAATCGCAGGGGACGACCGACGTCTGGGAAACGGCGGTGTTCTATCATTTCGTCCATACCCTGGTTCTTTTGTGGATCGGGGGGCGGGGCGAGACCTTGCTCAAGCCGTGGGGGTGTTTCCTGCTGGGAACGACTGTGTTCTCGGGAGCGCTTTACGTGCTGGCGGTAACCGGGGTCAAATGGCTGGGAGCGGTGGCGCCGATCGGCGGGGGGGCGCTTATCGTTGGGTGGTTGTGGTTGGGGGTCCAGATCGGACGATCTGAATGAGATTTCGAGAAGGGTCGAACAAAGGGAGTGCGGGGAAAAATCGCCGCACTCCAGGACGCTAGCGCGTTGACACGGACGGGGCAGGAGGCCGCTAGGTGTAGAAATCTGGTATTGCGTCTATCGACTAAGAGCAGTTTTGATAGTCGACAACGAAGCGTTTACGGGATGATGTCCCTTGGTAGTAGACAATTGAGGCGAAGAGAATCATATGGATCCGACTAGGACAGCATACGGGGTTTGGAGCGGTGGCCGGTTCATGCACTTCGGTGAGGCTCTGGATGAAGGCAAAATGACAGAGGTCATACAGCGTGCTTACCTCAAAGGGGTGCGGACCTTTATGACAGCCGATGTCTATGGTCAAGGGGCTGCCGATGAAATGATCGGTCAGGCGCTCGCGGATTTTCCTCGGGATTCCTACTGTTTGATCGGCGCCGTTGGACACGACTACTATCAAGGCCGGCGGGATGGCGCCAAGGGTTTCCCTCGGTTCACCGCTTCACACCTGCGTCCAGCAAACCAGTATTCCGACTACCTCAAAACGGCAACCGAGAAAGCGCTCAAGCGGTGCCGGACCGAAAAGTTTGATCTGTTGCTGTTGCATAATCCTGATTCGACTGGTTATTCGAGTGATGCGGTATGGAACGCGATGCAGGCTGTTCGCGAAGAGGGGATGACAGATCTTTTGGGCATCGCCCCGGGACCCGCCAATGGGTTCACCCTGGACCTGATATTAAGCTTCGAACGCTTCGGCGCTTTGATCGACTGGGCCATGGTTATTCTGAATCCCTTGGAGCCATGGCCGGGCAAGCTGAGTATTCCCGCCGCGGAGAAATTTGACGTCAAACTCGTCACGCGAGTCGTGGACTATGGGGGATTGTTTCACGATGACGTGCGTCCCGGACATCAGTTTGGCAATGGCGATCATCGGACCTACCGGCCGCAAGGTTGGGTTGAATCCGGCAATGAAAAAATGGACAAAATGCGAGACTACGCCAACAAATACAGTCTCACCATGCTTCAACTTGCCTGCTTGTGGAATCTCTCCCATGCGCCGGTGAAGACCGTGGTACCGACTTTGATTCAAGAGGCCAGCGATGGCGCCAAGCCAATCGAAGTGAAAGTTGATGAGCTTGCCGAACTCCCCGATGTCGCGATCGAACCGGATGACGTAGCCGCCATTGAAGTGATCGGCAACAACAAGGGGTGCATGTCTCTGAAAGGCGGGAACCCAAAATACTCCGGCGAGCCCGTAGCCGACGGCTGGGAAATGAACCCAGATCTGCAAGCAGTCGCTGAACGATGGGACATCCGTCCGGAAGAAGATCTAGTTCCCACGCACTGAACAACTAAGGCCGAGGGAATAAGGCTTAATGGAAAAGGTGCGGCTAGGCCTTCAGCCTCATTCTTTCAGCCTTAAGAATATACTCCGTAGCTTCACGGAGGTCTTCAACGATAACGGTTTGGCTGAGGTCGATGTCTGGGCGTCTAGCCAAGGCTTGGCCGCAGCCGGTTTTGACGAGGATGCTTTTGCCGATGCCCGCGTTCCAACCGCATTGGAGGTCGCTCAGCTTGTCGCCGATCATGAAGGCGGTGGCGAGGTCGACTTGGAAGTCTCGGCTGGCGTCTAGGAGGAACTGCGGGGAGGGTTTGCGTCCGTAGCTCGGGGCTTCCGGGGCTTCCGGAGCGAAATAGATCTTTGCGAATTGGATCCCGGCATCCGCAGCAATGCGGACCAACTTGTCATTGACGGCGTGCATGTCAGCCTCAGAGTAGTAGCCGCGTCCGATGCCGGATTGGTTTGTTACGATAAAGAGGAGGAACCCCTGATCCTGGAGTTGTTTCAGACTCTCGAGAGTGCCGTCTATCAACCTCAGTTTGTTTGGATCGGATAGGTACGATTCCTCGATGTTGATCGTTCCGTCGCGATCTAAAAAGACGGCGGCGTTCATCTTAGTTCCTAAAGCTGGCTATTATTTCCTTCTTAGAGACGGTTGCTGTGCCTTTCTTCCCAACGACGATGCCACCGGCGTGATTCGAAAAAATCGAAGCTTCGACGGGTGAGGCGCCAGCGGCAATGGCTAGGGTGAAGGAGGCGATCACGGTGTCTCCGGCTCCGGAGACGTCGAAGACTTCTTGGGTGACGGTGGGGATGTGGACCGGCGTCTTACCCCGCTGACAGAGCAGCATGCCGAGGTCTCCCAAGGTGATCAGGAGCACTGTCGGGCTAAAACAGCGAAGGAGGCGCGTGCTGACTAGTCTGAGATTTTCGTCTTCCAAGGGATTTGAATGTTGCGTTGAGTCAACAACACCTGCCAGTTCAAAGGCTTCCTTGCGGTTGGGCGTGATCAGCGAGAGCCCGGAGAGATCAATTGCATGAACTGGTTTCGGGTCGAGGCTGAGCCAAATGCTCCGTTTGCAGCACTCTTTTTTTACATACGCGATCAATGAATCGGTGGCAACGCCCTTGCCGTAATCGCCCAGAATGACCGCTGACGCCTTGGGGAGGCTTTCTTGGATTTGTTTTTTCAGGAGGGTTTGTTCGGCAGCATTGAGATCCCGGATGACTTCTCGGTCGACGCGGACAATCTGCTGTTGCTGCGTGACGATACGGGTCTTGGTGCCGGTGTGCCGTTGGGTTGAGGTGCGAATACCCCGGCAGTTGACCCGTTCTTTCTCCAAGAGCGACTTCAGCTGTTTGCCCGCCGGATCCCGGCCTGTGATGCTAAGCAGGGACGTAGGCGCACCGAGGGCGGTGAGATTGCGCGCCACATTGGCAGCACCGCCGGGCATGAATGATTCGCTCTGAAATCTGAGGATCGGCACGGGCGCTTCCGGAGAAATACGCGAAACGTCACCCGAAATAAAACAGTCGAGCATGACATCGCCGATAACCAGAATTGAGGATTCAGCGCCCGCTTCCAGGATTTGTTTGACGCGTTGCCTTGTCAGCGCGGGCATGCTCAGTTCAGAAAGGCGGTCAAGGGGCTTGTTGCTTGTGCCGTGGCTGATGGCAGGCCTGGGCCGATTTCGTAGGCCGCACGTCCCGCCTCGACAGCTTTTTTGAACGCGACCGCCATTTGGTTGGGATCACGTGCGATCGCCATTGCCGTATTGATCAAAACGGCGTCGGCACCGAGCTCCATCGCTTCGGCGGCGTGGCTTGGGGCGCCGATGCCCGCATCGACGACGACGGGAACCGTGGCTTGTTCGAGAATGATTTTAATCTGATCTCGTGTTTGCAGGCCCCCATTCGAACCTATGGGCGAGCCCAGCGGCATGACTGTGGCCGTGCCGACATCCGCGAGTCGTTTTGCCAGGACCGGATCGGCATTAATGTAGGGAAGAACGGTGAAGCCTTCTTTAACGAGGATTTCTGCTGCGGCCAGCGTTTCTACCGGGTCGGGGAGCAGATAACGCGGATCGGGATGGATCTCGAGTTTGACCCACTTGGGGAGGCCCGCTTTCACCGCTAAGCGGGCCAATCGCACGGCCTCCTCTGCATTCATGGCCCCGCTGGTGTTGGGGAGGGGCAAATACCGCTCCGGATCAATGAAATCAAGGATGTTGGCGAAGGGATCGTTCTTGCCTGATAGGTCCGCTCGGCAGAGGGCAACGGTTACAAGCTCAGTGCCGCTGGCGGCCAGAGCGTCGCGCATGGCTTCAGGGGAACCGAATTTCCCCGTGCCAACCAGCAGTCGAGATTGAAACTCACGATCAGCGATTTTGAGAGGGCCGCCATGCATTGCTAGCGACAAGATAGAAACCTCCTGAACCGGCGTCCAGGATGGAATCTGAAGCTGCCAATTGGTAAATGGAGGCGCTTCTTTTACCGGAGTCTTGCACGGGCGCAGCCCCCGCCCCTCAGCGGGGGTTGGCACGGTCTCCTCAATCCCCGCCCGCCGGCACCAGCCGGAAGAACCGCTTCCCGCCCTCGTTGGGCAGACGCACCACGCCTTCCGTGATGGTGGCGCGCGTCGCCCTTGTCCAAGGGCCCTCCACCGAATCCGCCCATTGCAGCATGAACTCAAGCTCGGCCGGCGGCTCCACGGTCGGCGGCACAGGAACCGGCGGCGGCTCCACGGTTGGCGGCGATACGGGAGCCGGGTCATAATAAGTCACGCCGTCCTTGAAAAAGCCGCGAAAATAAATCTCGTCAAGACGAGGGAAACCCCGCGGCAATCGCAATGCCACAATGGGATTGTTCCGCAGATACAACCTCCCCAGACCCGTCATGTCTTCGGGTATGGTCAGGCTTACTAGTTCATTGTCCCCAATCTCTAACCCCCTCAGACTCGTCAAGCCTTCGGGCAAGGTCAGGCTCGTCAGGTCATTGTCCCCAAGATTCAACCACTCCAGACTCGTCAAGCCTTCGGGCAGCGTCAGGCTACCCAGGTCGCTGCCCGCAAGATGCAACCACTGCAAACTCGTCATGTCTTCGGGCAGCGTCAGGCCCCACTCAAGGTCGTTGCCAGCAAGATTTAACACCTTCAGATTCGTCCAGCCTTTGCTGAAGGTGACGCTGTTCAACTCTAGACCGGCCAAAATCAGTTGCGTCGCGGCCTTGGGGTAGTAGAGGGTTCTAAGGCCTTCGACAACGTGCCCCTCGATGGTGACGAACACTTGCTCGCCCGCCGGGTCGTAATAAGTCACATCATCCTTGGAAAGGCCGGAAAGAGTGAGCTGGGAAAGATCGAAACCCTGTGGCACCAGCAGTTCCTTAATGAGATTGCCCTCAAGACGCAACGTCTCCAGACTCGTTAAGTCTTCGGGCAGCGTCAGACCCGTCAGGCCGTTGCCACTGAAAAAAAATTCATCTGGATAACGGCCCTTAACAGAGCTCGCCGCATTGTGCGAAATATCCAACGTCCTCAGATTCGTCAAGCCTTCGGGCAGCGTCAGACCCCACAGGCGATTGCCCGAAAGATCCAACTGCGCCAGACTTCTCAAGCCTTCGGGCAGCGTCAAGCTCCGCAGGTTATTGCCCCCAAGATCCAACGTCTCCAGACTCGTCAAGTCTTCGGGCAGCGTCAGACTCCACAGACCATTGCCCGAAAGAAACAACGTCCTCAGACTCGTCAAGCCCTCAGGCAGCGTCAGGTTCCACAGTTGGTTGTTCGAAAGATTCAGCCTCTTCAGATTCGTCCAGCCGCTGCTGAGGGTGATGCTGGTTAACCCCTGCTCGCGCCAATCCAGCCGCGTTGAGTCCTTGGGGTAGTGGCGGGTCTCGGACCTTCCGTTTTCCCGCACGAAGGTGACGGATACTTCGTCAGCTTGTTGGGCGCGGGCGGTGAGTGAGAGGGCGGCGAGGCAGAAGATTGCCAAGAGCGGTCTTCCGGGTTTCATGGCGGCAGCTGTCGGGAGGGGCAAGTGTTCGGCGAGGGATTTCATATAAGTTTTCATCGGCGGGGAGAGTGTGCCTTGGGGAGTCTTGCGGCAAGGTTTTTTCGGGTGCCGGCAGCGGTTTCCCGTCTCTCGGCGGGCGTCGGCAAGGTTTTCTCAATCTCCGCTCGCCGGCGGTGCTGAGTGTTCATTTGTTGCGGTTTAGCGCTGCCAGGGCGTCGAATGGTTGATTTAGCTTTGATTCTCTGCGAAGCATTTGCCGGTGGTTCTCCTTGATTCAGAGTGGGGGGCTGGGCAGTATTCGGTTTTTCCATGGCGGGCGGCGATATTCACGGTCTCAAAATCGATCGATCTTCCGGGTCCTCAAGTGCATTGGGCAGATGGGGGATGGGTGTGGTCCTGATGCTGTTGATCGGGCTGGGGGTTTTTTTGTGGAATCAGACTAGCGGCGGCATCTTAGTGAAAACGGTTCGAGCCGCGTCACCGGGGGCGGTTTCAGATGCGGCGACGGTTTTGAATGCGACGGGGTATGTCACTGCCCGGCGGCGTGCGACGATTTCTTCCAAGGTGACGGGAAAGATCACCGAGATTCTGGTGGAGGAGGGTATGAGTGTTGGGAAGGATCAACTCGTGGCGCGGTTGGATCGTGTCAATGTCGCAGCTGTTCTTGAGCTGGCGGAGGCGCAGTTGGCTGCCAGCAAAGCGGCCACGAATGAGACGGAGGTGTTGCTCAATGAAGCTGAATTGGAGTTCGCGAGAGTGGCTCGATTGGCGGCTGAGGCTATTGCGAGTCAAGCGGACTTGGATAGGGCCGAGGCGCGCGTTGATTCTTTGAAGGCGCGGTTGCAGCGTTTGGAGAGCGAGGTTCGCGTTGCTGAGCGGCAGGTGGCCATGCGCCAACAGGATTTGGAGGATCTCGATATTCGAGCACCGTTTTCGGGTGTGGTGATTTCAAAGGATGCGCAGCCGGGCGAGGTGATCTCCCCCGTTTCCGCCGGCAGCGGATTTACTCGGACGGGTATTTGTACCTTGGTCGATATGGACTCTCTGGAGATCGAAGTGGATGTCAACGAAAGTTATATTAACCGTGTTCGCGCCGGGCAACCGATCGTGGCTGTTTTGGATGCCTATAAGGATTGGAAGATCAAGGCGTCGGTGATCGCGATTGTGCCATCGGCTGATCGGCAGAAGGCGACGGTGCGGGTGCGGATTCGTTTCCTTGCGCCGGATCCGCGGATTCTCCCGGAGATGGGAGTCAAGGTTTCGTTTCAAAGCGAGGCTAGAGCAGCGGCTGATGGGGCTCGAGAGGGAAGGATTGAGGTGGACCAAGCTTGTGTTTATCAGGAAGCGGGTCGGGACTACTTGTGGGTGATCTCGGCAAACAAGGCGGAGAAACGGGCGGTGAAAATAGCGGGACGCCGAGAGGATAAGGTGTTGGTCGAAGCAGGGGTGAGGGAAGGAGAGCTTATTGTGATTGACCCGCCGGATGAGTTGGAGAATGGAAGTGCGGTTGTTGTGGAGGCATCATGAGAGATCGGTCATTGGTCATCGTTAAGCTCGAAGGGGTAAGCAAGGATTTTCGGCGCGGTTCGGAAGAGATTCATGTGCTGCAGGAACTTGATTTGCGGGTGAACGAAGGCGAGTTTGTTGCGTTGATGGGGCCGTCAGGGTCGGGCAAGAGCACCCTGTTGAACCTGACTGGCGGATTGGATTATCCGACTTCCGGCTCTGTGGAGGTTGCCGGGGAGAGGCTCGACCGCATGGCTGACAATCGCCTCGCGGCATGGCGGGCGCGTCATATCGGGTTCGTTTTCCAATTCTACAATCTCATGCCGACCTTAACGGCGGAGAAAAACATTGATTTACCTCTGCTGCTGAGCCCGCTATCCGGGAGCCAACGCAAGGAGCATGTGGCCACTGCCTTGTCGGTGGTGGGAATGGCTCACCGGGCCAAACATTATCCGCGGCAGCTGTCCGGTGGTGAGCAACAGCGAATCGGCATTGCGCGCGCGGTGGTCACTGATCCCACTCTGCTGTTATGCGATGAGCCCACGGGCGATCTGGATCGGAAGTCCGGAGATGAGATCCTCAATTTGTTGGAATCGCTGAATCGCGAACAGCAGAAGACGATATTGATGGTAACTCATGATCCTCACGCCGCGGCGCGCGCCGGGCGGGTTATCTATTTGAACAAGGGTCAATTTTCGGACACGCCTGAGGGATGAAATACTTTTATCTGGTCTGGTCGAATCTGGGGCGCAAGAAGATTCGCACGATACTGACCTTGTTGTCGGTTGGGGTGGCTTTTGTCTTGTTTGGTTATCTCTCTGCCATTGAAGAGGCCTTGAATCAAGGGGTCAGCGTTGCCGGGGCGGATCGAATCGTTGTCCGCCACAAGACATCGATCATCCAACTGCTTCCGGTTAGCTATCAAGCACGGATTGGCCGGATAGAAGGGGTCTCTGGGGTGGCCCATTCGACGTGGTTCGGTGGGATTTATCAGGACCCTAAGAATTTCTTTAACCAGATGGCGGTTGTCCCTGAAGATTTTTTGCGTCTGTATCCGGAGTTCGTTCTGCCGCCGGACCAGAGGGAAGCCTGGGAGCGCACGAGGACAGGCGCTATTGTCGGAAAGAAGACGGCTCAACGATTTGGTTTTGAGATCGGTGATCGGATTCCGATCCAAGCGACGATTTGGCCAAAAAAGGATGGAGGCCAGACTTGGGAGTTTGACATCGTTGGGATTTACGAAGGCGCTGAGTCGGGTACTGATGAGACGCAGCTTTTTTTTCGCTACGACTACTTGGATGAGGCGCGAGCCGGGAGAGAAGGGGAGGTAGGTTGGTATCTGGTCAATGTGAGCAATCCGGATCAAGCCGAGGATATCGCCGCCAAGATCGACGAGGAGTTTGAGAATTCCCTTGCTGAAACCAGGGCTGAGACTGAGCTGGCATTCGTACAGGGCTTTGCCAAACAGGTCGGAAATATCGGGGCCATTATGACGGCGATTCTATCCGCAGTCTTTTTCACGATTCTGCTCGTGGCTGGCAATACGATGGCTCAGGCGGTTCGGGAGCGGGTGGTGGAAATTGGTGTTCTTAAGTCCATTGGGTTTACGGATCAAAGGATATTGGTGCTGGTTTTGGTTGAATCGTGTTCGATTGCACTTTTAGGGGGCGGGATGGGCTTGGCATTGGCTTGGGTGCTGATTTTGTCCGGAGATCCGACCGGCGGGGCGCTTCCGGTTTTCTTTTTCCCGCTACCGAGGATCTTGATGGGCATTTGTTTGGCCCTTGCTCTAGGAGTGGCTACCGGGGTGGCGCCAGCCTACCGTGCCATGCGGCTACAAATAGCTGAAGCACTTCGGCGGAACTAGCAATCAATTTGGTATGAGAAGCCTCTCACAAGTCGCCATTGTCACCGGAGTGTGTATTCGGACAATTTCGCAACGTCTCGGTTCGGCCGTCGCTGCCGCTTTCGGCATCGCCGGCGTGGTGGCCGTTATGGTGGGCGTTCTTTCGATTGGAGAGGGGTTGCGTCGAGCAATGACGACGTCGAGCACGGACGACGGGGTCATCATTATGCGAAGCGGAGCGGATAGTGAGATGTCTAGTGGTCTTAGCCTGGAAGAAACTCGCGTCATTGAAGATTCTCCGATGATTTTGAGCGGTGAAGGCGGCAAGGTGGTTTCGGCGGAGTTATTTGTCGTAATCAACCTGCCAAAGCGGAGCACGGGGACAGACGCCAATGTGCCTTTGCGTGGCGTTCAGGGGAACGCAACGTCCGTCCGGCCTTACTTTCGGCTGGTTGCTGGTCGGATGTTTGAAAGGGGGAAGAATGAAGTAATCGTAGGAGTAGGAGCCTCTCGTGAATTTGCCGGCCTTGAGTTGGGTGATACCGTAGATGTCGGACCCAACCGGTGGGCTGTGGTCGGTGTTTTTGAATCCGGAGGCGGAACCGCCGAATCTGAAATTTGGACGGATGCTGCCGTCCTTCAGGCTGCTTACCGAAGAGGGAGCACCTATCAATCGGTGCATTTGAGACTGAAGAGTGGGGATGAGGCCGTGTTTCAAGAGTTTAAGGACGTTCTCACTACGGATCCCCGGGTTAACGTAAAGGTAATTCGCCAGGTGCAGTATTATGCCGAGCAGAGTGCCATGCTATCGGACTTGATCAATGTTTTGGGCGGTTTGATTGCAATGCTGATGGGTATCGGTGCCATTTTTGGCGCGTTGAATACGATGTATTCGTCGGTGTCCGCACGGACCTTGGAGATCGCGACTCTGCGAGCGTTGGGTTTTGGTGCTTTTCCGGTGGTGGTGTCTGTCTTGGTGGAATCTCTCATGCTTTCGTTGGTGGGAGGCACGATTGGAGGGGCTTTCGCGTTTCTCGCTTTTGATGGTTTTCAGACGGCGACGCTGAATTGGCAGAGCTTCAGTCAGGTGACGTTTGCCTTTGATGTGTCTGTTGGCCTGCTGTTGCAGGGTATCGTGTACGCAACCTTTATCGGGCTGGTGGGCGGTTGTTTTCCCGCTTGGCGAGCCGCAAAGTTGCCGATCGCTGCCGCGCTTCGAGCGTTTTAATCAGAGAGGGCGGTTAGCGTTCTTTCATCTTGATCCATGCTACGCCGAGTTCGTGAAGGGGCTTCTCAGAGGTGTGTTGATCCGCTAGCGGAAAGACCACGCGCTCTTTTTTGCCAAAATGCTCTGCGGCCAGGCGAATGGGCCGATTGAGATGGGCTTTCGCGTTTCAAGCTCAGTGGCCTTGGTGCTTACCTTTTGATTGGCAACGATAGTGCCGCCCTGTTGGTGAAAGTTCTCCAGGGACCGGTATTTCCTAAAGGGCCTGATGGGAGGCAGCAAGAGTTCATGTCCGGCTTTGGCATGATTTTCCAATGTCTGCGGGAGCATCTGGGTAACGACTTTGAATCTCTCCACGGTTTGGGAGTTGGACAGGACATGATGAACCGAGTGAAAGATGCTGTGCAGGCAGTGTGTTTCGCCAGAAGGGGCATCTGTGAGATTCATATCTTTTGGGACATGATGAGAGCGACGTGGGCAGCTGAAGAAATTCCACCACAAGCCCGGCTTTGATATCGCCCTCCGAGGCGCTCGGACGCTTTCTAACCAACCACAAAAGTTTCCGGGATTTGTCAACGGAGCCACCCCCTTCCACGACTATTCCAAAACGCCCTATTGGGCGTTGGGGCATTGGCCGGGCGCTGTGATGGGTAACCTGTCTTTCCATCGCCTTCGCCTCTAGGCGAGCCGTCCTTGGATCGGACGGGATCGTTTCGCCTTAGTTGGTTTCTCGGTCCACGAGCTGAGCAAACGCTGCGGCTTCGCCCGGTTCCAATCTCTCTCCCTGGGGTTGATTGGCTCTAGCTCGCGCATCGGTCCCTCTGGTTACTAAATCGAAATGGTCAGTCCGGTCACCTCGTTGTAAACGCGGGCGGGATGTGTGGCGGACTTTTTGACGAAGAGTAGGTCGTTCTTCTTTGGTAGGCGAACTAGCCCACGGTCGAATCCATTCCGAGTTTGGGATATTTTGGTGTTCCCAAAATTTCTGGAAAACCGGCTCGGGTGCGGATATTCGGATTGTTCGGCGCAATGTTGATGAGCTTACCCGGTTCGCACATCGCGTAGTTTCGTGGGTAACGACTCGGCTGGGATAGCGGAATGACGCAGATGCCTTTCTTCCCGAGGGCGAAGGTGCCAGTGGCACCGCTTGATGGGAGGATTGGGGATGTTGCGGATGATTTGTTTGCACGCGAGGTGGTTTCCTTTTTCGTCCAGTTGAAACTCCATGAATCAGGTGGACGCCAGTACTGGGATGTTCGACGTTTGTCAGTCGGGCGGGTTTCGGACCGATGATTCCTTCGCGCCAAGGTCCGGACCAAAGCGGTTAGCGCTGAGGAATAATCTTCTCGGGACCAATTCAGCCGTGCTCTGCAGCGACGGTTATGGGCTATTTGAGTGAAAAAAGTAATGTTAAGCGTATGTGTTTTGCTGTAAGCAGGTGCTCGGCGCTGCCTCATTGCCCCTTGCCCGCCGCACTCTCCGGGTTGGACGGCAATCTTTGTGCGCCGCCTGAGATCCATTACCCGGTTTGCACCGCTGCGATGCCGAAGGGGCGGCTCTTCGTGGGTGTTGACAAGAATAACTCGCTGAGTGCGGCACTGAATCGGGGCAAGATTGTGCTTTGCACGGATTCGGATCGTGATGGGCAAGGCGACGTCTATGCCGTCTTAGACAGCGAGTTCCCCTCGAACGTACTTGTCGCGAAACTGGCGGGCTTGATGGGTGTCTTGCTCTAGGTTTGGTGATCATCCTCGGACCCGAAGTGCAAATCACAAAATCTCCAGCCTCGGTTTTGGCATAGAGAAAGCGCTAGGCGCAAGTGCCGCTCTCACGCCAAATGATGAAGATTCCTTCGTCGGGAACTGTTTCTTCCATGTCCCCGCCAATCGAACAGTCGAGCATGAATCAGGCGCCTTTGTGGAACAGCGACTGTTCGGCATTCACATCCTTTGGTTGGGTGAGGAAACTGGGGCAAAGATTCACCCTGTGGAGTGCCGGTCGGAAATCGATCATATTCAAGAGGGCTTATCGCGAGGCGTTGAACTTCGGCATAACCATGGCAAAAACTGAGGCGCTTGGATGTGAATAATGAAGGGCAGACTGGCGTCTGGGGCGGAATCGGCGAGCATGAATCTTGGTGTCATGATTTGATGCGGGTTGCTATTTGCGGTTTTGGACGACTGATTACTCATTGAGCATGGAGCCAGGGTAAGTTGCTGCGGCAAAGGGGGGTCTGTAAAGGTACTGAATTTTTGACGGGTAGGAGAATCTGTCCCGCTCGGCATGGAGAGGTGTGATTGAAGAGGGTGAATTGGAGGTCTTGAGCGAGGGGAAAGCGGTGAAAGATCACCGCATCTCAGGACGCTGCCGTGTTATCTGGAAGTGATGAAATGCCGCCAGGTCCGGGAGTGACGTTGAGCTGGCACCTTTTTCCGATCACACTCTGTAGTGAGAGGGAAGGGTGAAAACTTGTTCACAGAAGCTGAAAGCTTGGGCAAGATTACGGGGGTCCCTGGAAGACGAAAGAGGTTTTGCTATGAACTGTCTGTGTGTTCTTCGTGAAGTGCGTTGTGGTGTTCGAATGTGGATCGCCGTTTTAATGACCTCGGCGTTTTTTTCCGTAGGCGCTGCCGAGCGCCCTAATATCGTATTTTTTCTTTCGGACGATCACCGGAGTGATTTTTTGGGTTGTGCGGGACATGCCATCGTCAGGACACCACGCCTTGATGAATTGGCAGGGCAGGGCGCGCGGTTCAATAATGCTTTTGTGACGACTTCCATTTGTGCGGCTAGCCGCGCCTCAATCTTCACCGGGTTAGTGGAGCGGAGTCATCGATACACCTTTGGAACACCGCCGATCGCTGCAGAGTTCACTCAGAACAGTTGCCCGCAGTTGTTGCGAGCGTCGGGTTACTATACGGGCTTTGTCGGGAAGTTTGGCGTGAGTGTCGAATCTGGAGCCAAGGAGTCGATGTTTGATTCGTTTGTCCCCTTGCATCGGAATCCCTATTTCAAGAAAAAAGCGGATGGGGCGTTGCGACATCTGACCGAGATTGCGGGGGATCATGCGATAGAGTTCATACGACAGCGTGATGAGACGAAGCCGTTTTGTTTGTCGGTGAGCTTTAATGCCGCTCACGCGGAAGACAGCGACAGGGAGAATCACTACCCCTGGCCGCAAGCAGAGGACGGGCTTTACGAGAATCTCACGATTCCGCCGCCACGACTCTCCAGTCCATCGGACTACGAGACGCAACCGGAGTTCTTGAAGGCTTCTTTGAATCGGGTGCGTTATTTCTGGCGTTGGGACACGGATGAGAAATATCAAAAAAACGTCAAGGCTTACTACCGGATGATCACCGGTTTGGACCGAGTGATTGGTCGGATCCTTGACGAATTGAAGAGCCAAGGCTTGAGTGAGAATACGGTGGTGATTTTTACCGGAGATAATGGGTACTACAAGGGGTCTCGGGGGTTTGCCGGCAAGTGGTCGCACTACGAGGAGTCGCTACGGGTTCCGCTAATCATCTACGACCCTCGATTGCCCCAGGCCCAGCGGGGACGTGTGATTGAACGGATGGCATTGAATATCGACCTTCCGGCGACGATGCTGGAATTTGCCGAAGTCGGTGTTCCGGAGTCTTATCAAGGAAAATCTCTTGCAGGGCTGGTGGCCGGTGAGCCGGTGGCCGACTGGCGGACCGACTTTTTCTGTGAACATCTCTTTGACCACGCGCAGATTCCTAAGTGGGAAGGCGTGCGGCAACAACGTTGGGTTTACGCCCGATATTTCCAGCAGAAACCGGTGTTCGAGTTTTTGCACGATTTGTCGGCAGATCCATTGCAACGCCAGAATCTCGCGTTCGAGCCTCAACATGCTCAAACCCTGCAAAACCTCCGGCAGCGTTGTGACCAGCTGCGAGATGAATACGGCGGGGCATATTCACTGGAAAAGATTCCCACCGTCAAATACCTGCGGAGCAAATTGCAAAGCACGAATTAAACTAGCCTTTCCGGCTTCCAAGCCATGATCTACCCGGAAATGACTCCCGATCTCAAGCGAGGCTTTTCGTTCTCAACGCCAAACACTTTGGAGCCGATGCGATTTGTGACTTCGGTCACGATTGGTTCGGGAGAGACACTCCTTGCGTCTCAAGGCGGTGCCGTGATATGGTCATGATCTGACTTTCCGCCGAATGAGCACCATGGAATGCTGCCCTTTCGTGCCCTATCGCAGCGAGGTACAACTTGATGTCCCTATGTGGTGTGCTGCGTCGGAAGGAAGTAATGTTTCCGGTTTCATCCGTACGATTTGTGAAGCGCAGCAGGACTGGCTGGAATCGGACGGTGACTCTGTATCATGTTCACCAAGTTAGGCGCCGGATTCTGGAGCCACGGGAAGTTGGAGGCGTCTTTCAAGGTCTTGATGGAACGACTGGCAGGCAAAGATGGGTGGTTGGTAACAGGAGGCCAGTTTCTCGACTTTTTGACGGAGCGTCCGCATGTCGGGTTGACGATCAGCTGCAGCTCACCCGGCTCCTTCACGGGTGAGCGTATAGGCGGCAGCACCTATTTCTTAGCCGGAACTCGGCGTCAACGATTTTTGTTCACATTTTACTACTTTGATCGAGGATTGTCATCTGGGTGTTGTACTTGTGGGTTTTGATGTCACCGTTTTTACATGGGTAGTAGACCGGTTTGAGAAAATGCCTCCATTCCCGGAAAATTTCGAATCGGGTCTACATTTTGCGCGGCGGGGGGCACTGTTGCTAGGGAAAAGAGATAAGCTAAAAATTGCTTGCATATTATTTGAGAAACGCTTCGATACCACGTTTTCTAAAGTCTAGATGAAGAGTAAAGCAGTAGAAGATAACAGATTTACGCATCAAGAAATTGCCCACTATGCTTACCTGTTGTGGGAAGAGGCAGGTTGTCCGCACGGACGGGATGTGGAGTTTTGGGTCAAGGCGGAAAACATCCTGCATGCAGGGATTGCAGCATCCGGGGTAGCCCAAGTGAGCGCGGTTGCACTAGCGGCACGGGCGACTGCTGTGCCAAGGAAGAAAACCAGCGCGCCTCGCAAAAAGACCGCTAAGCCCTTTAAGACCACTAAGACCGAAAAGGCCAAGCCAAAGAAGAAGGCCACCCGAGGCCGAAAATCCGTTTAGCGTATTTTGGACTGCGTCAAGCTGCCCTAAGCGTTACTCACAGCTTTGAGGGCGAGGGTAATCGTGTCCGGTCGTCCGTCGCTGATTTGAGGCCTGAAATTGCGGACAGGGGTATCCGCGCACGCTTCCAGGGCGCTAGGTCAAGGTGTGCTTCAAAGATGGATGGGGCCGTTTTGAACAGACTGCCACAGTCCAAGATCCTCTGAAGTCCAAAACGCTTGTCGATTTTCCTCCTCGCTGATTAGCTGGCAGCCATGGCGATGAAATCTCTCCGCATCTTGGCGGGCTGTTCTGGCTTGGTCGGATTGTTGGTGTCCTTGGTCTCGGTTGGTGCTCAGGGAACACTAGCTGATTGCGAACGAGCCGAAGGGCTCAGGAAGTGGTTTGGCAACTTGGCCTTTCGCACGAAAGGTATTCCGATTTGGATCGGTAAGGGCGATCTTAGGTGGTATCGGGTTCAGATTGGTCTTCAACGATTTGAGTTCGTCTATTTTGATGCGGCCAATGCGGAATGGCGTCTTGCTTTTGACCATGAAGCAATGGCCGAGGTGCTTCGGAAGCTTTTTGATCGGGAGGTCGAGTGGACCAATCTCCCGCTGTCACGACTAGACTTTGGGCTAGATGGCGAACTGAAAAGTTTTCAGGTCGAGGGCCAGGTCATTTCCCGGAGTGGGACAACGAGACAGTGGGAAATTCAGGAACCGGCCCTTGAGCCCGAAGTCACCGAGGAGAGGCTGCGCCGGAGATCACGATTTCAGACCTATCCTAGACCCAACGCCCAGTCCTCTGACGGCCGATGGTTTGTCGAAATTCGGAATCATAACGTCTGGTTAAATTCGGAATCTGGCGCCGAAGTCTTCCGTATGTCGTTTGATGGCAACGAGTGTGACGGCTATGTTGGCGGAATCTATTGGGCGCCCAATTCCAGTCGGTTTGCGGCCATTCGGCGTCAAGTTGCTCAAGAGCATCAGGTTTATCTGATTAAGTCGAGTCCTACGGATCAACTACAATCCAAACTTCACTCTTTTGGCTATCTGAAACAGGGAGATAGGGTTGCGGTGGCCAAGGGACACGATGGGAAGACGGATGTTCATGGAATCATTTATCGACCGGCGAACTTTACCGAGAATCGGGAATATCCTGTGATTGAGCATATTCGTGCCGGAGCAGACGAACCTCATGTGCCGAAGGATTTTCGTGCTTATCGGGCGACTGCGGAGTTAGCGAGGGTGCCGGAGGCGTTGGTTGGGAAGTTGCATTTGAGTGATTTCTATCAGAAATATCTGGGCAGCGATGGTTTCCCGATCCTCAGTTCGAGCAGGGTCTCCGACTATGCCTTGCGCGAGGCCGACTACCTAATAGATCGGATGCTTGAAGGCCGAGATGATATCCGGAAGGCGCTCATCAACCTGCGATTCCGGTGCACTGTGATGGCGTACAATGAGTTTACCACGGATGTGCCGGAGCACTCCGATCTGGCACCTAAGGACTTCTGGGATCGGCGAGCGCGAGGTTTGGGCGCCACGCCGCGTCGACCGTCGGTCTCTTGTGGCGAGGAGAATCTGCTGGAGTATCCGGGGGACCCCTATCGGGGGGAGAACATTCTGATCCATGAATTCGCCCATGCTATCCATGAGGCGGTTCGGGTCATTGATGCGGGATTCGACGATCGATTAGAGACGCTTTACCAGGCTGCTTTAGAGAAAGGCCTGTGGGAGGGAAAGTATGCTTCGAGCAATCGCTACGAATATTGGGCGGAATGTGTGCAAAGTTACTTTGATGACAATCGTGAGAACGATCATTCCCATAACCATGTGGACACGCGCGATGAGCTGCGGGCGTATGATTCCGGCATTTGTTTCTTGATCGACGAGATCTTTCGAGGAAATCCCTGGCGCTACCGTCCTCCCTCCGAAAGAAGGGTGTCAGATCATCTTGCTGGCTACGCGCCTGCTGACGCGCCGACCTTTGCTTGGCCAGAGCATTTGAAAGATGCTCTCAAAAGAGAGTCTCCTGGAAACGGAAAGCGCGCAATTGAGATCGTAAAGAAGAATGTCGAAGGTTGGACGGTGTGGGTCGACATTCAGCTGCTCGAAGGCTTTGATGAACAGTTGGGACAGCAGGCGTTGGATTTACTCAAGCACCAGCTATTCGGGATTAAGTTGCTGCTGTCCGAAGAGCGAATTCAGGATTTGCAAAAGGTTGCCATTCGGCTAGACCGGGATAACCAGACGCTGCGCGGGATTCAATATCACCCTTCGGAACAATGGTTGATCGAGAATGGGCACGATCGCCGAGTGCGGAAGATGGTTCACATTCCTCAAGCAAAGATCTTTGTTTCGCGTTCGCTCTCTGCGGTTCAACCCCGAGTAATGTTACACGAGTTGGCCCACGCCTATCATGATCAGTTCTTGGGATTTGATGATCCTGCGGTGAAGTCCGCTTTTGAACAAGCAACTGCAAGTGGGGCGTACGAGGTGGTAATGCACATCAAGGGGCATGAAACTAAGCACTACGCCTTGACCAATCACAAGGAGTATTTCGCTGAAGGAACGGAAGCCTACTTCGGCTCCAACGATTTCTATCCTTATGTCCGTTCTGAATTGAAGCAGCACGATCCGGCGCTTTATCGGATTATGCAGGACGTTTGGGGCGAGTTGTAAGTGCGGAAGGCGATGGCAGTCTTCCTTCAAGGTGAGTGAAAGACCTAGCACGTTGACGATTCAAAGATCAATAATTCAAGGTAAGGGATGATTATCCATACGGGGAAAACAGTGATCTTTCGCCGCTTTGGATTTCCTTGGCATGCTTCTTACTGACCACAAACCAGCCCTCATTCAGTCCCTGTTCTTGGATGCGGTTTAATGTGCTGAGACCCGATTGGAAAAAGGTGGGGTGAAGAGCCTCTCGTCCTCCTTCGCTGGGGCTGCGGAGGATGGAATGCCTTGGCATTGCGTGGTTGGTGAAATGCACCCGCTCGTTCCATGTCTCCGGTCCCGGTGATAACGGCTCGACGGCGTCTCGCCTTGCCACCTTTAATCCCCTTCTCCCGGTAGAAGGTTTTTTGTTGGTTTTGGTTGTTCATAAGCGTCAGCGGACGGGGGCAATCTTCAAGGTCAGGGAAAGACGGACGGGAGTGTTTCC
Organism: Limisphaerales bacterium; assembly: GCA_024761205.1. Taxonomy (GTDB): domain Bacteria; phylum Verrucomicrobiota; class Verrucomicrobiia; order Limisphaerales; family AAA164-E04; genus UBA2970. Next base: position 39,204 of record JAMASS010000023.1, read on the forward strand.
GTTGGTTTAGGATAGGATCGCCCAGGATGAGCGAGACGGCCAAAACCTACTGCGGCCCCGGCGGATTGACTGTGATGAAAGCCCCTCCCCCACCGTCAACGCTCAAGGAAGTCTTGCAGTTGTTGCAGTAGTGCCGCCGCTGTGCGACGTGTTCGCCCCACCGACGGTAAGGGCAACGCGCAGCATACCGCCCCACCGGGCTGCTCCCGAGGGGCGCACGCAATCCGCTTGCGTCAGAAACTGATTGAATCTGTCCGGGCCGCTCACAACTTGAAACCACTCGAACAGAATGATTCCAAAACAGCCACCACCTTGATCTAGGAAATTCTGATATCGAATTTAGATTACTGAATTGCCCAAGCAGTCACGTAAACGAGGAACATGACCCACTCGATCAACATTGCCACCAAACGGTCCGCTCTCCGCCTTACATGTTCGAGTCTGGGAGAAGCGTTATGGCGCGGTGGCGTCCATTAGAACAGAGCTAAATCGCCGGCAGTATTCCGACAAGGAGATCGAGCGTTTGGTTCTGCTCAAGCGGTCGACGAATGCAGACTACAAAATCAGCCAAACCGCTTATCTCTCTACCGAGAATCTGGTCAAGTTTTTAGCCAAAGATCATTATTGCCACGCCGTCTGGGCAACTTCATTAATTGGATGCCGTTATCGCGGCCGCCTCGACTTCAAGCGCGAGATGGAAAACCACCTACTTCGGGACCAAGCCTTCCAGCCGCGGAAATCGCGGGTGCAACGACTCAAAACCAGGCGAACGCGCTCGCTTTGAGCATTGTGTATCCCGAAGACATTCCGCACCTATGACGGTCGGGGCAGCTTCACTCGTTCCTGCCGGAACAAACGACGATCCTCGCCGGCGGACGAGCGGCAGCAGCTACCAAACTGCCTTGAAAGAGATCGAAGAGATCCCTTGTGCCGACATCCAACAATGTGGAGCGGCCCTCGATCAGCTCCAATCCTGCGCGAGGTAACTCGGACCGATCTCCTGCAAGTTCATGCCGCGCGTCCTTTCGTCGGGTCATGATCTGCCGCCACACACTCGCGGAACGATGACAAAAGTCGACCGCGCGCCCACTTCAATCCCATGAGCCAACCATAAATCACGCCAACCCCCACCCATATGATAACTTTCCCAACGAGATCCAATCGAGGCCACCAGAGTTCGAAAAACAAACCTTCCTTGCCCATCCATCGAAAATCCAAGACGAATATTCCCTGAGTGGTGAAGACCATTCGAGCGACCTCCCAACCCTGAACGGCGACTGCATACAGACACCACGGTGCCGCGAGAAACATAAGAATGGTCTGGACAATGGCTCGATTCGTGTTTCCATGCCTGACGCCATACCACATGGCCACCCAAGCAATCAGGGCGCAGTCCACCAAGAGCATGACTGCGCCGCTCAGGTAGATCGCTCTTGTTTGAAACCGCACGGTATCCTGCGCCTCAGTTGCAAAGGTAAAGATCAGGAACATCTCCAAGAAGAAAAGCGTGACCAGCGGCAAGGCAAACTGCCGCCAGAGCGCCAACAACTGGCCCTTCACAATATCGGGTGGCCCCAATGGAGTCGACAAGAGCAACTCAAGGGCGCCAACCCGGCGATCCTCCGCTATTCGATGGCAGGCTTCCGAGGCAATCCAAATCTTCAAGAAAGCATGAACAAAAAACCCCAGCGGAATCAGGGTCTTGTCATCAAACACCACATCCCCCTGCCGAGTCAGATTCCAAAAATAGATCCCAATGACAGCCGCAAGAAAGCCCCAGACGTATTTCGACTTAAACCGCTCGCGACTAGTCAGCCAGGCAAAGGCATTAATGTTCAATAGCTCACGTCGATGCCGCCGGCGGTCATCCGTGTTGCCATATAGAAACTGCTGCACCCTTGTCCGGATTTTACCGACCCAACCACTAGTCCGCCGCCGCCTGGCATAAGCCACCGCTACACTGGCGGCGCGGGCTAACAACAACCATGAGATCAAATGAGAGATCATCAGGGTCAAGGCGAAGATATGATTCATCGACAAGTCCACAGATCGCAGAAACGCATTCGCACCGGTGCCCAACGAGGCAGGAAAGTTTGCCACCACAAAAGGCGATATCGGACTCACCAACAACAGAAGCAAAAAAGAGACCTGGACGAAAACATTGGAGAACCAGTCAGCCGTATTCACATACACCAACACCAAATACGGCCCGCCGGCGATCATGGAGACCAGCATCAGTGCAGCGTAGAGCGCTTTGCGGTCATTGACGCTCAAAGCCGAGACAAAGAGTCCCGCAGTTAAGGACAAAAATAGCGCGTTCAACAAACAAAGCACCACCTGAAAAAAAGTTTGTCCCGAAACACCGCCCATCTGTAACGGAATCGCCAATATAGGAACCAGCGCCACCAAGCCGTACACAGAATTCAAAGATGTCGCCGCTAGTTTTCCCATAAGAACATCAAAGCCGCCAAGATCCGTAAGAAAGAGCAAACCCAACGTCCCATCTCGCTTTTCCACACTCAGGCAATCAGCGGTCAAACGGACGCCGATAATCAAACAATAAGCCAACCCCAGTATCGCCAGCCCCGTAAACAACCGCCGGCCCTGAAGAGCCGGTGTTACTCCCTGACTGGCATATGAGATAACAAAACCAGAAGCGACAAGTAGCCCTGCAGTGACGGTCCAAAATCGATTCCGATAAGTCACCGGTTGCCGGGCGGCAACGAGAAGCTCTCGAGTGACAATCGGTAGGAACTTCATTGGCCCTCCCCTCTAAGCTTCACCCGAAAACACAGACGACCAAAAAAACAAAGGTCGGCCGAGACCATCACCCACCCACCACTTTCTTTCCAGAGTTACGTATCTGAGTCGTCGCCAAGGATCGCAAGCTTGAGATGAGCCGCTTCCGGCCCCAATACCACCACCCACCCGAGCTGACGCACCCAATGAAAAACCACAACGCCAATAAAAAATCCTCCGGTGCCATCCCGCCAGCACCCCAAAAAGCTCCTTGTGATCGCGTGACAATCACCATCACGAGCACGAGAAACAACAGCCAAGGAATCAGCAAAATCGTCAGGAGATTGGACATTACCGCTCGATTTACGAACCGAGCATTCAATCCCTTCCACATACCCAGCCAGCCCAACGCATAGAGATCCAAAACGAACAGAATCATGCCGGCCAAAAACATCTGGACCCAATACCAGCTCGCCTCGGAACGCTCCCAGTGCGAGATGACCGGCTCCAACAAGAAGACCAAATCAACCAGCAGCAGACCAACCACTGGTAAAAAAAACTGCCAATAGAACGACTGCACATGCCCTTGCAGAATACTCCGTACTTTAATGGGCGTACAAAGCAGCAACTCCAATGCCCCACTCTGACGCTCATCGCCAAACCTTCGAGCCGCCTCGGTAGCGACCCAACATTTAATCATCAACTGCATCACAAAGGCCGTCACCAGATAATTCCCCTCATCCAGGAAATCCTCTTCGAACTGTGAATAACCCCACAGCCAATACAAGGCACCCAAGATGAATACGCTCATCACCCATCGCGGCTTAGTTGCATTCCTTGATTGCGACCAGAAAATCGGATTCTGATCGCCAACCAATCGCCTCCCTAGCCTGTCTCGGCGCTGAGTGTCACCATCTCGATCACCTCTCGATAGCTTCAAAAGTCCCGTTTCACCATCGCGCCACACCCTTCTGATAACCCAGCACGTCCACACCAGCACTCCTAGTATCAGACCAGTATTGATACCGACCGATGTCCAATACAACTGAGAGTAGCGAGAATACTGAGACTCATGCGATAATATAAAAGCACTGCCAAGACTATGAATCGGCACCAAATCCACACCATCGAGTGTCCCCCCAGAGAGATCCCAAAACATCACGAACAAGGGCCCGGCAGCGCAGAGGAACAACATGACCAAGAACACACCAATAGCCGATTTGATCGGATGGCGACTCAGAGCAGAGACGCCGATGCCCACGGACAGAGACAAGAGAAGCGTTAACAACAACACCAACATGACACGACAAAACTCGGCAAATCCAACCCCTCCCATCAATAAGGGAACCGCCAGAATCGGGAACACTGAAACCACGCCATAAACACTCTGCAACCAAGTCGCCGCCATCTTGCCAAGCACGACATCGTAGCCCTTTAGATCCGTCAGAAACAAAAGTCCCAAGGTATTGCCTCGCTTTTCTCCAGAGAGGCAATCAGATGTCACCCAAACACCACTTAGGAAACAATAGAGGAAGGTGATGACCGCCAAGGTGACGAACATGTGCTTGCTCATTAGAGAGGGTGGCGCCCAGGGGAGTGGCGTCCAGAAAAGCATAAAATAAGCACCCATCACGATGGTGAATCCGGCGAAGCCCAATCGACTCCAATAGAGTGAGCCCTTCTTGGAGAACACCCTCAGCTCACGATCAACAATCGGTAAAACCACCATTCTTTTGACCTCGGCCCATCGACCCTCTGCTTATCCAGACACTAATCCCACAGCAGCCTAGCCAAAAGTCCTCCGCCTTGCCTGACCATAGCCCACACTGCCAATAGAGAAGCCACCACGATACCTAACTGCATCACCCCGACAGGCAACGAGGCCAAGGAATGCATCCCATTCCAATAGAGTGCCCACCCCGGAACCCCTCCCAAGAAGACACAAACACCCAACACTACCACCGTTGCTCTTTGAAACCGCCAAGCCAAAACAAAAGCAATCAAACCGGCATTGCCAAGAAGAAGCGCCAAATTCATCACCATCAATTCGCTATGGGTAAGCCAATAAAGACCGGTTAACAACACCAAAGCAGCAGGAACGGTCGGCAACATCGCCACCCCCAAAAGACACGGCACATAGACCCTAGCGCCTTCCGGCACAGTCAGCAACAACTCCAATCCACCTTGATGCCGTTCTTCGCGAATCAACCAAACAATCCAAAAGATGCTCATGACACCCAAAACAAACGTCAGCAAAACCCATTTCACCAACAACACCTCCTCTTGTCCGCCAAATCTATAGACCCAATAGACTCCCAGAACAGCCATCGCCGCCAAAGCCAGAACGGCGCGACGCCAGCAGTGGTAACGACGCATTAAGTAACGGAGCTGCAACCAAATGCGCCACCATCGATCGTTTCGCAACCCTCTCATCCGGAGACGGTTGATCCGCACCGGTCTTTCTCTGTAGCTCCTGCACTCTCCTTCCGAGCGAACCACAGATTTCAAACGACGCGCTAACCAAAAAAAACCAAGGAGCACGCCGCCGCTCGTGGTGATAAACAACGTTCCCGCCTGAGCGACTTGCTCCCACGTCGCCCCGCCGCCGTCAGATTGGTACGACGCGATTCCTAGCGCCACTCCAGGCCGGTTGAAGGGCAATCGATTCCACGCAGACCGAAAGAAAAAGCCAACGACCAAGTAAATTCCCTCGCGCGTCCAGTGGATTCCAGACCGTTCGATAAACAGGAGGGCGCTCCCTAAAACATAAGTCGCTCCGAATAAAGTAAGAAAACCCAGACTCCCCACCAGCGCCCAAATCGCCGACTGCAAGGCAGATCGAGAGTGCACTGATGCAATCAGACCAGCCAGCAATGCCAGAAGAATCGCCGCACCTTGAAGCAGAACCATCCTAAGGACGTCGAGATATGCGACTCCACCCACAAGCAAAGGAACCATCATCACCGGCAACATCGCAAGCATCCAAACAACGGCCCGCAAAACGTGAACGAATCCCTTGGCGGCCAGTACCTCAAAAGCCCCTAGAGGGGCCAAAAAGAGCAGTTCGAGCGTTCCTTCACGCCGCTCCCGACTGATCGCATCATAGCTGAAAAAGGGAACCGCCACCCAAATGAGCGAGAAAACGGCCAAATTAAACTCCAAAAAAAGCCGCCCACCAGAACCGTCCCCCAAAGGAATTCCCGTCGGAGACAGAGCGACCAACCCGAGCATCGCTAGCAGTCCCAAACATCCCAATGCCCGAAAACACGAAGCAGCCGGGCTCCGCGCCTCACGCATAAGCTCCCGCATCATCACCGTCTGTAGATTCGGCCATAGAGGGCTGGAATCGTAACTCATTCTAACCGCCGTTGTTAACCTTCAAAAGCCATCACCGCGCCGGAACGTAAATAAAACACCCATTCATTGTGCCGTCATTGACCGAAATCGCCTACTGCGGCTACTTTTTCTTCCCAGGGCGGCAAAAGAATGAAAGACTTTCATCTCTTCCACGCGTGAAATACATCCGCTAGCCTAGCTGTGCATTGAAAACAGCAATGAACGAAACCATTTACTAAATATGACCAAGCTGCACCGATACAAACAACTCATTCTTGGAGCGCTGTTCTCCATTCCGCTCATCGCCTGGGGGCAAGAAGCCCCAGCAACCATTGATTCGGGTGACACGGCATGGATGTTGACTTCGACCGCTTTGGTCTTGTTCATGACGATTCCTGGATTGGCCCTGTTCTATGGTGGACTCGTCCACGCCCGAAACATCCTTTCCGTTCTCGTCCACTGCTTCGTACTGGCGGCGGTTATGACCCTCATTTGGCTGGTCTGTGGTTACTCCCTTTCCTTTTCCACGGCAGGAATGGCCGCAGGACAAATGGGACTACAGTCATTCATTGGGGGCCTTGACTTAGCATTTTTGCGAGGGGTCGACGCTTCAACAATGGAAGGAAGCATTCCCAAGACGCTGCATTTTGCCTTCCAAATGACCTTTTTCATCATCACACCCGCGCTAATCGTTGGGGCGTTTCCAGAACGAATCAAATTCTCCGGAATGCTTTGGTTTATGGCGCTCTGGGGGCTCTTGGTCTACACGCCTATCTGCCACATGGTTTGGTCTGGAGATGGTGCCTTTTTTGGGGACAAAGGCGTCTTCGATTTTGCCGGCGGCATCGTCGTCCACATCACTGCTGGCGTTGGCGCTCTCGCAGCCTGCATCTACATTGGCCCCCGGAATGGCTATCCCGACCGCCAAATGCCACCGCATAGCTTGCCGATGACGGTCACCGGAACCGGTATGCTCTGGGTCGGTTGGTACGGATTCAACGCTGGAAGTGCCGTTGCCGCCAATGGTGATGCCGCCATGGCCTTGGTGGTTACTCAGATTTCAGCGTCCACAGCAGCGTTGGTTTGGATGTTTATCGAGTGGTTCAAACATGGGAAACCCAGCGTTCTGGGATTTGTTACCGGTGCCATCGCCGGTCTGGCAGCGATCACACCTGCTTCGGGCCACGTCGGCCCCGTGGGAGCGCTCATCATCGGCACGGCTTCGGGCCTGATTTGCTGGTGGGCGTCAACCAGCATCAAAGCCAAATTTGGCTACGATGATTCCCTTGATGTCTTCGGCGTCCACGGCGTGGGCGGCTTCATCGGAACCATGCTAGTCGCCATCCTTGCCCATGAAATGTTCGGCGGCAAGGAAGGACAGCTGGCTATCGGCAAGCAACTGGCCATTCAAGGATTCGCGGCCATCTTTGCAGTCACCTACACGTTGGTCGTCAGCCTAATTATTCTTAAATTGGTGGACATCATCGTAGGACTCCGAGTCACCGAAAGCCAGGAAAGCGAAGGGTTGGACGTCGCTTCCCACGGTGAAACCGGTTACAATGATTAGGACGCCTTAACACAAGGTGCAGAAAAGAAAAGCGGCGTTACTTTATTTGTTCGAAGTTCCGATCTCAATAAAGGTGGGGCGAGGCTTTGTCGAACCACTGTCCTCTTAGGCGCAACGCCGGAGGACGGAATCCTCATTCGCAACGTCAACGCTCGGCAAATTGAACTCCTCTGGTAGTTTAGACCACAAAAAGCGATCGTGGCTCGACGGAATCCCGCTCCACCTCCTCACGGTTAATCGCATTCAGGCCCGGGTCCGACCGCAAGACGCCCCGTAGCACGCGCTGTTCCAGCACAAAAATGCTGTTGGCAGCCCGCCCCCGGCGGCACGGCAGGAGACGACACTACAGAAACATCTACGCCGCACTCTCGGACTCCAAAAATCCCTGCAGTTGACGAATTCGCGTTGGATGACGCAGTTTGCGCAAGCCTTTCGCCTCAATTTGTCGAATGCGCTCACGAGTCACTTTGAACTGCTTACCCACCTCTTCAAGCGTTCGCGCATAACCGTCATGGAGACCAAATCGAAGTTCCAAAATTTTTCGCTCACGTTCGGTGAGCGTGGAAAGCACCTCATTGAGCCGCTCCCGCAGCAGCAGGTGGCTGGTCATGTCCGAGGGATTCTCAGCCGACCTATCTTCGATGAAGTCGCCAAAGTTGGCATCCCCGCTATCCCCAACAGGCGATTCCAGTGAAATCGGTTGCTGCGCCATCTTCAACACAGCACTGACCCGGTCTACGGGAAGAGTCATCTCGTCCGCAATCTCCTCCGCAGTGGGTTCTCGACCAAATTCCTGCAAGAGCTGCTTTTGGACCCGCATCAGCTTATTGATGATCTCGATCATGTGCACGGGGATACGAATCGTCCGCGCCTGATCGGCTACCGAGCGAGTAATGGCCTGGCGAATCCACCAAGTGGCATAGGTGGAGAATTTATAGCCCCGCTGATACTCAAATTTCTCAACACCTTTCATCAGCCCAATGTTCCCCTCCTGAATGAGGTCCAAAAAGGAAAGCCCGCGATTGGTGTATTTCTTCGCAATGGAGATCACCAAACGAAGGTTCGCCTCCACCATCTCAGTTTTCGCTTGATGCGCTTTCGCCGCGTATTCCTTGAGGCGCTTATACGCCTTGATGTACCGATCATGGGGCATGCGCACGAAAGCCTCTAGGGCATGGATTTTTTGCCACTCCATTTTGACGAAAGCCTTCTTCTGACTAGACTGACGACCCTTCTGCAGCTCCTCATCAATCCCCCTGAGGCTCAGATTGATCTTCTCGTAGATATTCTCGGCCATCATGGTCATCTCCTCGATGACCTTTTGCTTGTAACAAAACCGCGGGAATTTGTTCTGCAGTTTTTTGTCGAGCTTTTGGAACTCCCTCTCAAGTAACTCCGCCTCCGAGCGAGACGATTCCGATGCCGCCTGCCAGTCTGCGTATTTTTGGTCAACCAATTGGTCTTGATTGCGAACGTTTTTGACCAGCCTTCTCAGATCCTTGAGATACTTGTCCCGACTCTTGATATTCTTGTCGAGAATCACGCGATCAAAGCGTTCCTTCGGCGGTTCGGCGATGAGTTTCTCGGCCAAGGCAATGTGTTCCTTTCCGGCAAAGCCTAGACCGTAAATAATCCGGCGCTGCTCGATTTCAGCGTCTTCAATCAACTTGCAAATTTCCACCTCCTGCTCCCGGGTCAATAAAGGGACTTTGCCCATCTGCTTCATATACATCCGAACGGGATCATCCAAGATATCAAGACGGCTAGTGTCCTCCTCTTCTTCCTGGTCATTCTTCTTGATGCGATCCACTTCCGCCTGATCGACGATCTCGACGTTAAGGTCCCGTAATCGAGCATAGACCTCTTCCAAATCCTCCGGCGTCGTCACCCCTTCGGGCAAAACCTCATTAATGTCGCCGTAAGTTAAATAAGTTTGTTCCTGGACGAGAGATAGGAGTTCCTTAACATAGTCCGTCAAATTGATCCCGCTGCGACCCTTGGGCGCCTGGATGGCATCCAACGCGGCCTCGGTGGCGCTTTGTTTTTTCGGGCTCGCCTTGAACACTGCTTGAACATTCTCGAGGACCTCACGCTTCGCCGCGGCTTCCCCCCTTGAGGAGACCGCAGCTTTTCCTTTTGACGTTCGCTGTTTTTTAGCGCCCTTCGCGACGACTGGTTTTGGTTTTGTTACCTTGGCCGTTTTCTTTGCCACGCCTCCTTTGCCCTTACCTCGAATAACTTTCTTGGCGGTGATTTTTTTTGTCGTCGTTTTTTTAACCTTTTTTGCTGATGGCGCTTTCTTAATCACGGGCTTCTTGGCCACAGTCTTTCTCGACAGTGCCTTACTTTTCTTCGCTGATACCGCTCTGGACTTCCCCTTGGCAGCGGTTTTCGCTTTTTTCGCTGCCTTGGTGGCTCTACTGGCTTTTTTTACAGATTTGGCTCTCGTGACCATACTTCGTTATGTGTTTAATCCGTCATTCTCCCTAACCAGAGCACGCCTCCCCCTTACGCGAAGCCTGAACACCGCCACAACGGGCTTAGAAAGCCGATCCGAGATCAGCTGGTGGTCAAATATAAACCAAAGAAGATTGATGAAACCGTGAGTCCGAGACAATTTCGGCGTAGATGGATCGAAGAGAGCCAGAACATTGGCTTCCGCTCTTCCTGATCGTCGGAGTTAATCAAATCTCTTTAGTGCATATATTCAATGACTACCTTCCATATTAATTATACTTAACACCTGGCACAATCTCAAGCAAGCGGAAACTTGTAAGAATTCAAACTGTTAAAAAACACTCCAATTTAGCCCACTAAGTCCTGCGCCATTAGGGTCTCTCCGGGGCTTTTCCTAGGTGCAAACCAGCGATAGTGGCAACCAAAGATTTTGATTCCTTCTCAATGACTAAATGCAAGAGTCCTCGGTGACCCTGCAATCCATCCAACGCGCTGCCTCCCTGCTCGAGTCGTGGCTCATCAAACGCCCGCACTCACCAGCCGTCACCTGGATTCTCAGGCGGGATGTCAAATGTTCTTGAAAGCCGAACACCTACAGCGGAATGGGGGCGTTTAAGTTTCGGGGCGCTCAAAACGCCGTTGCTTGCCTAGCTTTCACCGGACCAATCCAAAGCCGGCGTGGTGACCCAAAATTACGGAAATCACGCCCAGGGTCTGGCCCTGGCCGCCCGACTTCAGGGTATTGCCACTCATATTGGTATGCCCCCGCTAATGCCTCCAAAACGAAGATTGCTGCCGTTCGTGAGTACGGAACGGGAATCCGCTTCTGTGAACCAACGGTCGGAGATCGCAAGCGTCTCTTGGAGGAAGTCCAACGGGATACCGGAGCAACCTATGTCCTCCCATATGATCATCCAACCGTGATCTCCCACCAAAGGAATGATCGGTTTGGAGCTCGCTCAGCAAATTGACCACCTTAATGCCGTCATTACTCCCATCGGCGGCAGCGGTCTCATCTCCGGCATCTATATTGCGGTGAAGGTGCTCCGTACGCCCGATTCCCCAAGAAAAGCCGGTAATGATCGCCGACGGATTGGTCCCCAGTCTCAAACAACACACCTGGCCCATTATTTAAAGGCACGTGGAACCAATTATTACCGTCACCGATAAGTAAATCATACAGTTGATGCGTTTGGTCTGGGAACGTACGAAGCAACTCACCGAGCCTAATCTCGACTGTAGCCGTTGTCGCTGTCCATCCGATGAATTCAAATTACTCCAAAGAATCCAACAAACATGTGGCTGTCGTTCTCTCAGCAACGGCAATGTGGACTTATGCTCCCTTGGCAGCCCGACCACGACTAAGAAAAATAAAGGCCCACATTTTTTGAACGTTTTCCCGTTTTATTGTCCACATGAGCTTTTACCGATCGGAAACGATCCCTTCCACCAAGGCACAGGGCCCAGTTCACTTTTGGGAAACGTTCGAACTCCGCCGAGATATTACGCCAATGCACGTTTCATCCCGACCAATCTCCAAATCGTGCTTCATTTGAGTCCGAGTTTCTATTTTTAAACTGCGACTCCAAGGCAAAAAGTATTAAAAAAACTCGTTGACAAATCTCTCCATTTTTCTTTTTCAATCTTCTCTCAATCCCGCGCTAGCAGCGGAGATGAATGGTATGGAAACGCAATTACCATAGCTAGAAATGATCAAAGTAGAGAATCTCAAAAAAGCTTTTGGCCCCAAGTTTGCCGTTAACGGCGTCTCATTTTCCGTCGAGCGCGGCGAAGTCTTGGGTTTTCTTGGGCCAAACGGCGCCGGGAAATCAACTACCATGCGCATGATCACCGGCTTCATTCCACCAACCAACGGACGAGTCACAGTCGGCGGATTCGATATCATCGCCAACCCCATCGAAGCAAAACGCTTAATCGGTTATCTGCCAGAGAATGCACCCGCTTATTCGGACATGACCGTTCACAGCTTTCTAAGTTTTTCCGCTGAAATCCGAGGGCTCTCCGGCCGAGAGCGAAGCACCGCAATTGAGCGGGTCATTGATCTTTGCTTCCTGGATTCGGTCGTTCAGCAAAGTGTGGACACACTCTCCAAAGGTTACCGGCACCGCACCTGTTTCGCCCAATCGATTATTCACGATCCGGACATCCTCATCCTTGACGAACCGACGGACGGTCTGGATCCCAATCAAAAGCACGAGGTCCGAAGCATCATCAAACGCATGGGCGAAAAAAAGGCGATCATTTTCTCAACCCATATTCTGGAAGAAGTGGAAGCTGTTTGTAGCCGGGCAATCATCGTCGATCGCGGTCAAATCGTCGCGGATGGCACTCCCGATCAACTCAAACTCAAATCACCCAATGCTGGCGCCGTGTTTCTCAAATTGCGCGGGGCCGAAGCCAGCGCGGCCAAAGAGCGGCTCGCAAAGATCGGTCCGGTGGACAAGGTTCTCGTTTTGGAGGACGGAGACACGATCACCCTAAAACTCACCGCCAAAGAATCCGGTAATAGCGGAGACCTCGCTGCAAGCGTCGCCGACGCGGTCAATCAAGCCAGATGGCGCATCGAGGAACTCCGCACAGAGGAGGGCAAACTTGATGAAGTCTTTAGAAGCATCACCAAACCTGATACCGCAAAAAAGGAGGCAGCATGAGTAGTTTCTCGAATATTATCTGGGCCATAGCGAAGCGAGAGCTTTCCGGTTATTTCGCCTCGCCGGTCGCCTATGTTTTCACTGTCATATTCCTGATTTTAATCGGATTCTTTACGTTTAGCAGCAATTTGGGAGGCTTCTTTGAACGCGACGAAGCCTCGCTGGCGGCGTTCTTTACCTGGCATCCCTGGATCTATCTATTCCTTGTCCCGGCAGTAGGCATGAGACTGTGGTCGGAGGAACGCCGGCAGGGCACCCTGGAGTTGCTCTTCACCATGCCGATCACCACCAGTCAAGCGATCTTCGGGAAGTTCCTGGCATCGTGGGTGTTCCTAACCTTGGCCCTAGTCCTTACCTTCCCCATCATCCTTACCGTAAGTTACCTGGGAGATCCGGATATGGGCGTGATCATCTGCGGCTACATCGGCAGCGTTTTGTTGGCCGGCAGCTACCTAGCCGTCAGTTGTATGACTTCTGCAATCACGCGAAACCAAGTGATCAGCTTCATTCTTTCCGTCGTGATCTGCCTGTTTTTAATCCTGGCGGGATTTCAACCCGTTACCGAGATGCTTATTCAGTGGGCGCCGAGCCGGCTGATAAACGTAGTTTCCTCCTTGAGCGTGATGACTCATTTCTTCAGTTTCCAACGCGGAGTGATCGATACCCAAGACCTGGTGTTCTTCCTCTCGCTCATCGGATTCAGCCTGTTCACCACGGGCGTTATTCTGCGTAGCTTGAGAACCAACTAAACAAAAATCCGCTTATGAAAAAGAAACAGTTTGATCTCTTCCTTTTCTCGACCGTCGGCACCGGCATCTGTTTGGTGATCGTCATTGGACTGAACGTGATCGCGAGTTTTGTGAAGCATCGCTTCGATCTCACCGCTGAAAAGCTCTTCACGCTTTCGGACGGCACGAGGCAAATCCTCCAAGAGATCGACACCCCCGTCGATATTCGCTTCTACGCCACCCGGGATGACAAAATCATGCCCCCACAGCTCAAGACCTACGTCCGGCGCGTTGAAGATTTGTTGGATGAGTTCCGACAGAACAGCGGCGGCAATATTGAAATCATGAAGTTCGACCCCGAACCAGACTCAGACGCCGAAGATTCCGCCCGACAGGACGGAGTTGAGGGCCAAGCGCAGTCGCTCACCGATCGCATTTACCTCGGTCTGGCCGTCAGCATGCTGGAGGAAACCGTCGCCATTCCTTTCCTTGATCCGTCGAAAGAACGACAACTTGAGTACGAAATCGCCCGCGCCATCTCTCAGGTCGTTACCGCAGAGAAAACGGTCATCGGTGTCATGAGTTCATTGCCCGCCTTCGGTCAACCCGCAAATCCAATGATGGCGCGTATGGGCCAACCACAGGGTCAAGACCCTTGGGTCGTGATCAATCAACTCAAGCAAGATTTCGAGGTCAAGGAGGTCGAGATGACCGCTGAAAGCATTGATGACGATATTACCGTCATGATCGTCATTCATCCGAAGGACATCACCGAGGCCACCGAGTATGCCCTCGACCAATTTGTTCTCCGGGGCGGCAAACTTCTTGGCTTTCTCGACGCCCTGGCGCTCATCGATCAACAGCCCAATCCAAACAACATGATGGGCTCGCCTCCGAGCACTTCGAACCTCCCCAACCTGTTGAAGGCGTGGGGAATCGAATTCAATTCCAGTAAAGTGGTTGCCGACATGGCTTTCACCAAAGAGGTGTCTTTCCGTCAAGACACCCCGCCCCAACTCCAGCCCTCCGTGTTGTTTGTCAACGATAACGGCATCAACCGGGATGACATCGTTACCGCCCAAATCGATCAGTTGCTCCTGCCCTTCGTCGGCAGCTTCAGCGGCACCCCCGAGGAAGGATTGGACCAGACGGTCCTACTCCACACCTCCAAGGAATCCCAACTGGTAGACGGATTCATGGCACAACTCTCGGGCCAGCAAATCGCCAAAGAATTCGAAGCTGAGGATAAAGAGTTGCCCATTGCACTCCGTCTCACCGGGAAATTCAAAACCGCCTTCCCAGACGGTAAGCCGGAGGCGGAAGAGACGGCTGACAGCGAGGACGATATCGACAAGGAAGATGCAGATGAACCGGAAATCGATTCGCTCAAGGAATCCGAAGAATCCGGCACCGTCATTCTCTTCGCGGACGCGGATTTTCTCTTCGATTCCTTTTCAGTCCGAATTCAGAACTTTCTGGGCACTCGGATGATAAGTCTCCGCAACGGAAATCTTCCTTTGATTCAGAACATCGTCGAGCAACTAGCCGGTGACAATCGACTCATCCAAGTCCGCAGCCGGGCTTCAATGAATCGACCCTTCACCACCATTCGGGACATGCAGATCAAAGCGGAAGAGGAATACCGCTCCAAGATCCAAGCACTGGAAGGCACCCTGCAACAAACTCAATCAAAACTAAACGAACTCCAACGGCAGCGGACGGACGTCTCCCAAGGCCAACGATTTGTCCTGTCGCCGGAGCAACAAGCAGAACTCAAAAAGTTTAGGAAACAACAAGTCGATACAAATAAGCAACTCAAGACCATGCGTCGTAATCTTCGCAAAGACATCAACGCACTCGAAACCAAACTTAAATGGGGGAACATCGCCGGGATGCCGCTCTTTATCACGAGTGTCGGCATCTTAATCGCTACCATCAAACGTAAAAGGACAGCAGCAAGATGAATTCAAACCAGTTCAAAAAACTCATCGCCATACTCCTCCTTGTAGGTGGGATTGCACTCCTGTTTTTGTCGAGAGATCAAAAGGTATGGCAAGAATCGGAGCGTGCGCTGGGAGGTAAAGTCATTCCTGAGTTTCCGCTCAATGACGTGAAGTCGATCACTTTGAAAGATGCCGACAACGAAATCACGATTGCCAAGGTGGACGAGATTTGGACCGTTGGCGCTCGCTGGAACTATCCGGCGGACTTTTCCAAAGTCGGCGACCTAATCCAAGATGTCTGGGACCTCAAGGTGACCCGCAAGATCAAAGCCGGTCCCAGCCAATATGGCCGACTTGGCTTGGTCTCGCCCGGAGAAGGCACCAATTCCGGAATCCTTCTGACGTTTGGGACCAAAGACAAGCCGAAAGTTGCCAGCCTGCTGCTCGGTAAGAAACCCTCACAGCCTGGCGGTGGCGGCGAATTTCCCAACGGCCGTTATGTTCTGCCTAATGACAACGGAGAAGCCATCGCCCTGGTTTCTGAGACATTTTCCTCAGTTGATGCGGACGCCAAACATTGGCTCGACAAGGATTTTTTCAAAGTTGAGAAACTCAAATCCGCCGAGGTGACCCACCCGGAGACAGCCGACTCCTGGTCGATTTCCCGGGATTCTGACACCTCAGACATGACCCTTGCCGGTTTGGACGAGAAAGAGGAGCTGGATTCGACCAAGACTTATAGTCTTAAGAATATTCTTTCATCACCGAGCTTCAACGACGTCATCGCTCCCTCTGCGTCTGATGAAGAGACAGGAATGGACAAACCCATCGTGGCCACCCTCAAAACCTTCGAAGATTTCGACTACACCATCAAAGTTGGCAAAGCGAACAGCGACGACAACTACCCAATCAAGCTGTCTGTCACTGCCACTATTCCGACCGAGCGCGAAGCTCCGGAAAATGAAAGCGAGGAAGACAAAGAGCGCCTCGACAAAGAGTTCAAGGAAAAGAACGACAAACTGAAAGAGAAACTCGAAACCGAGCAAGCGTATCAGAAATGGACCTACCTCGTTTCCAAGTGGACAGTCGACACACTTCTGAACAAACGCTCCGATCTCGTCAAAGAGAAGGAAAAAGAAACCGAAGACACGGCCGACGCTACCGGCGAAATCGGACCACCCACACCCGTCATTCCCAGCACCGGCGAGAACCCGGAAATAACACCGGAATCAGAGACAACGACAGAGTCCGAGGACGCTTCCGAAGAAGTCGCTGAGGACGTGGAAGCCGTTATTGATGCCGTCATAAACCCAGTCCCTGCGCCAAACAAATAAGGAATATTGACACGGTTGCAGAGGTGAACTAGCTTCTTGCCGTAAATGCAAAGCGTCCGCCCCGAATTTACCTTCGGGGCTTTTTCGTGTTGAATCATCAAACCGAATATGCCCAACACAATCTTGATCGGTGCCCAGTGGGGAGACGAAGGTAAAGGGAAAATTATTGATGTACTCACGGATCGGGCCGACATCGTGGTCCGTATGCAGGGCGGCAATAATGCCGGACACACCGTTCTGGTCGGCAAGAAAAAGTATGTCCTCCACCTGATTCCCTCCGGAAGCCTTCGCCCGGCAAAGAAATGTGTGATTGGCAACGGGGTTGTCGTCGACCCTATTCACCTCGTCGATGAAATCGAAGGACTCAAGAAGCTAGGCGTTAAATTTAAGAACAATCTCTTCATCAGCGAAACGGCCCACCTAGTGTTCCCCTATCACCGGCTGCTCGACGAATGCCGGGAAAATTCCAAAGGCAAGAACCGCATCGGCACCACCAAACGGGGGATCGGTCCCGCCTACGGCGACAAAGCAGCGCGAATGGGTATCCGGATGATCGATCTCATGGATGCCGACGGATTCTCCGAGCTGCTGAAGCAACGAATCAAGACGAACAACGAGCTCCTCAAAGCCCTTGGGGCTAAAGGTCTTTCATCCAAAAAAGTCGCTGCCGATTACTTCGCTGCAGCTCGCAAGCTGAAACCGTTCGTCACCGATACGGTTCGGCTCCTGCACGAAGCTTGCCAAAACCAAGCCAACATTCTTTTCGAAGGCGCTCAAGGCACCTTTCTCGACATCGACCATGGTTCCTACCCCTACGTCACTTCCTCTTCTACAACCGCCGGCGGCGCCTGCACGGGCACCGGTGTGTCACCCAACCGAATCGACAAAGTCATCGGCGTCATGAAGGCCTACACCACCCGTGTAGGGGAGGGACCGATGCCGACTGAAGACGAGTCACTCAGCGAACACTTTCACGAGATGGGACGGGAATTCGGCGCGACAACCGGACGGGCGCGACGTTGCGGCTGGTTGGACACAGTGCTGACTCGACACGCCTCCATGGTAAACGGCATCAACGAAATCGCCGTCACCAACCTGGACGGTTTGGACACTCTGCCCGTCATCAAAGTCTGCGTCGGATATCGCCTAGTCAGCAAGAAGATCGACTATGTGCCTAACGCCATGGGCAGCCTAGCGAAATGTAAACCCATCTACCGCGAGTTTCCCGGCTGGCTCAGCCCGACCGAAAAATGCCGGAAATGGTCCGAACTTCCGTTGAACGCTCGGCGGTATCTCAAAGCCATCGCCATGCTCAGCGAAAGTCGAATCCAAATTATTTCCGTCGGACCAGCCCGGGCTCAAACGATCGAACTTTAACAGTTGATTCAAAAACTCAGCCGGGAAATCGCCTTGCCCGATGACCGCAGCCCACGCCCACCTGAGCCAGCAAGCAAAAGCAGCCGTCCCCACCCATGTGGCAATCATCATGGACGGCAACGGCCGCTGGGCCAAGAAGCGGAAACTCCCGCGGGTTCAAGGCCATCGAAAAGGGGTCGACTCCGTTAGGGCCGTTCTCCGGGCTGCCGGTGAAGTGGGTGTCAAATACCTGACCCTCTACGCCTTCTCTGTTGAGAACTGGAATCGACCGAAGGATGAGGTCGACACCCTCATGAAGTATCTGGCTCGGTATCTGGATTCGGAGATCCCGGAACTCAACAAGAATAACGTCAAGCTGAAGGTCATCGGCCAAGTTTATCGGCTGCCGGAATTCGTCCAAGAACAGATCGCTCGAACGAAAACCGCACTCGCTAAGAACACAGGACTCACTTTGATTCTCGCTCTCAGCTACGGCGGCCGCACCGAAATCGTCGAAGCCTGCCGGGAAATCGCCACTAAGGTGAAGTCCAGCAAGATCATCCCTGATGAAATCAATGAACAAATGCTGGCCCAGCACCTCTATACCCGCAATATTCCCGACCCTGATCTTCTAATTCGGACCAGCGGCGAAATGCGGGTCAGCAACTACCTCCTCTGGCAGATTTCCTATGCCGAGTTCGTCGTTACCCCCACCCTTTGGCCAGACTTTCGCAAACCTCAATTCTTCGCCACGCTGGAAGAATACACCCGGCGGCACCGCCGATTCGGGAACATCTAGACCTCTAAACCGCCATTCAGATTGACAAGAAACCGCAGCATTTCCGAATTGTTGACATGAGCACTCCGTCGTCTAAATCTCAAATCTTCTGGCAACGCCTCGGCAGCACGTTCGGTCTGTGGGTAATCATCCTGCCTGCACTGTTCGCGACTAATTCGGCAGTCACCAATCTTTCATTTCTTTTAATCGTCTCCCTTCTGGGGATCATCGGGATACGTGAGTACGCCCAGATGTTTTCCCAAACGCCAACGCCCGTCCTTCTCTGGCCAACAATCGTTACCGGCCTCACGATTCTCTTATTCTCCAGCATGCGTGGCTGGCAACCATCCTTCATACCCTCAGCCCTCACATCCCAAGAACTCGACATTCTCATCCCGACGCTCCTCCTCCTCTGGTTGCTCGGCTACAAGCTCTGGTTATCCGGACGAGTGCCCCTCGCCTCACTGGCCGTCAGCCTAATGGGCTGGTTTTACACATTCTGGCTCCTCACCTTCATTACCAAGATTTACTACTTCCCCGCCATCAATGGTTCTTGGCTCTTACTCTACTTCATCCTTGTCACGAAGTTCAGCGACCTCGGGGCGTATGTGATCGGCTCGCTGTGCGGTAGACACAAAATGACACCCCGGATAAGTCCCGGAAAGACTTGGGAGGGATTCGCGGGAGCCATAGGGGTGTCCACCCTAGTCAGTGTCATCACGGTCTACGCCACCGGATCAGCGCTCGAGCCGTTCCGCGGAGCTCACTGCATTGTCTTGGGAATCCTCCTGAGCGGGCTCGCAGTGGTCGGCGATCTGGTCGAATCACTTCTCAAAAGAGAAACCGGCGTCAAAGACAGCGGAAACCTCTTCCCCGGCATTGGCGGCTGTTTGGATCTCATTGACAGTTTGTTGTTTAACGCGCCGTTGTTCTACCTATACTGCCGCCTCGCACTGACGAATTAAGCTCATCGTCACGCTCGATGAAGAATATCGTTTTACTCGGAAGCACTGGGTCGATTGGCACCAGTACGATCAAAGTGGCCGAAGACCTTCCCGATCATATTCGGTTGATCGGTTTGGCTGCGGGTAAGAACGTCGATGATCTCAGCGCGCAGGCCCACACTCTTAAACCGCAGCTCATTTCGATTAGCGACGACAGCCTTCGAGCATCACTCGCCGATAAAGCGCCCGAAGACGTTCGGGTTACCAGCGGCACCAAAGGCCTGATCGAACTCGCTACGCTACCGGACGCAGACATCGTTCTCATCGCCATCGTCGGCATCGCTGGTCTCGAACCCGCCCTGGCCACAATTCGCGCCGGAAAAGACATCGCCGTCGCATCGAAAGAAATCTTGGTCATGGCCGGCGAAATCGTGATGCGAGAAGCCAAAGAACACGGCGTCCGCGTGTTGGCGGTCGATAGCGAGCACTCGGCGATTCTCCAATGCCTAGATACCAAGCCGGAAACTTCCGTCCGAAGCCTCTGGCTCACAGCCTCGGGCGGACCCTTCCGTCAAAGGCCCAAAGAAGAGTTTGCGGACATCCAACTCAGTCAGGCACTAAAGCATCCGTCCTGGGACATGGGGCAGAAAATCACGATCGATTCGGCGACCCTCTTCAACAAGGGGCTCGAGATGATCGAGGCCCGCTGGCTTTTTGACATCGAAATACCCCGGGTCAAAGTCATCGTTCATCCCCAAAGCGTGATTCACTCCATGGTCGAATTCATTGATGGCTCCATCATCGCCCAACTTTCAACTCCCGACATGTGCCTCCCCATTCAATATGCCCTGACCTATCCGAAACGAGTGGGCAGCAACCGTGTCCTAACCGATCTCGCCCGCATCGCATCCCTGACCTTTGAAGAACCGGACACCGAAAAATTCCCCTCCCTCAACCTCGCTCGCGAAGCCGGACTCACCGGCGGCACCCTACCCGCCGTCCTCAACGCCGCCAACGAAGTCGCAGTGGATGCCTTTTGCCGGGGCGCCATTTCCTTCCCCCGGATCGCTGAGACCGTGGCCCAAACCATGGCCGCTCATCAGACCAAGACCTCTCCAAGCCTACAAGACATCCTGGAAGCCGACCGGTGGACACGCTCAGCCGCCGCAGAAATCGTTGCCAATTAGCAAACATCGAACAACATTACTTTCCGGACGCCGTCTTCGATTCCGCAAGTCGTCCTCCTAACATGACCATAGAAGACCTCATCGAAAATTTCGAATTGCTGGAAGATTGGGACGACCGCTACGCCTATCTCATGGAACTCGGCCGCAAGATGCCCAGCATGGACCAAGCCGACAAGATTGAGGAAAATCGTGTCAAAGGCTGCCAAGCCACGGTCTGGCTCAAAGAAACCATTGTGCCGGGACCGCCCCAGCGAATCGAATTCCTCGCCGACAGCAACTCACAAATCGTCAAGGGCCTAGTCGCCATGCTGCGACTCCTCTACTCCGGCAAAACGCCCCAAGAGATATTGGACGTCAACGCCAAAGACGTTTTCACTCGCCTGGGCCTCCACCAACACCTCAGCCCCACCCGAAGCACCGGACTCAATTCCATGGTCAAAACTATCCGAGCCCTGGCAGAACTATCCTTGGCCTGAGCACAACTCACCGTCGAAGAATATCCGGTGATCCTTCGCCGCAATCCAGTGCAGGTGAAGACCCCGCGCAAAGACATGAGCAACGATGCCAAAAAAACATGGCCAGTCTCATCAATGAGCATATGCGCTGCCTGCCCATCTATTAGCGCGGAAACAACCCGCCCAAACAGGGCGTGCCCCCCAAGCAGAATCGGCAACAGACTGACCGAGGCACTGATAAATCCCTCTCAATTCCCGCCCACCGGTGCGAGCCGGAAGAACCGCTTCCCGCCCTCGTTGGGCAAACGCACCACGCCTTCCGTGATGGTAGCGTGCGTCGCCCTCGTCCAAGGGCCCTCCACCGAATCCGCCCATTGCAGCATGAACTCAAGCTCGGCCGGTAGCTCCACGGTCGGAGGCACAGGAACCGGCGGCGGCTCCACGGCTGCCGGCGATACGGGAGCTGGGTCATAATAAACCACGCCGTCCCTGGAAAAGCCAAGAAGAGTGAGTTGGGAAAGATCAAAACCCCGTGGCACCCGCAGTTCCTCCATGGGATTGTTCGTAAGATACAACTCCACCAGACTCGTCAAGCCTTCGGGCAGGGTCAGACTCCTCAGGCGGTTGTCCTCAAGATACAACACCTCCAGACTCGCCAAGCCTTCGGGCAGGGTCAGG
The DNA here is from genome assembly GCA_024761205.1 of Limisphaerales bacterium. Lineage (GTDB taxonomy): Bacteria > Verrucomicrobiota > Verrucomicrobiia > Limisphaerales > AAA164-E04 > UBA2970. The sequence goes on from JAMASS010000023.1 coordinate 61,378, forward strand.
CTCCTCAGGCAATTGTTCCAAAGATTCAACTCCTTCAGACTCGTCAAACCTTCGGGCAGCATCAGGCTCCTCAGTTGGTTGCCCGTAAGATTCAACTCCTTCAGACTCGTCAAACCTTCGGGTAGCGTCAGGCTCCTCAGTTGGTTGCCCGTAAGATACAACCTCTTCAGACTCGTCATGTCTTCGGGCAGGGTCAGGCTCCTCAGGCGATTGTCCCAAAGATTCAACTCCTTCAGACTCGTCAAACCTTCGGGCAGCATCAGGCTCGTCAGTTGATTGCCTGCAAGATGCAACCTCTTCAGACTCGTCATGTCTTCGGGTAAGGTCAGGCTCCTCAGGCGATTGCGCGTAAGATACAACGACTCCAGACTCGCCAAGCCTTCGGGTAGCGTCAGGTTCCTCAGGCGGTTGTCCCTAAGATACAACGACTCCAGACTCGTCAAGCCTTCAGGCAGCGTCAGGCTCCTCAGTTGGTTGCCCGTAAGATACAACGTCTTCAGATTCGTCATGTCTTCGGGCAGGGTCAGGCTCGTCAGGCCGTTGCCCCAAAGATTCAACTCCTTCAGACTCGTCAAACCTTCGGGCAGCATCAGGCTCGTCAGTTGATTGCCTGCAAAATGCAACGTCTTCAGACTCGTCATGTCTTCGGGCAAGATCAGGCTCGTCAGGCGATTGTTCTCAAGATCCAACTCCTCCAGACTCGTCAAACCTTCGGGCAGCATCAGGCTCGTCAGTTGATTGCCTGCAAAATGCAACGTCTTCAGACTCGTCATGTCTTCGGGCAAGATCAGGCTCGTCAGGCGATTGTTCTCAAGATCCAACTCCTCCAGACTCGTCAAACCTTCGGGCAGGGTCAGGCTCCTCAGGCGGTTGTCCCTAAGATACAACTCCTCCAGACTCGTCAAGCCTTCGGGCAAGGTCAGGCTCGTCAGGCGGTTGCCCAAAAGACGCAACTCCTCCAGACTCGCCAAGCCCTCGGGTAGGGTCAGACTCGTCAGGTGATTACCCACAAGATACAACCTCTCCAGACTCGTCAAGCCTTCGGGCAAGGTCAGGCTCGTCAGGCGGTTACCCGTAAGACGCAACGTCTTCAGATTCGTCCAGCCTTCGGGTAGCGTCAGGCTCGTCAGGCGGTTGTCTGAAAGATCCAACCTCTTCAGGTTCGTCATGTCTTCGGGCAGCGTCAGGCTCGTCAGGGGGTTGCTCGTAAGACGCAACATCTTCAGACTCGTCCAGCCTTTGCTGAAGGTGACACTGGTCAACCCTTGCCAGGACAAATCTAGTTGCGCCGTGTCCTTGGGGTAGCGGCTGGTTTTGGATCTTCTGTCTACCCGCACGAAGGTAACGGACACTTCGTCGGACGGCTGAGCGCGGGCGTTTTGAGTTTTCATCGCCGGGGAGGAGGGTATGCTCTGGGCATCCTTGCAGCAAGCGGTTTCCCGTCTCTCGGCGGGCGTTGGCAAGGTTTTCTCAATCTCCGCTCGCCGGCGGTGCTGAGTGCTCATTAATGGAGGCGCCTCGCCTGAATTACCGGTTATCGTCGGCGGTCTAGGACCAGTCCTTGCTCTTTCCGGTCACACAATTGAGTTTGAAGTGGACGTCCTTGGGCAAGGACCGGTTGACTATCAGTGATTTCACGAAGAGATTGTGACCGAGGGGGGCGACTCAACTTACGCTTGAATTACTTGATGTTACTCCGAGAGATGCTGGTAGCTGTCGCGTCAGAATTGCGGACATTGACGGGGATGAGATTGAGTTCGAAATGATGGCGGAAGGGGCGGGATTCGAACCCGCGGTACGGTTTCCCGCACGCCTGATTTCGAGTCAGGTGCCTTCAACCAACTCAGCCACCCTTCCGCTCGAGTTTTTGCGTCTCGCTGGCGAGAATGGGTATTTCAATGAATGGTGGGGGTGTAGGCAAGAATATTGTCATTGGTGCGTGAGGCGAGAAATAGGTAAGCGCCGTCGTTCGGCAGAGTCTGCTTGCAGCCCAGAATTGGTATGAACGAAAGACTATCCGCCGTTCTCGCCCTTTTTGGGGTCTCTCCTTGGGGCCTCATGTCGTTTCCGGGGACGATGTTCGCGGTTGGGGTGAGTTTGTGGAGACGGGGTTTCCGTTTGTTTCGGCAACGATTGATGCGCGCGGTGTCGAGGGCGGGGCAGTGGACGACAATCTGATTGTGCGTAGGGTGGTCCTCTTTCTCGGTGACGACACTTACGCGTGCTTTGATACGGACCTATTCCGGTTGGCTCTGGTCTGGCAGGGAGAGTTCCTTCATTACCGCAGTATGGCACCGTACTCTTACTATAATATCAGGGGAAAAGAACCACGGTGGACAAAGTTGGGTCAACAAACCGTTGGGGAAGTGTGCTACGGCGAGTGGTTTGTATCCTGGGGGGGGATTTGCTGAACGACTTGTAACAGTGGATCCTAAGCCCGACGGACCCGACCTCAAGAGAATCGGGGCGGGGGGCGATTGATGACTCGATGGGGTCTTGGAAGGGATTTCACGTTTTGGGAGATCAAGCTGGTAGTCCGGTATGTGATTCGGGATGTCGAGATTCGCGAGGTGTTTGGCAGGTGCGCCTGTGAAGGGCGAAGCGAAGCTAGTTATATGCGGCACCTATCGGTGGTGCCGCATATGTATCCGCTGCGGATCGCGTTGAGCGAGCCGCTAGGTCAGGTGCTTCAAGCGATGTCGGCTCGGAAAGTGGCATCGTTTCGGCGTCAGGACGGAGTGCAGTTTGAATTGATTGACGGAGACGGTGCGGTGGCGCTGGGAGTCGATGATGTAGGCGTCATGGTGCTGCGTCTGCGGCCGAGCTTGCAGAGGCAGGAGATTCGGGTGTTGGTTTCGCGCGGGGCTGGCGGCATTCACAAGGCAATGGCAGATGAACTTCGCCAACGCCCGTTGCGCTTTCCGAATAACATCTCTGACGCTAGAGGCGTCATTGGCGTGAAACTGTGGCCACAAGGGGGACTTTGGGAGAAGGAGCGGGATTTGTCGTCGATCGATTGGAGTTACCGGAAGAGAATCCGTGGAAGCGGCAGGTGCGAACGGCGGATATGGTTTTTCTTCCCGACCAGTCGGCGGCAATGATCACGTTTGATGGGGATATTTGGAAGGTATCGAATCTGGATGATTCGTTGTCGGCGGTCGAGTGGCGCCGGATGGCATACGGACTTCACGAGCCACAAAGTATCAATGTCAGGGACGAAAGGCTATTTGTCTATACTTGGAACGGACTAATGCGTTTGTATGACCTTCATAGCGATGGAGAGGTTGATTATTATGAAACGTTTTCTGATCGATTCACCCAGACGGCCGAGACGCGTGAGTTTCCCAATGACGCTGTGGCGACCGAGACGACGAGGGCTTTTTGTTAGCTAAGTCAGGACAACAGGCGGCCCGCCAGGGGGCTGATAATGGGGCGATCTTGAAGGTGTCTGCAGCTGGGAAGAGGGTTCACCAATATGCCACCGGATTCCGTCAACCTTATTTGGGCTATCAAACTCAAGGCGGTTTTGTTACGGCCAGCGATCAACAAGGGCACTGGGTGCCGCCGCCGCCGATTTATTGGGTTTAGGAGGATCTTTTCTATGGTTTTCGACCGAGTGGTGAAGTGGTGTTGACGGCAAGGCCGATCACGGAGTTGATTTGTTGGATTCCTCATCGCGTCGTGCAGAGTGCGATGTCTCAGGTTTGGTTGGATAGCGGTAAGTGGGGACCGCTCTCCGGGCGGCTCGTGTGCTTGGATTACTATCGATCGAACATTGTGTTGGTGCACTTCGATGATTCCGAATGGCCTGTGCAAGGGGCAACGAGCAGTTGGTCGTTGCCGATCGATCTGCCGCTGCTAAAGGGTGATATCAATCCGCACGATGGGTGGCTGTCCCTAACGGGATTTCAAATTTGGGGATCGAATGCGAAACCTTGGAGAGGAATTCGGCGAGTGCGCTATCATGGCGGACCGATTGATATCCCCGACGACCGTGCGTTCAGTCCGCGAGGGTTTGCTGATTGGATTTGATTCCCTGTTGGAGGAAGCCAGGGCCCGGAATCTGGCAAACTATCACGTTGGCCGATGGAGCTATCGGCGAACGAAGAACTACGGTTCCGGCCATTACAAGCTCAATGGCAAGCCGAGGACGGAAGTTGTAGGTGCCAGTGGTATCGTCTTATCGAGTAATCATCGGTCTGTATTGGTTGTGTGATCTCAGATATGAAGCCCGTGATGCAGTGGAGGTTGTGTATCATCGATTGCGCAGTGCGGCGGGAGCGCCTCGGGAGAGAGCAGCCTATGCAACAGTGCATGAACTGCAGGATCATAATTTGGTAACGACCGGTTTTTCTCGGGTAGTAGTGGAGGAACTGTTGCAGCAAGAGGTGACCCAAGGCAGTCAAAAGGTCGCCAACACTGAAGTGTCCGCCAGCCGGGGATGGCAGGTTTATCAAACGATGGGTTGTATGCCCTGTCACTCGCTAGATGGAGCGACGATGCAAGGAGTTTTTGGGACGCAGCGAGAATTCACCAAAGGGTTGCTTGGGATTGCCGATGCTGACTATATTCGCGATTCGGTTCTGAATCCGCCGAAAAATGTGTTGAAGGCGTTCGCGAATTCGAACATTGGAATGCCGTCGTATCAAGGGATTCTGACGGAGTCACAGGTTGAGTCGCTGATTGCGTTTATCAAAATATTGTAGCTGCGAAGGTGATTTCGCTCTGTTCAGAAGCGACGGGGGAGGATGGGAGACCAGAGCCGATTGACCGAGCTGTGTGAAAGGTGAAAGCGGTGAAAGATCACTGTTCAGCCATTGAATGCTGTCGTTGGGGGGTAAACTCGGATGAGGCATTTTCACACGGCTATGGCATCGGCGGCGACATGCGTTCCTGAATCTTGTTCGATTGTCACATGAATTTTTGGTGGTCCTCGGGAATCATAACGATACGAAATTTGTGGTCTTGGTGAGCGCCGGCGTTTGAGTTGGATCTTCGGGCGATTGCGCTGTTTCGGATCACCTTGGGTATGCTCGTAGTGGTGGATTTGTCCGCTTCGGCTGCAGAATTTTGCGGTTCACTATTCTGAGGAGGGTGTCATGCCGCTGGCATCTGCAGCGGACTACGCTTCGTTTCAAGCCCTGATTCCGTTCCACTTGGTCAGTGCCAGAGATGTTTGGCAGAGCGGGCTTTTCGGTATTAGAATTGCATTTGGCGTGAGTTTGGCGGTGGGCCTTTGGACACGTGCTAGTGTGATAGCGAGTTGGTTGATTCTCAGCACCATTCAAGCGCGAAATCCGTTGGTGCTCTATGGGGCTGACATGTTGTTCGCGGTCATTTTGTGCTGGGGTATTTTTCTATCGCTTGGCGCGCTCGATGGAGTGCGGATGCGCGGCGTTTTGGCTCCGGCAAAGGTAGGCTCGGTAATTTCCTGTGGGACGGCCGCTTTTGTGGTGCAGATTGCAGCGGTCTATTTTTTCAGTTTTCTCAGTAAAAATGGAGACACATGGATAAGCTGGTGAGGCGGTGGCCGTCGTTCTGAATCTAGACCACTATACGTCTCGGCTCGGGGCCGGGTCGCTAGAGTATCCGAAACTACTAATGCTGCAGGTAGGTTTTGCAGTTTTTATGGAGCTGGGGATTTTTCCCTATGTCTCGTTGGTTGCCTTGATTCCTTTCTTGCAATTGGGAATCGGTGAAGCTTGACGCTTAGCGGTAGGAGTAGGACGATGTGCGAAGGCCCTCGAATTTGGTGCCGGCGTTCTGTTGGGAGGAATGCTTGCCTGGAACGTTCGTGTCAGTTTTCTTGAGTTTCAGCAAACTCGTTTGAAGGCATTGTTGCCGGATGGCTTAGTGTGGCGATAGAAATGCTGCGTTTAGATCAGTCGTGGTCGATGTTTTCCCCGGATCCACCGCTTGATGATGGCTGGTTGGTTATCAAATCGACTTTAGAGAACAGAGAGCAGGTGAATCTTCTGAATCCTTCCCAGCCCTTGACGCGGGAAAAGCTAGATGATGTGGCGGCCAGTTTTCTGGATGATCGATGGAAGGCTTACTTATTGAACTTGGTGCAGCGGCGATTGCCCTGGCGGGGGTCGTTGATCTGGCGGCGAAATAAATCGCAACCGCTGGATCGAAGAATCATTGATCTCCGAGTTGTGTTGATGCAGGAGGAGGCATCAGGCGGAAGTTCTCCCGAGATTGAGAGTGTGCTGTTGCACGAATCGTTTTTTGAAACGGTCGGAACACAGGCGGCTACTGATCAGTCGCCGGTTGCTTCTATCTGCTGTGCAGGGATTCCAGTTCTTTGACTTTTTCCAGATGCTGCGCAGCGAGGTTGTACCGCTCCGTGTGGTCCAGTTTGATATTGATGGGGAATCGTTGGTCGGTTGCGGTGAGTTCGCCTTGATTGCTGGTGTCGCGGGGATTGCCGATCAGTTTCCATGCACCAGAGCGAACGGCCCATTGAGGATTTTGGTGATTTCCGATTTCCCAGTGAAAAACTCTGTGTCGGTCTGGAGCGTTGATCGAATGAATGACGGGCACCAGTGATTTGCCGTTGAACCGCCGGTTAGGCAAGCGGGACGTCGCAAAGTTCGGCAATGGTGGGCAACTAATCGACGGCAGTGGCAAGCTAGTCGCGAATTTTGTTGCTGGGGAGGTGTCCCGGCTAACTGATGATCGCTGGCACGCGAATCCCTCTTTCAAATAAGCTAAACTTTGCACCGCGGTAGGGACCTGCTCTACCGCCGCCGCCGAAGGTTCGCGTCTCGGTCAAATAACCGTGGTCGGATTGGAAGATGATGATGGTATCGTCTCGGAGCCCTGCCTGATCGAGGATATCAAAAAGCTGGCCGATGATTTCATCCGTGGTGGATGGAGATAAAGTCTGCATACATTCGGCGTGGTGAGGGAAGGTGTGATAGACTTTGCGTCACTTATCGGTGCCTTGAAGTGGATAGTGAGGCACATTAATGGCCCAGTGGATGTCAAACGGTTCGTTTTGTGGGCGTTAATAAACGTGCGCGAGTCTTGGATCATGAGGTCGGGAAAGAACCTGCAGTCCGCCTAGATTTCCTCGCCGTTGCGCCAGGGGTTATGTCGATTGGGACCATCCTAGTAAAAGAAGTGGGACCAGTTATCGATGCAGCCTCCCATGTGGCCGAAGGAATAGCCGAACCCTTGGCTAGAGGGCATGGTGTCCGGCGTGTAGCTCAGGTGCCACTTTCTGATGTGCGCAGTAGCATAGGCCTGCCGCCTTCATCATTTCGGCCATGGTGATTTGATCGGGCGGCATGCCCGGTTGTTCTTTTTTGAGATCCGATATTGCCGGGCACGCCGGCGCGCTGCGGATAGTGCCCGGCGAGCACCGCAGCCCGAGACGGTGGGCACACCGGAGCTGCGGCATAGAACTGTGTGAAACGCACGCCGCGTTTGGCCAACCCGTCTAGGCGGAACGTTTAAAGGTCAGTGGCCCTGTAACAGTTGAGATCGATGGAGCTCTGGTCATCGGCATAGATGAGAATGACGTTTAGTTTGCGGTCGGCTTGCACGACGGTGATGGAGAGTACGAGAACCACGCTAATGAGGAGAAGAATGAGCGTCGGTGACCCGGAGATGTTTGACTGTGGCGAACAGGATTACACGGGGGCAATCTTCCGAAAATCCACTCCGGACGCAACGGGAAAGCTTAGTTATCAATGAGGTGAGCATGGTTTTATCAGACCTCAGCTAGCTTTCGTTGCTGACAAATGAAGTAGATTTGCGCGATGGCGAAGCCGGCGACATCGATGAATCAAAGGATAGCCGATCCGCGTTAGGGTGCGAGGGATGGCGTACAGTCCAACAAAGCTTAAGATAGTCCTAGTAATAGAAACTCCTTTAACTCCTTTAACTCCTTCATTATTTAGTGCAATGTTGCTAACATTTTTTAGCATTTTTACCTTCTTCTTTATTTAAGTAAAGTGATCAATTTTATCAGACATAATAATACTTCCTGTTTGTATATGTAGTCTTTTTCTTTCCAACTCTTAAGACTGCCTAGTCTTAAGCAATTATGTCGAGCATAAACCGTGCTAACTTTCTTAAAACTGAGTTGAAGACCATCAGGTTCTGGTTGATAATCATACTTATTTGTGAAAATATATTACTAATGTCGCACACTATCGTACCAATAGACGTAACCATAAGAGCTATAGTAATTTCATATCCCAATACAGTGTCTGAGCGTTATTATCAATACCACTACCGGCAAAGTGGGGAGGTTTTCTCGAACCGGACTGGCCTTGGCAAGTCTAGTTTCGGGTGCTGCAAGCGGGTCACATCCGAACGAGACACAAAAGAAATTGGCCGCCGATTGGCGGCCAATTTCTTACAGACTTAAAATTCAATGCGGCTAACCGCCTGAAACTCATTCCTCTTCAGGAGCCGCCTCTTCTTCAAACGGCGAATCCTTGTCCTTCGCTTTCTTTTGAGCTTGCTGTTTGATGTTGATGTATTCGGCCACTTCGTTGCTCTTGATCACCTCGACCTTAGCGCCCTTCTTCATCTCTTCAGCGGAAGGGACCATGATAACATCACTAGTGATCGGCTTCGGCTTGGCAGCGGTCTTTGGGATTGGAGGCGTGGTGGTGGTGATTTCCAAAAGTTCGACATCATAAATGAGCGTTGAGTTGGGTCCAATCGAAGTGCCCGCCCCGCGTTCGCCATACGCCAATTCGGAAGGCACAAACAACTGCCATTTAGAACCGACCTTCATCAACTGCAAGGCCTCGGTCCATCCTTTGATCACTCCCATTACGGAGAAACTTGCCGGAGTCCCTCGGTCGTAGGAGCTATCAAACACCGTGCCATCAATCAAAGTGCCTCGATAATGCACCTTGACCAAATCCGTCGATGACGGAATCGCACCATCGCCCTCCCGAATGACCTTGTACTGCAGTCCGCTTTTAAGCGTGACGACACTCTCCTTGTTTCGATTGGCGGCCAAGAAAGCTTCACCATCCTTTTTGTTTTTCGCGGCGATCCCCTCACGTTTGCGAGTGCTCCGGGCTCGAAGCTCGTCGGTAATCGACTTCAGCACTCCTTGAATCTCGGCATCCGAGAGCAGGGACTCCTTGGCGAGTCCATCCCTCAGGCCGTCAAGAAAGCTATTGATGTCGATCTCGATCGATTGCCGTTCCAGCAACTTGCCATAATTCGCTCCCAAACCGTAACTGCGTTTGACCGAGGGATCATCCAAGTCGGTTTTTTCAACTGCCACCAGCCCACAAAGTGAGCTGCACAAACTCAACACTAAAACCAATCGGTATTTCATCACTTCTTACTCACAAATCTAACTGGTCAATTCTTGTAACAGAGACAACGGATATCTGTTTAGCAACAGATATCGACGAAGTCTAGGGAGTTTTTCGCAATTAGGATTAGAAGCTTTAATGGGTTGGAATGAAATTGCTGTTATGGGGATGAATTTGATTGAGCTTATGGAAAAATTTCCACAATCAAGCGCGCTGCATTAGCTACTTGGAGAGCATTCGCCCCCAATATCCGCTTTGCCAAAGCAAGCGCGTGGCCCGCAAGCGGGTGTTGTAACAGATTGAGCGGTGGAATTGACATGCCGGGGCCGCAGCAACTTCAACGTGCTTTCGGAGACGATCTTTCAAAAGACAAAAATCCCATTGCCAAAATGGTTTGTCGCCATCGCCCTGACCTGATGCTCAACGCCGAGAAAAGCCTGTCAAGCTGCCAACTAGCTCATGATTTGGCTCTGGAGCAGAAGTCGGCGTACATGGCCGTGCGGATTCGCTTGGCCATGAGGGGCAAGCAAAAGTCCTTATTGCGGGGCATATCATCGAGGCAGACGAAACTTATATAGGCAGCAAACCAGCGAAAGAGAACTCGCCGGGGAGTCGGCAAACCGAGCAAAAGAGGCCGGGGAACGGCGAAAACAGGCGCGTTGGGGGCAGTGGAGAGAGGCGGTGACGTCGTTGCGCGAACAGCGGACGAACCTGACTCGTTGAAGAACGCGGGTATCCTCCGGTTCCTGAAGCAGCACATTGATTTGGGCGACACGACCTTAATGTCGGACCAATACAGTGCTCACCGCACGGCGGCACGCATGGGGGCTTGCCAATGGAGTGCTAGGAGACGCTCCCAGTGCCCGCTTGGATAGGTCGTTTCGGGCGGTTTGCGCTTTTTCGAGCGGGAGCGCTCCGTTCGGGACCAATGGGCAACGTCTCGGCGGTTTTCGGTCATGCCCGGCACCCAAGGAGCCTTGCCGCCGGAACGCTTGCCCGTCCTTTCGTTATTCGTCTTCCCGTCGCCCCAAGGGATCCCTTTTTCCTGGGAGCTGTCGAACTCTGCTTCAACGAGAGGGATACCCCCGGCTTGACCCTTCCCGCTAGGGACGGCCGCCGTCTGATATTTTGACGGCCCCGCGATGCTCCCTAAATCAATCGCATGGACCTTCCACGTATCGCATCGATTGCCTAGGCGCGCGCCGCGTTAGCTTACTCTTTTTGAACCGCGGCTAAGGAACCCGAATCTAAAAATAACGCTTCTTGGAGAGGGACACTTCTCTCCTATGAATTGAGCTAATCAAATTGTACACATCAACCATGCTGTTACGCAACGCATAGGCACCGATCACTGAGCAGACCATTACGCCGGTCAGCATGACCGTTCTCGGCAACCTCAGGATCTAGCCGAACGCCTTGATGCCCAAATAACCAGCCGGCAGTAGCAAGAAACTAGGTGAGCAGCACAATCAGAAAGATGCTCTGCACTTGAGAACCACTTTGCTTGAATAACATCGGCCCCCGGCTTGATGTCGTACATGAGCAGCGCCCCCAAAACGATGACCGTCGCCGAATCTCCGGGAATCCCAAAGACTAAAGCCGGAATCCATGCGCCTTTGGGTCCTCCTTTCCCAAAGATATCGCCTTTCCTCGACGTACGCTGTGCCACCCCGTACGCCGCCCTAGCAGCGATGTCTGCTCCTGCGCTTGGTAGTGCACCAATCACGGTTCCTAAAATCGAGGACTTCGTCACCGTCGGTTTGTGCGCCACAGCGTCCTCAGAATCTCTCAGTATCCGCGACTCCTTCCTCTCTTGACACGGCCGACCGCACAAGATTCTGCGGATGCAGACATTGCGCAAGACCTCAGAAACGCCAAACAGCCCAATCACCCCGGCATGAAGCCAATGCCATCCATCAACTCCATGCTGCCAAACGGTATACCGCTGACTTCCGCACACCACATCGATCCCGATCCTTGAGATGATCGATCATCCCAAAGACATCGGCCAAGAGACCTTACTGAGTCCGTCCTGCACTCATGGACAAACCAAAGACCGCCAACCAAAAACACTCAAAATTGCTGAACCGCAGAGAAGACCGAGCGAGGGACGGCGCTAATAACATCAAGAGCGCAACTCCGCTCAATCCGCTGAGACACGAACACAACAGCCCCAACGTCAGCGCTACTCGTGACTTACCCTGTCTCGCCAATGCGTGACCGTCCAAGGCGATGGCAGCCGAGGTGGGAGTTTCCGGGATGCGTAGAAAAGTCGCGGAGATACCTCGGCAAAAATCGCTGTGAAACGACTCGGATAATCAATGCCAATCCGGCGTTCAGCGGCAGGTAAAAGCTAATCGGAACAAGCAGCGTAATGGTCATCATTGAGGTAAGCCCGGGGTCGCACTCACGGAAAACGCCAAAAGCATCCCCTATAAGCAGGGAATCAGGAAATTGACCTGAAACAAATCAATCAATGCCACTGTCTAGAAACGGAAACGTCTCCCGGCGTTAAACGCTGGCATCAAGAACCAATCTCGGGGATGATGGCCAAGCCGTAGTGAACGCAACATCGCATGATCAATTCATTTAACTGCCCTCGACATCTCGCTGATCGCACCTCTTGGTTGGTCATGGTCCTCCTCCTGACTCTATCCTTAAAGTGTCTCGCCCAATCGGAAGAAGGACTGTTCGCAGTATTCTCGACCAACCAAGGGAAATTTACCTGCCGCTTACACTTCAAGAGAGCGCCCCGGACGGTGGCCAATTTCGTTAGCCTGGCAGAAGGCATCCGCACCTGGGTAGATTTCCAGAAACCAGCACTCTCAAACGATCGATATTACGATCAGACGACTTTCCACCGCGTCATCAAAGATTTTGTGATCCAAGGCGGTTCGCCAAACGGTCAAGGCAACGACGGTCCCGGTTACACTTTCAGCGACGAGTTTCATCCCGAACTGAAACACGATCGCGCCGGCATCCTCTCTATGGCCAAATCTTCGCTACCCCACTCCAACGGCAGTCAATTCTTCATCACGTTGGCGGCAACGCCTTGGCTCGACAACGTTCATTCCGTCTTTGGAGAAGTCACCGATGGCTCGGACATCGTGACCGCTATCGGAAACACAGCGACGGAACCCTCCAAGAATCATCATCCGATCGAGCCTCAGCTCATCCACTCAGTTTCCATACTGCAAGTCGGCGCCGAAGCGGCCGCCTTCGACCCGCTCACAATCGACCCACCGCTTCCGACAATCAAAGCGAGTCCTTCGATAATCATCAGAACCGACAGTGGCCTCGATATTGCATGGCCGGCTAAAGAGAATCATATCTACTATGTCTTCTTCTCGGCCAACCTGTCAGAATGGACCCTCCAACCCTTGGCTCCAACCGGGACGGTGCGTCTCGATGACCTTCTCCAAAACAACCCTCAACAGTATTTTATTTTTATCGAAAGCCAGAGGGACCCGGGAATTCCGGAGTAAGCTATCGCAGAGGCCCGCCGAACTGCCCCGTTAGCGGCCAGAGCACTAAGAGGAACTTCCGATCACCGGGGACAGGTCCCCCTCCAAATCCGACTGTTCAGACTATCCATGGTATCGTCAGGACAAAGTAGTGTTGTAGCCGAACGGTTACTTGGAGGTTTCATCAGGGAACAGAGGAGCCAATCGTTCCCGTCCGTACAGATGTGCCACCGCTCCATTGACATACCCCGAACAGTGCCCTTCCTGTGGTGGACCTTTAATCCGATTACTCTTCCAAATCCCGGAGCGGAACGTAGCGATGATTTGCCATCGATCCTCACAATGCGATCATCACCAATACCGACAGTCCTCCTCATCGCGTGCAATCAACCGCATTCCTAAGCAGCCTTCGCGGGCACGGCATCAGTATCCAACGGTAGACATCTTTGAGCCGATTCGCTGATTCCGCCAGTCCCTGACTATTGGCTCGCCGCGCCATGCTCAACCGCGCGCCCTCCAACGCCGACTCAATCCTACGCAGCGACGTTGAATCAAGCAAATCCCGTCGCTCCCGCAATAAAACAGCAGTCTGGCACCACACCCAATGGGTGCGTCGGACCCGGCGTGAGCAGAGCCAGCGAACAATGACCAACACTCGGTGCATCATCAATTCAAACGCCTGCGATACTCGCACCGTCTCTGCCACCTAAGGGAAATCTTAATCCACCCCAACAGCGACCATATCGCTCGTCGTCACTCCAGGCAACGAAAACCAGGTGCGTTTAATCCGGTGCGTCAGATTCGAAAATGGTGGGGCGAGAGTCCCTCGACTTCAAACAAATCCCCCTTACGTTAGACTCGCTCCCGTTCACGATGAGCTTCGCCAAGCCGAAAACTATGCCCAATCACAGTCAGGCGCATCTCGGCGTCAAGATCGTTACACCCGGCCCGCCCTGCAAAACCATGTTGCCTTTGGACTGTCGCCACATGTCTTCTCGCCAGTTCCCTCATTCCGATAACCGTTTGGACTGCAGACAAATCCAATCTTTCCGGTCAATTACGTCTTCCCTCCGGCGTTCTGGCGGGCGCGCAATCGGTCAAAGCCTACGTAGCGGACCAGCATCAAACCACGATGACAACCGGACCCTCGGGGAAGTTCCGCACACTCATTGACAAGCTCGACTCCAGCGAAATCTTTCTGTCTTCACTACCGATTACTTTACCGCCATTCCCAATGCCAACTAACACCACTACTGCGGCTAACCGGGTCTATCTATTTTCACGACGGCATCACACCGGCAGAACATGCCACAGTCAAGGTATCCTGTCTTGAAGCGGACCAGAGTGGCTACATCCGGATCGCCAACCGACGCGGATTGTTTGGTACGATGAGGACGGATTCCACTTGGCAGTAGAGCTCGAGCACATTCCCTGGGCCATGTATCACGAACCTAGGGAGGCCGTTTGTATCTGCAGCGGGCAAGAACTCTTCCCGCCAGGCAAGACTCTCACCGGACAATACCGCGCGATCCAGAGTGGAATATCAAGTATATCCACTCATTATACCGAGAACGAACGTGGTATGTTTTTAGGGCGGCACGGGTGACAACGGCGTTCTGCTTTTCGATGGCGAAAACTGATCCCGCTAGACACTCAAGACCGTCTCCTCGGTAACAAAATCCACGCTATCGCTCCACTCCTAGATTCGTCGGTGCTGCTCGGAACCTACTTTGAGTTGTAGACCAATACCGACTGACGAGATCAAAGCCACAATCTCAAACCCTCTCCGTCCGAGGAAGAACACAATACATCGGCCCAAAAACCGCCCCCTCTCCCCACATTTCAAGTAGGGAACATCTCTCGATCAGTTACACCACCCTCGACTACACACCTTACCCCGAACGCTAATTTCGCTGCCGAGCCAGAGACAGCACCACACCGTGGCCTCATCAGCCACTTGAACGTGAAATTTGAATCGTCGAAACCGGAGGAAGGCGCTTCAACTGAAGCGATAATCTCGATCCCACCAGTAGTGACAACCAAACTCGAAAACGCAATCAAGATCAATAATGTCACCGAAATTGAAGACGCAATCGCGGAACTGCAGCAAACAGATTCAAAATATGAAGCGGCAGTATTCAATTCTCAACTTGGCTTGAAGACCTCGATTTCGAATCCATTCACCAACACCTAGAGCGGCCGATACAAAATGGCTAGCCTGAATTTCTCAAGGCCATCCAACGGCGGATGGATTGGCGTGGCCATGGAGCAATCCCCATGCTTCGCCAACCTCCTTGCCGTTGTGCCTCCCGCCGGACAAGCCGCCGCCGCAATCGAGCCATTGTTCCTTAGGGAGTCGGCCCGCTCCAGAAGCCCAGCGGTCCCGGCGAAGGAAACTCGCCGCCAGCGGGAGCAAAAAGCACTGCCGGGGCAAGCCCCACCCCATCCATCGAGAAGTCGTCAAAATCTCGGACGCCTCATGGCAGCCATTTACTATTGGCGAGAAATCCGGGCTGGAAGTATCGACGTAGTGACAACTGCAAAAAACTATCGTCGCTAAAAAACTCGTCAAATCCCGCTCGACGACATTCGCAAACCACTACCCTTCGAGAGACAAAAAGTAACCATTCCCGAGCCTTCGCTCAACCTCCACTCGAACCGACAAAGCCTGAGTCGCCTAATCGATCACGCACCCTGCCAACAAAGCCGTATCCTAGAGATCATTCAAAGTGGTTAAGACGCAAACCTCCAAAGACATCTTCCTCTTCCTTCCTAGGAATATCCGTTCCCGAAAATAAGGAAGATAGAACAAATCGACGCTGCCGAAATTCTCCGCAACCCACGTAAAATTCACCATTGGCTAGCCCTGCTTGTCCTCCGTATCGAGATTTTCGACCAGGTCCGTTTGATTGATCACACCAACCAAATTTAGGACTCAGCCCCCCAACCCTTGCTCACACCAGATCGCACTTCCCGCCGATCCGACACCCTTTGAAAGCAGAACTCACGCAGACCGACATGCATGCGCTCGGACTCCACCTTGTCATAACGTCCAAATGGTGTTGCCTCGAATACTCAATTGCCGTCATCCCATTCCCGCTAGAACTCGAATTCCAAGACGATGAAGTGTCCGGTAGTGCTCTTCTGGTCTGGCAATTTTGGCGAATCTACAAACAGCCTGACTTCGACCTCCACAACCCTGGAAACATCCCATTCCTCCCACGCGATGCCAAGGAATCCTGCCGAGCAGATAAGGACCCCAACATCCGACAACAAAATAGAAAACGGAACGTGCGTATGCGGCCGCCTTCTATCAAACCCGTCTCAGTCGATTTTTGTCAAAGTCCCGATCCTCTAGTCTCTGGGTAAAGGCATAGTCCTTCCAAATTAACTCGGGGGATCTTCCCCGTTTGGACATTCTTCATCAGGAATCAATCCGCGCACCAATAGTCCTTGCCATAAGTCCGGTAGCCTTCCGCAGTAAAGGTCTTAGTAACTCGCCCTTACGATCGTAATAGTCGGTTCTCAAAGTCCGATACTCCGCCGTGTCCAGCCATACAATCTGCTTGATACAGCCGGACTTCTTGTCGACCAGAAATCCGCTTGATCACATATGCCTCCATCCCTCAATCATTTCCTGCTTCAGATAGGTTATACTTTTCACCTTCCTACGACGGAGTTCTTTATAAGCAAACTCGCTCCCGACGAAGGTGCCTGATTTGCTGTTCGAGGAAATTCGCCTCACTCGCTTCAACGCCGGCAGAATACAACCACTGATCCTGACCCGCAGCCCAGCCTCGCAACAAAAGCAACAGCCAATAGTACGGGTAAGAACACTATGGAAAAAACCAACAAGCAGCCGCATCACCTACCGCCACAACATTTCCGAGAGGCCGAAAAGTCGGCGCATCACTGAAGTCATGCTCAGGAAACCAATCGCAGCCGTGAGCCCGGTCAGAAACACTAGCTGAAAGTTCACGCCCAGACTCTCAACAATCGCATCATTCTTTGAACATCCCTTGCCGAAGGTAGTAGAAACACCGACACCAGGATATGGATGCTGTCCGCGACCGCAAGCGCAGTGATGATCATGAGCGCCGAAGCTGAAGGCGGTGCCAGAGGAAAGCCAGTAAGTCCCATGAACCCCATCGGCATCGCGGATAAGAAGACAATCACCAAGATGGTGCCAACAGTGTCGGTGATCGAGCGAAGGAGAAAAAGCATCGCACCATGATTCCCAAAATACATCAAGGGAACCGCCCTTCATCATGTCCCGCATACTCGAGGCGGCAAAGGCGTTGTCCAGCATGACCATCCCCGTGAGATAAACCTGATAGTCCGGATAAACTTCATTGAAACGCATGACCATTTTCACGCGCTGCCAACACGGCTTGATCCGCCTCATTTGGATCTTTCTCGGGAAGGGTGAGAATGGCGTTGATGCTAAACAAGGCGACTTAAATTATACCGCATGATGGCGTACGATACGAGCACCCCGACACGAGATGAAAGCTGTGGCGAGAAAGCTCGAGATTACTGATGCCAATGTGATGCGCATCGCCATACAACAGGAAATCCAACGCTCGGACGAGTCGAGGTACGATCACCGGCTTCACGGCCTGTTGTTGGTGACCGAAGGGCAGAGTTGCCGCCAGGTCGCCCAATGGTTCGA
>JAMASS010000024.1 GCA_024761205.1 Limisphaerales bacterium
CCGGATTTTCTGATCCGCCTGCAATCCGGGGAAATTCTTGTGCTGGAAACCAAGGGACAACAAACCGAACAGGACAATGTCAAGCACGAGTACATGCAGGAATGGATAGCAGCCGTCAATAATGACAATCGCTTTGGTCGCTGGCAATTTGCGGTGTCAAGGACGCCAGCGGATATAAAGGATATTCTGGCAACGATCTAGGCTCAGATAACTCAGACCTTCCTGCAAGTCTTCTCTGGGGAAAGCCGAAACTGGAGTTGCGATCCGTCAAAATCATCCGGCGACCAAACCTGTTTATGGAGGTCAACTTCGTTCGGGGGGTTCCATAATGCGGTCAAGCGGTTCGGACAATTTCGCTGCATCGGCGGAAGCCATGTCTTGTCTTCGCCCGGCAAAAAATGAATAGGCGCCATCGCCACCGTCAGGCCGGCGAGCAGGTCTTTGGTTTTTCAAAAGAAGGAGTAGGCTGCCTTTTTCATCAAGTTCAATGCTCTGAACTGCGTCGACCTTTACCCGGACAAGCTTGCGGGCAAGAGCACGTGCTTCCCTTGTCGCCTACGGAGTTGCGCCTTACTCTTTTCGCCTTTCCAACCATCCGTCTTCGAAGACAAGTGCTTAATGCAACTGGAAAGTTCATGCTCGGGATACGTTGGCTTCCAACTCATTGTTATCTAATTAGCAAGGGGGCGGATCTGCTAAAACCTGATAATCATACCAGACTTAGTCGCATTATTACATAGGCACCCCCTGAAATTCAGGTTTCGACGGGTGGCGCAATAGGGTGGAAGCCGCATCTATCGCAACCGAGGCTGGAAGGACATGGCTCACACCGGTTGGCCGCGTCGTGCCACTCATGGCCTCATCGCTGACTTGCGCTATTCCATTTTGTCGTCTCCAACTGACCGGTGACAAGTGTGAATTCGCTTAAGCAACTAGTCTGGTCAGTGATGGCAGCTAGGGTCATTGTAGGTCCGTCAATTGCCCCGTGACAGCCGAGGTGATAGTCGCTGCTCGATACTCGGTCAACTTCTCGATTGACTTGTGCACTTTCGCACTCAGCCCATTGAGCTGCTCCGTTTGCTTGTCCAGAAACTGCGCAATCCGCCTCTGCATGTCCAGAGGTGGCATTGGTATGCAGAGATTCGCGTAACGTTCAGAGCTGATATTTTGAATAGTGTTCTGTATGAAATTTGACCTAACCCATTCCCTGTACGATACCGATTTCATGAACCAATATATAAAACGAGCAGAGTTTGTTTTCTTGATTCTGGCGCGAACAAGGTAACCCGCATAACAGGCGATACCCCATGAGGGGTCATAGATGAAGCTCTTACCCACGGTGGCACCGCTTCGAGCAAGTAATATATCATTCTCTTTGAGAAGAAATCCCTCAGCGATGTCCGGCGGAAGTGATCTATAAGTTTCCGGTCTCAAGCGCCCCAAGTCATCTATGTCCGTAATACGAACAAAGCGTGGCCAATCCGGTTCTCCAAGGTCAGCAGCCGCGTTTGCTCCGTAGGTCAGTGGCTCTGATGCTAAGAGTTTGAGACGAAAGACCTCCCAATGAGCGGGGATGTCACCGAGCCAGTCGATGCCGGAGGGCTTCATGGGGGTGTCGGGGTTTAGGCCCTTGGTGACGACGCGGGTGATGAGGACTTGGCGCTTCTCCTCAAGCAGGTCGAGGAGTGTGCGCTTCTTCTCGATCAACTGATCAATGCGGGTGATCTCGCAGTCGAGAAAATTGGCGATGGCCTGTTGAGTCTTACACTCGGGAATAGCGATGCGAATGTTTTTCATCTTACTGTAGCGTGTCGTCCAGAGATCGGCCACGATACCGTGGCCCCATCGGTAGAATTCCTCCTGAAATGCTGTAGATCGCAATAAGTGATGAGCGAAGCGCGGATAAATGCCACGCGGCTCCAGAACAAGGTTGATAAGAGAGACCGAGCCTTTTCGGTCTGAGACGCCGCCGGAACTCTTACGATCAGACCTGCTGTTAATAACGAAATCGCCAGCGCGGACGCCCTTCCGATTGTCTCCATCATCGGTTTTGGCCGCTGTATCGAGCTGTGAGAGAATTCCCTTCTTTGTTACAGACAGCGGAGGAAAGTCACGGTCGCTGACCTTCTCCTTGCGCTCTTTGAACAACTGACTGATCCGTTTAATCGGCCAGTCTTTCGGCGCATGTTCAAGCATGATCGTCGTCATACTGCCGTCTTTTTCAGCAACCCGGCAATCTCCCCTTCCAGCTTCTCGATTTCTGCCTTGATCTCATCAAGCGGGCGCGGCGGCTTGTAGACGTAGAAGTGCCGGTTGATCGGGATTTCGTAGCCGACCCTAGTCTTGCCATAGTCCACCCAGGCGTCGGGCAGGTGAGGCAGCACCTCTCGGGCGATATAGTCGTCAATCACATCGCGGAACGCCTCCACTAGCTTATCATTAGGTTTGGTCTGTCCGAACTCCAGTGGCAGCGGCAGCGTCGTGCCAAGCGGCAAGGGGATGTTCTCCATATTGCGCAATTCGCTGTCGGGTTCCGGCCGGCCCTTGCTGTCACGGCAAATCTCGGCATCCTGATCGCGCTCCCCGAGCGCGGCGAATACTGCCTTCTTGATCGTCGCGGTGATCTTGACATCTGTATGTTCGGCTGCCTGCATCATGTCGGCCTCGAAGGCTGCGCGGTCATGGTACAGGCCCTTGCTTTCAAGGGTCGAGAGAAGGTCGAGGATTGCTTCCTGATGCTTGATGCCTCTGGCGATTTCGTCTTTCGCAGCCGCACTATCCCCGCGTTTTTTGGACGTGGCTAGATTGGCGAAAGCGGTCTGCTCATCAAGGCGGACGATGCGCAACCGTGTTGCTTCGAAGTTCATGCGCAAGGGCCGCTCAACCGTCACCTTCAGAAAGCCGAACTCTCGATTTTCGAAGATGCGGGAAATCACGTGAGTCTCAGTGGTCCCGTCGATCAGCACCTCTGCTGTCTCGCCGTCACGGTAGTTGCCATAGACCCGCGTCAAGTCGCCGATTTGCTTTTCGGTGATCTCGTTGCGCTTGTTGTTGAGGCTCTTCTTCATCCGTTTGAAGAAGCGGGTACCGTCGATGAGCTGCACCTTGCCGCGTCGCTCCTGCGGCTTGCGGTTGGTGACGAGCCAGACATAGGTGAAGATGCCGGTGTTGTAGAAAAGCTGATCGGGCAGTGCCACGATCGCTTCGAGCCAGTCGTTTTCGATAATCCAGCGCCGGATGCTCGACGGCCCCGATCCGGCATCACCGGAGAAGAGCGGCGAGCCGTTGAAGACGATCGCGATCCTGGAGCCCGGCCGGTCTTTATCTCCCGTTTCGTAGGGATACATCTTGGAAATCATGTGCTGGAGAAAAAGGAGCGAGCCGTCACTGACGGCCGGCAGCCCCGCGCCGAAGCGTCCGGCAAGGCCGTGCGTTCTGTGCTCCTGCTCGACCGCTGCCTTCTGCCCCTCCCATCGGACGCCAAATGGCGGATTGGCCAGGAAATAGTGAAAGCGCTTACCTTCGAAACCATCCTTGGTCTTGCCATCACCTAGGGTGTCGCCCAGAACGACGTTGGCGGTGTTCTCATCCTTGATCAGCATGTCCGAACAGCAGATGGCCCAGGCCTCGTCGTTATATTCCTGCCCGAAGAGGGCGAGGTTGGCGCGCTTGTTTTGGTCGAGGATGAACTTCTCTGACTCCGAGAGCATGCCCCCGGTGCCGCAGGCCGGATCGTAGATGGTGCGGTAGATGCCCGGCTTGTAGATGTCCTGTTCGCCGGTGTAGATCAGATTGGCCATGAGCCGGATGACTTCGCGTGGTGTGAAGTGATCGCCCGCTTCTTCGTTGGCCTGTTCGTTGAAGCGCATCACCAGATGCTCAAACAGGTATCCCATTTGCAGGTTGTCGATCCGCCCGGGGTGCAGATCGACTTCTGCCAGTGCCTTGACGATGGGGAACAGGCGATTGCTGGCGTCCAGCCTTTCGATCTGGTTGTTGAATTTGAACCGCTCGAAAATTTCCCGGGCGGTGGTTGAAAAGCCGTTGATGTAAACAACCAGATTGGGTGCGATGTTCTCTGCATCCCTCAGCAGGCTGGCAAAGGTGAAGGGGCTGGTGTTGTAGAGGGGGTGCTTGCGCTTCGGGTCAGCCGCCTTTCCCAGGAGCCATTCCATCTCGGCCTCTGGCGTCGGTCGGGCCTTAAGTTTCTTGAATTCCTTGAGAACGGCATCCTTGGTCGGTTCCAGCACGCAATCGAGCCGCCGCAGTACCACCATCGGGAGCATCACCAGACGATATTGCGGCGGGCGATAGGGGCCGCGAAGCCGGTTTGCAATCTCCCAGATACGGGACTTCAGTTGTTCATGGGGTTGAGTGTTCATCGGTGTTCGTGCTCTCAATGCGCCAGCGCAAGGTTATCAACGGCTTTGAAAAAAACCTGCAATATCATCGTGATGCAGAACTTCATACTCACCAGGCAATCAGTTGGAAGTGGAACTCAACCCGGCCAGGTCGATCAATCCTTCTTGACCGCCAGTGAGAAATTGGCTCACCGCCGATTGGCTCCATCCACCCCAGGGCTAAAAGCCTCAAAAACCACTGAAGCAATCGCTTCGTCGTTCGGCCCGTCCGAACCAGCACTGCTTTTCACGTCGGAAATTTAGCACTTAGAACCCGTGCCAACAGCAGCTTCTAACCAGAGAGCCCGGCTTAATGTCGCAGAATTACGACCGGGAAGCATCTAAGGCGGGGCGAGCTTCCCGCTGAGCCGCCGGACTGCAAGGCGGGCCGGAAATTCGTTGTGTTGGCTCATTGGCTAAAGACAGTCGCTCATTCCAGGGTTCCGATCTCTGCGAGAGCGGCTCGACAGAGTCTCGTCCCGCCTCATCGCCGAATCACTTACACTCTTAACCGAGCCCGTCAGGATACAAGCTTCCAGACCCGAATTGCCTCAGTGACACCCCAGGCTTGCGCATCGCATCCTCGCTGAACATGCGGTGCATCCCCGTCCATCACCTCTGGAATTTGACCGATGCAGCCCCTTTGCATCAGATGGCCAGTCGCTCCCAAATAAGCGCGCACGCTAGCCACCGACTCCGGTGAAAAGTCCCATGCCCGCAACAGCGCTTCACAAAGAATGCCCAAAGACCAAGTCCACGCCGTTCCGTTGTGATAAGCCGGCTTGCGTCGAGTGTCTTCATCACCCTCATACCGTCCCCAATAAGGGAACCTTGGATCGTTTAGCAGCTGTCCGCCACAACTATACACCGCCAGCGGAACAGTCACCAGCAGGGGCGCCAGGGAACGGACGCCTCCCGGAACCATCAAATACCGCAATGCCGAATCCACAGCCCGCCGCGCTTGCGGCCCTCGAACCAAACCACTGCTGATCGCCAGCAGAAAATTACTCCGCAATGCTGAATCCACAATGCCCTCGGCTGCCGCAACCCCAGGCTTGGCGACAATGAGATCAGCGTAGTAACCTGCCTCAGCCAGCCAATAGTATTTCTCGAAAGACGCCGTCACCTGCGCCGCCAAGATCCTCCATGACTGCGATTCGGACGGCGCCTCCGTCTCCTCCAGCAATCGGAGCAACAAAATCCACAGGACCTGAATCTCAATCGGATAACCTTCCCTCGGCGTTCCCGGAGGATGATTCGTGTCCATCCAAGTGAAATGAGACGGACTCCAGACCAAACCCGAATCCGCATCGACACAGATACCGTTAGGCGTTCCATTCAGATAGCCAAGGGCGGTTCGTCGCAGGACCTCTCCAATCGTTTTTGGATGACCGCCCGACTTCCCCTCAGTGAGTCCCCCACGAGCAGAGCACCCCAACGGTGTTTTCAAAAATGCCACCCCGTGCTGCGCCACAAGATCCGCACAAACCAACCCATACCACAGCGGGGCATCCGACGTGTCTCGATTTGATGTATCCTCCCCATGCAGACTATTGGGCAGCGTGCCCGACTCCTCGAAGCGCCCAAACACCTGAAGCAGCTTCACCACCTCCTTTTCATAACCACAGGCCAACAACCCGCGCGCACAAATCAGTGAATCACGGCCCCAATCCAAAAACCAAGGGTAACCCGCAATCACCGTCATGCCATCATCCCGTTTGACGACGAAGGCGCTGACTGCCTTGACCAACTGTTCTCCAAAACGATCCCCCACTTGGATCCCAGCCTGTCGGACCAGCTGGGCCACCCGGCATTTCCGGCGCTCAAACCACCCGGCAACTTCAGCCAACGACTCACCCTCAGGCTCAGCCGAAACAATGAAATGAGCCATATCCCCACTACCAAGAGGCACATCAAACCACCCCGGACTATAGGCGTCACCTTGCCCGGTCTGACCTCGACTTGCCTCCACCGGGTGTTCCATCCCGTGAGACCACTCCGGTTTCGCATGAAACCGTCCCCGGTCACATCGAACCTCAAGCAACCGCTCCGGCGCCGGACGAAAGATGAATCCCACCCCATCTTCAAGAGAGCTAATATGATTCGAGAAATGCCGTTCGGAATCTTCGTTCCATTGCGTTTCCCAATGGAAATTTCGATCCTCAACATCCACCCGAACCGTGACCGATACAGAAATCAAATCAATTACTTTCGGGTCCAACATCTTCGCCCGCATCGCATTGCTTCGACCATAAACACGCTCTATATCCTCAAATCGGAGGTCACGACACCGCATCCGCTCACATCGAACCAGCACCATATTGCGATCATCAACCATATCCACCGTGACCTCCAGCGGCACCCACTGACCACTGCCCGCACACACCAAATATCGCCATCGCGCCGGAGGACCGGCAGAAAACGACACCAAATTATCCCTGCTCAAGGCAGTGATCAATCCCCCGGCACTCACCCAAATTCGAGCGCGCTTAGCGAGCACATGTCGATCCACCGGCACTTTGGCATGAAAGTTCGCTCCCAAAAGACAATCATACTTTGATTTGACTTGCCCAAAATCGACTCCCAATCGAGACATCCCCCCCCGCCGATTCGTCAACAAAACAACCGGCGATTCCACCACATGCCCCTCCCCGTCTTCAGTCAGGCTCAACAAATCCGTGACCTCTGGCGCCGCCGGCAAGAACAGGACCTCCCCATTCAAAGTCTCGGCTGGATTTTCCAGGGACCTAAATTCGACCCTAGCCAGCCCCGGCGCCCGCTGACTCGCATCAACACAAGCCAAGTGAACTCCATCCGTCAGCGCCACGGCCGCCAAGCAAAGCGGAGGCTGATTATCCGCTGACCGCAACCTTACTTCGAAGGGAGTATCATTGCGAAACACCAGCCAGTGGTTAGGCGGCACCGGCACAATGCGGCGCTCATCCAATGACTCCCAGAGAACCACCGTCGGATAAACTTCCGGAAACCCGCCCCTCTCGGCCACAGCCTGCCACGGACAGACTGCCGAAGTGGTTCTGAAATGCCTCACAGCGGCGAGAAACCGGAGCGGTTCCTGCGCCACCAGAACAACCAACGCCTCGACATCAAAGTCACCCAACAAACCCTCCGGCCAAACCGCCTGAATCATCTGAACCAGCCATGCCCTGATTCCGCGGCGGCGGCGATACTCAGGACCAGCCAAGCCTTTCGATTCCATTGAGCCCCCCAAACAGTGGGCCGCCCCAGCCCGCAGCTTCAAACGAACAGAACCATCCCCTTGCCGCTCGACCTCTGGAAACGGCTGCTGCAGGAGATCCATTGTGGGTGCGCCCCCGGCTTCCCAATCGGCCCCACTCATGACCAATGTCGCCGACGCCTCGACATCCGTGTTGACCAAGACCAAGACGCG
Source organism: Limisphaerales bacterium (assembly GCA_024761205.1). Lineage (GTDB taxonomy): Bacteria > Verrucomicrobiota > Verrucomicrobiia > Limisphaerales > AAA164-E04 > UBA2970. Next base: position 7,810 of record JAMASS010000024.1, read on the forward strand.
ATCGTTCCCATCTTGAGAAACCCGTTCCAACACAAAGACCGTCGAGCCGGATTTACTCAGCCGACTCAGCTGCGCCCCGTCAAAGAAGCAAGGGTGATCCGCCAACACCCGAGTCAGTTGCGACAATTCTTTGACGATGTTTCTCTCACCCCCCCAATTCAACCCCGTGCGCTGATGAACGACGATCTTCTCCGTCGCCAACCACTCAACCCCGCAAGTGAATCCGAACCCCCCACTGACACTCGTCAACCCGCACAAACGATTGCGCAACAGCGACCACGCCATGCCTTTCGCCGCCAACCTCGGATTGTCATGGGTTTCGCTGTAGTGCAGATACCGTCCCACTCGCTGGCTCTGGCGCAACACATAGTCGAGGTACCAAGACACCTGTTTCCCCGAATAATTCTGAAAGAGCTCAGAATACGCCCACTGCATCCCCCCCTCCATCAGCAACTGCTCCGTCACTTCCCAGCCCCCCCCCAACCCTTCGAGCAAAAAAATGGTATTCGGAAACTCCCTCCGGACACGGGCAGTGATATACCGCCACAAAGGCAGCGGCACCATGTAACCCGCATCGCAACGAAACCCATCGACGCCCCTTCGGCTCCAAGTGAGAAACACCTCGGCCAATTCCTGTCCCAACACCGGATCGTGATGCTCCAACTCGACCAAATCCTCCCAGACAGTCCCCCAAGCTCCCGGGTTTGCAAACCGTCCATCCTCATGCCGACGGAACCACTCCGGATAAACCTCCTGCAACCGCGACCCCCATCCCGTATGATTGATCACCAAATCGAGGAACACCCGCGCCTTCATCCGATGAGCCTCCCGAGTCAACTCACAAAACTGCTGCACCCCCGTCGTTCGCCGATCAAACTCAACCAGGGCCGGATCAATCGCAGTCAAATCCAGCGCCGCATAAGGACTCCCGTAGCGACCAAAGCGAGCGAACGTCGTCGGCGTAGGATTTACAGGGAGCAGATGCACAATCCGACAACCGAGCTCCTTGACGATATGCCCCAACAATTGCTTCAAATCCCGTAGTGTCCCAGAAGGAGGAATCACCGAATAACCCTTCCGATCCAACATCCTCAGCCGCTTCTCCGCCTTCTCATCGAGAAACTGCGCACTCTCCTTGGACGCTCCCAAAAGCCGCGGCCAGGCACAATAAATCAAATTCGCTGTGCGATAATCGCTAGGATGCACCGAAACACCAAAATCATCCCCCTCTGGCCAATGTTGAAATCCCTGGGCATCGATCAGATAAGCCTTGGCTCGATAAAACCCGGGCTCACTGAGAACCACACTCAGTCGAAAGCCGGCAACCATCCGCTCCATCGGCAAATCCCGCCATGCCGCATGACTCACCGGAACCGAAGTCTCGAACGCCCGCACCGTCTCATCGTTCAATATCGCTCCAGAGCCGATCGTCGTCCGCAAGAAAGCAGCACATTGCTCCAGAGCCAGCACGCCGCTTTCATCACGCAGCTCAAAGGCCAAACGATCCCCCACGAACCCCACCTGCCGCTCTCCGGGATCCGGAGACATTACCAGCTTCCAACTCATATCGCGCGATCGCTCCCCGACCAAAGCGCTACCGATCTAGAGACAAATGGGAAATTAGAAAATCAAAATCGAAGAAAACCGACCACCAAAAAGGATAAATTGAGACCACGAAAAAGCCCCTGAACAAGAATCTCCTTCTCTTGGAAAAAACCGTGAAAGCACCGCAGTGCCGAATCCATCAAAATCAGGCACCAGAAAACGCTCCACAATCCTTGACGCATTAACCAAGACCGACAATTTCCTTGACCACCGCACCAATCACCATGCAAACCCCAATTCACCCGTTCGCCCCAACATCCAGCACGAAACCATCCCATGAATCCCCAAAAGCCGATAGAAATACTCCAATTACCGCGCATACGTTCATTAACGCCGCAGAGGCCGACTCCTGCTTTTTTGAATCGACGTGCAAACTCTCCAAACCCTCGAACTTTCGTGTAGGGTTAGCCCCCGGCATTGTCGCTACCTTTTTGGCAACCACGCGAGTCAACTGCCGTGGTGGCAACAGGGTCCGAAGATAGAACCAAGCATGCGCGCCTTGGGATAGACCATCAACCCGACAAAGCGCGGGCTCCGGTTCACTCTTGAAAGTCCCCTCGAACAACATCCAGCGTAGATCGCAGATAACACCCACCACCCCAAATGCCGCCCACGGATATCTCGTGTTCCGGTCCTCCGCCGGCGCAGGGCATAATCGTTTGCCAACCGGATTTTCGCCCGGCTAAAAGAGACTGACCGCCGCCCATTGACCACGATGCCTGACGCACCCTCGCACCGTCTTCAGGTCCCAACACCCGACCAGAGATCAGGTCAACGTCTAGAGTCGATAGCAAAGCAATAAAACACCTGTATCGGCATCAATACCGTCGCCCTCACCCGCGGCACTATATTCCAAGGCTTCTGCTCCGGACAACAGGCACACGGACGCAACGCCCGGTAGATCCTGAACTCCTTGAGCGAGTACCAACAACCAACGCCACATCTTGGCCTCCGAACCAACACCGCCAAACAATGCAACGAAATCCGGCAGGAAGAGGAAGCCAAAGAACAGTCCGCAAAAAAATCATAAAAAAGGCTTACCGTGATTCCGTCATCTGATAATCTCCGCCCTGCAATTTATTCCATAGAGCCCCGACCATCGGGTTACTCGCTAAATACAATAGTTTCGTCACAGTGCCGGGAGAGTTCCTCTCTCGGCAGTGGCGAGATGAATAAGCGGGAACTACTTCAGTGCTTTACTGATAATGTTTGCAAACGGCCCGGTGCGTTTGCGTTTGCAATCGCTTTGCCGGGAACGCAATCATCGGAAGCATGAAACACAGTAAGAGCGAATCGTTAGACAAATGAAAACGACAAACTTTCTTCAACGAAACAAAGCCCGGTTTGCAGGCTTTCTGGCAGTGATGCTGCTTGGCCTTTTCTTTGGGGCAACGACCAATTTAATGGCACATCCCAATAACACCCATATTTGGGAAACCAATGAGGGTCCTCAGTTGGTTTTGGCTCCTGACACTACCCCTCCTCCCCCTCAGTGCGTCAATGTCAGCGGCCTTTATTATGGGGCGATGGGAACCTGGAGCTCGGATTTTCGTATCTTTTGGTGTTATAAATCCTGGTGGCACTTCGATTGGGATTGGGATTATTTTCCTGGCACACGTCTCAAATTTTATTATCCTTTGCTAGATTCCTGGCACAGCCACCTTACCTGGGAAAAATGCGGCCCTTACACGAATTTTCTGGAAGAACTTCGGGAAATAGAAGAGGGATACAAAGCCTCAAGAATAGTGGCAAATCTGGCTTGGGCGTCATGCGCAGAGGCTGTGACAAGTTCATACATGGATTGCTGGAGAACGTGCGCCATTCGCAGTGCACTCCCGACATTCGATCTGAGTTGTTTCGATGATTGCGCCTCTAAGCGTCAGCGCGACTGAGCTGCCTGCAACAAACAATGGCACGATGACCATGCTGACGCCATAACCTTGGCGAACGAATCCATTGACGACAGCACAAACACTTACAGTGGCTGCCAACCCGATGACGTACGGGTGACGGATGAAAAAGTAGCAACGCCGCTATCGTGGCTTGATCAAGTTTTTGGAACTGAATAGTTTGAGCAAATGAAGGAGCCACAAAAAACAAACCTGTTGGTCGTGCTTGCCGTTGCCTTTGCGGTGGTCGGCGTCGGCGTTGCCTTGCTCAGCGAAAGAAAAAAACTGAAAAGCGACATCGCTCTGGTGAAAACAGGGCTGGACAACATTGCAGCGCAGGACCGGAAGCAAAAACAGGAATTCTTCGACAAGCTGGCCTTGCTCAGGGAAGAGATTGAAGGCCTGCGCGGCTTCATGGAAGGAATGTACGACGAAAATCGGAAAGCGATGGAAACCCTGCAATCCGTCCCCGCTTCCGAAGGTTCGGAATCCCTGCCAAACGCAAACGGCAGCGGGCGCCATATATCGCCGGCGGACAGGGAGAGGATCATAGCGGAGGAAAATCAACGCATTCGCGCCGAGGAGGAGAGGATAGCGGAAAATCAACGCATTCGCGCCAAGGAGTTTCGCACCACGCTCGACGAGGCCGGCCTTGAAGAGCTGAATGAAAGGACGGAGCGCTTGTTAGAGATGGGTTTTTATTCCTCGCTAAGACGCATGCCCGAAGCCGAACGGGAGCAACTGCTGGAAACCATTGAACCACAGATGGATTTTATACGATCAAAAGCTGAAGAGAACGTTCTTTCTATAATGATGTCTGAGAGAAATGATCCCAGATTCTTCGAGTCAATGAAGGAGTGGAATCGCATAAAAAACCGCTACCATCCTCCTCAGCATTAACCGCCTCATTCCCCCTGCCCAACGCCGCCGAGCAGGCGTGCCTTCTTTCAAACCAGCCCAATTCATCTTCGACAGCAAACCTTTGGCAAAATCGCCGACTTGCTAGCTCCTAGCCGCCACACCGATTCCCTGCCATACTCCGAAAGAACCAGACTAGAACCCGAGCAAACCGATGAACCCGAATCTAGACAACTGCCACATGTGCGACCAATCCGTCGCATACAGCGCAACGACCTGCCCGCATTGCGGAGCAGAAGGAGAACGCCATTACTTTCGGCCATCCTTCAAGGAGGCTTTTGACCTTTCTTGTCCCTATTACTACGATATACCGATTGGCAAACATGCTCGCGTAGAAGCGCAGCGTTACATGGATGAAAAAAACACACCCAAACCTCACGGGGTCATTTTAGGTCTTATCATCTTTATTCTTATAATCATCGGTCTCATTGACATCGTAAAGAACCTATAGTCATTCCGCGCTCATCCGTGAAAAATTTCTCTTGCCCTATTTATGCTTTCTGTACCTCAAATCCTTATTCTCAACTCTTTGCATTCCCTGTTCAAATTATAATTCTTCATTGACATGCCTCGCCCGCTCGCGGATTGCCGCCTCTATACTTTTATCGACACAGCGTATCTCGACGGACGCTCACCGGTCGGAGTCACTCGACAGCTTTGCGACGGCGGCAGCGACCTGATCCAACTCAGAGCCAAGAACCTACCCAAGGCGGAAGTCCGGGCCATCGTTGAATCCATGGCACCGGTCACGGAAGACGCCGGCGTGCATCTAATCATTAACGATTATCCGGACATTGCCCAATCACTGCCCTCGCCTTTCGTTCATCTCGGACAGGAGGACTTCTTTGAACACGGCTATTCCCAAGCATCCGACCTTTTTCCCGACTCTCCTCGTCCAATGATTGGGCTCAGTACCCATGAGCCAAGCCAATGCCAACGAGCGATCGAAGCGGGTGCGGACTATGTGGCAATCGGCCCCGTATATGCCACCGGCACAAAGCCAACTGCGAAGCCTGCCACCCTAAACTATGTCCGTTGGGCAGCGGCACACGTCAACATTCCCTGGTTCGCAATCGGTGGCATTAACCTCGAGACACTATCGGAAGTTCTATCTGCAGGCGCCCGGCGCATCTGCATTGTTTCCGCCATCCTTCAACACGAACACCCAGACAAGGCTTGTCAATCGATTCGCCAATTACTACCGTCCTGACCCCGAATCCGTTTGATTTCTAATCACTGCGAAGCAATTCGAACTAAGACACCTATGAGCGTACTCGTCATCGGCACCATCGCCCTGGACTCGATCAAAACTCCCTACAGCGAAAACCCGAGACTCCTCGGAGGATCCGCCAGCCATGCGGCCGTCGCCGCCAGTTTCTTCTCCTCGGTCAGCTTGGTAGGTGTCGTCGGCAGCGACTTTCCGGAAAATTACCTTGAGCTTTACAACAAACACAGCATTGACATCCGAGGCTTGGAACGCAAAGAGGGCCAGACGTTCTTCTGGGCAGGCGAATACGAAGTCAATATGAACAACCGCCAGACTCTCGAAACCATCCTCGGAGTCATTGAGAACTGGTTGCCTGACATCCCCGACGAGCTCAAAGAGAAGCCCTATGTACTGCTGGCGAACTGTGAGCCCAAACTCCAACGTCACATCCTGCAACAGGTCAGCAACAGCAAGTCACTCGTGGTCGCCGACACCATGGACCTGTGGCTCAACATCGCTCGAGACGAGCTGCTCGCACTTCTCAAAGAGATCGATTGCCTGGTCCTCAACGATTCCGAAGCCCGCCAACTCACCAAGGAAAACAACGCGGTAGTGGCAGCAAAACATATCCACGAGCTGGGACCGAAGTATGTCATCGTCAAAAAAGGCGAACATGGTGCGATTCTCTCCGCCCCGAAGGGACTGTTCATCGCTCCGGCATTCCCCCTTTCCAAACTCACAGATCCAACCGGTGCCGGCGATTCCTTTGTCGGCGGGTTGATCGGTTATCTTGCGGCCGCCGGAGGCGACATCGAAGACCACTTTCGCAAAGCCGTCATTCACGGCAGTGTGACAGCTTCCTTCTGCTGCGAAGGCTTTGGACTCAGCGCCACCACCGACACCACCCGAGAAGCCATTGACGCCCGAGTGGCGAAACTAGAAACATTGGTTAAATTCTGATCGGCGTTTTTATGTTTAGATACTCAAACAAGCATTGCCAAATCCGAAGCCGATGCCCTAAAATCTCCATTTCCGTTCCATTGCGGGTGTAGTTCAATGGTAGAACGGCAGCTTCCCAAGCTGCATACGAGGGTTCGATTCCCTTCACCCGCTCCACTTTTTGCCAGCGGCGAAGAGGTGGGCATCTGACTCTCTTCAAGCAGGATAGGAAACAAGGCGTTCAGTTCATCAGGCGCGGAATGAGCCTTGAGTTCATCGATGCCCAACGTGTCAAAGTGGATACCGACACGAAATCCCCCCACCTTTTTGCCAGCTGACCACACTAAGATGGAAACCTGCGACTAGGATAGCGACAGCGTCTGGGATTCAGTCTACGGCTGCAATCGCGTGAACGCTGCCGGAGCACTTCGTGGCGACGCTCTATCTGTTGAAAAACGTTGGGACCAATGAGGAACCAGCATTCGAGAAACCGAAGAACATCCGATCTCAAGGCGAGATTCTTAATCTAGGTCTCCACCCCTGGGCTCCGGCCGTGGCCGACATTGATGCAGACGGCCAAGAGGAGTTCATCATTGGCAATGAAGACGGACGGCTCACAATCTATCAGCGGGAAGATCTCGACATCGCTATCCAAAGACCAGCGAGCGCACCGATCAAGAGGGAACGACTAACAACCGAAGCAGAAAGATCGGGCAAGCAGGAGTGGCGTCCTATGTTAAAATACCTTGCCGACATGCCATCGGCGGGGGCTCACCCTGCACGTCACCTTTTCCTATTCCCGGGAGAAGATCGGCCTAAGATACCACGCCCTCCCCCCTTCGGTCACTGGGATATCACTTATTGCATCATCGATGTCCTCCCCACGCTACGGAATCATGCCAAGCATCAGCCCCCCAATAACCTCGCTAATCAGTAGCCGGACGGTCCGATCCCATTTATCTCGATCGAGCGCCCGCAAGGACAATCACCAAAGCGCCGCTCGTTCGATTCAGTCGCCCATCCTCCGACCTGGGTGGATACAACCTACTATGTCTTTTCGATGCTCGACCTCGCCTCAGAGTGGGCTACACGCCTCAATCAAGATGCGGAACCGACACATTACCGAGCGAAAGCGGAACAACTTCAAGCGATTCATCCAGGATCGCCATTTTGATAACCGGTCAAGGTGCTTCTATGATCTTGTCGGCATCTGGCATCACTCGGAACTCGGCTGGGTGCACTGTGAGCTGTCCACAACAACGGTATCGATCACTCAAAGCCCTTTATTCATACGAAAAAGACGGTGCTCGACGACTCCCTCATCTCTCGCCGATCTATTCTGCCACATTCACGCGTTCGGCAACAACTTCACCCATTGCAACCAAGTGAGTGAGGAAGGAATTGTGTCGCATTTCCAGGAATATCGCGCGGCGATTAAGACGGACGTACCGACCCAACATTCGGAGCACCGGGGATTCCGCCGTTAGCTTCAAACTAAAGCCCTCCGCAGGATGGCCTTGGTTTGGTCCAGAGCGGCGGCTTCGGTGATATTCATTGCGAGCAAAGCCTTTCCCATGCTGAGGCGGACGGCGATGACTATCATCTCACCCAGCTTGCAAGCCGGGCGTCACTTTATCGAGATACGGGAAGCCCAAAAACAGCCTGGTGAAAGCCCCCTTGATGGGCATCATGCTAGGATTCCATCTCACCACCGGCCCTTGAGTCACTTGTGAGGGCGTGACCAAATCCATCGGGCACTCCGCATCACAGAGCGCGCGATGCCGGAGATCGTCAAGGACTGCTGATCCTCCTTTACACCGCTCGATGCAGCAACCCATGCTTTCGTGAGAGCGACAACCTCCCGAGGAATAGGGAGAGGTGTTCAATGGTGCCGCTCCATCCGTGCTGGCGGATGATGTTGATGACGCCGACGGGATGGACGAAACGAAGGATCCGTTGGCGCCGGCGCTCGGCGTCGTCCCAGCCAGTCCATTAAGATCGACGACTCGAGGCCTCGCGACGCTCTGCCTATGGTCGAAGGAGGGGTGGCCCAGCCGGCGGATTACCGCCCGCCGGCGGCAATTGGACTGTCGTGAGCGAACTAGTTGCCCCGGCCCCCGGCCAATGCGGTCCAAAACCGCGCCGGCAAGAGGACGCTGGAGGGGAGATCAAACGCCGCTTGCCGCTCGCTCGTTCGCCAGCGGATCTCGTCAAGGGTGATGGATGCCAGGTTGGGCAATCTTCGCTCGCTCTTGAAATGAGACAAGCGGCTCGCCAACCCTCCCCTAGACTTGCCGATGGGGACGACCCTCGCTTGGGCGAGCCGCCAAGCTGAGCCCACCAATCGGTGTTGGCTCAATCATGTTAAAGTAGCTGATGCGAATCCCGTACTACCGCTCCCATAAGACATCACCTTTCGGATCCAACTTAACCACTCATGGATGCAGTTACCGGCTCGCAATAAAGCCACCATCCAGTTCAAGCAACGGTGGCTCCGAATCCGGTAGATTGGCAAAGTTCTGAATGCCTTCGCAGTCAAGGCTGATCGTTGTCCTGCCAACAGGTAGATTGACGTATTGTTGCCGCCATTTGTTCGCCCCACCCCACATCCACTTTGACACACAAGACATCAAGGCAACCATCAAATATAAAGATTCTTCCCAACCCGGAAAAATCATCGCTCGACCCCACCAAGAAATAAAATACTCTCCGTTGGCCAGTCGGGTCGTATCCCAAAAGCCTTCCCGGTTCTCATAGTCGTAAAGGCGTTCCCATTCAATCGCTCCCCCCTCACTGATATTCACCGTCCAAATGCCCACACTCACACCGACGAGCGATTGCTTGGTGCCGCTAGTCTCCGAGGTGGAAGCCCCACCCAATAACAATAGGAATCGGCCACGATGATTTGCAGCCGATTATCATCCTCGCCGCCGCAAATCGCTTCCCAAAGCTTGATCACCCCCGACATCCGTTCAGACCATCCAATAATCGAAGTCATCGTAGTCAACCGACGGTGCCATCAGTGAAAATTCAAACTGTCCAATTTATAAATTCGCGCAATCGAGTCACGCACATCGTTCTTCTTTCCGTTCATGGGTATTAGAGCCTGTGCAAAATCAGGCGAAGCCATTCCCTTCCGGGTTAGCCCATCCATATCCCAGAGCCTACAAGGCAGGGCGCTCGTCATCCTACAACCGGATGTACCACCCATACCGCCTCCACCCGCAGAAACTGCTCTTCCAAATGGCGATAGCAATTCTTCCCGTAGGATCGAATCGCTGAAAGGTAACGCTCAACAATCCACTGCATCCCTGGTCATCCCGGCAACTCAAGCGCCTGATGCACGCGCTCCAGCTCAGCCGCCGGTTCCTTTTCAAGCGCTTCAAAGCGCACTTCACAAAATTGATTTGGCGGCAACACAGCCGTGTTACGATACAATCGATCCAATATTCGCGGATACATCTCCTTGCGCCCGACATCGAGCCGCTCAACCTTTTGCATCGCGAGATCAGGCATCATCTTCGAAAAATAGTGCACCGAAGAGGCGAATACATCATAAGGATTCCGATGAATGTGAATAAACTTGGCGTCCGGTCAGATTTTTCAAATGCAATGACAAGTTAGGGGCATGGAGAGCCTTCGGCGGGGAGGGAAAGTTGCGTCTGTCTGGAACCGCAGCCAGCGGGCGCGTCCGGTAGCTCGAAGCAGCGCCCCTCCAATATGTCCGGCACGCTCAGGAGTTGCAGGCGGGGGCAGCGTTTGCCATTGGCTTTCATCTCTCCGACCGTCGCCATCTCGCGGCTGAAGGTGGTTGCCTGCTGCAGCTTCAGTTTGTGCATGAGGATCAGGCCGACCATGTCGGCGTAGTAGAGCTGATTGATCCGGCTCACGCGAGCGCCCTCCGCATCAAGCAAGCAAAGGTGATCCCCTTTCGATGGTTGTATCTCTAAGACCGCCTCAGCGATGAAAAGCAGCATCCGACGTTTGCTGTAGTGGTGGTGCGAGCCGTGCCCGTTTTATCAAGGGCTTAGCCTTCAATCGTGTTGACGAGCCCTTCCGCATAAGCGAGGGCATGATTGATAACGGCGCGCCGAAAACCAGAGCGGGGCGATAGGCTCGGTTATTCATTGGTAATCGGAAGGGTGCCCTACTTTTCAACAGCCCCTTGCCGGACAAGGACTCGGCAACGCGGGGCGACAACCCCTTCCGCCCCGTTCTACAGCAGCAATGACCGGAGTTTTACGGATGCCTCGGCCTCGTCTCGGAGGGGGGGAAGGGGTATTAGTAGCAGAACTCTTGGGGCTGCTCCCTTTGCGCGGTTTGCCGCCCACGTAAGTTTCGTCGGTCTCGGCGATGCCTTGCAAGACGGGCGCTGCTTCCCCCGACCTGGAAGCCCGAATGCGCCGTTGCAAGCGCAGGGCGGCAGGCTGCGTCAGCCCGAGGTCGCGGGCCAATTGGTGGCTAGACAAGCTCTTCTTGGCGTTGATCGGGGTGCCCATAGCCATGAACCATTTCTGGAGCGGGACCCTGGTTTTCTTGAAAAGGGTTCCCGCCAAGACGTTAAAACCGGACTTGCAGACATGGCAGGGCCAGCGTCCAATACGGAGATTGTCGGCTTTTCTGGCCACCTTGCCACTAGCGCAATGGGGACAGCGGGGGTTCATCACCCCAGCGCACCCGCTCCCAATGCGCAAGGCAGGCTTCCTGATCCGGAAAGCGTTGGAATATGGCCAACAGATTCACAAGCGCGCCCTCATCCGCGCGCCCGAGGTGAAGCATCGCCCACTGCCAGCCATGCTTCTGACTTATCATTGCGCAGACTTTTTGAGACGCCACTAGCGTGCCGGCAATTTTGCGCCTTGAGATCGAACGCCGAATACTGGTTCAGGATTCTCTAGGAATGGTCGTGTCAACGCATTGAGCGAGCCCTGAGCTTGAGGGATTCCATTTTTGAAGGGCGCAGTCGGAGACACGCTAAAGCGTGAGATCCAAGGGGGCTTAGCTAGTGACATTGATGGTTGGGTGCGTTAGCGAATGTGGCACGATTACTGACAATAGCGACAAACTTGCCCCCCTTTGGACCGTGATCGGCACAGGGATGGTCTTGGTTTGACTGGAGTTGTTCGGTTCCGGGGACCGCTGATTGTGTGGGGATGAGGATCGCCTTGAGTTTTCAGGATTTTCGGTCGGTAAGCAAGGGACTGCGTCCAGTATCTCTGGGGGGGGAGTGCAGTTTTTGATCATGCCACTTTTGGGGTGGGCGATCGGTAGAGGACTGAATTTTTCTCCTGACTTCGCTGTTGGTCTGATTTTGGTTTCCTGTTATCCGGGGGGAACCTCTTTAAACGGCATGACCTGTCTGGCTCACGCGAATCTGCCACTTTCGGTTTTGATGATGATGTGATTGACCTTTGCTGTGGTCATGATGACGCCGCTGCTGACAAAGGCCTTGGCAGATGAGATTTTGAAGGGCGGGTGCTGCTGCTGTTGTTGGTGGTGACCCTAATGCATGGGTTAGTCTTTGTGCTGGGATATTTTTCGGCGAGGCTTTTCCGCTATGAGGAAGCGATCCGATGAACGGTTTTTATTGAAGTCGACATGCAGAACTCGGGTTTGGGTTCAGTGCTTGTGACCAGACACTTCAATCTTTCGACTGTGACGCTCTGTGCCATCTCGTCCGTGATGCATTGCATTCTTAGCCGGATATTGACGGTGACAATCGACGCATGGCCAGGAGCGGTTCGTCCCAGAGACAGGCGATGTTTTTGTCTCATCCAGTTCGGAGTAAACCACGGCACCGGCAGTTCCAAAACGTGGTATGGACCATACTATAAGTCATATTACGAGATCGATTCCAGGCTCCTTAGAAAGATGGTACTGATGTGGCTACATGGATCGCAAGAACTGCGCACAGAGCGGATCGGAACTCGTGATTGATGGCGCGTCTGAAGCCTCGGTAGACTTTGTAGTTCTTGAGGGGGTGCGGCTGAAAAGAGTTCCAACGCACCATTGACTCGCGAGTCCTCCCACAAGGCGAGTGGTCTTGGCAGCGATCATGAGCTTGAAGATGGTTTTGACGAGCAAGGCAATCGTGCTGTAGCGCAAGATTGCCTTCCGGCGATTGATGCCAGTTTTGGGAGTACTATCCATAGGGGGCGGGCAGGACAGTCAGCCCGTTGAGCAATCCAGGGTTCCATTCTGGCCATCCATTCCGGCGGGTTGCGTCGAAGTTGCTGATAGCAGATATCTGAGTTGATTTGTGATCGCGTTGGTTCGGCGGTTTTTGGTCGGCAGAATTGGCATTTTTCGATGCAAGTTTGAGGCAACCTGTGAAATGCTAGGCCAAAGAAGCCTAGGCTCAGAACGACAGGTGACTGAATCGATGCGACGAATAAGGCGTTCGAGTTGATGAGAGGGAAATCCGAAGCTAGGAGAAATCCCTGGATCATTCCCGGCATGAGGTAAAGAGAAGAGATTGGGAATAATGGAGACAATGAGCGAGGAGGAGGTTCAGGGAAAGTGATTCGCTTGTCAGAGTGCCGATGATGAAAGCGGTCGTTGCAGCGGCCAGCACGGGGAATGCGCCGGTGAGGATTTGGAAGCCGCATTGGTATGGGAGAAGATCTTTCCCAGGAGAATCTTCAGAGGGCCAACATCGGTCAAGAGGAGCAGTTCCGAGCATGCGGGTGGATTTTTTTTCGCGAAGCAAGAGATTGGCCAACAATGAGCCCGAAAGGCAACAAAATACCATGGTGACACTGCTGACAGTCAAGAAAATCCAGCGTCCGGTGGTGGATGCCGTCGAGAAAGCCGTCGCCAAAGAAAAGGCCAGAGCCGCAAACAGCCGGGAGGCTACTGCGGCCACGATCCGAATCCCATGCGGTCATCATCTGCGCTTCAGCACGTGGCTCAGCCTATGCTCAATAATGGGAGGATGACCATGAGTCTGTAGCAATGACCTGTTCAGACGATTTTCGCTATATGGGACAAAAGATTTTCACGAATGGGTAAAAGTGGCGTGCCCGGTGTTTGGTGAAAAATTGTTTTCCTGATTTGCCAAGCTGGCGTGGAGTTCGCCATACTGCCGGTTCCCGCGATTGAATCAATCGATGAGGTTCTGCAATCGGATAGTTTTTGTAGATGCAGGCAGTTGGCGTATATCCCTCCAAGAAGGCAGTGGGGATTCTGGAACATTTAAGGCCGGAGATCCAGCATGATGACGTCGTCAAGGTACGAAGTCTTGAGGTTGGCATTTGTGGCACGGATCGCGAGATCTGCACTTTCGTGTATGGCGAACCTCCGGAGGGATCGGAGTATTTGATTTTGGGGCATGAATCATTGGGTGAAGTGGGTGAAGTGGGTTCGGCCGTTCAGAACATAAAGGTGGGCGATTTGGTCGTTCCGTCGGTGCGGCGTCCCTGTGATTTTGAGACGTGTCAACCGTGCCAGGCGGGTTTCCAGGATTTCTGTGCAACGGGCGAATTTGTCGAACGCGGAATCAAGGCCAGGCATGGCTTTATGACCGAGGAATATGCGGAGCACGAGCAATTTCTCTACGTCGCTCCCCAGCATTTGCGGGATATTGCTGTGCTTGTTGAGCCGTTGACGATTGCTGAAAAGGCTCTGGCGCACGTTTGGCAGATGCAGTTGCGACTTCCCTGGATCAAGGAAGGGCTTGGGGACGTGCCGAAGGGGACCGGTCTAAAGGCGGTTGTTCTCGGGGCGGGGTCAATAGGCATTCTCGGGGCGATGAAGCTGGTCAGCGAGGGATTCGAGACTTACGTCTATTCGCGCTCGAAGAAACCGAACCCCAAGGCGGAATTGGTTGAGGCTGTCGGCATCAAGTATATTTCAAACTTGGAATACTCCGTCGAAGAGTTCGCTGAGATGGTTGGTAACATCGATTTAGTGTATGAGGCAGTGGGCGTCTCCCGAGTTGCGTATGATGTGTTGAGAGTGCTGGGTGACAATGGCATCTTTGTCTTCACGGGGATTCCCGTGCCAAATCCACCAATCGAAATCGACGCCGATCTTATCATGCGTAATGTCGTGCTCAAAAACCAACTGATTGTCGGAACGGTCAATGCCGATAGCGCTGCGTTTGAGGCTGCGCTGGCTGATTTGGATGTGTTCTTGGATCGCTGGCCGGATGCCATTCGGTCGGTGATTACCGGCCGATTTGGGATAGAAGATTGTCACGAGCTGCTATTGGGTAAAGCGCAGGGCATCAAGAATGTGATCCAGTTTTCCTAGCGAGCGCCGGAGTGATTGGTGCTAACTTTCGTTCTCTCACCTTCAACGCATCATTGGTTGCCGTGGTTGGGGTCTCCGAAACCGCAGGAATGGTGATTCTGAAAGTTGATCCCTGATCAGGCACACTGTGAAGTGTGATTGTACCGTTGTGCGCTTCCACGATGGCTTTTACTAAGCTCAGTCCGAGACCTAAACCTCGTTGTGAACGACTTCGATCCGCTCTGAAAAGGCGTTCCCAGATCCTTGATTGATCAACTTCTGTGATACCTTGTCCAGTATCGTGAATTTTGACGATGATCGCTTCGCCTTTTTTGGAGGCTGACACGTCGATTGAACCATTGGGGGTGTTGTATTTTACGGCGTTGTCCAACAGGTTGGCGATTACTTGACGCATTCGTTGTCCGTCGATATTGGCTTCAATTGGATTGGGATAATCCCGGTTGATGCGAATGCCTTGTTCGTCGGCGACGTAGCCGTACATTTCTGTGGTGTTATCGAGAATCTGGCTGAGATTGGTGGGTTTGATATCCAAATGCATCATTCCAGCTTCGGCCTCGGCGAGAGACATGAGGGTGTTGATCAAGGTCAATAGCCGGTCGGATTCTTCCAGGCAATCGGCCAGTGCCTCGGACTGTGCGGACTTGCCCGGTTGCGACTGCAGAGCCATCTCTGCGGTGCCTCGGAGCCCGGTCAAAGGAGTTCTCAGATCATGAGCGACATTGTCCAGGGACTCACGCATGTTGCGGATTAGCGATTGATTTTGATCGAGCATTTGGTTGAAGAGATGGGCGAGCTCGTCGAGTTCGTCCGCCGTGTTTGAGATGGGAACCCTAGCGTCCAAATTGCGGGTCTTGATAATCGACTGCACTGTGGAAATGATTTGCCGAATCGAGCTGAGGGTTCGGTGGGTAAAGATGGAACCACCGATGAAACCCAGGAGAATGATCGGGATGAGGGAGGCAATAAAGACCTGCCGGAATGGTTCCAGTAGGTGGTCACGACTGTTGGTGACTTTTCCGACGACCATGGTACTTCCGTCAGCGAGAAGCGTTCGATGGAAAATCAGGTCTCGTTCGTCATCTTCCGGAATCCGTAGCCAACTCGGGCTGCGTAGGATCAGGGGCCCGAGTCGAACGACATCGAACTGAATCCAATTGTCTGACGCTTCCAGGAAAATCTCGGCGCCTTGAGCCGTCGTGATTCGGACGAAGAACGAATTCAATTTGCGGGATCGTTGTTGTTGATTGATCCAGCTTTTCAATTTTCTCGGACCGCCGTCGTAGTAGACTTGGGCGTAGTCTTGAACTTGGGCCTTGAGGGATTCGCGATCTCGAGCGGCGATGAGGTAGCTGAGGAGAAAGTAGAGAACGATAAACAGGGCGATAGCACTCAAAGAAAAGAGGCCACCGTACCAGAGATTGAGCCGAAAGCTGGTGGTCCTGAAGTAGCGACTAGCTTTACTTAAGGACATAGCCAACTCCACGAATCGTGTGGATGAGTGTTTTTTCTTTATCGATCTTGTTTCTCAGCCGGGATACCAGGACGTCGACGATGTTCGTTTGCGGGTCAAAACTATAGTCCCAGACATGCTCGAGAATCATCGTCTTGGTTACCACCCGTCCCGCGTTTCTGGCCAGAAATTCGAGGAGAGAGAACTCACGCGGTTGCAAATCGTAGGATTCTTGGCGACGCTTGACCTCGCGAGTGAGAAGGTCGATCTCGAGGTCTCGAAGCGTCAGCCGTGTTGGTTCCTCGGCGTGAGAGGCTCTTCTCAACAGCGCTTGGACTCGAGCCAGCAGCTCAGAGAAAGCGAAGGGTTTGGTCAAGTAATCGTCCGCGCCCGACTGCAGGCCTTTAACGCGATCGTCGACCGCCGACTTAGCGCTGAGAATGATTACGGGGACAGACACATTGTGCCCGCGAAGTGCCTTGAGAAAGGAAAGGCCATCCAGTTTTGGCAGCATCAAGTCCAAAACAATGATGTCGTAGTCAACTGTGCGGGCAAGGGTCAGGCCGATTTCTCCATCGGCCGAGTGGTCCACAGCGAAACCGTTCTCTTTGAGCCCTTTAACGATAAATGAGGCAATCTTGTCATCGTCCTCTACGACCAGCGTGCGCATACCTGTAGTTCGAGTTTAGCGATCGGGTTGGTTTTGGGCGATATTTTCATCGTGGCCTCCGTCCGGGGAGGGTGTGATTGAAAAAGGTTGCTGAGACAGCACAGTTTTCTGCTATCCTTCACCAAGGTTTCGGATGGCAGGCAGAAACCTAGCGGCATCTCATCGCCTCCCGATAACGCAGTAGCGTCCTGGAGCGCGGTGATTTTTCGCTGCTTCCTCTCATTCAAAACTTCCGATGTTTCAAATGCACTCCTCCTCTATCACACTCCCGAGCAACTCAGGCCTTACCAATACGGCAATCTTGGAATAAAGCTCGCCTGAAGGAGCACCCTTCAGGCGAGTGATAGGATCCAGCCCTGAGGTGAGGGACGGACGTTAGCCAAGCTCGCTTTCGTCTACTGTCATGAAGAAGGAGGATCCGTTGCGCCAGATCCAAAGAAGAATGATATCGCCATCGAGTGTCTCACTTTTTGCGATTGCAGCGTCTGCATCGGAAATGCGGGTTCCGTTGATTTCGCGAATGACATCCCCTAGGCGTAGTCCCGCTCGCCAAGAGGGAGATTGGCGGTCGACTTTCGTTACCAATGCCCCTCGCAGCGAGCGAGGTGCTCGAAGCCGCTGCCGAGTGTAGAAGTCTAGATCGGATACGGTGACACCATCAAGACCGCCTTCTGATTCCGGTACGAAAGAGTTACGAGAGAGCACGGGCTGGTCATCTGCCAGCTCGTCGAGGCTAACCATGATGGATTTGAGTTTATTGTTTCGGAGGACCAGAAGATCATGGTTCGTTTGTGGGTCGGATTCTCCAATCAGTAGCTTTAGTTGGCGACTGTCTTTGATCCGGGTGTCGTTGAATTTCGTGATCACGTCCCCGACTCGGAGGCCGGCGCGCTCGGCGGGGCCGTTGGGTGCGACGTCGGCAACGAGTGCTCCTTCTGAGTTTTCGATATCGAAGTATTCAGCGAGCTGCGGGTTGATATCTTGGATCCCCACGCCGAGGAATCCTCTGACCACCCGTCCTTTCTCGATCAGGTCTTCTATAACGTTCCGGGCGAGGTTAGTAGGAATCGCGAAACCGATTCCTTGGTTGGCACCGGTCTTGGAAAGGATGGCCGTATTGATTCCAACCAAGCGTCCTTCGATATCGACGAGTGCGCCTCCCGAATTCCCGGGATTGATGGCGGCATCCGTCTGAATGAAGTCTTCGTAGTCCAGGCCCATACTGGCTCGTCCGGTGGCACCCACAATTCCCATGGTGACCGTTTGCCCGACGCCAAATGGGTTTCCGACGGCCAGCACGATATCACCGACTTCAATCTGATCGCTATCCCCAATTCGAATGTAGGGGAGAGCGGTCGCACCAATCTTAAGCACGGCCAGATCGCTTTTGGGATCCGTGCCGACGAGTTCGGCCTGGTATTCCCGTTCGTTCGTACTGAGAATGACCTTGATTCGATCGACTCCGTCGACCAGGTGGTTGTTGGTCAGGATGTAACCATCCTCGGAAATGATCACTCCGGATCCGAGACCCTTCCGAATGGGACCTTCAAAGCGAGGAGGAACCGGCAGATCATCAAAGAACCACCAAGGCCAGCCAAAGGGTGTTGTGCGAATTTCGCGTGAAACCGTTTTACTTGTCGTATTAATCCGCACTACGCTGGGAGAGACCTCTTTAACCACGTCTGAGAAGCTTGCTGGCACCTGACCAGTCCGCTGGATCGGGGTATCGTCGATCACGAGGTTTACGAGAGGGTGATTTGCGCCTCCGTTGGCATAGGTGAACCAGCCGAGCATAGCACCGGATCCAATGAGTGCGCTGAGGAGAGACAATAAGGTTAAATGTCCCGTTGTTCTGATGTTTCGAATGATTTTTTTCATGTTTCGATGGGTTGTTGTTGTGTTGTTCCTTCAGGAACCATGACCGAAATATGGCATCGAATCCTGACTTCAACCTTTCCGGTACATTACAAAAATGAAAGATTACAACCAGGAGATCAAAGAGAGAACTGATGAAACGTTGGCAGTTTAGCGTGGCGCTATTGGTGGGGTATTTGGCGGTCTTTCAGCTCTGGATTGGTGCTGACCGGGCCTTCATCGTGTCGAGTGGGGTCCTGTGGACCACCGCTTTTTTGATTTGGTGTGCCGTGGCGGCACGAAGGGGTTATTTTCTCAACCGAATCGACCTTGGGACGCATCTGCTGGTGATCCTCGATGTCCTCTTGGAATCTCTGCTGTTAGAGGACCATAGCCATATGAGATTTTGGTTATGCGCCCTGGGTTTTGGGATGGTCATGGGCGGTTACCGCTGGTATCTCCTAGGTTCGTTGAGCCAGGCGAAGATTCCTCCACAGACAGAAAAAACCTGCCTCAATGAGACAGGTTTAAACCGGGGGGAAGAACGGGGTAGATAAGCTCCTACGGTGTTTCTTGGGTGATGACTCGAACGAAGAAAGCTCGGTTTAGACGGGTGCGTTCGGTGTAAACCGCTTGTCCGTCTTCACCGATCTCGATATCGTTGCCATCGTGTTGCCACTGATAATTTAGGCCACTGGCTCTGGTGACGGTAAGCATGAGGCTGTCGTCTTCGTTGGGCAAAGCGCCTTGTGAGGCTGCTCGACGACTCAGAGTGGATTGTCATCCTCAACGATCACAAAATCTTTATTCCGCACGGTGCGCTAGAAGGGCGCAGTCACGAGCACTGAAGTTCCAATGGCCAGGGCGCCGGCTCCTTCTCCTTGGGTTGCCAAGCACAGTTCGCATAGGTCGTGGAGATCAAGGAATTACCATTGGCATCGACTGTCGAGAGGGTGATCGGCGGTGGGAAATCCAAGACTCATCGAGCTCAGTCCCGAAAGCAGCAGAATACTGGCATGTAATTTTCCAGCATGCCCGTCACGGGCTTTCCGATACTGTTCCACGTGGAGGTTGTCGGACTTGATACCAGCGCCACTCACCTGGAGTTAAGGCCATGTCCGGAATGGAGCATCCGTTAGTATCCGCAGTGCAGCGATTGGTCTGCCACACTCCCCCGATGACTTTGATGAGTCAAAAACCATCTGGAGCATTCATGATCAGATACTGGACCCGGTTCGCCTCGGTGGCTAAGGGATTCGAGACCAGCGAAACCCCTTGGGGGATATCGATCGGTACAAACCCAACGCCAACGCTTTGGCCTGATAAATTCAAAGGGCAAATGTTCAGGCCGATGGCATTTGCAACAGTCAGTAGTATAGTTTGATTTCGAGTTTTTTGTTGCTCCATTGCTGGGGATCTTTCTGCGGCATGATTGATGAGAAGTGTCGTATCAGGATGTTAGCTGTTGTCAAAGCCATTCACAGAGCTGACGTCCCGGGTTGAAAAATGAATTTTCTTCGTCGTGTTTACCCAGTATTACCTAGTGAATTATGATCAGTAGAATGTGTCATTCTTTCGTTGCTTTTGGAGCAGTCTGCGTTGCTTCTGCAGCTACGGATATCAGTCATGCAAATTGGCCACAGTTTCGAGGTCCTACGGGACAGGGCATTTCTAAGGCAGAAAATCTGCCAATTTTTTGGTGCGAGGATGTGAATGTTGGATGGAAGACGGCGATTCATGGGAAGGCTTGGTCCTCTCCCGTGGCATACGGAGATATGGTTTGGCTAAGTACCGCCACCGAGGATGGACGGCGCTTGTCTGGTCTTTGTGTCGATGTGATGTCCGGCGCAATTGAGTTTGACGAAGTGTTGTTCCAGGTAGATAAGCCTCAATTTACTCACAAATTCAATTCGTACGCATCGCCAACGCCGGTAATCGACGGTAAGAGAGTTTATATCACTTTCGGTTCTGAAGGGACTGTGTGCCTAGATATGGCTTCAAAGAAGGTGCTTTGGGCGCGTGAAGATATCGAGTGCAATCACTTTCGAGGAGCAGGGTCTTCACCTATTATTTATGAGAACCTGCTGATTATGAACTTTGATGGTAGTGACTATCAGTTCGTCATCGCTTTGGACAAGTATAGTGGCAGAACGGTTTGGCGAACGAAGCGCAGCGTTGATTTTCAGGATTTAGACGAAAATGGACTCCCTGAACGGGATGGCGATTGGCGAAAGGGCTTTTCAACTCCCCATGTGGGCTTCTTTGATGGTGTTCCGGTTCTATTATCTCTCGGTTCCATGTGCTTGTACAGTTACGAACCGTTAAGTGGGCGGGAGCTATGGCGAGTCGAATCTCGAGTGGGTCACTCGGGGAGCACTCGACCGACGGTAAGCTATGACCGAATCTTTTACTGTACGGGTTTTGCCAAAGGGGAGTTGTGGTGTGTCAAACCCGGTGGTGTTGGGGATGTTACGGAATCCCATGTTCTTTGGAAGCTGAAGCGAAGCGTGTCGAATAAGCCCTCATTGATACTCTCAAAGGGTTTGATTTTTATGATTCACGACGGAGGGGTTGCCTCGTGCGTGGAGGCCGAGTCGGGTCAGCCGATCTGGCAGGAGCGTGTTGGCGGTAACTACTCGGCGTCCTCGCTGTTGAACGATGGGAAGATTTATTTCTTTAGCGAAGAAGGCAAGACCACGGTGATTTCGGCATCCAAAGAGTTCGAAGTGTTGGCAACGAACCAGTTAGATGACGGATTCATGGCGTCACCAGCTGTGATCGGAAACTCGCTAATCCTCCGAACAAAATCACACCTTTACCGTATCATCGGGG
Organism: Limisphaerales bacterium; assembly: GCA_024761205.1. Classification (GTDB taxonomy): domain Bacteria; phylum Verrucomicrobiota; class Verrucomicrobiia; order Limisphaerales; family AAA164-E04; genus UBA2970. The sequence continues at coordinate 29,427 of JAMASS010000024.1, forward strand.
ATTAGTTTCTTAGAGCAGACGTCAATCTGACCGTGGCAACTCTGCTAAACGGTCACAGAAACCTCACATCGTCATGTCCGAGACACAGCATGTGTACTTAGTGATTGCTTGCATCACTAATTTCAGGCCTTTTCCATGGTGGGATTTGACTTCGGTCGTTTCTCGGCGCCCTCTTTATATCGTTCGTTCTGATAATGGGAGGCGTAGTAGCGGTTCTGATAGTAGCAGTAGTAGTAGTAATAGGAATCTCTGCCTTCGAAATCGATATCGTTGATGATTGCTCCAATTATTTTGACTCCAGCGTCCTGAACCCTTTGCACGGATCGTCTAGCGTGATCGCGTCTTATTTTGTTAAATTTGATCACCATGATTGCGCTATCACAGAGTGAAGCGATCACGAGTGGATCACTCACAGCGGAGACGGGAGGGCAGTCGAGAATAATACGATCATACTTCTTTCGGACTTCGGCGATGAACGATTTCATCTCCTCGGAACCGACGAGCTCAGACGGACTAGTGGGTACGGTTCCACTGCAAATGATATCCAAGCTAGGTAATTCGGTGGAATGAGTAATTTCATCAATTGAAGCAACTCTTCCGAATAGGTATTGGGTGAGCCCCACAGGACTCGGCAGTTGAAAGGCATTATGGATGGAAGGGCGCCGGAGATCCGTATCCAGCAACAGCGTCTTTAGGCCTGTCTGAGCGGTCACGATAGCGTAGTTACATGCGGTCAGGGTTTTTCCTTCAGACGGGATCGTGCTGGTAATGGCCGTCACCCGAAGACTGTCCTCTGGATGAGCCAGGGAGACGGAGGCCCGAATGGTTCGAAAACCTTCCGAACTAGTTGACTGCGGGTGTAGGTGGGCCTGGAGGTCCCGTTCGATAACGCTCTTCATGCGAATGTTGGGCACGTAGCCAAGGAGATTCAAACGGAGGTAAATCTCAACATCGTCCTGCGATTTAATGGAATCATCGAGGAAGTTCACAAAAAACGCCAATCCAATACCCACACCAATACCTCCGATGACACTCAAAATTAATGTAAGAACCCTATTGGGTTTGAATGGCTTAAAGGGTGCTGTGGCGCGATCAACGATGCGCATGTTTTGCATCGACTCCTTCGAGCTGAGATTCATTTCTTTCGCCTCCCCCAACACCAATTCATAGAAAAACTTACTTCTCTTGGCTTTTCTCACCAAAACGTCGTATTCGACTTTCTTTTCTGAAAGCTGATGCTGCTCCGCCTCAACCATTCTGAGATTTTCCAGAGCTGCCGATTCTTGTTCTCTGCTGATGGCAAGGCGTTGCTTCAGAGTGGCAATGACCTTTTGGGCTTCGGTCTTGATGCTGTCTTTCTGATTCTGAATTTTCTGCCTTAGTCCAATTATAGCTGGAAACTTGTCTTTGTAGCGTTTGAGGAGTCTTGCCAGTTCGGCTTGATCAATAGCCAGTTGGGCTCTCAACTGGCTGATGAGTTTAGAATCGGCCACGTAAGGAATCGTTTCGACATCGACCCCATCTCTCTCAGCCTCGTTGACTTTGAGGGCGAGTCGGGACATATCATTGGCAAATTTCTTTGCCGCGTCGTGGTCTTGTTGGGCCTGACGCAATGCTTGTGCAATGATGTTTTGGTTTTCCTCGAGAGAAACCATAGCATGGCGCACACGATATCTGTGAACCTCTAAATCTGCGTTCTGTACCTCGCGTTCGAGGGCTTCGACTTCATTCTGTAGCCAGAGAAACGATTCCCAGGCCTTTTCTTTCCGCTGATCGAGATTGTCGGCAAGAAAGAGTTCGGCCAGGGTATTTGCGATCTTGGCAGCTTGCTTGGAACTCGGGTGCTGAACTCTTATGTCAACCAGTCGGCTGAGCCGAATTGGCACGATGCTAATGTCCTCTAGGACCGCTCCCAGCGGGTCGTCTTGGTCGTATCTCTCGTCTTCGCGCAGGTCGAGCTTGTTGACAACTTTTTGAATCAACGTGCGGCTCAAAAGATTTTTGTACTGGGTTTGGAGATAGTCATGGTCCCTGTAATTCAACGACAAAGTCGGACCTCCGAGGTTCAACAGTCCGCTTGAGAGGCGCTCGATTTCGAGTCGTGCCACAGCAAGATAGATTGGGGTGGCATTGAGGACATAGAACACGGCCAGCGTCAGTACTAAGAAAAAAGCGATTATCACTAGCCAACGTCTCTCAAGGATAACGTGCCAGTAGTGGCGAAAGCTGGAGATCTCAGATTGGTCTGAGAATGTTCCCTCGGCTACTGATTCTTTTTCCATATTACTTCTACTCTTCTAGTACCACCGCTCGGGGACTCTGATGACGTCACCTAGCTTGACCAGGATTCGTTTCTTTGGGTCGCTCTTATTTTTCAGCAGGTCATCAAGGTCGTGCTTGGACTTCTTCCCATCTCGATACAACTCAATCCTTCCCTTCCTGGCATTCGGTGTCAATCCACCGGCTCGGGCAATGGCTTCGGTGATATCGATGGGTTGCTCCGCAGGCAATGGGTACGCGCCGGGGCGCTTGACCTCGCCCATAATGGAAAATGTTTTTTCTTTGTACACCAGAATGTTGATCGAGACTTGGGGATTGACTAGATAATCTTTGGCTAAGAGCTCTCTGATTTTGTGTTCCACTTCTTTCGTCGTTTTGCCACCGACTTCGATGGAACCCAATAGCCAATAGGTTATGGCCCCACTGCCTGGGACGCGGGTTTCCATCGTAAGCTCCGGCTCGCCGAAGACGTTAATCTTGATTACGTCCTCTGCCTGTATTTTGTAGTCCGAGGTGGCTGCGTGGGTGTTTGGAGAGGTTTCAATGACTCTGACGAGCATTGATGCAGCTAGACAGAAAATCGTGAGGTTGCGCATAATGTCTTGTTTTTTGCTTCAACGTTTCTAGTAACCAACTTTGATGGATAATCTAACCGTGTTGACGTCATAGTCAACGATTCCGAACCTTCCCGGTTGCTGGATTCGGTGCAAAGATCGGTTGGAAGAAAACATCTGCGAAGAGTAAGATAAGCTAGAACTGAGCCACTCTTGAATCTTGTGTTGAATTGAAAAAGTTCCGGTGAAGAAATCTTCTGATCGATCGCTGGAAGGACCCGTTCCGATCTCCCAGTTTTGGAAGCTCAGGCTGCCCGAAGCGGTGACGCGCCAGTTCTTCCGCCGACCGAATGGCTTGCTGACAGCAATCCGAACGCTGTCACTCACTCCCGACGAGTTCTCGGATTGGAGATCCACAAAGGTAGACCGAATGTAGGATATATCGGAGACGATGTCTCGTCCCATCCAGTATTCCAGAGAAAACTCGACAACCGGGGTGATGAAAGATGCGGAAACCTCGCTGTATGAGAGTCTTTGAATGCCAAAACTAACCTCTCCTGTAATGCGATTCGTGAACTTGCCCTTCGCGGAAAATCCACCGCCAACATAGGGTTGGCGGCTCGGGATAAGACTCTCAGCAAAACCGGGATTATTGACAAGGAAGCGAGTATTTACGCTAGTGGTCCTTCTACCGATGATGCCGTACGCACTGAGGGAAACCTTGGGACGGATATGGAATCCCAATCCCTGTTGAAAGCTGATGTTGTCCGAATCAAGGATGGGGGTGTTGGATCCAAAATCGGTTAAGGAATACTGGCCCGTGGTTGTGGTGAAAGTTTTTGGGGTAAATTTGACCATTGCGACTATTGTTCCACCCAGAATCGAGCGTTCAACGAGAGTGCTGTCGTCTGGTGAAGTGGCCCTGGTCGCACCCGAAAGGGGAGAGAAATCATTATCGAAATTGAAACTGGGCGCCAAACTTACTTTCCCACGGTTCAGGGTTCCCCCAAAGCCAAAGTGGTGCCGGCCGGCGTTTTGGTCTGAATGGTTTAGAAAAAACCTGTGCGTATAGGAGTAATCTATGGAAAGCCAGTTTTTCGAGGGATTTCCAAGGACTACCGTCGCACCTCCAGTGGCGGACGTGATTAAATCACCTTCCTTTTTGGCGGTGGGTATTCTCTCGCCTCCAAAAAAGATTGGCGTATCTGTCCGATAAAAGATGTTATCGTTGTATGTTTCGATGATTTCAAAACTGGGGCGAAGACTGACGTTTCCAATACGGTGAAAAAGGATGTCATCCGGTTCAATAGCCCATAACCCATTCGCACTGAGCAAGATCGGCAGGAGGCACGAGCACCAAATTGTTGATGAGAGCGGAAGCCATGAGGATTTGATTGCCCGATCTAACCTCCCTGGGTCTGAATAAAAAATGGAATTAACACTCACGAAGTGAGGTGGTTATGCGGATTATTTTAAGTTAATTGCGATTCCAGTTTGCCAAGAATCATCTCCGAATTGAGAACTGATATAGCAGGAATATCTAGTATTGCAATCTTACAATGGGCTCCAAAGGCTTTTTTCAGTGCTTTGGGGAGCAAAAGCAAAGGGCAGGACCCCGCAGTCCAGAGGAAAGGAAGTGAGGTATTGGGAAGATAGATGATGAAAGAGACATCAGGTCCCGGGTAGCCGAAACAAGCCACCAATGGAATCACTTCTTCGATGAGATTACCGATGCTATGCGAGAGGCTAGCACCCCCCGCGTTTGCAAAGCCGTCAATCATTGCGACCTCGCTCGCGTTGTCGTGCGTGGTCCCGGCTACACTGGGGCTGTGCCCACCATCCACATCTAGGGTTGCATGTCTTACATTGGCTTCAAGGTCTCCGTTGCTGATTCAATGCGGTCTTTGCTGGCGAAATACCCCGGCCCCGGCAGTCACAAGCACCAAAGATCAGTTCACACGATCTCTCTCATACACTCCGATAGTTAGTGGGCAGATGCGTCATCTTCACCGATTGACAGGAAATGTGTGGGATGGGTTTCATGATTTGTAACTAGTTTATGGACAAAGAGTTAATAATTTTTTTGGCCAAGTCAGTGGGTGAAATGGCTTGGCCAAATTTATGCTCTCTCTGCTTAAAGAATGGATATCTTCTAGGCCCCGACCGTCGCTATCCTCGAAATCATTGATTCGAATCTTTTTTGCGAGCCATTATTGCGGAGACGGGACCCGAGCTGATCTCCCCGAATGCGAAGCAGTCGGCCTCTTGGCCGTTTCTGACGAAGATTCGATCTGAAGATACGGATGGGTGGCTCCAGCATTTGCCCAAAAGGGAGACGAATTCCAAGTCTTCCGTAACGAATCAGGGCTAGCGTGAACGATGACTCGGATCGCCATAGACAAGTGGCGATCCAGCCATGCCCCATTTGAGATTGACCGCCCCGACGTTCTCCAAAATCTATCGCGTCCAGACAAGTCGACCGGTCCTTGCCTCTAAACAATCAAGGATTTCGTTTGCGCCCAAGGCATAGACATAGCCACCGCTAAAGATGAGGGTTACCCGAGGCCCATCCCCGCCCATTCGTTCTGAGAATATGACTTCGCTTTTGTGAATTCACCGCAGTTGTCCGGTTCGGGCCGAGTAGCACGAGATGGTTTCGTAGTTGACTCGCTGCTCTTGGGTGACGGCGTAGTCGTCAACAACGGAGAAGGACGGCCACTCGAGACCGACGGGGGACTCCAGAGGGGTTTGTCCCGGAGCCCAGTCTTCAGGAATGGTGACTCCAAGGACGATCCCATCGCGATTCGGACCGCTGAATTGAGGCCAGTCCCTAGCTTAGCCCACCAATAACGAATCTGGATCGTCTTCGAAAACCGGTGACTCCACTTAGCCGGTCGGATGATTCAGGAGTACCGCCGCTCGCTCCTCAGCCGTCTGGGGCCAACGAAAGGCAAACTTTCGGAATCATTTCTTCCGACACGCCGTCAAATCGAAAAACGAGTCTTATTGGATCAATAATCGCGCCTTCACAGTGCCCGCCTGCAGAGCAACCACCAAACGAGGAGGAGGACGAGCGTTATGACCGCCGTCCCCATCAGTGAGAGGGTCCTTGCAGGGTTCTTTCGCCCATGATCGTTCCGTGAACGAAATACGTAATCAGTTCCAGGATGCCGATGGTGAAAGCAGGCCACCATCAAATTCCAGTGCTGTGTCATCGCCTTCCCACTATTCTTGAATTATTAGGCCACGCCAAGAATTGATATGTGACGTTTGTGGAACAAGGTCGTTCGCCGAGACTACTCAGGAATTGGCCAGGCCCAACCAGCGGTAAAGCCCCCGTCAACGTATAAAATCTGTCCGGTCATGAAGGCTGAGGCCGGGCTCGCAAGAAAGACTGCCGTCCCCACCATGTCGATGGGCCGTCCGAGTCGCCCCATCGGAGTGTTCGTGCGTCCCCATTCCTGCATAGTTGGATCGGACCAAAGTTTCTCTGTGAGGTCAGTGAGAATGAAACCAGGCGCCAAGGCGTTGACCCGAATCCCGCGATCGCCCCATTCCATCGCGAGAGATCGCGTCATTTGACCGAGCGCCGATTTGCTCATGGCATAGGGCAAAACGTTTTTGAGAGGCCGATCGGTGTTGAGCGAGGCAATGTTAATCTGGCAACCCCCACCCTGCGCAATCATTTGCAGCCCGGCTTTCTGGCTGAGTTGAAAGGCTCCCTTGAGGTTAATATCCAGAATGAAGTCATAATCGTCCTCGGTAACGGTCTCAGCTGGTTTCCGGCGATTTACCCCAGCGACATTGATTAGGGTGTCGATGCGGCTAAAACGGGACACGACGGTCTCAATCAACTGGCTGGTTTCGGCCCCGGCGGCCACGTCGCACTGAATGGCAGTCACTCGCTGATCGGTCGCACCGATCTTGGTGGCTACCGCCTCCAGCGGTGGAATATTCCGTCCGGTGATGATCACTTGAGCGTTCCTTTCAGCGAATGCCTGGGCGATCGCTCGCCCGATGCCTCGGCTCGCCCCGGAAATCAGGACGACTTGGTCTTTTACGGAGAATAGCGGATCGTTCATGAACTTCAGTTTGTTGCCGAGCATGAAGAGCCCAAAGAGCGGGCGTCAATCTCATTCCGATTGTGCAGACGGCATGCTTGAGTCACGCTCCGAAGATTAGCTGAACTGTTGAGTCAATTGGATTCCCTGAAACAGGCGATCGGTTTGCCGAAGAGACCGTTTGTTGTGGATAAAACGAGTTTTTCACGCTGCTACTAAGCATGCGATCTTTCGGCGTGTGAAGGGAGGTGTTGCTATGACGGCGTCTATTTGGAAGCGGCGAAAGTCACGCCCATGGAAAGGCTGTTAGGCGAATATGCCAAATTGCTGAGAACATGGGGGATGAATCTTAGCGAATCGTCTTTGAATTAGATCGATGAGAAGGGCGGCAACCCCCGGGTTCGGACCCGCTTGCGCCCCATCCTTACGCCTCGAATGCCGAAATACCTGACCATTTCACCGCAACTAGCTGCGTGTTTCGTGGTTCCGACGGCAAATGCGCCTTGCTGTAGTTGTCGGTTGAGTTAGGGCAGAATCCATGGTTCTACAAACCGATTTAAGGATGGGATTTTGTTCTGCACCGAGGGCGGGGGGGGGGAAAGTAGTATTAACCGGAGTCCAGACGGAGGGGGCTTAAGTTCGAGTAACATTGAACGGTAACGTGGATCGGGGATGGTGACTTGGCGGCCATTACGGCCCAGAAGGCTTTGAGGGGAGCACCCGGAAATCCGGCGACCAAGGGGGCGCATTGGTTTCCTTGGGCATAACGACTATGGCGAGTTCCGCAAACGACGCATCAAGGAATTCCCTGCTCCGAATCGATCTTTGAGGCATCTTGCAAAGATGTTGGCAGCGTCTTAAATCAAGTGCGGCCTTTGTCTTCCGGACTGAACTTTCTTTCTTTGCCGAAAGGCTGTCGGACTTGTTCGTAACGGCGCGCCCCAACCGTGGTACCAATCATCAATCCGACGATTAGGCCGATGGTGAGATTATCGAAGAGAACACCGAATACGATCCCCATGGTGGTGAGCCGTCCAGATGTCTATTTCTTCCTCGCCACTTATGTCATTGAGCATCATTCGCGAAGCTGGACGGGGGAACCTGATTCATCTTTAGCAACTAAACTGCCGTGACGCGCACGGGACAGACTTTCAGTTCGGCAGTTTCGGTGACGGGATCATAACCGGATCCCGTAAGAACATTTATCGGAACGTTGCTGAAGCTGAAACTGGCAAAGACCGTGCCACGTGGGGAACGATCAGTCACTGCGGCTTTGATACGAATGCTGCCCCGAGCGCTGCTGAGTTCGCACCAACTACCGTCTTCAAGCGCCCATTCTTGGGCATCCTCAGGATGCACTTCGAGCGATTCCTCGGCGAGGAGGTAGTCAATGCCCTGGGCGCGTCCGGTTTGAGTTCGCGTGTGATAAGCCTGAAGTCGTCGGCCAGTGGTTAACCAAACCGGGAACTCATCGGAAATCGTTTCGGCGGGATCACGATAGTTGATGACGCGGAAGATTCCACGGCCATTTTTAAACTCACCCTCATGCAATATGGGCGTGCCGGGATGATCTTTGTCAGGGACGGGCCAGTGGTATTTGCCCTTGTCAATACGTTCCCAATCGAGCCCGGCGTAGATGGGGGAAAGGCTGCACAGCTCGTTAAAGACTTCCTGAGGAGAGCGGAAGTTGAATCCCTGGAAGCCGAGCCGCTGGCTGATTTGGCTGATGATCCACCAATCAGGTCTGGAACTACCCGCAGGGGGCACGGCCGCTCGGAGCCGCTGCACACGCCGTTCGGTATTGGTGCACACGCCGTCGGTCTCGGCCCAAGCGGTTGCGGGCAGGACAACATCGGCGAGTGCCGCCGTTTCCGTCAGGAATATATCAATGACCACCAGATGATCTAATGCCTTGAGGGCGTGCTCACAGTGCTCGCGGTCGGGATCCGAGATCAGCGTGTTCTCGCCGTCGATGAGCATGGCTTTGATATCTTTGCCGCATTGATTGAGCGCCGTCACCTTGGTGATTCCCTTCTCGGCATCCATGGCACGGCCATAAAGCTCCTCGAATTTTGCCTGCGCCTTCGGGTCAGTGACCGGTTGAAAGCCGGGGTAATTCGCCGGAACCGCGCCTGCGTCCCCCGCGCCCTGAATATTGTTCTGCCCGCGCATCGGATTGATGCCCGCCCCCTCGCGACCGACATTGCCGGTCATAAGGGCGAGGTTGCAAAGGCTTTGTACGTTGTCGACCCCGCAGATGTGTTCGGTAATTCCTAGGGTGTAATAAATCGCGGAACGATCCGCCTCCCCGTACCACAGGGCTGCTTGCTCAATATCTCTTGCCGAAACTTCGGTGATCGCCGCCGCCCACTCGGGTGTGAATGTTTGGATATGTTCAAGGAATTCCGACCCTCCCGCGGTGCGATGCTCAATGAAGGCCGGATCGATCAAATTCTCACGAGCGATGACATGCGCCATGGCCAGGAGAAGAGCAACGTCGGAGCCGACCCTGATCGGCAGATAGAGGCCGGCCATCTCGGCCAAGGCAATGCGGCGGGGATCGGCCACGATCAGGCGAGAGCCCCGTCGAAGCGCCTTCTTGATTCCAGTCGCGGCGACCGGATGGCACTCGGTCATGTTCGTGCCGATGCAGAAAATGACATCGGGTTTCTGCATGTCGACGAGAGGATTCGACATGGCTCCCCTACCAATGGTGGCTGCCAGACCGGCAACCGTCGGGGCGTGTCAAGCACGGCTGCAGTTATCAATCTGGTGAGTGCCGAAACCCGCCCGAATAAACTTCTGCATCATATAGTCCGCTTCCGACGGCGTTCGTCCCGAAGCGACACCGTAGATGCTGCGGCGTCCGTGTTTCTCCAATACCCTGCGGAAGCCATCGGCCGCTCGATCAAGCGCTTCCTCCCAAGTCGCTTCGTGAAGCTTTCCATCGTCGCGACGAACCATCGGTGTTTTCAGACGATCCGGGTGTTGGACAAAATCAAAAGCGAATTGGCCTTTGATACAGAGCGCCCCCTGATTTGCCGGGCCGTCCATGGCAGGTTGAACCCCGACTAGTCGATCACCCTTGGTTAAGAGATCGACCGAGCACCCCACGCCACAGTAAGGACAGACCGTTCGTGTCTTCTTGATGACACCCGGAACCGTTTCAGCGCGCATCGCTTTTTTGTCAGCTAATGCGCCAGTGGGGCAGGTTTGAACGCACTGGCCACAAAAGGTGCAGGATGATTCTTTTAGAGTGCCGGAGAATTCGGTGGTAATCTGCGTGTTGAACCCGCGTCCGCGAATGCTGATGGCGTGATCACCTTCTTGCTCGGCGCAGACTCGCACACACCGGTAGCAGGAAATGCAACGGTCATAGTCTCTTAAAATGAACGGATTCTCATCTTCGACATGAGAGCGGCCGGATTGTCGCCCCTGAAATCGTCCGGTATCAGCACGATATTCATCAAGCAGGGTTGACAATTCTTGAGAAGCGTAACCGCGTAGCGGATCGACGGCGATATCCGGATTTTCCGAGGCCACCATTTCGAGCAACACTTTACGATGTTTCTTGATGCTCTCGGTGACCGTGTGAACCATCATGCCGGGCATTGCTTTGGTCGTGCATGAAGCCACCGGGTTTCTAATGTCCCCGATTTCCACCATGCAGAGGCGGCAGCCACCAAAGGCTTCCAAACGCGGATCATAGCAAAGCGTCGGAATGGTCCTTTCGTGGCGCTGAGCAATCTCGTAGATGGTCTCGCCTTCGTTGAAGGCGACGATCTCACCGTCGAGTGTGATTTTGCTGGCCTTAATACTGACCATTGATCCTGATGAGCATATTGATTTAGGACCGGTTTTGCACGTGTTTTGTGATTTGGTCCGGGAAATACTTGGCCAGACTTTTCGTGATGTTGGGCGCAGCCATCCCGAGCCCGCAGGCGCTCGCAGCCATCATGGTCATGCCCATATCGTCCACTTCAAGATTCCAAGCCTCGAGGTCTTTGGAACCCGTCTGACCGGCGAGGTACTCTGTGAGGCGTTCGGTACCGATGCGGCAAGGGAAACATTTGCCGCAAGATTCCTCAGCGAAGAAGGCCATCGCTTCATGAGCGGCTGCGACCATGTTACGGGTGTTGTCGTAGACGATGATTCCGCCAGCGCCAAGGAAAGAACCCTTACTTCGGATGGAGGGATCGTCCAATGTGACCTCCAGATCGTCGCCTGCAAGATACCCCCCGGACAAGCCTGCCATGGTGACGGCTTGAATGGAGTTGCCATCAGGCGGACCGCCCGCCCAATCGTAGAGCAACGTTCGCAGCGGCAGGCCGAGAGGAACCTCGTAATTGCCCGACCTTCGAATGTCACCTGAAAGGCTGATCACTTTCGTCCCGGCGTGATCGTTAAGACCGAGACCTCGGTACCAATCGGCTCCTTTCAGGACGATTTGAGGCACTGCGGCGAGGGTTTCAACATTGTTCACAACCGTTGGTCGGTCGTGGTAGCCATGGGTCACGGGAAACGGCGGGCGGTTGCGGGGAAAGGGATGTTTGCCTTCGAGCGAATTCAACAGAGATCCCTCCTCGCCGCAAATGTAGGCTCCGGCGCCTCTGCGGAGGTAAAGATCAAAATGAATATCTTTTTCTCCACTATGATCGCCGAGGTATCCGGCTGAATAGGCTTCATCTATTGCCTGTTGCAGCAGGCCAAGCGTCCGAGGGTATTCGTAACGAAGATACAGGAAACCTTGGGTGGCGCCTGCGGCATAGGCGGCGATGAGCATGCCTTCAATGACGGCGTGGGGATCGTAGTCCAGGACCGCTCGATCTTTGAAGCAGCCGGGTTCACCTTCGTCGGCATTGCATACGACGGTCTTTGGTTCGCCCGGAGCTTCGGCAACCGCTTTCCATTTTGTGCCGGTGGGAAAGCCGGCGCCCCCGCGTCCGGCTAACTTGCTTTCCGAAATCAACGTGATGACGTCGCCCGGACTGTGGGTGGCAAGAATTTTGTCCATTGCGGCATAACCTCCGGAATCACGGTATCCAGAAATCGTGGCTCGATTCGGCTCTCGGATCTTGGCGAAGATACATTCTTCAACATTTCCGGGATTGGGGACCGGCAAGGGAGCCGGTCTTTCCGCCAAAGCTCCGGCTGCGTTGCCGACCAAGGCTCGATGGCCTTTTAAGACGGGAATCGGATCGTCGCAACGCCCCGCGCACGCCATGGTGCTGGCCCCGAGATCGGCAAGTGATGCCAGCAGTTGAGCACTGCCTTTGAGATAGCAAACAGGCCCCGCGCAGACACGTGGAGCTGATTGACCGGGCGGTTCTTGGGAAAGATGATGGTAAAACGTGATCGTCCCGTAGAGCTCGGCCAGGGGAATCTTCAATCCGGCAGCTATGTCCCGGATGACCGGTTCGCTGAGATGGCCGTCCCGATCATGAAAGGCATGGAGAACCGAAAGCAATGGAGCCGGTTCCTGCTTCCACTGATCGATAATCGACTGGTTGGTTGCCTGAGTATCCACTCGTGATTCTCCTGCCTCAAAACGTTCGTTGGTTGACAGGCAAGACGATAGGGGTCGGTTGGGTTCTCGCGCAAACCAAATATGGCTCTACTTCAGACTGTTGAGAACTTCCGCAAGGTCGGCAACTTGCCTCAGGATCATGTCTTTCAAGAGCAGCTCGGGGCATGACGGAGAGTTGACTGGCAGGAAGCGTTCAATCTGCAAAGCCGGAATGGTCACTTGCTGGTTGTTGACTTTGCGAAGGGTGATTGGGTCTTTGGCATGAGCCGAGAGAAAACCGGAGAGGTATCCGCCATCATACGTGCCAAGGTTGTAAGTGATGCCTTCCGGGGCAATCTTCCGTAATGCAGCGTTCGCACCAATCGCGGATAGCGGGATTGTGGTGTTCGCTCGCACGAGTCACAAGAGCCGCAGCAATCTTCGTGGGTAGTTTTCATCTCGCATGATTACCTGCGTCAGCAAGGCTTTGCTGAGAGTGGCCAAACAAGTGTCTAGTGCGTTCGGTTTAGGCTTCGCCGGTGAACTTTGGAGCTGGAAAAGGGCCTGAACAACCGCTAAGTCGAGATCGACGGTTTTGCCCAGGAGAAAGCTGTCGCATCCAAGCATGGATTAGTTTCAGACCTCTTTCTAAAAATCCAAGGCTCCGGTTTTCGATCGTTTTCCGCCAGTGTTCCGTTCGTGTAGCCCGAACGTTTGATCGCTCATAAAACCTCCTCCGCGACGGCCTCCTGCCGGGTCGCATAACTCTGGCGGGTTCGTTCTCGAAGTATGCCTTCCAGTCGGGACCGGTCTGGCTTTGCACTCGTGCTGCCCATGCTTTGCCAAATGCCTTTCCACTTCGCTTCAATGCTTCGCGCCCCAAGAGATTGAACAAGTTGGCCATTGCCTGTTCTTGAGGGGTCATGGCGTCGTATTCCACGAGTTCGCTTTGCAGTCTGGCAACTTGCTCGGTGTTACCCTCTTCCTCGTAGTAGGCCATGAGTCGGAGTAGATTTTCCAGGAATACTCCTTGCGAGCGGTTAAGGTAGGCTTCGTGTTTCCGGTTTCCTTCGCGGAATGCTTTTTTCCGAGCCAGAATTTCCGGCAATATTTCCATCAGTTCAGCTTTTTGCTCCGGCGTCAGGTTGCGACTTGCTCCGGCGTTAGCTCCGGAAAAAAGTAGCGGAAAGAGTCGCCGAACCTTTTAACAGCGGCTACGGCTGCTCGCTTTTTCGCAGCGGCTTCTTGCGCCGTGGGCAAGAGTGCGGGGGCGGCGGGAAAGACCGGGTGACGCATCAGATTCGGGCGAAAGCGGCGGGGTGCTTCACCTCGGCAGCGCTTCAAGGATTCGTCATTTGAGCACACGGCTCCGGGGGGCGGCGGTGCACGGACGAGGCAGCGGCTTATGCAGGATTCACCCATGAAAAGATCAATCACTCCGAATACGAGCGCGGCACGGTGCACCCGAACGGCGTGGAATCCTTCTGGCCCATGCTGAAACGGGCGTGCCGGAAGAATTGCGCCACCGCAGTCTAGTGATACCGGGCGGCTATCGGCGTCACCAATGGTTCATGCCCGAGATTGGCCGCCCGAAATTGAAGGGGTATTTTGGTGTTCCAGCGGCGGTATTGATGCGAGCAGATCCGATTGGGAACCTTTCTTTCCGACGTCGGCTTGACCGGGTCTTGCCGAAGCTCTATGGAACGATCTCGCTTGCTATTGGACGATTAACCCGCCCCCCGAGGCGATGGCGAGAAATCGAGTGGACAATGCCCGCTATCCCGCAAAGACTTTTGCTGCTAAATCAAGTGTATAATCCGCACTATAAGCCGGTGCAAGGCTTTCACTGACCAATCGTGCCAAATGAAATAGGTGGCCCCAGGCAATCCAGCAACTCGGGATGGCTCGGCCGGTTGCCGCGGACACCGAAATCGTTCGTCGTTTCGACCAACTCTTTGATGAAATGATGGTGCCAGACGCGATTGATCATGACACGGGGCAGCCAGGGAATTGGATTTGCTGACGCTTCAGTCGGCGAGTTGCTTTCTGCCGCTGCCGGTTTCGGTCGGAGGAAGTAGCTGCCCGCCCAGAATGCTGAGAAAACCGCGTGTTACTTGCTCTCGCTGCGACTGTTTATTGGGGGCGCCACCAGCCTGGATATAGGTGTTTTGGGAGGGGTTTCGTCCTGAATGGCGGAGGTGATTTCGAGATCGGGGAAGGTCTCGGCGACTTGCCTTCGTTACTCTCGAATTCTCAGCCGATCCCCTCCACGTGATCTTTCGAGTAAGTTCGGGCGTGGTGATCGGTTCGGTTTGAAAGGCACGGTATAGAGTTTCGGAGCCCTTCGTGCTCTTTGGTATCCCATGGAATCCAGGGCTGCCCGATAGGACGCCAATATTTTATCCGGAATGATAAGTCGGAGGCTTGAAGGGCCTTCGGAGGCGAGGGGAAGCTGCGTCTGTCTGGAACCGAGGGCCGCAGACAGGTCCGGTAGCTCGAAGCGGCGTCCCTTTAATATGTCTATATGTCCGGCACGCTCAGGAGTTGCATGCGTAGGTAGCGTTTGCCATTGGCTCTCATGTCTCTGGCCATCGCCATCTCGAGGCCGAGGGTGGTTGCTTGGTGCTTCCTCAGTTTGTGCATGATGAATCACAGGCCGTCCATGGCTCTAATGCACCACGCAGCTAGCGCACGACGCTAATATTGACAGTCTTGGTTCTAGTTGGGGTGCACTTGGTTGAACAGGAATTGGATGTTAAGATTTTGCGGGCGTTGGGGGTAAGTCTGCTTTATGCCCAATCCATCTCTCCGGTATCTTGGTGCTGCTCAACGTGTATCGTCCTCACGGGTTGAGGCGGGCGCATTTTCGTTGAGCCCCGGGGGTTGCCGGAATGCTGCGGCGCCAGATGTTTTGGTTCTTGCCGGTCGTCATTGCTTGTAGCGTTGTGGTCGATCTCTCCGAGGAATTGACCGATGAGTTTCATCAAACCGAGTTGGGGCGGGTGGCGCAGATTACCTTGCTGATTGCAGTCACGGCTTTCGCTTATCGAGCGATGCGGCCGGACGACGGAGTGCTTTCCGGGGGTGCTGTCGCATCACTGGGAGGATGAATGGTGCGTCTTCAGCGTCTTTGGTATTGGGGATTGACTCAATGGCTTCCGGTTGGAGTCGGTTTGCTCTCTGCGATCAGTGACCACCATCCGGCCGTGCAGAAATGCAGGAAATCACGATTTGCCGGTGACATCGCCACGCCCTTCCCTCCTCCCTCGCTAACACTTTAGCGGTGCTCCAAAGTCGGGCTGCCTGCTGAATACAACAGTCTAAATCAAGGCATTGGGGGGGAGATTGCAACTCTCCCCAAATGCTCAGGCAAACAGGCGGGAAACTTTTCGCGTTTACTGTAAGAGTGTTAGCGGCGGCCCGGCATCAGGCGTTGAGTAATGCCCCGTTTCCTGCTAAGCCGTTGGGAATACATGCGACTGCACGGTTGAGGCGTTCCCAGTCTCTTCTCTCTGGAGCAACTTTAACGAAATAGACCATTTCAAACATGGCAACGATCAATCAATGGTAGTAGCAGTCTGCACCTATGTTGCCGGTCATGGCTACACTATCCCTCCCGTATATCGGGATGGTTCGTGGGAATGGACGGCGGATTCCTACTATTTCCCAATCTATACCTCAATAGAGCCTTTGTGGGAGTACTGAGCCGTTAAAAACACGCGGGGCAGGCATTGCTTGGTTGGTTACGGCAGCATGAAAGCCTTTTCTCGAAACGCTTTCACTCTCGTCGAATTGCTAGTGGTGATTGCTATCATCGGCATTCTCGCCGGCCTGCTGCTGTCTGCCCTCGGCAAAACCAAAGAGCTGCGCGGTGCATCCACTGTCCACTGCGTCGGCAATCTCAAACAGATCGGCACGGCGGTGTATCTTCACGCCAGCGACTATGAAGACTGGCTGCCGCCGATCTCTATGCCTTTGCGCCCAGAGACATGTGGTCTTCGCCAAATAAGCCTAGCTACTGGGGATGGAGCGGGATTCTACGGTGATATTATCTGGATGGGAACACGAACGTCTGGCTGTGCGCTGGTAACCGGAAACTTCGGCAGAAATTAATTCTCGGCGCGAAGACTCATCCGCCATTTGCCGCAAGGTGGTTTGCGCAATGGAATTTCAGCTATGGCATGAATATGGCAGGCACTCTTGATAACACGGGAATCTTGAAAGAGTTAATATCAAGAGGAATAGCGCAAACTCTTGCTCAAGCCGGCGCTGATGCTCCTTATCTTCATCACCTTTATCATCGGAAGGCGAGCCAACTCCGCGCGCCCTCCGAGATAATCGCGATCGGCGACAAGGCGGCTTATTTTGACCGCACGAGTAGCGACCACGAAAACCCTTATCAGTTCATTGATTATTTTGATACCGGCGTTGAAGAGATCAGTATTGCTTGTATTGATAGAGAACTTTTTGAAGCAGAAACACGTCGAATAACGGTCAGTCGGCGGCATAACAAAGGGACGAACATGTTGCTGTAGGACGAGCACGCCGAGAGCAACACTTTATATAATTAGACGGCGCCCCAGCCGGAAAACGCCGACGCTGGAATTACGACAACCTGTCCCCCGGGAAGACTGGACCGGCCAACGCCCGGAGAACTGGACGAACATTGCTGGCGCCGACGAAGAATAACTTGGACAACCTTGTCCCTATTCCCTTCTCGTATGATGAATCGAAAGAATCTTCTGTTTATATCAGCCGCCTTTTTATTTCTTTTGGCTGTGCTTTGGCTTGCCTTTGCCCCGCATCCCGCCGGCGCGGCGCCCTTAGCGTAAGAGCATCTCAAAGAACCGGAAATGGCGTCCGCCTATTCCCGGCTGAACGTGCCCCCGGCGAGGGAAATGCAGACGGCCAAGGAAGCACCGTTGAGGGAGCGCGAACGCCGGGCGCGGCTGCTCACCGAGTTCCCCGATGATTACTTTGACCCGACGCGCTATCTCTGCAGCGGCGATTGGGGGCTATCAAGAGAAGGTGCGGCGGCATTTTTCCATCGCCGCCTGGGCTTATTCCAATCGGGAGGGCGATCCCGGTTTGCGCCAAGTGATGACCCTGCTCCTGGAGAACGGCTACGGCATTGAAGATTACGCCAAGGTAATGCCTCCGTTGGCGCGGTATTCGTCGGAAGTTGCGGCGTTGCGGGAGCGGTATAGGAAAGTCGGATTTTATACGGAAGCTGAAATAGACGTGTCGCTTGAGGAGCGGAGGGCATTTCACCGGCAAGAAGCGCATTTGAAGAGTTTGGAGTTTGTTCTTTCGATGTATGGAATCACGGATGAGCGATTGATCGGCGAGTTGTCGTCGGTGGACCTTGGCATCATTCGGGAAGGGGACGGGGCGATTGGCGAGGGGAAGGTGGAAACGCTGTGGGGCGACCGTTTGCTGGGCAAGGCGGATTGGCTGGATGCGGATTTTCAGGCGGCGCGGACGTGTTATCGGGGCGCGCCTCGGGGTAGCGCCGAAGAACGTTTGACGGATTGGCACAAACAACGCCGCAGGGAAAGAGAGCAGCGGCAGGCAAGACGGTTGGCGCCCTCCGTAGGATAAGGTCAAACACATGAAGCCGTGAAGAGGCTGGAGGGAGTGCCTGCGTGACTGTCTTGAGCGTTGCGTTCAACCGAAAGCCAAGAAAACGGCAGTCCGGGGCTGGCCCTAGTTGCCAAGTTGTGTGAACAGGATGCTGTTCGGATCGTTAGTGGTCTGTTGACGAGCGGTCGAGGAATTCACGGAGAGTCCAGCCTCAAACGTATCCGAATGACCATTGACATTTAGGGCAAGTCCTTTACTAGTGGCCCTATGGGTGGTCCTGTGGAAGTGGAAGCAGCATTCTCTGGACACGCGGAATTTGCACCTCATTTCAAGCCGCGAAAGACGATCTCCTATGTTGTCTTTGACTTTGATGGCACGCTGTCCTTGATCCGCCAGGGCTGGCCTGAAGTTATGCTGCTCATGTTTGTCGAGATGTTGCCCCGAAAGGATGGTGTCACCGTGGAGAGCGATGAGCAGATGCTCCTCGACGATATCATGAAACTGAACGGCAAGCAGACGGTCTATCAAATGATGCAGCTGGCTGAACGGATCAAAGAGCGCGGAGGCGAGCCGAAGGAGCCGCTGTGGTACAAGCATGAATATCACCGCCGGCTCGATGAGCGAATTCAATCACGGCATCGGCGCATCGAGGAAGGTGCCTGCGTCGAGGACGAGTTTTTGGTCTTTGGTGCCCGGTACTCGCTCGAAAAATTGAAGTCGCTCGGTTTGCCGATGTGTTTGGCTAGTGGAACGGATGAGCCGTTTGTGAAGAGGGAAGCGGCACTTTTGGGAATCGCCGCCTATTTTGATGGGCGCATCTATGGTGCGTTGGATGATCACAAGTCTTTCTCCAAGAAGATATTGATTGAACGAATCCTGCGCGAGAACAACATTCCTGGAGAATCGCTCCTCTCCTTTGGCGACGGTTACGTTGAGATCGAAAACACCAAAGAGGTCGGAGGATTGGCGATCGCCGTTGCGAGTAATGAGGCCAATAACGGTTCCGGTAAGGTTGATGAGTGGAAACGGAAGCAACTGCTCGGTGTTGGTGCGGACGTGGTGATCTCCGATTATCGTGATATCGATCCGTTGATCGATGTGGTTTGGGAACGCGCGTAAACTTTTCGAACGGACCATGCCCAGTTATCCAGAACCTTTGGATCTCTCGCGATTGCGTGTTTATCCGCTGGATCAGCGAAAGAGCTTGACCACGGCAGATGAGATACTCATCGACCCGGACTCACAACCGGCACCGATTGATGAGCGAATCGTTGGCATTGTTGGACACTGTGCCCGGAAGATCCTTTTGGCCCGTCAGCAAGGTGCCACCGTGATGCTCGCGTACGGGGCGCATCTTTTGCGCAATGGGGCGGCAGCGATTCTGGAAAAAATGATGGAGCGCGGCTGGTTGACTCATCTGGCTACAAACGGCGCCGGAACAATCCACGATTGGGAGTATGCGTTTCTGGGGCGCTCTACTGAAAGCGTCCGCGACAACGTCGCCACCGGTACTTTTGGAACTTGGGATGAGACCGGCCGCTACTTGCACTTAGCTATGATGGTCGGGGGACTAGAGGAAATGGGCTATGGTCAGTCTCTGGGGCGTTTTATTCATGAGGACGGCGTTGATGCCCCGCATGCTGAAGCCCTGACGATGGCGATAGAGGCAAATCCCCAAGATCCTCAGACAGCGGCTCGGGCTGATTTGCTGCAGGCAATGATCAAACACGCCATTCCATCGGGGCGTATGACGATCCGGCACCAGTGGAAGCAGGCCTCTATTCTGAGCCAGGCTTTTCGGCTTCAGGTTCCGGTATCCATACATCCAGGAATCGGTTACGACATCATTTCGAACCATCCCATCTTTAACGGAGCGGTGATTGGACGAGCGGCCACCATCGACTTTCGGCTGTTTTCGCGTGCGGTAGAAGGCCTTGAGGGCGGTGTAATGCTGTCAGTCGGTTCCGCTATCATGGCGCCCCAGGTCTTTGAGAAAAGCTTGAGCTGTGTCAACAACCTGCGGTTGCAGAACGGTCGACAGATTGTGCATGACCACGAGATTTACGTGGTCGATATCCAAGACGGGGGGGGCTGGGATTGGTCCCAGGGCGAACCGCCCAAAACTAATCCGGCCTACTACCTGCGATTCTGTAAGAGCTTTTCACGCATGGGTGGTAAGATGCATTATGCCCAGTGCGACAATCTCGCCTTCATGCATCATCTTTATCGAGCGCTGCTTGCCGGATGAACACTGTTAGATTTCAGGAAATCACGAAGTGCTACCCGGATTTGCGCATTGCCGTCGTCGGAGATTTCTGTCTGGACCGTTATTTCGAAATCGATCCGCGTCTGTCCGAATTCTCGATCGAGACGGGACTTGAGGTCCATAACGTCACCCGAGTGCGAACGCAACCGGGAGCGGCCGGAACGATCTTGAATAACCTTTCGGCGCTCGGAATCGGTGAGATCACTGCCATCGGTTTCTATGGCCAAGACGGCGAAGGCTGGCTGCTTGAACGAGCCCTCCGCGAGCGAACCCATGTCAACCTCGACCATTTTCTAAGCACCAGCGAACGCGCCACGTTCACCTACTCAAAGCCGCTGGTGATGGAGGCGCTAAAACCCCCGCGTGAATTAAATCGGCTGGATCAGAAAAACTGGACACAAACGCCAGAATCGGTGTCCTCACAAATCTGCGATTCCCTACGAGCGGTGATCGACCAGGTAGATGCCGTGATCGTCATGGATCAGGTGGACCGGCCCTTCACTGGGGTGGTTACATTGCCGGTTCGCAGATTACTGATAAATATTGGTCAGACGCGCCCTAACATTCCGATTCTAGCGGATAGCCGCCAGAGTTTGGTTGGCTATGAATCTGTCTCGATGAAAATGAATGCGGCTGAGCTGAAACGCATGGTCAAGAGAAACGAGCCGCTTTCGCTGGATATGATCAAAGAGCAGACTCAGGATTTAGCAGTGCGTCATAAACGTCCGGCGTTCATCACACTGTCTGAGAGGGGGATTATTGGCGCGGAAGCGGGACAAGCCGCAGAGCATGTTCCCTGCTTTCCCGTAACAGGGGAAAGCGACATCGTTGGAGCTGGGGATGCCGTCATGGCTAATCTCGTAGCCGGCCTGGCGGCGGGAGCTACGGTCGGAGAAGCGATGCAGCTGGCCATGGCTGCGTCATCCATTGTGATTCATCAGCTTGGGACCACCGGCACAGCTACGTGTGAACAAATTCTTGAATTATTTCAAACTAACCCTCCTGAACAGATCATGACCCATAGGAGTGAGTTTGTCTAAAACCACTCGTCTGAACCATACCGGAATACTACTAGATTTCAGTTCCTACTCGTCTGTGATTTCCGCTAGTCAAGTATGCCGACCTTTTTTGTCTTCACCAGAGTTGTCAAAAACGTAGGCGCGATTGCTTACATGGATTGCGTCGAGCAAGAGTCCAATTGACCGGTGATAGCACGATGTTATTTTATCTTCTGGCACGGGATGACCGTCTAGGTAAACGCGATTGCAAACCCTTAAAATATTGATCTCCGTATCTACTTTATTCGGGTGTGATATGACGGTTGCAAATGTAAATGAGATTTTCCTTCTGAGCAGCTTCTCACGGAGAAAATTCACCAAGACGGATGCCAGGTAGGAATTCGCTACCACCTATGAGTGAATTCAATTCGGCCGTTTCTATAATTCAGCCAATCGGCAGCTTTAGATTGTCCAGTCTCCAGCAGGAATTTAAAGTCCTTGAAAACTATAATACCTCCTCCTCGGTTATCTGGATGTGTAGGACGTCAGGTCCAAGCATCCATAGTTTCGAGTGCTGTTCTTAAACTCGTCGGGGTTGAGATAGGCACCGAGAAGTGCTTGTCTCAGATACTCCTTCAGGGTGCTCTTGCCCGAACCATTTAGCCCGGCAAACATTCGCAGCCGAGGTGTGGCCATTCTAAGGCAGCTTGTATTTGCTGCCGAGCAACACAGGCGCGGATGACTCGATGTACTTGGCCTTTATTCGGCCGCCTTTTGGGGTTATCCGGTAGAGGCTTTCCTCCGTCGGAAACGAGAATACTCTGCCCTGAATTAGGGACCTTGTCGCGTGCATCAGCAAACGCTTCGCCAGAAATGAGCGGGACCGCTTTCTCAAGACTTGAGATCTGTTCCCCTTGGTCTGACATATTAATCCTTTTGATCATACATTAACCACGGAAAGAGGCGACGGCAAAAGAATCCTTTTTTAACTTCTGTATTGGCTACGCTATAGTCTGGAGATGACTAGTGGTGAAATCGTGTAAAACGATCATCTGCAAGTACCTGCGGTGTGGATCAAAAGGTCCGATAGGAGCGGCAACGAGGCTTGCACATCTGCAGCATTTCAGCTACGAACGATACGCGAATCATCTACCGTCAAAACGGATAGATTGAAGAACATTGATATGAGGAAGGCGATCAAAGATAGCCGGGACGTTTGAGATATGATGTCTTTTCAGCTGCCCTAGCGCGGGATCCTACGGTGCGGGAGTTGCGCGGAGCGACTGAAGGAGGATAGGTTGCGGGTATAATTTGATGAGTGAGTGATCAACGATTCGCTCAAGCAATTCGCCTATGTCGATTGGCGAGCAAGTCTTTCGCGTTGGGTTGGTAACGCATCTCGGAAAGACGATAATCAATCACAAACAGACATTGATCAAAGGTATGGAACCATGCAGGCTACGCACGTTAGAGTGTTCAAAAATGACACACATCGCATTTACCACGGCGAGGCGTTGGAGGTATTGAACAGTGAAATCCCCGACGGCTCGGTCGATCTTATCTTTGCTGACCCACCGTACAACATTGGCAAACGCTTCGTTGACTTCGAAGACAAATGGCCATCAGATGCCGAATATGCCAAGTGGTGCGAAAAGTGGTTGAACGCCTGCATCAGCAAGCTGAAAGCCAATGGCAGTCTCTACATTATGACCAGTACGCAATGCATGCCATATTTGGATATTTATCTTCGTGATCGGCTGTCGATCCTTGCGCGGATCGTGTGGCACTACGACAGCTCCGGCGTGCAAGCCAAAAAGAAATTCGGATCGATGTATGAGCCGATTCTCTTCTGCGTGAAGGATGAAGGCAACTACACCTTCAACGGCGCCGACATTAAGGTCGAAGCGCGAACCGGTGCAACACGTAAGCTCATAGACTATCGAAAACCGCAGCCGACTCAATACAACACGACAAAGATCCCAGGCAATGTATGGCCGTTCCCACGAGTGCGTTACCGGATGCCAGAGTACGAAGAGCATCCATCTCAGAAACCCGAAGCCCTGCTGGAAAGAATTATCAAGGTCAGCAGTAATCCCGGTGATGTCATACTCGATCCTTTTTCTGGTACATTCACAACAGGCGCTGTCGCTAAACGCCTTGGAAGGCAGAGCATCGGCATTGAACGGGAATTGCAATATATAAAGATCGGTCTGCGGCGATTGGGAATCTGCTCGGAATTGGACGGCGAACTGCTCAAGGCGCTTGACAAGAGTTATGTGCGTCGCAACAGCCTGTCATCTCGCTTTACAGACAATCAGCAGTCGCTCTTCGAGGAATAACCACTGTGGAACACGAATTTACGCCCAAGATTCTGCAGATACTCGAAGAGGAGTTTGGTGCTCACGGCAAGGATTTGTTCCAAGCGAGCGAATTGCTCCAATACCTGAACATCAAAACAAAAGCAGCATCACGTGGTTCAAAATCTCGTGCTTCGTTCGGGAACCTGTATGCGGTGTATGTGTTAGTCGAAGATTATTTGGGCAAGTCGTTTCATGAGTCCGGCAATTACAAGGAATACGAAGGAGCACGGTTCACTGACCTACTGCGACGAATGCGCGAACTGCCATTCGGAAGCAAACTGCAAAACTACACCCTTAACCATCGAATCAAGAATTCAGGAGGTATCTCACAATATGTGAATTCATTCCGATACTCCGTGACGTACAGACTAGAAAATACTGGATTAATGAGAATCTTCTTATCATAGAAATCATCAGCAACAAATTTAGCATTGCAAAATCCGTAATTTCAATTGTCGAGGCAAAGCGTGATGCGTTCGAGGCGTTCATCGCGACATGCCAAAATATGCAGTATAGTAAAAACCGACGATCCAGACGCAGTGCGTCAATTCGTTGCATCGATGCTTCGGCCAAAGGTGGACGCACATATTTTCGAAATCGCCAGTTTTGCAATTTTAAAGGAGTACTTCGCCAACCAGTCAAATCTACTGGGGCCGGACACTCGAAGAAGTCTCGGAGGAGTTCTTACTGCTGTACAAGACGGGGCGATGCAACGCGAATGATGGTGGGATCGACTTCGTGATGCGTCCATTAGGGCGGTTCTTCCAAGTGACGGAAACAACCGATGTCAAAAAGTACTTTCTCGACATCGACAAGGTGCAGCGATATCCTATCACCTTTGTGGTCAAATCGTCAGAGCCCGCCGATGTCCTGCGCGATAAAGATAGAGCAACAGGCTAGAAGGGTATTCAGCGTTGCGAAAGTAGTTCAAAGGTACATGGACTGCGTTGAAGAAGTCATCAACATTCCAACTCTACTTAAGCGCTTCAATGAAATCGCCGTCGATGACAGAGTTGGTCCCGTCATCGACGAGCTCCTTCTTCAAAGTCGTGTCGAGTTTAACTACGACAACTAATCATCCGGTTTACGGATAAGGGCTTCACGTCGCTGCGGATGAGCAAACTGAAGCAGCAGCGCAAAATGAGGCTGTCTGGTATGCGTTCATCTACGAGTGACTCAGGGCCGTCGTGGGGCTGTTAGCCAAGAGATGTCTGGCAGCTTGAATTCTGGCAGTGCGTGCTGCTGTATCTGGAGCGGATCAACTCCTACGCCACGCCGGTTGAGCGGAGTGTCTCGCTCGCACCTGCAGCAGATCGAGGTGATTCACAAGTCCGCCATGCTCACCGGGCAGTTGAATTTCGGGGGGACATCCAGCGATTGCCGCCTCATGAAGAAAAGACCGTGCTGCGGGCCATGCATCAGACGCTGGTCGATCACGGATTTTATCTCATGCAGGAGACCGATGCCAGACACTGCTGGTGATTCCATTTTGCTTCAACCGGGAACGGCGAGATTAAATCGACCATTCCCGTATCTTCGGCACATTCCGGTGCAGCGGAGCACTGGAACTGTGCGCGACGCTAGTCGTCAATCTGCACCACACGCGGGCCTTCGAGACTGAAGAGCTGTGGCGGTATGCAACGGATTTTATCGCTGATGGCGACAAGGTGGGACTGAATCAGATTGGATGAGGGAGATGGCGGAAGTCTCTCGTAAGGGAATCAAGCGTGAGAGTCGCGACCTCATGCTCGAGTATCATGCGGTTGTCATTGCTGAGGAAGCGGGCCAGCGGCTATACCTTCCGGGGGTGCAAGTCCGGATGTGCATGCCCGAATCGATCTGCAAGCTTTCTCTGGGAGGGAGGGCAATCGTTCTCTGCGCTGATAGTTGCGTTCTTCCGCTGTCTACAAATCCGTATTCACCAATTGTGATGATCAAGTCATGTTCGCTGCCGTCACGAAAAAGTTGGTCGATGACTGGCAGCGATCCAAACCTCCCGTGATGCTGGTGCATCGCACGGACGACGGGTCCATTCGATGGGTGGATGTTGGTGCTTATCTCAGGACAGAAAACGAGGATCGAAGGACAGCGGTTAAGCAAATTGTTTTCGCTGGATAACCATTTACGCGTTGAGCTTGCATCGGATGAGGGATCGACTGTTTTCCGGTGCTGAGTCCTAGTTCGTTCGGTTGTGGTTTGGCAAAGCGGATGAGGGAAAACGTGGCTGTTGGCATGGTACGTGGCGATTGAAGTTTGAGTATGGGCTTATGGGAATCATCACGATCAAGCCTGGCAAGTGAGGCGGAAGCCGTATATTCGCGGGTTTCGAATTACGATTGGTGATGTGTTTGAATACTTGGCATCTGGAGTGTGGAGGCTGAGATTCTCGCAGGTTCTCATGGCTTCACATGTGCGGATATCTGTGCGTGTCTTTGTTATGCTGCGGATGGCGAGAGGAAGTTCACCGCTAGGGTCGGCGTGAAGTTTCTCATCGATCACAATTTTTCCCATTGGTTGGTCACATAATCACGTTTCCGTTGCTGCAACAAGCCTCGGAGGCTAGAACACCCCAATGACCAGATTTCAGGCGGAGTGTGTGTATAGTGGTAAAGCCGTGTTGGCGGAGGGGCCGGTTTGGGATGAGGTGGCGCAGTTGCTCTATTGGCTGGATATCGAAAGAGGGAAGATTTGTCGTTTTGATCCCGCTTCAAAGGGCAATGAGGAATGGATATTGGGAACCCGTGTTGGCTTTGCGGTGAACACTGAGAAGGGGGATATGTTGGCCGGGACTCAGGAGGGGCTGATTCGATTTTCTTGCGGAACGGGAACCAGCACGCCTTTTGCGAAGCCGGAGGCCGAGCTCCCTGATAATCGGTTTAACGACGGGAAGTGTGATCTCCAAGGGCGGCTATGGGCTGGGACGATGTCGATGGACGAGACCAAGACAGCCGGAAGCCTATATCGTGTGGACGAGGATGGTTCGTTGAGTCAGCATGCGGATATGGTGAGGATCTCAAATGGCCTCGCTTGGTCCTCTGATTCCAGGAAGATGTACTACATCGACTCTCCTACACAGCGGGTAGATGTATTTGATTACGATGCTGCCGGTGGTGAGAACTCGAACCGGCGACCCGTAATCGATTTGACTGGGGAATCATTCTTTCCTGATGGAATGACTATCGACGTCGAGGACAAGCTTTGGGTGGCGCTTTGGGAGGGCTGGGGTGTCGGACGGTTCGATCCGGCAACTGGGGAAATGATCGCGAAGGTTGAGGTGCCCGTGGCGTGCGTGACGTCATGCTGCTTTGGTGGACCGGACTTGGAAGATTTGTATATCACGACGGCTAGTCGTAGCATGAAGGTGGAGGATTGGAATCAACAGCCGGATGCTGGAGGGATTTTCATAGCGCGACCGGATGTTAAGGGAACGCCGAGTATTCGCTTCAAGGGCTAGTCGGTGTCGATGAATGAGTCAGCGCCGACGATTGTCGATATTGGCCTCAATCTGACGCATAAGTCATTTTGGGCGGATTTACCTGGTGTTGTCGCTCGTGGTCGAGAGGCTGGTGTACGTCAGATGGTGCTGACCGGAACGACTGTTGAAAGCAGTCGTGAAGCACTTGAGTTGGCGAGGAGCTATTCAGGCGCGATGTTTTCTACGGCTGGGATTCATCCGCATCACGCTTCGAATTTTGAACCCGGTTCTTTGACGGCCCTGAAGGATTTGGCGGCTGAACCGCAAGTGGCGGCAATTGGGGAATGTGGGCTCGATTTCTATCGCAACTTTTCGCCTCGGAGTGCACAGCAAGAATGTTTGCGGGAGCAACTGGGATTGGCGGTTGAACTTGGACTGCCGGTTTTTCTCCACGAGCGAGATGCTCATGTTTCGTTTGTGGCGATTCTCAGAGAGGCTGTGGCGAATCTGAAGGCTGCGGTGGTGCATTGTTTTACTGGGAGCCGACGGGCTCTTGAAGCCTATCTGTATCTAGGCTGTTTTATCGGCATCACGGGCTGGGTCTGTGATGAGCGGCGCGGTGGTAAACTGCGGGAACTGGTGCCGTCGATCCCGCTGGATCGGTTGATGATTGAGACTGATGCGCCTTACTTGCTGCCGCGTGATTTGAAGCCGAAGCCCAAGACGACTCGAAATGAGCCATGTCATCTGGCGCATATCGGACGAGCCGTCGCTGATATCCGAGGCATCCCATACGAGGATCTCGCTGCTGCGACGACTGAGAATGCGCGGCGATTCTTTGGTCTGCCGGCCGTTGATTGAAAGGCTTTATGAAATTGGTGTCGTGGAATGTGAATGGGATCCGAGCGGCCTTGAAGAAAGGCTTCTTGGATCAACTGGACAAGTTTGGCGCGGATGTGATTTGCCTCCAGGAAACCAAAGCCATGCAGGAGCAGGTGGCGGATGTGGATTGGCCACCGGGGTATCACCAGTTCTGGAACGCTGCGGAGAAGAAGGGTTATTCTGGAACGGCGGTGTTCGCCAAGGAGAAGCCGGAGGATGTCACTTTCGGCATGGGAGTGAAGGCTCACGATCAGGAAGGACGAGTGATTAACGTGGAGTACGGAGATTTTTATTTGGTTAATGTCTACACGCCCAACTCACAGAATGAGTTGGCTCGATTGGACTACCGCACGCAGGAGTGGGATGTGGCGTTTCGAGAGCATGTCAAGAAGCTGGAGAAGAGGAAGCCCGCGATATTCTGCGGTGACCTGAATGTGGCGCATCAGGAAATCGACTTAGCGCGGCCAAAGTTCAACACCCGCAACGCCGGGTTCACCCAGGAAGAGCGGGATTCGTTTGCGAAGCATCTTGAAGCCGGGTTCGTGGATACCTTTCGAGAGTTCGAAAAAGATGGGGGGCATTACTCCTGGTGGAGTTATCGGGCGAATGCTCGGGCTAAAAACATTGGGTGGCGGATTGACTACTTTTGTGTGTCTGAGTCGTTGCGGTCTCGGTTGGAAAGCGCGGCTATCATGCCGGAAGTCATGGGGTCGGACCATTGTCCGGTGGTTTTGGAACTTTCCTAGGGTGGGGTGAGAGTCCTCTTGAAGCGTCAGGGGCGGGTGAATCCCAGATTCGTGTAAGGTAATACGGGTGCGTGGCTCTGAAGGTGAGGCATGGCAACCTAGCTGTTGCCCTGCTCCACGGAGTGTCGCCCCGCCTGTCTTTTGGGTTAGCTGGCGCTAACTCCAATCGAGGTCTACTGGAAGGTCGGGGTTGAGGCTTTGGCAGCCGTCTGATGTGACGACCACTAAGTCTTCGACTCTCACGCCGCCGATCTTCGGAGAGTAGAGTCCGGGTTCGATGGTCAATGCGTCCCCAACCACCAGTTCCGGCCCTTTGAAGTCCAGCAAGGGCGGCTCGTGCGTTTCCAGACCGATTCCGTGACCGGTCCCGTGAGTCATAGAAGGAACATCACCGGTCAAAGGGCCGGCGGGGCGGTCGGTGCGAAAGCCGTGTTGTTCGATGACTTGAATCGTGGCGAGGTGGACGGCTTCTCCGGTGATTCCGGGTTTTGTCGCCACCGTTCCGGCCGCATTGGCGGCGACGATTGCTTGGTGCATGGCGGCGACTTCTTCCGGGATGTCACCGTGGACAACCGTCCGGGTACAGTCGCCATTGTAATTCGTGGCTTTGTCGCAGGGAAAAATATCGATGATGATGGGCTGACTGGTGAAGAGGGGACCGCTGCCGTGGAAATGACAATCAGCGGCTTGCGGCCCACCGGCAACGATACTACCGGGATTGCTAAAACC
Organism: Limisphaerales bacterium; assembly: GCA_024761205.1. Classification (GTDB taxonomy): domain Bacteria; phylum Verrucomicrobiota; class Verrucomicrobiia; order Limisphaerales; family AAA164-E04; genus UBA2970. Next base: position 58,807 of record JAMASS010000024.1, read on the forward strand.
TTCCTCCAAGAGCCACACATCGATGAGCGATTGCAAGCGTTCCGAGGTCAATGGTGATCCGCCCACTTGAAGGCTGCCCTCCGGTGTGGCCGTGGCTTTAGCCACCATTTGACAGGCGCGGGTCATCGTTGCAGCGGTGATCTTTTGCGCTTTGCATAACCATTCGATTTCCTGAGCGTCTTTGGAACGGCGTTCCATCACCCCTAGGGCCGGATTGTAGATGAGAGATATTCCATGACTTCTGAGCTCTTCTGCAAAACTCAGTGGGAATGATCTGTCGGCTTCAACTTGGCTGATTCCTTCCCGCGCAAGAAATTCTGCCAAGGCCTGGGCCGTTGCGGTCTCGCGATCACCGGACAATCCTTCTGCGGGCGGAAAGTCCGCCGGGCAGTGAACGTGGTGCACCTGCGCATTTCGGCGGGCGCGTTCCATTTCAATGTCTCGCAGAATCAGCGTTTTGCCTTTCTCCTGTTCGATGAGAGCGACCGGATCACCGACGCTGAAGCACAGGCGGTGATATAGGGTTCGATTGATCGCGGGGATTCCGGCAAAGACACGAGTAGGGGGTGGCATTTGTTTGGTCGTTTATTGCTGAGCCTGAGCATAGAGCAACGACTCCACCGGCTCAGCATAAAACTGAGTTGCGGTTACAGGCTATTTCGGTCAGGTGACTTTCGATGGGGGTGACATCAAAGTAAGTTGTCCATCGCTGGGAATCCAAAGCGGCGAAGGCTAAGGGTGCGGTGATGCTTCACCGCTTTCTTTAGTCTCTGTGAGTCTCCTGAAACACATCAATTGCTCCCGCTTGGCACCAATCCGCTTGCACCCTAGGCTAGCCAGCATTTATGGTGTCAACCATGAGTTCGGAAGTGGTTGACGCAACAAATTCACAACGGATTCGCCAGTTTGGCCATCGGGCGATCGCTGGTGAACAGCTGACTCGCGACGAGGCCCTATGGCTATTTGGCCTTGAGAGCTCGGCGGATATTCTGGACCTCTTGTCGGCTGCGAATCGAGTGCGGGAGCACTTTAAGGGGAACAAGATTCATTTGTGTTCTATCGTCAACGCCAAGGCGGGGGGATGCAGCGAAAATTGCAAGTTTTGCGCGCAGTCGACGGCCTACCAGGGAGATTCTCCGCGTTATGGATTTATTGACCGCGGGCCGGTTAAGGAGGCCGCCAACGAAGCGGAGCGCAATGGGGTGACTGCTGTGGGATTAGTCGCTGCTTGGAGGGGGTTGAAGGAGGGGCTCGTCTTGGATGCGGTCTGCGATCGAATCAAAGAAATGGCGGCCGATGGGAAGACCCGTCCGGATGCCTCGTTGGGATTGATTGAAAGTCAAGCCGTGGCCGATCGACTGAAGGAGGCCGGGCTTGAATGCTATGGCCACAATTTGGAAAGCTCGCGAAATTTTTTCCCTAACCATTGCACGACACACACCTACGAGGATCGTTTGCAAACAATCCAATATTTGAAGAATGCCGGGATCAAGATTTGTTCGGGAGGCATCATTGGGATGGGTGAAACTCGAGAAGATCGTTGCGATCTGGCATTGGCGGTGCGTGAGATCGGCGCCCACGTTGTACCGATTAACATTTTGAATCCGATTCCTGGGACGCCTTACGAAAACAATGAACCGTTGCCACCGTTCGAGATTCTCAAGACGATTGCGTGTTTCAGACTGATCAATCCACGCAAGGAAATCATGATCGCAGGGGGGCGAACGGTGAATCTGCGTGATCTGCAAAGCATGGTCTTTATGGCGGGTGCCAGCGCGTTGATGGTGGGGAACTACTTGACCACACTCAATCAACCGGTTGAGAAAGACCTTCAGATGCTCAAGGATCTCGGTCTCGATTCGGACTGGGATCACCATGGTTTCGATGACCAAGAAACGGGCTGTGGTTGTTCCACGAATGCTGATTTGCGCGACGGAGAGTTGGTCGAGGCTGTTTGAGCTCATTGATGGGTGGACGGTTACAGAATAGTTGATTTTGGAGACGGATGTGTCAGCGGTGGTGCAACTCTTGGGACTGAATCGCGATGGTTATCGGGGGCAAACGGTCGCGATTGCGCCGATTCTGGCCGATATCTTGGAGGGGCTCAGGCCAAAGGGTGGTTGATTGAAAAGTTAACTATGAGGAGTGATCTGGTTTTCCATGCCCTTTATCGACGTTTTCCTCAGGTCGAACGACGATTCTATCTTTCATCTGGAATTCACGAAGATGAAACGGCGGGACCACTAGCGATCCGCGCGCTTTTACAGCAAGATGATTTTCATGATGATGCGGAGTGTTGGCTCTTGCCATGTTTGAACCCAACCGGCTTTGCAAAAAATCGGCGGGAGAACGTCGCTGGGATCGATTTGAACCGGGATTACCGAAAGCCAAAAAGCGAGGAGTTTAGGGCACATCTGGCCTGGCCGAAAGATAAGAGACGCTTAAATTGTGCAGTGTGTCTCCACGAGGGTTGGGAAGCGCAGGGATTTTATCTTTATGCGGTTACCCCGCAGGCTTTTGACTGGGTGAGTGGGTCGATCATTGCGGCCGTGAGTCGGGTTTTTCCAATCGAGGCATCGAATGGGACCGAAGGGTTCCCCGCTCTTTGGAGGAATTATTCGCCCGCTTCTGAGTCGAATGGATTGTCCGGTGTGCCGGAATCACTTTACCTGGCTCAACATCATTGTGGTCTGGGCTATACTCTGGAAACCTCGTCCGACTTTCCTTTGGATGTGCGTGTCAATGCGTTGGCGGCAGAGGTTCGGGCGGTTTGGGCTTCAGTTGCTTAGTCTGACCAGGAGGAGGACTGATGCATAAGTCTAATCGATTGGCTAAAGAAAAGTCGCCTTACTTGCTGCAGCATCAATACAACCCGGTGGATTGGTTTCCTTGGGGCGAGGCGGCCTTTGAAAAGGCGCGAGCCGAAGATAAGCCCCTTTTTCTGAGCATTGGTTACTCTACTTGCCACTGGTGCCACGTGATGGAGCGTGAATCGTTTGAGGATGAACGGGTGGCTGATTTTCTGAACGAGCATTTTGTCAGTATCAAAGTTGATCGGGAAGAACGGCCTGATGTGGACAAGATCTACATGACATCGGTACAGGCGCTTTCAGGGCAAGGGGGTTGGCCATTGAGTGTTTTTCTGACCGGTGATTTAAAGCCGTTCTATGGCGGCACCTATTTCCCGCCGTCGGATGTACACGGCCGCCCTGGTTTTCTGAATTTACTTCACGGTCTGAACAACCTGTGGTGCAACAAACGAAATGAAGTGACTCGGTCCTCGGGGAAGCTCCATCAGCGTTTGGCCGAGCTCTGCGAGCAAGCACCGGTGACAGGCTATCCGCTGAATGCAGGGACCTTGGACAAAGCCGCTGAGTTATTTCGTCAGGAATACGATCCGATCGACGGGGGTTTTGGGCGTGCGCCGAAGTTTCCACGTCCGAGCCAACCGGCGTTCTTATTGCGGTATGGAGTTCGTCAGAATAATGAAGCGGCTATCAAGATGGTTCTACACACGTGCGAACGCATGTCACGGGGAGGCATGTATGATCAGATCGGGGGTGGATTTGCTAGGTATTCAGTGGACTCAAAGTGGTTGGTGCCTCACTTCGAAAAGATGCTCTACGATAATGCCCAACTGATTCATTTGTATCTGGATGCCTATCTCGTCTCGGGCGAAGAGCGGTTCGTCCGCACCGTTCGCGAGACTTTGGACTATGTGCGACGGGATATGACGCATCCCGAGGGTGGGTTTTATTCCGCCGAGGATGCCGACAGTGAGGGTAAGGAGGGGAAATTCTATTGTTGGACTCTGAGGGAGCTAAAGTCTCTTTTGCAAAAGGCGGAGGTTGAGGTGTTTATTCGGCATTATGGAGTGACGGAGAAAGGGAATTTCATCGACCACAGCGATCCCGACCCTCTCCTTCAGCAAAATGTCTTGAGTGTGGTTGATGACCAGCTTTCAGACGAGGAACGGAAGATCTTGCAGAGTGCAAAGGCTAAGGTATTCGCGGCTCGAGGCAAGCGGGTCCGCCCTCATCTTGACGATAAGATTTTGGTCTCCTGGAACGGTCTCATGCTGGGGGCGGTCGCGCGGACTTACGGAGTTTTGGGAGCAACACAAGACCTCGAGGTTGCGGAGCGAAATTTTGAATTCCTTTGGCACAATTTTTGGGATGAGGATGCGGGGTGTTTGCATCACCGTTGGCGGGAAGGTGAACGGGACACCGTTCAGTTATTTCAGGGATATGCCTATTTCCTTTCGGGAGTGATCGATCTCTATGAGGTGACCATCGATCCGGTGTATCTTAAAGTGGCCATTGCTGTCGCCGACGCAATGATCGAACGGTTCTTTGATCATGAGCACGGAGGCTTTTGGCAGAGCGACGGTGGAGGGGCGGATTTGATTTTGCGGATGAAGGAGGACTACGACGGGGCGGAGCCCTCAGGGAACTCGGTTGCGATGCTTTCGTTGCAGAAATTGGCGGCGATGTGTGACCGCACGGACTACATTGAGGTGGTGGAGAAGTGTTTTGTGGCCTTTGCCGAACGGTTGGATCAACTCCCTCAGGCGGTTCCTTTGATGTTGTTGGCGCTGGATTCTCAACTCGAAACGCCACGTCGGATCGTTATTCACGGCGACCGAACCGGTAACGAGACCCAGGCTCTGATTCGGGCGGCTCAATCCGTCTATCAACCGAATAAAGTCGTTCTAGGCATCGAAGGTGCTGTGGCTGGATTTGTCGCGAGTTTGCCAGGGAGTAAAAAGTCCACTGAGATTGCCTATCTCTGCACCGGGCAATCATGCCAGGAGCCCACTAGCAATCCAGCGGTTGTTCAGCAGTTTCTGAGATCGTAGAACTGGAAATTTTTGGCGACCGGACTCAGGCTTTTTGCAGCTTCAGCGCTAGACCCGATGGTGAGAAGGCTGCGCCGAGGCATTGGGAAGGAACCGGCGATGAATCAAGAGATCAGGGATTACAGTCGAGTGCTCTTGGGTGAGGAGTCGTTTGATGGCTTGTCGGAAAAGCAGTTTGAGAAACGGATTTGCAAGCTGCGAACAGGCCTAATAAAAGTGCAGCGTAAGTTGCAGAATGCGCCCAATCCGATAATCATTATTATCGCTGGCGTTGACGGCGCCGGGAAAGGACAGGCGATTCAACTGCTAAACGAGTGGCTGGATCCAAGAGATCTAAGCACACATAGCTTTTGGGATCTCTCGGATGAGGCGTTGCAGCGGCCGCATTACTGGCGGTACTGGGATGCGCTCCCTCGACGAGGCAAACTGGCCATTTGGTTTGGCGGTTGGTATTCAGTGCCGCTGATCGAGAGCGTTCTCAAACGCCTCACGAGCGCCGAACTTGATGAGTGCCTCACGGATATTCAAAAGCAGGAGGTTGCCTTGACGATGGATGGGGCTGTGATTCTCAAGTTCTGGTTTCATCTTACGAAGTCAGAGCAGGAGCAACGATTGCGCCATTTGTATGAGAACCCGAAGGAACATTGGCGGGCAATGAGTGATGATTGGAAGCATCACAGCCTTTACGAAAGGTTTGAGTCTTTTGCGACCATTGTTTTGAGTCGGACCCATCACGAGACGAGGCCCTGGTTTTTTGTCCCCTCTGCCGATCCCCAAAGGCGCGATCTTGTCTTTGCAACGCTGCTGTCCCGGGCGCTGGAAAAGATGGTGATCGATGGTGCGGATCGGTCTGATAGTAGGGCTTCGCCAATGGTTCGCTATCAGCCCTCCCCGTATCGGGCATTGGCAGAGGTGGACTTGGATCAAAGGTTGTCTCGGGAGGATTACGACTTGCAACTGGTTGAAGCGCAGTCGCGTCTGCACCATTTATTCTGGGCGGCCTATGAAAAGAAAGTTTCGACCATCCTGGTCTCTGAGGGTTGGGATGCTGCTGGAAAGGGCGGGGCCATTCGACGCGTCACGGCGACAATTGATCCCCGTTTATTTCGAATCGTACAGGTCGGTCCGCCGTCCTTGGAAGAACATGCCTACCACTATTTATGGCGGTTTTGGCGGGACTTACCTAGGGATGGGCGGATTACGATCTTTGATCGCTCCTGGTACGGTCGAGTTCTGGTTGAGCGCATCGAGGGTTTTGCCACGGAATCGGAGTGGCAACGGGCTTATGCCGAGATCAATGACTTTGAGAAGGAAATCTCGCAACACGGGACACTGCTTTTGAAGTTTTGGATCCATATTAGTAAAGATAAGCAATTAAACCGTTTTCGTAGTCGGGAAGAGATTGCTCTGAAACGGCACAAGATCACGAAGGAAGACTGGCGAAATCGGGAGCGATGGGATGATTACGAGGTCGCTGTCAATGACATGGTGGCTTATACGAATTCCAGTCACGCGCCTTGGAAATTGGTTGCAGGGAACAACAAACGATTTGCTAGGATCCAGATGATTGAGACGATATGCGAGCGGTTGAAAGCAGCCGTGGGCTGAGGCGGACGGTTCCGATGGCACTTGGTGATGCCGACAGGAAAGGCGCCCTGAGGTTGCGGTTAGTGATGCTGTTCGTAGTCGCGTCGCTTGCGCCGGCTCCGTCTGCGATGGCTTTTCAAAGAGCCTCGCATTTAGTAGGTGCGATACAACTTATTTTAGATCAACATATGCGCAAACGATCTGAAGCGGTCCCTTTAGTTCCTCGACTAGCGCGCTCCGTAAGCGTTCAGCCCACAGGGTGTCAAAGCGGTTGTGTAGTCGATTATGCCAAATGCTAAACCGTGGTTTGATATCCTTTAAGGAAACAGGAAGTATCCCTCATTTTGCCAGGTATTTATTACGAAGGTTCTCCGGGGAGATGTCCGTCACGATCAATGAGTTCAGTCACGAGCTTGGTTCTTTCGTGTTTCTTGCCGTGGCGAGGTGTTATTCGACGAACAAGTTTTATATCGGTGGAGTTGTTGTCAGCGGGTATTTTTACAAGCAGATGAAAATGATTGGACATGATGCAGTAGATCAGGACTTCCATACAAAAATCAGTGTAAAGCCGTATTAGCGATCGGAAATGTTCTTTTCTATACCGCCGAGGAGAAACTCGCCTCCGATTACTCGGGAGACATAGTGATAAGACCACATCTCGTCCCGTTGGTTTGATCTGTGCCATCCTTATGAGGAGTATAATTATGAAAAAAGTCAACAGACCATTAACCTGTCCCTGTTTTAGAATCGCGTACAGTGGGAGATTCTTGGTGCGGTTTTTTTGTGAGAGTCTTAGGATGTCTTTCGGGCAGAGGTTGCCGAGCGTTGTTCTCGGGTTGGAGGGGTTGACCACAAGAAGTGGATGAATGGATTATGGATTGCGAAATTGAAATACGGTGCCTGTTTGTAGCGGCTGGGCATCAGTTTGTCGGAAGGCATGGTAAAGAGCCGCTGACTTATGTGATGGAAGCGCGCGAGACGATCGAGTGTGTTGCCGGAAAAGGGATCATGGGTGACCGTTTTTTTGACTATAAGCCGAATTATAAGGGGCAGCTGACGTTTTTTTCTGAGGAGGTCTATCTGAAATTGAAGCGACAACTTTCAGTGGAGATGAAGTCTTCTGCGGTTTTTCGGCGGAATGTGCTCGTTTCCGGGATTGACTTGAATCCGTTGATTGGGAAGCGCTTTGGGTTGGGTGAGGTTGAGTTCGAAGGCGTGGAGGAGGCGAGTCCGTGTTATTGGATGGATCGCGCTTTCGGTGAAGGGGCGGCGGCGGCTCTTCGTGGGCAGGGAGGGCTCCGTGTTCGGATTTTGAGCGATGGTAAGCTGTCTCGGGGCGTTCAGAGATTGTGTGTGTTCGATGTATAAAAGTAAAGAGCAAGCTCGAAAGCTTGCTCTTCTGTCGATTTCTCGAATTTTGCTGGTCGATTGTCCTATCTTTTGCTGATTCCGAGATCTTTCAGTTTTCCGTAGATATCGGCGCCGTGTGAGCCTGCTTTGACTGACTTGTCAACGTGGAGAATTTTTCCTTTTTTGCTGATGTAGTAAGTCCAGCGAAAGGGGAAGGGATGACTATCGTTGACGACTCCAAAGGCCTTCGCGGTTTCCTTACCGGGATCACTTAGGATAGGGTAGTCCAACTCCAGGGATTCAGCGAATCGACGGTTGGTGCTGGCATCATCACAGCTAGCCGTAAAGTACGCGACATCGAACTCACGAAGCTTCTTGCCACTCTCACGGAGTGACTTGCATTCGCGCGTTCAACCTCCGGTAAAGGCCTTCGGATACCAGGCGATGACGATGGCTTGCTTTCCAGCAAAATCAGATAGTTTGTAGGTTTTGCCGTCGCTTCCAGGTAGAGAAAAGTCTGGGACTTTATCCCCCGCCTTGAGCTCGGCATGCGTTGGGGATGCGAATCCGGCGAGCCCTATTAAAAGGGCCGCCATCCGAATGATTGTCTTCTTCATGGTTCTCTTCAGTTCATGAGTTCGAGAAATCGAACCGACTATGGGAAAGTAAGTTTTATCAGTGGAATGTCCAAGGGGAATCTTGAAGACTCAATGGTCTTTGGTAAGGAAGATAGCGGACCAAGAGTTAGTCGAAACGATTCGTTGAGGTCGCCTTGATTGCTCAGTGGTTTCATCGACTGTCACGATTCAGTCCGAGGAGGTAGTTTCATCACGCACTCTCCAGACAGTTTCCTAACGGTGTTCGACCGGTTTCGTTGGGATTCAAACTAGTTGCGGAAAGTTGAGCGGCAAGTTTGCAAGGAGATTACTTGACCGTTCTGACTTCATAGAAGCGGTGTCGGGACCTGTGGATAGGGCGGTGAGCTCGATGGTGGTGCCAGTGCCGGTCACTTGGTTCACCGCCCGGAGCTCAGTCACCTGCTGTGACGTCGGGTATAGAGTTGATAGGTCGCTCCATTGGTGTGAGAGAAATTTGGAGAATGGAAAAGGGACCGCCGGAGGGGGCGGTTGGATTTGTTCCGGCTGCTTCTGCTTTTGCATTAGTCATTCCGTCCTCATCAGGGTCGGCATCAGGAGCTGCGTCAGGTCCGGTAAAGGGATCGAAATGTTCACAGTGAAAGCTATCGGAGAGGCTATCGTAGTTAATATCCAGAGCTCTCTGGGTCTGACTTTGAAGAAACCGTTGGCAGAGGCGATGTCTTCGCCCCGCCTAACGATGAATGATCGCAGATCTGGGGTGGCATTTTCAGCAATGGAAGCCGTTTGAAAGATGTACAGATACCCGTAAAAACTGCGTTGAAACTTGAGCAGGATTCAGGGTAAAGCATCTCCAGTGACGAGGTGCTTTACGCCGGAAGTGGGAAGGCTTGATCTGAAAAACGTCAAGGGCGACATCTTGAGTACCTTGCGTGATGCCCCGTGGATTGGAGCTAGTTCCAAGGAATCCGGGTTTGAGATCTGCCGGGCGAATTTGTGCGATACGAAACGGAGGTAGCGTCAGAATGACTGCGGAATTGACGGTCGCCGTGCCGTCAAGGGCAAGTTCGACGGAGGCGCTCATCGTGGGTCTAAAGTTGACCTCGGTTTGTTCGAAACGTGCAAAGAGGATGCCGCGATCCTTCACCCAGAAGGAAGAGGCCGCTGCTGGATCGAGGGGTGCGACTCAAACATAGTAATTTCCCGCGGGAGTTCCTTGAATCTCGTAGAAGCCTTGAGGATGGGTGTCGGTTTCTTCAAGGGAAACCGGTTCTGGCAATGAGTTCAGCAGACTCGTTTCGAGAAAGACTGCCCACCCGGGATGCCTTCGCCATTGGCGGTGACGGAGACCTCCACACGGGTGAGGTTGCTCGCGAACTGGGAATCGCCATAGTTTGATTGCTAATTTCGTCCAGCGGTAGCCCGGTTTCCAACTCGGGCTCGAAGCCTTCTCGGGCGAATATAATCGCGCGCGCCTATCGGGGAATGCTGCAGGCCAATCGCGTGTCCGAACAATGGAGGGCGGAGGTAATTTGGTTTTTAATGCAATCATAGGCATGGCCATGTGAGGGCTGTTACGGATCATTGTGTTTGCGGTCCATGATTCGTGACATGGTGCGTACCGAGGCCGGGTGGTTGCGTGGCTAGATTGTCGGTTTCCGCAGGATCGGAGACCAAATTGTAGAGTTCGATTTCCGCTTGAAAATCAGTGCTGAAGTTTCGTTTGACGGCCTTCTAGTTTTCTTGCGGTACGAAGATCTTGCCGCCGCATTCGTAGAATTCCCAATAGCGATAAGGATGGGTGATTTGTGCAGTCGTATTACCGATCGGTGCTAGCGAAATGCCATCAATGGATGCGGAGGGCGAGTTCCGGCCAATTCCACAAAGGTGGGGAAGATGTCCTGAAATCCGGAGATGAGGTCACTGTTTTTTCTCGCCGGGAAATGTTTGGGCCAGCGGACGATGAAGGGGCCGCGGATACCTCTCTCGTAGATATCCCGCTTCATGCCCTTGAGGGGCCGTTGTCGTTGCTGAAGAAAATCTCGGTTTTCTCTTCGAGATACAATTGCTTGAGCAAGGACAGGATGGTGCCGAGGTGGTCATCGATGATTCGGATCATTTGGGCGAATCTTTTTCTTGGATGAGCTAGTCTTGGTTTTCAAATTTGCCAAGGTTCGGGACGTGCATTCCGTTGCGGGCGATACGAGTCTCTCGGCCTCCTTGGTTGTTCGCATGCGGGATGTTCAGGGTGTAGAACAGGAAGAAGGGCTCTTCTCAGTTGGTTCGAATGAAGTCTAGTGCCTGATTAAAAATCAGTTGTGGCGTGTAATCGCCTCCGATCTCCGAGATTTCTGCATCTTCTTAAGCTGAGTTTTCTTTGGCCTTCCATTTGGGATGTATAATCGATTTCTTAGTGGCTCTTTCTTGCCGTTCCCAACGAGAAACTCCGGATAAAATTGTGAGCTTGAAACAGGTTGATGTAGCCGCAAAACGCGTCAAGGCCGGGCCGGGAATGCAAGTCGAGCCATGCTAGGTGCCTGATCGTGTTGAGCACGGAGGTCAATGTAGCCGTAGTTGAGCGTTCAGACAAACGTCTCGGGCATTTTCTGCCCGAGCGGGAGCACACTAGTCTGTAACGGGTGTCGATCATCTTCCTTCTGTAGGAACGAGTGCTGGATGCTGCTTGTCGAATGGGTTCTTTACAATCGCAGGGATCACGAATCTTTTTGGGTTGTTCCAGTGCTCCAATTCTCTTTTTGGGGCGAGAATTGAGTCGCGAAATCGAATTAGCTTCTGCGTTGGTCAAGGGTGTGTTCGAGTTTGCTGTGAAGCTCCTCAAAGGAACCGTTACTGAAGATGCAGACGGCGTTTTCAGGACATCCCTCCTTTGCTAGGAACGTGCGGATTAGGTCCCCGGTATCGAGACATTCGCAGTTCTTTCCTTGGAGGCGTATGTCGATCGCGAGGAATGATCCACTCGCCATTTGGTGAAGCGGGCCCCTGCAGCCGAAATTATGCGGCGTGCCGCCGATGAGGAAACTTGGGTTGAGTCCAACGGATTCGAAGACCCATGCCATCAGGGAAGTTGTGGTGCTCTTGCCGTGTGTGCGCTAACACCGAGGTCGGGGCCATGAGCCAGATTTTTTCGGCGTGGGGAGAGCGTATCGCGATGTCTTGCGTCTCGAGGAAGGTAGCCATTGGTGAATAGGCTCCCTGATCAAAGCCGGTTACCTTGCAGCTCTTTGATTTGAGAGCTGCGGTGCAGGACACCATTGCAGTGTCACAGATGCCGCTAAAGTGGATGGATTTTAGTATTCTCGATCACGAGGTCGTGGCGGACGGAGGCTTACAGGCTAGGCAGCACGATTTTGCGCTTGCGGGTTTAGTTGGAGAGTTTCTTCTCCAGAATTTCACCGACTAGATTGGGGTTGGCTTTCCCTTGGCTGAGCTTCATGACTTGGCCTTTGAGGAAGTTGAGCGCCGCCTTCTTGCCCGCACGGAAATCGCCGGCAGACTTCGGGTTTTCGGCGATTGCTTGATCGCAGAACGAATCGATCGCGCCTGTGTCGCTCACCTGAGCGAGATCTTTTTCGTCGACGGTTGCTCCCGGCGACTTTCCCGACTCGAACATTTCGCTAAAGACTTCCTGGGCGATCTTGGAGCTGATTTTCCCGCTCTCGACGATTCTGATGAGTTCGTTGATGCCCTCGGGCTCAAATTTCAGGTCCTCGATGTCGGTGTTGCTTTCAGCCAGCTTGGCACGGAGATTGTTGATGACCCAATTGGCAACGGCTTTCGGTGACTTGGAGGCCTTGGCGATCGGCTCGAAATAGTCGCCAAGAGCGACGTCGTTGACGAACACCTCAGCATCTCCGGGGGGAAGGCTGTAATCGGAAATGAAACGACGTTTTCTGGCGAGTGGAAGTTCCATGACTTGTTCAGCGACCGAGGCCATCCATTCGTCGTTGGGCTCGAAAGGCATCAGGTCGGGGTCGGGAAAGTAACGATAGTCGTGAGCGTCTTCCTTGGTGCGCATGGTCTCGGTGATGCCTCCGATATCGTCCCATCGGCGGGTTTCCTGAGTGAGGGATTCGCCATTGGTCAGAGTGCGAATTTGACGATCGACTTCGTAGTTGATCGCTCGTCGGACCCCACTGAAGGTGTTCATGTTTTTGATCTCGATCTTGGCGCCGAGTTCGGTCTGTCCTTTGGGGCGGACACTGACATTGACATCGCATCGGACCATTCCTTTTTCCATATCACAGTCGCTGACTTTGCCGTAGGTCAAGATGTTGACGAGGGCATTGAGGTAGGCATACGCCATGTCGGCACTGCGAATGTCCGGTTCGGAAACGATCTCCAGAAGCGGCACGCCGGCGCGGTTGTAGTCGACACCGCTATGTCGATCAAAGTGGAAACTTTTGCCCACGTCTTCCTCAAGATGGGCACGGGTGATTCGGACCTTAGCAATATCTTCTTCAAACTCGAATTCAACATAGCCCTCTTCCGTGGAGGGGTGCGCTAGTTGGGTGATTTGGTAGTTCTTGGGGACGTCGGGATAGAAATAGTTTTTGCGATCGAAGCGGGCATGGCGAGCAACATGACAATTGAGCAGCATGCCGGTGAGGGCGGTCAGGCGGAGGGCTTCCTCGTTTGCAACGGGCAGCACCCCGGGCAGGCCAAGGCAGACGGGACACACGTTTGTATTGGGGGGCGCTCCGTACTCGTTGGCGCAGCCACACCACATTTTGGACAGCGTCTTCAGTTGAACGTGGGTTTCTAGGCCGATGACCGCTTCGTAATCCATTAAAGAGTGGGAAGGAGTTTGCCTCAAGGTGGCTCAGACACGCAAATAGGAAAGGTTTGCAGTTGGGGATGCCACTGAATACGGCCGAGCTTGCTACCGATTAATTGAGATACATCGGCGTTGAGGAGGGATGGTAATTGAAAAGCGGTGCCAACAAGACCGGAACCATGCTTTCCTATGGCAGCAATAGCTTGAAAGTGTAGAAAGGATCTTAGTCCCTTTTTCTTGGGGCGCAGCAGGCTGCCGCAACCCAGGATGATCTTCGGGTGGGAGTGTGCTGTCTTTTTCATTCACGCCGCATTTGAGGTGGATACGTTGTCTGCTTGTAATTTTTTTGAACAGTTTATGTTCCAATGTCTGAGTGCGGGGTGTCTATGTTTGAGGGATTGGCATTCGAATGTCTGAATCTGTCTTATGGTTTCGCAAGCCTACAGAGAAGAGGGAACGGATGATGTCTTCCTTAAGTGAAACCGCCGGAATGTTACTCCGTAGGCCCGCTTGGGCTTTCAGTATTGGGCTCGTATGGTAGAGCGTTTGCCTCTCTTTTTGTTTCGAAATTTCCTAGACATAGCTTTACACCCCAACCGCACTGAAATCGACTGGAGCACCATTCCCTGATTCCGCATTTTTCGAGTGTTCCGTAGTTCCCAAGGGTTGGTCCCATTCGTTCGTCCGGGTTCGTCTAGCAAATCCGCCTATGATCGGTCGCCTCTGCTTAACAGGCCGGAAGATTTTAACGATTTCTAGCCGGTAATTTCGTTGAGAAGTAGTTTGGACTCATTGCCATGTACACAACCAGACAAGGAAATCGCCTCTGGAATCAAGCAGCCGCCTAATGCGTTAATTCCACCGTGCTTGGAGACCGTCACCGGATAATTCATCGGGTGACCGTGCTGCAAAGTCTTGGATTTGAGATAACTGTCCCAATTCTACTCTTTCGCAAACTGGACTACTAGAGTCTTGGTTTTGTCAGATTGCAGATCCTTTCAAGCCTCCCCATAAACCGGCTGTCGAGGATGCGATTCCAGGTGCTTGAGCCATAAATCGTTCTGGAAATTCACCACCGCACCTGGACCTTCGCCGTGCAATCTCCCAGAGTGAGCTCGAACCATTTCGACTGATAGGCACTAAGACAGATATCGGTATCCCGTAAACCGCTCATACTGCGCTCATTCAAGTCCACCGAACCGATTAAAGGAAACGCTCAGCCTCAGTGACCAGCTTAAGGCAGAGCCATTACAAATTTTGGGTTCACCTTTCCGCTGTTGCGGCATTCCCCATCCATAAAGCGGTGAACCTAACAACCAGAAATGGAATGCTCGGGGCTGTCCCATCGACCAGGCGCCAAATCCAGCCTGCCAACAAGGGCAATGGGAGAGACTCGGTCACCATTCACTCCGCCATCACAAATAACTGTCTCCTGATGATAGCTGAAGCACCTAATCACATTCACCATTCCCCTCAACTAGGATTCAACCACCCTCTGCGCTCCCCACGGCCGCATTGGCTGCGATTGCTCTGAAGTTCACACTGTTTAGTGATTGCCCGACGGATCCGCGCTGACGACTTTGACCTTTGAGCTTCCAAAGGCCTCTAGCGTATCGTCGTCAACGTTTCAAATCCTTGGCCCATTATATTGGTGCCATCCCAGACCAGCACCCGGACAACAACATTTTCCTCCGCCCTGTTGATCAGAAGTCTACGCAATAACATTCACGCATAACCGTCGTCCCCTCGAACAAGATCGACCCCTGGCCACAGGGATCACCCCATGATATAGACGAAACGCCGTGCATTCTTGATCGCCTCGCCAATATCTTCAAAACATGTGCTGCCATCAAGAACCCCATGAGCATCCCTGTACAATTTCACAAAATTTTTCCCGCTCGCCAGCTTCGCTGCGTCGCCTAGCCCGGATGAAGATCCCCGTAGGGTAGCAATAACGCGGCATACGGCTTTGACCGAAACAGATTGACTCCCGCAACCGACGGCTCCCACAAGAGGAGGGAAGCAAGCTCCAACATGCCCACTTCACCGAGGAAAATTTCCCCAGGAACTCGCAAGAGAACGGCCCGGTAAACGTATCTCTCCTTCCGCCCAAGCGCGAATTGCCCCCCCAGATTCTTGGCACGATCCCTCCCCGCTTAGCCTAAATTCAGCGACCACCATCAGACGCTTCACCAAATTCCCCTTCCCTCCCTTGTACACGGGAATCCACGGCGATCGTTTCGTAATTAAACTCCCTTCCTTGCGTGGAAAGATCACTAACTTGCCGTTCTCCAACAGAACCTTCACATCGATATCCCCCCAGCGAATCACCATAGGACTTCACCATACTCTGTTTGTCGGTGCCCGAATCCACTCCCTGAATGCGCAATCATCCCTTTAAGGGAAACTTCATTCCCTTAGGCGGCGGCACCAAATAGGGTTCGTAAACGGGTCGGTTCTTTCCGTTCACCTTCTTCATTCGGGTTCGAATTTCTAGCGCAAACTTCTTACTCATGTTTCACCTCACTCTTATCTTCCCGCCATTCATTGCTTCGCCATTGGAATCAAACCTCGTGACCCACTTCGACATCACCATCCGCCAGAGGTTCGAAAGCACTCAGCACAAGAGCGGACTCCCTCAAGGAAAATTCCAGCGGAGGAAACGTCCACCTTCCCCGATGGCCTCTTGTCCAATGCGGCCCCCAGTCCCGCCTCTCATCAAGCACCGCCTCAGTGACCACTTCGACCAACGAGGAAAAGCGCCGTTGCAAGGCTCGTTGCACCTCCGATTCCACCCCGAGATTCGCGTTTGACTGTTCGTTTATGATTCCTTTCAATTTTAGGAGATTTCCCGAGCCCTGCGACCACCACCGCCCGCGACAGAACATCCGGCGCCTCACTCCGAGAATTTTGCGCTGCACCTGTTTCATCGTTCCACAACCTGCTGAAGCCTCGAAAACGAAACGTCATCCGGTGAACCAATCAGAGACCGCAAACGGGACTCTTGCCAAAAACAGCGCTAGTCCATCTATGACTGCGGCCCCGAGAAAGCCAACCCATCAGATATTCATCTCTACTTACTTCGATGCCGGAGACTCCCTGCCTCGAAAGCCTTCCTACCTTTCATGGCAATGGAGTCAGGAATATCACCTATCAACACCCAACAAGCGAAGCTCAATGAAAACAAATCCGGTCCTCCCCGCAGCCACCTAGCAACTCGTGGCTCGGTGCGATCGTCACGGGGAAAACTGAAGACAATTTCGGAATCCTGAACCAGACACTCTGCTGATCCCGATTCCGCGTATTCCGCAGTCTTGCCTCCCCTCTCCTAGTCCTTTCATGCCTTGGTGTGGGGCCCCTCCTTACCACAAAAAATCATGGATCAACAGGATGAAAAAGAATCCTGCACATCATGTTCATCCATGTCAAAAATGACCTCTGATAGATCGACTTTATGAAACGTAACCCATGCTCACCCCTCCTCGCCAAGTGATGCCACCTCGTGTTCGGTCTCTTCCTGAGCCCGTGGATTCTCATGTACGCCTGAGCACGATCACCTTTAACCATTCAGACTAGTCCGACAAAGGAAACGATCCCTACAATCCCTTGGCCCTTCCTGGACCAAGGTAAATTCCTGACCCTACACCCTACCCAACCCCACTGAAGATCGAATTCCAAAGTCCTTTGCCACCAAACCACTCAACATTGCCGGAACTGAAACCCATGCCTAAGGCACCTATCGCGCCAGATCGAATCGTATCGGAGTGTACTTTCTCATCTTTTTGGGAAACAAAGCGCCTAACGTACGATCTTGCGATTCAACGCGTGTCACTCTATCTCCGTCAACCTCACCTTCATAGCATTCCGATAGGTTCCACTCCCGAGCTAGTTGCTAACACGGCAGCATTCTGAACACCGCTTGAGCCATCTTGGTCGCCCTTGCCGTCACCGGTTCATCCTTTGAGTGATGCTCAGGGACCTTCATTTGGTGGCAGCAACCCAACATCCGGCTACTCCGAGCCGATGCCCTTACCATTAGCGCGGTATCGTTCGTTGCATTCAGTGATCCTGCTAGGAACCAACCGATGCAAATATATGGATTCACAGGGTCAGTAGAAAAAATATCCTATACATCCTGTGAATTCATGTTAAAGGCACCAGAATCTTAACCGATCAACTCTCTGGCTATTCGGCGCAATTGGCGCCCCGAGACTCTCAGATTCAGCCATTTTCGCCAGATGGACAGCCCGTTTCTGTGGTAGTAAGCAAGCAGATTGATTTCTCTCTGTAGCTCCTCAATCGACGTGACCGTTCGGAAACGCTCTATAAAGCTGAGGTCCTCTTTGATCTGTGTCGGTTGAACACGCAGAATCAACCACACGTAAATCCACCCGGGCATAGGCGCTGATTCAAGAATCAACGTCTTCGCAAAATCATTCGACTGAATACCCCGCGTTTCGCAATACAACGCACCTAGAGTCGGTGGCATAGTCATTGATCTTGAAGAATCGCAAATAGATTGCTTCGAGGACATAGCGCCAAAATCACAGCCGTTCTCGGGCATCGCTCTCTAAACTCGACTCCCCCACGAAAATCTCTTTGCCAACAACCGAGCCAACATCGCGCTATTTTCCACCGCTTTTACCAAACAACCCCAACGGTTGCCTCGAACCACTCTAACCATTTCAGGAAATGCTTTCGCCATCAAACAATTTAACCGGGTCACAGATGCTTCCCAGCTATAGGCATACCACTTGATTCAGGAATTGCCAGATTTCGGATTCTCAGCTCCCAAACATTCCTTGCTTTCGCGCCTTTGCCGAATGAGGCGGGAAGCTCGGAGCCCCCACAGATTCATCTGTTGAGACCGTTTTTGATCTTCGGTTTTTCTGCGAAGGAAAGCCTAGTGAGAGCGGATAAACCGACTCCTTGCTCCTTTCCGTCACATCGCAGAGGTGCCCCTCCCGACGTGAGTGACGAACCCGCCCCCACAAAGTACGCTCGGTGAAACTGCATCACGTGAATCAACCCCATGCCGCAGACTCAAATATGCCCGAAGAAAAAGATTTGATCGTAGTCACCCTTCCTATCACCGAGGAAAACCAGTTCTCCCTCAAGCATCGGCCATTCTATTCCAAATCAACCGAAATCCCGGAAACCGGCTTCCCTTCGCCATCGGTCAAGCGAACAGACGCCAGCTCAACAATCTCTGGCAAAGCGAACGGATCGGGGATTACCCATCTCTTGATACATCCAAGATCTCGAAAACCACCTTTTGATTGAGAACGAGGGCCATTTCACACTCGTCCAACAATCGTTCCATCGGCCGTCGTACGAGATCGCCACTGCCCCTACTAATCCCGTAAGCTTCTCCAAAGTATGAATCACTTCACCCCTCTCAGATCCCAAACCCGAGCCTTTAAACCGTCGCTCCCGTGACCAGCAGGCGATCATCCGACGACAGCGCAATCGCTCTAACAGTTCCATGAACTCCTGAGAAAGCGCGAACCTCCCGGCCACTCTCTACCTCCCAAATTCGGATCGCTCTATCAACCCCCCAGACACAATCCTGCGAGCATCAGAGGATGTGGCGATTGAACTGACCGCCCCCAGTGCGCTTTGAATTTCTTCTTCACGAAACCATCGTGAGTATCACAAAGACTAATGCTCCCGCCCCCCATTCCCGATGGCAAACCAGTTCACATCAGGCGAATATTCAAACGCATTGGATTCGGGAATCACTTTCGAGCCCAAGAGACAAACTAACCCTCCATAGAAGTTTTCCACATCCCATAACTTCGCGGTATTATCCCCGCTAATGGCGACAAACCATCCTCCAACTAGTGAACCAGCTAATAACCAAATTCTGCATCCATGCCCTCTGAAAACGCCCATCGGCAAGACTCCAAATCTGCGCGGTTTTATCGTGAGGAGCTTCCCCCCGCCGGCTTGTTTTTGGAGACTGCCCGCCCGGGGGAGACCGCTTTAACAGTGCTCGGGCTCGCTCAGCCTGCGTTCTAGCGCCATGATGAAGCCATCCGAAGTAACGGAACGCCGAACTCCCTAGGGCAATGTATGTTGGAGAAATCGGCACACCAATTCCTTTGGCTCCAACTCCAGCCGCTCTCCTCGACCGGTCTAGCGCTGAAATAGGGTCGCAGCACCTTGTCATTGGGCAGCCAGGTTGCCTGACGTTGCCGGTGGCGATTTGAAAAATGCAGCGGTTCAATTATGCCAGGGCTTGAACTCCGCTATCCGCGCAACGAATGTCCGCGCCTCCAGTGATAGCGGCCGATGGATTGGGGCCACCGGGCGGCAAGCTACGGATCATCTTCCCGCAACCGATCGGCCAACGGGTGAAGGGCAGTAGGCATTGGGCACCCTTTGAGGGGATACCGACTCGTTGATCGGCAGGCAAAGTTCCGTGCAGAACCAGATGGTGAACGCGAGGGTTGGCTGTTGAGAGCGCGAGACTAGGTTTGCCGCACTCCCAAAGCGCCCGACTCTCCGCCGACCCCTTCAGCGTCCGCCGCGAACAGGCAAAGAGCATCGGCTAGCTTTTCCTTGGATGGGAGCGCATCCATCTTCTCAACCGATCAGGAAAAGCCTTCGCACCAATCCCGTTAAAGCGTCTTTTCCCAAAATAATCCGGGATTTTAAGGTGTTGGCTATTTTGGTTGTTCATAAGCGTCAGCGGACGAGAACAATCTTCAAGGTCAGGGAAAGACGGACGGGGGTGTTTCCGTTGGTTTAGGATAGGGCCGCCCAAGAGGGTGGCGGAAA
>JAMASS010000025.1 GCA_024761205.1 Limisphaerales bacterium
CGAGCGTTGGATTTCCTGTTGTATGGCGATGCGCATCACATCGGCATCGGTAATCTCGAGCTTTCTCGCCACAGCTTTCATCTCGTGTCGGGGTGCTCGTATCGTACGCCATTATGCGGCATAATTTGAGTCGTCGTGTTTAGATGCTGCCGAATTATTGATGTTTCCGTGAGCCCTGCTAATCGCTATCACTGAATGCGGCCCGCCTTATCAATCGGGGCAACACCGCTCCCTCTACACACGCTTGCCCTGAACGTCTCCACCAACTGGCGACTTCAAACCAACCACACCGGGGCTCACAGTAATCACCCACTGCTCAATCTTCCCAAGTATCCAAGACAGCAAAACGACTCCAACAATGGTAAAAAGCAAGATCGACCACCCGGCCGTGTCATGGACGGAGTCTAAGACCTCCACCCCTTCCCTCGAAGCGGATACGCTCAGATAAAAGACTCTCACCAGATTGCCGATGATCGCCAACAACAATCCAAACACTAAAAGGGCAATCTGAGCGAACCACCATTTGAGAGTCAGACTACCGATGAACAAAGAGGCCATTAACGTTGACTGCAGACTCCGAATGCCGCTGCAGGCCTCATTGACGCCGACAGTACAGCTAGGGAGCTGCACCAAACTTCCCTGTAGTTGGGCTGGGATACCATACAATGCCAAAAGCTCGACGGTCATCCAAGCCACAGAGTTCTGCAACGTTCCCACAATTCTTTCATAGATTATGGAAGGGATTGGAATGGCGAGCAATAAGAACGCAAAGCCGAACCAAAACTGTCGAATGCCAGCAAAGCCATGAATATACGACGCATTGGCGAGACCAATCAAAAGGAAACCCAGTCCCACTCCACTCATGCTAGCAGCAGTGAGGCCATAGGCGGCTTGATAGATCTGCGTCACAAAGATGGAAGCACAACCCAAAAACATTAACCCAACCGACGCCACACCCCACTTTTCGACCCGGACTCCTCGGTCAAGCCATCGTTCCCAAATGAGATAGCCTCCCAAGAGAGGAATGGCCCAGCCAAACTGCATTTCCGGAACGTTCACCCAGAACCAACTTGCCTTGTCACATAAAAGACAAAACGCCATCAGAGCAGGCGCCCAAAGAAGTAGCTCTTGCACTAGCCCCAGCCGTCCTGATTTACTCGGTTCTCGCATCGCTCATCGACATTGCATCATCGGGAATGTATGGCGTCGAGACTAACCATTTCTCGAGAAAGAAATTCAATCGTCTCTCTGCCTCCTTGATGTCATCTGTGACCGGAGTCGATATTCTGATGAACTGTTGTGGCCCAGCCAGTCGGGTTCTGTTCTGAAACGACTCAAAGGCCCAGCCCCATACCCTTGGATTAACAAGCCGAGACAAGGGGCCCGAACGATGCTCCGTCACCGTATTTCCCAAGGCCGCATTCAGATGGACGTCCATCCGGTAAGGAAGCGGTTTCCCGCCGACAGTCGCCCCGAAATAAACCAATTCCCGCGCATTCCCCGCACTAAAAACCCGCCGCTCCAGCATCATCTCGATTCCGTCCACTTCTTTGGTGATCACGTAAGGTTTCACCGGCACCACCCTCATACCTGCTATCGACCAACAATTGTCCGGTGTGTGCGTCAATAACCCTATGGCATTTTTCTTTTCATAAAACCTCTTCGCCGAGAACACGCGCACCAAATGGCCCTCGTCTGAAACAAATTCACCATTGCTTATGAGGTCGGCGGCGAGCTGCTCTTCCGCTCCGTCGCTAACCGGCCGCTCATCGAAGGTCCATCCCTCAATGTCGAACTGTTCCCGAAACCAAACAAAGTCCGTCGTCTCGTCGACACCGGCGTACCAAACCCCCGGGAACTGCCACAATGCAACCACCAGCAAAGCCATGCCGTAGATCGACAGATTCTTGAAACGCATATTGGGAATGAATCGAAACACGAGACCTTATGCTTCTCAATAAGACCTGACAACCGTACCCCTCTCAGTAACTACGGTTCCTCTCTTTCTCAATAAACCTTACCCCGAAATCCCGGTCAAAGCCAAGAACCTTTTCAATCGTCAGTGATTTCGACGAGTGAATCTCATCCCGCTTCAAATCCCGGAGGAAGACTGTCAGAGAGAGAACCAATCTCCAAAAAGCCCTAATGTCCTTTAAGGAGGGTTCGCCACCTGAGTGCTTGCACCTTTTGCCAAGAATGCGGTCTGCCGAGACGGTGAACCGGTCGATTCACGGAACTAGACGCTGGTACATCGGGGTCTTGCCGCCCAACGTGGCTAGGACCACCGCAACCAGCAGAAATGCGTGCAGGAGCGAATATATCTGGAAGGGAAAATCAATCACGCTGTGAAGACAGAAACCACCCAACGCCAATCGAAGAAAACCCGAATTGGCCACCCAAGCATCCTCTTGATCATCTCCGACGGGCACAAAGACGAGAATGAACAGAATTCCCGACAGCACGACGAACCCGACCAAACCAAACGTAATCAAAAACTCCAGAGGATCGCAATGAACCCACGCACTCCAATCATTCAACGGGGCGTTAGGTTCAATATGCCTCCAGTATCGAAGGCCTCGATTCACAGCATAGATGCTGGAAAAAGAACCCGGGCCAGCTCCCCAAATCAGGTGATCCCTGACCATAGGAAGGCTGTCCAGATAAATATGCTCCCTTCCCAGTCCCCCAGAAGATCCGTTCAGACTAGAAGCTCCGGTAAACGTAAGTTGCATTCGCTCCACAGCCCGCGCCATTCCTAAGCTGAAAGCACCGGCGACTATCGCAATGAACGTCACCCCAGAGATCATCAGAAAGAACCGCTTTGCGCGAAAACGCCACCCGCCAAACACGAGACAGGCCAATCCCAATAAGCACCCGAAAAGCAATCCGGCACGACTTGTCGATATGACCGGGACCAAGGCCAGAAGGATGATCCCGGGGAAAAAAAATACATGGGGGTCCCTGCCTGCTCGAAGCACCCGGCCTCTTCTCAGCCTCTCCTGCCTCAGACACAGTAAAAGATAGAAACAGCACGGCCATAGCAGATTGAAGTAGGTCGAAGCATTTCCCCGATAAGCGAAGGGACCGAAGTGGCTTTCAGCAAGGGGAAATTGGGGCGTGTGTATCCACAGCAATTTGATGTTCCCGTCGAGTCGCTGTAAGATTCCTACCAAGGCTAAAACCATGGCATTGACCACCAAAACCACCAGAAGCCTCTTCATCCGACGATATGGAGTCCACCGAGTCAATTGCTGCCCACGAGACCGGAAGAGAAACCTGCCTGGCAGATCCTTGAGCCAATCTCTCGTCGCCCAAAATCCGAGAGCCAACGCTAGAAACCGCCAAAAAGTTTCCCCAGTTGAAGGTTGATCATAACTATGGGGAAATAGGGGCAGATACTTTTCATGGTAAATGAATCCCATCACTCTCGGATCAAACGTACCCCTGGCATTGATCCAATGAAGAAAGATATAGCCAACTAAGAAAACCATCAGCCACGCAAGGACCATTAACCAACGCCTACGCCGAGGAAGTTCGTCGCGATATTCCACCAAAGCATTCCATTGCTCAGAATCCGACCGCAATACCCACCCCCGAGCGAGGCCCGTTTTCAAAAGGAACAAAACCCCCAGGACGAAGCCCACCCCATTCATTACTTTGATGGCCCACGGATGGACGGTGCCGAACGCCCACGGTGCGAAAACTGCGCCAAAGTAGATGCAGGCTCCACTCGCAGCATCGAGCCAACTCCAGGCACTTACTATCCGACTTTGTCGACCTGAAGATTTTCTCGCTCGCAACATAACCGATTTACCTGATTCTCTAATCCACCGGCATTTCTGACACGAACCAATCGAAGACTCTCACCTATCTATTCGACATCACGGGTGTCTTATAATATAAGAAAATGAATTAATGAGCGGGTGAGTCTTCTGTCATCCTGCCTCTCAGCAGGACCCGAAACACAAAAAGGTCCTCCCATCCCACTCCATGCTCACTGTGCTTTAGATTAAGACTCCGAAGACCCTCTAAACTCTTCCATCGTCGCCGAACTCTCCGCGCTAATCCCATCCCGTTTCAGCACACAAACCACCGTCCTCAGCAATATTTTAATATCCAGCACTAAATTTCTGTTTTCGACATACCACACATCCAGTTCCAGCCGTTCATCCCACGACAAAGAGTTTCTTCCATTGACCTGAGCCCAACCCGTCAATCCCGGATACACCTTGAGTCGTTTAATTTGGCGATCATTGTACCGCTCAACATACCGGAGAAGCAGCGGCCTAGGTCCTATGAGGCTCATATCGCCCCGAAGAACATGGATCAACTCAGGCAGCTCATCCAACGACAAGGACCTCAACCGCCTGCCAAAACCACTCAACCGAGCCTCGTCCGGTAGCAGCCTTCCCCTTTCATCCCTCTTGTCCGACATCGTCCGAAATTTAATTAACTCAAATGGCCGACCACCTAATCCGGCCCTCATTTGCCGAAAGAATATCGGCCTCCCTAAGTTCCAGAAAACCAGCACCGATAGCACTCCAATCAGCGTCCCCCACAAGGGAGCGAAGATGATGGCAACCGAAAGATCGAAAACGCGACGCTTAAAAATCATGCTGCGCAACGATATAAGCGGGCTTGGCACTTAACCCCAAAGTCTCGTTTACATCGGACTTGCATCACAAATTCCCCCGATTCTCGAGAGCATGGCACCACCGTAGGCGTAGGTACAAACGGAACCCGCGTTCCCTTAGGTCACTCCACAAGCGTCGCTCCCCAAGATAATCTACGCCAAACGCCACTAGCACCACTCACATCCCCGTCCGGAGTCAGCCCTTCAACCAAGCATCCGTCAAGGCGATGGCCACTGTCGAACCGCCAGACCTCGGCTCCCGAAGACCGCATCGGCGGCCATGAGGAGACGATGCTCTCTCCCATCAGTGCCCAGTGAAAAATCAACAAAGCTTCCAGACGCTCCCGCCGAGGCCTTTACCAAAAAAGCTGCCCCCGCACCCCAAAATAAAGGAACGACCGCCCCGATCCTAAGAATGGAGGATACGACTCACCCTATCGCCGGTCAGCACCAGCGCAGTTTTCGCGAGCCCGGCCTTAATTGTAAGCATGAGAAATCACCAGCGAATAGAGATATTAAAAACACAACCTAGATAGATCTCGAACGCTCCCAACGACATGCTCAGCCCGATTCGCTCCTAGAAGATGCAAGCGGTGGCCGGCAGCAAATAATCCGATGTCTGCGTCGCGAAAAGCAGCAGGTCGATTTCGCTCCGATCAACATCCAATGTTCCATCGCATCCCGGCCAAACCGTTCGTTAAACTCTTCATAAGACAATCGCCGCTCCGTCACGCAGTAGGATGTTGCTGCAATCTTTGACCTTTTCATCGCATCCGATCGCCACTCAGCACGGGCCGCCGACGGTGATCCATTTAACCAACCGATCCATCGGAAACAGTCCGTCCCAAGGAGAATCAAAAAAAGTCATTCTTCCGACATCAGGAAATCGTTCCGCTCCCCTCAACGCCGCCTCCCGGACGTATTGCAGTCGCCGCTCGCCCTCAACGGCCAGCCCGATTGTTTGGACGCCTGAACTGGCGTAGCTGGCCGTAGACAAGATATCGTCAACAGCACGGACCGAAACCACCCGTGAGTACACCGGATCGGCCAGTCCGCTGACTGATTCTCCGTCATAGAGAACAGTCCAATCCGAGCCCTCTGACCTCCAATAATCTCCGGTCAGCTCATAGCGCAAACGCACGGATTCGATCTGCGCCTCCGTGGCGGAATCAGCAGGCGCCTTAGGTATTCGGACCAACGCTTTCTGCATTTCCTCAGACAACCGCTCAGCAAACTCCTTGGCACTGACCGCGCCCCCTCGCTCCACAAAGATGGTGTGCGGTGACGCACAGGCGTACTGATCAAACACTGAAGCGTCGGTAGCAGCCCGCCGCAGCGTGCGTTTCTGTTTGCGCCCGCCATCCAGATATTCGCGACCAATGGCCATATACGACAATTTCGGGCCAAAGAAAATGTCCTCAGCCCAGAGGCTGCGCGGGAGCTGCATCACACTTTCGATCGACTCCCGCCCCCCCCAGGCTACCCGGACATCCGCCACCTCGGAAAACGCAGTTGCGCTAGCCAAGTCCTCTCTCGGGAAATAGACCACTGCCAAGGCTCCCAACACATCGTTGCCGCGCAACGTCCGCCCACTAGGCGCTTTCACCTCAAGATCTCGGAACATATCCAGCAGGGATGGAAGCACACTGGAGAAGGAATTCGCCGTCTTCAACAGATTGGCATTCCGGGTCAAAATGCCTTGGACCAAAGCCAACATCCCCAACAGGGGAACATTTCCCGCAAGCCAATGCGCCACCAAACCACGCGGACGAGCGAACACCAAACGACGATTCGTGCTCTCAAAACTCTGCGGCCCATCCATCACCCCTCGAATCCCTCGGAACGAAAGATCGGCCACCCGCCGCATCGAACCGGCTCGGCACCAACTGCTGAGGAATTGCAGACCCTGCGTTCTTAGAGGAAACAGTCGGGAATCCGGAGACATCCACCTTTGCGCCGTCCGATCCACCAGCAGAATCAATTCGTCGATTGAGTACTGATCCAGAACGGTACGCCGCTCCCTGACCCTCGCAGCCAACGCCCGCAGATCCTCTACCCTTGGTAGTT
This sequence comes from Limisphaerales bacterium, assembly GCA_024761205.1. Lineage (GTDB taxonomy): Bacteria > Verrucomicrobiota > Verrucomicrobiia > Limisphaerales > AAA164-E04 > UBA2970. The sequence continues at coordinate 6,701 of JAMASS010000025.1, forward strand.
TTCCAAGTATAATGGGACCATCGAGATTCTCCGGACAGTAGTTACCGTCTAAATCAAAAAGGAGCCTTGCATCGCTCACCTTGCCCGAGTCCGTGGCGGCTCGGTGCCTGCGGGACGCCGGAGCAATCTTGTCGCTCATAACATCGCCGCACCCTCGTGGTCCCGCCTCCTTCACCCGGCCCAACACCTCAAAACGCTTGCACGTCCAACCATCCTCATCCGTCTCCCCGCTGGATTCGTGCACCACCCCAACGTCATCGGTCAAGACCGCCAAGCCAGGATATGAATAGGGCAGGGGAGTGACAAACTCCAACAAACCCTCTTGTCCCGCTGGCAAAACCTCATGGTTGACAGGATTGCGAACAATCACGTCTGAAAAAACCGGAACACACTTCAAGCCAGACCGACCATCCGGATAGGTGACACCCATTTGCTCCGTGAACCCATAAAAATCCACCACCGACCCCGGATCGATCGAGAATAGATTGGCCATGGTCTCGTTAAAAACCTCTTTCGAAACCTGCTGGTCCTTTAATTTCTTCCAGCCGCCAATATGCACGACCTTCGAGCCCGCCGGCAGCGCAAACCGCGCCCCAGAGTCCATCAAGGGCTTTGCTCCGTAAACATAGAGCACAAAGGTAAATCCAAAGACACAGACAGGCTCGCTATAATTCGCCAGACCCTCCAGCTCCCTCTCCAGAACTTCTTTATTTGGCAACAGTCTCCCGTCAGGGTTGAGATCCATCACATAGCGCACCTCACAGGCTAGATTCAGAAATCCACGGACTGCGGCATTTCTCGCGCCCAACGCAGCCGCACCCACCACTCTCGGATTAGCATCAAACACCAGAAACGGCCGTCGTCTGCCGCCCAATGCCGCGCCCATCACCGCAGCCAACGCTTTGATCTGCCGCTTTGACGTGATTTTATCCACGGCCACGATACTAGGTCGCCCGTTAGTGGCCGAAGAACTTAGTGTCATGCGCACCTCATCCGCTGCTACAGATCGGAGCAGATCCGAATACTCCTTGAAGACCTGCACCGATAAAAACGGCAGATCCTCCGGGCGATCAAACCGAGCGTCGGCGCCAAACCCACGTCGCTCGCAGAATTTCCGGTAAGCCGAGCACGACCGGAAGTGATGACCGTAGCTTTCATTGACAGCCTCCAAGTACATATCTCGACCAGCCTGTCCCTGCCAAGCAAACGGATGCAGCTTCAGGAGCGCGTCCATGGCGTTCTTTTCTGTTACAGCTACCATGACCTTTCGAGCATCTCGGCCAACAGATCATCAGTCACCGCAACAGGATTGGCCCGAGCACAGATATCCGCATGAGCGCCTTCGAACACCAATCGAGTTTGGGCGGGAGAAAGCTCCCGAGTTGAGGACAGATTGGCCAAAGACGATGAAAACTCAAGTTTCGCCTTCAACTCCGAGATCACTGCGTTCAAACCCTCTACACCGCTCACACTCAAGCTACTGGCAAGCCTAGCGTATCTTCTCGCGACTATCTCATCTCTCAGATTGATCGAGACGCTCGCTTGCAGCAGCCCGCCGCAAGCCATTCCGTGGGCGATGCCAAACAGACCCAGCTGATGCGCTAAGGCATGCCCGATTCCCGGTACCTTTAGATTCTGGACCCATCCTGCCATCAACGCCGCAACCATCATCTCCAGCCGAGCCTCCATATCCTCTGGATCATCGACCGTCTGAGGTAGCAACCGAAGGATGATCTCAACACTTTTCTCCGCCTGAATGTCCGCCATCGGGTTAGAAAACTTTGAAACATACGACTCGACAGAATGAGCCAGTGCATCCATGCCAGCGGCAATCAAAGCAGCGCGCGGGACATTGACCGTTAGTTTCGGATCCAAAATTGCAATGTCAGGGATCAGTTCATGGGAAACAATCGCTCGTTTCCGCCCGTCCTCGTCGCCTGTGATGACCGCCGCCGAGCTGACCTCGGATCCCGTGCCCGCAGTCGTGGGCACAGCGACGAAACGGCTCCTCCCCCGCAGCTGCCTCAAAGCAAACGGCCGGCTCAGCGCCTCAAAATCCGTCTCGGGGTGCTCATAAAGAATCCAAGCCAACTTGGCTCCGTCCAAAACCGAACCTCCACCAATTGCGATGATCCAATTGGGTTGCGCCTGACTCATTCCCTCGGCCACAGCCGCAACACTTGTCAGGTTAGGCTCTCCCCCTGGATACTCCAAAACACTTAGTTTCAGATGATTGACCGCTCGCTCAATCTCACTCCGATGATGCCGCAGGACCGAGCGGGAAGCCACCACCGCCACGTCAACGCCATCGAGCGTCCGCAGCGCCGAGAGGCTGCCCTTACCGTGCAAAATTTCGCCGGCTCCAAAAAATCTTGGGATGGGTAAACGTAGCCGTAACACCCTAAGTGTCCTCCCCGACCCAACGACTCCGAATCAACTTTGCCAGTTCAACCCGCTTCGCCTTTCCGGTATTCGCTCGCGGAATGGCATCCACTCGTTCAAACACCGCCGGTACTTTAAACTTTTCCAACTGTCGCAAACAATGAGTCTCCAGTGCACCAAAATCAAACGGCTCCACCTCCACGACAACACCAGCAACGACCGACTCCCCTGTCACCCCTCCCACGCCCTCGATACCAACAACGCCAACGTCGCCAACACCGGGATAAGCCTCGATCACCTTCTCCACCTCCGCCGGATTGACCTTGTAACCCCCGACATTAATAAAATCTTTCTTTCGTCCGGTGAGAAAAAGGTGCCCCTGTTCATCTTTGTAGCCCAAATCTCCCGTGTAAAGCCGTCCATTCTTGAAAACAGCACGATTCAATTCTTCATTCCGCCAATAGCCGGAAGTTACCGTCGGGCCACTGATCGCCACCTCCCCGGACTCGCCCGGTGACTGTCCCTGGCCATTAGAATCCAAAACCTCAATCTTAACACCATCCATGCTTCTGCCCACTGAGGCATAGTAATTCGGCCCTTTGCTAGTCAGCGAAATGAAGGTCGAGCGCGAAACCTCCGTCAGACCATAATAAACCATGATATCGAGGTTCGGCAGCAACGCTTGGAGTTGGGCCGTTCGCTCCGGCGGCAAGGGAGCCGAATTGATGACCGAAAATCTCAAATGCTGCCCTCTCTGCCTTAAGACCTCTCCATACTTGTCGATGAGGATCCCAAACCCAGTCGGTGTCCCCGGAAACCCGGTCGCACCAAATTCGGATAGCTTCTTCAAGACCCGCCCCACTCTTGCCATTCCGTTTTCCGTGTAAACGCCGCCGCCGCTGATCAAATTACAATACAGGTGCCCCAGACCAAAATTGTGAGACAGCGGGAGGATGATTACCTCGCGATCCTGCTCGGTATAGCCGATGAATCGAGTGATATTAGTGAGCGTCGCGTGAATATTGCGGTGAGTTAACGGAACCCCTTTGGCACCTCCCGTCGTGCCGGTCGTATACATGAGACTTGCCACCGCGTCATCCTGAACCTGCATATCAGCACCCACATCCCTGGAGTCATCGGCCAGGGCGTCCTCAACAGAACGGCAGTTCGTATTTTTGTCATCCGAATCCATCGCGCCGAAGACCAAGATTCCTTCCAAACCCAGCGGCTCCGAATCCAGACAAAGACGCTTCAACGACAAAGCGTCTGTCACCAACACACGCGGCTCACAATTTCGGTAAATTCCAGTAAGGCTCTTCCGAGTAATCGCCGAATCACAAGGCACGCTAATGGCGCCAGCTGACAAAATGCCGAAGTGCGCCTGCGTAAATCGGACCGAATTCGGCAGCACCACTAACACGCGATCACCCACCTCAACGCCTATTTCACACAACAGATTAGCAAATCTGGCCGCCGCCGTCGCAAGTTGGACATAGCTCAACTCAGTGTCCGGATCACTCACCGCGACCTTATCACCGAACCTCTCGGCCCCCTGCCGAACAATATCAGGAACCATCCACATAAAGTCGTTTTCCTACCGGCCCTTTTGGCCGATGTAGTCCTTGGTCTTCTCGACCAAATCCGCCACAGTTTCAATATCCGTCGCATCCACAACATCGAACAAAATGCCAAAACGCTCCTCAATCGCCATCAGAAGGTTGACATGCCCCACTGAATCCCACGCCGGGATATCGCCGACCGCCAAGTCTTCGTTGTATACCGCTGCGTCTATCTTTAGTTGCTTGAGCACGACGCCCTTAACTTCCTCTTCAATCATAACCGTTCTCGTTCACTTGCAGACAAAGCCACAAGCCTTGCTGCGCCGAGGCTCTCAAAACTGTATAAGTCCGCATCCTGCACTATTGGAGCCGGTTTCGCACCAACAATCTCGGCAACCACTTCCAAAATTTCATTAACGGAGGCATAGCTATCTTGTCATCAAACGCTTCCTAACCTTTGGGTTCATTGCAAGCACCACCCAATCTCGCTTTTCGTCTAGATCAAGACCGCTGAGCTCTCGAATGGAGCAGAGTCCGGCTAGGAGGCCCTACCACCGTCGAGAAAGGCTCCAGGCTTCGAGACGCAAAAGCATTGGCGCCCAGCGTGGCACCCTGCCCAACCGATTTTCCCGGTTGAATGCTCGCATTGGAACCGATGAAGGCCAACTCCCCAATCTTGCACCAGCCGTTGACCCTCGCCCCCGGACACACTTGGGCAAAATCGCCAATGACCGAATGATGCCCGACGCCCGCCAAAATGTTGACAATGGCAAATGCGCCAATCTTGGCCATCGGCGCCACGACGCTTCCCGCGCTAACAAACGCTCCCGGCCCGGCCGAGGCGGAATGATGGAACACGACCGAAGGGTGAATCAAAGTCGCCCCTTGAAACCCCCGACCAGTAATGAGTTTGGCCACCCGCTGACGACTGACGTTATTGCCGATCGCGCAATGAAAATACACCTCCCGATCGAGATCGCGACACACCTCTTCCGTTGTGCCCAATATCCGATAACCACAGAATGCCTCCCCCTTTTTATCCAGATTGTCATCAGCGAAACCCAATACTTCCCAAGTGTATTCCATGGTTTCACTCTGGTTTATATCCTCAGTCAACCAAAGAGCCTCCATTCCGTAGCCACCGGCGCCAACGATCACAAGTTTCCGAACGGTCTTCATAATGAAAGATTTCGAATTGGTTCCTCTGCCAAAAATATCCAGTAACCTCCGACTTAATCCCGGCCCGGCACCAGCCGATATAGCAACTCCCCAAACTTCCTCGCATGGACCGATCGGTCAAAATTCCTGACCACGCCGTCGCGAGCCGCTCGCCCCATAGCCGCACATAGCTCCGGATCTTGCCGCAACCGCTGAATCGCCGCACTCAAGGCGCCGGAATCTCCAGGCGGCACGAAAATGCCAGCCTCAGCTTCCTCAATCACTTCTCGAATCACGCCGTCGATTCCTAACACTGTCGGTCGTCCCGCAGCCATGTAATCGAAAACCTTGTTCGGATAAGGCGCTCGAAACATGGGAATATCACGCAGCGTCGCCAAACAAACATCGGAGGCAGCCAATACCTCCGGCATCCTTGATTTTGGCATAGCCCCTGTGAAGGTGACATTGGTCACCTTCAGTTCGGCAGCCAACTCCTTCATTTTTCCTAGCTCCTTCCCATCGCCAACAATCGCCACATGGATACCTTCATCGGACATGAGGCCCCTGGCCGCCCGAAGAATGTTGGGAATATCGTTCGCCATGCCAACGGCCCCCGCATAAACCACCAAAAACTTGTCCTCCAAATCCCATTCGCGTCGAAACGCCTCGCCACACGCGTTGGGGTCGAACATCTGGGGATTGACCCCATTCGGAATGAGCGTGACCTTGTTGGCATCGACGTCCTTCTGCTTAGTCAAATACTTTTTATAGGCTGGAGAATTCACCATCAAGTGCTCGCTCTGCCAATATAAAAACCGCTCTAGCAATCGAGCGATACCGATTAATATCGGATTCTTTAAGATGCCGATATCAATCGCAAACTCCGGCCAAAGATCTCGCACTTCGAAGACAAACGGCCGCCTTCTCAACAGAGCAACCACCCATGCCGACAACGCCTGAAAGATCGGGGGAGACGTCCCCATGACCAGATCGACCGGCCCGGCTCGCAGCCCTGCCCATACCGACGTCACCATAAAACTCAGAAAAGACAAGGTTCGCCAAAAAAAGGATCGATGCAGCGTGGCCAACGTTCTGGCCCGCAGAATTCGCACCGGCCCGCGCTTTTCTTCGGTAATCAAGCCGGGATTCTCGATAACGCTCTTCCCCGTCAGATAAGTCAGATTGCTGGCAACGATAGTAAACTGAATCCCCTGCTTCTCACAATGGGACGCCAGCTCAAAATGACGCGTCCCCCCCGCCTCCTCGGGAGCCACAAACGTCTGGTGGATCAACACAACCTTCATCTCACTAACGTCAATTCCTGACTTTTCCCTGCTTCGGAGTATTGCACCGTCGACACCAGCAGCTCGGGGTCTTGAACGGTGGCGCCAAAAATCACTGAGCCCTCCCACCCGTTGCCAGCAAGTCGTAACCCCAGGGCATGATGCTCCACGATGACGTCACACGGCCTAAAGACAGTGGCCACCAACGCAGATCCACGATCCGCCTGCACCCGGAATGAAAGAGCCGGCTCACGGTGGTTATAGTAACGCGACCGCCAACCACGGGTGGAAGCCAGATCGGCTCTGACACAGTCCGCATCCGGTAGGTTCTCTAACGAAAACCAGTCGACAGCGTAACGTCCTTCGGGCAACTCAAGAACCACCCCCGCCAAACGCCCACCCACCCACTTCAATTTATGAGGCAAATCCGGCGCCAGCCAATTCACCTCCCACCCTTTGCCGTGAACCTGAGACAAATAGTCGATTACGACCCAACTCTCCTGGCCCAATCGCGCGATGCCTCGACGATGGATTATGCCCCGCTCTAACCAAGAGTAGCCGAAATGCTCTCCCTCCCAATAGTCCAATCCCAAATAACGATCCAGTGCGCGATATCGCAGATTTCCCTTCGGCCAAGGAAGAAACATAAACCGGCCCGCCTTTTCCATTTGATCGTTTCCCTCGACACAAACCGTATTGTGAACTCGGGTATGCACGAGTCCGTTATCCCAAGGACCCTCTGAATTGTAACTGAACGTACCAGCATCCGTGGCAATATTCCGCCCCCGCCACCAAAGGTCCACATGGAGCAAATCTGCTTGTCCGGGACGATGGTAAAACTCCTGTGGGCATCGCACAAAAACCGCCCCGTGGTCCGCTCTCAAAACATAGTATCCTCCCAAATCCGCCTGCAATTCGGGAACACAACGGCTTAAGCTCCCGCGCCCCTTAGGCAGACGCTCCACGCCACCAAACCACAACGTCTCCTCATTCCAAGGGCCGTCAGGAAACCTCGGCTCGCCAGTAAGCACCAAAGACGCAGCCTGCACCACCGGGCGGAAATCATCATACCGACAATTTGTCAGGGCAAACACCAGCGCGCCATCATTCGCTCCATAATTTGGGACTTCCCCGTCATTGCCGACCACCAATCGATCCAGCCAATCGATCGCGCTCATAATCCGTTGCTTCACCTCCTCATCCAGAGGGTCTCCTGCAGATTCGCCCAGAGCGCAGACCCACAGACAGAGATGCAAGAGAACGCGGTGATAGTTCACCGAGTGTTGCGTAAAAGAACCGTCATCATAAATCAAATCTAGGACACACCGTTTGAACAACCGCTTGCCCTCATCACGCCACCCCTTAGCTCCATGCAACTCAGGAAAAACGACCCCACACGCCCAAAGACCGGCCGACTCGCTGACCGCATGATTATTCTTTTGACTCAAGGCATAGCCGATGTTCGCCTCTATCCTAGCGGCGGAACAAGCAACGAGCTCTAGCAACTGTCTCAACCGGGCATCCGTCGTGCACCGGGCATCCAAGAATCCATGCATTCCAAAAATCCACGCCATCATTCGAAACGCCACTTCTTGGCCGCACTTCCAATTCACACCCGCATTAGGCGGGTTCTTGGAGCGCCAATCCTCTAACAATGCCCAAAAGGTCTCGGCAAACGATTCATCTCCCATGCGCCAATACGCGCGAACCAAGTCGTAAACAAAACCAAATCGATTCAATTCCCAGATGACCTTGATATCCCCGTGGTCAAAATCGCCAACCTCACTCCAGTGCGCCTCACCCGGTGTGAACTCACCACTCCCCACATGTTGATGCCAATTGGGAGGGAAGCCGACAACAAGAACATCGATCGAAAAAAAAACAAACGTTCCCTCCTGCACCCCCCTCGCTCGACTCACGCAAGAAGCGTCTCCCAAATCGAACGCCTCAAAATGTCGTTGAAATTCCGCACGTTGATCAGTCCTCAAGAAAAAAAGCGATTGAATACGACGCCGATACCCAAGGTAGTCTTTCAACACGGTCTTCCCTGACTCATCGACAACTCTCTCAACACGGTAGTCATCCCAAGTCCCAACCGGCATGCGGCGCTTCAACCACCCCAACCGCCGGGCCAGTTCATACCAAATCCGGAACACCAGCCAAGAGAGCCCCAAATAACGAACCAAAAAAAAGATTTTCCTTCCGACTTTCACCCGACTCCAAAGAGACTCCGTAACACTAACCCCCAGCACCCAAACGCTATCGAAAGCTGACCGCTCTTCGATAAGCAGGATTGCTTCGCTTCTCCAAAGAACTGCAGCACACCGCCAATTCGACTTACTATGGATTTTGGCTCGGTGAAGACATTCCGGAGAACCTTAATCCCCATAATGTGCCGCAGAACTTAAGATGAACTCTCATTTCCAAGCTCCGGCTCGGAAAGTGCCTCTCTGTTTTGAGCACCCCCCCCCCAAAAAACCAATCACCAAATAAATCCGATCGCTCCCCATGATTCTGAGCAGCATGCTCTCTATTTTTTAACGCTCACTAGCATTGTAACCCATTGTTGGGAAACCATCTCTTTATTAACCGCCTTGGCCAAATCCTTCTCGCAATTGAAAGCAGAATCCCGTGATGCCGTTGACCTGCGGCTGACGCCAGGAGGTCCCCATGACTTAGCAATGTTTCAATTTTAACTTCTTTGAAGCTTGAGATAAATCTGCTCCGCTTGCTCTACTGAAAAGGCTTGCGTTCCCGGACTCTCTAGATAATCGGAGTAGAGGAAGTTCAGACCGCGCCACGGTCGTAACGCCAGTAAGCCATATCGCAACCAAAGCATGAAACCGATAACGCTCCATTTGTGATAGATCATTACTTTTGCACATCCGCCTTTCTTGAGGACCCGATAAACTTCCAAAACAGCCTTCCTCATATCCGGAGTATAATGAAGAACTCCCCACGAGTAGATAATATTAAACGATTCGTCTTCGAATTGTAGATTTTCCGCATCGCCTACGCTAAGATTGGATTGCAACCCAAAGGCGTCAAACCGAGTCTTCGTGTGCTCAATTGCTCTTTCAGTCAAATCAATCCCCGTCAGCACGGCATTCATACCCCTCTTTCGTCCTATCGGGCAGATAGAGATTCTCTCCGCAATCTGCTCGGTTCCAAAACTCATACACTAAGCGCTTTTCATTAGACGCCTCTCGCCTCTCGCCGCATGTAATCTTTCCTCATATAATATGTTCTTCATCTCTCTATCGCCCGTCTAAGAATCGCTGACACCAGAATTCGATGCACATGATCGCCAAGATCGGATAAGCAGCATCAACCACACCCCTTCGATTCAAATCGAGCAATCGCTGAACTCCCTCAGCATCGAACAATCCTCGCCGGTTTAACACAGAAGGCGCGAGAACATCCATCAACATCGGCTTTAGCTCACGGCTAAACCATTGTCGTAATGGGATTCCAAAACCTGTCTTCGATCGATAGATGACACTGTCTGGTAAAATACCCTCCATGGCCTTCCTCAATATATATTTTCCATGACGCCCGCGTTGTTTGAACGATACAGGCAACCGAAAGGCAAACTTCACCATCTCAAGATCAATCAGAGGAACACGAACTTCAACTCCGGTGGCCATGCTCATTTTGTCAGTGTAGTTGAGATTGTGATCGGTTAAGAAATAGAGAAGGTCCAATACCAGCATTCGATTCATCGGAAGCACCTGATCTCCACAATCAGCCAGCGTAGATCTCATGCGGGCCAGAAGGTCGATGTCATCGCTCCGCGCCAACAAGCCCTTATCGAGACAGGACACCGTAATGTCAGGGTGCAGCCACAAGAAGTAGCTTGCAATGCGGTCATTCTCATCCATATCGCCGTATTGAAAGGCCTTGTTAATTCGCCGCCCCATGACGCCGGCAGATGAAACACGACTAGACAAACTCTTCAGCAACATTCGGGACTGCCTCGGCATCCAAGTCCAATAACGCTCGAGATTTAACGCCCAATGCCGGCGGTAGCCAGTAAACACATCATCTCCCCCAGCACCGGCAAGCAACACTTTGATTCCCTGCTCGCGAGCCATTTGACTGATAAACATCGAGTTCAACGCCGCTATATCTGCCTGAGGCTCGTCAAGCTGATAAACCATGTCGGGCACCCGCTGCATGATGTCGGCCCGCCCGATCACTGCCTTCACCAAATCGACGCCGAGATAATCCGCAACACGCTCCGCGTAAGGTAAATCCAAATCATCACCGTCGAGCTCCTTGGCCCCCTCCATCTCCATCGTAAAGCACTGGAAGCGGCGGCCCGAGCAATGACTGCGGGCATGGGCCACCACAGCACTAGAGTCGAGCCCACCCGAAAGAAACGCTCCCACCGGAACATCGGCCACCATCTGCCTCTTCACAGCCACCGACAACTCAGAGCGAAGCTGACTGACAGCATCCTCGAACATCATATCCGGCTCCACCGTGTTGCACGGGAGCCAATAATACTGCCACTGCGACACTCGCCCGTCTAAACCGACCTTCATGGCCCAGCCTGGAGGCAGTTTTCTAATGCCTTTGACCATCGTGTCGGGCGAGGGCGAGTACATGAACGCCAAATAGGAAACCAATCCTTGGAGATTGATAGAACGATCTACTTCTACCGCGCGAAGGATTGACTTCAACTCGCTCGCAAAAATGAAGCCGGCACTCGTCTCAGCATAATACAAGGGTTTGACGCCAAGTGGATCTCGAGCCAGGAAGAGTTCCTTTCGAGAAGCGTCCCAGATCGCGAACGAGAAGATTCCATTCAGTCTCCCCAGACACTGATGCCCATGCTGGAGATATAGGGCAAGAACCACCTCGGTATCGGTGGCACTACGAAGCTGGGCCGAATGACCAATCTCACCTCGGAGCTCACGATAGTTATAAACTTCCCCGTTGTAGGTGATGACAGCCCGCCCTCCTGTATCGGTCATCGGCTGTCGGCCCAAATCGGAAAGATCAATAATAGACAACCGCTGGTGACACAGGCCCACCCCGACCGATTCATCAGTCCAAGTTCCCTCTCCGTCCGGTCCGCGATGACGTTGCGAGTCATTGATACTCGCCAGACACCCCTCATCAAATCGCCCTAAATACCCGCCAATACCACACATTTACCTAGTTCTCCGAACCATTCTTCCTATTTCCGCGCGCTGGGCAAAAACCGGTGAATAAACTCCCAAATCCGCCACCCACCGCAAGCGATCAGAGTCAGGCAAAAATAACGATAATCAACGAGCATATGAGGAAACAACTCACGAACCGCCTCTAGTGAATGTTTCTCTCTCATGTGATAGCGAGCGGCATAGTAGGAAGCTCGGGCATAAGATTCCCTAAATTCAGAAGCATATTGAGCATCAATTCCAAGGTGTCGCTTCTTCAATAATTCCAGAGTATAGCAACGGTCTTTAGACCACATTTCACAAGCTTTATCCGTCAGCGATTCCGAATACCTCCGATATTGACAGATCAGTCTTCGAATTACGTTAAAGCGAGTTTCGAGGGAAAGTTGAATGAACAGACAGTATTCCTCGGATGCCTGTATGTTCGGATCAAAATTGAGTCCTGTCTCTGCCAATATCTTCTTTCTCACTATAACCGCCGGCACCGCAATATCCCAGTGAGTCATCAGTTGGGAAAACAACATGCCGCTTCTGAACCTAGGATAAGATTCCCCCGTTTTCTCCGATTCCTCATTGATGATCTCGAAACCACAATAAGAAACTCCGGCGTTATCCCTTTCAATCGAATCAATCTGAACTTGAAGGTAGTCAGGAAACCAAACATCGTCGGTATCCAAAAACGCAATGAACTCACCCTTGCATTCCTCAACCGCCAAAGCTCTGGCGTGCCCTAAGGGAACATGTTCCGTCCCCCTGATATATCGAATTCGCCGGTCACAGTAACCTTTCAATATTTGAGAACTCCCATCTGTGGATTGATTGTCCCAAAACACCAACTCCCAGTCCGAGAAAGACTGCTTTAAGACAGATTCAATCGCCTCACTTAAGAACCGCTCACCATTGTAGCAGTTCATAATTACTGAAACCTTAGGAGATGCGCCATCAAATCCACTCATATGGGCCACTTCGGAAAATAAAAATTCCGTTTTAAAACGCAGGAAAAACGATCTCCTGTCGAAATTTCCGAAAGCTTGAAAAATGCCTACAGCATCCGCCGGGTCACTATCGCGAAGCCACAACTCGGCCTCTCTCATACCCACGTCTCACCGAGCCCGCTTGCCTATGATTGACCGCCGGTAAACTTTTGCCATAAAGACAGCAAAATCTCCCCAACAGCAATCCGTAACTCACGATATATGGCTCCGCTTGCGGCAGGTAACAAAAGACACTTCCTGCAACACCAATAAACATGACTCTAGAAACCCCCGTTCCATTGATGAACCCCTTCAAAAAAGCATGCCAAAGGCAGGCAACTAGCACAATGACACTTAACAACCCACCGATTCCGCACGAGGATAGTAGTGAAACCACTAACACATGTGCGTCGAAAATGCGATCTTCGAGCAAATTCGCATCCGCTAACATTTCGGACATGGCCCGAAAACCGTAACTTCTATCATTGTAATATTTTATGAGATAAGGTCCAAGGCCTCCAATCCCGGTACCGACAACAGGAGAGTGCTGTAATATCTGTATGGAAGCCACACTCAAAATAAAGCGGCTATTCATACTCTCGAGCGAAAAATAGGATCTGCCCTTTCTGTAGTCAATCTCCTTAAACTTTTCGATAAAAACCGACTGATAAGCTAAAAACATTATTCCCAGTGAACTTGCAAACACAAGCAAAGTCGCTGCTCGGTTCAGACGACGACTGAAAATGAAACTTAGCATAAAAGTCAACGCCACCGCAAAGCCTGTAGTTCGATGCAAAGAACTAATAGCAATAATCATAGCTAAGAGCCCTCCCATTATTGTGATGATTCTGTTACGCACGCCCAAGACAAAGCACGAGACTACAAATACCCCAGCTGGCCCCATCATTGTGCCGCCTCCGAGTCCATTGATTATACTGCGGAATCCTCCTCGAAAGTCCGCTAAATATCTGCCTATTATTGATGTCTCATCGAATGTCATCCAAAGCAAAAATTCACCCGCGCCAACCACCAATCCGAAAGCACCCAATTTCAAGCACGTTTTTACCTTTTGATCATCCCAGGCCAATTTCCCGATGCACAAAACAATAATTCCCTCAGTGATTACTAAGATCGAATGGTTCAGACCAAAAAATAGAAATCGATAATGTAAAAGAAGGTCGGCCATCACATATTGATTTCGGATACAAGCAATGAGAGAGCATACCCCTGATACTATTAGGGCTAAACCACACTGAGACCACAGTTTGCTTGCCTTCGAGACGTTATCACGACTGCGTAATCCGTGCACAGAGACCAAACACCCTATCGATAGCACAAAGCCAATTATTTGCACCACCGGCACCTCAATTTCCGGAGCCCAAGCATTCAACCATGTGACAAAGTTTCCGTTTGGGTTCCGTTTGGGAAAAAGCAACATGAATATCAGCCAAGTTTGAAAAATTCGAATTGGCTCGCGCATTCCTCTTGAGACAGCGATTACCATCAGGGAATAGATCAGAAGACCGATCCACCATAGATAAGCATAGGAGCCCAGAGAAAATGGGAACAGCGCTGTTAGATACAGAATCCCACTTCCTGCAAGCACAAGAGCTATACCAGGATTAATAACGCTCGGGTTTCTTGAATGGACCATTCTTCCTCTTTTCGTTGAATCAACTGACCTCAAAAGCCCTAACAGTATCGATGACTCTTTGTTGCTCGCGCTCGGTCAATTCGACATGCACCGGCAATGAAAGCAGCTCATCGCCAAGCTTATCTGCGCGGGGCAATCTGTAATCCGCCTTGAAAAGGTCAAGCTGGTGATTGGGGCGATAATGAACACCACTCTCGATGCCCGCGCCGGAAAGATGGGCGCACAACTTATCTCTTCGCCCCCCAAGAACTCGGATCACGAAGATATGGGGAATGATGTTGCCTTCTTCCAAGTTGAGCAAGCGAATCGCCGGGAAAGTCCCCAGCGCCGAGCGATAACCTTTTCCAATTCGCTGACGAGATTCGCCAAATCGATCGATCTTGCGTAGTTGCGTTCGCCCGACAGCCGCCATCAAATCGCTCATATGGTAACGATAACCCGGGTGAAGCACATTGAATTGCCAGCTGCGCTGTGACTGATACCGCTTTTGAGTGTCTTTCACTACGCCCAGTAGCCGGGCATCGCGAATTCGTTCCGCTAACTTTTTATCCCCGGTCACGACGGCGCCACCCTCTCCGGAAGTAATGTTTTTAATACCGTCGAAACTGAAACACACCACATCCCCATCAGCACCGATCCGTTGGCCATCCCGCCGGCAACCAAAGGCGTGCGCAGCGTCTTCGATTACACGCAGTCTATGCCTGGCGGCAAAGCGATATACCTCCGGAATTCCAGAGCCATCACTGGCATAATGCACCGGCATGACCGCTCGGGTCCTCTCCGTGACTCGCTGTTCGGCATCCTTAAGATCTAAGAATACTTTGTCTTCAGTGACATCACAAGCCACCGGTCTCGCTCCCGTCGCCGTCACCGCTTGAAACGACGCAACATACGTGATGCTCGGCACGAGAACCTCATCGCCAGGACCGATATCGAGACATTGAAGCGCTAGATGGAGCGCCGCCGTTCCGGTATTAACACACACCACTTCACGATCGAAACCAATGTAGGACCGCAGCTCCTGCTCAAAGGCCTCAACCTCCGGCCCCATCCCGAGATACCCCCGATCAATGACTCTTGCCAGAGCCGCTTTCTCCTCGTCTCCCACCGACGATCTTGAAAGTCTGATTCTCATGATTCATTTAATCTGGCCAAGCAACCGGGATGGCCTCCAAGTCACAATTTTCCGCCTCCGCAGGGTCGTGCTCCTCGTCGATGGTGTTGCATAACAGATTCAGATTCGGTCCCAGACCTTGGAATGCCACCCACAGTCTCGGCGCCACAGTCAGTCGTGAATACTCGTCCAATCCCAGCAAAATCTCCTGAAAACGCCCTTTGGTCGCGCTCCCCTGTCGATCATCATACACCATGAAACGCATCCTGCCCACGGGAACAACGATGTTCAACGTCACCCGGTGATGTCGTTTCCACCCCTTAGTGGCGCCGAAGACTACAGTAGAAAAGTAGGTCTCTCCAAAAGCGACAAACCCCGGACTTGATCGCTTAAGCACATGGAATAAATCGCCTTTGGGCTTCTCAATCCGTTTTTCCGGGTACAGATTGACCCCATCAATATTCACACTGTCCATACCCGGGCGCGATCTGCAGCTGTCTTCTCATAATGCGCAATCTGACTTTCCGTCATTTGGAACATATCGGTCTCGCCTTTGTAGAAAGCGTAGTGCCAACCACCCACCAATTGGATCATTTCGTCATAGGACAGATTCGGCTCCCAACCCAAATGAAAGAGCGCCTTATCACAATTCAACTTCAGCAGACCCGCTTCATGGAACGGAATGTTTCCCGTCACTCGGAAGACGTCATCTGTCTGCTCAAATCCCCAAATATAGCTCAAATCTTTCAACAGTTCTAATACTGTTCTGCTCTGCTCTGCTCGAGGACCGAAGTTAAAGGCCTCTCCAGACAGTTCCGTTTCTGTCCGGAGGCCAGCACCCAGAGTGAGATACCCGCTGATAGGTTCCAAAACATGCTGCCAAGGGCGAGTGGCACTCGGGCTGCGAATCTCCACGCTTCGCCCTTCGCTCCAAGCGCGCATGCAATCGGCCACTATCCGGTCCTTCGACCAGTCCCCTCCGCCAATGACGTTGCCTGCTCTGCCGACTCCAAGGCGCACAGGGCAATCCTTGGCCGAGAAAAACGAATGAAAATAGGATTTGATAATGACCTCCGCGGCGCCCTTTGATCCGCTGTAAACATCTTTACCACCGATGGCGTCCGTCTCCCTATACCCCCAAACCCACTCGACGTTGTCATAGCACTTGTCGCTCGTAATCAACACGACCACGCAAGGCCAGTCTGCTTCCCGCAGAGATTCCAAAAGATTCATGGCACCCAGGACATTGGTGGAGACCGTCCCGACCGGATCCTGATACGATACGGAAACAATCGCTTGAGCAGCCAAATGAAAAACAAAATCGGGCTTCTCGCGCGCGACGATCTCACGGATGGCAGACAAATCGCGGACATCTGCAAAGTGATGACAAATACGACCCTCAAGCCCCAGCTCTTTGAACATCGCCGGCTCGGTTAAGATTTCCCGCGATATTCCGACGACTTCGGCCCCCAATTTGAGCAACCATGCGGTCATCCAGCTCCCCTTAAAACCGGTATGCCCCGTCACCACAACTTTCTTTCCGTTATATCTTCCCTCAAACAATTTATTTCCACCCTTTCCCATAGTGTCTAGCAGAACTCACCAAAGTGGGTGGGCATTTTAGAATATCACCAAGTCTTCCATTGTGGATCCGATCCCGCCCACATTGCTTCCAATTCGTTCCGATCACGCAGCGTGTCCATACACTTCCAAAAACCTTCATGCCGATAAGTGTAAAGCTCGCCGTCCCTTGCCAATCCTTCCAGCGGTTCCCTCTCCAGAACCGTGGCGTCTCCTAGGGTGATGTAGTCGAAGACGCTCACCTCACAGACGAAGAACCCGCCATTGACCCATGAGCCATCACCTCGTGGCTTCTCAAGAAATTTGTTCACCCGCTCCTTCTCATCCGCCTCAAAAGTGCCGAATCGTCCATCAGGCTGCACAGAGGTCATGGTCATCGCCTTGCCATGCTTCCGATGAAACTGCAGCAGTTTGTCAAAATTAACATCACTCACCCCGTCCCCGTAGGTCAGCATGAAGGTCTCGTTCCCGACATACTCCTGAGCGCGTTTGACTCGCCCTCCGGTCATCGTATCCACTCCCGTATTCAGCAAGGTAATGCGCCAGGGTTCGCTGGTGTTGTGATACACATCGAGCTTACTAGTTTTGAGGTCGATCGTAACATCACTCTGATGAAGGAAATAGTTAGCGAAATACTCCTTAATATAATACCCTTTGTACCCCAGCAGTACGACAAATTCTCTGTACCCGTAGGAAGAATACATTTTCATTATATGCCATAAGATTGGCTTTCCGCCAATCTCAACCATCGGTTTGGGGCGGACATCCGTCTCTTCACCCAGGCGCGTGCCGAAGCCCCCTGCCAGCAGCAGTACTTTCATGATTCCGAAAATGTCTTTTTTATAGACCTATAGATCGGGTAAAGCACGCCCCGCTCAGTCAGGCGTTGAGCGCAAAGTTCGCCATAGCTACAAATCGCGCGATCTGCTATCCGTAGCAACCGATTGCAAACGGAATCCAAGGAATGGTGTTGCTGGAAATACTCGGAGGTGCGGGCGGCCATTAAATCGGAATCGTTCAACAACTCCCTAACCCGGTCACTCAAGGAGTGATTTCCATCAACCGATTGATGCTTTGGTTGAAACGCACCCAAAGTGAATCCTGTCCGATCACAGAGCCAACGAAAGACATAATTGTCGGGGACATCCCGGTAAAAGATATCCACCAGAATCGTCGGAACACCCAATCGCGCTCCCTCAAGCGCCGAAGCACCCATGGCCAACAGCAAATCGACTTCCTGGCAAAGGTATTCATCCAGATTCCCAGGCGAAATATGTTCGATGAAACGGATGGTATTTCGTTCCAAAGAATCGGCATGTCGATGTAGCTTGGCGGTATAATCACCGGACCCGACGATCGTCACCGTGAGTGGAATACTGAGCGTTTCCGCCACTTCTTCAAGTTTCGTGATAGCATGCTTTAGAATAAAATATTTGAAATCGCATACCCTGCCGATCCACGCGACGCGTAGACCTTGCGCTCGGAGGTCTCTGGACGGGCGCAAGACCTCTTTTGGCGGGTCGCCAGCCGTCACGGGTAAGAATACCGGATCGGCAATCTTCATCATAAGATATTGCTCCGTGACGGCCACGTTCGTGCTGTCATGGAACACCAACGATTCTTTCTCCAGCATTAGGTTTATCAGCCGCAACATTTTGTTCCGGAAAGAAATGAGCAAAGTAGTCAAGATCAAACGACCCCATACCGGACTGCGAAACATCAGGCCAGTTAAGCCCGGAAAAGACGGAATCAGATTAAAGGGATAACAGTTCCAATAAAGGATTCGCGTCTCGCTAGGAATCCGCAAAGCGGGAAATATCGACCACGGAGTCATCGCTTGAAAGATTACCAGACTCTCCTCCGGCACACTCACCCTGGAGCCATCACGATACGCTATAAAACGAGTCAACTCTGTATCGCGGTGTTTTGCCATGAATCCATCAGGGTAATCAACCAGATAGGTTTCTTGATCATACTCCGCGGCCAATCGCTCCGCCACTCGAAGGAAAAGGAGGGAAACGCCCCCGACCCCTCGATAAGGAAAGCAAAACACCAATCTCCGAATGTCAGACATCAATTAAAAATTCACTCAACTCACTTTCGAGATACCTCACTTCGTCTCGATGTCTGTAATGCCGCCAGATGCCAACGTTTTTAGCACTGACATGGTGATCAAAGTATTTCCCTGGCTGCTTATGTCGCAACGGAGAAATTTCGAGAAATCGAAAAATCCGAGCCACGCAATCCTCGTAGCGCCTGACCAGATCCTCAAAACGTATATGGAGCGTTCGAGGATCATCACCCTGATAGACCTTTTCGTTGTATAAACGATATCGACGAACGAACATATCGAGATCATCCGTAGCCAAAAACGACTTGCTCAACCCATCATTATCAAAAGCAAGGAGATGCTTGTCTTCACTGTCAACTTTATAATGATTCAGCCCGGAAACATAGCAATCGCGTGGGTCGCGAATGACGACCACCTGACGACTTCCTGCCAGCATGTCGAGGCCGGGCGAGGGATTGAACGGTTCGAATCCATTATTCAATACGACGAGCTTTTCTCCATCCTGAACCACCTCCCTATACAAGGCGCTCAGATACGCCAACGCGCGCGCGTCGAAGTCCTCTCCGTCGATCATAACTACCTCCGCCATTAAGTAACGCCGCATTCCCAGTCGTCTCAGAACCTTGCATAAAAACCTCCGCCAACCGCTCATTCGCAGGTTCTCGTATGGCCACTCGGCCCGATATCTCCCCTTCACGAAAGAATTCACAAATTCCTCCGAAAGACGCTGAAATTTGTGGTTAAAACGCCGCTGATATCTCTGACTGGTGCTACGGAATAATCCTGGGATGTTCCACCATGCCGGATTGGCGCCCATCTTGGTGACGACGTCCAAAAATTGAAAATACGCCGCATGCGATCGAACGGGAGACCAATCCGTTTTCAGGTTTCGTCGCAGATCGAGCAGCCCACCAGGGACCCTGAACAAATCGAATTCGAACGAGTATTCGGGGGAATAGACACCCTCGACTTCACGTAACAAATCGGTTACAGCCGTTTTGCCGGAATTGCCAACCCCGGAAATGTCTATAAAGCGCATTTAGAAACTTGCTAAATAGAGTGCTAAAAACCCCGACATTAGCGCCGCCCACAAAACTCAGTCCTGTCAAAGCCGGTGGTCACGGCGTTTTCATGTAACCTTGCATCAATAAATCACAGGCCATTTTCTGTTCGACGTTTTTCCGATCCTCCTCGGTGTCGACCGCATAGGTAGAATAAGAAGTCAGCACCATCTTAACCTGAAATCCATGCTCCAGAATTCGATTCATATCCACGGACTCGGCGATTTCTAATGGAGTTGGTTCCATCTCTAGATATTCAAATAAAAAATCCCGCTGGAACGGTATAATACTAACCTGTTTGAGCATCCGAATGTCACCATCCGTCTTTTTTCGAGACGGGATAGGTTCGCGCGAAAAATAAAGTGCGTTGCTGTTGCGATCAGCAACGACCTTTACTTCATTCGGATCCTCATGCTCATCCCGTGAATTCATTTCCGCCATGAGATTGACAACCTTGATCGATTTGTTCTCAAGCATTGGCAACATCGCCTCGTCGATCATTTCGGGACGCACCATCGGTTCATCACCTTGCACCATGACAACAATATCGACACGCTCGTTGCTGCTCGCCTCAATCTTCTGAACCGCCTCAGCAGTCCGATCAGAACAGCGCTTATGACTATCCTTTGTCATTATCGCCTTTCCTCCCACGCTTTCGATATAGTCGTAGATATCCTGATCACAGGTGGCAACGTACACTTCCGAGAGTCTCTTAGCCATTTTTGTCCGGAAGTAGCAGTGCCCGATCATCGGAATACCGTGGATCTTAGCCAATGGCTTGTTTGGAAAACGAGAGGACGCTAGGCGCGCCGGTAAGACTGCTATATTATTCATTCAATTAGAACCAGATTTGGCGATCCGTGAGAGTCCTTCTCTTGCCTTGTTGCTCACAAAGAGATAATCAACCCCGTACGCAATCATTTGATACCCTTCGTCAATTCGCCGTTGCAAATCTTCGGGAACCGGCTGAACGACATGGATTCCCGACATGGTGCCGGTCTTTTCTTTGACCTGGAGAATCGAATTCAAGGCTTCCACCATTTTAGGATGATCGAATTCTCCGGGAATTCCTAGCGAAGCAGAAAGATCAAACGGCCCTATGAAAAAACCGTCAACACCCGGAACATTGATGATCTCCTCCATATTGCGCACGCCATCAATGTGTTCAATTTGAACAATCACCAGACTCTCCTCATTGAGCCACCGATAATAACGATCGAATTCCTGAGCGTAGCCGTGTGCTCGAGAAAGTCCGACGCCACGAGTTCCCTTCGAGGGATATTTGACGGCGTCCACTATATGGCGAGCCTCTGTCGCCGTATTAACGGTAGAAGCGATGATGCCATGCGCACCAGCATCCATCACCCGTTTGATCGTGTTAGCGTCGTGACTGCCAACTCGGACCAAGGCGTTAAGCCCCAACAGATCAATCACGCGAATCATCTCACCTGTGGTTTCCAAGCTCGTTACACTGTGCTCCAAATCTACAGTCAACCAGTCGAAGCCAGCCCTTCCCAAAATCTCCGCAAGCGAAGGATGCGGGATGGTCAGCCATGATCCAATGGTAACACCGGAGAGAAACTCCGATCTCTTTGGCCTCCTGAATGCCGCTATTTCTCCCATATGTTTTCGCACTCGTCTGCGATTTGAGTCAATAAATCCAGATCGGTTCTCGTAAAGAGTAGCCCGCCGACTTGGGCGCATAGAATCAGCCGCCTGAACCTCTATCTGCCCAGGCAACAGGCAATTGTCATTTCCATGTCCCAAAATATCATCAACAACGCTTTTCAAATTTTCGTCAACCGATCTCCCTGATGCAAAATTTGCCCCACTACTGTGCCGGGATAGATCGTTTGAAGGTAAAAGCAGGGCGCGTGATTCCGTCCATCATTCGCAAACCACCTCCTCAACGTCAGGAGTGAACCACCAACAAAAGACAGCTAACAATCCATCGATCAAGAACTCAACCCGCAACCCCTTGCCACCATCGAAGGGCAACAGAACCACGATTCTCTCAGGATTGTCGGGGCGCTGCCCATCCAGATCGATATCGCAAGCTTCCGGCATCCTCCCCCCTTCACCCTTGACCTGCCCGACACTATGGTCCTCAGCCACAGGTCCAAAAAACTCCTCGCCCTCAAGGTAACGATCAAGGACCGAAGGATTACGAATTTCGGACTCTTTCATATCAAAGGCTCTGCAAATCTCTTGGAATCGGATATGCTCAAACAACTCCAATCGCGGTGTCATCGAAACCCTCTCAAATGCACTTTAGATTGCCCCACTCGGACCCAATCCATCTTCAACCTTATCTACGCTATGATCGTTCACACATCCTCATCCGCGAGCACTTGATATCGCTATCGCTTCATCGAGGCTTCCATTGCTGACCTTCTTCGCAGCCCAAACAGTGTTAACCCATCACACAATTTCGTACGCAACACGTCACGTTCGGCATTCGTTAGGAACAGGAGATAGCCCGCAATCATCAAGCCCACGATCAAAGCAACCTTAAATCCGAGCAAGTAAGTGAGGTCTGTTATTCCAACTTTCGACGTGCAGCCTACAGCGACCACGGTCACCACGCCAATGACAGACAATCGACCCCATTCAACATCCAACCGGTAAAATCGCTGCGAAACCAAGAATACAAACACAACAAAAAAGCTAAACGTCGCCATCCGGACAACGGCTGCCCCCTGGTAACCCCAACGGGGAATAGCAACCAAGTTAAGACCAAAATTAAGCACCACGGCCAAACATATCCCAAAGGCTGTAACGATAACGCGACGGTTGAGATACACACCTACATCAACGATGTTCAATGCGCCGTTAAGCACGTAGGAGCCAGCGATCAAGGCCAAAACCGATGCCGCTTCATAGTATTCGGGCCGCTGGGCGATCACGTGCAGTATTTCCGTGGCAAAGACGCCAATGACTATCACTGTCATTGCGCCAAACAGAAAATAATAGGTCAACATGGTCTTGTAAAACTCTCGTGCGTTGCTGTCCCCATGATATTGTGTCTTCACCGGCGTCCAGATCAGTCCGAAAGGATTCACGAAAGCCGCCTGAATCACCGCCCCTAGTTTACAACCAAAAGCATAGATACCCACTTCTCTCAGCGAGTAATTACCTCCCAGTATTAAACGGTCGATCCAGTCCAGCGAATAAGTTGCCATCGCCATTACAACGTATGAAAACCCGAACCTCAGCTGCAGAACAGCCTCCTTGCAATTGAACCCCACTCCAAATCTACCCCGACAAAGAATAGCATAACAGATCAACAACAACAGTTCGGTCACGCAATGACCCAAAATCGGAGCCAAAACTCCCAACTTCAATCCAATTAAAAAGGTCAATATAAACGCCGCTCCAGTCACCACCGACACTGCACTCATCATGATGACAAGTTTCGATCTGCGCTCAAACCTGAGCAACACCACAAAGAGCGTGTTGATAAAAGCAAAAGCCTGCGCTGAAAATGCAATTACCAAATGAGGCTTATATTCAGGGGTATGAAACAACCTTTCGGAAAGCCATCCACCAAACAGAAAGCCGAAAACTACTTGAAGGAAGCCACCCGCAAAAGCGATAAAAAAGGCTGTGTCCACCGCTTTACGTCGGCTCTTATGATCCGGATAATCGTAATAGGACCGTGATAGAGCGTTCGAACCGCCGAACCCGAAAAAGGCGCCAACAATCGCGGCAGACATGCAGAGCAAAGCGAAGACCCCGTAGGTAGAAGCTTCATAATACTTCGTGTAAATCGGAATCAGGAGAAAACCAAGCAACACTTGGAGCGCCGACCCGATGCCGTAGATGATCGTATGAGCTCCGGTCTCGCGAATTTTCTGAAAGACAGTCCTTTCCGCAGATTCGCCTTTCAACCCCGCCTTCACAAGATTCTCTTTATCCGAAGATTCCATCAGATCGGCAGATGTCCTAAATAGTATTTATCCTTCTGTAAAGATACATAAAAATATCTTCGTTGAAGTCCACTCGCCTTTGCCGAAAAAGATGATCAAAGTCGAGATATCTGAAGCACAGCTGAAACTCCGAACTCACCGGATATTCAAACGCCAGCGGATCGCGTTCGGTTCCTCTTTTATGCAGATACGGGCTTTTAAAGCCATCATGGGGCATGTGAAAAAACCATCGTTTAACAAGCCTGTTTATCTCGTTAATATAGGCAAAGCAAGTTGCCTTTTCCATCTCTCCCAAGTTTACTCGATTAATGAAGAGATCTATGGATTGGTTGAGATGAACATCCGGCATTCCAAATGAAGGTCACAGAATCAGGTCATAGTCAGCCAACGCCTTTGCGTCCATGCCCCCTCCCCGTAAAGCAGTGCTTTGGCATTTGAGTAGCACGAAAGAAGATAATAAGACGCGAGCGTGAGGCTTTCGGGCAAATCAAAATTAATGTAGGTCCATCGCTGGGATGATTCACAACTAATCTTGCGAAGCATAAATTCTGCTGTTTTTCCTGAACCTCCGCCCATATCTGCTATGACCGGATTGGGAATTTCGCTAACCACCCCCCGCCAGGAGCGAGCCTCGAATCTCGTTATGGAAACAGTTTATGTCCAAAAGTTTTCCTTGATAAACGCTCCCGCCTCGTTGCCGAATCTAGGCGATCCGAGGTCATCCCCCCCGCCCCCCGTAGAACCATTGCCAAAATCTCCACCTCTTTTCATAGAACTGTCTTTTTCAGATAGGAATGGAGCAAAATAGAGTCCCCGGCCGTGCACAACATTGCATTTACATCGAAACCTAACACAACTGGCCATATCCCAAAGCTTGCAAGAAAGCGGGCAGCAGTTTCGGGGCTTTTTAGAGATTAAAACCCGTGGTCCAATATGAATTGCCAATTTTCCGTTGGAGCAAACACTTGATCGGCAATTTTCTGATCTTTCTTCGCTACGATATATGCTTGATAGACGCGCGATATTAGCTCGCTCTCTTCCCGGTCCGGCTCTGTTTCCTATGGAACATGGAGTCGGAATTCACTTCAGCTAAACAGTCGATTGCACCTTCCATATACGCTGCAACCTGTTCCGTAAGGTGGTGAACGTTCTTCCCTCTTTGATTATCCGGCTTAGTTTGATTTTTGTTGCTTGCTTCATTTTTTTGATGCGCTGCTGTAGTTCTTTATACAGTTAAGAACATGTTTGATTTGACTTAACTCAAGGTAGGGATGCATCGGCAAGCTCAGTACAGAATCAGCTAGGCTCCTAGCAACGGGAAAGGCGTCTTGCCTCCATCCGAAGTCTTGATAAGCATCCGACATATGTGGTGGAACCGGATAGTGGATTAATGTCCCGACTCCCGCATTCTTGAGAGATGCCGCCAACTCATCGCGGTGGGAATGCCTGATGACAAACAAGTGAAAAACCGCCTCGGTTCCTTTTGGTTCCTTGGGCAAAACCAAGTCAGGCACCATTGACAGCCACTCTGAATAGCACGCGGCCCATTGACGCCGCTTCTCATTCCACGCGTCCAAACGGCGAAGTTTAACCCGTAGGAAGGTGGCCTGGATCTCGTCAAGCCGCGAGTTGAAGCCGCGCACTTCGTTGTAGTAGCGGGTCTTTGATCCGTAGTTGCGAAGAATGCGAATCCTTTCGGCTAACTCACTATCATCCGTGGTGACCGCCCCGGCATCGCCCAAGGCTCCGAGATTCTTTGTTGGGTAAAAGCTATGTCCAGCCGCATGGCCCAACCCGCCAATTCGCCTTCCGTGGTAGCGCGCGCCTTGTGCCTGAGCGGCATCTTCCAACACACGCAATCCGCGTCTGTCAGCGATTTCCATGATCGGGTCCATATCCGCCGGTTGCCCATAGAGATGAACCGGCAATATTGCCTTAGTGCGCGGCGTCAAGGCGGCTTCAATACGATTTGGGTCGATATTGTACGTGCATGAATCGGGTTCGACCGGGACAGGTGTCGCGCCCGCAGAACTCACTGCGAGCCAAGTGGCGATGTAAGTGTTGGAGGGAACAATAACCTCATCGTTCGGACCGATTGCCCAGGCCCGCAGCACCAGATGCATGGCTTCAAGCCCATTGGCAACGCCGATGCAATGAGCCGAGCCGCAATAATCAGCGTAATCCTTCTCAAACGCCTCGACTTCCCGGCCAAGAACATACCGAGCCGACTCCATGAACCGGAAATAAGCCTCGTCGAGTTCGGTCTTCAGGTCCCGATAAGGAGAAATGAGATCAATAAACGGAACCTTCACGCGCTGCCGTCACTGCCAACTGGTAGGTTGAGTATTCCCGGTAGTAATCATCTTCGTTGTAATATTCGGAGGCGAGAACGAGACACACTGATCCGGAGGAAAAGTTGTCCGTCTCTAGCCATACCATAGGCGGAAGATATAGGCCGTAATATGACCGGGCTAGGTGGACACGCTTTTTGTTTGCGCCATCATCAATGATCACATCAAAACTGCCCGATACCGCAATCAGCAACTGGTGACACTCCTTGTGGGCATGCTCGCCACGAGCAGCATCTCCCGGTACATCATACAAGTAAAATACACGTCGAACAGAAAACGGGAGATGCCGTTCACTTTCGATAAAAGTAATATTTCCGCGATGATCTGTGATCCTCGGCAGATCAATAAGTTTGCATGAATCAATACTCGAGTAACCGTTATAAGATGTCGTCTTATTGCTCATTCGGCATCATATTCCTTTAATAACGAAATAACACGCTGATCGTCATCTTTCTCGGCGTAGTTGGATACGGTCATCCCATCGGGATCTTTGTGTCGAAGATCCACCCCCTGCTTTAGCATCAGCTCCAGGCTTGTCATATCACCGGTATGAACCGCATCTGTCCTGGCGTATATCACGACAGACGTGCCCCTGAAGTTCTTCGCGGCAGCATTCGCGCCTCGGTCGTCCAACTCCAATCGCGGTGATTGGACCTGAGTCCTTGTTGCCCAGCAGGATCAACAAAAACGGGCGGACTTCATCTGCCAAGCCGGATTCCAATAATTTCCTTCATTTATTATTTATCTGAAAAACGCTATTTTTTCCACGCTGATAAGTGTGCTTGCATTTACATGTTGCCACGCTTGACAGCCCAAAATCTAGTTTGATTCCACAACGGCAAACCCAGGCTGTTAGTCTAGCCGGATTACCCAAAACAAGAGCATGGTCCGGAACGTCCTTGGTGACCACAGAGCCTGCACCCACCATCGCCCATTTCCCAATGGTCACTGGCAAAACAGTGCTATTTGCCCCAATACTGCAACCGTTTGACAGCCGAGTAACACAAAAGGAATCCAAATAGTTTCTACTCCTTGGTCTCAAGTCATTAACGAATGCCACGCAAGGACCGATGAAGACATCATCCTCAACAATCACGCCATTCCACAAATAAACGCCACATTTTATCGTGACTCGATTCCCCAGAGATACTCCGCCTTCGATAAAGGTATGATCGCAAATATTGCAATCTTCGCCGACTCGGGCACCGGAGGCGATATGAGCAAATGCCCAAACTCTGGACCTCGCCTTGATAGACACACCCTCATCAACCAATGCCTTGCGATGAATTGAAACTTTGGCTGCGATCACAAAATCTATAAGCTAAGATCGGCGATATTTTGTAATTGAGTAAATGTTATGGGATGTTATTGCTTATTCGGCATCATATCCCTTTAATAACGGAATGTTTGTCGAAAATTTTCTAAAATACCATGATCCCGTTGTCTAGACAGTACTCGCAGAAACCACAAGCCGTATCATCTAAGCCGAGTAGCAATCAAATTTGCCCGACTATACCGCCTGTATCCAATGCCTGCATGGCTCGATCCGGTCCCCATAAATCTAGAGCCGAAACTCCGCGAGATCGCTCGCCGGGCGATCTGTCTCTGGAGACTGGACTAAGCCCAGTCCACAGTAAATTCGGATGACAGCAAGAACCGGAGATAATTTGCATAGTCCCCCTTGCCCATTGCATCAGCTGCCCGCTCTACAGCCAGCCGATCAATCCAACCATTTTCCCAAGCGATCTCCTCCAAACAGGCAACCTTCAAACCCTGGCGTTCCTCAATGGCCTCAATAAAATTCCCGGCTTCCGATAAACTCCGGTGCGTGCCAGTGTCAAGCCAAGCAAAGCCTCGACCTAGTTTCTCAACATTCAATTCGTCATTCTCAAGGTATAAGCGGTTTAAGTCTGTAATTTCCAATTCGCCGCGGGCGCTCGGCTTTAGGCTCGCCGCTAGATCCGGTGCCCGTCCGTCGTAAAAGTAGAGCCCTGGCACCGCGTAATTGCTACGGGGGTGGCGGGGCTTCTCTTCGAGAGAGATCGCCCGACCAGTGCTTTCATCGATTTCAATCACCCCGAAACGTTCCGGATCACGTACAAAGTAGGCAAACACGGCAGCACCGGATTTGAGTCGAGCCAGTCTGCGGAGTTTTGGCGTGAAATCCTGCCCGTAGAAAAGATTGTCCCCCAAAATGAGGCACCCCGAATCTCCAGTCAGAAACTCACGACCGATAATCAAAGCCTGCGCCAATCCGTCGGGGCTAGGTTGTTCCGCATATTGAATGCGGAGGCCTAACTGCGACCCATCGCCTAGTAGCCGTTGGAACTGCGGCAAGTCGTGAGAAGTGGAAATGAGCAGAATCTCCCTTAGTCCCGTCAACATCAGCACGCTGAGCGGGTAATAAATCATCGGCTTGTCATAAACAGGCAGCAGCTGTTTGCTCACAGCACTAGTTAAAGGATATAGCCGCATGCCAGTTCCCCCGGCTAGGATAATCCCTTTCATTGGTTTGGGTTCCGAATTCAGCCCTTCGTTCCGGTTTCTTGTCGCTTAAGCCGGTAATTTCCACTGAGAATATCTTCCCACCACTCTTGATTATTCAAATACCACCTCACGGTTTTGCGAAAACCGCTTTCGAAACTCTCGGACGGAGACCAACCGAGTTCCTGGTTGATGCGCGAGGAATCAATTGCATATCGTAGATCATGCCCTGGCCGATCTATTACAAATGTAATCAATTCCTTGTAGCTGGAGATGCCCCATTCCGGCTTGGACGGCCTCATTTCGTCAAGCAACAGGCACAAATGCTTGACGAGTTCAATGTTGGCTCGTTCATTGCTACCGCCGATATTATACGTTGCGCCTACCTGTCCATGTGAGACCACTTGATGGAGGGCAGTAACATGATCCCCCACATAGAGCCAATCACGCACATGTTCACCTTTCCCATAAACCGGAACCGATTCTCGCCGAAGGCATTTGAGGATCACCACCGGGATGAGCTTTTCCGGGAATTGATAGGGACCATAATTATTCGAACAGTTGGTCACGATCACCGGCAAGCCATACGTGTCGTGCCATGCTCGGGCTAAATGATCGGAAGCTGCCTTACTCGCCGAATACGGCGAATGCGGATCGTATGGAGTGGTTTCCGTAAAGGGGGAATCGTCGAAACCTAGCGATCCGTAGACCTCGTCGGTCGACACATGTAGAAACCGAAACGATTCCGGCTTTCCGATTTCAGTCCAATAGCTGAGTGCTACTTGGAGCAAATTGAACGTGCCGCATACATTCGTTTGGATGAATTCACCTGGGCCATCGATTGATCGATCCACATGGGATTCGGCTGCCAAATGCATTACAACATCCGGATGGTATTCCTGGAATGCATTGCGAACCGCTATGGCATCGGCAATATCAATCTGGGTAAAAGCGTATCGCTTGTCCTCAGCAATCTCCGCCAGCGACTGCAAGTTGCCAGCGTAGGTGAGTTTGTCAAGACAAAGAACCTGGTTGTCCGTCTGCTGGACTAAATATCGAACTAGATTCGAGCCTATAAACCCGGCACCACCTGTTACTAAAATTTTCATCGGTCGCTTTCTCAGTGCGCCTCAGTCCGCTGAACCCCTCCCTCGTCTAAACGAATATCTTTTAGCCAAGCCGCGTTTTCCCGATGCCAAGCCACTGTGAGTTCCAGTCCCTCTTCAACCGAAACTTGTGGTTCCCATTTCAGGAATCTCTTCGCCTTGGCGATGTCCGCTCGAGTCTCTTTGATGTCTGCTCGATGAACCGACTTTCGTTCCACGATCGCTTCCTTCCCTAAAAGTTGTGCCAGACAATCAATGATCGTATTCATCGACATCGGATTTTTACCCCCTCCAAGATTGAAAATCTCGAAACCGAAGCGCTCTAGTGCGACAATGGTCCCCCTAGCGATGTCTTCAACATAAGTAAAGTCGCGACTCTGACTCCCATCACCAAACAACTCTATAGGGACACCGTCTTTGATCCATTGAATAAAACGAAATATCGCCATATCCGGTCGCCCAGCCGGGCCGAAAACAGTAAAATATCGGACCACAGAGATATTCAAATCATAGAGATGATGGTAAGAATAGGCCATCACCTCGGCCGCTTTCTTTGAAGCAGCGTAGGGTGAAATCGGGGTATTTACTGGCAGGGTTTCCTTGAAAGGGATTTCCTGGCCCGAGTAGAGCGACGACGTTGAGGCCAGTACCATCTTTTTGACTCCAGCGGCTTTCATGCAGTTAAGCAAATTCAGCGTACCCATGGCGTTCGTCGTCATGTAGGCTTCTGGATCCTCCATGCTGTAGCGGACACCAGCCCTTGCGGCTAAGTTAAAGATTCCAGAGAAATCATGCCGTCTAAAAAGGTCCCTGACGCTATCTCGTTCCTCGATATCGAGTTTTTCAAAGACCATCCCCTCACGCTTCTCGAGTGCCTCTAGCCGATAACTCTTCAGCCTGACATCATAGTATTCATTCAGATTGTCTACCCCCACAACCTCATCACCACGATCCAAAAGCAACTCTGCTGTTTTCGAGGCTATAAATCCCGCCGCTCCAGTTACCAGGTACTTCGCCATCTCAGGTAATATTTGGGGGTTCCTGCCCCCTCTTTAGCGCCAGTCTTAGGCCTTTATCACTCTACCATCAACCAACTCCACACCGTTCATAACATCTCTTGTGTCAATAATGCAGCTTGCCCAATTCCCCAACTCCTTATAGTTAACATTCTGATGCGCCGTTGAAATGACTACCGCATCGTAAGCTGATATCTGCTCCTCTTTCCAAGAAACCGAGGCTTTCCCTTTAAAGTGGCTATACTCTCGCTTGGGGCGAATCACCGGAATATAGGGATCGTAATAGTCAACAGTAGCCAGCTTTTCCCGAAACAACTCCATCAGGCGGTAGCTTGGTGATTCTCGGTCGTCATCGACGTTGGCTTTGTAGGCCAATCCAATAATCAATATCTTGGCACCATTCAGTGCCTTCCCTCGTTGGTTGAGGACGTCCATCGTTCTTTGAATCACGTACTCCGGCATGGCAGTGTTAATCTCACCTGCCAGCTCGATGAATCGAGTTGAAATGCCGTATTGTCGCGCTTTCCATGTGAGGTAAAAGGGATCGATGGGAATGCAATGTCCGCCCAAACCCGGTCCGGGATAAAATGCCTTATAGCCGAAGGGTTTGGTTTTTGCCGCCTCAATAACCTCCCAAACATCGATGCCCATCTGGTCGTATATCACCTTCAATTCATTGACTAGTGCAATGTTGACACTTCGAAAGATATTCTCGAGTAATTTAGTCGCCTCTGCCGCCCGGCAATTGGAAACAGGCACGATTGTCTCGATGGCAGTCTTGTAAATCGCTGCTGCCTTTGCCTGACAAGTGGGAGTGCACCCACCTACCACTTTCGGTATTTTGCCGACCTGACTATCGGGGTTTCCCGGGTCTTCCCGTTCTGGGGAATAAGCCAAATAAAAATCCGTTCCGGCCCGCTTCCCTGATCGACGTTCCAGAATGGCTCTCAGATCTTCATCTGTCGTTCCTGGATAGGTGGTCGACTCCAAGACAACGGTCATCCCCTTCGTAATGAATGGGGCTAGTTTCTCGCCCGTTGAAAACACATATCCCAAATCAGGCTCCCGATATTTATTGAGTGGTGTTGGCACGCATATCAAAACGCCGTCGCAACCGCTAGCTTCCGCTATCTCAGTCGTCGCTCGCAACCGGCCGTTAATCGTTAATTTCTCGATCTCCGCAGATTCAATGTGTTTGATAAAGCTTTTGCCTCTGTTAATCAAATCGACCTTTTCCTGATCAACGTCAATTCCAAGCACTTCTGCTCCGGACCTACCGAATTGCAAGCACAACGGTAAGCCGACGTACCCCAATCCAATAATTCCTATCTTCATTCTTTCCTAAATTGCTGCCTGTCCATTATGCCTCAATGCGGTGGATGACTCCGTCATAAATGTCATCGAATATCTGATCTATGGTATAGGTCAGTTTCCAATTCGGGTAGTCACGGGTAAATTGTGACAGATCGGAGATATACCACCGATGGTCTCCAATTCGATTCTGATCGATATAGACACTGGATAGCGACCGGCCAGCTCGACTCTCACATGCGTCAATGGCCTCCAGCATCGAGCAATTGGATTGGCGTCCACCGCCAATGTTGTACACTCTTGCCATCCGCGGCTTCTCTATATATTCGTGAACTGCGCAAACGAGATCGCTACTGTGAATATTATCCCTAACCTGCTTCCCTTTATGACCAAAAATCCGGTATTCCTTCCCCGTCACAACGCACTTCATCAGATAGCTGAGAAATCCGTGCATCTCCGTTCCTCTGTGTCCGCCTCCTGTCAGGCAGCCTCCCCGAAAACAAACCGTGTTCAATCCAAAATACCGTCCGTATTCTTGCACCAGCAGATCCGCCGACAACTTACTCACGCCAAAGAGGCTGTGCAGGCATTGGTCGACTGGCATTGATTCGTCTATTCCAGGGTGAAGCAACGAAGACGAATTGTAAGCTTCATATCGAGTCTCTTCCTCGAGTAGCGAGAGTGTATTGGGGCGATCGCCGTAAACCTTGTTAGTGGATGTGAAAATAAACGCGGCGCCCGAGGAATGATTCCGATAGCTCTCCAGGAGGTTTAGGGTGCCGTTCGCGTTAATGCCAAAATCGGTGATTGGATCTTGAGCGGCCCAATCGTGGGACGGTTGGGCCGCCGTGTGGACAATAGCGAAGATGTCAGTTTGCCTCTCATTGAAGATAGCATCGACAGCTTTTTGATCTCGAATATCGATGGATTTGTGGGCATAGCTACCTAGCTCTTCCTGCAATTGGGCCACTGCCCATTCGGTGGAGGCCTCTTGGCCGAAGAGCTCGCCCCGCATGTTGTTGTCGATACCGACGATATCATAGCCTTGGCCCGAGAAGTAGCGACTTGCTTCGGAGCCAATGAGACCGGCTGAGCCAGTGATGACAATGGTTTTGGGCATACCGCGGTCTCTCTTGCCCGGAGAGGTACTAACGCAGAGGTTCGTCTACCGTTCCAGTTCTTTGAGGTCGGCTTCGACCATCAATTTGACCAGATCGTTGAAATCTGTTTTTGGCTTCCACCCGAGTTCTTTTTTCGCTTTTGAGGCGTCGCCGATGAGGATATCCACCTCTGCCGGGCGTTCGTAGCGATGGTCCGTGCGAACGTAATCTTGCCAGTTGAGACCAAGAAGGCCGAAGGCGACTTCAAGGAATTCTCTCACCGAGTGAGCTTCACCTGTCGCCACCACATATTCGCTGCTCACTTCAGCCTGGATCATCAACCACATCGCCTCAACATAATCTTTGGCGTAACCCCAATCGCGTTGCGCCTCTAGATTCCCCAGAATAAGCTCCTTCTGTAATCCTTTCTTGATGCGGGCCGCGGCTCTGGTGATCTTTCGAGTCACGAAGTTTTCACCCCGCCGAGGAGATTCATGATTAAACAGGATACCGTTGCTCGCATGGAGGTTGTATGCTTCCCGATAATTGATCGTCGACCAATAAGCGAACACCTTGGCGACTCCGTATGGATTCCGCGGGTGGAAGGGTGTATTCTCATTTTGGGGAACCGCCCGGACCTTACCAAACATCTCACTAGAGGAGGCTTGATAAAACCGAATTTCGGGATTGGTTTGACGAATGGATTCCAGAATTCTGAGTGTTCCCATACCTACAACATCAGCGGTATATCCCGGGTTTTCGAAGCTGACCTTCACGTGACTCTGGGCAGCTAGATTGTAGACCTCCTCCGGCTGAATCTCTCGCAATAAACGACCCAAAGCGGTGCTATCTGTCAGATCGCCGTAGTGGAGAAAGAGACGCTTCGTCTCGCGGTTGTAATCTGCCACTATTGGATCAATTCTGCCTCGATTGAAGATACTTGTACGCCGCACAATACCATGTACTTCATACCCCTTCCCGAGCAAAAACTCCGCCAAATAGGAACCATCTTGACCTGTGATGCCGGTAATGAGCGCTCTCCTCAAGTTCCTCGTCTTTCTAACTCCTAGACCCGCCCAATGCCGCGGATTTGGAAGCCTATTCGACGCATTGCATCGAAATCCAGAAGATTTCTCCCATCAAAAAAGAAAGCCGGTTTCTCCATCAAGGAGAAAATTCGCTGATAGTCGAGGTTTTTGAACTCCTGCCATTCGGTTAAAATCACCACGGCGTGACTTCCGGCACAAGCACTATAAGGATCATCCTCGGCCACCAGATTGTTTGAATTCGCATTCACCAAATTCAGCTCACTTTCGATCTGTTCTCTTTTTACCCCAGGATCATATACGGAGACCAGGCCCTGCTCCTCGAGTAAATCTGAGCAGACCTGAATTGCCGGCGTTTCGCGGGTGTCGTTGGTGCCACTCTTAAATGCAAAGCCCAGAATCGCGATTTTCTTTCCGGACACTGTGTTGAACAGTGTCTTGACGAGGTTTTTGGTGAAACGCCGCTTCTGGTAGTCGTTCATCTTAATAACCTGTTCCCAATAGGCAGCGACTTCCGGGAGACCGAAGTGCTCACAGAGGTAGACGAGATTCAGAACATCTTTTTGAAAGCAGGAGCCGCCAAAGCCTACTGAGGCTTTGAGGAATTTTGGGCCGATT
Source organism: Limisphaerales bacterium (assembly GCA_024761205.1). GTDB lineage: Bacteria > Verrucomicrobiota > Verrucomicrobiia > Limisphaerales > AAA164-E04 > UBA2970. Next base: position 41,667 of record JAMASS010000025.1, read on the forward strand.
CGTCTGTCCCTGCCAATAGCTTGTGCGACTTCGTCGATGTTGGCCTGGGTTACCTCGCAAAGAGCGGAGAGGGCGTTGATGGATGAGATTCTTTGAGCTAGGAAGGCATTCGCTGCTAGTTTTGATAACTCCGATGACCAAAGATTCGTCTTAATGATTTTTTCCGAGGGCACCCAGCTTTCATAAACACTCGCCAAGGTATCTACCGCCTGTCTGCCAGACTCAGTTTCTTCTCCCCCAATGAGAATTCTATCTGGATAATGCAGATCTTGAATCGCTGAGCCTTCAGCGAGAAATTCCGGGTTTGATAAGACCTGAACCACATTTTCAGAGCAGTTTTCCCTCATGATCCGTTTGATCATCTCGGCTGTTCTCACCGGGATAGTGGATTTTTCGACGATTATTTTGTTCCCGGTGGAGATCAAGGCTATTTTTCTCGCGCACAACTCGACAAATTTCAAATCCGCAGCTTTTCCCGCTCCTTCACCATAGGTTTTTGTCGGGGTGTTAACACTGATAAAAATAATGTCCGCTGCTACTATCCCTGCATCCACGTCCGTGCTGAAAAATAGGTTCTTTCCTCGCGTGGTCTCAAGCACAGCATCAAGACCGCGCTCATAAACCGGGAGTTCGTCAGAGTTCCAGGCAGCAATCCGCTGCTCATCAATATCAACCACGGTAACCCGAATGTCCGGACACTTTTGAGCGATGACGGCCATCGTCGGTCCGCCGACGTAACCGGCACCAATGCAACAGATTCTTTGTGGTTTTATTTGTGGATTCGACATTGCTATAGTTTCTCCCTTTGGCTATCCCAGTCGCTTAAAAAGGAGAAAGGCATGTCAGATTTTAGATCAGGTAGTTAGTAACGAATGCAACCCTTTAATCACTCTGTCCTGATCTACTTCATTCAAAAACGGATGTATCGGGAGGCTAAGCACTTCCCGAGACGCGGCCTCTGCTGCTGGAAAGTCACCAAGAGTATATCCCAGCTTCGAAAAGACTGGCTGCTCATGCAAACATTTCGGGTAATAGATAGCCGTTGGGATACCCTTATCTCTTAGATCACGCTGCACCTGGTTACGATTCTTCACTCGAATGGTATACTGTCCATACACATGACTATTCTTATCATCGACCCTGGGCACAGTACAGATATTATCCAAAAATTCACTATACCTCCTTCCTATTACCTCTCTTTTCTCTAATTCATCCATAAAGAATGGCCACTTGGCCAATAAGATCGCTGCCTGAACAGTATCGAAGCGGCCATTCATACCGACTGTTGTATGATGATGGTGTCGTTCACTTCCATGTGTTCGAATTCTCCGCATCTTTTCTCCCAATTGATTGTCATTAGTAAACAAAGCTCCTCCATCACCGTAGCAACCGAAGGGTTTAGCCGGGAAAAAGCTCGTGCTTCCGATCGTTGTCAACGATCCGCTGCGTCTACCTACTCTTGTGGCGCCAAAACTCTGGGCTCCATCTTCGATCACAGCGATATCGTGCAAGGCCGCTATTCGATTTGCTTCCTCTAGATTGGGTATTTGTCCAAACAAACTAACCGGGATGATTGCTTTAGTCACCGATGTGATTGCTCCCTCCAATTGAGTCATATCCATGTTGAATGTCTTTGGATCGATATCAACAAAGATCGTTTTCGCTCCTACTAATTCGATCACCTCTGCGGTACTTATCCACGTAAACGGCACGGTTATGACCTCATCCCCAGGCCCAATCTCCAGTGCTCTAAGCGCTATTTCTAAACTATCCGTTCCACTCGCTACCGTCAAACAATGACAAACCCCGGTAAAATCAGCCAATTGGTCCTCCAACTCCACCACCTCTGGCCCCATGATAAATTTGCCATGCGTCAGTACCTTGGAAATGGCTCGATCTATCGGTTCCTGATATTTTTGGTATTGACTTTTGAAGTCGATGAATTCCATGAGTTAGCTCGCCCGGATTTCTCTCCAATAGAAGCGGACGGGATTTTGACGGCTTTCCAAGGATGGGAAGGCAGCGAACATTGGCCTTCGCCAAGGCGTTCTCCCGCAAGCGGAATTGGCAAACGCCCTAGTCAAAGCGATAGAGGGCTCCAAGCCAAAGAAATCATATTCTTTTTAGCACTTCGTGCCGGTCAATTCGCCTGTCCTTCTACTTCACAAGTCGAATCTAATTCCAATTCGTTTTAATTCCCTAAACGTTTTCTCTTCTACCTGTCAAGAAAACGCTGGTTTCTCAGCAGTCCCTTCCCTACCATTCTCATTTCTAGGAATTCTTTGTAACTCTTATGAGTGAGTCTTTTCCCTCCTCTTCTGTTGCTCGATGCCCGCCCAAATGTGTCTCTGTTGCTGGCTTTGATCCCCTTTCTTTTGCCGGCGCCACTGCTGACTTAAGAACCTTTACCTTAGTTGGGGTCCAAGGTTTTTCCGTCATTACGTCTTTGACGGTTCAGACGATTGACCGCTTTTTCCGATGCTGTCCGGTTGATAGTTCAGTTTTTTCTGAGCAATTTCGCTCCATTTTTGATCAATTCGGATCTTTACCTATCAAAATTGGCCTGATCCCCTCGATCTATCTGATAAACAATCTTTCTTCCCTCTTGGCCTCGTATCAGTATCCCAAGGTGGTTCTTGATCCTGTATTCGCTCCTTCCGCAGTATCTGTAGCCTCTCTACGAGAGTGTCAATCTCACACCGTCGAAAAACTCTTTCCCTTGGCTTCTTTAGTCACTCCCAATATTCTAGAGGCCGAACGGATCCTTGATCGGCCTATCTCACACTTAAATGCGATGGCGGCGGCGGCTTCAGATATCCACGCTCGTTTTGGTTGCTCTGTTCTCCTTAAAGGTGGGCATCTCCCCTCTCAGGAGCTCTCTGTCGATATTTTATGTCATCAATCGCTTGTCACTCGTTTCGAATCTCCTCGTGCTTCAGTGTCTTCCATTCATGGTTCGGGCTGTTTTCTTTCCGCCTCGATTACCGCTTTTCTAGCACTCGGATTCGATATTCCTTCAGCTGTTCGCCTAGCCAAGGAACATATTTCCAAAGCCTTCTCGGATCCTGTTGACATGGATGGTTTCCCCCTCTTGCATTCCTCTCCGTAACACGCCATGCGAAGTGTCTATCTCGACTACAACGCCACGACTCCGCTGGACCCGAAGATTCAGGAGGCTATGTCTTCCACCACCGCCGCTAGTTTCGGAAATCCTTCCAGTGTTCACCATATCGGTAGGGCCGCCAGAGCTTTGCTAGATGATTGCCGTTACCGTGTCGCTTCTCTTTGGCAATGCAAGCCTTCCGAGGTCATCTTCACTTCGGGCGGCACCGAGAGTAATAATTTGGCCGTCTTCGGTGCTGCCAGATCCCTCGCTTCCAAGGGACGGCACCTCATTACTTCAAACATCGAACACCACGCAGTCCTTAATGCCTTTAAGCACTTGGCCTCTACTGAGGGTTTTGAGCTCTCTCTAGTCCCCGTCGACTCTGCTGGCTTTGTCCATCCTGAGGATCTTATCTCTCTGATTCGGTCCGATACGGTTCTCGTTTCGGTCATGGCCGCCAACAACGAAACCGGAGCCATCCAACCCTATACTGATCTCTCACACATCTGCCGGAAGCGCGGGATTACCTTTCATTGTGATGCCGTTCAAGCTGTTGGCAAGCTTGAGTTTCATTCGATCCAGCAGTTTGGAGCTGATCTCGTTTCTGTCTGCTCCCACAAACTCCACGGACCTAAAGGTGCTGGTGCTCTTTTTTGTCGATCTCCTCTTCGCCTCTCTCCTCTACTTCGAGGTGGTGCTCACGAAAATGAAAACCGGGCCGGCACCGAAAATCTTGCCGCTATCTTGGGCTTCACTCTCGCACTGGAGCATTTTGTCCGCCCTTCTGTTTTTGATGCTTCTCTCCTCTGCCCTCTTTCCCGCCGTCTCATTGAATCCCTCGCTGATATTCCCGGTGTGGATTTCCAAGGTCCTCCCAACAATCGTCTTGCCAATACCGTCGTCTTCACGGTCAGCGGTTGGGATAGCATTTCCTTACTCGCCGCCCTTGATCTCGAAGGGATTTGCGCTTCCAGCGGTTCTGCTTGCTCGGTCGGTTCCCTCGAGCCTTCCCATGTCCTCCTTGCTATGGGGCTCCCTCGTAACGTCGCTGCTTCTCTTGTTCGTTTCTCTCTCGGTCGCGATACCTCTGAGGCTGATATCCTCCAAACCATTGACGTATTTCAGTCCATCGTATCCTCTTCACGACTCCCCGAATAGCCTGTTAATAATCTGGGATCAGTCTGCTCACTGAGCGTTCAGAAATTCTCACATTCTTTTGTCAACGTTCTTTTCCCTTACTTCGTCCTTACGGTAATCTTGACAGTGCTATTCGCATACCTTATCCACAGGGCTTATTATTACGGTTTTTTGGGTGACATAAATTACTCTATAACAGATCCAACGGATGAAAATATCGATAGCCAAAGAACAACTCCTTGCTGGCTTGCAGGCAGTCCAGAATATCGTCTCTAGCCGGACGACCCTTCCGATCCTGTCAAATGTTTTACTGCATGCGGTGGGAAAGGAGCTGGTCCTGACGACGACAGATTTGGATATAACCATCTCGTGTGGCGTTGAAGCCATCGTGAAAAAGGGCGGATCGGTGACCCTCCCGGTGAAGAAACTTTTCGGGATCGTTCGAGAGTTAACCACACCAGAAATTGATTTAGAGGTCGACGAGAAAGGGATTTGCTCCATTCGGGCAGGGGTGTCGTTTTTCAAGATTCATGGTCTGTCCGCAGATGAATTTCCTCCGCTGCCGAAATTTGCCGAGAAGAAGGAAATCACTCTCGATCAAGGAACCCTGAGGTCCATTCTACGGAAGACATCTTATGCTGTATCGACGGAGGAAGCGCGGTATGTATTGAATGGGATATATTTCTGCTTGGGCGACCAAAGAATAACGGGGGTCGCTACGGATGGGCGTCGGTTGGCGTTGGTGGACGAGGAATCCGAAGTGGCAGAGGAGAGTAAGGGAGAGTTTATTGTGCCGACCAAGGCGATCAACGAGCTGAATCGGTTGTTGGGATCGGAAGGGAAAGTCGAGTTGCGGTATACGGACAATCAAGCGTCGTTTACGCTCAGCGGGAATGGGGAAGCGTCTGTCTTCTTGATGACCAAGCTAATAGACGGAAACTATCCGAATTATCGACAGGTCATCCCGGGGGAGAACAAAGAGAGAAAGAGAATCGCACTGGAGAGAGAAGAGTTTCTGCGGGCGTTACGGCGGGCTGAGATTATGGCGAGTGAGAAAGCGAGCTCGGTAAAGCTGCAAATCACCAAAAACAACGTTTTGATTACAGCCAATACTCCCGATGTTGGAGAGGCTAGGGAAAGCATCGCGATTAACTATGATGGAAACGAAATCGCGGTCGCTTTTAATCCTCAATATGTGATGGATCCCTTAAAGGTTTTGGAGGAGGACGAGGTTTTTCTTGAGTTATCAGACGAACTCAGCCCGGGAGTCTTAAAGGTCAACGGACCGTTTCTTTACGTGATCATGCCCATGAGAATGAGCTAGAGGGGGAGAGGTGTTGGGGGAGATCAAGGGAACTAGGGAATAGAAGGGAGAAGCCTGAAAGAAGTAGATTTTAGAGGAGTATTCACCGACTAAAAAAGCTCAGAGTTGACGAAGAAACGTCGGATCTCAGCAGCAGCCGATTCGGAGGAATCTGAAGCGTGTGCAATGTTTCTCATCTTGTCGGTTCCATAGTCGCCACGAATAGAACCTTGAGGTGCCATCGTAGAGTCCGTGGGGCCGAGGTGATTGCGAACAGAGGCGATGCTGTTGGCGCCCTCAATTGCAAGGGCGACGATAGGAGATGATTGCATGAAGGCAATGATTTCAAGGAAAAAAGGTTTATCGACCAAATGAGAATAGTGTTCCTTAAGAAGTGCTTCGGAAGCATTGAACATCTTGCAACCACGGATACGAAGCCCAAGATCTTCGAATCGTTTGATGACTTCGCCGACAAGATTCTTCTCAATACAGTCTGGTTTCAGCAAAACAACCGTTGTTTCCATAAGCGGTTTGAACCTAAGGATTCCGCAAGAAGTGGAAAGTAATTTTTGGGATTTATTTACTTAGCTAGAGGGGTGGTTTCAAGTAGATTCTAGGGGAGTATGAGTTATGTAGTATCTGGGGGTCAGGCGGAGAAGCCCACCGTCTTGAGCCGGTTTCAATTTTTTCATCTGTTCCCTGATGAACGGGCGGCGGAGGCCCATGTGGAAAACATTCGGTGGAAGGTGACTTGCCCGCATTGTAAATCTGAACGGACATCGAGGGTGAAAAGCCGCAAACCCATGCCGTGGCGCTGTCGAGGTTGCCAGCGATACTTCAGCGTGCGCACGGGGTCATTTTTATGGCACATTGGAAAAAGGGTATTTCGAGCATCCAGCTGGCGAGGGAAATTGGCGTCACGCAGAAAACTGCGTGGTTCCTAGCACATCGGCTGAGGCTGGCTTTTAAGGTGAAAGACGGTTTGTTGCTGAGCACTGTGGTGGAGATTGACGAAACCTACTTGGGCGGCAAGGAGAAGAATAAACCTGCTCGTAAAAAGGCGAGAGCGGGACGAGGAGCAGTGGGAAAGATACCCATCTTGGGTATGAGAGAGAGGGGCGGGCAGGTGCGCGCCTTCCCTGTCCCTAACACATCCAAGACTTGTTTGCAGCGGCTCATCAAGAAGCACGTCCGTCCAGGTTCACGGATTTACACCGATGAACACCGATCCTATCAAGGATTGAATGAAGAGGGCTATGAACATGAATCGGTGAATCACAAGCAAGGCGAATACGTCAAGGGTGAAGCACATACCAACTCCCTTGAATCCTTTTGGGCACTGCTCAAGCGAGGGTATCATGGCACTTTTCACTGGTTCAGCCCGAAACATACGGCCAGTTACGTGAGTGAGTTTGCAGGGAGATTGAATCTTGGATTTGACACCATGACTTCTGTGGATACATTATTACAAGGGGCAGTTGGTAAGCGTCTCACTTGGAACCAACTGACACAGAAAACGGTGCTACTTTACGAGAAAAATGAAAAAACAGGAGAAAAGACAATCCGCTTTACGGAAGGTTCAGTGACATGGTAGGAGCCATCATGTGCTCCAAGCCCGATAAAATCCCGCCGCCGCCGCCTATGCCTCGGAGGAAACGGGGTCCATCCCGCGAGAAAGAGCCTATCACGCTCAAAGGCATTGCTCCGTGGCACAAGGGAAACTGAAGTCCGACTGTTTGATAACTTTGTTCCAGTGTCTGACTAAACTACAAAAAATAATAGATTACAATATGAGCACTGAAGAAGAAATAGCCAAGTTTGACAAACCGACTGCCTATTTTGAGCAGCATCGGGAAGAGTTCGTAAAAGAACACCACCGAAAATGGATGATTATGTCTCTTCAAGACAACAGCAAGACAGACTTCTTTGCTGACTCTAACGAGGCATACCTCTTTGGAGCAGAGAAATACGGTGAAGGCGAGTTCATGTTGCGCCAGGTGCTGCGTAAGGATGAAGAACCGGAGATCATCTTTCACTCCAGAGTAGCCTGATGCAGCAATAGCACTTTAGTTTTACCAGGGAATCCGATAAGATAACAGATGCACTTGATGCGAAAATAGGAGTGTCGAAAACCATTTTCGACACCGAGCCCACAGCCTTTTTTCGGGGGACATGGGATACTGGCGCAACATGTTCGGCTATCTCAGAAAAGGTTGTAAAAGCTTTGGGACTTAAGGCTATTGCCACTACAACGATTCAAACGGCAAATGGCAGCCGCAAATCCAATTATTACCTTGTTTCCCTCCATTTGCCCAACAGGTTTGTGCTACCCCAACAAGTAAACGACGTTACGTTATCAGGTGATATTGACGTGTTGATTGGCCAAAAGATGTCATCAGTCAGGGAGACTTCTCGATTACTCATCGGGAGAATAAAATATGCCTGTCGTTCTGTATGCCCCCAATGTACCAGGTTCAGCCACCCCTCTAGCTAAGTAAATAAATCCCTAATTTTTCTACAGGGAAGCGAAAAAGTAGCGGCTTCTAAGAGCCGAGGGAACGATTGAAGGCGACGGCATCAGTGTAACGGACTCCGGATCCTCCAAAAATATCAAGAGCAGAACCGATCGTCAGATCGACGCGGCCAGCGCTCCGATCATGGACAGAATGAAGGTCGTCTAGGGATTGAGCGCCACCGGCGTAGGTGATAGGTAAAGGAGAAGCCGAAGCAAGAAGTTCGACTAACTCAAGGTCGATACCTTGACAGAGACCTTCGATATCAGCGGCATGGATGAGGAACTCTGCACAGTAATCGCTGATGGAAGAAAGCGTTCGAGCGGATATCTCCAGGGAGGTGAAGGTTTGCCAACGGTTAGTGACGACGAGATAGTGATCATCCACTTTGCGACAGCTAAGATCAACCACGAGACGATCTCTCCCTACCAGATTCGAAAGGGCGACCAACTTGTCAGAGTCAAAGTGATCCCCATTGAAGAGCCAGGAGGTGACGATGACATGAGAGGCACCGGAGCGGAGATAATCAAGAGCGTTATCGGGATTAATGCCGCCACCGGCTTGAAGGCCACCGGGAAAAGCCTCAAGGGCGGAGCGAGCGGCGTCTTCGTTGCCAGGCCCGAGCATGATGACATGGCCGCCAGTTAAAGCATCTCGTTGATAGAGCTCAGCAAACCAGGAACTTGGGTGCTCGGCGGTAAAATTCGTAAGCAAATCAGATTCTCTGGACGTCAAAGAACTTCCAACGATCTGTTTCACTTTCCCTTGGTGGAGATCAATGCAGGGTCTAAACACAGGAATGGAGGACTCGAGCGAGAGCGGCTAGGGAAGTTAAGGTGAGTATATTTGGTGAACACAGAGAAAGCTTATTATTAATTGCATTGCGGGCCAAGAAATCGTTGTCTGGGAAGACAAAGAGAATCGACGCTGGGCCAGTGCTGAAAGGCTTTGACATGTTGGACCAAGATACTACGCTTAGGACAACCTTATCTATGAGAATCGGAATCAATACTTTCTTGTTTACCTCACCCTTTACGACTCGACGCACGCAGCGGTTTCCCACTTTTAAAAAGTGGGGTTTTGAGACCGTTGAGATTCCTGTAGAGGATCCTTCTCATATCATCCCTAAAAAAGTTAAGGCGGCTCTGGATGCCAATGGCTTGGTTTGCGGTTCGGTCTGCGCGTGTATGGGGCCGGACAGGGATCTCCGAGGCAACACCAAGCAGCAAAAGATGGGGATGGATTACCTGATGACTTTGATTGATCAAATGGTTGATCTTGATTGTCCATCGCTCATTGGGCCGGTCTATTCGGCGGTCGGTCGAGCAGACGCCGTTCCCGCTAAGGAGTACAAAGTCCAATGGAAGACAGTCGTCAAGAATCTCAAGAAACTCACAGCTTATGCGGAGAAGAAAGGTCGAATCATTTGTTTGGAACCGCTCAACCGTTTTGAGACGGATTTTATCAATACCTGCGATCAAGGACTTAAAATGATCAAGGATGTTGGCAGTCCGGCGTTGAAACTTCACTTGGATACCTTCCACATGAACATTGAGGAGAAGAACCAGTCTAAGGCGATCGAGAAAGCCGGCAATTTACTGGGGCACTTCCATGCCTGCGGCAGTGATCGCGGCACACCCGGAGGGGATCATATCGACTGGAAGTCGATTACAGCAGCATTGAAATCGATTCGATATAAAGGCGATGTCGTCATCGAGTCGTTCACAACTGATGTAAAAGTAATCGCACGAGCAGCAGCCATCTGGCGTCGGATTGAACCCTCGCGCGATGAGATTGCGGTGAAAGGTTTGAAATTCCTAAAGAAGACGTTGAAATAGTCGTTAAATCAAGCAACCAGTAACATGAATACTCTACTGCGAAAAATCTTTCTGTTGTTGTCGTTCATCATTGGCACCGCAATCGGAGATCGTTACCAACAGGAGGAAGGGTTTATCAGTTTGTTTGATGGTGAAACTTTAAAAGCATGGGAGGGTAATCCAAAATTCTGGTCGGTTCAGGAGGGAGCAATCACCGGAATCACCACCAAAGAAAACCCAGTTGAAGAGAACACGTTTCTGATTTGGCGGGGAGGGGTGGTGGATAACTTTGAGCTAAGATTAAAGGTTAAAATCGCCGGTGGCAATTCAGGAATTCAGTATCGTAGCGAAGATCACGGAAACTGGGTTATGTCTGGCTATCAGGGTGACTTCGAGTACGGGACGGCGTTCTCTGGGATTCTTTATCACGAGAAGGGACGTGGCATCTTGGCACGGCGGGGAGAAAAGACCGTCGTGACCAATGAGGGAGGCAAACATAAAGTGTCCGTAGTAGGATCCCTCGGGGACACAGACGTGATACAGGCAGTGATCAAGCAGGATCAGTGGAACGACTATAAGGTCATCGCCCGAGGTTATGAGTTCACCCATGTGATCAACGGGAGAGTCACCGCTGAAGTCACCGACCTCGACAAGAAAGGCCGGAAACCCAGTGGGCTTCTTGGCTTACAACTTCATGCCGGCCCGCCGATGAGGGTTCAGTTCAAGGACATCCGTATCAAGCCTTTGGATGGAATCAACATCAGCGGCAAATGGAGATTCTTGGTAGAAACGGATCAAGGAACGGGAGAACCGGAGTTTGACTTAAAACAGGATGGTGAGACGTTGACGGGGACTTACAGCGGTTTATTCGGAACTCAGCCGGTGAAGGGGATTGTTAAGGGAAATCGATTCTCAATGACGGTTGAAGGGAACTACGACGGGCAAGTTATCGTATCCATCTACGAAGGCAAAATAGTCGGTTTTGAATACATGAAAGGCTCGGTCGATTTCAACGAACAATTCAAGGCAACTTGGACGGCTAGGAAATACTGAGGCGCATTGCTGGTGTTGGGATTCGGGAAGTAACTGTTGTGAAAAAATCGGCTTTGTAACGGGGAAGCTCAGCTAGTACGACCCATGAGTCCATTCAAGAGGACCGGCTATAGCAGTTCAATCCGCTGATGGATCAAGGGTTGGTTTTGAATGCTTCCATGATGGTGTCGAAATCCCAGGAGAAAAGGGGGATACTGAGTTTTTGGATTGGATGGACGGTTATTTTGAAATCCATTGGTCGGTGAGTAAGAGCGTATGAAATTAACGCCCCTCTGTTTTGCTATTCTTTTGGTTGCAGCGAATGTCCTAATTACGGCTACAGCAAAGAATATAGTCCTTATAGCCGGCAAACCGAGTCACGGTCCCGGAGATCACGAGTTCAACGCCGGCTGCTTGCTGTTGAAGAAATGCCTCAATGCACTGCCGGGTATTCAGTCGGAGGTGTACAACATGGGATGGCCCAAGGATGAGTCAGTCTTTGACGATGCAGATGCGGTCCTCATCTATGCCGATGGAGGTGGGCGTCATCCAGCCATCCAGGCAGATCGGTTAGAGTTGATTGATAAGCTTGCCGAACGAGGAACAGGCATCGGATGTGCGCACTATGGAGTTGAGGTTCCCAAGGGTGATCCGGGAGAGGCCTTACATCGTTGGATCGGTGGCTACTACGAGCATCTGTATAGCGTCAATCCGATGTGGAATCCAGAATTCACGTTTTTTCCGAAGCATCCAGTGACACGTGGTGTGAAGCCTTTTGGCGTGCGAGACGAATGGTATTTTAACATACGATTCAAGCCTGACATGTCTGGCATCACGCCGATCTTGGTTGCAACCCCATCGGATGAAGTTCGGAATGGGCCTTATATCTACCCCAAGGGGCCCTATCCTCATATCCAGGCAGCCTCAGGTCGGAAGGAAACCGTGATGTGGGCTTACCAACGGGAGGACGGGGGCCGTGGCTTCGGATTCACGGGTGGCCATCGACATGTCAATTGGAGAAATGATAATTTCCGGAAAGTGGTGCTGAACGGCTTGCTGTGGATCGCCAAAGCTGAGGTGCCCGAGGGTGGCGTGTCTTCCGAGGTCACGGACGCCGAGATCAAACAGAATCTGGATGATAAGAACCGTTAAGAATCTAGGGCAGAGTCACCATATAAGATGAAAAATTTCAGAGATTGTTTTCTTCTTACGGCATTCCTTTTAGTGTTCATCGAGTCTCGGGGGGAGAATCCTCGAGGCACCGGGCGTGAGGCAGCGTTGGAACAGCTCAAAGAATTGGAGGTCGCCGAAGGGCTCGAGGTTACTCTCTTCGCTTCGGAACCCGTAGTGGTCAATCCTGCTAATATGGATATTGATGCCCGGGGGAGAGTTTGGGTTACCGAAGGAGCCAACTACCGCTTGTGGCAAAAATGGGGTAACCTGCGCCCCGGCGGTGATCGAATCATGATTCTGGAAGACACGGATCTTGATGGAGCTGCGGATAAGGAGACAGTTTATTATCAGGGAGAGGATGTAAATACAGCGCTGGGGATATGTGTGCTGGACAATCGGGTCATTGTCTCCTGCTCGCCTCAGGTTCTCATGTTCACGGATATCAACGGGGATGACAAACCGGACGAGAAAGATATCCTTTTCTCTGGGATTAAAGGTGTCGATCACGATCATGGAGTTCATGCCTTCGTTTTTGGTCCGGATGGTCGACTCTATTTCAATTTTGGAAATGACGGTAAGCAGATTGCTGACAAGAACGGCAAACCTCTCACGGATCCTCAGGGAAACATTATCGCGGATAACCGCAAACCGTATCAACAGGGCATGGTTTTTCGGTGTTATCCTGATCTGAGCGGATTTGAAGTTTTGGGGCATAACTTTCGCAACAGCTATGAAGTTTGTGTGGATTCCTTTGGGACCCTGTGGCAATCCGACAATGACGACGACGGAAATCATGGCGTGCGAATCAACTACGTCATGGAGTATGGCAACTACGGCTACCGCGATGAGATCACCGGCGCGGGTTGGCGGGAGGAGCGAACCGGTTGGGAGGAAACCATTCCCGAACGCCACTGGCATTTGAATGATCCCGGCGTGGTGCCCAATCTCTTGCAGACCGGGGCGGGATCGCCGACCGGTATTTTGCTCTATGAAGGCCGCTTGTTGCCGAAGAAGTATCGCAATCAAATAATCCATTGCGACGCCGGTCCAAGAGTGGTTCGAGCATATCCGGTGAAGCGTTTGGGCGCTGGCTATAGCGCAACCATCGCCAACATTCTGACGAGCGAAGATACTTGGTATCGGCCATCGGATGTTTGTGTGGCTCCGGATGGCGCGCTGTTTATTTCCGATTGGAATGATGCCGGTGTGGGAGGCCACAACATGGCGGATCGGACTCTTGAAGGCATGAGCGGTCGTATCTATCGAGTGGCGCCAAAAGGAAACAAACCCGAGGTTCCCAACTATCGGGTCAGGCGGACGCAAGGCGCGATCCGGGCGCTTAAATCCCCGAACCTAGCCGCTCGCTATCTGGGCTGGACGGCTCTGCGTGAAATGCAAGGAGAGGCCGAGGAAGCCCTCTTGAGTATGTGGAAGGGAAGGAATCAGAAATTCCGAGCGAGAGCGCTCCACCTACTCGCCCAAATTAAGGGCAAGGCGGATCATTATGTTCAACAGGCGATCCAAGATAAAAACCCCAATATTCGGATCACCGGATTGCGAATTGCTCGAGAGCGGAAACTAGAGTTGGTCAACTTGGTTGCTAAGCTCGTGCACGACCCGTCGCCACAGGTGCGGCGCGAATGCGCCATCGCCCTCCGCCATGAACCCTCAAATCTAGCGCCCGACTTGTGGGCAGAGCTAGCGCAACAACACAAAGGCAACGACCGCTGGTATTTGGAGGCTTTGGGAATCGGGGCCCACGGCCAGGAAGATCGCTATTTTTCCGCTTGGCTGGATAAGGTCGGAGAGGAATGGAATACCAAAGGGGGGCGGGATGTAATTTGGCGGTCCCGATCCAAGAAAACACCGGCTTTGTTGGTCAAGATCATTGGTGATAAGTCTTTGACGGAAGCCGAAAAACTCCGCTATTTCCGAGCGATGGATTTTTTAGAGGGGCCGGAGAAAGAGGCCGCCTTGGTAAAATTGCTGATGGACGATCTGGGGGATCTGGAGTAGTTTGTGGCCAAAGTAGCGAAGCATCGCGCACGGCTCTGAGTGTTAAATTGCCCCGCTGGTTTCTCGGTGTTCGGTGCGGCGGATGAGCCCCCGTTCCTTTAACCTCCCCCCTGCCGTCGGCAACCTTGCTTTTTGAGTTGTTGGTCGGCTCGATCGAGTTGCTGGCGAAGTTGTCGGTAAGCAGTGTTAATTTCGAACAATGGCCCGAGTGAAATATCTAGCCAGCCTAGAGGGTTTGAGCGAAGGCGAAGATGAATCCTGCTACTTGGGCACATCAGGGATTGCTGTAGCAAGGTGATCCGGTCCTGGGGCTGCCAGCTTCGCCAAGGCTAAAGCCCCCGTTGGCACCGCATTCTCTCCGAGCTGAGAGAGTTTGATGATGGGGGGAGGCATGATTTCCATGAGGTATTGAGGAAGCGCGTCGGCAACGGCCTTGCGTAAGGGTTCGCCAAGGCGGGAAAGACCGCCGCCGAGAATCACAGTCTGCGGGTGCTGAAGGTGAATGACATGGGAGAGTCCAAAGGCGAGGTCATCCGCGGTGGAGCGGAGAATCTGCAGTGCAAACGAATCTTGAGCTGCAACTGCGGGACTGAGGGCGATAGCCTCTACTCCCGGATGTTCCTTTGCCAGTAAGGCCAACTCGGTGTCGGGCTCTTCCTTTATGGCGGATCGTACCTTGCGGTTTACCGCCCAGCCGGAGCAGGAGTGCTCGAGAATGAGGCCGTCGCGGTTCAGGCGGAGATGTCCTATTTCTGCTTCACCCGGAGTCTCCCCATGATAGATATGGCCGTTGACCACCAATCCCCCGCCCACGCCGCTTCCCAGGGTGACGTAGAACACGGGATCAAATCCTGTCCCCGCGCCAAACACCGCCTCAGCCAGACCTGCGACGTTGGCGTCGTTGTCGATGGATGCTCTGGTATTCCATTGGTCCTTAAACCAACGGCCAAGAGGGAAATGCTCCCAGCCTGCGATTTGGTGGGAGCACGCGATCTGTCCTGTTCGCCGATCGACAGGCCCACCAAAGCCAACTCCTATAGCAGTTGGCAGCCGATGGCCGAGTAATTCGGAGAGGGCTTTCTTGATTTCGTCGAGAATCCCCTGTGCGCCTAGAGTGACATCGACCGGTGCGCAGTAGTGATCCGCAATCTTCGGCAGGCATTGACTCGCAACCACCTGGAGTTTGGTGCCACCGATTTCGACGCCAACATAGAGATCGTTCATATTGGGAGGGTGAAGGCGAGATTCCTATTGAATGAACTCGATTTGAATCGAGTTATGATCGCTGATGCCAAGTTGCAGGAGGGTGGCGTTCTCGTAGAGGGAGCGGTTCTCTTCTACGGTCTCAATTCCTTTGAGGTCGCGTTGTTTCTCTAGCTCAGCGATCGAAAGGACATCCAAAGCTACGGGATCAGCGCTGAAACGCAGCTCGTTTAGTACCGAGGAGTCTTGGAGGCGAGCTTGCACTTCTCCTTGGTATTGAGCGATGAGTGCGTCCACCACATTGAGGATGATTCGGTCACCAATTTGCGGCAAGGCGATGATCTCAGGCACCGCGATTGCTAGGCGGCCGGGATCCGGCTTAAATCGGAGTGTGTTATCGACACTGGCCAGAGCCAGTCCCACAAGATTGCCATAAACGCCGGCGCGATTGTGATTCAAGAGCGGGGTCACGTTGATGATTTTAGTGATTTCCTCAGTGAGCAATCGAGTGACAAAGGACCGACGGCCGATGCCCTCGCCCTTCTCTCCAAACTCATGATCGCCCCAGACCAATGTGCCGATGATCGAAGATTCGTAGTAGGCGTCGCTGTCGTAACCGGTTTCGCGAGCGCCGGCGATCCGAACGCCGAATCGATCCCTCAATGAGAGATAACCGGCGGTTCGGAGGGAAGAGAGCTGCCGATCCCAGACAATGATCTTGTGGGCGGGGTGGCCGCTAGCAAGGAGGCTCTCGATCAGGGCGGCCACCACTTCCGGGCGTGAGCCGCTTGTCTTTCCAGTGGAGGAATGGATGCGGAGGCCCACGACATCGTCGGCTGAGATTAAAGTGCGCCAACCCAAGACCGGGGTCGGCGTATTCCAAAGGGCGGATAGGCCTCGCTCAACCATCGAGTGCACGATTTGCGACTGAGGAGTGAAGGTCGTGGTCGCCTGATCGTCATGGACCACAATCACCCGGGAGGCGTCCTCATAGTGAGCGGGCAACGGTGATGGTGGCGGGTTTGCGGGCGTCCAGAACCGAATTGAAAGACCGGCCAGGATAAACCCAAGGATCGTTGTCGTGTTAGGCAGGCAGCAGCGGCGGCCTGGCTTCGATTGGGGATGGCGAGGCGGAGATATGTGGACTACTTTCCTCAAAATCCTGCACAGCTTGACTCGTAGGTGCACGGATGCTACCAACTATAGGAGATGAAAGCCACCAAAATTGCCCCGATGGCAATGTTCCAGCTGGGTGGAGCCTTCTTATTGTTGTGTTTGGTGGGGTGTACACCTCCGGGCCCGGCGGCGTTGTTGGAGGGGGAAACGCTCCTGAATGAAGGAGAGATCTCAGCCGCGCTGAAAACGCTGCGAAAAGCGACGGAATTGTTGCCGAACCATCCTCAAGCCTGGAATCTTCTCGCCTTGACCTATCATCGGTCGGGCGACGCCAAGGAAGCGGCGAGGGCTTATCAAAAAGCGCTTGAAGTTGATCCGAATTTCGTGGTCGCCCGTTACAATTTAGGATATCTGCTTTTGGAAAACGAGGAGTTCAAGGCCGCTGAGAGCCAATTCAAAACCTATGAAATCCTGGTCGACAATGATCCTCGGGTCTGGGTGAAGATGGGCACCGCGCAATTAGGCGCAGGGAATCTGGAAGAAGCAACCGCGTCCTATGAAACGGCGTTGGGCCATAGCCGGACATTCCCAGAGGCATGGAACGGGTTGGGCTTGATTCGAGTCAAGAAGGCCCAGCC
Organism: Limisphaerales bacterium; assembly: GCA_024761205.1. Taxonomy (GTDB): domain Bacteria; phylum Verrucomicrobiota; class Verrucomicrobiia; order Limisphaerales; family AAA164-E04; genus UBA2970. The sequence goes on from JAMASS010000025.1 coordinate 58,721, forward strand.
GCGCAAGGCTTTCGATTATTTCAACACTGCTGTAGAGGTGGATGATCAGTACGCGCCGGCATTTCTCAATCAGGCGATCGTCGCACATCAGTATTTTAAAAAATTGCCGTTGGCACTCCAAAAGTATCGTCAGTTTATGTTCTTGGATCCCAATTCGCCTCTCACGGAATCCGTAAAGGCCTTGACGGCAGAAATCAATGAAGCACTACGCCCGGAGCCCGCAGTAATGGAGGTCCCTGAGGAACCGGAAATGACGCCAGGAATGGTTCCCCTGCCCGAAATGGTGGCAACGGAGGTGGTTGCTAAATCGAAAATGCCAGGAGCACAGGCTTCCGATACAGATTCGGAGACAGTGAATAAAACGCCGGAAGTCGCTCACACCGTCATTGTAGAGACCAACGGCGGGGACTCCGTTCAGGAGAAGGAGGAGCCAACCAAACTGGTGACTGTGGCGCCCACAAAGGAGGGGGGCGAGGAGAGTCCGAGAATCTCGAGCGCTCCCAGCGATGAAGCGTTTGAGCCTCCTGTTGTCGTGACTCGGGAAGGAGACACGGCCAACAGCGCAGCGTTTGAGGTCAAGGTGACGGAGGGGGATTACAATTTTGCCGTTGCCGACACGAGTCCCGAACCGATGGCCGAAGAGAGAGACGATCCAGACGAATGGCGGACGGTTTCAGTGCGTCGGTCGGGATTGGGTATTTCTATTGGCCGGCGGATGTTTCGGAGTTCGGACTCGAATCCAGCGAAGTCGCGGGCAGCAACTCGGCCGGTCGGATTAGAGCGAGTAGCCAGTGTGCCTTACAGTTACCGGACGCCGAGAAAACCGGACGCCGGCGATCGCAGGAAGGCGGACCCCTATTTTCAAAAAGGAAATCAAGCGTTCAGAGCAGGCCGCGCTTCGGAGGCGATTCTTGCCTATCGAGGGGCGCTGGCCCAGGACCCTGCCTTCTTTGAGGCTCACTACAATTTAGGGCTGGCGGCGATCAAATCCGGATTTCCCCAGACAGCCTTGGAAGCGTATGAAACCGCGTTGGCGATTCAACCGTCGAACCGAAATGCGCGTTACAATTTTGCGCTCGCCCTTGAACAGGGCGGGCATTTTGAGGAGGCGGTCTTTGAGCTGAAAACCGTGATCAAGAATCACCCGGACGATCTCAACGCGCATTTCACCGTGGCGACTTTGTATGCCAATCAACTCGGTGATGCTGAATCTGCGAGGTGGCACTACGAGCGTGTGCTCGAGTTGGATCCTAACTATCCCAAGGCGGGTTCCATTCGATATTGGCTGAGTGCGGGGGATTAGGCGGAGGGGGCTATTGGATGGCAAGAATCAGTGGCTCAGAGCTGAAGGAGCGGATCCGAGAAGCGAATGATATTGTCGATGTGATCAATGGTTACGTCCCACTCAAACGAGCTGGAGCGAATTTCCAAGCGCTCTGTCCGTTTCATCAGGAAAAAACCCCGAGTTTCAGCGTCAATCCAGCGAAACAGATATTTTATTGCTTCGGCTGCCATAAGGGCGGCGATGTCTTCACCTTCGTCCAGGAGTTTGAGAAATTTTCCTTCCCTGAGGCAGCCAAGCGTTTGGCGGAGCGGGCGCGGATTCCCATTGAGTGGGACGAAAGTCCCGGTGCTCGAGAGCGGGGTCAGATCAAGGAGCAGCTGTACAAAATCCACGAGGAGCTCGCGGAGCGATGGCATCGATTGCTGTTGAAGGATGCCCAAGGGGAAGAAGGCCGCGAGTATCTCAAGAGTCGGGGAATCAGCGACGAGGCGGTTGCGAAGTTTCGCTTGGGTTTTGCGGCCAATGAGTGGTCGGACACGCTGAATTGGGCTGAAGGCAAACGATATAGCGTCGATCTGCTGGAGAAGGCTGGTCTAGTCAGCCGCAAAGAAGAGACCGATCACCGCTATGACCGATTCAGGAGACGATTGATATTTCCTATCACGGACATTCAGGGACGTGTGATAGGGTTCAGTGGTCGTATCGTCGACAACGAGGAAAAGGGTGGAAAGTATGTGAACTCACCGGAGACCCTCATTTTTAAGAAAGGCAAGGTCTTGTTTGGTTTGGACAAGGCCCGGAAAGCGGCGATCGAAGCGAATGCGATGATTGTTTGTGAGGGGCAGCTGGATTTGATCGCCTGTCATGTTAACGGTATTAAGAATGTGGTCGCTCCTCAAGGCACGGCCTTGACGGCGGATCACGCTCGCATGCTGAAGAACTATGTTTCGGAAGTCATTCTCTGTTTTGACTCAGACAGTGCTGGGCAGAATGCCATCCAGCGTTCCTTTAATGATCTCCTTCAATCCGGGACGGCCGTTCGGGTTGTCCGGATCCCTGAGCCTCATGATCCCGACAGCTTTATTCGTGAGCACGGATCCGAAGCGTTCCGGGAATTGACGGCGAAGGCGCCGGGGGTTTTTGACTACTTGCTGGATTATCTGTGTCAGGAACACGACAGATCGAGCGATAGCGGGAAAAACTCGATTGTTCACGGTATGGGCTTGGCGGTGAACAAGACTGGAAATGCCGTCCTGGTAGATACCTATGCTCAGAAGACAAGTGTTCGGCTCGGGGTGTCGGTCGAGGCGGTGCGGAGCGAGTTTACCAAGGCGATTCCACGATCTGGAGAGGTGTTCGAGGCCGTGGCGGAGGAGGTTCCGCTAGTTCCCCCGATGGAACGCCCCGGCACCCTAGAGTTTTGGCTGCTTAAGTTGATGGTCAGTGAAAGTGATTCGACCTTGGCGGAATGGCTCTTTCAACATTTGGATCTCGGATGGGTGAATCACGATGTGGTCAAGCAGGCGTTGGGGTTTCGTCTGGATCGACTCGCTGACAACCGACCTTTCGACATCGCTGAGCTCCTCGGTGAAGTGGAGAGTCCCAAAGTGGCCAGTTTGATCACAGAAGCTGCGGCGGATCAGCGGGAGATTCCCAATAAGCAGGAGCAACTAACGGATATTGTGCTACGATTGCGGAACTTGCATATCGACCAAGAAATGCAGCGAATCTCGTATGCTTTGAGGGATGCAGCTCTCGAAGAAGGGCAGCAAGTTTTACTACTTCAGGAGCTTCAGGAGTTGAGGCGGACAAAACAGCAACCGTTAAGGTTGTTGGCGGATGCGTAGACCTATAGCCTTAGTCTTTGCCAACGTCACTTCCCCGCTTCGGCAGCGTCCATCCAATGAATTCCTCTTGTCGGCGTTTTGCCTGGGATTATCATTTGGCTATGGTTGTTATTGCCACATTGCTGATAGCTGGGATGTTGCTTCTGATTTCGGAGATATTTCTTCCCGGAATGATCGCAGGATTCGCGGGTTTCATTTGTTTGACGATTTCTGTGATTATGGGGTTCCAAGAGTTGGGACCTACTGGCGGAGGGTTGCTGTTGATGGGCGTGTTGATCGCTTTAGTCGCGGGATTTGTGCTGTGGCTGCAGTGTTTTCCAAAAAGTAGTTTGGCAAAACCGTTTGTCTCGGAGGGGAAAATTGGCGATATCGGAGCGGAACAGCCAGAGTTGGTGGGTAAGGAAGGCGTGACCTTCACCCCATTGCGGCCTTCGGGAACGGCGATCATCGACCAGCGCCATGTCGATGTGGTGACGGAGGGAGATCTCATTGACAAGGAGGTAAGAGTCAAGGTCGTCGAGGTAGAAGGGATGCGGATCGTGGTTCGAAAAATCTGATGTCCCTCTCACTGGCTGGCCTAGCGGACAGATTGTGATCACGAAAAACGGCGAGATGGAAGTCAGGTTGTGCGATGATCCTTTTCATTTGGTCAGGCTTCCATCCTCCTTCACTCTGCTACGGAGGTCGGTGGCGCGAGAGACTCTCGCTTCACCGGCAATAGATCAAGTTAGACCTTGGCAGTGGTTGGAAGTAAGTGTAGGATAAAGAGCGTTTGACGGAAAGCTAAATAAATTGGATGGATTAATTATGGATAATTTTTGGGTAGTAGGAGGCATTTTTATCGGCATCATCGTCCTGGTCGCACTGTTGCTGGGGCTCAACTTCTTTAGCGTTTGGATTCGAGCCTTCTTCTCAGGCGCACGTGTCGATTTTACCGATCTAATTGCGTTGCGGCTACGATCCGTCCCTGTCGGTCAAGTTGTGAATACCCGGATCACAGCGATCAAATCCGGTTTGCCGACTTCGATTGATGATCTGTCCACTCACTACTTGGCTGGCGGCAGCATTGACATGGTGGTGCAGGCCTTGATTGCCGCCCGCAAGGCAGGGATTCGATTGGACTTTGATCGGGCGTGTGCGATTGACTTGGCCACCAAAGGGACCGGAAAGAACGTGATTGAGGCCGTCAAGACATCCGTGAATCCTCGAGTAATCGACTGTCCTTCACCAAGTGTCGGTAAAGGGACCGTGGATGCTGTCGCAAAAGACGGTATTATCATTCGAGCGCGGGCACGGGTGACGGTAAGAACCAATTTGGATCGATTCGTAGGCGGTGCCACGGAAGATACGATTGTGGCCCGGGTCGGTGAAGGTATTGTTTCCACGATCGGTTCGTCCGATAGCTACAAGGACGTGTTGGAGAATCCCGATATGATTTCGCGTACGGTCTTGAGTAAGGCGTTGGATAGCAATACGGCCTTTGAGATTCTCTCGATTGATATTGCCGATGTCGATGTGGGTGAGAATGTGGGAGCTAAACTCCAAGCGGAGCAGGCGGAAGCGAACAAGCTGATCGCTCAGGCGCAGGCTGAAGTTCGGCGAGCCGCTGCTGTGGCAACGGAACAAGAAATGGTGGCTCGAGTTGCGGAAATGCGCGCTCGTGTGGTTGAGGCTGAGGCGCAGGTGCCTTTGGCCATGGCGGACGCCTTCCGGAGCGGCAATCTGGGCGTGATGGATTACTACCGGATGAAGAATATTCAGGCCGATACCACGATGAGGGACAGCATTGGTAAGCCTGAGACCGAGAATGGCGAATCCTAGTGGTTTTCCGATCAATGTTTCTTGAAGCGTTTAATGGATTAAGAGCCGGAGTTTCGTTGTGTTTGATAACCCGATCTTCTATATCATTCTGATCTCGCTGATCTCAGTGGTGTCTGAATGGGTCGGAAAGCGGCGCAAGGCTCGTAGGATGGCTGAGGAGGGGCCGTTGTCGCCCTCTCCGGAGGATGCTCTATCGGAACCGGAGGTGGCAGAGCGACGGCGTAGCGTTGCTTCACAGGGCGCGCAGGAATGGGAAGAGCGGTTGAGGCGGCTGTTGGGGGAGGAGACAGATACAACCCCTGCCGCAGCGAGTCCGCTCTCTCCAGAGCCTATTCGCACTGAACCGGTGGTTCCTCCCCCGCCGCCGCCGGTCAAGTCTCCGGTCATTGAGGCCTATCACCCACCCGAGCCGTCGGCTCCACATCCACAACATCTGAAGCCGTTGGCGACTCAGCAAAAGATGCAGGATGCGACTCAATGGGGCAAGGGTACCAAGAGTGCTCAAGGATTGGACTCAACAGGCGACATTCCGAAGAAGGTGCGTCAAAGCTTTCGGCGTCAGGCAGTGACCGCCAAATCATTCCGAGACCGCAATGCGCTAAGGCAGGCGATTGTGGCTTCGGTAGTGTTAAGCCCTCCCAAAGGAACTGAGGAGGAACCGGACCTGCTCCGGCTCTAGCCCAATGAAGCTTTCGACGACCTTTCAGCGGCCTTGCGAAAGGCCTGCTTGACCATATCTAATCCTTGGTCAAACGCCGCCGCAATGGGAATGATTCGGATCTGGTCGATTTCCTTTTTGAATCTTTTGAGATTTTCGGACGCGGAAGGTTCATCCATTTTATTGGCGAGGATGATCGCAGGACGTTTCAGCATGGAAGGGTCGTAAGCTTTTAATTCATTCCGCAGTTGCCGGTAGTCATCCCAAGGTTGACGGCCATCCGTTCCAGCTATATCGACTAGGTAGGCCAAGGCCTTGCAGCGCTTGATGTGACGAAGGAAGGCGTGGCCGAGACCAGCGTTCTCGTGAGCGCCTTCAATGATTCCGGGAATATCGCAAATCGTGGTTTGATGGAAGTCCTCATGCTTGATGATCCCGATATTCGGTTTCAAGGTAGTAAATGGATAGTCGGCAATCTTGGGTCGCGCACGTGAGAGCGCAGCGAGCAGAGTCGATTTACCGGCATTGGGATAACCCACAAAACCGATGTCTGCGAGGATACGGAGTTCTAGAAAAAAGTGCCCTTCTGTCCCCGCTTCACCAGGCTGGGCGAAGCGAGGAAACTGGCGTTGAGCCGTGGCGAAATTCTTGTTTCCCAGCCCTCCTCTACCGCCGCAACCGAGGAGAAATCGTTGGCCAGACTCCGTGAGGTCGCCATACAGAGTGGCGTCACGCAGTTCAGGGTCTTCATGGTGACGAATACCCTCGCAGACATCGGGAAGGACATCCGGCTCAATGCTCGCGGCTTGAGGCTTAGCGTTTTCTGATGGCAGGCCGGATTTCTCATTGGGGGAGTCTTCGGCTGTATCCAGCAATTTCCAAATCAAAGTGCCGCAGGGGACTTTCACGATCAAGTCTTTCGCGTGGCGCCCGTCTTTGTCTTTGCCGCCACCGGGATTCCCATTTTTGGCCCGGAGATGTGGCTGGTAGTGTAGGTTGACGAGGTTGTTGACGTTGGCGTCGGCTTCGAGAATGACATCGCCTCCCTTGCCCCCGTTCCCACCGCAGGGGCCGCCCTTGGGTCGAAAGGCTTCCCTCAGAAAAGCAACGCAGCCGCGTCCACCATTACCGGCGTGCACGCGGACTTTGACGGCGTCAACAAACATAAAAAAGGGCGAGTCTCCCCTCGCCCTGCAAAATTGCCGGGGTGGCAAGGCTTGAAGTTTAACGCACAGTCGGCGGCGGGTTTAATTGGCCGGCTCTGGCGTCAGGTCAACATGCACATGGTCGTCCGAGTAGCTGAAGCCTTTCCCTGAAACGGCGTCAACCGCTAAACCGAGAAGCCCGCCGAGAAGGAGATTGCCTGCCGTGGTTCCTGATATTTGCGTGTCGAGTTTGACTTCTACCGGCAAGTAACCTTCAAGCTCGAATTTGACGATCTTCGTTTCGTTAGCCCGCCTGACGGCGACGGTTGTCGGCGTTTTGCCTCTTGAAATGCCGTTAATGCTTACCTTCGCCCCTTCCGGTTCGGAACTGAAGCGGATAGGCTGGGTGCTCTTGTTTGTTATTGTGGCGCACCCCCCCCCCGCGGTGATTAGGGTAAGAAGGAGGGCTGTTTTAATTCGCAGTGGGTTCTTCATGTTTTGGAAATGGGATGGAGACGTGTTGGGGTTTGATTCTTAGCCCGGAGCATCTACTGCAACGGGGATGACGCTCACCCGGCGTTTCGCCTTCTCAAAAGAAACCCGTCCGTCAGTCAAAGCGAATAAGGTCCAATCACGCCCCACACCCACGTTGGTGCCGGGACGGAATCGCGAGCCGCGCTGCCGGACGATGATGTTGCCGGACGTTACTATCTCACCACCGTACTTCTTCACTCCAAGCCGCTTGCTATTGCTGTCACGACCGTTACGAGAACTTCCTTGACCTTTCTTGTGCGCCATACTGTCCTCAACCGTTGATTTCTTTGATCTTAACGATGGTAATGTCTTGCCGATGCCCTTTAGTCAAATGATAGCCTTTGCGACGCTTCATTTTGAAGGTCGTGATCTTTGGCCCGCGTTTGTGGGAAACCACATCGGCCATGACGGAAGCACCCTCCACGGTGGGGGTTCCCACCTTCACTGAGCCATCTGAGTTGACCATAAGAACCCGATTGAACGTTACCGGATTGCCTTCTTCGGCGTTCACACGCTCGATTTCAAGCTGATCACCAGCGGCGACTTGGTATTGTTTTCCGCCTGTTTCTATTACCGCGTACATAGCTGCTCCTGTAAGATGAGCGGGAATAGCATCAGAAAGCCATGGCTGTGTCAAGGGTTCTATCCGATTTCTTTATTTACGGGGACGATCGATCAAGACTCCGGGGCGACGCTCTCGGCTCGCCTTTTTTCAATATAATCTTACTACTTTCAATTACATCCTGCCTCGGCTTGCGGACAATGCCCCAATCTTAGTCCTCGGAGAAGAGGTATTCCAGATCAGTCGACGTGAGATTACGCGCGAATCCTTCTTCGCCCAAGACGTCGCTGATGGTCTGTGCCTTCCGCTGTTGGAGCTCCCAAATTTTCTCTTCCACGGTTCCGGATGAAATGAGTCGGTAGGCATTGACTGTTTGGGTTTGACCGATCCGGTGGGATCGATCGATCGCCTGAGCCTCGACTGCCGGGTTCCACCACGGATCGTATAGAACGACGTAGCTCGCCGTGGTCAAGTTTAGACCAGTGCCGGCCGCGCGCAGGCTGAGGAGAAAGACCGATGCTTTCGGATCTTGTTGGAAAGCGTTGACCACTTCCATGCGGTTTTTCGTTTGACCGGTGAGCAAATAAGTTGGCAGGTCGCGCGCCTTACATTCCTTGTCGAGAATCTGCAGCATCTGCACGAACTGGCTGAAGAGCAGGACCTTTTGGCCCTCCGCCAAAAGCGGTTCGAGAAGCTCGGTCAAGGTCTCGGTCTTGCTGGAACTGGCCTCGCTACCGACGAGTTCTGGATGACAGCAGATCTGGCGCAAACGGGTGAGCGCGGCCAGGACGTGCATCTTGCTTTTCACAAGCCCCTTCTGCTTCATCGCTTTGAAGACTTGATCCCGACTGCGTCGAAGTTCCGTCAAATAAAGTTTGCGCTGTTCATCAGTGAGATCGCAGTCTCGGCGTTCGTCGATTCTCTCGGGGAGATCTTTGGCGACTTGAGTTTTCAAACGTCGGAGCAACAAGGGGCGCAGCTTGGATGACAATCGCTTGCGGGCGATCTTTTGTTGGGCATCTGCGTTTTCACCCTTGGGCTCGTAGGTTTCCGTGAATTTCGCTTGGTGGCCTAAGTAGCCCGGTTGAATGAAATCAACGATACTCCAGAGATCGAGCAAACGATTCTCCAACGGGGTGCCGGTCAGCGCGAGGCGTTGATTGGCGCACAGCTGTTTGACGGACTTGGTGACCTGGGCCGTTGGGTTTTTGATGAATTGAGCTTCATCAAGAATGATGGCGCTGAAGTCAAACTTCTGCAGGGCTTCGAGATCTCTTCGCAGCAGCGCGTAGTTCGTAATGATGATATCGTGCTGCGGAATCTGTTTCCGCAATTGATGGCGAGCTAGTCCGCTCTCCAAAACCAGCACTTTCAGGTGGGGCACGAACTTCTCCGCCTCTCGCCGCCAGTTGTGCAGCACGGATGCCGGACAAATCACTAGGGACGGCGAGCTCTTTTTCCGCTTCGGCTGCTCGAGTTGATAAGTAATCCAGCAGAGGGTTTGCAGGGTCTTTCCAAGTCCCATGTCGTCCGCGAGGATGCCGCCCAATTTGAGATGCGTCAGATGACAGAGAAAATCAAAACCATCTTGCTGGTAAGGTCGCAGTTCCGCATTGACGGATTCGGGGACCGGTGTCGTCGGAATGCTCTTGAAGTTGTTCAATTTCTCGCGAAGTGCCCGGACCTTGGCGTTTTTGCCAAACTGGGAGAGGCTCTCCTCTTGCAGCAGGGCAGCGTGAATGAGGGAAACTTTCTGAGGCTCATTCGTCAGCCCATCCACCCCCAAATCAGCCATGGTCTCTTGGGCGGCCTGGACGGCTTGGGCATCGAGTTTCACCCAGCCGCCGTCGGGAAGCTTGACAAAGCGTCCGGTCGCCGATTGGAGACGTTGGAGGTCCGCCTCTGAAAATCTCATGCCTTCTTGCTCCCACTCGGTGGAGACCGAAAGCCAGTCAATGCCGCTTCCGTTCATGATCAATTTGGGCTTCAGGCGTTTCGAGGACAGGAAGAGGCTCTGAAAAGCGGCGTTGCCCAAGTAGTCCGCTGAGCTGGGGCGATCGGGCCAGGTAGCGGCGAGGGAGTTCAGAAAATTCTCGGTGGCGTCTCCAATCCAGAGCCCGGGTTCCGGGGTAAACCAATCGAGACGACACAGCCATTCGGTGGCGTCGTCGAGTCGTTCATCGTCGAGAAATTCGGGTTTCTCATTGGCCTCCGCCTTCTTCCGCTTGGAAAGCTTTTGCCACTCGTGTCCGTTCCATTGCCACTCACTCTCGTCAATATTGCTGATCGCTTTGAGGCGCAGGCGGACCGTGTCATTTTCGAGTTCGAAAATAAGTTGAGGTTTGGCGGTGTGAGAGATGCAGAGTTCGTCCCAATGAGTCTTTGAGCCGATCGCATTTTTGCGGAGATGGGTCAAGAGCCGATGGGAGAGCTTACTGACGGCAATAATCGGCTTATGATTGAGCTGAGACAGGAGATTAGCATCCGGTGCATTCTGAAGGAGCAGAAACTTGTCTCCTGCCAGCACGATCGCGGGATGGCCGGCAAAGTAGAGCGCATTGGTGAGCGGAAGCGGTTTTTGTCCCGGTGTCTTCAAGACATGGGTGAAGCAGAGCTCATTGTCTAGTTTCTCAAGCTGAGGGAGCAGTTCCGCCAACTGGCCTGTGAATTGGAGCGGCGCGCCATTCTTGTCGTACTCAAGACGTCCGACGCTTCCCCATTTGGCGAGCCATTGAAGGAGTTCGAGACCGTGTAACTTTATCTGATCCTTCTCGGGGTCAGCTTCACGATAGTTTTCGCCCAGCCACTCAATGAATTCCCAATCCTCGCTAGGAAACAATTCTCGTTCGTGGGAAGCTCGGTTATTCAGGTCAATGACTTCGCTGAGGCTGCGGAATTTCTCCCCACTCCGCGGACGGAAAACAGCGAGTCTCACCACCAAGCTTTTCAGCGGGGACTCTTTCTCGAATTCACAGACTTCGCAGATCGCTCGGATCGAAGCGCGAGGAGCATCGAGGTGAACGGGTTTGGGTGGCAAAAGCCAGTCTTCAAGCTGGGCCACAAATTCGTGATCCTTTTCCGTTTCCTCGAGTTCCGCCAAGCGATCCCAATTCGCATAGGCCATCAGTTCGGTTGGCAACGGGCGATTGGTGCGAAGAAAAAGCAGTGCGGTCTCCTCCAGACGGGCATTGCCTTTGCAGGCCAGAAGTCTGGGCCACCATTCGTCACCCGCGAAGTCTTTGCGGCTTAGCGAAATGAGTTCAAAATAGTCGTCGAGGAGCAAGAAGGCCCGCTGGGAATCGGTGCACTTCGAAAATTTCTCGAGTAGTGTCTTGCGCTCTTTGACGGCGGTCTGCGAATCGGAAAGCTCTCGGCGCAGATCCGCCCACGCGCCGTAGGTTTTATCGAGTACGCCGTTATAATCGTCATACTTCGCGCTGGTTGTAGAACGACGATTACTTGCAGTTTTTCGGCCTTTGGGCATAGTTTTACTATCGTGGTTTTGTCAAACAAAGCATACCCGACTTAGTCGAGTGCCCCTTTATAAAATTCACTCTAAAGAGCGGTTGTCTGTCACAATCATGCGCGCCGAATCCGAGCAGAGCCCGCTGTCTATATTCGCGAGCTACTTGCGGCTACGACACCAAACAGCGCAGCATAATGTCGGGAACCCGGGCTGAGTTCAACCACAAAATGCGGTTCTTTTGAAATGATATGCAGGGAGGAAGAGTGGTCAGGGAGTCTATAAAACCGTGAGAATCAGTGAAATTAGAAATGTAGTGGTTGCCGTTGAGCCAGGAGCAAGTGGTGTAAAAGAGGCGCTAAGATTTTTTGGCGGACGCAATTTTTGCTAGAAGATATTCTTGATTGGAGTCGCCACCGGCGGAACTACAGGCGGGCTTGGGCACGCTGGAGGTCGCTGCCTTGGCTTCGGCGAGGTGCCCCTTACCGATGGAAAAACCATTGAAGGCGTCCACGTGTCTCCCCTCTCGATAAGGCTTCGGCCTCGGCCCGAAAATGTATTTGATGTTTTTCCAAGTGTCTCCCGGCAGGGCATTGGCGCCCAATGCGCCGCTCGGATCGTAACCGCAGTGGACCATGCAGTTCTCGCAGCGAGGATCCCGCGCCTTGCCATCGACGACACCATACTTTTCCCAGTCGACCTCCGTGAGCATCTCTTGATAGGAGGCGTAATGTCCGTCGGTCATCAGGTAGCAAGGCGCCTTCCATCCGGCGATATTCCGGGTTGGAATCGCCGAAGCCGTACAAGTGAGTTCGCGTTTGCCGGCGAGAAATTCTTGGTAAACGGAGGTTCCGAAAATCGTGAATTTCTTTCCCCATTGCTCGATCCGGGAAAATTTTTCACGCGTCATCTTTCGGGTCAGAAAGAAATCTTCCGGGTGTTTGCCGAGGCGGGAGACCATATCCTTTTTGGCGGCATCGTAGTCGTAACCCGGAGAAATAGTATGACCATCTACCTCTAGCGAGGATAAATAGGCGAACATATCTTCGATTTCTTTGACGTCCGTCTCTTTATAGACCGTCGTATTTGTCGCTACTTGATAGCCCATGATCTTTGCCATCTTGATCGCAGCCACGCACTCCTTGAACACGCCCTCGCGCTCAACAATCAGATCGTGCGTGTATTCTAGTCCGTCGACGTGCACGTTCCAGTAAATCCACTGTGAGGGAGAGATCGTGGGTTTATCATCCTTCTTTCCGCGTCGGATGACCTCAATATCTTTTTCGGAGATCAGACCTTCGTTGAGGAGTTGCTTGAGGAGCGGTTCCCTCGCTTGGCTGTAGATTGCCGCAAGATGATCCTTCATCTTCTTACGCATGAAGACGCCATTGGTGCAGATGTAAATGATGCGAGACTGCTCTCTGAGTCCTTGGACAAGTTCCTCGATCTTCGGATAAAACAAGGGTTCGCCGCCACAGATGGAGACCATGGGCGCGTCGCATTCCGCAGCGGAGCCAAGGCAATCCTCCAGACTCATCATGTCCTTGAGACTTGTGGAGTATTCGCGAATGCGACCACAGCCGGTGCAGGTGAGGTTGCAGGTGTGGAGCGGTTCAAGTTGCAGCACTAGGGCGAACTTTGGGGTCCGGCGAATAAATTGGTGCTTGATGATGTGACTGACAATCTTTGCCGTCAGCGTCAGGGGAAATCTCATGGCTCTTATTTAGCGGTGAGCAAGTATTCCGGTTTCGCGAGTGGCTCGTCGAATCCCGTAGGAAAAGGTTCAGGGTTAATCTTACTAACCGGAGTGTGAATGAAACCGGGGAGAAGAAACGACGACGGTGAAACCGAATGCGTTGCGGCTAATCCGCCACAGCCAGTCACAAACGCTGCGATGATGGCGGTGGCACCCAACAAAACCGCCTGTTTCCACTTGAAACTCACCCGTTCAATATAGATTCGATCCAAGCGTAAGCAACAAGAAATCTTAGATGCCTCCGACTTCTATTGCCGCCTAGTCGTATGGGAATGGAAAGGCGAAAGCGTAGAAAGGACTTCAATCCTTTTCTTCGGGGGGGCACAGCGGCAGTAGTCTGCCACTATCCAGGACTGCTGTCGCGTTACGGGGAACGCCTCGAATTACCGACAGGTTTTGGAGTGCGGCGCTCCTTCGCCGCTTTCTCCCAATCGTTCAGGGAGGTGTGGGTATCTTCTAGGGCGATTCGCGTGAAGGAGGCGAGGGCCTCCCCGATGAGATAGAGAGAGCCACAGATGATTAGAATCGGTGTCGTGCCGAGGGCAGATTGCAAAGCAATGTCGAACGAATCGAAAATCGCGGTCTCCGCGTCACCGGAGATTTCTGCGATCTGCGCAGCCAGGTTCGTGGGATCGATCGATCGAGCACTCTTCACTGGCGCGAGAAAGAAATGCTTGGATAGATGGACAAGAAATTTCAGCCAGCGTTCGATCCCTTTGTCCTCCAAGGCACCCAGCAAAACGGATTTCGGTGTGTTCGGCCATGCTTCCTCCAGATGGGCGCAGAGAGCGGCGATGCTCGGTTCATTGTGGGCGCCGTCCAACACAATGGTTTGACCTTCGTGTTGAAAAACTTGAATTCTTCCGGGCCAATCCGCGGTTCTCAGCCCCAGCCGCAACGCCTCGGGTGAAATTGGAAACGATCTTTCCAAGATCTCTGTTGACTTGATGACCAGAGAGGCATTCCTTTTCTGATGGTGACCGGGCAAGGCGATTTCGAAATCGGGAGCGAACTGGTCCAACTCTTTCAAGGAGAGATGTTGATGTGGGCTTTGTATTTCAGCCGCTCGATTTCGGATGATGCTTTCTGCCTCCTCGTTAGTTGCGCCGGAAAGGGAGGGCACGGAAGGTTTGATGATACCGGCCTTTTCCCAAGCAATGGCCTTGATGGTGTCCCCCAGCCATTTTTGATGGTCGAGATCAACGTTGGTAATAATGCTCAGTTGTGGTGTCACGATATTGGTCGCGTCCAGCCGCCCTCCCATGCCGGTTTCCCAAATAACGAGATCACATTGACTCTCCCGGAAATGCAGGAGTGCGAGGATGACGACGACCTCGAAGAAGGTGGGATGCCGGGCCTTATCGAAGCGGGCGAGTGCCTCTCGCGTTTGGCTCACGAGGCGGAGCATCTGCTGTTCAGGTAGCCACTCTCGGTTGACTTGAATCCGTTCCCGGAAGTCAACGAGGTGAGGCGAGGTGAACAGGCCCACCCGATAGCCGGCGGTGCGGTAGATGTTCTCTAGCATCGCGCAGACCGAGCCTTTACCATTGGTGCCGGCAACATGAATAAAGTTGAGATCCTCCTGCGGATTGTCGAAACAAGCGGCCAATCGCCGTGGATTATCAAGCCCGAGCTTGGTTCCGAAGAGCCGGAGGTCGTAAAGATAGTGGATCGCATCCGAGGGTGTTCGGAAATCTTCTAATTCCCCGCGTTTCGTCATGGTAGCAAAAAAACGGTGAAGCGGATTGGTGAGCCGCAACCACTACAGCGGGCGCTTGTGGAGGAACTTGTGGCAGCAGGCACCGATGAAGCCCCGGAACAAGGGGTGACATTCGTTTGGCTTGCTTTGGAATTCCGGATGAAATTGGCAGGCGATAAAGAACGGATGATCTTTCAATTCGACAATCTCCACGAGCTTACTGTCAGTTGTTGTCCCGGCGATGATGAGGCCCGCGGCTTGAAATTGGTCTCGGTAGTTGTTGTTGAACTCGAAGCGGTGTCGGTGTCGTTCAGAGACGGTGAATGCGCCGTAAAGTTTCGCGGCCATGGATTCCACCGCTAGTTGACAAGCTTGAGCACCGAGCCGCATGGTGCCGCCTTTAAGCGTCACGTCGCACTGTTCGTCCATGAGGGCAATGACCGGGTGCTTGCATTCTGGTTCGAACTCGATGGAATGGGCGCCTTCCAGACCGAGAACGTTTCGGGCAAACTCGATAGTTACCACTTGCATTCCCAGACACAGGCCGAGATACGGCACGGCTCTTTCCCGGGCGAACCGCACAGCGTCGATCTTGCCTTCAATGCCTCGTTCTCCGAATCCTCCCGGCACCAGGATGCCGGACAGTCCGTTCAGATGTTTCTCCGGACCGTCCCTTTCAATGTCTTCGGCATCGACCTTGTCAATCTCCACACCGCAATCATTCGCGATACCGCCGTGAATGACGGATTCGTAGACGGATTTATAAGCGTCGTTCAGCCCGATATATTTGCCGACCACGCCGATTCGAACCTGGTGTTGGGGAGCGATGAGTTTACGGATGACCTCTTGCCAGTGGCCCATATTCGCCTGGGGTACTTGGAGGTTGAAATGCTCGCATACAAGATCGTCCATCCGTTCGCGCTGCAGCATGAGGGGGGCCTCGTAGATCGAGTGATCGACATCCTTTTCTTCGATGACGGCTTCGAAAGGCACGTTGCAGAACAGCGACATCTTTTGCCGGAGTTCCTTGTTGATCGGTTTCTCACAGCGGCAGACGAGGATGTTTGGAGCGACACCGATTTCCCGGAGCTTGGCGACTGATTGTTGAGTCGGTTTCGTCTTTAGCTCACCTGCGGCATTGATATAGGGAACATAGGTAACGTGGACAAAAGCCGCGTTTCTGGGCCCCACTTCAAGAGCGAACTCTCGGATGGCCTCCAAGAAAGGAAGGCCTTCGATGTCGCCTGTTGTCCCGCCGATTTCGGTGATGATCACATCCGCCTGCGATTCCTCCGCCAGAGCCCTGATACGATCCTTGATCTCATCAGTAACGTGAGGAATGACTTGGACGGTCTTGCCAAGGTAGTCGCCGCGCCGTTCTTTATCCAACACTGCCTGATAGACTTGGCCACTCGTCAGATTGTTGAATCGTGTCAGCTTGGTTTTGGTAAATCGTTCGTAGTGCCCAAGGTCTAAGTCCGTTTCCGCTCCATCATTGAGGACATAGACCTCGCCGTGTTGAAAGGGACTCATAGTCCCGGGATCGACGTTGAGGTAGGGATCGAATTTTTGTAGCGCAATGTTGAGCCCCCGATTTTCCAGGAGTGTCCCCAAAGCGGCGGCGGTCAGTCCCTTTCCAAGAGAACTGATGACCCCACCGGTTACGAAAATGAATTTAACTTCTTTATCCATAGAAAAGCTTAGACCGACGATCGTTGATAGTTGAGAATGGATTCCACCTTGGCCACGTCTTCCGGTATATCCACACCGATGCTTTCGTAGTTGACTTGGAAGACTTGAATCGCAATGTCGTTTTCCAGGGCTCGCAATTGCTCCAGACATTCCGCTTTTTCCAGCGGTGAAACGGGCAAATTCACCAGCCGCTGAAGGGTTTCGCATCGATAACCGTAGATTCCGAGGTGCTTCAGAAAGGGAAACTGTCGCAGTTGATGGTCGACCGATTCCCTGGCCGCCTCGCGAAGGTAGGGAATGGTTCTGCGAGAGAAGAGTAGAGCGTGGCCGCTGTGGCTCACGACGACCTTGGTCACATTGGGATCTGCGTAGTCCTCAGAAGTTGAAATCGGCGTGGCGGCCGTCGTCATACCGGCTTTGGAAAGTCCCTGGGCCACGGTGTCAATTACCAAAGGATCGATCATAGGCTCGTCTCCTTGTATATTGACGGCGCCATCGCAGGGGATTCTCGCTGCGACCTCGGCGATCCGATCGGTGCCGTTTGGATGCCTTGAGTCGGTCATTTCGACGCGACAGTGATCTCGAACCGCATCAAAGATCCTTTGGTCGTCTGTTGCGACGATCATCTCCGAGAGGGTAGAAGCTAGCTGGCACTGCTCGACCACTCTTTGAATAAGAGGCTTCCCCGCGATGGGTGCCAAGGGTTTTCCCGGGAAACGGGACGAGGCATACCTTGCGGGAATAATGCCGACGATTTTCATGCAAATTCTAGGGAACCATTGAGAACTGCTATGAGGCAGAATCTATTAAAGGAACTGTAGCTTACCAGAATAATGAAGGATCGCAAGCGCAGGTTGTAAGGATTCCGCCTGAAAGGGAAAGGAGGATGGGGCAATGATCTGATGACGAAATACCCAATTGACCTCCGATGTTTGAAAATTTCCTGAATCACCACGGTTTCGAAAGGTGCTATGCCACTTCGTGCTTCGAGATGCGTCTTATATTAAAGAGATAAGGACATCACAAGAATGCGGAAGTATATGAGGGTTTATGGGCAGGGAGGTTTTCAAGGTAAGCTTGAGGAAAATTTTCGAGGATATCTGGCCACTGTCATATAACAACGCAATGACAAGTTCTGTTCATGGAGAGCCTTCGGTGGGGAGTGTCAGCTGCCCCTGCTTGGACCCACGTGCGGCGGGCGCCTCCGGCAATGTGAAGCGGCGTCCTGCCAAAATGTCCGGCACACTCAGCAGTTGCAGTCGGGGGCAGCGTTTGTCCTTCATCTCTCCGGCCATCGTCATCTCACGGCTGAAGG
>JAMASS010000026.1 GCA_024761205.1 Limisphaerales bacterium
CGAGGGCCCGGGTTGCGCCTCACCCAAGCCAACCGCACCATCACAAGCGGGCAAACTTCGACCGCTTCCACCTACACACCCAATCGACGCAATGAGCATCCCACACGCACCGTCGCCAGTCCCGATCGGCATCCAAGGACTAGCCGGCCCAATGGCAAACGGCACCGTCAAAGGCTTTGGTAACCGATCGAGACAAAGAATATTTTCACGAAAACATCAGCGTGAACAACGGTTTGGGGCCGGCCTCTCCGACGGCACCCGTCAGCTCGGCGGGCAAGGTCTACGTCCCCAAAACTCCGGAAGTTTGCACGTATGACACCGATGGCAACCACAAGAGTAGCGGCCGATGGGATTACGTTAGGGACGCCGAAAATCGCCTCAATCAAATGAGCCTCTTGGCAGCCGAGCGCCGTCTGGAGTTCACCTGCGACTACCAGGACAGAAGGGGCGACAAGAAGGTCCACACCCGTGCCATCGGCGGCATGTTGCCAACGGACATCAGATTCGTTTACGATGGCTGGAACCTCATTACCGAAGCTGATGCCAACGACAATTTGATCTGCAGCTACGCCTGGAGCCATGATCTAAAGTGGCACGTTCACTGGAGCCGGCGGCGGCGGTCTACTCAAGATTGTAAACCTCGATCAGTTACTGCAGCAAAGCAGTGCTTTAGGGAACACATCAAAGAGCAGCAGAGTCGCTTGTGTAAGCTCGAAAAGCTGGAAACGATTTCTGATTATGACGTCGGACTGCAGCGGCCCGGTTTTCCTGGGCAAAGCGAAGCAGAGTTAGATGACCCTCAAGGGACAATCAGTGAAACAAGATTCTATATAGGTTACTATATATTTAGGTTGATCTCTCTCACGTTCTTCAAAGATGGAACTGACGTTACTTACAAAGAAAGCTATCATCAACCTAATCGACACCTATGGTCCGCAAGAGAAATACGCTGGAGGTTTCCAATTCATTAAAGGGATTTTTGGAAGCTTAGAAAATCATGGTGTCGCAAAGGGAGTGAAACGGGGATAATTTTGCTGCTGCTAAAGGAAGATGGATTCTGAAAGCTTTAGCAAGCTCGCTGAAGAAATGGATTCCATGAAGGGACGATGCTTGCCACAAATCCAGAAACAAAGGAAAGAGCATTGTATGTATCCTTCAGCGCGTATTTAGGTGAAGGCATTCCGTAGCCGGGTTGTGCTATCAAGAAGCACTGCACAACTTAGTTAAAGATTATGGGAGCCTTGAAATTTACTTAGATTTTACAAGAGATGGAAAACTACGAGAAATAGAAGTATTGAGTAATTAGTATTCTAAAGAATACCTGTAGTGTTCGGAAAATAGATTAGTTCCCACTTTGCGCGGCGTTCGACTTTGATCTCGCGAACTAGCCGCTCAAAGCGGCGGTAAACTGAGCTTGGGTTTCCACATTGCACAATTAGATTTTTTATATATCGAAACCGTTTGTGTTGCTGCGATAAGCGGAACCCACCTCGTTCGGATAGGGTGGGACCACCCAGCGGCTGTTTCCTCTGTCGAAGGCGACTTTTCCGATGCTGGTCTCGGTTACGGAACACCCTTTTAGGTCTCCCATTATTTGGAAAATAGAAGAGACTCATTGGGGAGGGGACGTGATTCAAAGTGGTGAGGTGGGGCAAGATTTTATCAATCCACCATCTCGCAGCGCGGGGCATCCTGCCTGTGCTATCCATCCTCCGTAACTCATCGAAGAAGAACGGCTCGAGAGACTTTCGCCTCATCTCTTTGCTATCGGGACTCTCCACATTGAATTGCGGTTTTTGGGAGTTTTGAATGCTCAGGACGTCCTTGACTAAGGATCCTTCTTAATCTGCACTGGGGCTAGCTATGACTGCAATGCCAGCAACAGATGATTTCCTAAACTGTGAGTGAGATTCTTGTCATTGGTCACCGCAACCCGGATACTGATTCTATTTGCTCAGCCATCGGTTACACGGAGTTCAAGCGGTTGATGGGCGCCAAACGTGTGATCGCGGCCCGGTGCGGTGATATTAATGACCGCATTGATTTTGTTCTGCGCCACTTTGGGTTTGCCCCCCCTCGGTTTGTCGCTGACGTGTCTCCCAAAGTCCGTGACGTGATGCAGCATCAGGTCTCCTGTATTTCTCCCGAGGCAACCTCGACGGAGGCGCTAGCAATGATGGAGGCTGGGAACATCCGGGTCTTGCCGATTGTGGACGAAGATCGTTTTTGTCATGGATTGATTTCGGTGTTCAAGATGGGCAAGTTTTTGATTTCGAGGGGTGGCCGGAACTTTAGCTCCCGCCGGGTGGTGGCTAGTATCCGAGCCTTGGCCCGTACCTTGGACGCAAAGCTTCATTTCGGTGTTTACGTCGATCGAGAGGAGGATCTGGTTCTGATGGTTGGTGCGATGAGTCAGGAATCCTTTGCCAGCCGTCTTTCTGACTACCCGCTAGAGAAACTGATTGTGGTGGTCGGTGACCGTCGCAATATCCAAGAGATCGCGATCAGGAACCGAGTTCGAGCGGTCATTGTGACTGGAGACCTCGAGGTCGATGACGAAGTGGTTGATTATGCGCAGCAGAATGAGGTGAGTTTGTTGGTATCACCTCATGATTCGGCGACGACTGTGATGTTGTGCCGATCAGCGATCAGCGTTGAGCATATGAGGCACGAGCACTTCCTGAGTTTTCGAGAAGATGAGACTTTGTCTTTGATCCGAGATGTTGCCGTGGCATCACAGTTCCAGGCATTTCCTGTCTTGGATGCCTATAAGCGGGTTGTCGGTGTGTTGTCCAAAACGGATCTTTTGAAACGTGTGGATCGGAAGTTGATCTTGGTGGATCACAATGAACTGAGTCAGGCGGTCAAGGGAGCGGATCAGGTTGAGATCATCGA
This sequence comes from Limisphaerales bacterium, assembly GCA_024761205.1. GTDB lineage: Bacteria > Verrucomicrobiota > Verrucomicrobiia > Limisphaerales > AAA164-E04 > UBA2970. The sequence continues at coordinate 2,896 of JAMASS010000026.1, forward strand.
GATCATCGATCATCATCGGATCGGGGCCTTCACTTCCAATCAACCCATGCTCTTCGTGAATCGTCCGGTTGGTTCGACTAGTACGATCATTGCTGATTTGTTCGAGACCCACAAAGTCCCCTTGTCGAAGCCGGTAGCCGGGTTGCTCATGGCCGGTTTGGTGTCGGATACGCTGAACCTTACCTCACCGACGACTACCGAGACCGATGCGGTGGTTTTGTCAAGGCTGGCTGCGATCACGGGTATTGATCCGACCACATTTACCGAACAGCTGTTTAGCTCGGGATCGGTCCTCACCGGACGACCAGCGCAAGAGGCCATCACGGCCGATTGCAAAGAGTACGCTGAGATCGGTAAGAAATTCAGTGTGGCCCAGATTGAGGAGCTTGGATTCAAGCATTTTTGGGAACGCAAAGATGCCGTTATGGAGGCCTTGGAATTGTACCGCAGCGAAAACAGTTACCTCTTTTCCAGCCTTCTGGTGACTGATGTCGTGCGACAAACCTCACTCCTGCTGGTGGCCGGTCCGGAAGATTTCCGCTCCCGAATTCATTACCCGGTGGTGTCGGATCGGGTTTATGAACTCTCGGGGGTGGTGTCGCGTAAGAAGCAGTTGCTCCCCTACTTAGTGCATTGTTTGAAGCACTTGGTGAACGGCGCCACATCCATGATCGCAGGCCGGACGCCGGAGGATATTGTGGAGACGAATCAGGAGATTCTCACCTTTGGGGATGGAAATGTGCGGGTCGCTATCTCTTTGGTTGAAGATCATAGTGTACACGAAATCCTCCAACGCCGTGCCGAAATCGTTAGAGTCTTGGAGGAAGCGTGTGCGGCGGAGGCAGTGCGGGCCGCCGGCTTGATCGTCTCGGAGACCAATGGCGATAGAAACATTTTAATCGTCGGTGGTGGTGATGATGCCTTGTTGTCCCGGATCAACCTCCCCAAGTTGGAGGACAGTGTTTTTGGCTTGGAACCCAAGGGAGATTCCAAGCAGGCGGCTCTGTCGGTATTTGAGGGAGTTTGGCCCGCTGGCTGAGCGAGGAGCTAAAAATGGGCATTGAGCCACTCAGACGAGGACAATCACAGTCCGAAGGTCTTTTCGTGCCTCGTTTTCGGTGGATGCCAGGATTGTCTCAGACGGTTGATATCTACGGAGTCCTCTAGCACCTCGAGTTGTCGAGCCGATGGTTCCGGAGGTTTCGAAAAATAGTCGAGGATGATTTTCACGAAAAACCGGCGACCAACAGTCTCGAGCTTTCGTCGGTGGATAATCTCAGGGGATAGGTGAGGTGTCAGGGCTCGACTGGGAATCGTCTTAGGAATGCCCTTCTTGGTTTTTTCTGATGCCACGGAGTCGCAGGCAGAGCTTAACAAGGTGGTGTCGAGAAAGGGATGTGAGGATTTAATGCCGCTGCCGCCTCATAGCGTTCGACGGCTGCGGCCAGGTAGGGCCGCCGTGATTGTATGTATAACAGGCGTCTCGGAGGCACTCTGTGTCTTGCGGTTACTCGTTCTCCCATTGCTGCTTGATTCGTTCGTCGCCGGTTGACATTGGTGTGAATTGTCTCAGGGCCTGCTCGCGAGGGATAGTTCAATTTTCCAGTCGGCGCAACAGGAAGCTCAGGAGCCTCCCGGGAAGAGCGAGCGACTCCTGTAAAATCTGGCTTCTGCGGTGATTTCACGGACTGCGGTTGGCATACCATACTCGGAGGCGAGAAGTGGTGGGGCAGTTGGTGCTCTGGAAAACGACCAGATTGCCATCGACACTGTCTAGTAAGACAGGGATACCTCTCTTCTAGGCTATCGAGGTGAGAAAAGGATCGAGCCTACGAGGTGCGTGCAGGGGAAAGGACTATCCAGTTTTGACGGTAGGGTCTTATTTGGAGAGAGAGTCTCCGTCACGCAATCGAGAACCGACTGAATCAACGTGATGGACCTGCTCTCCTCGCAGGCAGGATCACGGTTGCCGGATATTAGCGAAAAGGTCTTCAGGTTGCCGGTCGAGCTGTTGGCTGGCGACAGATGAGACCGATGCAGAGCCGTAAAATGCCAGTTTCCGCGGGACTGGTGATGCGACAGCCAATGGCTGCAGCAAAATGGTCGTAAAATATCCATTTGTAGTCTGCGTCCGAGTCCGACCTTTAGTTCGGGGCTAATGTCGATGAATGGCGACTGTCCGTCCCTGCCCGTGCAGGATGACCCTGCTGGGACACGATGAATCTCTTGGAAGAAGGTGCTTGTTTTGTTGATCCCTTTGAGAAGCCCAAGCAGAAAATTTGCCTTGCGACCACGGTTCAACGTGGGGGTATCACCAGAATCTTGAGGACCTTGATCTCAGAGGCAAAAGCGAAGTGTTGGCGGTCTTTGTAGTAATAGAGTGGTTTGGTGCCGAACGGCGTCCCAACCGAGGATGATTTGATGCCGCGTTTCGTCCCAAATTACCAAAGCAAATTCGCTGACGAGTGAAGGGGAATGGAAAGATAAACTTCGTGAGTGCTCAGCTGGAAGCGGCTGACTCTCCGTTGACCAAGGGGCGGGATAGATTGATGGGAACACCGAAAACGCGGTAGGTGGTCTAGTGCCAAAAACTGACCATAAAGAGAGCAACCATCGGAAGGAGCATTCCAGCCAAGGCATAAATGCCAAATTGTCGAATCCGGTTTATTGGTTAAGTCTCTGCCCTTTAATTAAGTTAGCGTGAGCATCTTTTGTTCGATCATTGTCGATATCATCTGCGATAGATTCTTGCAAATCATTGTCTCTTCGACCTCGAACTCTTCGATCAGACGATTCAGTGCCTCTTGAATCAGTACAACCGGAGGTGAGAACTGCTACATCCGGGTCCTAGTTTCATTCAAACCGTAGCAAGACTCGTCCCCCAAATGAAGGATCACCGCTTCGCCCTCCAACTCTCGCAGCAAAACATCATTGTCCGTGAAGCCCCCCCCTTTTTTCAAAATCAATTTCAGACATCGACGGGAGGATTGCTATCAATCTGGCGCCCAGCGGGTCTACTGGAATGCAAGTTAGACGACTGTGCTGGGGTATGACGGGGTGCCCAACTCCCTTGGTGGTTTCCACCCGGTCATAGATTGGCCACTCCGGGGGAGGGGACGGCGATTTGAAACGTGGCTACTTCTGGAGCTGTTCGCGAAAATGCCTCATCCGCTTTTGATTTGCCGAATTTCACTGCGTCGAGGATGACGTTTCCGTTGGCATCAGTGTCGGACAGCAGCAGTCTTTCGCCCTTGTTCGAGAGTCGGAAGTTTGCGTGGAGATCTTCGGGATTCTTGTCGTCACCGTCTGCCCAGACGATGAGCGTCTCTCCTGCTTTGAGCGTGGTGCCTTCAGGAAACATCCATTTCCGAAGTTGTTTGGCGCTGTCAGAAAGATGAAATCCGGAAAGGTCGACGGTTTGCGTGCTAATATTTTGAAGTTCAATCCAGTCGCTAAATTCCCCTTTGGAATCGGCGATGGTTCTTGAATTCGAACTCATGATTTCGGAGATGACAATGGCGCTGGTTTCCGCCACTGGTGCGGTGACCTGGAATCTTAGCGCCGCAAATTCAGCACCCCGCGGCATGAAGTATGTGGTGCCAGTGGCTGTGTCTGCTCTTGCCTCGACATAGTAGCGAAGTTCGGTGCCGACGGTTTGTCGGGGAAGGGTTGCTTCGAAACGATTCAGTGAAACCGCTTCCATTGCGACATGGTGGAACTGTGGCTCGTTGTTTGCGACCCAATAGAGTAGCACGGAGGCTGGTGGAACCTCGGGATCGACGGTTGCGAGGAACCGAATCTCATCGATGGTTTCAATCGCTTGGCTGGCGGCTCGATCTGCGGGTTGTACGCTTACGGACAGGATCTTTGGTGTCGGCCGGTTGATATTAGGATCATTCAGCAGTCCTTTGGCGCGCTCTGTCACGAAGCGCTGCAGACCAAGCAAGCGCTCTCCGCCTTGATCAAGACCGGAAACAAAATCTTCGTAGCTGTAGAGCTTGCGCGTGTCTTCCTGGATATCTTTCTCGATGAGTTGTCGATATCGTTCGACAACCGGGCCCAACACGTCCCAATCGAGCCATTCTTCAGCGATGGTTCTGACATGAGCGAGATACCTCGCGCGGAGTTCCGGAATCGCAAAGAGGAAACGGATCAATGGTTTGGAGTCATCAGACTCGCCCGAAATCGGGCTCAGCTCCAGTCCGGCTCCACCTCGGAATCCGGGACCGCCGGGAGTCTTGAACGTTTCGTTATTATCATGGGGGACCATGTGAAATCGGCCGTTCGTATCCTGGTAAAACATGAAATCGCTGGCGCGAATCCAATAGCCATCGTTGTCAATAAGTACGTTCTCGAGGGCGATGAACCAAAGTGCGCGATCGATATTGAGTACGGGAGCAAGCACGGTTTCATAATTCTCTTGATTGGACGATGCGAGTGATTTGGTCAGATTAATGAGATCGCTCCAGGCCTGTCTTTCATCGGTAGCCGACAGCAATTCATATTGTCGGGGATAATTCGCCGGTGAGTCCCCCCGATAGGCGAGGCCCATGCTTAAACGCGGGTTTGCGGGCGCTTTCCACCGAACACCCTTTCGGGTGCCGTACCAGTCGTCGAGAAAGTCCTTATTGAACTGCTGGGAATTGATGTAGATGCCCCAATTCTCGCCGTTGACTACGACCCGGACGTAATTCGCCTTGGCGGCAGGGAGATAGTTGCGAGCGATATAATTAAAGAGCATTTCTCGCATGAAGGTTGGATCGGTGTGCGCGTTGAGGAGATTGAGAGTTTTGTAACCGTAGAGCTGCTGCTTACCGTATTCGTAGTCGAGCGAGATGTTGAGGGATCGCTTTCGATCTTGAGGTACTCGGCTGGAGGAGGTGTTTCCTCGGAGGCGTACGCCTACTTTATCGTAAACCTTCCCGTCCACGATCAGCTTGGCTGCAATCTCAAATCCTGTCCGATAGAAGTCACCGAGCTCATCGTTCCATTCGTCGGTGTCGAATTTGAAGAAGAAGGTTCGGAGAACGGTCTCGTCATAGAGGTTTGCATCAGGGAAGTACTGCACATCGTTATAGCTGATCCTTTTGCCCGGCTGAGCGGGTTCGGAGGGCTGGGTATTGCCACCACGTCCTTGTGCCCAAAGGACTGTGGTGGAGAGCAAAAAGGCCATCATGAGTCCAGATCGGAACCCAATGACGGCAATGTCGTGACATGGCGTCGTCATAGCGGATTTGACGAGGTCTCTTGGGTGGAAGTTACAGTTGTGTGACGGAAAATGGAACGCGTTGTTGTCGTATCAGTGTTCACAACGAGTTGCAGTTGCTACCGGTGTGTTGATGGAGACAGCTCGATCCGGCGGTCTGAAATTCAGTGAAACCAGTCTGGAGTCTAGCGGGTCATAATGTCTTTCGTTCAGCAGGATCCTGCTGTGGCTTGAGCGGATATGAAATCGTTGATTGGAGACGAAAGAGAGTGAAGGAAATGACTAGTTTTGGAAATACAATCAGTCGGGCCGTCGTCTTGGTGGCCTTGATGGCGGCTGGAAATCTAGCCGTGGCTAAGAGGTCGGCGGTGCTCCAGTCTGCTGGGCCCATAGCGTTTGCGCCCGGTGGCGTGTTGGTTGCGGCAGACCCGAAAGCGGCCACCTTGGTCGCGATGGAGACCGGCGACACAAAGGCCGCCGGGGGAGGCGCGATAAAGATAGAGAGGGTAGATCGCAAGATTGCTTCGGTTTTGGGTGCGACTGCCGATGCGATTCGGATTGTCGATTTAGCTGTCAATCCGGTGTCCCATAATGCTTATCTTTCGGTCGCGCGCGGTCGGGGTGCAGACGCCACGGCTGTCATTGTCCGGATCGACGGTTCGGGTGATATCGATGTGTTCGAATTCGACCCTAAGAAGGTCTCTCATGTAGTGTTGCCAAATGCCCCCGAAGACCGAGTCACCGGTCAGGGGCGTCGAGCGCGCAATCAGCGGCTCGAATCGATCACCGATCTTTCCTATGTCGATGGAAACATCATCGTGGCGGGACTTTCAAACGAGGAATTTGCTTCCACACTCCGGTCCATTCCGTTCCCTTTTGAGTCTGTTGGAGAGGGTTCCAGCATTGAGATCTATCATGGCGCCCATGGGCGTTATGAAACGCGGTCCCCAATTCGGACATTCGTTCCTTATTCGATCGATGGGGAGTCTCACATTCTGGCGGCCTATACATGTACGCCCCTGGTGAAGGTCCCGGTCGCCCAACTCAAGCCGGGTGCTCACGTCAAAGGAACGACGATTGCCGAACTCGGAAACCGTAACCGACCGCTGGATATGGTGGTTTATAGTAAAAGCGGTAAGGATTGGTTTCTTATGGCCAATAGCAGTCGAGGTGTGATGAAGATCTCGACCGATAATTTGGCCGATGCTCCTTCGATCATTTCGCGAGTTGAGGGGGGCGGGGTCAAGGGGCAGCCTTATGAAACAATAAAGTCTTGGCCGGAGATATTTCAATTGGCGCAGTTGGATGAAGATTATGCCTTGGTTTTGCGTGGGAACGCCGACGGCGCATTGGATCTGGAATCGCTCCAATATCCGTGATTTTGCGCCTTTGTCTCATTACCGCCATTGCCTGTGTGGTTGGCAGTCTTGCTCACGGTGAATCGCACAATGAGGAAGAAACGAATCTATCGCTTTCTGCTGGTGAGTCCGTTTCTTCCTCTCTTCTCTCTCCTAAGTCGATCATCGAGCTTCGGCTTTTTGGTGAGTCGAGCTCCGATCACTCGTTGGTTCTTAGTGGTCTTCTGCTAACAGAGCCAGAGCGAACCGCAGTTCAAAAGTTCTCGCCTGCGGATTGGCAGCGTGTGTTTCCCGTCCGAGTCGTTTCGAGTGACGGGTCGGCGATCGAAATCTTGCCCGCTATGTCGGGTAGTTATCGACTGCTGGATGGCGGAGTCGAGTTTGTTCCGCGATTCGGATTTGAGATTGGCGTTCGATATCAAGCGGAATTCGATTCGTCGGCAATGAGGTTGAGATTGAATCGCCGTGGGGCTCCCGCGCGTCCCACTTCTGGTGCTGAGCGTGACTTAGTGTGGGAGCATTGCATGAAGCGTTCACTGGTTAATCCCTCTACGGAGGTTGTCGCGGTGTATCCGTCGGCCACGGTGCTTCCAGAGAATCTCCTTAAGTTCTACCTGCATTTCTCGGCTCCCATGACCGTAGGCATGGCTTACCGCCACATCCATCTGGTCCGCGAGGGTGGCACTGAGGTTGTGGCCCCTTTTCTGCAGCTGGATGAGGAATTATGGGATCAGGCGGGGCAGCGGCTGACGGTGCTGATAGACCCGGGTAGAATTAAGAGTGGTTTGTTGCCACGCGAGGAAGTGGGGCCTGCCTTGGAGGAGGGCAAAGTCTATCGTCTGGTGATTGATGCTGAGTGGACGGATGCCATGGGGCTGCCCTTGCTGGCTCCGTTTGAGAAACGCTTCCGCGTCGTCATCCCCGATGACCGACAGCCCAAGATGTCGGAGTGGAAATTATCCGTTCCCTCGGCGGGCACTCGGGAAACGCTGGTGGTTCGATTTCCAGAGCCACTGGATCACGCCTTGCTGCGCCGCTTGCTGTGGGTTTCTGACCGGGAAGATCGTGAGGTCGAAGGTAGGATCACGATTGGAGATGACGAAATGACTTGGATATTGGCTCCGGTTCGCCCTTGGGCGGCGGGCATCTATGCTTTGTGTTCGGAGAACACATTGGAAGATTTGGCTGGCAATAGTCTGGGACGGCGGTTCGAGGTTGATTCTTTTCAGAGTGTGTCTCGACGAGTCGAACGGGATATGTTGCGAAAGGCGTTTCAGATTAGGTGAGTCCGTAGTCGTCGAAGAACTGTGCTTTAACGCAGCGTTCCTGAGGCGAGGTGAGCCGCCGCCGAGCCGCTGCAGCGAAGGAGGACGGAATCCATCTGCGTTGCGCTGTTAGCTAAGTAACTCCGTGATTCACTGCGCATGATCTGAGCGAGGGCGGCTCTCGCCGGAGTCTCGCCCCACCTTTTTTGAAAAGGTAACCGCACAGTGGTTTATTGACAATTTGAGGATATTCTGCAATTTAGAACGGATTCCTATGAAAAGTCGAAGTGTTTTTCTTTTTGTCCTATCCTTGGTCGGAGTGCTCTTGCTGATCGGCTGCGGTCAGCCCGATTCGGGCAACCCTAAGATCGCATTCGTCAGCAATAGCTTTGCTTCCTTTTGGACCATTGCCCAACGGGGAGTTGAGAAAGCGGGCGCGGATCTGGGAGTGGATGCGGAAGTCTATATGCCCGTGGGGGGAATCACCGATCAGAAACGGATTCTGGAAGATCTGGTGACTCAGGGGGTTGACGGCATCGCTGTGAGTCCCATTGCCCCGGATGACCAGATGGAATTTTTGAATCAGATAGCCGAACACACCAAATTAATCACTCAAGATTCCGATGCACCGGGTTCAAACCGAATGGTGTATATCGGAATGGATAATTACAAAGCGGGGCGGATGTGCGGGGAGTTGGTGAAGGAGGCCTTGCCTGATGGCGGATCGATAATGATCTTTGTCGGAAGGATAGAACAGGATAACGCACGTAGGCGTCGGCAGGGGGTCATTGATGAACTTCTCGGAAGGGAATATGATCCGGAGAATTTTGATCCGCCCGGCAAAGTCCTTTCCGGCGGAGGATTTGAGATCTTAGGGACGATGACTGACCAGTTTGATCGGGCCAAGGGGAAAGCTAACGTTGAAGATACTTTGTCGCGATATCCAGATATCAAGGGGATGGTGGGGCTCTTTGTCTACAACCCGCCTTTGGCCCTTGAGGCCTTGGAACAAGCGGGGAAACTCGGGCAAGTCAAAGTCATAGCGTTCGATGAGGCGGAGTCGACACTTCAAGGAATCATCGATGGAACGGTCCATGGTACGGTAGTCCAGGATCCCTATATGTATGGCTACAAGTCGGTCGAGGTCCTGAAGCAGATTATTGACGGTGATCTCTCTTCGATACCCGAGAACAAATTTATCGACATCCCCGCGCGTTACATTCTCAGGGACAATGTTGAAGCGTTTTGGGCGGATCTCAAGGAGAAGATTGTGGACGACGCTGAGTAGTTTCGTGTCACGAGATAATGTCGAGTGACGCGCATCAACCCTTGTTGGAAGTTGTCGGGGTTTCAAAACGATTTCCAGGTGTTCTGGCCTTAGATCAGGTCGGCATGCGCATGGGCAGGGGAGAGATTGTCGCCGTCATCGGAGAGAATGGCGCAGGCAAGAGCACCTTGATGAAGATCCTGGCCGGGGTACAACTTGCCGATTCGGGCGAAGTGCGGATTGAGGGCGTCCCCGTTGAAATCAACTCCGTGGGGAAGGCGCTTAATCAGGGGATCGCCTTAATCCATCAAGAGCTGAATCTTGCGGATAATCTAGACGTAGGCGCGAATATTTTCCTTGGGCGTGAGCCACGGCGAATGGGGTTGGTGATCGATAAGGCGCGGATCACTCGTGAATCGGCTCAGCATTTGAAGCAAGTGGGCTTGGAGGTAGATCCCGATTTGATCGTCAGTGGTTTGGCCATTGGTCGACAGCAGATGGTCGAGATTGCGAAGGCGCTTTCGGTCAACGCACGGGTCTTGATCATGGATGAACCGACTTCCAGCCTTAGTCAGCGGGAGACGGAACAGCTGTTTGTGGTGATTAAGGATCTCGCCGGGAAAGGCGTTAGCATCGTCTACATCTCTCATCGGCTCGGGGAGGTGGAGGAACTTGCAGATCGTGTCGTAGTGCTTCGGGATGGAAAGAACGCTGGTGAGCTGAATCGTGACGAGATTAGCCATGATAGCATGGTCAAACTGATGGTTGGCCGTGAGGTATCGCAATTTTATCCGCACGAGCCACACGAGCCGGGGGAAGTCGTGTTGGAGATCAAGGAACTTCGGACTCTGGCGCATCCGAATCAGACCTTATCCTTCGCCATTCGGCGTGGTGAGATTGTTGGTGTGTTTGGCCTGGTGGGCGCAGGCCGAACGGAGATGCTGCAAACGCTCTTTGGTGTGACACCGGCGTTGGATGGTGTCTTGCGAATTGATGATACGGAGGTTCGTATCCAGAGTCCAAGGAATGCGATTCGGGCCGGCTTGACGTTGGTTCCAGAGGATCGGAAACAGCAGGGCTTGATTCTCGAAATGGCCGTCCGCGAAAACATGAGTCTCGCGACCCTGCGGCGGGATCAAAGAAAGGGCTTTCTTAATCATGCACGAGAGAGAGAGATTTCTTCCGAAATGGTGAAGCGTCTCAATGTAAAGACGCCCAGCGAAGATCAGATCGTGCGGTTGTTGTCGGGTGGGAATCAACAGAAAGTGGTCCTGGGCAAATGGCTCGCCAGAAATCCGAAGGTGCTGCTGTTGGATGAACCGACCCGAGGGATTGATGTGGGCGCAAAGGCGGAGATTTATTCCTTGATGGAACAACTCGCTAAAACCGGCGTGGCCATCCTTTTTGTTTCCAGTGAAATGGAGGAGATTCTTGGAATGTCGGATCGCACGCTGGTCATGCATGAGGGGCGAATCACGGGCGAACTGTCACGCTCGGACCTCAACGAAGAGAATGTCATGCGGTTGGCAACCGGACAAACCTGCGAGGCAGACTAGAAGGGCATGGATCAGATGAAGAAGATTTTTGGCATTCTTGGTATCCTCGTCTTTGTCATTGTGGCGACGATTGTTCTCAGTGACGGGATTTTTCTGAGACCGTTTAATTTGGAGAACTTGCTTCGTCGTACAGCGCTGTTTGGGATCATCTCAATCGGCGTAGCCTTCGTAATCATTACCGGCGGTATCGATCTCTCAATCGGCTCGGTGGTGTGTTTGGTGGGTTGCGGGCTTCCCTGGTTGTTGACAGTTCAGGGATGGCCTTTGCCCGTGGCTTTGGTGTCGGTCATTCCCTTGTCCCTGGCTATTGGGCTCACCCATGGATTGCTGATTACCAAACTGAAGCTGCAGCCCTTCGTGGTGACGCTCTGCGGGTTGCTCATGTACCGAGGCATTACTCGAGGTTTTACCGGAGATCAAACTCATGGGTTTGGCTCTGATTACAAGGGGATTCGAAAGATCGCGACTGAGGAAATCACTTTGCCGTTCATTGACGGCTTCGGGATCCCGGCGCCTTGTTTTTTTCTGATCGTGGTAGCCGTGGCGGCGGGAGTCTTTTTGAACCAGACCATTTACGGCCGCTATCTCTTGGCCTTGGGGCGAAATGAGGAAGCCGCTCGATACAGTGGGATTAATACGGACCGAATGATTATTTTGGCCTATGTCATTTGTTCCCTGACCGCTGGGCTTGGGGGCGTGCTTTTTGTGATGGATGTGAACTCCGCCCAACCGGTCGATTTTGGGAATTTTTACGAGCTCTATGCCATTGCCGCCGCCGTCTTGGGCGGCTGTAGCCTGCGGGGCGGGCAGGGGACGATTATTGGCGTGGTGATTGGTGCGGCCCTGATGCAAGCGCTGCAGAACATGATTACTCTGGTCGATGCGATTCCCACGCATATTGAGTATGCTGTCATTGGCGCGGTGATTTTGTTCGGGGTCATGGCGGACGAGACGGTCAAGTGGATTGCGAGTCGTCGTCTGGCGTCGAAGTAGCGGTGACCCAATGGGAGAAAGCGGTGATTCTTCACCGCTTTCTCCCTAGGTTGCTGTGTTGTTGTTTGATGGTCGTTCAGTGATCGGATGTTGATGCGAAATGATGATTATCTATTTCAATGGCCGGCTTTGCCCTTTGACCGAGGCCCATGTCTCACCGTTGGATCGAGGATTCCTGTTTGGTGATGGAATCTACGAGATGGTTCGGTGTTATGGTGGGCGATGGTTCCGGCTAGCGGATCATGCGGCGCGCCTGGCGCGAGGCTTGGCCGAAATCGGCTTGGAGGGCTTTGACGCCGCTTGGTTGGAGGGTGTGGGAAACGATCTCTTGGCCGCGAACAGGGTGATGCAATCGGATGCCCTGCTGTATCTCCAAGTGACTCGCGGTGCCGATGTTGTGCGGTCGCACGTCTACCCCATGCCTCCCTTAAAGCCGACGGTGTTCGGGATGGTTCGGACGCTGGATGCGGGAGGGCCTGGACCGCCGGCATCGGTGGTGGTTCTTGAGGACCGTCGTTGGACGCGATGCCATGTGAAGAGCATCGCTCTGTTGGGACACGTTCTGGCCGCGAACGAGGCCCGGGCAAACGGGGCGGACGAGGCGGTTCTTCACCGAGACGGCATTGTCACGGAGGGATCGAGCACCAATGTGGCTGCCGTGATTGACGGCGAGGTTGTGACTCATCCAGAATCGCCGTTTATCCTCAGTGGAATCTCCAGGAAGGTGACGCTTGAAATCTGCCGGGAGTTGGGAATCAGATTCAATGAGCGGCCGTTCAGTCTCGAGGAGCTCAAGCGTGCGCCAGAGGTGTTCCTGATGGGAACGACCCATGAGGTCTTGCCAGTTGCATCGATTGATGGCGTGGCGCTTGATCTGCCTGTGGACCGAGGAGTGACCGGGCAATTGATGCGGCGGTTTTCCGAGCTTACTCGCTCGGCGGACTGTCTTGAATGAAGTAGCTCAGGTTCTCGAGTTCGATGGCGAGGTTGACATTGTTGACTATGATCGAGTCCGGCACCTGGAGGACGATGGGTGCGAAATTTAGAATCCCTATCACGCCGTGCTGGATGAGGAGATTGCCGGTTTCCTGAGCGGCTTCGGCGGGTATGCAAAGAATCGCCATCTTGACCTGATGCTCCTTAATGAATGCGCCGATTTCGGTCATGGAAAGAATGCGTTGTTTGATTTTCTTATTCCGCTGTCGGTCGGGTTCGATATCAAAGGCGGCGATGATTTCAAAGCCCTCTTGTTCAAAACCGCGGTAGGACAGGAGGGCTAGTCCGAGGTTGCCCACTCCGACCATGATCACCGGCTGTAGTTTCTCGGTCCCGAGGACATTGCTGATCATTTGGGATAACTGTGAGACATCGTAGCCGAGTCCACGGGTGCCGAATTGCCCGAAGTAGGTCAGGTCTTTGCGGAGTTGGGTGGATTTGACGCCGGCGACGATGGCGATGGCTTCGCTGGAAACCGTTTGAATCCCATTGGCTCTGAGTCGGTTCAGGCAACGAAGGTACACGGAAAGCCGATATACCGCCTGTCGAGGTATTTCATGCTTGGTTTCTTTTTTTGCGTTGCCAAATGACATGCCAAAACCTCGGGTCGTCGCTATAGATGTGGTGGTCGAGTCTGCCGAGAAGAAGCGACCACCGGGGAATAAATGGCAATGGCGGCACTCTCGAAAGCAGGTAACCATCCCCAAGTTCGGTGGATACTGTCAAGCGATAAACCTTTTTGTATTAGAATTAGGCTGACAAATCTCTGGGATTCAAGAAACATCCGCCCTTACAGCGTCGCTTGCGCGGAGCACCGGTTCGATTACCAATATCTTTTGTGAAAATGTCTACATTTGAAGGCCTAGTGGAGGAGAGCACAGGTGACTGTATACAGGCTGCAGTTGGTATCCTCGATCAGGGCATCGGCCTTTTGGAAGGCATTTCTGACGAGGTATATTGCCGGAAACTTGCCGTTGCGTCTGATGCGTCCATAGGGGGACATTACCGGCACTGTTTGGACCATTTCGATTGTCTGCTTGAGGGAATTCAGTCTGGAACCTTGGACTACGATAAGCGGCGGCGCGAGGGGCGGGTTGAAACAGTTCGGGCAGCCGCGCTGAAAATGACCGAGGACATCCGAGAATCGTTGCTGCGAATCCATAGCTCGGCTTTGCAACGCTCGATTGCCGTAAGTTGCAAGGTGCATTACGCAGTGGATCGCAGCCAGCAGGTGGGGTCGACGGTGGTCCGAGAACTCATGTATGCCGTGGCCCACGCTGTGCACCACTTTGCACTCATTGCTGTCATGGCCAAGGTCATGGATTTTCAGCTGCCTCGGGAGTTTGGTGTGGCGCCTTCGACGTTGCAGCATCGGTCGCAGATGGCCGCTTCGGCTGGCGTCATGGCATAAAGCCGTAGGTCGCTCGTCGTGATGCCTGAGGAGATTACCGCTTGGTTCCCTTCGGATTTTCTTCAATGGCCGGCTTTTTACCAGGCTGGCCTCATTGCGCTCCTAACCTTCGTCTCTGAAGATCTCGCCTGCATTAGCGCGGCGCTGCTCATCGGTATTGGTTCCTTGCCTTGGTGGGTTGGATGGTCGGGGGCCTTTTTGGGCATTTGGGCTGGGGACGCATCGCTTTATGGGTTTGCGCGAATCGTTGGGGATCGCATTCGTCAGTGGAAAGTGGCCCAACGATGGCTTGATTCCCCGAAGGTTCGGGAATCAGAGGCTTGGTTCGAAAAGCGTGGTCTGGTGATCCTCTGGATTTGCCGGTTGATTCCAGGCACGCGGTTGCCCACGTATCTGGCGGCTGGTTTTGTGCACTTGCCTTTTCTCTCGTTTTTGGTGATCACTGGGATCGCTGCCCTTCTCTGGACAGTCGTGATATTCTTGGCCGTCTCGATGGTTGGTCTTGCCATTAGCGACTGGCTGAAACGATTCGAACACGGTGTTTTGGGATTTTTGGTGGTTGCCTCGCTGTTGTTTGTGGGAATTCAGTGGTTGCAGCGAATGGACTGCTGGCGTTTGTTGACTGCAAATCGGGCGGCGCTGGATCGATGGACTCGCTGGGAATTCTGGCCGCCTTGGTTGTTCTATTGCCCTGTCGCACTGGATTGTCTTTGGCTGGGTATCAAGTACCGTGGCTTCTCGCTGCCTACTGTGGCCAATCCCGGCATTGAAACCGGCGGTATGATCGGTGAGTCCAAGTTCGATTTGTTGAAAGATCTCCAACGCGTTGCCCCGGAGTATACTGCAGAGGCCTTTCCGATTGCGGGACGATCTCACCAGGAACGAGTGACGGCATTCGAGCATCTCATGAAGGAACATTCTTTGACGTATCCGGTGATTATTAAGCCGGATATCGGCCAGCGGGGCAGCGGGGTCCGTAAGGTGGGCGATATTGCTGATGCCCAGGATTGCCTTCAACCGGATGGTTTTGTTCAGATTGTCCAACGCTATGCGTTCGGACCTCACGAAGCAGGGGTTTTTTACTGCCGATATCCGAATGAAGCCAAAGGGAGCGTTTTTGCGATCACGCATAAGATCTTTCCGAAATTGGTGGGTGATGGTCGGCAAACCTTGAGGGAACTCATTGGCCGCGATGAGCGTGCCCGGATCATGGCCTCGGTCTACTGCCGCCGATTTGAGAATCAGCTGGATCGGGTGCTGTTATCGGGTGAAACATTTCGGCTGGTCGAGGCGGGAAATCATGCCCAGGGATGTATTTTCAAGGATGGGATGTTTCTGCATTCTCCGTGTTTGGAGGCACGAATTGATGAGATATCTCAACGATTGGATGGGTTTTTTGTCGGGCGGTATGATATCCGTTACGAGAGTGAATCTCTTTTGAGATCAGGTGAAGGTTTTCAAATCGTCGAGCTCAATGGTGCGGCCTCGGAAGCGACGAGTATCTACGATCCTGACAATTCGTTGCGAAGCGCCTACCAAACGTTGCATCGTCAGTGGGACATGGTTTTTGCGATTGGCGCGGCGAATCGAAGGAGAGGGGTGCGGCCGCTGTCTCTCTGGCGCTTGTTCGGGATCTGGAGGCGATACCAAGCGCAGGCCAAAGAGCATTTGCTGGCGGATTGATTCGAAACAATGTGTACGGTGACTTTCATTCCGACCCCGGATGGCTACCGCTTGGGCATGAACCGAGACGAGCAGCGAACGCGAGCCAAGGGAGGCTTCTCGGACTTGCGGCTGAAGGGTTTGTCTGTTCTCGGCCCTAGCGAACCGACCGGAGGTATGTGGACTTGCGCCAATGCTACATCGAGTGCTCTGGCGCTATTGAATTGGTATTCCAAACCGGTAGCGCCGATTAAAAATCCGGTTAGTCGCGGGGCACTGGTGGCGGCGTTGGCCGGATGTCGGCAATCCGGTGAGACTGCCAAGTCACAGCTTTTCAAACAACCTCTGAATCGCATCCTGCCGTTTCGATTGATTGTAGTTTTTGGAGCGGAGCAGTCGCTGCGTGAGTGGCGCTGGGATACGGAGAAAGTCACTTTCGTCGACCATTCCTGGTCCTCTCGACAATGGGCTTCCTCCGGCTATGATGAACCGGCCGTGCAGCGGTCACGTCAGGAGGTCTTTGAACGCGCCTTGTCACTTGAGGGCGCCGGTGAGATTGAATGGTTGCGTTCTCTGCATGGGAGCCATGAACCGACGAAGGGCGCCTTGTCCATTTGCATGCATCGCAAGGAAGCGGCAACGGTCAGCTATACGGAGACTGACGTGGATCGTGAGCGAGTTCGGGTCCGATACTGCAATGGTCCACTCTGTGAATCAGGTTGGTGGCAAGAGCGGGAGATGAAATTGGAAACGCTGAAGTGAAGTGGGGAGAGTTTCCCTCGAGCCGGACTTTCGAACTTTCAAGTTCCAAGTTACGGGCGAGGTGCTCAGGCTAGCGAAGGAGGACGGCTCGTGAGACTCTCGTCCCCGCTAAGGATTTTTGCTAGCGTCTGGTCGGAGGGGTGGTAGGTTATTCGAGCGATTTTCAGCTCTGGAACATCAATATGAAACGAGACGACGCCTGGAGATTTCTGAACGATATATGCCAAGTCCGAGTCTTTGCTGAAGCATGGGTTGGCCGTAGAAGGGACGGTGGGCGGATGCGCCCGGCGATTGGGTGGGGACGAAGAGACATGGGGCGTGATCGGGCTCTTCCATGATTTTGATTATGAGTGCTGGCCGGGTTCGGCTGATCATATGGAGAAATCGGCGGCCATCCTCAGAGAGAGAGATGGCGTCGATGAAGAGATTATTGGTGCCATTTGGATTGTGACGGTCGCCTATGTTCGCCCCGGTCATCTTGTTGGCATGAAGGCGAGTAGCGTCAAAAAGAAGATGGAGTAAAAGTCGTTTGTTGTTGTGGTGAGCCGGGAAGACATCTAACACAGAGCGGAACTCATGGAATTGCTATTGGAGGAATACATCGGGAGTGTGATTATGGTTCTCTAGGTGATTGCGCTTTTGCTGGGGTCTGGAGTCGTAATCATCTAGAATCAATTTGAACTCAGGCCGGGATGTGGATTAGGTTTCAAGGGTGAAATGTCTGGCATGTGATCGGGAATTGAGGTCGCGAAGTCTGGAAAAGGTCACGGTCGATGTCTGCGAGAGTGGGTGTGGTGGAATTTGGTTGGATGCGTTTGAGTTGGCGCGGGTAGATGAACAGCTGCCGCAAGGTCTCAAGGAGGTTGCCAGTGATCCGATGCTGGTGGCGGACAAGGATCGAAGACATGCCTGCCCACGGTGCGAAGGGATCAAGATGCAACGGCATTTCTTCAGTAACGAGCATCGTGTGGAGGTGGATTCATGTCCCGGATGTGGCGGTTATTGGCTGGACGCCGGTGAGTTGACGGTTATTCGACAGGGTGTGAAAAAACCCAAGAAAAAGAAGGGGGCTGTGCGGGGGTTCATCCGCTCAGGCAGGAAAGAGCCCGGAAAGAAGAGGGCCGGGGCTGGTTTGAATCGGATTGCTCGTAAGCAGACCTCTTCTGGATTTTCTTTACTTGAGACGACCTAGTAATTCTGAAAACTCTATGAGGATCTGCTCGCATCTGCACCTACGAGTCCTTCTGCTTGGACTGATTAGTCTATTCTTCGCCGGTGGTACGATTGTCGCAGGCCAGAGTTCCAAGTTTCTCCGATTTGTGAAGACTGGCTCGGGAGAGGGCCATGTGGATACGGCAATTGCCACCTACCGCATGGCTAACGGGATTGAGATTGCTTTGATCGGTGCGCTGCATATTGCCGACAAGGAGTACTTCGACACGCTAAATAAACGATTCCGTAACTACGACGTGGTGCTCTATGAGATGATTAAGGACAAACGAGTCCGTTCGGATCGAATGGGCCGGAGCACCCACTTCGTTAGCCAGATGCAGATGATGATGAAAAATGTGCTGGCTCTGGAGTTTCAGTTGGAGGCCGTGGATTACGGTCAACCCAACTTTGTGCATGCGGATATGGACACGAAGACGTTTGCCAAGCTGCAGAGACAGAAGGGCGAGAACTTCTTCACACTCATGTTGCAATCGCTACTCCAGGAACGGCGCATGCAGTTGTCTGGCCAGTCAAAACCGTTGTCACCCTTTGAATTGCTCTCGGCCTTTTCGAGCAAAGACAGTGCCTACTCACTCAAGTGGCTGTTCGCCCAACAACTCGATCAGATCGAAATGATGATTTCGGGAATTGATCAGGGAATGGACGGCAAAGGCTCCGTTATTGTCTCGGAACGTAACAAAGTGGCGATGGCAGTCCTTGACCAGCAACTCCGCCAACGGAAACGAAAGCTGGCCATTTTCTATGGTGCCGGCCATATGCCCGATCTGGAACAGCGTCTCTTGGCCCGAGGCTTTCGTAAAGTGCGCCACGAATGGCTAACGGCCTGGAACCTTCGCCCCTAGTAGGCGTTCCGGTCTGGAAGCCGGAGGAGAGAACCATCCGTCCTATTCCATAAGTTGTTTCTCGTCAGGGGACTTGACCAATATAATGGAACAGCCACCGTGTTTCTTGGAGAGCGCCACCTTCAATGCCCAGATACTGACGGGGATTGAACCAAGCCAACCCAGCATAAAGACGATAACACCGCTGAAGAGACTTAATACCACGCCAACAAGACCACTCACAAGAGTGGCGCGCCAAACCATTGACCACCAAATAGAGAGCGTGTGTTCTCGAGATTGGTTTTAGTGTGCTCCATATTGCATTCCAAGATGGGGATTGGTGTTTTTGCCGACTCGGCTGATTGGAATCAGTCAAGAGACTCGTCGATTCCATGTCAATGGGAAACGCCGCTTCTCGTGTTGCATCTTGGAGGGGATCCGAGGTAAGGTTCCAATTTCATCAGTACGGATGCTGGACTAGCGGACCAAGCGGTTTGACGTGTATTGTTATTAACTCGAATTAATTGATTATGAACGAAAGCTCAGTTCAATCCACGACACGTCGTGAGTTTATTAAGAACACTGGAAGAGTCGCTGCGGTTTCGGCTCTCGCCGGTCAAGCGATCCCCCACGTGCATGCTGCCGCCGATGACACGATCCGTGTTGCTCTTGTGGGTTGCGGTGGTCGTGGCACGGGTGCTGTCGCGAATGCTTTAAGTGTGCCTAATGGCCCGACCCAATTGGTCGCCATGGCGGATGTCTTCGATCACCGCTTGTCCAGTAGCTATGATGCCCTGAAGAAGCACTTCACCAACCAGATCGATGTACCGCAAGAGCGTCGCTTCATTGGGTTTGACGGATACAAGAAAGCGATCGATTCCTTGCGGCCCGGTGATATTGTTATCTTCGCAACGCCGCCAGGATTCCGCTGGGTGCACTTCACCTACGCGATCAAGAAAGGGATCAATGTGTTCATGGAGAAGCCGGTGACAGTCGATGGCCCAACGACGCGGCGGATGCTTGATCTTGGCAAAAGGGCTGATGAAAAGAACCTGAAGGTTGGCGTTGGCTTAATGGTCCGGCACTGCCGTGCTCGCCAAGAGCTTTTCGATCGAATTCAGAATGGTGAGATTGGTGATGTGATTTCGATGCGTGCCTACCGCATGCATGGTCCGGCGGGGTCGGCATTCGCAAATCCAAAGCCGGATAACATGAGCGAGTTGATGTACCAAATCGCTCGGTTTCACAGCTTCTTGTGGGCGAGCGGCGGGCTGTTCAGCGATTTCTACATTCACCAAGTTGACGAGTGCTGCTGGATGAAAAACACCTGGCCGGTCAAAGCCCATGCGCTCGGCGGTCGACACTATCGTGACGGCAAGGTGGACCAGAACTTTGATTCCTACGCCGTCGAGTACACCTTTGAAGACGGCACCAGCTTCCACATGAACGGTCGCACCATGGTGGGCTGTCACGACCAATTTGCCAGCTATGTCCACGGGGCCAAGGGCTTGGGCATCGTCTCCTCGAATGCTCATTCTCCGGGACGCTGCCGCACGTTCAAAGGGCACAAGCTGACCCGCCCCAACATGATCTGGGCCTATCCGCAACCGGAAAAGAATCCGTACGATCTGGAATGGGAAGATCTGATTGATGCCATCAAGAACGACAAGCCTTACAACGAAGCCGAGCGAGGCGCGATCGCGAGTATCGTGACCTCCATGGGCCGCATGGCCGCCCACACCGGTCAAGTCGTCACCTACGACGATATCTTAAACAGCGACCACGAGTTCGCGCCGAACATTGATAAGTTGACCTTCGATTCCGACGCACCACTCATGGCGAGCGCCGACGGCAAATACCCCGTCCCACTGCCGGGCATCTCCCGCGACCGCGAATACGACGACGCCCTCATGCAAGCAATCTAAGCGTTCAACGCAGACAGGAGAAAGCGGTTGACACAATTCGCCAACCGCTTTTTTTGCGAGCGTTAGCGAGAAAAGATGCGAGCGTCCCCGCGAGTCGGTGTTCGCTAATCCAGCATCAACGGTTCGGCGAGGGGTATTCCGTCCTGCTTCGCTAAGCTTTGGAGGGACGGTGCTCGACAGCGTTTTGCTTCATCTGGGGCTTGACCCGGATTTCTCGCCAATAGAGATAGCCGTCATGAGGCGGCCGAGATTTTGAAGGCTTCTCGAGGATGAAGCGGCGGGCGGCTTGAGCCCCGGTTCGCCCACTGGGGCCTTGCGAGGCCCATCTCTTGGCCACGTTTGCTACTGCTGCGGATTGACAACGGGAGACACAACGGCGGAGGGGTTGGAGCGGCTAGGGGGCAATCCCTATGTTTCCCCGACCTCACTGCCGTTGGACAAGCCCTTATTGGAGAGAAATCCAGACTAGAGCCCCAACTCAACCAATTTCGGTTCAATCGCCTGCGCCCACTGGGCATACCCCTCTTCACTCAGGTGGAGATAGTCAGGCATGATCTCACGCGACAGGGTGCCGTCGGTCTCTAAGAAAGCATCACCGATATCCAGGTAGTGAACCCGTTCGCCATCATGAAAACGTCGGATGTGTTGATTGATGGCGATATTGTTCAATCGCTTTTCGTCGAACGAATCCTTTCCTCGAGGAAAAATCCCTAAGAGCAGAATTTTGGTATCCGGCGTTCGTTCTTGGAGGATCTCCAGTATCGAGCCGACGCCAGCGGCGACTTCATTCGGTGCTTGTAAGTGATGACCGGTGTTGTTCGTCCCGATCATCATCACCGCGACCTTTGGTTTGACGTTGCTCAAATTGCCGCGAGTGAGTCGCCAGATAACGTGTTCCGTGCGGTCGCCGCTGAAACCGAGGTTAATCGGTTTCCGATCCTCGTAGAATTGCTTCCAAACGGCCTTTCCTTTGCCTTCCCAGCCTTGCGTGATCGAGTCACCGATGAAGGCCAAGTCAAACCCACCAGCTTTGGCTTTTTCATTGGCGAGCTGGTTGCGTTTCTGCCACCAGTCTTCGTCGCCACGAGTCATCGGAATCGTCGCCGAATTTACGGCATAGAATTTTCGGAGATCGCGATAGCGTTGTTGCAGTGCGCGTAGGATCGGTTGGTATTCGGACTCGGCATGCACACTGCGCATTTCTTGCGGGTCTTTTACGAGATCAAACAACTGCCACTGGCGCCCTCGCGGAAAAAACATGAGTTTGTGCTGTTGGGTGCGAATACCGTCATGGATGGGGACCTCATGTGCAGCCGCGTTTTCGTAGTAGGCGTAGTAGATGGCATCCCGACAATCTGAAGTCGCTCGTGAGTTGTTCTTGAAGACTGGGATGAGACTGCGGCCTTGGATGTCTTCGGGAATCGGAACGCCCGCGGCCTCAAGAAAGGTGGGGGCGTAGTCGATGTTCTGGATCAAGGCGGTCGATTCTGTTCCCGGGGTGATCACTCCCGGCCAGCGGATGAGGAAGGGCATCTTGAGCGATTCCTCGAACATCCAACGCTTGTCATACCAGCCGTGTTCACCGAGATAAAATCCCTGATCGGAAGAGTAGATGACAATGGTGTTTTCAGCCAGACCGTTGGCATCAAGGTAGTCCAGCACGCGCCCGACGCCTTCATCCACTGCCGCCACCGTACGAAGATAGTCTTTGATGTATCGTTGATACTTCCAGCGAGTGATCTCCTTTTCCGATAATTCGCCGGCTTTCATTTTTTCGAGGAAGGCTTGGTTCTCTGGTTCGTATTGTTTGTCCCAAGCAGCCCGTTGCTCGGCATTCATTCGTTGATATTCGCGATTCCGAAGGCGCTGGAAGTGTTCCGGAAACTGCGGATCGCCGTGGAGTTTCGCATCGTGGCCCCAATGAAAGTGACTTTTGATCGACATCTTGTTTTCCTTTAACAAGTGAGTGCGTCCGGAATAGTCATCAAACAGTGAATCGGGTTCCGGAACGTCAACACCGTCAAACATCGACAGATGGCGCAACGCAGGCGACCAGTTGCGATGTGGCGCCTTGTGCTGGCACATAAGGATGAAGGGTTTTGACTTATCGCGGTCCTCATCCAGCCATTTTAGGGCCCGATCCGTCACAATATCCGTGCAGTAACCGGTGTAGCGTTTTCGGGTGCCACCCATTTGGAGAAAGTCGGGATTGAAGTAGTTGCCTTGACCGGGCAGGACTTCCCAATAGTTGAAGCCGGTCGGGGTGGATGAGAGATGCCATTTCCCGACGAGTGCAGTCTCGTATCCGGCGCCTTGGAGCAACTTGGGAAAGGTCATTTGAGAACCGTCAAACCGTTCACCATTCCGGAGGAAACCATTAATGTGACTATGCTTCCCCGTTAGGATGCACGCGCGGGAAGGGCCGCAAATAGAGTTGGCACAAAACGAATTGACAAACACCGATCCTTCCTTGGCCAGGCGATCGATGTTCGGCGTTTGATTGATCTTCGAACCGTAGGCACTGATGGCCTGAACAGCGTGATCATCCGAAAAGATAAACACAATATTGGGGTGTTTATCTGCACTAAGTGTGGAGGGATGGGCGGCAAACGCAGCAAACAAGATCATGGCCAGCCGACGAACGAAGGCAAAACAGGCTTTCATGCCCCTTAGAATTGAAAACGTAGGGTCAACGGTCAAGTCTTGACAGAGGTGTTGGCCGGTGAGCCCCAAAGGGCCGCGCCCGCCAACGAACTATAAGCCAGAAGGAATCCTCTCGGACACCGAAGACCGCCGATCCAGCCCAGCGTTGGCGTCCTCGCTAAGGATTGCGTTGTGTCCTTGGGATCGGTCCCGCCGCCGCGCACCTCCTCAGAATGGGCGGTCGGACAACAGGTCATCGCCCAGCCAGTCCAGGCTGATTGCATGGACCCGTCTCCGCCGGTTTCCCTTGGAGCCCGCCAACTCCCAAGCGTTGGGCGTCAACCGCATCGTTACGCGCCGAGCCTCCAAAACCATATCACGCCTCGTTCACGCTTAAAGAACGGGAAAGTGAACGTCGTCGGAGAAGGCCATGCCGTGGACTTCTCCGACGGCTTCTCGGCAACTAAAATCCCCCCCGTGAGGGCCCGTGTGGTCCAATCGATGGTATACCCTGTCTAGCTTGCTTTTAAGGTGGGTGATCTCCCGACCATCCCGTACGACGGTCGAAGATCTCCAGACGAATAGGCCTGAAGACCATCACTCAGCAGCGTGGTAAGCTGGAAGCCCTCCCACGACTATGGCGGGAGGGGGGACTTTTGACCGGGAGGCGGCCGTGATTAGCAGGCATCTGGGTTAATCACGATGTTGTTCCCATTCTTCACGAATCTTTTTGAACGGTTCAATACGGCTGTTGATCTTGGTGATTTCCTTTGGATAGAATTCGAGCATCCAGAATTTGTGAGAGAACTGCGGGGTGATCTTCTTTCTTCTGGGCCTCATCGCTGTTTGGCTTGCTGTGGGTCCCTCGCCAAGGAGATTCAGGAATGCCAAATACAGATGATTGCCGTGAAACCGATCGCCCGGTGGCAGGTCTGGCCCGGCATTACCGCGTTGAATTTTGACCTGTTGCTGGTCAGCGGGATCATGGTCCTTGGCCTGCTCTATGTCGAAGGGGACAAACTCCATCCTGAACAGCACCAACAACTCAAGAAGAAGGTCCCTCGTCTCGCCCCCGCCAGCCTCTCTCCGAGCCCCTCCCCGGCTTGAGCGCTGATGTCGAGCGGATATCCAACGAGCAACACTGTCGGGAGGGCATTGCCACACTGGATGAAGCCTATGTGCGCGAAAAGATCGAGGAAGAGGTTTGGATACTTAACCAGATCGTTAAGCCGAAACATCTTCGCAAGTGGGAAATCGACTTCGACTGGCGATACCGCCTCGTCGACGACAAGTCGCTCCACCTCCGCCTTAAATTCTACACCGCCCAAGCCTCTGAATCAGAAAATTATCCCACGCTCTGAATCGTAGGGAATCCCAATTGCGGCATGTTCTGGCGCGAGGAACTAAACCTGAGTCCCATCGCGTTTCATGAAATTCGCCAGCCCCGCGGGATCTAATCAATGACAATGGCATTTTGCGCATCGAGTGCCGCAACTACACCCCCGCCAGCCTAATCTTTCCGGTAGACGAACGCCTTGAGGTACTGTTTCCGGAAGGCAGCTTTATTCTGAACTTTGCTCGTAGTGTCAGTGATCCTGCTCTGGCTCGCTCTCCGGCCAGTCTTGGGCTTCATTGCAGGCAGCATCCTTTCGTTTCCCGTGGCTTCTTTCTTCGTCTTCGCTCTGCTGTCTGTCGATGGCCTTCTTCGGCAATCTCCTAAACCCGGTCGTGACCGACGGGACGATCTCCGTATTGGTGCCGTTCTTCCAAGTTTTACTCCGTGTGATTGAGGCGATTCAAACCATCGCTCCGATCGAGGTCCTCGCGTCCGTACGCAGTATTCCGGTCGATCAGCTGTTTCTGGCGTTTCTCAAGCTAAATTTTTTTATGGGCCTGCCGCTTGCCGGTCTCGGCATGCACCTCTTCAGCCGGAACGGATGACTCGCCGGCGCTCATCTTTCAAATTGTTGTCGGCCTGGTAATGCTGCTCGCCATCTGAGCAATCACACCACGCAACAATCGTTAAACCGCATGCGGTCGGATCGACAAATCACCCGCCGCAAGACCCTTGAGAACGCGCTGCCGATGCTCGCGTTCACGACCGTCACACTAGGTGGTTTTCGAGGGTTGATCGCCAACTACTTGTGGATGCGGGCAGCGAACCATCAGAAAGCGGGACGCTACTTCGAAATGTTCTCCCTTTCCGGTTGAATCACCAAAACCCAACCCACCTTCCATGCCGTTTGGAATCAACAAGCGTGGAACAGGGTCTACAATATTTCCACGCACCCCTAGGATCCTCACGAACGCTAGCTCTGGGTCATCAACGGTATCGAGCTCCTACAGCGACAACGGGCTCAAGCGCAATCCGACCGACCCGAACTTTATCGAGAACTCGCCTAGCTCTATCAGGACAAGATCGGGGAACGCTGGACGACGCCCATCGCTACTATAAAGAAGCGTGGGTCACGACAATGGTCCAGGCATTGGGCCACAATCCGAACATCGCCGAGATCGCCAAACAAGCCACTCTGGAAGACGCAAGCCATCGTCGACAGACTCAAGACCGAGTTCCGATTCGACATCGAAGTGATGGCAACCGTTGATCAACGCTGCTGTCCGCTCGACTGGCGATTGCCCAGAGTCCCACTCGATTTACTGGGCTCATCGCGGCTTGGACCAAGTGCGGATCAAGGACAGCTAAACTTTCTCCGCTGCTGATCTGGCAATCCCTCAATCGAGTTCTATTAGGAGAGAGCCAGTTGAGCCCGCAACTATTACTGCAGCTGAAATCTCAGCTTGGCATCCGCAACGAGCAGGCAACAACGGAGCCCGAGGCAAACTAGCGTGATCTGCTATCCAAACGGGAACGGTCGCCAAATCGCCTGGAGCAAATGCAGTTTCGATTGCGACATGGCTCAATCCGCGCTAAAAATGAATGAGGAATTGGGCGATAACCGGCCGATTTCCGGGATTCTCCGCAGCATTCGCGAGCAAAACATGATCAAACACCGCCAGAGTCAACCGACATGGAAGCAATAAAACGTTGGTTCAGTCGTCAGTTAGCCAATCCCCAGGTGGCTCTTCTGGGCGTGCTTCTGCTGATCGGGATCGTGGTAATCTTCATCTTTGGCGACATGTTGGCCCCTTTCCTCGCCGCAGTCGTCATCGCCTATCTCCTCGATGGTATCGTCCTGAGAATGCAACGGCGCAGCATCCCACGCCTCCTGGCCGTCAGCATCGTCTTTATGGGATTCTTGGTCGGGATTCTTCTCCTATCCTTTGTCCTTGTTCCTTCGATCGTGAATCAGTTGCAAAGCTTCGTCATCCGGGATGTCCCGAGGATCTTTCGCGCCGCATCGACCGGCCTGGAAACGGTTCAGGATGAATTTCGCAAAGCCAATTTCCCGGACCTCTTCAGTCAACCCGAGGAGAAGGAATCAGAGACCACCAACACGAACGGGGGCGGCAACGCCACCGCCCCAATCACCCAAACCACAAACAGCCCACCGAGCCAGCTAGTAACATCTGACTCACTCGCCAACGAATCAAGTCCGGATCTCGAAAGACTGCGCAGTGCCAGGGAGAAAAAAAAGCCTGCATCGTCGCTAGATTCCGAGTCAGAATCATCGCGACAGCTTGTTGAGAGTGATGAAGAAAGTCCTGTTGAATCAGGAAACGCTACCACAGCGGCAAAGCGGACGATTACAGAGCCACCGAGCGACTTTCTCGAATCCCCTCGACTTACAGCCACCCTGGAAGAAGAGATAACGAATCTCGGAAAGACCGTCGTCGCCAAGTCGATCGACTCGTTCAAGAATCTTGTCGTTTGGATCGTGTATCTAGTGCTGGTTCCGGTCTTGGTTTTCTTCATGCTGAAAGACAAGGAAAGAATCATCGCGTGGCTGATACAGTTTCTGCCCAAAGACCGTTCCCTAGCCACGCAGATCTGGCACGACGTCAACATACAAACCAGCAACTATATTCGGGGAAAATTCTGGGAGATCATCCTTGTGTGGTCCGTGACTCATGTGACCTTCAGCTTGTTCGGACTAAATTCCGCCCTGCTGCTGTCGTTATTTGTCGGACTGTCCGTCATGGTTCCCTATGTAGGGGTCGCCATTATGTATGTCCCGATTACCCTGGTGGCCTTCTATCAGTTTGGCTGGGGTCATATACTTTTCTGGATATTAGTGGCCTATACTATCATTCAGCTTCTTGACGGCAATGTCCTGGCTCCGATTCTCCTCTCGGAAGTCACTAGCTTGCATCCGGTGGCGGTGATCGTTGCGATACTGATCTTTGGTGGGCTGTGGGGATTTTGGGGCGTCTTCTTCGCGATTCCTCTGGCGACCTTGGTTAACGCTGTCATCAAAGCTTGGCCCCAGGAGTTTGGCCACTTGTCGCCCGGTAGCCCTCCTCCCGAGAAATGAGAAAACCGACGCAGATAGCTTGGGCGTTTGGTTCTCGATTCGCAGCAGAACCGGCGTCGAGTCCACGGTCATTACTTCCTTGATGTCGATTTCTCTCTACACGGCGCTGCCGCTTGCAACCGCGGTGATGTACGCTTACGGGAGACTGTTCTTCAAAGAGGCATTCGAATACGGGATCGGTGTCGCGCATACATCGGTGTCATAAGCTGGGTCATAGGTTGGTGTTCATGATGTTTTTCAATCATCATGAACACCAACTGGGTCGATCACCTCAAACCGATTACCTGCGCCCTACTATTTCTGTTGAGGCACTGGTTTACCTTTGCGACCATCCGCCGTGGAGAAATGTCGGTAGTACCGGCGATGGGCACCAAGGCAATCTTTGTGGCGATCGGCGCCTGGGTATGGTTTGACAAGGCCATTAACCCAATGTGGCTTGCGGCCGTGCTCGCTGCCTTGAGAATCTACATCATGGAAAGGAGTGACACCGAAAAGACCGTCGGACTGTCCGTGGCCATCACGCTCACGATCTTGATTTCCGCCTGCTTTGGTTTCTGCGCCACCGCCCTGCAAGCCTGGGCGCTGGAGTACGGCTCAATGGGATTCATGAGCGCGATGTTTCTGGCCATCGCCTTGATACCCGCTACAGGTCGCCGGACGGCAAGGGATGAAGGCCGCCCTGAGCATCGGAGCAAGTATCATCGCTTTGCAGAGCATCCTTGTGACGATCTCCATCGTCAGTTTTAATAATGCAACGGGCGTCAACATCGTGTACAACTCACGTGGACTGTGGTCGGTGCTCTTGTTCTGGTGGCTCGGCCACCGCTTTCGTTCACTGAATGATCATCAAAACCCAAGAATTATTCTGTCCCGCCTCGTCGGCGCCGTGATCATATTATGATGCTTGCCGGGGGACTCACTCTGCGGAAAAGCACCGAGCCATGAAAATCTGGAATGCGTTCTGCTATTTCTACTCAACTGGAGCTCACTTGCTCGGTTAGACGACAACTTCCATGGCAACACCTCGACAACGATTCACGAGACTCGCTTGCAGCTGGCTTCCACCCCTCATCATGCTCCTCGAGAGCGCGACACTTCTTCAGACCAAGCTGTCCGCAGAACTGATTCTTTCGGAAATCATGTATCACCCATCCGTAGCGCCGGGTCTTGAGGACCCCGAGTCGGGTGAGTTCCTGGAGCTCCTCAACCCTGGTTCTGAACCATTGGATCTTTCGGGGGCACATTTCGACCGCGGAATCACTTTCACGTTTCCCCAGGGAGTCACGATCGATGCCAACAAATACCTCGTTATTGCCAAAAACCCTGGATTCCTCGCCTCGACCTACGAGATTCCCGAACCGATCGGAGGCTATGAAGGGAGTCTCAGCAATTCAGGCGAGCGGCTAAGGCTCATGGACGCTGCCGGTAAGGTCCTGCTCAACGTTCGCTACGGCACTCACGGAGACTGGCCGGCAGCACCGGATGGTTCCGGACATTCCTTGGTCTTCCCCAACCCTGCCGGCGATCCGAATTGCGGCCGTGATTGGACCTTCAGCCGTAAAAGAAAAGGCTCCCCCGGAGATTCCGGCCTTGCCGATCTGAATGAGGGAGCGACGACGAGATCGCTCATTCAGAAGGGTTCGACTGGTCGCTATTTCAAAGGAACAAAAGAACCCTCGAACGGAACCACTGCTTGGGCTGCCAATGACTTCGCCCCCGACCAAGAATGGCTCGCGGGACACAGCGGCTATGGATACAGCAATGAGACGGCTGAACTCACCCCCGTTTCCACGCGATTGAACGACATGCGCGGGAACTACCTCTCGGTCTACCTCAGGCACGAATTTGATTTGTCTCAAGCAGAATTGGATCAGCTGGCAACGCTCATGCTAACGATGCACTACGATGATGGTTACGTCATTTATCTGAACGGCGCGCGAGTCGCTTCAGCAGGCGTAAACGGCAATCCCCCAGCATTCAATCAAACCTCGATTGCCGCCGACGACTACCTGCCCCACACGATCGACCTTACCGCTCGCAAGGACATCCTCATCGCCGGCACCAATCTGCTCGCCATCCAAGGGCACAACATCGGACTCAACAACAGCTCAGACTTCATACTCGCCCCCGAACTTGACCTGACGGTCCATCCGCAGCCCACGGCAGACGAAGCCTTTCGCCAAATCGTCATCAATGAAATCCAGGCCAATCACGGCACTGAGTCAGACTACGTTGAATTTTACAACCCCACGGACGAAGCCATTGACATGAGTGGACTGTGGTTGTCCGACGACAGCGATCGTCTCGACACCTATCCGATTCCCACCGGAAACATCATTGAGCCGAAGGGCTTCCTCGTGATCCCCGTTTCCGCAAGAACAACGGGTTTCGGTCTAAGCTCACAGGGCGAGGCTGTCTTCCTGAGTGCCCCGGACCTATCATTCGCCACCGCCTATGCCTTCGGTCCGCAGGTCTTGGGCACAACCATCGGACGTTTTCCTGATGGCGAGGTGAACTGGTATCGCAGTAACGCCCCCTCTCCGGCAACAAACAACAACCGTTCCTACACCCTCCAAGTTATCATCAGTGAACTCATGTATCACGACCCCCTTACGGCAAGGAACGACTACATAGAGATTCGTCCGGTGGGCGATCAACCAGTGATCGTCAGCCATTGGGAGATGAACGGTGTGCGTTTTCAATTCGATGCAGAGACGACGCTTCAGTCCGGCCAAATCTACCTCCTTTGCGACGACACAGACACCTTGACGACCCACTACCTCCTTCCACCCGAGACGATCCTGGGCGAATACACAGGCTCCTTGAGCAACCAAGGCGAACGGGTCAGTCTACTGGATGCGGATGATATCATCGTTGATACCGTCCGCTACGAAGACAACTTTCCCTGGCCGATTACACCGGACGGGCTGGGTGCTTCATTGGAACGGAACTGCTTCACCGCCCCTTATGACAGTCCCGAAGCATGGTCCGCCTCGCCGCTCAATCGACCATCTCCCGGCCGGGTCAACAACATCGAAGCCTGCGAAGATCCCACCGCATCGCAGGTCCGCATTTCCGAGTTTGTTTATAATGCATCCACGCGGACAGAAGATGATCGAGCAACCGAATTCATCGAGCTCGCCAATACCGGTGGCACAGCGATCTCACTGGACGGATGGGTGATTGCCGGTGATGTCTTTTATCTGTTTCCTGAGGGAGCCAGCCTCGCCCCGAACCAGTGCCTAGCAGTTGCCTGGTCCCCGACGACAGTAGGCCGCAAATATTCACTTGATCCCAATGCCATCCACGGCCCCTACCTGGGTGAACTTCCGAACGGTGGCGGAGAGATCTTATTGGTACGATCTGATGGCCGATTGGCGGACCGCGTTCGCTACGACGATGATTTCCCCTGGCCCTCACTAGCTGATGGCGGCGGCGGCGAATCGGACAAAGATATTTCCCTGACGAGAGCCTGCTTGGAATCTCCCGGCGGCTCCGCCAAAAATTGGCTCGCCAAGTCAGGAGCCACACCCGGAGTGTTCGAGCCATTGACCTCTCCTTGCCAACCTCTTCCCACAATCATCGCCACTGGAACCGAACCCAGCGTCGTGACCCGACAGACCGAACCTATAGTATTCGCAACGTTCACTAACGGCACGCCAGATGCTGTGTGGCTTGACTACTGGATTGACGATCCCGAAACCACCGGTGAATCCACAAAGATGCTGGTCATGAACAACCGTGGTGTGGATGGCGACATCCAAGCAGACGACCAAAACTGGAGCGCTCGACTGCTGAGGCTCGGTGATAATTCGATTGTCCGATACAAAATCACCTATCAAGTCAACGGCGTCCGCCACGAATCCCCGAGCGCCCAACGCGATTCGTTCCCCTGGCACGCCTACTTTGTCGATCCACAGAGCGGCACCAACCTTCCCAACACTTATCACCTCTTCATCTCATCGGCGAACTGGCGCATGCTGCATCAAGCAACACAGCCGGGCCGCGTCACTCAAAACCGCGCCAACCCTCGATGGAACGAGGAAGCACCAGCCGTATTCGTGGCTGACGGCGTGGTTCATGACGTATCGGTCCGGCACCAAGGCAGTCGCTGGAATCGGAAGAATGGGAGCACCATCAGTTTCGCTTGCGAATCCCACCGCACCGACTCACAAGCGCAGGTGCGAAGCTGGCGAATCGAGTTTCCTTCGCATCGGAAGCACGACGGTATGGACGTCATCCTCCTCCAAAAACAATCCGGATGGCCCCAACACATCTCTTTCAAGATGTTCGAGCTCGCCGGCGTGCCGGCGCCGCGAACCAATTGGGCGCAGCTTCGGATCAATGGCTGTAACTACAACGACGACGCCTTCCAAATCGAACGCCCCGGACGCGATCTGGTCGCCCGCTGGTTTACGGAAGTAGGTGATCTTTTCAAATCTCAAGGCTTCACCGGCAATGAAGGCCCCTGGAGTTGGGGCGATGCCCGACTCATCAGGAGCTCGTTGAACGGATCAACCGAGCAGGAGCGCTACGAACACACTTACAATCGCAAAACCCTTACCTGGAAAAACAACCCGTTCGACGGTATCGAAGACGCGCCTGAAACGATGATTGAAGGCCTACACCAAGCCCGAAACCAAGGCACGGCGGCGCTGCGATCCTGGCTGGCGCAGCACTTCGATATTGACCGCACACTTCGTTACATCTGCACCATCAACTATGTCGGCACCTTTGATGACATGTTTCAGAACTACTACCTCTACAAAAAAGCCGGCGATGGCAAATGGTGTATGCTCCCGTGGGACATGGACAACACGCTAGGTGGTGCCTTTGGTGAGGCAACCGCCAATCCGTTCCGAGGCGTCAACGAATCGCGGTACGGGAACGTCGGCAACCGTAGTGGCTGGTGGAACCGCATCAAGGACTCCTTCTTCATTGCTTATGAACCGGAATTTCTCGCAATGTTTCATCAACTCAACAACACCGTTCATTCCCCTGAAGCACTTCAGCCAGTGATCGAGGAAGGAGCCGCCCTTCGCGGACTAGGCCCAGGCTCGGTTGATTCTCTGATGCGCCACATTCGCCGCCGACACGACTACCTGAACCGATTCATCGAACCCCGCCTCCAAGCGCCGTCTCTCTCCCTCAGAAAGACCAAGGACGGCATCATCGTCCTCGAATGGCCCAGCAACCGTACCGACTACGCACTTGAGTCCGCGACAGAAATCGACGGGCACTGGATCCGCGTTGCCGTAGAACCCGGCAATCGATTTGTCGTTCCTCGGAATCAAACGACCGGCTTCTTCAGGCTAATTCGAGCCAACTGAGAAGTAATCATCATTGAATATCGCTGCTGGAGTTCACACCTCGAACGGTGTGCGAAAACCGGATATTTTAACGAAATCCCAATCCATCAACGAGATTTCACACGACCTGTGACACATGATCTCCAACTCAACCTCGATCCATTCATGACTCGGCTTAACACATTGCGTGCAGGCATTTCCAAAAATCCATCGGTGTCCATCATTTCTCAAGACCAAGATCGTCGGTGATGACATCCACGGCATTGCAACCCGGTGATATTACCACCCGGATGCGTGGCCTTACCGCAGAATTACAGTCCGCCGGTGAGCATTCGATATAGCCCCACGAAGCCTGTCGCCAATTCATCACCTCAAAAATATTGCGCCCCCTCATCTTCCACGGACAAATCCAGAAGACACCAAGAAATCGACATAACGAGGAGTCGATACCAAAGCCAGAACCTCGAAAGTCTTAATTATTGGGCCTAAGTACAAAAGAAAGATGTGGTCGCCAAGGGCAGCCACATCCCAGGTTCAAACTTAACTAGCCTAGATCACTGAGGTCGGCTTGGTCGCTGCGGACGACCACCTCGACCACCACCAGCGTCGCCACGCCTTCCACCGAAACTTTGTGCCATGGCTTCAATCTCAGATTTCTCAAGCACGCCATCACCATTTGAATCGGCACGATCCATAATCTGTGCCATTCTTTCAGGGAGTTCGCTCTTGCTGATCTTGCCGTCCCCATTTTCATCAAATCCCATGATCCGATCGACGAAGCTCCCGCCTCCACGCCTCCCTCGACCCTCACCACGAGGCGGTCGAAGTTCTTCACCGCTGATCTTTCCATCTCCATTCTTGTCTAGCTTCTTGAGCGCTACGGCTGCGTTCGCTATTTCGGTAGACGACAAACTACCATCCTGATCCACGTCGAGGGCCGCCATGATTGGGTTCGGCCCTCCGAAGCCGCCACCGCGGCCACCACGGGTTGAGGGTTGAGCCGTTACTGCTTCCGAGATGAATGCAGATGCTACGGCGATGATCACTAGTTTAGTCCATTGATGCATGTGCTGTTTCCTTGTTTTTTTGGTTTTATGAGTTTCTTTCGAATACTCTGTAGTCGCGCGTTACTTCACGGCTATAGAGTATAAATACTTGTCAGACCTCAAATAGATTTCCCCATCAGCAAATGCCGGGGTGCCATTGAATTGGCTATTATCCTGCGCCAATCGATTGTGCGCAATCAACGAAAACTCCGGCTTGGCCGCAAAAACAAAGACACCGCTAAATCGACTGACCGCATACAGGTTTCTGGCAGCGTAGATGACAGAGGCATAGACCGCACGTTGCCGTCCTGATCGTTTCAAGCCCGGGAGCCGCTCGCGAAACGAAACCGCTCCGTCACTGGTTCGAGCACATACGGCCTCACCACGGTCATCGACCCAATACAGATGATCTTCATGAATCACCGGTGTCGCTACATAGGAACTCACCCGACTGGTCCAAAGAACATGGGATGACGTCACGTCGCCCCTGCTCCCTACTCGCACAGCAAAGCTTCCCTGAGTCGGATAGCCGCCAAACCCATAGACGACACCATCTGAAATTGAGAGGGACGGACAAATATTACCAGGCAAACCTGTCTCGGCATACCATTTCAATTTGCCGGTGATGGGATTCAGACCCCATACTTCGTTGGGGACAGCAATGAGGAGGCTATCATTGCCGTCGCCGATTTCGGCCGACAGCGGCGTCCCGTAAGCGAGTTCCAAACTCCCCGCCTCGGCCGACCAAACCTGTTCGCCGGTTCTTTGTTTCAAAGCGCGTATCGACTGACTCTCCTCACTGGCATTGACGATCACGTTCTCTCCGTGAAGTACCAAACTGGCGGCCGACCCCCAACGCCGGTTGCTGGACTCTTGGCCAACATTCACCCGCCACAGTTCTCGGCCGGTCAAATCGAAAGCGATGACCCCCGTCTTGCCAAAAAATGCAAACACCTCGCGGCCATTCGTGACCGGCGTGTTACTGGCGTATCCGTGTTCGGAAATAAAGCCCCGGTAGGGATCTTCAGGCATCCGCGCCGGAACCTTCCGATCCCAGCGAATAGCCCCAGTTTTCCGATCAACACAGACAAGATGCCGCGCTAGGTTCTCAATCTCACCCGGATCCCTGTCACCAACCCCGTAACCGGAGTAGCAGGTGACAAAAATCTTGTCCCCGGTAACGATTGGGCTGGAGGACCCGGGTCCTGGTAAGGCAGTCCTCCATTCGAGATTCTGGTCACTCGACCAATGAACAGGAACCTTAAGATCCTGACTCTTCCCGGCTGAATGCGCTCCCCGAAATTGACGCCATTCGCTCGCCCTAGAGTCAGAAGCAAGTAACATCATGACACTCAACAACGCCCCTACCGTCCCCCGTTCAAAGCAATGTAAGGTCTGTAACATTCTGGAGGAAGAGACGAAGCCTCATCGCTGAAAGTTACCAAAAAGTCCACGATTAAGCGGCCCTCGGCTTCCCTGCCCGCCGCCGCCATGATGACTCCGGCAATGCTTCGGTTTATAGACCAACGCCTTCAAAAGACCTCAGAAAGAAGAAAATCCCCAGAGGGATGTTTCCACCCTCCAAGGACTGAAGAATTTATGGTTCGCCGATTAGTCGCCGGGTTTCAGCATAACAAACTTGAGATGAGAGTTACCCGAGTCTTCATGGACGCCTCCCTCATGTTCGAGAGGCATCCAGGGGCCATTAGGAGGAGGTGCCCAGAACAGTCCCCCTTTCTCAGCCGGCCATTCAATCATAACCTTTCCGCCTTCCTCGCCTCGCTGGATGTTCGGTCTCGGAGTATAATCCTCATTACTTTCCCATTGGGAGGATGGTGACCACTCGGGATCGGAGGCAGCATGGCGCCTTCCCCTGGTGGGTACCGATTTTCGAGAGTAACCTCACCTATTGTCCAACCATTCGGCTCGAAATTCCCAGACCTAAGATCGCCATGTTCCATACCACCGAGCATGTGATCTCTCGTCTCGAAATCACTGGGCTCCAGGCCATTGGGGTCAAAGTTAACCGCTTGGTCATTCTTTGGTCTTCGACCAAACTCACCATCAAGATCTTCAAGACCGGAAACGCTGCCAGCACCGTAGTTCGGCGGCGAATGCGCCCTCCGGCGCCTCAGCGAGAGGTAACCCGATCAAAAGGCGCTGGCGGCGGCTCCAGGCCACCGGTTTCCAGGAGGACATGCCCGCTCCCCTGAGGAGGTGGCGGACCGCCTTGGCCCAGCGATTCAGTCCTTTATGAACACCCTCCAACAAAACGCCTCCATCCGCGCTTTCCGAAAATGATTTTTCGGCAGATAGTATAATAACGATGGCGGGAGCGGATTCCTGCGTGTGATTAGCCAATAGAACGACCGAGCGCGCGCTAGCTTTTGGAGTGCGGCAACCCAATTGCCGCTTTGTTTGGCGCGTGCGACTAAGTCAATATAGAGCTATTGCCATCCAGGAACTTCTCTGATTGAGGAGGTATTGGGAGAGGTGAAAGCGGCGATAGTTCGCCGACTCCGAATGTCGCTCGATACCACTATAAATTCAGATTCCGACCAAGACCACTGAACGGCTAGAAACGTTGTGGGCCGGTAAGTTACTGCCCAACCCCGATGACAGCGACCGCCATTCAGTTCGAGTGCGCCACGAAGGTCTACCAGAAACGTCAGATAGTTTTGGAGGATGTTTCTTTTGAGGCACCGTAGGGTTTGACCGTTGGCCTTCTCCGACGCCAATGATTACGGAAAGTCCACGGCTATTTATACGACTGCTTGATCACGACGACAGCCGGATCTGTTGAATTCTTTGGCGAAATCATGACGCCCAGCACCAAGACCTTGCGACAGCGACTCGGTTACCTCTCCAACGATCCCATCTTCCCAAAGAGTTGAACGCCATCGAATATCTCACCTTTGTCGGCAAGGTCTTTGAGATGAGCACACTGGTTCGCAGTGCTCGAATGGGAACCTTGCTTCGCGCGATCGGGCTGAATGACTCCGCCGGTCGGTGAATCAACACCCACTCCACGGGAATGAAGACTCAGTTGGGCGTGCAACCTCATTGATGAACGACCCAGAATTGCTCGTTTGGGACGAGCCAACAGCCGGTTTGGATACCATCAGTCGGATAAAGACCTTGGACTTGTTGGAGAGCCTTCGAGGAAACAAGGCCGTGGTCCTGAATTCCCGTATCCCGGGAGACATTGATCGCGTCTGTGATCGGCTCATCATTCTCAACAAGAAACAGCTTCTCTTTTAGAACAGCCGTCAGGAACTTTGAGAACCGCTTGCCGCAAAGTGTGTTGGAGGTGCGGATGGCAGGCGATTTGGCAACGTTTCGGCACTCCTTTCAAGAACGACTGAGGCAGGAGAATCTTTGGCGTGATGGCGGACGCCACCGCTTTGAGATTCGCCTACTCGAGAACATCGGCCCTCTCATGAGCAACCTGCTAGCCTTGGCCGCGGAGACTCAAACGACCATTGAGGGTGGCAACTCGACAGGGCACCAACTCGAAGCTGCTTATCTGAATCTGGTTGCCGACGACGAGTTTTGGGGGGTTGATTTGATCGGACAGTCCTAGTACGGAAGGCAATGATTCCAATAGATCGTCCGGTTCCCTCCCGATGAGCCTATTGCCTCGGCGTGCCGTTCTGTCTCGATTAGTGTCGATCCTCGCCTTAGTCCAGAACGATCTGTCGGCAAGCGCGTGTTCGTGGCTCGCCCGGGGATTCCTTCTCATATCGGCCTTGGTCTCCGTCTGCCCCTGAAAGGGCGCAGGCAGAACAAGCAGCTGCCAAGTCGAATACTGAAGACACTCTGCGCCACCTGTATCCTCATCTGAATGCATAGCGTCGGCGAGTCGAGGCGGGGGGCAATCGCCTCAAGGCGTCGGTCCTAAGGCTGAATTGCTTGCACTAACCGACAATCGTCACCTTAGGAAGGCGGCATAAACCCGGCCTGCTTGGACCACCGGGTGCAAAAAGAGAACCACAAGCGAAGGAGGACAAACCATATGAGGCGAAGGGAAATCTGCCCCTGCTTGGACCCCACGTGCGGCGGGCGCCTCCGGCAATTTGAAGCGGCGCCCTGCCAATATGTCCGGCACGCTCAGGAGTTGCAGACGCGGGTGACGTTTGCCTCTGACTTTCAGGGTTCCGGCCTTCTCCATCTCGCGCTTGATGGCGTGGATGGCGATGTCGCTTCCGATCCGGTGGCGTTTCAACCTATGCGCGGCCTCCAAGGTAGTGGCGCAACCACAGAACGGGTCGAACACGACGTCACCCTCATTCGAGCTCGCCTTGATGATGCGCTCCAACAACGCCAAGGGCTTCTGCGTGGGATAGCCGAGGCGTTCTTTAGATACATTGATAATGGCTTTTATATCGTCCCATATATTTTAAACATCTGCAAAATAGCGCCCTTGTTCATCAACCTGTTCGCTGAAGAATGGCTTATGGTAAAAGATTTGTTCTTGAATAAGGTGATGCTTATACAAACCGGACTTTGTATAAAACAGTGGCACATCGTGCTTGCGCGGCCAATGCCGTTTGCTCGCTCCGCCGGTGCGATACGCCCACACGATTCATTCCTGAAATTCCTGTGCCCGAACACGCCGTGCAACATCACCTTGATATAATGGCTGGCAGTCGGGTCGCAATGCAGGTAAATGCCCGGTGGGTTTGAGGATGCCGCGCATAGGCAGGAGCCGCTCCGTCATATAAGAGAGATAAGCCAACAACCTCGGGTCCGTCCGGCGCAGGGACTTCATCCAAAGCCGCCAAAACTCTGCGGTGTCATCATCAATGCCGGATTTCCGCATGAGCACCGGCAACTGCTCGATGGCGCGAATCCGCTCACCGTCCAACGTCCATTGATTGCAAAAGACCTCGACCTGTTCCGGCAAAGGACGACCGGTCTCGTCTTTATAGATAGCGTTGTAAGCCCTATTCGAGTTGAAGGGCGGGTCGAGGTAAATCAGGTCCGTGCTGCCCGGCCCCAAATTATCCTGCATAACAGTCAGGCAATCGTCGTAATAAAGCTGATTGATCCGGCTCACGCGAGGGACCTCCGTATGAAGCAGGCAGAGGCGATCCCCTTGTTATATCTCCAGATCGCCTCAGTGATGAAAAGCAGCATCCGACGGCTACTCTAGTGGCGGAGCGAGCCGTGCCCGTTTTATTTGGCCTTCAATCGTGTTGACGAGCCCTTCCGCATAAGCGAGGGCGTGATTGATGAGGGCGCGCCGAAAACCGGAGCGACGCGATAGGCGCGGTATTCAACGGCAAAGAAGGGTGCCCTGCTTTTCAACAGCCCCTGGCAGGAAACGGAGAATGCCCTTGCCGGACAAGGACTCGGCAACGCGGGGCGACAACCCCTTCCGCCCCGTTCTACAGCACCAATGACCGGAGTTGGAATATGGTCAACAGATTCACAAGCGCGCCCTCATCCGCGCGCCCGAGGTGAAGCATCACCCGCTGCCGGTCGGGCCTATAATTTATCATTCCGAAACAAATTGATAGGGCGTACAGTTCCGCATGATTCGCTTGACCGATGAACAGTGTGAACGGCTTCGGGAACACTTAGGATATATTTCCCCAGCCAGGGGCAAGCCCATCCTTGCCCGAGCCTGTTCTCTGGGTCCCGAACATCAACGCTCAGTGGATTGAGTGTGAAGACCTTCCGACGTCTATTTGCTGATGTCTGTCTTGTGTCCATGGCGGAATCGACCAATGGTACTCCAGGTATGGGCGTTGGTTCAGGATTTTCGGGTCTATCGCAAACACAACCAAAGAAGTTTATTATCGTCGACTGAAGGGAAGCAGTTGGTATATTGCATGGGTGTGGGTTATTCAGGCTGATTCAATAATCAGGAGTGGAGTCCATCTGCCTGAGCCGCATAAGTTTCCTGTTTGTCCTATGAGAGTTATTTCTATCATTCTACTGTTTTTGTCGAGTGTTGCCGTGCTCGCCACTGAAAAACCCAACATTATTTTGATCCTGGCTGATGATCTTGGCTATGCGGAGTTGGGGTGTTATGGGCAAACGAAAATTCGGACACTTCGAATTGATGGGCTTGCGGCCGAGGGGATGCGATTTACACAGAACTATTCAGGGAACGCGGTGTGTGCCCCGTCACGATGTGTCTTGATGACCGGGAAACATCCCGGTCACGCTTATGTGCGCAACAACAGTGAAGTCCGACCGGAGGGGCAGCGGCCTATTCCGGACAGTGAAGTCACCGTTGCTGAAGCCTTGCGGGCGCATGGTTATGCAACGGGTGCATTTGGGAAATGGGGACTCGGGTTTCCTGGATCGGAAGGCGATCCGTTAAACCAGGGATTTGATCGATTTTTCGGGTATAACTGTCAACGCCATGCCCACAGCTATTATCCGTCCTACTTGTGGAGCGATCGGGAACGGATTGAGTTGAAGAACGAACCCCCGATTCCCGGGCATGCGTCGTTTCCCAAAGACGCGGATCCGAGCAAGGCCAAAAGTTATGACCGGTTCAAAGGACAGGACTATGCTCCGGATCGGATTAACGAGCAGGCGTTGCGATTCATTCGCGATCATCAAGAACAACCTTTCTTTTTATACTATCCGACAGTGATTCCGCATGTGGCCCTCCATGTGCCGGATGAGGATCTGAAACCCTATCTCAACCTGGGATGGAACGATCCACCGTTCACCCGGGCGGTTGGTTATGGCTACACGCCGCATTTCAAGCCTCGGGCTGCTTACGCTGCGATGATCACACGGTTGGATACCTATGTGGGACGAATCCTAGATCTCTTGGAAGAACTTGATCTGGCAGAGAATACGATTGTGGTGTTTACCTCGGACAACGGAACGACCCATCTAAAAGCGGAGGTTGACTATGATTTTTTCCAAAGCGTAGGGCCGTTGCGCGGGCTTAAGGGGTCGCTTTATGAGGGCGGGGTGCGCGTGCCGCTAATCGTTCGCTGGCCAGGCAGGATTCGAGCAGGCAGTGTTTCGGATTATCAGACGGGCTTTGAGGATTGGTTGCCGACCTTGTTAGATATTGTCGGGCCGAGGACGGCCGGACCGGAGGAAACGGATGGAGTGAGTATTGCGCCGGTGCTACTCGGTGAATACCAAAGGGAACGCGAGTTTCTGTATCGAGAGTTTCCCGCCTACGGCGGACAGCAGGCGGTTTGGCTGGGACCGTGGAAGGGAGTACGGCAGCACATGTTGGTGCGCGGAACTCCGAATCCGTTGGCGATTGAGCTTTACCATTTGGGTCAGGATGTTTCCGAGTCGACCAATGTGGCTGCGGAGCATCCGAAAATTGTTGCGCAGATTGAAGCATTGATGATTGAGCAGCGCCGGCCGTCAGAAGTGTTTGCCTTTCCGGGGTTGGACTAGGCGGTTTTTTCCTCGAGCTCAACGTAAGCTTTACAAGAGATATAGCAGTGAAGGTCACTTTGTCATTCACCACTTCAGAATCAGAGATGCGGTTCGAGATTTGAGCCGATTTACAATCAGCTGCTATGATTATTGTACCTGAGCTGCTTTTCAAAGCGACGGCTGTTGGCGTTGCCGATGTAAGGGCTGAAGAGTGGAATGGGGCAGTAGCCGGAGGTTTCATAAAGACCTATAGCCTCCAATCGACGATTCCCCGTTTCGAGTCTGGCTTTGTTGAATTCGTTGCGCGGAGCCTGTGACTCAAGGTATTCAAGAACCTTCCGGGAGATGCCTTTGCCTCAGGCTTGTTTGGTAATATACACGCGCTTAACCGTAACCGTGTCTGTGTCGAGTGGGCGATAGGCCCGCATCCGATCACTTGGTCTTCGACATAGGCAATGACGAAGAGTTCACCCAACGCTGTATGGCGTCTTGATGTCAATGCCAATATGGGCACTGGTTCCTGAATAGAGAGACTCCAGCTCGTGATTGAGCCCTC
This sequence comes from Limisphaerales bacterium, assembly GCA_024761205.1. Classification (GTDB taxonomy): domain Bacteria; phylum Verrucomicrobiota; class Verrucomicrobiia; order Limisphaerales; family AAA164-E04; genus UBA2970. The sequence continues at coordinate 44,709 of JAMASS010000026.1, forward strand.
CGGCTTCACTGGCTGAGTCGGCTTCCTGAATGTTGCTTGAGGCGATTGTGCTTGGCGACCTCAATACCACCCCTTGAAACCATGCCTTCAAAGGCCTGGTCAAAACCTGTCGCCTCCACAATTGACCGGCCGGTTACTATTTCACTTGGCCGGTAATCTTTCCGCCCCTGGCAATTCCGCTGGATCATTGCCTCGTCACCTCGAAGATTCAAGTGATTCGGAAAAGAATTGGCCCCAGTCTCAATTCTGATCATAAATCCCTGATCATTGATCTCGGCTAGTGATCAAAAAGGAAGCCCCTTTCTAGGACTCAAAAATAAAGATTGAGTCTATTTGCCAGACATGGTGACGTTACCGCCGTGCAACGGCGCCAAGATCGAAAGATGAAACGACCAGGCACCAGGTCATGACGATCGCCAATACATCCGCAGATTCTTCGAGCCCAGCCGAATCGATATACGAGCGGGTAGTGCGTCTTGGTGATGTATGGAGAAGACGCTATACCCAGGCGCCCAGTGCCTTGTCTGCTCTGAGCGTCAAGATTTGCGCCTCACTCGGTACTCAGCTCCTCACAAATATGGAAGGGGGCGAACATCTTCATTCTGAAAACGATCCCTTCATCGTCGTCCTGAACCACAACCAAAAGCTGGAAGCTCTCTATGTGCCCGGGCTTTTAATGCACTTGAGGCAGGGGAAGATGATTCACTTTCTGGCAGACTGGAATTTTTGTCTGGTTCCCGGCGTATGGCTTTTTTACCATTTTGGCCAAGTCATTACGATTGCCCGTAAACCCGCGAAACCACGATTTTTGAACGTTTTCAAACCATTGTTCACTAGTTGTGAACCCGGGTTTGCTCGTGCCCAACGAGCGCTTCAAGAAGGGCGATCCATCGGAATATTTCCAGAAGGAACCACGAATCGGGACCCCAAGAATCTCCTCCGGGGTTTTAATGGTGCCGCCCAACTCTCCCTGCAAACCCAGGCTCCTATTCTCCCGATCGGTATTCGTTTTCCCTATCACGATCCGTCAAAGCCCATTCCTGAATTCATTCCCATGTCATTGAAAATTGGCCACCCCATGCATCCGCAGCCGGTCGACGGTAAGCCGAAGCTCGAAGAAATCCGTGGATGGCATCGTCAAGTCATGGAAATGATCGGCGACTTGTCCGGTAAATCCTGGCAGCCCAGGAATCGAAGGAAGTAGCAATGTCGCTAGCGACACAAATCAACGTCATTCGAGCCACTACCGACATGGACCGCGAACTTGCCGTGCGGGTGCTGCAATCGACCTATGTCAATGAAAAACATTGGATCCAAGATGAGGAGAAATTCTTCCCGGCCTCCGACTTAGAATCTCGTGACATTTCCTGGTTTGTCGCCTCCACGGGAAGCCAACCCATCGGAGTTCTCCGCGTCATGTATAATCCGCCATTGGAGTTGTACAAAGCATACGGATTACAAGTCCTAGATAGCGGTCTTGATGTCGAAGCATTCGTCAGAAACAACCGAATCGCCGAGATCGGTCGCTTCGCGGTCGTTCCCGAATACCGCAAATTCATCGTCGTGGCAGCCGCGCTTATGCGCGAGGCCAGCCGCGAGACCGTCACCAACAATTACACTCACTACGTCACCGATATTTTCGAGGATGAGGTGCATAGCCCTTATGATTTTCATACCCGCGTCATGGGCTTCAAACCGGTCGCCACTCACGATGTTGGCGAACTCAATTGCCCCAACCGCCGAATCACCATGGTCTTGGACCTCAAGTCAGCTTATAACCGCATCAAGACCAACCAGAAATGGATTTATCGCTACCTCACCAAAGACTGGGACCAATCGCTGCACGATAAGCTCCGAAATGGGACCCCGAGCTGAGTTGTTCGGATACAGCTATCGCCCTGAACGCAGGACCGCAGCGATTGAGCAGCCGGTCAATCCTCCTTTCAGAGCTACAATCTCTGTCGGTAATGCGCTTTCACAAACAAGAGGAAAGCGCTGAAGGATCACCGCACTCCAGGACGCTACCGCGCGAAGCTCATTAATGAAGCCGCCGGGTTTTGGAATACAGTGATCCTTCGTCGCTTTGGATTGCGTCTCTCGTGAACACTTTGTCCTCGCCTATCGCGGGTGTGTTTCTAGGGTTTCTTCGTTACGGGAACACAACAAACAGAACAGCAGCAGCTAGCAAGGAGACGCCACTGGTTTGAAAACAGCCCGAAAGATCATCCTGGAAGTCGGGACCACAGGCTTATGGCAGGTGGCGGGGAAGTTGGCGCAAGCCTTTGGATTTCTCCACGCAGTAAATTGCTTGGGCGCTGAAAACGCCGGGATCTCTGCCGCTGTCATGGCTGTCGCCATGATGCTGCAAGTTGTCTTCAACTTGGGCATTGACATCGTTGCCGTGCGCCACATCGCCGCTAGGACGCAGTCCCTAGAAGCACTCCTCCCGATAATCTTTAGCGCCCGTCTGGTATTACATGGAGTCATCACGCTCCTTTGGGTACTGCTGGCCTTAGCGACGCCGCTTTCGCTCGCCGAAACCTTCGCTTGGATCGTGGGTGGGGCCTACTTTCTCATTCTGGGAATGAACTTCCAATGGTACTACCAAGCCACTCAAAGAGTGCCAGCTCTCTCCCGCATCCAAACTCTGACCACTTTTGCCGTCAGTGCCTGTTTCTTGCTGTTCTTCCGACCAGGCCAAGCAGCCGGGACCGACCTTCTCGTCATGGCCCTCGCTCATGGATTGGTTACCTTGTGGGTATGGTACCGAGTCTACCGAGAAACCGGCGGGGCCATGTTCATAACATCTTTTGGGGAACCGACATATGAACTGCTCAAGGAGGGCCAAGCCAACTGGCTGTTCACCATCGCCTACAATGCCCTCACACTCCTCGGGCTGCTACTCATCCCCAGACTACTTCCCGATGAGAGTGGCCATATCCAGGCCGGCTATTTTCACTCCATCAATCAACTGGCTCTGGCGCTTCAGGTCCTCCTTGCCCATGTCAGCTATATCTTCTACCCGAAAATCGTCGCTTGGCGTCGCAAGCAACCCACTCGTTTTCGACTCAGAGTGTTTGGCCTCGCCCTGGCAGCCTGGACCGCTGGCATCATCAGCTACTTCACCCTGGCGGCCTTCGGCGAACCCCTCTTCAAAATCGCCTACAGCAACCCTGAGTTTCACACGAGCTTTAAGATTCTCCCTATCATGGTGTTGGCGAAGTTCGTTGGGACGGGGAGCGGCTTTCTGACTTGGGGGCTCTTGGCCGAGCATAAAGACTGGTTGGCGGTCCAATGCTGCGTGATCCCAGTCGTGATCGCCTGTGCCCTGCATTTTGTCTACGTTCCGGCCTATGGATTCGTGGCGGCCGGCTGGCTTTATGCCCTCGGAGAACTGCTGCTCTTTCTGGCTTGTGCGATCGCACTTCTCCGGCTCAAACTCTCCTCACCCGCGCAGCCATGAAAAACCCCGTGGCCCAGCTCCTTCACTGTTGGCGATGGTGGAAGCGGCTTCAACCGCAAGGTTATTTCAGATGGTCGGATGCCAAGCTACAGATCAACCGCGTCATTCTTCCCGCTCGCTTTGCCTATCAGAAAGCCGGCGAAGAGCTCAAAAAAGTCGCTAAAATAACTGCACGAGACGAACACATCACACGGATCGACCTTCCGGAACACCAACTTCACTTCTACTGGCACGGGACGGCGGATAACAATCTCTACTTCCTCATCGAGCAGGAATTCAACCCCCGCAACCCCCACTGTTATACCACGCCTCCCATTCACTTGACCGAACGAAGTCGGGTGATTGATGTCGGCGCCTGTGAGGGGCTCTTCGCTTATCGTCTGCTGAAGCAAAACCTCTGTCAGGAAGTGATCTGCTTCGAACCCCTGCGAGCCATGGCGACTTTAATTTGGCAAAGCGCCGTTGAAAATGGAGTTGCCGACCGACTCAAAGTAGAACCTGTAGCAGTGGCCGAGAGCTCTGGCCCCGTGAGGTTGATCGCCTCAGACAGCCCGGATGCTTATCGAATCGAGGCAGCCGACAGCGAGACTCAAGAACCAGATACCTACGCTGTGAAGCTGGATGAATACTTCGACAATCATCAGATCACGCTTCGCTCAAAAGATCTGATCAAGATAGACGCTGAAGGAGCCGATCTCGCCGTCCTCCAAGGCTCAGCCGAAACCATCGCTCGAGATCAACCTCAGATCGCGGTGACGACCTATCATGCGGACGAACACGTGGAAGAAATTACTGCTCTGCTGAAGAAGCTCAATCCCGGCTACCGATTCCGCCTCAAAGGCTTTGCCCATTGGACCAGCCGACCGCGGCCAGTGCTGCTTCAGGCAGCCAACGCGCCCACGAAAGGCTGAAATCTCGTATTGCAACTGAATTGCATGGGAGATTCAACATGGACATCAGTCGCGGGGAATCCAAAACAAGCGAAAGATTGCCACACTCCAGAACCTAACGGCCTTTTACCACATTCTTTGCGCGTGATAGAGTCCGGTTCGTCACCCGGCGTCTTGGTGAAGGATGAGAGTGCGGTGATTTTTCAACGATTGCCCCAAATAGTGCATGAAAGGCCGAGCTCAAGACCCGGCCTTTCATGCAATCCAAAATTCAATTCAACCGCTCAAAAATCCGAATTCACCGGCCCTTCCGAGGTGAACGGACCCGGCAAGCCAGTGAGCGTCACATTCGGTGGCAGACTCGCACGGGAGGATTCATTTACGGAGCCTAGCTCATAAGTCTCTCCCACTACCGGCGCGGGAAACTTTCGGTTCTTAAAGTAAGGTGCCAAATCCTCATGAGTTGGCGTAGCCGTGCTCGGCTTCCGGTTTTCCAACGCCCACTGCTCCTTGAAACCGTCCACCAAGCGTAAGTTATTGTAGATGCTGTTCAATTGGGTCGTTTCACGGGCACGCACAAAATTGGGCACTGCAATCGCTGCCAAAAGACCAATGATGGCCACCACGATCATAATCTCAACGAGCGTAAACGCTGCTCGGCCTCTAAACGTCTTGATTTGCATGTCTATTTCTCAGGCTTTAAAAAATTTAGTTTTCCCGACGCCAAGTCTTGCCGGAAAATAATTGTCTTTCAACAACCATTCTCCCAACGAGTCCACTGGCAGCTACTGTCTGCAGCCTGCAACGGACCGGTCCCTTAATCTTCTACACCATCGGGCACCGAAAGTTTCCGATAGAAAATGTCAATTCCAGAATTCGATCAAGACTAAGGTAAACCAGCCGAGATCTGGATTTTCATCACCGGACAGCCATTTCACCCGGGTTTAATAGGCGTAGCACTCGATAAAATCGCCTCTCTGCAATCAGAATCGGACCGGAATACTGTGTGATTCCACCTTCGGCCGTAACCGTCGTCAGGTCAGTCCATTCTGCCGATTCTATATCCGAACACGCCTGGACAATGTACTGAGCGCTCGCCTCGGAGGCCCATTCAAAGACAATATTCTCCCCATCCGCCTGCGGCAGCATTACCAACTCGGGCTCGTCAATCGCTGGAGTCAACATTACCTCGAAAGATCGAGTGGCCGACAGCGGTGGGCTTCCATCATCCGTTACCGAAACAATGAACACAAATGTACCCGGCTCCGTACCAGCGAGCGGCGTCCATGTCACCACACCAGTCTGAGGATCGATCGAAGCACCAGCGGGCAGTGACCCGCCTAGGGCAAACCGCAACTCTTGCACCGGCACATCTCTATCGATTATCCGCATGGGAATATTCAGGCTAGACCCCAATGAGAGTATGCGATCCTTAATACTTCCCAATATCGGCGGGCGATTGACTTCCCGAACTTGCACTCCATAGGTGGCCGTCGTCGTTTGCGGCGGGCTTCCTGAATCTGTCACCGATACCTGGATAGCGAAGCGCCCGGGTCCATGACCTTCCGAGGTCAACCAACGGATCTCACCCGTATTTGGATCAATCGTTGCTCCAGCCGGATGAAGCGATCCTAGCTCAAACCGCAACAAACTACCGTCCCCATCCGGATCAAACGCACTGACGGTTAGATCAAAGAGACCACCCTCATCAATGACCAGATCGGGCAGAGGCGATACAATCGGCGGCTGATTGGGCCCCCCTTGGTTCACGACATTCGCTGAGCCCGGTGTGGGCATTGACAAAACACCAATCCAATCCGGATCCCCATCCCTCAAGCGCCCCTGACTCACGTTGGTTTCCTGAGCTGCAAATTCGACTCGATCCACCACCGACCCATTCGGCGCGGACAGGGAAATGACCTCACCACTTCGACTCAATCGGAACGCCACATGCAAATCGCCCCGGTCGCCCATCGGCAGCGTTTCACCATCCGCCCAAACCAGCAGGAAGGACCTCGGCCCAACGACCGTCCCGTCCGGAATCATGACCTTTTGGAGATCCGCCGGATCATCCGAGAGAAAATAACCCGATAGATCCACGGAAGTATCCCCCGCATTGTAGAGTTCCAGCCAATCATCGAACTGTTGATCCAATGGGTCCTGATTGAAGTTTCCGTTGTCCGCCAGCCACTCATTGATGAAAACGGCAACCTCGGGGGCTCGGTCGTCATTAGCCCTACCCGGAGTCGGCGTCAGAAAGACCTTCCGTAGATTCGGTGAACCGTTCGGGAAGGCCCCAAAACTCCGATCCTTCTGAAGATCCTCATAGTTCAAATAGTCCACAATCGCAACGCCAACACTGGATTGCACCGTCATGGCCACCGCCCCCTGGGCCGCAGGCAGTCGAAAATTCGCATGCCACTCGGCCCCGGTTGAAGCCTCCGGCTCGCCATCACACCAAACAATCTGATACTCGCCAGGCCCAATCATCGCCGTATCTGGAAACTTCCACTGCATTGAGTTTTGGTAATCACTCGTCAGATAGAAGTCGCCCAGCGCCAAAGGTTGATCGCCTGAGTTATAAATCTCGACCCAGGGCTCGGCCTCCCCCTGTCCGTCAACAATACCTGTCTGATTGACCGACTGCACTTCGTTCAGCCACAACAACGGCAGCGTCGTAGCACTCCGCACGACAGAATTTCGGCGTCCAGGTGTAGCTGCTTCATCATCCCTTCTGGTTTCTCCCACCAATGACAAACCGAAGACGATATCGGTGCTCGTGGCATTTGTCTGATGCACCTCGACCGCAATCACGTTTTCTCCCTCAACCAAATACGTGTTTGGCAAGAAGAAGGGACCTTCCAGCTCAGCGTTGTTCACCGTCTCGGTGGCAAAGGTCCCAAAAGAAACGTTCTCACCCATTCGCCGGCGAAGCACCGGCATCCCATTGAGGTATACCACAGCGCCATCGTCAATGATCAAGGATGCTTCAAGTTCCATCCCATCCACGTTATTCGCTATAAATGTCTTGCGGAAATAGTAGGTTGGTTCACCCAACGTCAAAAGTGTGTTCTTGGCGGCCGGCAACGGCGAAGCTTCGACATACAAGAGCGCGGGGCCCGACGGCCACTCTTCATCGTTAAAATGCGGAGTTCGCCAACGGGCGTCTAGGTTCGCCCCCGACTGATTGTAACGCCATTCGTCCGTCATTGAAATCAGTGTCTGCGGACCGGTCATCGGTGACGATTCCACGACCGCAGTCCAATGGGCTACCCGTCGGTTATCAGCCCTTGGATCAATGAGCTGCAGCGAGGAACCCTGACCATCCGCCAAAGGCGACCAAGGAAGGGCATCTTCATAAGTGACCTGATCGATCAACAACGCGTTGGCTTCATCAACAGCCGCAGACACCAAACTGATCGTCTCACCGTTATTGGAAAGCCGCCCGCTGAACTCCCCGGCAATCGAGACCGAAGGCCCGTAGACACCGGCAAACGCCGTTCGATCACTCACGACGACGGCGTATCCCTGCGGTCCGAGTACAAAGCCCGCGTCAAAGCGATAGTCAACGCCATTCAAAACATAGTTCGACAAATCAAACGAATGAGTCTCCGAAGTATTATGTATCTCAACGAATCCGGTGCCCGAGACCTTCGGGTTATACATCAACTCATTCAATACCAAGTGATCTCGAGGATCCTGCCTGTCACCCGTAAACGTCACGGTGATCGTATCCTCGCTACCCGACACCTTGTTGCCCCTTAAATCAAAACCCTCCACGCTGAGCGCGTTTACACCAGTCTGCAGCGGGACCTGCATTCGCCATGCCCGCACACTGGTCCACTCAATAGGATAGCCAATGCCGTTGACCCGAATCGATTTGACCGCCACGGGAGCGGTTCCTTCCAAGGTGCCGATATTGTCGTGGCTCAAGAACGCGTTTCCAGAGTTCGTCGTGATCTCGAAATCCGCATTCTCCTTGTCCAACTCGCGAATAAGGTAGCTCCTTCGCAACCGAATCCAATTCTTCACTCCTCTGGGGTTCCCTGCCGACACTTGATTGGCCTGAAAAGCGTCATAAACCGCGTCCAGCATCGAGCTGCTGTTGGCCTCCAGCAGGGGACCGTTGATCGCATCCTCCCACGCCCTCAAATAGGCACGCCGGAAGGTCGGGTGATTGTACATCCGTTCAATGGTCAGATCACCGGCTTGAAACATCGAATGGTTCGTGTTGTCACTGCCGCCCCCCAGCGAGAAGTCGAGATCCCAAAGGATCATCTTCCACTTTCCGTTTTCCGGCTTGTAGGCCGACATATTCTTCCCTCGCCGATAACCATAACCATCCCAGTCCCCCACGATATGCCGAACCGCGAAGATGCGCATCCACTGCTCAACATCGACAATCGATTCCACCGCTTGCTCGTATTCAGATCCCTGGGTGTTCAGTGCCTCAACCAGCTCAAACAATCGCGCGTGATCATCGTCCAATCCGCCATTAGGCTTCTTTTCCCAGCTCCACCGATATCGGGCCAGTTTCAGCTCTCCGTTAGTAGAAATGTAACGACGCAACATGGCGTTCTCATTAAACTCACGATTGACCGAATCGTTAAACTCAAACCAATCATCAATCTTAAACAACTCACCCTCCCGCTCCCGCGGAAACCAGGCCGAGACGTACTCAGAGCTCGGATGCTGGGAATCGGTATAGACCTGTCCCTTAAGTGTCCCATTAACCATGAACTGAACATAGCGTTGATAGCTAAATGGCAAGTTCATCTGATCGGCGATCCAAAAACTTGCCCGCTCCCGTTGGAGTGTGTTGTCTCGCCCCGGTTGCTCCAAGCCATCTAAGTTCACCTTGTTCACTCCCAAAAATAAGTCATCCTCCGGGAACACGATGATCATCCCGGTCGGCTGGCTGGAAGTCGGACTGCCGTATCCCGGGCGAATAAACGGACTCCCACGGAAGCGGCCCCGGGCATTGTAGATCGCACGGAAATTGCCATACACAAAGGTGGAATCGATCAACTCATTGCTCAACTTCTCACGGCGACGCCAAGTCGTGACATTATCGGTCGCAATCCAAAGCCGATAGGTTCCAAAATCACTGCGAATCGGCGCCTCGCCAAAACGAACCAAACACTCACGATTCCAGGGATTTTCTGGAAACTGTGTGCTCGCAGCCCGTTCGTGCCCATCAGTGGCTTCCACCAAGAACGCGATCATCCTCCGGTTCGACTGCCCGGGAATGGTTGCTGTGTACGCCCCCGCCCCGCGGTACACCATCGGCACCTTTTGGTATTCCTTCTCCCGATCATGACGATATTTCAACACCAACCTTGACAGTCCATCCACATCAAACACCTGCGCCCTTACCGTGACTGCTTGCCCGCTTTGCGGCAGAATCGGATCGTGCAACACCGACAATATCGCCGGTCCAACGTTGGCCCGCGCCTGACTATTCACTGCGCCCGGGGTTCCTAGGTTGGTCGGCAATTTCATTCGGCCGGAAAGCTCCAAAGGATTCCCCTTGATTCGCAGGAGAATATCGGGATGACCGCGCAACCAACGCACCTTGGCGCGAATGATTCCGGTTTGCCCATGGACAAGACTCGAACTAAGATCCGACTCCACCCGGTTGGCCCCGTTGTCACCGCCACTAGTCGCCCGCAAGTGCAGACTCCTTTGGCTCTCGAATCCCTCGCCGGACTCGCTCAAGCCTGATCGGACATGGTTGCCTTGAATCACCCAGCCATCCAATCCATTCTCAAAATCCCCGTTGCTCACTTGATTACCACCATCCGCCTCGGCCACGAACACATCATCCACCAAACATTCACCGCCTCCCATCAGGAGCATCTGAATCTCATTGTAGCTGCCCCGCCCGTTGTCAAGTTGGCCACTGTGTCCGATCGTCGTCCACTCGGATTTCTGTGTCTCATCACTGTCCGCCCAATTGGAAGCAAACCGATTGTCACTCCTGGAATCGATCAATTCGAGACTACTGCCACCCCCGTCAGACCAATTGCCCCATTGGCCTCCATCGCGATAAGCCACTTCATCCACGGTGATCCAAATGGTGTCCTGCATGGGCTCTCCCGTGGCGGAAAGGACCTCGATCGTATCCGGACGCTCAAGCGCCACGCGAGCGCGCCTATTAGATAGCGTTCCGTTGAAATTCCCCCTCGTATTCTCCAATGTGAGATTCGGATAGCTCGCCACCAAGCGTGCCGCATCTTTGGCCACTACGAGATAGCCACCCGCAGCAATGACCGTTCCCGCCGGAAACCGATAGTCAATTTCGTCCGCCATCCGCCACCCGCTCAAATCAATCGCTCCGTTCGAATGATTGTGCAACTCGACATACTCATCGGCCGTCGATCCGCTAATGGGATGATACATGATCTCATTGATCACAATATCGGGCTCACGGGGTGAGGTATTGGACGCACCGGGTGTCAACGACGCCAGCGGACTCCAATAACGCGCCCCATCGGGAAATCGTCCGGTCGAGATGCCGTTCGCCTGCCCAAAAAACCGAATCGAATCGATGACCGGCCCACCCTCAGGAGAATGCAAGGCAATCCACTCGCCTTTCGATCGCAGCGAAAATCCCAACTGATTCTGATCCAATGACAGAAAACCGCCCGCCGGGATCATTGTTCCCTCCGGAAAGGTGTATCCCATTTGGTTGGGACCATCACTGAGCTGACATCCCGAAAGATCGACACTCCGGTTCGAGTAGTTGTACAACTCCACAAAGTCCAAGATGGGATCATCCGTATGAGCGAGAAACTCATTGACCAGCACCCCCCCATACGGATTCAATCCAACCGGTTCCGGTTTTCCTGGCGAACCATCAAGCTGAAAACTAGCCGCCCAAGCTTCGACCAAGCCCTCTCCGTATGACGGCTTTGCCAGCACCAATGAATGTCCAAAACCATCGGCAGCCACTGGCCAGTCGCCCCGGTCACTGTAGCCCACATCCAACAAAAGTGCGTCGGCTCGATTGCGCAGACGGACGGTCCCCCCCTGGTTCGGGAGCGATCCCGTCCAAGGGCCCAATACCCCTTCAACACCGTAGTGTTGCGCCACGTCTTCAGGCGAGGCCGCAATGATCAAATACTCTCCGGATTCGATTTCCGTCCCTTTCGGGAAGGTAAAATCAACATCGCCCGACAATCGAAAATCACCCAGGTCCTCGGACCATTCTTGGCTGTTGTACAACTCGACGAATTCGAGATTGAGACCATCCTGCCGTTCTGCGGGGTGATAGTGGATTTCCGTTATCACCATGCCGGTGGTCCTTGCCGACGGACCCGGTGGCTCCGGATTGCCCACGAGCTCCTCGACGGGAAGCGGCTCAAAATCCCATGAGAAAGCCCTCGCCGCCGAGCCAATTGCATTCGGTGTCATCGCCTGATCGCGAACATTCCTCACCGCCAGCTGATAGGTGACACCGGGCATCAGAACGGTCGTTGTCAACACCACCTCATCACCTTCTCCAGACACACGCGCATCCAAAACCCTAACACCTTGATCAATCACGTAATTCGCCGGATTGGAAGCTGTTATCGAATCCACCGGTTCAGAAAAGGTGACGGCCAACGACTTGGCATCGCCTAGATTCACCACGGCGACAAGAAAAGGCGCCGTCTGATCCCCGCGCACAGACAAGCGAGCAACATTGCTGGTTGTCGTGCCCTCCCTGTTCGTGATAACGACCTGATACATCGAGCCGCTATCACCGAGGCCCACAGATTCGAGTTCGAGAACCGACGCCGTGGCTCCGGGAATATCGACTCCATCCCGCTGCCACTGAAAGGACGCCCCAAGGGTTCGGGTCAATCTCACCGCAAACACGGCCGTTTCCCTTTCCCCCACCGTCACATCCTCTGGTTGCTCAGCAATCTCCGGCATACCAAGACTGACCGGCCTCAACCGGGACCCCGGAATCGGCTCCTCGATCTGTCCGTTGGGCAACTGCCAGCGAACCGCCAGATGGTCTCCCCCGCTGCCCTCCTTCATCAACGCTTCAATGTAGTAGCGTTGGCCGCCCTCCAATGAAATCGGGATGGATTCTTGCTCCGCGTAAACGCCCCATTGTCGGGGAGCCGTCCAGCCGGGAACCTCCGCGATCCACCAAAAATCCCTCTCCGATTCATCGAATTCACGATCAGTGGGGCCCAGGTACAGGGCGCTTCCGTCATCGCTGGAAATCCAAAATTTATACTCACCCGTCTCAGGTGGCAGAATGAACCCGCGAATCCGCTGCCCATAATTTTCATCCGCATTCATAGGCGCTTCAAAGGAAGGGATGATCGATTCGCTCGTCGGTTGAGACGGAAACCGGGAGTCCTGAATCAAATCACTGATTGTAAGACCCCCGATATTTGTATAAACCTCCCGCAGTAACCCCTGGTTTTGAGCCTGCACCCTCTGCAACCCAACACCGGCTAAGCCCACGAAAACAGCGACTCCCAAGCCAATGACCATCCGTTTGTCAAACATAACAACTCAACCGCCTTAACCATATACCCATACCACAAGCAAACCAGACGCCAACGGATGATTATCGAAGAAATTGACCCCAAAAATCAATCTCTTCTCGAAGCGTAACGCAAATAGCAGTCTTTCATGCGGCCCGGCCAAGAATGCGCCTGACCCCTGGCTGAGGAATAAAGTGTTCCCGAATCCGCTCCCGCCGCTCATCGGTCAAGCGAATCATGCGGAACTGTCCGCCCTATCAATTTGCTCTTCCATTTTGAGACAGCTTCAAGACTGCTCCTGAAGGATTCGGCTATGCGAAATTCCATTTACCCCGACACCCTACACCCGGAACACCTTCATTACCTCGTCGCCGAGGTGGTTGATGACCTTGACGGCGATGCGGCCGGTTTCGGGCTTGGGGAAGGGGCGGGAGGTGTCGCTGTGCAGCGTCTCCCAGGCGTCGGCATTGATTTCGGCCTTGAGGGTGGTCTTCAGGGACTTGTAGGGGTCGTTCGCGCCGAGGAAGTAGGCGTGGCGGACGAAGAAGCTCTCTTCGTTGTAGTTGGTGTCGATGAACCAGCAGGCGATGCCTTCCGGCCCGTCGGAGCGGACCTCGCCGGTCTGGGGGTGGAAGACGTCCACGCCGTTGATCTTCACTTGTAGCTCGTCGTCGTCGGCGTCCAGCACATCGAAGTCCGGCTCGCCGAAGACGACGAAGAGGTTGCCCTTGCCGGTGTTCTTGAGGTCGTCCGCCATGTGCAGGTCGGCGTTCATCCGGGCCTTGAGGATGGCGACGCGGCCGAGCTTGGCGAGGTCGGACGCCTGGGCGTCGTAGCTGAAGGCGCAGGAGATCAGGACGTCGAAGGCCGCCTCCGCCGCTTCCCGGGCGGCCTCGACCAGATCGGCACGAGAGACGGTGCCGAACTCGGGACCGATGAAGATGCCGGCCCGTCGTTCTTCGGCTTCGTCGTCCACGCCCTCGGTGTATCGGCCTTCGGCGCAGATCGCCTCGCCGGGATACGGCGCGAGCGACGTGAAGTCGATCTTGTCCTCCTTGTGGGCCTGCTGCACGCCGGCGTACTCAAGGTGCTTGAGGACCGTATCGCCGAACTCGTAGCGGCCATCGTGGTGGACGCCCCGGGCATCGTGGATGCCGTCGATCAGTTCGCCATCCTCGCCGACGCCTGGGGTGCGGTGCGGCGACAGGCTCTCCACCGTGAAGGGACCGGCGACCCGGACGATCTTCTTGTCATCAAAGGGCTTGTCGTAGAGAAACTCGTAATCGGCCTTGGCCGCGATGGACGCGTCGATCTCCTTCTGCCGAGCGATGCGCTGCTCCCACCATTGCTTGTGGGCGTCGATTGCGGGCTGCGGCCAGGACTCGTCGGCGTCGCGGGGGACTTCCCATTCTTCCCAATGGGTGCCCATCGCGGCATTGAGACGCGCGCGCAAGGGCTCCAGCGTTTCTTGAAACTTCTCCCAGATGACGTCGATTTCGGCGTTGTTGGCGATGGACTTGAGGGTGATGTGGGGAACCCGCTCGTAGACGAACCCCTGTCGTATTCGACCGTAGGTCGGTGTGCCGCTGGTTGCGGTTCGGGTGAGCTCTGCTTCCTTCTTCTGTCCTCCAAGGCTGTCCGAGAGCAGGTAGTAGGGGTAGCGGGCTCCCATGATGCGGGCGCGGGCGAGAGCCAGGGCCACGCGGGAGGTGTCGATGGTGACCCAGCGGCGGCCCCATTGCTCGGCGACATAGGCGGTGGTGCCCGAGCCGCAGGTCGGGTCAAGGACGAGATCGCCAGGGTCGGTAGTCATCAGTAGGCAGCGCTGAACGATTCGCGGGTTTGTTTGAACGACATAAATAACGTCCTGTGCTCCCATAACATCAGTCCACAAATTATTCAGTTCAGTGACAGGATGGTCGTCCAAAAACCGAATAAATCGAGGTGTGCTTCCACCTGTGTAAAGTCGCCCTGCCTTTCCTACTCTCATCATATTTGGCAACGTCGTTGACCATTGGCGATTTACCGGTAATCGAAAAGTCTTGCCATTTGCTTGGAATGTCGGATAGAGGCAAGATTGCACTCCAGCAAACATCGTGTGGACAGCAGTCGGTTGAAATATCTTTGCGTCCGATTGTGCTGTAGTCAACTTACTCGCCGAAATAGTTTCGCCGGAAGAAAGTAAAGCATAGCTATATTGCGATGCGGTACCCATATTTACCTTATGTTGAAGTAAATTTCTGTACTTTACGCTGTCAATTGATTTTGCATACCAGACAACAAAATCTGAGATTCCAGTCAGTCCAGCAGAACCAAGTCCGCCCGTTTTACGCACAGTAATTAGTGAGAAAAAATTCTCCTCCCCAAACACCTCATCCATCAGCGCCCTCACCCGATGGACGTTCTCATCCCCGATCTGCACGAAGACCGACCCGCTCTCCGTCAACAGATCCCGCGCCACCGTCAACCGATCCCGCAGATAGGTCAGGTACGAGTGGACACCGTTTCTCCACGTATCCCGGAATGCCTTGACCTGTTCCGGCTCCCGGGTGATGTGCTCGGCCTTGCCGTCCTTCACGTCGCGGCTGGTCGTGGACCACTGGAAGTTGGAGTTGAACTTGATGCCGTAGGGCGGGTCGATGTAGATGCACTGCACCTTCCCGCGTAGCCCCTCGCGCTCGGCCAGCGACGCCATCACCTGCAGGCTGTCGCCCAGGATCATGCGGTTGGTCCAGTGGGCGTCGTGCTGGTAGAACTCGGTCTTCTCGGCCTCGGGCAGGCCGTTGAAGTCGGCGAAGAGGTCCACCTGCTCCGGTTCGTCCTCGGCGGCGCTCGCCTGCTTCAGGTCGTCGATCAGCGCCTTCGGATGCACGCGCTCCTGGATGAATAGCGGTGGTGCCTTGACCATCAGGTCGGTCGCGTTCTGCTCGTCCTTGCCGCGCCATACGAGTTGCGGGTCCAGGTCCCGATTGCGGCGCGCGTAGGCGACATGGATCGGTGCGCCCTCGTCCGCGCTCAACACCGGCTGGTGCTCGGCGGACGGGATGTTCTTGCGGCTCGCCTCCCCATGCGTGAGGGTCTCGATGGTCTTGGTTCGCTTCTTCGCTGGCATGCATCTTCCAATCAGTTCCGTTCCGGTGCCGGTTGGCTTCGCCGCCGGGGTATGGGCTTGATGTCCGGCTCGCTTCCGCCGACGGCCCTGATGTGGCTGGCCGCGTCGTCGGCAATGCGGTCGAACTCGGCGTTCAGCACGTCCGCCAGTTCCTCCTGCATGGTGTAGGCGTCCCGGAGTTCCAGGAACGCCCACCGGCCGTGCGTGCCCAGGGCATTCACGCCGGGCACCCAGAGCGCCTCCATCGTCGCCTTCTTGACCTTGGCGTCTTCCCGGCGATAGCCCTTCACTTCAACGACGAGGTGCAGCGGATCGTCGTCGCCGTGGCCGTCGTCGATCAGCACGATGAAGTCGGGGAGGTAGGTTCTCGGTTGGCTGCCGAAGCAGTAGGGAACGTCGAAGCCGAGATTGTGGTTCTTCACGTAGGCGCGCACCTTGGGGTGGGACTCGGCGACGCGGCAGAACTCCGCCTCCCAGTCGCTGTCCAGCACCACGAGATTGACGTGGCAGTAGCCCGCGTCGGTGCGGAACGTCTCCTTCGAGGTGGTGAAGTTGACGTGGGCGGTGGATCCGGTCGGGTTGTAGGGATCCAATAGCACCGTGGCCGTACTCTTCGACTCGGCGGTTGCGGACGCTGCCCGGTTCGCAGCGGCGCGGGCGATCGCATGGTCGATGCGTTCCAGCGCCATGTCGCCCAGTTCTTGGTTGAGCAGCAGGAGGGCGGGGTAGGTACCGCCGTCGCAGACGAGGCACGCGTCCAGCCAGCGGCGCACGATGCGCTTGGCCTGCCCGAACAAGTGCAGCTTGGGTTCCTCGCCCGAGTCGCGCCACTTCTCGAGGAATCGCCCGGTCAGGTGGTAGGCCACGGTGGCTTTTCGGGTGGCTTCGGTGTGGGCCAGATCGAGATCGACGGCTTCGCCGACGATGCCCTCGTTGCGTGTGATCGAGGGCCCGACGATGTCCGGCGTCAGTCTCAGGATGGACTCGTCGTTGAAGTCCGCATCGAGGCGTTCGTCCGGCAGTTGCATCCGGTAGCCGGCCACGCGCGGGAAGCGGATTTCCAGCGCATCGCGGTCGGGGCGAACGGCCTGTACGCGCACCGTCTCCTTCGGTGGTTTGATCGGCACGGCAACGGGCTTGGCGGTGAAGTCGAAGGGGATGCCCAGCACGTCGGCGTACTCGACGTCGAACAGGCCTTCGTCGTTCAGTTCATAGGACTGGCGTCTGAGCGCCCGGCCGACCACCTGCTCGCACAGGAGCTGGGTGCCGAAGGCGCGCACGCCGAGGACGTGGGTGACGGTGTTGGCATCCCATCCCTCGGTAAGCATGGAGACCGAGACCACGCAGCGGATCGACTCGCCGAGTTGGCCGGGCTTGCCGACCGTGTTCATCACCTCGCGGAGCAGCTCCTGGTCGGTGATGGCGTCGGCTTGGCGACGGTCGCCGGTGCGCTGGACGACTTCGCGCTTGAACCGCTCGATCTCGTCGCCGGCCAGCTTGCGGAAGTTCTTGTCCAGCGCGTCGCCGGATTCGAGCTGTCGGCTGTCGATGAGCAGCGTGCGCGGGCGCGGAAAGCGCTCGCCGTCTTCGTCGTAGTTTCGGAACAGGGCGAGTCGGCCGTGCTCCAAGGTCGAGTCGCCGTTCGCGCTGCCGCGCTGGAAACCGGCGATGTAGTCGTAGACGAGCTTGGACGTGGCCGTGTTGTTGCACACCACGATGAAGCAGGGCGGGGTCTGGATGCCCGCCGCCTGCCAGGCGTTGAACGTCTTTTCGTAGTGGCCGTACAGCACCTGGAGCGCGGTCTGCAGGTCCATGGGGAGCTTCAGCGGGTCGAGGCGGTCGGACTTGGCCCAGCCCTTCTTGGGCATCTGCGTCCCGATGTGCTCCCACAGGTTACGGAACCTCGGCATGTCCGCGCCGGGGACGTTGTCCGCCACGGGAACCCGGGGCAGCTTGACGATGCCGCACTCGATGGCGTCCATCAGCGAGAAGTCGCTCAACGTCCACGGGAACAGCGTGCCCTCGGCGTAGCCGGACCCGCGCAGGAAGAAGGGCGTTGCCGAGAGGTCGATCACGCGGCGCACGCCGAGCTTTCGGTGGACCGCTTCGAGGCCGGAGATCCACACCCGCGCGGCTTCGTTGTTGTCCTTGGCCTCCTTGCGGTCCTCGCCCTTGCCGACGTCGTCTTCCGCGTCGCCCGGCTTCTCCCGGTAGCAGTGGTGCGCTTCGTCGTTGAGTACGAGGATGCTCTTCATGCCCATGAGATCGGGCATCACGCGCTGCAGCATCTGCCCCTCGCTCTCCATGGTGTCCAGCTCTTCGCCGCGGCCCTGCAACAGGCGGCGGCCGCCGGCGGAGAGCTCGAGGCGCGTTCGCGGCATGAAGGCGTGGTAGTTGGTGATGACGATCTTGGCCTTGTGCAGGTCGGCGAGCATGTCGTTCGGCACCAGCTCGCGGCTCTGGTAGTAGCTGTCGGGGTGGTTCGGTCGCAGCACGCGCAGGCGGTCGCGGATGGTGATCCCGGGCGTGACCACGAGGAATCCGGGCGTGAACTGGCGGCTCTGGGGGCGGCGCACGGCGTTGACGGTCTGCCAGGCGATCAGCATGGCCATCACCGTGGTCTTGCCGGCGCCGGTGGCGAGCTTCAGGGCGAGGCGCGCGAGGTCCGGGTTGGCCTCGCGATTGGCGTTCTCGAGATGGTCGCGGAAGCTCCTTCCCGCCGCGCTGTTCCCGGCTACCTCCGTGAGCCAGATCACCGTCTCGACGGCTTCCACTTGGCAGAAGAACGGCCGAATGTCGTTGAACGGGTGGTGGCGCCAGTGCTTCAGCAGGCGGGCGGTCTCCGGCGTCACGCGCCACTGGTCCGGGTCTGGAATCGCCCGCCACGCATCGACCCGGCGCCGGAGGCCGTTGATTGACCACTCCACCAAATCGTACTGCTGGCCCTCCGCTTCCAGCGCCCTGGCCGCCTCGTCGAAGACGATCTCGCGCTGGCCGCGTTTCTTCGACGTCGGGACCGCCATGATGAACGATGCGCGGCGGCGGCTGTCGAGGATGCGGCCCGTGGGCTGACCGCCCTCGTCCAATTCCCAGTGCCGTTTTGGATACTCGTAGGGCGAATTCAATATCGGCTTTTCAAAAAATTGGCCACTCATGTGTCCGTCAACCTGTCCGCTTTCATGAAACCCGGATATCAGTGTTCCATGTCACCAATATCCGGCATTCTGTTTCTGACCAATCGTCTTGCCATGGCCAGGCTCCCAAGGTCTTCGAGCCACATTGCAATCGGCCTTCCCCACTCACCATGTCCGGCACGATGCTATAGGAGACCAGTTGCCGGAACAAGTCACCCAAGGGCTCACCGCCTTCTGAACACACTTACCCGAGCGACGCGCGGGACGCGCAGCGATAAGGCCACCGGCAAAGGAACCTATCTCGCCGCCTGTCTTTATCCTGATCTCGGCGGTGCACGCCTTCATCAAAACCGGTAGCCCTTAATCTCTCAATTAACATGTCAGACCGGGGTCGAAACTGCCACACACGAAGCGCACATTGGCACCGAGCGCGCCGTGCTCGGTCCCAGACGGTCAACGGGCGTGCCGAGTCCTAGGCACGTTATTGACATGCCTGATCACAGTGCAAGGTCGACTTTTGCTTATGGAGTTTCCTAATGTTCACCGACCCGTCGGCGATGATCCTGTCGTAAAGGCACTGCATCCGCTCCGGGCTCGTGCCCTTGTCCGAGAAAGCGCGATGAGGACGCAGCCGCGTCACTCAGACAGAGACTCGAAAGCAATCCAGCACCGCCCCACCGGACTGCTTCCGAGCGGCGCACGCAATCCGCTTGCGTCGGGAACTGATTGAATCTGTCCATGACGCTCACAACCTGAAACCGCTCGAATAGAATGATTCCAAAACAGCCAACGCTTTAATCTGGGAAATTTCGTTAAATTTTGCTTCGTCGGGGTTGCATTGATTGGTTGCCGGGTTCGGGCAGGGTTCTTCCGGGTCTGCGGTTGCTTATTGGCGAGTCTCGATTTAGATTAGCCGCCCATGCGCCTCTTGGACTGCTATTTTCTGCGGGAATTGGCCGTACCTCTGGGCTATTGCCTTTGTGGTTTTCTAATTTTCTGGCTGACGTTTGATTTGTTTGGCGAGTTGGAGGATTTCCAGAAGGCGGGCTTGGCGGTGACGGACATCGGTTACTATTACCTGCAGAAGCTGCCCGAATTGTTGGTCGTGGTGCTGCCGGTGGCCCTTTTGTTGGCGATGCTTTACTCGCTGACGAACCATTCTCGGCACAATGAATTCATTGCCGTTCGAACTGCGGGGGTGAGCATTTGGCGTTTCTCGGCGGTGTACTTGATAATTGGAGGGCTTTTTAGTCTCCTGCTTTTCTGGATTAACGAGAGATGGGCGCCCCGTGATATGGTGTCCATTGAAAGCCTTCAGGCCCGGCGGAATGCAGCTCTTGGAGGCAAAGATAGCGCCTTGTGGATTCGCCCGCTGCTTTTTGAGAATCACAACGCGGGTCGGCTATGGACGGTTGATGCCTACAATTGGCACACCGCAGAAATGGAGAACCCTCGGATTCAATGGAAGCTGAGTGGAGAGGTGACGGTGAGGCTGATTGCCGAGAGTGGCGGGTTTACTAATGGTGTCTGGACCTTCAGGAATTTGAAAGCCTTTCACTTTGATCCCGAGAAACCGAAGTCTCAATCGCTGCAGATTACCAATTATCCGGTTCAAGGGATCAAGGAGTTCACTGAGACGCCACAGCAATTGAGGAGTGAGATGCGAATCTCCCGGCTGAGCAACGCCAAACTCGCCAAGGAGTCCCGGGTCTCTCTGCGTGAGATCGAAGATTATCTGGCCTTGCATCCCGAATTGCCGGCCGCTGACAAAGCCCGACTTGATACACAGTACCACGGCCGATTAGCCTGGCCGTTCACTTGTCTGGTGGTGGTCTTGATCGCCATTCCCTTTGGCGCGTCGGCAAGGAGACGGAATGCCTTCGTCGGTGTTGCCAGCAGTGTCGTCATTTGTTTTGTCTACTTTATCTTAATGCGGGTTGGTTTGGCACTCGGCACGGGAGGTACTGTTCCCCCGTGGTTCGGAGCTTGGTTGCCAAATCTCCTCTTCGGTGGGGGTGCTGGTTTGATGATTACGCGCATGCGGTGATGAGCGCGGCGCGGTGGGAGTTCATTGTGCGGTTGGGAGTGGTCAATACGGCAGAAGGCAGATCTAGTTTGATGATCTCAATGCCCCCGTAATGGCGCTTGCCCCCATGCAAGACGTTACGGATCTGCCATCCATGAAACTCATGATGCAGTATGGGGGGGCCGGGACTTTCTCTTTACCGAGTAAATTCCGTGTTCACTCGACCTCCACGCTGAATCGCGAGATCTTGCGGCCCAGCGTGGAAAATCAGCCGGGGCGATCCATCATGGCGCAACTGATCGGTAACGACATTCCCGCCATAGTACGGATGGTCAAAGCGTTGAAAAAGTATCCCGCGACAGGAATCGATCTCAATCTCGGCTGCCCTGCTCCCGTGGTTTATTGTAAGTATGCCTGGGGGGGCAGTCTTTTAAGAGTGGCGAATATCATTGGCGCGTTAAGGGGTAAGATCGCCATCAACTTCAGCGTGAAAACGTGGATTTGAGAGCGCCGATCGATTTGATGAATTACTTGCGATCTTTACCCGTCATGAAATTGACTTGTTGACCGTTCACGGTCAGACGGTCATGGAAGGGTATCGAAGCGAAGTGCACTACGAATATATCGAACGAGCGGTTCGGAGGCGCTCGATTGTCCGATTCTGGCGAATGGCAATGTCCATTCGGCGGGTGTCATGATTGGAGGAGGCCCCATTGGCAATCCTTGGATTTTTCAGCAGATTCGTGATGATTGGGCCAGCCGGAGCTGGTTTCATCCCTCGGTGCACGAGGTGCTCGGCTCCACTCCATTGGCTGGCTCTTCAAGGCAGTGAGGCCGCCCATGTTCGCAAAATGAAATGCTATTTGAATTTTATTGGCGTCGGAATTGAACCGACCGGCGTCTTTTCTTTACGCCATTCGACGCGTTCCCTCGGTTGCCGATTTCTTCATCGTTTGACTTGGGTGAGGTGATGATTCCGAAGGGTGGAAGATTGCTGCTGCTCATCCCGGCTTACAATGAGGAAGAGCGGATCGAGGCCGCGCTTCGCCGGTATGTAGAGGCGTTCGAACGAGCGATACCCGAACAATACACGATCATCGTGGTGTTGAACGGGTGCCGAGATCAAACGCTGGACGTTGTCGAACGCTTGCAGCGGGGATACCCTGGGATTGGTGTTCTAAATTTCTCCGAAAGGATCGGCAAGGGCGGTGCGTTGATTCGCGGCGTGAAGGCCGCTCCTGAAGTGGATTGGATCGCCTATGTGGATGCCGATGGCGCAACCGCACCAGAGGAGTTACTCCGTTTGGTGGCGCTCTGCGAGGCTAAAGACTGTGTCATCGGTTCCCGATGGTTACCGGGGGCGGTGTTACACCGTCAGCAGACCCTGACCCGCCAATTTGCTAGTCGGGTTTTTCACTTCATCGTGCAGTTGCTTTTCCAGCTGGGCGTCAAGGACACTCAATGCCCGGCAAAAGTTTTCACGAAGAAAGTGGCGGAAGCGGTGCAGTCGAATCTCCGAATTGCCGATTTGGCCTTCGATGTGAATCTGCTTTACTCAATGAAACGCGCTGGATTCGTGATTCACGAGGAACCGACTGAGTGGACGGATCAGCTGGGTTCGAAGGTGACGCAAACATTGTTTCGTTCATCCCTTGTGATGTTTCTCTCTATCCTGCGGCTACGGCTCTACTACTCGCCTTTCTATCGTTTCATGAAGCCTTTACGGGGCATTGAGGAATGGATTTATCTGAAATTGCGCACACCGTTTATTCCTTGGGGCGATGAGCCAGATCGAGACTCGCCCAATGAGTGACGATTGTGGGTTCAGCACTCCTAAGGAATTATCTGGTCCCGCATCGGCGCTTCTTTCTCGAAGTCCGAATCGAGCACGATGATGTTGGTCTGATGGGGAGCAAAGGGATTGTTCCTCCTATAGGGAATCTCTCTGGGACGGTTGGGTTCTCCGTTTGTTGAAGAACTTGAGGGCTCGCATCGCGACCAGCGACTCGGCTGAATATAGAAAGATAATGGTGTACAGAGCGATCGTTCCCAGAATGATAATGGGAAGGGGAATGTCCATACTGCTATAAGACCTTACTCAGGTTTTATCTATTGCATTGTCTTGATCGAACCTGGGAGTGACATTATCCGATTTATTGATCGAAATTAGATCATAAGAGTCGTCAAAAGTTAATTTAGTCAGAAAGAATTATATAATGCCTGATTTTAGGCAATCTTGGAGGCATTCTGCTCTGTTCCGGTGGAACATTTGGGGAATCAGATGGTTTTGGCCTGCAACACGGGGATCCCTGAGAAACGGATCCCAAGATGACAGTCCGTCGGGAATGAGAAAAATGGTGCACGCTGCTGGGTTCGAACCAGCGACCCCTACCGTGTGAAGGTAATGCTCTACCGCTGAGCTAAGCGTGCAGTGCCTGCCAAGACGTCAAGAATGCCTGGACAATCATTTTCCTTCAAGTGCTGATTTGGAGCGGGGCGGGAAAAGAGGACCCTGCGTCACGTCCACAGACAGGCGTCCCAGCCAAGGAGTGCCCTCCCCCCTAGGGAGTCTCCAGGATTGTCCCGGGCTTTTGAATCGGTATGGTCGCGCGGCCGGCCAAGCAGGCAATTGCCTGCACCCACGGGCGCCGCCGCGTTCTCTCCGAATCCGCCTTCGAGGGGTTTTCCACGTATCGCGTCGATTGCCTCGCCGCGCGCCACGTCACCTTCCTCTTTTTGAACCGCAGCTAATCCAAGTGGGAGATTGGGTCTGAATATAGACTAGCTATTCGCGGAAATTAGGGAAACTCTGATTTAATCCCTGAACTTTGCTGTTTTCGGTGATTTTTCCAAAGAAAAACCGAATTTCCGGTTATTAATCAGAGTTTCCTTAGATATAAATTACAAGCTCGCAATGATAAATCATACCTCAGTCTTGACGCTCTCGTAACTGCTCAATACATTTAGGAGGTTTTCTTTTACCCCGCAAATCCGTCGTTCCCCATTTAAGTCGGCGATCACTGGTTTGGAAAGTCGATCATGGCGGGATGGAGCCACAAGGAGAATTCTAGCACGTTTTTCGTTTTAACTTTTGAAAGGATTGTCACTTTGGTATTTGGTGCCAACGTCACTCCCCTAAATCTGTTTCTTGAAGATTCTAAATTCCTGTTGATTGAATTCTGCAAGCGTCTCGCTCCATTTCGGGTGCGGAATCGTATGTTCAATACGGGCGTAGATCAGCTCACCTTCTGAGACATTTGTGATGCTTACCCATCGGTGATGCGGTGCGGGTAAGTGATTCGTGGTATCGGTCTCTCTTGGTTTCTGCGGAATGAACAACGGTGTGCCGGGTATACAGCGCTAGTTCATCACTTACCAAGTATCAGCCCAAGTATAGACCCCGGCAAACCATCTGCTGATTGATCTCCGAGATGGAACGTTCCAAAGCTACCCATTGAGGTGTCGATGTGGAATCTGAATTGGCGCTTTTCAATCACATCCAAAGTATACTCGTCCGTAACCAGAATATTCCATCGTCGTCCATCGGATTCATTCCACGGAGCCGACGGCGCTGCAATGATAAAACAAGCTTTGGCTTCATTGAACCAAGGGATATAGAGATCGGAGATATATGTTTGTGGAACTCGCGGGGCATGTCTCTACTGCTACCGTGAAGAAAGATCAGCAATCTGGACGGTTTGCTCGGCTCGTATTTTTTTGTCATCCCAAAGTATATCTTATCCTCACGGTATTTCCGCTTAAGTCTAGGGTGCTGAAAATTGGACTCCGCCACGTTGTTCGGATAGTTCGACCAATCTTGAATCGAAGACGATTTTAGCTCGTTGACTATTGGAGCAACGGGATCTATGTAGCTTTTCAGTTTGGCGGCGAATGCTGACTTCTTTTTCGGACCGCTTTACATATAGGCTCTAGCTCATTTAAGGACCTTCGGCTCGGGTGAAGCAATTGAATCTTGGCTAGCCTGATAATGATCTAGCTGATTTGATAACAAAGATGATTTGTGCGAAACCGAAGATTGGAAAAACAGGTCAAAAAGTAGAGACGATAGCAGGCGGGTCATCATATTTTATACTGTTGAACTGGTTTAGTATTATAGCCCTTTTGATCGAACAGCTTGGCGACTTCTAAACATAACGACTTAAGTAATGCCGCATAGTCGTTGCAGAACACGGTTCGGTTTTCGCCATTGGTCGAAGCAGGCCTCCACAGCGGCCGACAACTCCTCCAGGCTGCCGAAGTAGAGATGGTGAGGCGCCAGCCGCCGCGTCAGTTTCCAAACTCTCTTGATCGGCGCGAGCTGTGGGCTGTAAGGCGGCAGAAACAGCAGGTCGAGATGCGTTCGGTGGGCTCTCAACAGTGGTTTGAGCAGCTTGGCGTGGTGGTGGCGTGCGTTGTCGAGAATGACGACCATTTTCTGGTTGCGCGAGCGGCGTCGGAGCAGCACCTTCAGGAACGCCTCGAAGGTGGCGGCGTTGAACACCGGCGAAAGGGTGTGAACGAACTTGCCGCTGCGTAAGACTGACGGCACCAAAGCAGGCGACGGACTGGCGCGTGGGCGACGACCGGATCTTTTTCCTCGGGCGGAACCCAGACCCGACAGCGGGTTCCGTGTCGTTGAAAATGGCATTCATCCTGACTCCACAGCTCAATGTCCTCGCGTCGTGCCAGACGGCGCAGTTTTCTTAAACGCGGCAAGGCGTTGCGGATCGGCCTGCGCCACCTGCGGCCGCGGCTTTCGAAATCGAAACCCCATCTGCCTGAACAACCGCTGACACTGGCGCACCCCCAATTTCACGCCGTAATGACGCCGCAAGTGTTCAGCGAGCAACCTGCCGTCCCACAAGTGCCCGGCCAAACCGAATTCATCCGGTCGGCAACGCAGGTCCCGCTCCGGCGACGACCATTGATCCGGCCTGAGCGTGCGCGGACGACCGGTTCTTTCGCCGTCGCGCAGCCCATCGAACCCCTCTCCTCAAAGGTTCTGACCCAGCGCCGCACCGTTCGCGGATCCTCATCGAACCATTGGGCGACCTGGCGGCAACTCTGCCCTCCGGTCACCAACAACAGTCCGTGAAGCCGGTGATCGTACCTCGACTCGTCCGAGCGTTGGATTTCCTGTTGTATGGCGATGCGCATCACATCGGCATCGGTAATCTCGAGCTTTCTCGCCATAGCCTTCTTCTCGTGTTGGGGTGCTCGTATCGTACGCCTTTATGCGGCATAATTTAAGTCGCCTTGTTTAGCTGTCTGCTCTACTGCAGTGGGTACCGGAGCCGAGGATGCCTCAACGGAGTCCTTAGAGAACTCCCAAAGGTCGGACCATTCTTCCTATCCCCAATCTCCTTGCAAAATCTCCATGCCCCAGTCGGAGCGATCCGCTTGAATGTAGTCCGCGCCAATCCGAATCGCTTCCCGCGCACAAAAATCAATATCGGCTGATTCCAAGCAATTGACAAAGACCAAGCAGTAGCCGAATGGCTGCGTGTGGTCTCCCATCCCCCAATCTTTGGATGGATTCCTCCCTCCGGGCAACTTGACTCCCGATGGAAAATATCTTATTGCTCAGACATTATGTTGAAATTATTTCTGAACCTCTTCAAAGGCGGCTTCCACCTAGAGACAGCAGACGGCCACCATCCCTTTCTTTCTGGATGAAGATCGTAAAAAGTTTGAAGAGATGGAGAACTCCCATGACCTCCAAGCTTGTGCGTTTGATCGAAGAGTTAGCCTTCAGAATGAAGGAGGTGGAAGAAATAGAGGCCAAGGAATAGGCCGAAGCTTCACCCTCTTTGCAGGAATGAATGAAAAAACGGGACAAGTATCAAGGCGCGCGTAAGGAAATCGCCGCCGTGGCTCAATAGGGCGAGGATCGCCAAAAACAACTTCGAGAAGCCATTAACAACAACCCGAATCTTCAAACAAAGAACAGATGGAACAAGTGGACCAAACAATGCCCGCACCTACGGAGCTGAATACCGAGGAAACCGCTCTCTATCAAAGCCTTGACGAATCCTTCACTTCGAGACGACCGTGGCAGTGTACTTTTAATCGCGGATTACTTGATCGGGCGACGGACGGAGGCCCAACGCCAACTCAATCAAAGCAATCCCGAAGGCCCGCATTGATGGGCGGATCATCTGCAATGGGTGGAGGATACGGACGCCACACTCCATCTCGTCCTTGATTCGAACGACCCCGATTGGTTTGAGAAATATCTGGCTTACAACCGAGCCGTTGACGGTTGAAGGCCGAGCATCCGTTAACAGGAAAAAGCTGCCCCGTAGACGGCAGCGGCCGGTCTAAGTTCCTGCCGAACATCAACATAGACAGCGACGATCCTAACTAACAGCATCCGTGCTCTTTGCCGTGGAACGTGCCGCAACAGCTACAGAAACGCAACGAAGAATCGGATCCCAGATCGTCGATCGGATCGGGAACACGCCCTTGATTAAAATTCGCCGTGTCCTGCCAAAAAAAGTCAACAGCAAAGTTCGGATTTTGGTCAAAGCAGAATGGTTTAACCCCGGCGGGTCCGTGAAAGACCGTCCCGCCTATCGCATCGTTAAGGATGCGCTGGCGTCGGGCGCGCTCAACGCGGACCGTGGACTGATCGATTCGACCTCCGGCAATACTGGAATCGCCTTCGCCATGATCGGTGCTGCCATGGGATTTCCGGTCAATCTAGTCATGCCCAGCAACGTGAGTACCGAGCGGAAGAAAATCTTACAAGGCTACGGAGCCAACATCATCTACTCTGACCCCTTGGAGGGCTCGGACGGCGCGAGGCGTCTGGTCAAGAAGCTCATTGACGAAGAGCCGGGCCGCTATTTCTTTGCGGATCAATATAGCAACCACTCCAATTGGAAGGCTCACTACGATACAACCGGCCCCGAAATATGGCGCGATACCCACCGCCAAGTGACTCATTTCGTCGCTGGTCTCGGCACCAGCGGCACCATGATGGGCACCAGCCGCTATCTTAAAGAGCAATCTCCGAATATCAAAGCCGTCGCTCTCCAACCGGAGCCATTTCACGGCATCGAAGGTTGGAAGAACATGGATACCGCAATTCCCGTCAGGATTTACGAAAAAACCGTTCATGATGATTTGATCACCGTCCCCACAGAACCAGCCTACTACTGGGCCCGGGAATTGGCGACCAAAGAGGGACTCCTGCTCAGCCCGTCTGCTGGAGCGGCCCTCTACGGGGTGATCAAGGTCGCCCAGACGCTTTCGGAAGGGTTGATCGTCGTCATCTTCGCAGACAGTGGTGACAAGTATCTGAGTACATCACTCTTCCAATAATGGATCGCATCCATATTCCCGAATCGATTCTGGGCCAAATCCACATCCAGGCGATCCAAGATTATCCAACCGAATGTTGCGGCATGATCCTTGGCCCCAAGGACACCAACGAACTGACACGCTTTCGCGCCTGCGAAAACGCACAAGACAATTACCACGCACTGGATCCCAAAACGTTTCCACGCACTGCTAAAACCGCTTATTTCATCGAACCCAAAGAACTCCTCCGAATCGAAAAGGAGTTGTCGGCCAACAACGAACGCATCGGCGTCATCTATCACTCCCACATTGACGTTGGCGCCTATTTCTCCGAGGAAGATGTCCGACGTGCTGTTGCCGATGACGCCCCCATCTATCCGGGAACTGCCTATCTTGTTCTCTCCGTAGTGGATGGCGAAATCAAAGGCGAGAAGACGTTTTACTGGGATCCAACCAACCGAAGCTTTGTCGAATAGCAAGGTGAGGCGAGATTCCGTGGGGCTGCTATCGCCGAGCGATGGTGTTGGAGAAGGGAATTCCGGCCTCCTTCGCTATGCAGCGGAGGCCGGAGTCTCAAGAGACTCTCGCCCCACCTGACGTCTTCATTGATATTTCCATTGCAATCAACATATCTATAATCACCGCATGGCAAAGCAGCATCGTAGCTACAAAAATCTCCCGCCCCTTGGCGGCATCTGCAGTTTTGAAGAAGCGGCAAAATCGGGACTCTCAATTGACAACTGCGTTTCCCGACTCAAGCGATACCACTACGCCTTCAAACGCCTGCACGGGATATTCACGGCACACATCACTGCGGAGCCGATCTACGAATTAAAGATGGGTTTCTCCCACCACGCTCATCTTTGTGCGGAGCATGTGAATGCCATGAAGACCCGCATTACGGAGATGCGAGAGCCACCCCTCGGGCTCGACAAAGTTCCCAATCCCAACCTCGAGATCTTCTTCGACGAGATCATCGGCGCTCCCACAACCGAGGAGCGGCTGCTTGGCATCTATGGGAAAGCGATTCCAGCCCTGCAGGACGCTCTCCAACGACATCTGGACGACACAAACCCCCTGGCTGACAGCCCGTCAGTTCGAATCTGCACATTCGCGCTCTTAGAGGTGAAGGAGATGCAAGCCTATGGCCAAGCATGCCTCGATGCCCTCGTCGATGACCCAACCAGAATCAAAGCATCAGCTTGGCTCCAGAATCTCGCTCAACTTCTCGCAGACGCCGGAGACCTGAATGGAGCTCAAAAAGTCGATCCGCAGACCGTCGCCAACCGCTGTTACTCAAAAACTCCCTATCAATACGATCCCAAGCCCAAACGAGACGAACGCTTTCCAGACCCCTACAACATGGGAGTCAACGCCGAGGCGTTTCTGTATGACGAGTCCTTCGCCCCAGAGCCGAAAACCTTGATGATGTTTTACAAACGTCTCCGCGAGATCGACGTCCCGGAAATGATGGCCAGCATCATCGTCGAAACGCCGAACAAACCTTGGAGCTACTATCGGGATATGACCCGCCAGTTGTGGGACGAAGCCCGGCACGCCATGATGGGTGAGGTCGGCTTTGTCGATCTCGGCGTGGATTGGCGCAAGGTGATGGTGAATTTCACCTGGTCCCTCGCGTTGAACACCCAGCTCACCCCAATCGAACGGCATGCAGTCTTGTACTACATCGAGCAAGGGCTCATGCCCAAGACGGGCAAACGATTCGAATGGGAAGTGGCCCAAGCTTCAAAGAATCCCCTATCCGCACTCTTCCAAGATTACGATTGGGCGGATGAAGTGCTCCACGCAAAAATCGGTCGCGACTGGTACCTCTCTGAGATTGGCGCCCCCAAGAAAGCCGTCGACTATGGCGACGAATGTTGGTCGAAAGTTCTAATCGACTGGGGCAAGTGGAAACAAGACGGACTGACCGACCACCGAAATTGGTGGCCGGAGCTCTACCGGGACGCCTGCGAACAGTGGGGCATCAAGCCGGACGACAAAGTCCTCCGTTACCACACCACCTACGAGGCGATTCGAGCCGATCTCAAAACGATCTCGGCATCCGGATAAGCGAACGCTACTCAACTTTCCGAATCCGTATATCGCGAAGCGCGGCAGACGTCATCCAAGTAGCGATGCCTAGCGGCACTGACTCCTCGATCTCTCCAAACCGCATGGATATCTTGCGGCCGGTGGTTTTCAGATCGACCATTTTGTCCTCATCTATCCAGGTCTCAATTTTCTTGGGCGTGACCCGGACTGTGATGCGGTACCACCGATTCTTTTCGAACATCATGTAGTCGGTGGTATCGTTCTCAGACGCATCCATCCCATCAACACTGGAGATACCGATAATCCCTCCACCCCAGCCGCCAACGACAAAACTGCAATAGCTGTCCCCGTAGGGAAACGTCAGACAACAGAAGAAGTCATTCCCATCGATTTTCTTGGCTTCCAAGGTCAACTCGAAATTCATCTTGGGTGGTGCATTGGTCACGTTGACGCCACCTAAGGCCAACCCAGCCGGAATCACAAGATTGCCATCCTCGACCTTCGGAACCGTGTGGCCCGCAAAGTCGGTAATCATCCACCCCTTCAAACTCTCTCCATCAAAAAGCGGCTTCCAATCCTTGGCCTTCAAATCAGGGCGATCGCTCTTCTCCTCAGCAAACACATCCATACAGAGACCAAAAGTAACGAGAGACAAACCAACGGTTTGGGCCAACAACTGCCGCCGAGATTTCGCGTGTTTCATAATCAAATTGTAGGCAATCGCCTCAACCAAGGAAAGAGCTAACCCGGAGTTCTCGCCAATAAAGGTTGTCCAATGGCAGGGAGGCTGGGGAAGCATGGACGTTGCAACCCATGACCGCCCCAAGCTTTCTCCGTCACTATGCCTCCCGCCGGCAAGCCGTCGCCGCTTT
>JAMASS010000027.1:0-25396 GCA_024761205.1 Limisphaerales bacterium
GCACTTCTTCGTTCTGAGCAACATCGGGTATCCCTCGCGAATAGTACCTCTTAAG
Organism: Limisphaerales bacterium; assembly: GCA_024761205.1. Classification (GTDB taxonomy): domain Bacteria; phylum Verrucomicrobiota; class Verrucomicrobiia; order Limisphaerales; family AAA164-E04; genus UBA2970. The sequence goes on from JAMASS010000027.1 coordinate 56, forward strand.
TTCGGGGTTCATTCCGTAGAATTGATCTACCTTGAGATACCTTTGGAATGCGTCGAACAGTGACGATTTTCCACAGCCGTTCGGCCCCAGAAGAACAATGAGCTTTGCGTCGGAAGGCAAATTGTGAATCGTGAGATCGACGAAACGTTTGAAGTTCTGTATTCGGGCTGACTCTAGTCTCATTGGGAGCGTCCTTGTGATCCGTGGTTATGGATGAAGGTCAGGTTTTCTGCACCTTGGGATTGGATGATGCCTTACTACTCTCTTCACGGCAAGCTGATCGTGGAAATTAGATATGGGATTCACCAAAGCACAGTACGAGCGTATCGCCTGCCCCGTGCAGCGGGACAATGTCATCGTGTCAAACCCGCATCGCCATTCTGTATACAGCCGCAAGGCTGCAAGCGGCACGAACCGCTTTCCGGTCTGGATCACCCCCAAACCCCACTAATGGAGCACGCCTAGGAAGGCAATGCGACGCGTCATTTGGGGTCGGTGCTGGAAGACTTGAGCCCGTATGGCCGCCGCTTACGACCCGCACCGATCCTTTAGGGTATGAGCGGTAGCTGTACAAGTAGCCGTTCTGACGGCTGAATTGAAATAGCGTCAACAGACTTCTAGCCTCTTCCAGGCCGAATCTTTCCTGAGCGTCGCCTACGGGCAAGCCTGTACGAGCCGTTATCCTTGGAATGTCACCGCTAGTAACGGAAAGAGTCTGAAAAATCAGATCAAGTCGAGCATGCCAACTCGGTCTTCGACAATTTTGCCAATACTTCTTCGATCAGGCCTATGGACCGTTCAACATCTTCATCCGTCGTGCCGAAGCCGAGGCTGAAACGTACGCACGCTTCAGCGTCATCACTATCAAGGCCGATTGCGCGCAAGACATGCGAGGGCTCTGGAAGACCTGACGTACAGGCTGAGCCGGTCGAAGCCGCAAGGCGGGGTTGAAGGGTTCCTAGTATCTCGTGCGCAGAAAGCCCAAGGAAACAGATGTTTGCATTGCCAGGGTGTCGCGCCTCGCCTTCAGGGCCAATCAGCGAAATCGGCCAGTCCATTTCTCTCAAGCGACGCACAAAGACATCTCGACGGTGGTGTAGATCCTCGCGTTTTTCCCCGGCGTCTTCGCCAATCAGCAGTTCGGCGGCTGCCCCCATACCTACGCAAAGCGGCACCGGAAGAGTACCGCAGCGGAGTCCATTTTGTTGGCCGCCACCGTAAATCAACGGTTCAATCTGATCCTGCTGATCGCGCGCGATAAAGATGATTCCAATTCCTTTTGGGCCGTACATCTTATGGCCTGAAAGACTTAGAATATCTACTTGTGTTGCAATTGCGTCTATGGGCATGGCGAGCGGTGCTTGCGCCGCATCGCAATGAAAAATGGCTCCGTAGCGGTGGGCGTAATCGGATATTTTCTCGATATCCTGAATCGTCCCGATTTCGTTGTTTACAGCCATGACTGACACGGCAAGAACATCTTCGTTCAGCATGTTGTCGAGTGCCGAGAGTTCGACGCGGCCTTGTCGGTCTACCGGTATCCGCTCAATGGTGAACTCGTGCTGCTCTTGAAGCACACGGGCTGATGCGAGCACGCACTTGTGCTCAATGGCACTGACAAGAACACGGTGGCGGCTGCCCCCAGCGGCCCTACGTCCGAGCCCCAGCAACGCCATGTTGTTTGATTCGGTTGCCCCAGAGGTGAAGATGATTTCGTCGGGGTCCGCACCGATTAGCTGAGCTACTTGCGCGGTCGCTTCTTCGATAGCACGCGCAGATTCCCAGCCGAGGCTATGATCCGACGAGTGCGGATTACCGAACAAATCACCATAGTAGGGAGCCATTTTAGCCAACACATGCTGATCTAGGGGCGTTGTCGCCTGATGATCGAGATAGATCGTCTTATCTATTTTCATTACACGTCAATGACTTAGGACAAAAAATGCGCTCGGGACCGAGAATCAAGCGCCGGCGCTCTTCCGTTAGCGACTCTTTGTTGTCTCGTTGACCATAGCATACGCCGTGCGCTATGGTCGGTCTACTGGAGATAACATCCAGTAGCCGAGGAACGAATGGTGCGTGGACCGCTTTTTCAGGACAGCTACAGCCCGCAGTTTTCGGGTCACGAAACCTTCCCTCTCCGTTACGGGTGGCTGAAGAAGGCGTTCGACCGAGTCACGGAGACCGAGGATCAACCCGAAAACCGGAGCGCTTGTTGGGGCGACGACGCCATAGCACGATTCGGCGTCGGCAAGAATATGGTCGCGTCCATGCGCCATTGGGCAAAGGCTGCCGGCGTGATCAAGGAGCCTGTGGTCAATTCGGTTCAAACCACGAAACTCGGCCGCCTGTTGTTCGGCTCGACGGGGCTTGACCCGTACATGGAGCATCCTGCAACACTGTGGCTTATCCATTGGCAATTGGCAGCCCGTGAAGACAAAACGACATGGTTTTGGGCGTTCAACCACTATCCCGCCATCACATTTGAACGGGACTCGTTGGTCAAGAGACTCGATCATCTTGCAAAGGATCGCAATTGGTCTCGCGTCGCCAATACGACGATAAGGAATGATGTCGCCTGTTTCATTTGTACCTATGTTGCCCGGCAGCCGTCCGGTAGGATCGGGCATGACGACGCACTTGAATCGCCACTCACCGAGTTGGGGCTAATCAAAGCTATTGGCAAAAAGGACGGCTTCCGATTCGTTCGTGGCCCGAAGACGACATTAGGTGATGGTGTATTCGTCTACGCACTCGTCGACTTCTGGAAACATTATTCGCCCAACGCTGCGACTCTCGCATTCGAGGCGATAGCGCACGCGCCCGGAAGTCCAGGGCGCGTTTTCGCGTTTGACGAAAATGATGTCATCGATCGTCTCGCAGCTCTCGACAACGTGACTGAGGGCGCGCTGCGGTGGTCCGAAACCGCCGGTCTGAAACAGGTCGTGCGCAACATTGAGATTGATAACGACAGCAGCGAGTTGTTGTGGATAGCGCGAGAATACGATAGAATCAACGAAAAGGAGATGGCGTGATGAAACTTAGCAAACGCGTCCGTATCACCCGCCGGTTTCTGCGATCAATCTGCATCGATGCCGATTTTGGCAAAGCTACTGCTCTTGAGGGTTTTGTCTGCCCGCAATCCTCGGCAAATGTGCTTGTCACGATGATGCGCCATGTGTCTGAAACCGGACAAGGCGCGTTCACCTGGACTGGACCTTACGGCAGTGGCAAGTCGAGCTTAGTTGTTGCGCTCGCCGCGCTGTTGAACGGCAATGCCGGGTTGCAAGATCAAGCGGCTCGGCTGTTTGGGCGCAAACTAACCAATGTGGTCCGAAAAACGCTGCTGGCCGGTAGCAAAGGCTGGCGCGTTCTTCCGGTTGTCGCTAGGCGCGACAATCCCGTCACCGTCATCGGCGAGGCAATGAAGAAGGCCGGTTTGATCGCACGCCAGCCTCGTGGCGGCTGGACTGAGATCAAACTGATTGACGCGCTTAGCACCGCAGCTGAGGCAAAGCATAGAACACACGGCGGGCTGATCCTGTTCATCGACGAAATGGGAAAGTTCCTAGAAGCCGCCGCACAGGATGGTTCCGACATCTACACCCTCCAGCAACTTGCCGAGGCAGCGTCGCGGAGCAACGGCCGGTTTCTGATCGTCGGGATATTGCATCAGGCATTTGAGGAATACGCCTATCGGCTTTCACATGAGATGCGTGACGAATGGGCAAAGATTCAGGGCCGGTTCATTGATCTCATCGTCAACAGTGCGGGTGAAGAGCAAATCACCCTGATCTCCCGTGCGGTCGAGAGCGGCCACCGCCCGAAGAAGCCCGGCGCACTGGCGTCGACCATCGCGGCTTTCGCGCGCCGAGATCGTGCAGACGATGCGGAGCAGCTGGCCATCACGCTGGAAGCATGCTGGCCGCTGCATCCGGTGGTGGCGTGTCTGCTCGGGCCGATATCACGGCGGCGGTTCGGGCAAAATCAGCGCAGCATATTTGGCTTCCTGAATTCATCCGAGCCTTACGGTTTTCAGGACTTCCTTAAACATGCGTCGGAGGGTGAGCTGTACGGCCCGGACCGTCTTTGGAATTACCTGCGCGCCAATCTAGAGCCATCCATTCTCGCGTCTCCCGATGGCCATCGGTGGGCTCTAGCCGCCGAAGCACTTGAGCGATGTGAGGCGATCGGCGGGGAGGGCCTTCATATCAGGTTACTCAAGACGATTGCCGTCATCGACCTGTTCAAGGAACGCTCCGGGTTAGTTGCCAATTACGACTTGTTGAAGAGCTGTTTTCCTGAGGCTTCGCCCAAGATTCTCAAAAAGTCACTGTCACAGCTCAATGCTTGGTCCTTTACGATCTTCAAGAAATTCCTTGATGCGCATGCCATTTACGCCGGGAGTGACTTTGACATAGACCGAGCTGTGCGGGTGGCGCTCGACGAAATCAGCAAGGTTGATTTTGCCGCCTTGAAGACCCTTGCGGGGCTGCAACCCATCCTTGCGAAACGTCATTATCACGAAACTGGTGCACTGCGCTGGTTCGAGGTGAATATCGTTCCTGTGAGCGATCTGGACACCTTCCCTGCTGGTTTCGAGCCAGAAAAAGGCGAGATTGGGCAGTTCCTTCTGGCAATCCCGACCGAGGGCGAAAGCGAGGAAGTAGCGAAAGATATCTGCCACAAAGCCGTAGTACGACACAGAGATACCTGGGATGTCGTGGTTGGAATTTCCAGCCGGGCATGGGCAATGATGCCGCTGGCGCGTGAACTGTTTGCGCTCGGCAATGTCAGCAACGATCATCCGGAACTTGCCGGGGACAGCGTCGCCCGACGCGAGGTATCCGCCCGCCTTGCCACTTTACAAGCCCTGCTGGAAGCAGAGTTGCACAAGGCATTCGACAATGCTCAATGGTTCAGGAAAGGCCATCAACCCAAACGCCTGCGGCAGGCAGACTTGAACACCATTGCCTCCGAACTAGCCGATGATCGCTTCAACGCATGTCCCCGGCTACATAACGAACTGATTAACCGGCAGAAACCGTCGAGCAGCGCCATTGCCGCCCAAAATATTCTGCTTCGGAAAATGGTGATGCATGAAGGGGAAAAGCGACTTGGCATTGACGGATTCCCGGCGGAAGGGGGGCTGTTTGCGTCGATTCTGGAATCGGTCGGCCTATATCAGCGCGGGCAGTTCGTGGCCCCAACCGAAGACGCCGATGATCGCTTCCGCCTCGGCCCGATCTGGCAGAAGGCGCTCGACCATGTGAAGGAAAATGCGGGCCGCACCGTCGCGGTTTCTGAGCTGTTTGATGAATGGCGCAAACCACCGTTCGGAGTGAAGGACGGGTTGATGCCGATTCTTGCAGTCGCTTTCATACTGTCGGAGCGCGACAAACTTGCGGTTTATCGCGAAGGCATATTCCGGGCGAGGTTTGATGATGTCGATGTCGATTATCTCGCCAAGGATGCGTCTGCGATCCAATTGCGCTGGATGAACTTGACTGAGGTTTCGCGCCGACTTCTCTCCGATTTGGCGAAAGTGGTGCGCACACTGGACAGGTCGAACGAGCTTGTCCATTTGGAGCCAATCGACGTGGCGCGCGGCCTTGTTGCGATATTCCACAGTTTACCGCAATGGACCAAGCGAACCATGCGCCTGTCATCCAATGCAGTTCATGTCCGCGAGATTTTTAACCGCGCGAACGATCCGAACAAGTTCCTGTTTGATGATATCCCGGCAACGCTCGGCGAGGACGTCTCTCTTGCGACTGGAAAGAATCTGAACTGTGCGGTTGCGAGCGTTCGCGGTGGTCTTGAGGAATTGGCGCGGGCATATCCAGAGATGTTGCGCCGCTTGCGCGACATCCTGCTCGCGGAATTGCAAGTTCCGAATGCCTCGCCGGAATCTCTTGCCGAGTTGCGTGAGCGCGCAGAGAACATCAAACAACTTACCGGTGACTTCCGGCTTGAGGCTTTTGTCGGGCGGCTTGCCCGCTTCGACGGCAGTGACGGCGGTTTCGAAGGCATTGCCAGCCTTGCCGCAAACAAGCCTCCGCGCGACTGGGTCGATCCCGACCTTGACCGTGCCTCGATCGAACTTGCGGACATGGCGCAGAAATTTGTCCGTGCCGAGGCCTATGCGCGTGTTAAGGGACGCCCGGAGAAGCGGCACTCTATGGCCGTTGTAATCGGTATAGACGGACGGCCAGCACCGCATTTTGGAGAATTCGACATCGCCCATTCCGACCGCACTGCGGTGAACGACTTGATCGAACATATCTCAACAGCCCTCGACGAAATGGATACCAACCGCCGTGACATCATTCTCGCAGCCCTGGCGGAACTCAGCGCACGGTACTTAGATAAGCCCGAAACAATAATGAAAACCGGTCAAGGGAGAGCTGCATCTTGAAACCCGATCCGGTCAAACACGTGCTTGGACTCTCAGGCGGCCGTGACAGCGCGGCCCTCGCCGTCTACATGCGGCAGCAGCATCCCGAACTCGCGATCGAATATTTCTTCACCGACACAGGGAAGGAGCTGCCCGAAGTCTACGAATATCTCGGGCGGTTGGAGGGGTTTCTTGGGCAGCCGATACGACGGTTAAACCCAGATCGAGACTTCGATTTCTGGCTTAGGCAATACAACGATTTTCTTCCATCACCGCAAACACGCTGGTGTACACGGCAACTCAAACTTCGTCCATTCGAACAGTGGCTGCGACCGATGCTTGCCGACGGTATCACCGTCTACAGCTACGTTGCGATTCGCAGCGACGAAGAATACCGCGAAGGCTACTCGTCGAAATACGATAACCTCATCATCAGACTTCCGTTCAAGGAATCGGGAATCGACAAGGCTGGTGTCCTAGAAATTCTGGAAGGAGCTGGGCTGGGCTTGCCAAAATACTATTCTTGGCGTACACGAAGTGGCTGCACTTTCTGTTTTTTTCAACAGAAGATCGAATGGGTGCGGCTCAAAGAACAACACCCCGAGGCGTTCGAGGAAGCCAAGTCTTATGAAAAAATCGCTGTTGAACAAGGCTCACCATTCACTTGGAGCCAAGGGGAGTCGCTTGAAGAACTGGAACAGCCAGGCCGTGTCGAACAAATTCGGCAAGATCACAAGCGACGACTTGCGCGGATGCGATCAAAATCACAGTCTAATCCGCTAAGGCCAAACGTCGAGCCACTAGACATCGACGATCTGTACGGACAAGCGAAAGTCTGCCTTGCGTGTCACAAGTAGTTAGGGCTGAAGCCAGGAATCTAGTTTTTCCCAGGCAAGCTCTTTGATCTGTCTCGTTCGTTTGATAATGAGTTCGGCATCCCATGCACCAGATTCGCCCACAGTTAGGATAGGTTCAACAGCACAGTTATACTCTGCCTTTGAAAGCCGAGTAGTTGCTCTCTTGCTCAATACAACGCCTTTCTTCTTTGCTTTCTCGTTCAGATCCTCTAGCTTCTTTTTGGAACGCTTGCCAACGTGGCAATAGTGGAGATACTTAACTGCCCACTCCTTATTGTCGACCAAACTATTCAGATCCAGCGGCAGTAGTATCAAATTACCTACTTGATGAACGAGGTCTTTCTCATAAATATTGAAAGCCCATTTGTGTCCCGTCGGTGGATTTTTCGGTGCGACGTGTTCAAGAGATTTGTGATCATCCATTAGCCACCGCCCCAACTTGAGCATCGTACATGAGGCAGTTGTTCCGTCATCCGTGAGCCCGGGATTCGCGCTGTCCGCAACACGGTCGTGGCTCGCTATGAACAAAATGAAGCGACAAATCGTCTTTAGTTCCGTGTACAACAAGAATCTTTCAGATGCTGTAATCCAAGCACTCTTCTCCGCTATACCACGGTCTTCTAGAATTTCTCGAAAATACCGCTTCAGACTCGATGATGTCATCCGTTCGGGATGTTCTTTCCAGTTGTGTCCATCGATCTTAACTGGCACCTCGGCACCCTTGAAGTACTTACGATAGATATCGTCGAGCCCAGATGTGGAATTTGCCGAACGCCAAAGCGTGAAGAACGCCGCACATGCTTTAGCGCTTTCAATGAACTCGTCAAATTCGTTGTCATTAACGGCCTCGCTGTAAAATCTTGCCAGAATCGGTGTGGACAGCTTCGAGTTCGCATCCCTAAGATATCGAACCAGCAATGAAGCAAACTCTCCTTCGGCATGTTTGTCGAGTCCATTGATATGGTTGGGGGCGGTTGCTTCCTCCATATACCATCCGAAATAAAAAAAGTTTGCCGTCAGAGCAAGCCGCTCTACAAACTCGCGCTTTTCGCTGATTTTTTGCAGTTGTTTGTCATAAGTTTGCGTTATATACCTCCGTTGTTCGCTGAACTTGTTTCCAAGTTTTCGTCCTTCGTAGCAAAGTGCGAAAGTGCCAAGCAGTTCATTAGTTCGCCGGTTCTTCTGCTCGTTTGTACTTGTAGCATCAAACAATCTTTGTACATCATCCATGGATTCGCGCGATGACGTCCCGTCCCAATCATTGTTCTCGGCAGCCTCTGCCTGCATCACCTGTGGCAGAAAGGTCTCCATCGCCGTTAACGGCGTACCAGTCGCATTTAGGGCTTGAAACATATCAAATCCCCATTCCTCGTGCGTCGGCTGCAGACAGTTTACGCCGCAACGGTGCAGCAAGTAATGGGTCAACAGCAGTAGCTGGTAGGTAGCCGCAGCCGAATAGTCACTCCGTTCTTTGTCTATTTCAGCCTTTTCGGTGACAGCTTTGACGGCATCATTGACGTCATCACTTGCGGAGCAGAGAACGTTTTTTATTATTTGCGACGACGTGATGCTTTTCCCAATGGGAAACTGTTCATATCTAAGGGTGCCGGGAATATGCGCATCGCAGATGGATTTTAGCCATTCATTTGTCAGCCTTATGTTGCTGCGCACCCTCACACCACTTTCAGAAACAATCGCGTCGAGGGCGGTATCGGCATTTCTTGTGCGAATATATGTCGCAATGTAACGAGCTACAGGGGAGTTGTATACATCATCATTTCCATCATATGTCCACAAATCACTTCGGGCCTGAATGATTTTGGGTTTTCGCCGAGGATCGGCGCCTTTCTCCAGCTCAATGGCATACAGTTTTCTCAACTTCTTTATAAATTTCTCGACTGCTTTACGGAGGTGAGAATACGGGGCTTCACAGGGAAGCCGTTCGAGCAGGTCGCGCAACTTCACTGTGATCTGTATCGCTATCAATGCCAAGGTAGAGATGCGTTGCTGCCCGTCTATGACAATCTGCACGCCAGTCGGCTCCGCACGTTCATCGCCATCTTCTACAGTTTTTGTTTTGTCCTTTAAAGAGGTCAAAATCGTCGTCCCGAGAAACGTTATTGCGCTATCATTTTCCGAAAGCTCACGCACTCCCAACACTAGGTCATCAAATAATTGGTTTATGTTTTCTTCTTCCCAGGTATATTCTCTCTGATAAGGGGGAATAAAAAATCCCTGTTCCTCGCGGCCAAAGAGATTCTCTATACTTTTCCCTGATGAGTTGTACTCTTTCCTAAAATTCATATCTGTCATGCACCGTCCCGCTAATTTGATCTATTTCTTGACACTGTGATGTATGCCTTCATGCCACATCCCTTTTTCGCAGCATCACGTCGATCGCGTCCGATAGGTTCCAGATCGGCTCTGCGTCACCATCCTTCAACATATCTATTACCTTGGGAAGTCCGGCCACGGCCAGGCCGTTGGCAAGGGATATCATTTTGCGCGGCTCTGATACGATCTGAACGTCGCCTGACTTGCTGATTGCTATCAGCATCAATGCATGAACGCGCCACGGGTCACTACCGAATATCGACCCATCGATAATTTTCCGCGTATCGTATTTCGCAATATCGGCGGGTTCTAAACCCTGGCGAGCTGCAACGCACACGGAAAGAAACCAAAGGTCTACCATGCGCTGAAACGGGCTCTGATCGATAATCGCGTTGGCGCTTCTCTGGCAGTACCTAGTGAACTCTTCGTGGAACTCGGTCGGTATATTAATGTCAATTGCCTGAAACGGGTTGAAGTATCGATCCGCCATCATCGCCTCCTATGACGCTACGTCCAGATCAGTTTCCATATCAAAGCGGCGCTGGCACAGTTGACAATCTTTGTGGTGGTCGCAAGTGCAACGGAGCACTTTCCGTTCCACGACGCCCGGATCGTTAACGAGCATTTTCGGGTAGTGCGCCGGATTGGTCAGCGTAAAAACAACACCCGCGTTTTCGTCAATAATCTCTTCGCAACCGGCTATCTCGTCATGCGTCAGGAACAAAATGAGCTGCGCACTTTCCCGCACGGCAGAGCGCAGAATGGAGCGCTTCACAAATCCACTGGTCATGCCGAGCGGTGTATCGATCACGTTTGGCGCCTCGACCTCACTGACTTTTGTCAGTGCAAGAATAAACGCCAATGTCAATGCGCGACGCGACGCTCCATTCAGGTCTCTGTCGGGGTTGAGCGTCCTACCGTTCGGACCGTAGACGATGATGTCGAATTCCGAGCTGATCTCGGTGCGCTGGATAATAGCGCCCTGATCAGGGTCCGCGCCGATCATCTCAAGGAATATGTTGTTCATCAGCTCACTGACCTTCTGCAATTCTTCGTGCGTTATTCGCTCGTAAGCGCGTTGCAATACCTTCTTCACGTCTTGCGTGACTTGCGACTCAGCTAGAATCCGCGTCCCCTTTTTCTGTTCCCGCAGAAACCGGTCACGCTGAGCTTCCATTTCGTCTTGATCTTTCCGTAATCTCTCAAGTCGGGTTTCCGCAACCGACTTCTTCGAAAGGTAGCTATCGCGCCTCGCTTTGTATTGGCGCCGAGTTTCGCGGAGGCCCTGAATATCTGTATCAGGAAGGGATTCAAGATCCTTCTCTAACTTACGAAACTCCCTACCTGTTCTCTCGCGCAGTTCCTGAAGATCATCGTGCCTTTCAACGACCTTCGTGTATTCGTTCAACCATGCGCTTGATCCAGTGTCACCTTCTCCCTGTAGCTCCTTTGCACCGTAGTAGAGTTCTGTGATGATTTCTTGGATCTCATCAGCGCGCCGGTTGTCATCAATCAGCTTGTGAATATGCGCACGGCGCTTATCGCTCCCCGGGTCACCGGCTCGCAATGCCTCGCCACAAACACAGACTTCCGCATCAAGACATTCATGCAGCACCGGAATCGTCGTACTTGGAATCTTCCCCTGCTCGTGTAACTCTCCCAGCCTCTCAAATGCATCCGCGAACACGGGCGCAAGCAAGTCAGTTGCGATGGACCGGCTGCCAAATAACTCCGAGTGCTCTTTATTCGCCGCCTCGAGTTGGGTGTCGAGTTGCTTGATATTCTCCTTCGTGTCGTTGATGGCTTTGCGTAGCTTCTCTTTGTCACCCTTCTGAAGCGCGGCGTCAATCTTTCTGTCAATTTTATTAACACTTTCATCGAAAGCGCGAAACTGCTGATTGGCATCCTCAAGTTGAGCTTCTAACTCCTCGCGTTTATCCTCCATATCGTCGAGGTCCGTGGCAATGGCGTTCAGTTCGCCGTCACCACCAACCTGCTTCGCTTTTTTGTTCACTTCCATAGCCGATTTGTGCACATGTTTGATCGCGTCATCGATCACTCCGAGGCCGAGAAGAGACCGAATGGCTCGCTGCACGCGCTGACGCTTGTCTGATACAGCAGCATTTGCTTCGATGAAACTCAGAGCTCGATCGCCATCGGTGAAAAAAACTTCCCGCAACTCTGGAGGTAGCTCGTCATTGACAAATGCCTCCGGTGCTCCAAAGGAGCTCGCGCCGCTGTCGTTCAACTTATACAGCTTCACGGTTGACCCAGAGCGCCGTGACCGACTGTCCAACTCTTCAGAGGTCGAGCGCACTAGGCGGTATCGCTGACGAGCCTCTCGCATCTGGCCGGAGGCTCGACGATATGAGGTCAACTCGAAATCCACTGTGACCGTTATCTCCACACGATTGCCTTCGCCTGCCTTCCAGTCGATGGGATGCAGGCGAAAACCCTCGCCTTTCCCGGGCAATGCCGGGTCTCCATAGAACGCCCATTGCAGACCATGCAGGATCGTGGTTTTGCCAGACTCGTTGGCTGCGCGGATGACGGTCAGCTTCCTGTCAGGTTTGCTGGAGAATGTAAGCTCAAGATCGCGGAGCATCCGGAAGTTCAGAAATTCAGCGCGGAGGAGCTTCATGAGCCTGCCTCCTCCGTACTAATCGTGTTCTGCTCGCGCCTCTTCGCTAGGAACCGCGCCGCAGCGTCAAGCTTGCCGTTGATTTTTTTCTGAATATTCGTCGCCGAAACCTTGTGGCTGCGTTCGTACTGTAGAATCTCGGAGATTACTTCAATAATCTCCTGCCGATAGCCATCACACCGTTCCTCAATTTCCTCGCATTCTTCAAGGATAATCGAGATTATCTTTCTATCGTTAAGCGGCATCGCCTCTCATCCCCATACATTACCCGTACGCGGCGTCAACCATCTTGTTGATCATCGCCAATGACCCATCCGGTTGGCCCGCGTTTCTTGCCAGCTTCGCAAATTCTTGCACCCTACGCAGTTCCGAAAGTACTAGCGAGCGCGCATCTGGATCAAGCCCTTCTTCCATCCCCGGTGGCAGTGCTAACAGATCATGAATAACACTATGCGTTTTTCCAATAGGTTTGCAAGCGCGCAGCAACCGCCCACGCCGTTGAACCCATTGCCGTTCTACTGTCGTACTCGCGAGGATGTATGCTTTGCATATCTGCGGGATGTTCACTCCCTCGTCCAGAACGCGCTTCGCGGTCAGCACCTGAATTTCTTCGTTCTGAAACGACATGATGATCTGCTTCGTCCGCTGCCGGTCTGCCGTCTCTTCCGCCGTGAGTTGATGATGCAGAATGTTTCTGTCTCGAAGCAGTCGGTTCACGTTTTGGAGTTGGTCCGGCCCCTTGTCCGATGTGTAAATCAGTGCGTGCTGAAAGCTGCCGGCGCCTTCTTTGTCGAGAAGATCCCTAAGCGTGGAAACCTTATCCGAAGCGGTTTCCAGCAGCGCACGCCGGTCGCGAAAAAGCTTGGCAAGATATTCATCTGGCTCACCGCCTTCGCTGCGCCATATATTCTGCTTAATCTTTCCAGTCAGGTCGAACCAATCTCCCATTTCGGTGTCCGTCAGGTACACCGGATGAACGTAGTAGTCGTATTCAACGAGACAACGGCCAATCGCCTCTTCAAGCGTGAACTGGAAGGCGACATGCCCGAAAAATCCGAACAACGCTTCTGTTCCTTCCTCGTCATATTGGCGTATCGGTGTCGCCGACAAACCGAGACGATATTCGAAGAACTCCGGCATATTGTTGATGAAGGACTGTCGCCCTAGGTTGTGTACTTCGTCCGCAATCAGCAATCGCGCGGAATCGAACGCATCGACGGCGGCAAGAAATTCCTGGGTGCATAGGGTATCGTGGCTAACAACAACCGCTTCAACGTCTGACAGGCCAATGCGCAACCGCCGTTTCAACTTTTGCAGCTCGCTCGATCTCTTCGCAGCGCCTCCAGTTGTCGTGAGATTGACGGGTTTTAGCCCAAATGGAACCAATTCATCGCACCACTGTTCAATCAGCGGCACATAGGGAGCAGCAATAACGATAAGTAATGGCTTGTTCTCTTCATATAGACGATGCGCACCAATCATCGAGGTGATCGTCTTGCCTGAGCCGGTCGCCATTTCTAGCACACCGCGATACCCGGCTTCGCTCCATGCGGCAACAGCTCTGCCCTGATGCTCAAACGGACCTTCTTCGTATTCGAGCCAGCTAGGTATCGCGAAACAAACAGATTGAACAGGAGCCAGATCTAAAGGCCCCAGTTCTTCCGCAATCCCTGTGGCACGCCCATACAACGTATTCAACTCATCTTCTGTTGGGGGTGTTTCTGAACTGTATGTCCGCAACAAGCGAAGCCGGACCGCTTCAGGCAAGCCGATAACCATACAATTGTCGTCCTTGTCCTCCCACAGACAGTCGAACTCGTAGCGCAGCTTGTCCGTAATATAGCGCTGGTTTGAGTCTTGCCACGACTTGGATATCGCAATCTGCTCGATGTTCTTCCGTATGCCCGCATAGGTCACGTTGCTCGACCCGTGCGCGGCAACGATATCGCTGTTGACCTCAAAGAGCCAAACCTTCGGATGAAAGAGGGCGCCCTTCATCAACGCCAGCTTGATCTCAATCCTGCGTTCCCGAAGTAGCCACGACAGGCACTTCAGCGTATGGCGTTGAAGCAAGTCTTCGGTAACAACTAGTTCTTCCAGAATGCTGTCCGCGACCTCTTCCGCAGATTTAAGCCCATCCTCAATGGCAGCTTGGTCCTCCGCGCTGAGCAGGGGGCTGATAATCAGCCTGAAACTGTTTTCGGAAGCGGCAATGTAGGTCGCAAGGCCAGGTGCGAGTGAGGAAAGAACCTCACTCGAGAAAAACCCTACCATGCAATCGACTGTCCTAGCCACTTGGAAACCCGGAATCAGGACTTCTTCAGCAAGCGGGTCGCGCGGTAGCATGTAGAGTGGCCGAGCCCCTTCCAAGCGACCGCAGCGTTGGTCCCACTGTTGTGGTCCGGGGGTCACCATGTACCGCCGAATCATGCACCATGTAATCCTCCAGCTATCCTGCCATCGCCCGCGCCCGATTTTAGATGGCGCAACGGCAGGTCGGGCGAGATGCCGTCGCAGCATCGCGCCACGAATTCCGATACGACACGCCGGATCAACCACGCCACCGATAGGTCGAGTTCCGCGCCTAGGCGCTTCAGTCCATCGTATTCTCCCTCATCACGCATTGATACCGTAATCATCTGACAGTTTGTTTCGCTAGCTCGCGACTGCAAGAATCGTGCGCGACGGCGGGGCCAAGCCGCTCCCGGCAGGAGGGAAGTCCCCACCCCGTCGCCGCATCCGGACAGCAAGGAGAATGGTATGACCAGATTACCTTCAAACGCATCGCCGAGGACGAGGCCCGCATTCTTGCGGACGGCGAGTGCGTCGGCGATCTTTATCTCTACCTCGACATCCTCGCTCCCCCGGCACCGCGCTACATCGTCCACCTGTGCGAGGACAGGCGCGGCTCCGTCAGAATCCATGACCGCTCGCGTATCCGCGAGGTCCTCGAGCGCCTCGCCGATACCTATCCGTTATGGTGAAAGCCAGCCCTGCGGCGCAGTCCGGCTGCCGCCATGTTGGACAATTCGAAACCGGCCACCGGTGCCGTTTGCAGGCGGGCGGCACTGCCCGTCCCTCATCCAGGTCGTCGTGCAGGTCGTACCGACATAGAGTCTGAGCAGGGGAGAAGAGGCTCGCCAACGTCGAGACATCCAAGTTACGGCGTCTGGCTGGTTTCGAAAGCAAGGTCGCACGTTGCTTATCCAAGCGGCACGATTGAACCACAGTAGCCATTAAATCATGGTTGTTTACGTAGACAGCGTTAATCAAGAAATGCGCGAGTGGCACAGCCCGCTGGCGTGGCTGAGCCCAAAGGAAACAACGACATGCCCAAAATTGACGCACTACAACCTCTTCGCCGGCCAGCATCGTGAAACAGGAACGATCCACAACTACTTTGCCGCGACCGGAGTTAGAGTGGCGACATTGTGATGGGCTATTCCATTTTCGCCTACGAGGGATTACGGTCCACACATTGCTCTCCTCACTCAGAACACGTTCAGTCCACTTGACCCGCTGCTCTCGCGGCTCGGTGTGGAATGAGACTTTCGGAAAACCAACAAAACGGAGAAGGGCGGCGCTAACCTCCTGCACACCCTCGAAGACGGTGTGCAGCGATCGTCTGGGCAGGCATGTGGAGTCTCCCCTACAATGTCTTGGCTTACAGCAAAGGAATGTGGGAGGAGTTCCTCCGATTCTGGTCTACGGCTACGAGACCGAGATATTAACCAGGTCTCCATCGAGCATCGTGCGAATGTCCCCCTCACCGTCACCTCCGAGGGACTCATACCGCGACTTGATCTCGTATCAAATATAAGGACAACTGTGGCCTCGGGAATCTGGGACGGCATTAAACTGTTTACGGCGAAGCCACCCTGCGGATTCGTCAAGATTCTACCTTTGATCGAGTCGGGACAATTGGCATTTCATTTGCGGCTATTGCCAATCGCGGTGCCTACACCGATTTTCTGAATGAAGCGGTGGTCATTTTCGATAAACCAACGCTCACACCACCGGCAAAAAGCTTCCGTGAAAATACCCAGGCCCGGCAACGACTAGGCTACGCCCTCCTACCGGATTCCCCTCTATTCAAGGAAACGTGAGAGATCATTTTCGGTCACCACCCACTATTCATCGAACAAGGGAATGCAGCAATGGATGAGACCGCTCAGATCAACGATCCACTCGGAGCCCTGCGCGATGAAGTCAAGAAAGACTTCCCTCTCGCCCCCATTAGTGTCGTCGCCTTACAAGAGCAAATCGCGGATCATCTTTCCAACGGATTCACGACATCGAAGAGTCCGCCATTCAACAAATGCACGCCGCGATGAGCGAATAGAGGATAAGAATCATCAAACTGCGGAATACGTGAAATACACTGAAATAACTAAACCAATAATCCCATTCCCGCGTATTCAGTGCATTCCGCAAGCGATCAATACTTCCCTAACCGCCATCATCACAGCATCCCCTCATTTCCCTTCCAAATGTCTCACGACAAACTCCAACCATCGTCCGCTAGGCGGCCTCGAGTTCTTGAGGATCGTTGCCACCAAAACCATGCTCACCGTTCTGCAAAAATTTGAGAGCATAGGGAACATCATGCTGCCTCAGTTGGTCCGCCATCATGACGGACTACTCGTATGGCACATCCGTATCACTGGTAGCGTGAATCAGCGGCGGCAGCGGGTATTTTCCGAAGCGACATTTCGAATAAGTTCGTAGGGAGCAATTCTCTCAATGATCGCTTTCCCCTGCTAAACCCACTCACATCCTCCGGCTACAGTCCGTTTTGACGATAGTGCAAATAGATCAACCACCCTTTCCTTCTCGCTGGCGCGCATCAGAAATGACGGTGCCACTGTCTGCTGAGCCGCTTCTGCGCAACTGATTTTTCTCACACTCTATCGAGGATGAGGACTTGAGGATGAATACCAATCCCCGATGAGGTCCCCGTAACCGTATAGGGCGATGAGCGCCCCCTGCTGCTGCCCCAGTTGCAACGATTCGGTCAAGATTGAGTTGAAACCGTTTCCCCTCATCCCCTCCTAACCATCGAAATGCGGCTTCGACATCACGGATCAACTCCAGCAGCTTGGTCTCAGGTGCCAGTCAATAATCAATTGGAACGAGTGCATACCCCTATCTTCTGTCAGGCCATGTATCCGCCGATGTACCTGCTCCCGATGCCCCATGATCAATCTCCCGCCATAAATCTATACAATCACAGGAACGACGCGATCCCCCTCCGGTCGATGGACTCCACCAAAACAGCAAGTCCATCAACCTCGCGGTAAGCCACCGTAGTCTTCACAAGCTTCGATTGTGCTGACAACGGATGATCTCCGATGAAACCCCAAACCAGACCGAAAGCGACAATGATCGCGTGAGTGATTATAGCGTTCCTAAACAATATCGACATCATACGCCGCGCGTCCTGAGCCATGGATGATCCCCTCGACGACAACGGTGAGAACGAATCGAACCTGGTTGGAGACCAAGACGGGAAGAATCGCCCATCACCAGAACCAGTCACCACAGAGGCTGTCTTTGTCGCTTCCCATAGCTGCGAATCAAATGAAATGAATCGAACGAACTGCTTCAGCCTCTCCTCCAGAGTCAGTTTCAAGTTCTCCCGCAACAAACTTCGATTAATGTCTTTTAAATACACCTTCAAACCTGGATCTCGATAGTCCGTTTCGTTCATTGCTATCACTGTGCCAAAGGGACCAAATTCAGTAAATCACGGGCAAAACCGCTCAGCCTTCCGAAGATTCTTCGTGCGCGTGGCAACGACCCTTAACTGCCCCCCTCGAGTAATGCCTCGATCATCTCTCAGACTCTCAGCATCCACGGACACAAAAAAGCTCGCCACGTGGCGAGCTTTCACACAATTGACCGAGTTTAACGTTGAACAGCTATTCCTTCTTGTCGTTCTCAGAAGATGCGGTAGTAGCGGACTCAGATTCAGTCGTACTCGCCTTGTCTTTCACCTCTTCCGCCGGCGCTTCGGCCTCAGGCTGCTTTGCCTCGGCGGGTTTGTTCTTCACGGAAACGGCGGATCCCTTCGATCCGCTGGACTCACTGACTTCCACCCATTCCAAAATCGCTGTCTGAGCCGCATCACCTCGGCGGGTTCCCAGCTTAATAATCCGAGTATAGCCACCCTGTCGGCCTTCGTGTTCCAGAGCGATCTCATTGAACAGGATACGCACGGCATCCTCTTGATGCAGTCTCGAGGCCGCCAATCGACGATGATGGATTGAACCCTTTTTGCCTAGTGTGACCAGCTTCTCAGCAACGGGTCGAGCCGCCTTGGCCTTTGCCAAGGTGGTTGTCACTCGGCGATGCTTAATCAGGCTGCAAACCAGATTTGCCAACATCGCGTTGCGATGACTGCCTTTCCGTCCCAGCTTGGCTGTGTGTTTTTGATGTCTCATCGGTCCTCTCCCTTAGCTCTAGTCAGACCACGCTCTGCCACTACTCTCCCCTCCTTTTTCAGCTTCCAGAAGAGTGTCGTCAAAATTCATTCCGAGAGTCAACTTCAAGCCCTGCAACTTGTCCTTGATCTCATTCAGCGATTTCTTACCAAAGTTGCGATACTTCAACATTTCGGCCTCAGACTTCCTTGCCAACTCGCCGACCGTGGTGATATTGGCGTTGTTGAGGCAGTTGGCAGCCCGAACACTAAGCTCAATCTCGTTGACGCTCGTGTTCAACAACTTCTTCAAACGCGATTTCTCGTCGTCCTTCTGCTCCTCGACTTCCTCGAATTCGACGGCGTTCTTGTCGTAGTCAACGAACACATCCAAATGCTTTTGCAGTATCGCGGACGCCTGGGTCAACGCATCATCCGGAGACATCCGTCCATCCGTCCAAATCTCCAAAATCAAACGATCATAATCCGTGCGCTGTCCGACACGAGCGCTTTCGACCGTGTACTTCACCTGACTCACGGGCGAAAAGATGGCATCGATCACAATGACACCAATGGCTTGATCGGGCTTCTTGTTTTCATCGCCAGGGCAGAATCCACGCCCGACTTTGATCTCCAGCTCAATTTCAAACTTCCTCTTCTTGTCAATCGTGCAGATCGGCTGCTCCGGATTCACCACTTCAATGTTCTGGTTCTCAACAATATCCCCGGCGGTCACTAACCCTTCCTTGTTCACACTGAGAATCACATTTTGAGGCTCTCGGCTGTAGGATTTTAGTTTGACCTGCTTCAGATTCAAAATGATGTCTGTTACATCCTCAACGATTCCGTCAACCGAGGCAAATTCGTGCACGGCTCCATCGAGCTTAATCGAAGTGATGGCTGCCCCTTCCAGGGAAGACAACAAAACCCGCCGCAGCGAGTTTCCGATAGTATACCCGTACCCGGTTTCAAATGGCTCGGCAACGAACTTGGCGTAATTCGCTGACTTCTCTTTTTTTAACCGCTTCGGCATTTCGAAACGACCTAATCTTACTGGCATCTATGTATTTGGGTTGGCAGTTTTAGGCTGATGTCACCCGGTTACCCGTACCCAGCATGGCACCCGTATAACTGCGCGGATTTTCGGATTTAACGAATCTGGTTTAACGAGAGTAAAATTCCACCACCACCTGCTCATTGGCAATCGGTTGAATTTCATCTCTTGCCGGCACTCTGACCAGAACTCCCTTGAAGAGCTCCTTATCAAGATTCAACCAGTCGGGCACGATTCGGCTTGTTGATTTCTCCATGTTTTTTGTCGCCAACTGTTTGGAAACACTGGAATCCCGCACTTCAATGGTATCATTCACTCGTACGGCATACGACGGTATATTGACCCGCTTGCCATTCACCATTAAGTGGCGATGGACCACCATCTGGCGAGCTGCAGGACGCGATGGGGCTAAGCCGAGGCGATACACCACATTGTCGAGTCGAGTCTCAAGAATCTGAAGCATCGTCTCACCAGTAACACCGCGCTGCCGTCGTGCTTTCTCATACACGGCGAGAAACTGCTTCTCAAGCAGTCCGTAGTAATAGCGAAACTTTTGTTTCTCGGCCAAGCGAAGCGCATAGTCGGTGTATTTTCGCCGACTCTTCGGGCCGTGCATTCCCGGCGCATAGTTGCGACGTTCCAAGTACTTGGAAGGCCCAAAAATGGGCATGCCAAATCGTCGGCTAATGCGAGTCTTCGGTCCTGTGTATCGAGCCATGAGCTAAATCCTTAAACGCGCCGTTTCTTGCGTGGGCGGCAACCATTGTGAGGCACCGGCGTCACGTCCCTGATCGACGAAATTTCCAACCCAATTGCCTGAAGCGCACGAATCGCCGATTCCCGGCCAGAACCCGGGCCCTTCACGCGAACCTCCACTTCCTTCAAGCCATGAGACATCGCCTGTCGGGCGGCGTCCTGAGAAACCTGCTGCGCGGCAAACGCAGTGCTTTTTCGTGAACCCTTAAAACCAACTTTACCCGCGCTGGACCACGCGATGACGTTCCCCTGCATATCACTGATGGAAATCAAGGTATTATTAAACGTCGCGAGAATTGTGGCCACGCCAACGGTAACGTTCTTCGATCCCTTGGCCTTGATGATCTTGGCCAGTCCGGTATCCGTAGCCAACAACTCAGCCGCTGTCGGAGTCGCTGCGGATTTACCCTCGCCTTTCTTGGCTTCATCCGCTTTTGATTTGCTTTCGTCTTTTGCTTCAGGACCCTTCTCAGTCTTGGGTTCCTTGGCTTCAGCGACGCCCTCTTTAACAGTCCTCGGCTTCGATTCCTCTACACTCTCGGACTTTGCTGGCGTCAGATTCTCGCTAGCTTCCAGAGCTTGCTTATCTTTCGTGTCTTCAGACATAGATGTTAAAGCCGTCCCTAATCTACCTAGTGAATGCCAGACTTCGCCTTCGGATTCCTCTGCACGCCCACCGTCTTCCTTGGTCCCTTCCGCGTTCGGGCATTGGTCGAGGTCCGCTGTCCCCGCACGGGTAAACCCCGAATGTGACGAAACCCGCGGTAGGACTTGATGGATTGCAATCGCTTGAGATTCATTCCGATTTCACGCCGCAAATCACCCTCAACAACATATTGACCGTCTTGGATGGCATGAGCGATTTGACTCACTTGGTCATCGCTCAAATCCTTCGCCCGCACACCGGGATCAATCCCAGCCTTCTCGAGAATCTCCAAGGAATTCACCGGGCCAATACCATACAAATACCGAAGCGAGACATCGATCCGCTTCTCTCCGGGAATGTCGACACCCAAAATACGTGGCATAGGTCTTCTTTCTAAATTCGTTTAGCCCTGCCGTTGCTTGTGCCGGGGATTCGTGCAAACCACGCGAATCACACCCTTGCGACGGATGATACGGCAGTGTTCACATAACTTTTTGACGGACGCTCTAACTTTCATGCTTTCAACTCGCAATATGTTCTATGATCGTGCCCTTCGACAGATCAAACGGCGACATAGTTACTTTGACCCGATCCCCAATATCCAATTTAACAAAGGCCAACCTCAGCTTGCTAGCTAAGTGAGCCACAATGTGATGCCCGTTCGGCATCCGAACCCGGCAACGATAATTGGGCATCAACTCGACAATCGAGCCTTCAACGCTGATGGCATGTTCTCTGGACATGTCAATAACTTCGGTTCGCCGTCGGTCACCAAGATCGTATGCTCAAAATGTGCCGAACGCCGACCATCTCGTGTCAAAACAGTCCAACCATCCGATAGCACTTCCACTTGTGCTGATCCCAAATTCACCATCGGCTCGATCGCAAGCGTCATCCCGGCCTTCAACTTCGGTGACTTACCACCGTCAAAAAAGTTGGGGATCTGCGGTTCTTCATGAACCGATCGACCCACACCATGGCCGACGAACTCACGCACCACTGACATTCCGTTGCCTTCAACGCAACCCTGCACGGCCCTCGAGATATCACACACACGATTTCCCACCACTGCCTTGCTAATCCCCTCAAACAGCGATTTTTCCGTCACATCTAAGAGCTTCTGGTCTTCAACGCCGCAACCGCCGACGGCCGCCGTCAGCGCGTTATCCCCGACAAACCCACTGTAGCAAACTCCAACATCCAAACTCACGATATCGCCAAACAGTAGCGCCCTCAAGCTCGCAATCCCGTGGACGACCTCTTCGTTCACCGAAATGCAAATATTACACGGATAGTTGCGGTATCCCAGGAACGCGCTCTTGCATCCATAGAAGGCGATCCGTTCCGCAGCAAAATCATCTAACTCTTTCGTCGTCTTTCCGGGCTGAACAAAAGCAGCCACTTCCCGTAAGATCGTGTTGGCCACAGCTCCAGCTTCTCGCATCGCTTTGATGTCATCCTCATTTTTTATGACAATCACGGCTTGCAAGAGAAATCAGAACGAACCGGAGGCCGCAGATCTAAAACCGCCCCCGGATACGACCTTTCTTCATAAATCCATCGTAGTGCCGCGTCAACAGGTGCGACTCCATCTGTCGCATCGTATCCAGCATCACACCCACGGTAATAAGGAGACTAGTGCCGCCAAAAAACGTAGCCACATCAAACGGCACGCCGAGCGACTCCTGTAACACCGGTGGCATGATCGCAATCAAAGTCAAGAAGATCGCACCGGCAAAGGTAATCCGACTCATCGTACGATGCAGAAAATCACTAGTTGCCTGTCCCGGCCGAACACCGGGGATGTATCCCCCGTATTTCTTCAAGTCATCGGCAATCTGAATTTCATTAAACTGTGTCGCCACCCAGAAATAGGAGAAGAATAGAATCATCAAACCTTCCAACATCATACGTCCCAAACTGCCATACGAAATTAGTCGACTGATCTCTAAGAAGAACTTGGTGCCCGTAACCTCGCCCAGATTCAGGAACAGCTGATTGGGGAACATCAAAATCGCTTGTGCAAAGATGATGGGCATCACACCCGCATAGTTGACCCTTAACGGCATGAACGAACTGCCTCCCGAGTAAACCTTTCTCCCGACCGCACGCTGCGCGTATTGGACAGGGATCTTCCGCTGCGCCTGCGTCACAGCAATCACTCCAGCGACCACAGCTGCAAGAATGAGTATCAGAGCAATTCCATGGAAAAAGTGATATTCCGATTCCACTCCACCAGCCGGACTAAACATATAGTAAAGGGACCTTGCCGCCTCAGGCAGTCGGGCCAGGATACCAATTGTGATGACTAATGAAATACCATTCCCGATGCCCCGCTCGGTGATCTGTTCACCAAGCCACATCAACAACAAGGTCCCCGTAGTCAGGATTAAAACAGTTTGAATCCGATACCACCAAGTCGAATCCGAAAGCACGAGTTCGCCGCTAAAGCTGGGAAGAATCTTCTCAGGATTCTCCCATCCCAAAGCCATCACAAAACCTTGGCCGAGACAAAGCAACACCGTCAGATAGCGCCCGTATTGGATGATCTTTGCTCGACCACCCTCTTCTCTCGCGAGTTTGCTCAGACCCGGCAACACCGCCGTCATCAGCTGAATGATGATCGTCGCGCTGATGTAAGGCATAATTCCGAGCGACCCAATCGCGCATCGCTCCAACGCACCACCAGTAAACAGACTGTACATTCCCAACAGTCCGGCGCCACCATCCGACTGTTGGGCCGACTGTGAGAGAAACTCCGATAACTTCGCCCCATCCAACCCGGGAATCGGTATCAACGCAATGAGACGGCACACCGCCAGCACAAAGAGGGTAAAGAAAATCCGCGATTTTAGCTCCGGAATCTTGAAGCAATTCGCAAAAGTACTGGCAATACCTGAAAGCATGGTTTACCGGTCTCCGTTACGCCTCACCTTCGGGCTTCTTCTGCTTGCGGAACCACTTCACAGCTTCCACCGGCAGCCTCGATCTTTGTTTTCGCTGCGGCACTGAAGGCCTGGGCTTTAACCGTCAGCTTCTTGGATATCTCGCCTTTTCCCAAGATCTTGATCCCATCCGCCCGACCATTGGCCAATCGCGCCCCGCGTAGCACTTCGGCGTCGACGACACTCCCATCAGCAAAGGCATCCAACATCACAACGTTCACCGGAATATAAGTGGTGGTATGCCGTGCGTTGCTGAATCCCCGCTTAGGCAATCGGCGAATCAACGGCATCTGCCCACCCTCAAATCCAGGACGGAATCCACTGCCGGCTCGAGCGTGCTGTCCTTTATGACCTCGGCCGCTAGTCTTCCCCAATCCGCTCGACTCGCCCTGTCCCAAACGTTTTCCTTGATGCTTCGCCCCGGGGCGTGGTTTTAGATTATGTAAACGCATGTCATTTATTCAGATACAGTCTCTTCACTTACCGGAATGTCCGGGCTGGCACTCGCCGGCTCGGCTGGGGCCGGAGCAGCTTCCTTCGCAGGTTCTTCAGCAACCGGTGCTTCGTCAATCAAACTATCTGCCGCTTCGGTGGCCCCAAGTGCCTTAGCTTCGAGTTTGACGGATCGCTCCGGAACGGCCACCCCACGATCGGAAAAAATATCGACTCGCCGGCGCAGCCCGGTCAAAGCGGCCAAAGTGGCCTTCGCCACATTCGCGGCATTGTTGGATCCCAACGATTTCGTCAAAACGTCCTTCACGCCAGCAGATTCCAACACCGAGCGTACAATCTTGCCGGCAATCACACCGGTTCCCGGGCAGGCTGGCCGAAGCATAATAGTTGCCCCGCCAAAACAGGTATCCACACGATGCGGAATGGTGTCTCCAGTCAGAGCAACGGTCACCATCGTACGCCGGGCATTTTCACTGGCTTTACGAATCGCATTCGCAACTTCCCCGGCTTTGCCCAAACCAAGCCCCACTTTCCCTTTGCCATCGCCAGCCACGATTAAGGCACTAAAGTTAAAACGCCGCCCCCCCTTCACAACCTTGGAAGACCGGTTGATAAAGATCACCTTCTCGGTGATGTCCGACTCTTCGCGGTTGTCGGAAAATCGCTGATCGCGACCATCGCGCCGACCGCGGAAACCGCCACCCTGGCCGCCGCGGAAACCGCCACCCTGGCCGCCGCGGAAACCGCCACCCTGGCCGCCGCGGAAACCGCCACCCTGGCCGCCGCGGAAACCGCCACCCTGGCCGCCGCGGAAACCGCCACCCTGGCCGCCGCGGA
>JAMASS010000027.1:25496-73196 GCA_024761205.1 Limisphaerales bacterium
AACCGCCGCTTGACCCCGGACGAACTGAACTGCCAGGCGATGAGGCTGCCGCCGTAGGGCTGTTGCTTGCCGTTGTATTCGATTTTTCTACCACGAGAAATCCTTGCCAAATTTAGAATTCGAGCCCGGCCGCTCTTGCCGCATCGGCCAGGGCCTTGACTTTTCCATGATACCGGGCGCCGCTGCGGTCAAAAACCACTGTCGAAATCCCCTTCTCTTTTGCCGCAGATGCCGCCAAGCTTCCCAGCACTTCCGCACTGGCCACATTGGCTGCGAACTTATCCTTTGTCGTGGTCCGCTGGGTTAACGATGAAACAGACGCCAGGGTCGTACCAGCGGCGTCATCAATGAACTGCACATAGGCATTACGTCCGGTAAATCGAACGCTCATACGCGGGCGCTCACTCGTTCCCAAGACCTTCTTGCGAATGCGATACCGCCGCCGCTTTACTAGCTTTATCCGTTTTTCCGTTTTCATTTCTGGACCGGAAAGATCAACTCAATCAACATCACCTACTGGACGGTTTTGCCTTCCTTGCGGATCACTCGTTCGTCCTTGTACCGAACTCCCTTGCCTTTGTAGGGCTCCGGCGGATAGAAACCACGAATCTCTGCGGCGACTCGCCCCACCACCTGTTTGTCCGGTCCTTCGATTTTGATGTTCGTTCCCTCGGCCACGGACACTTTAACCCCTTTCGGAATCGAGTAATTAATCTGGTGAGAGTAACCAAGATTCAGTTCGATCGCTTTCCCCTTGATCGCAGCCTTAAAACCAACACCTTGAATCTCCAGTTCCTTTACAAATCCCCTAGAGACGCCAATCACCATGTTGTTCACCAAAGAACGGGCTAGTCCGTGCTGGGCTTTCGCCTCTTTATCATCGCCATCCCGTTGCACGACCACATTGCTGTCCTTCAAGACAACCTTGGTACGCTTGGGAGCCTCCCAGCTGAGCTTCCCATTGGGACCTTCAACGTCAATCGCCTGGCCTTTGATCGCCACCTTGACTTTGGCAGGCACAAGGATCGGTGTTTTTCCAATTCTAGACATACCGTTATTCGTTACCAGACGTGACAGAGAACTTCCCCTCCAATATTCCCTTTCTTTGCATCGGTCCCAGTCATCACCCCGCGTGAGGTCGATAGAATCGAGACCCCCATACCGCCCAAAACCCGGGGCACATCCTGCGAGATCACATAATGACGCAATCCCGGACGACTGATCCGCTTGATCCCGGCGATCACCCCTCGCCGCCCTTTGTACTTCAAGGTCATGCGGATCTGCTTCTTGACGTCTCCATCCACACGATAGTCTTGGATGTAACCTTCCCGCCGCAGCATTGCAACGACACCTTCCTTCAACTTCGAGTGAGGCACCTTCACCTCGGGCAGCAACGCGGAGCTTGCGTTACGGATGCTCGTCAACATGTCGGCAATCGGATCCATACGCTTTACCAGCTTGCTTTCGTTACGCCGGGAATCAACCCGGCTAATGCCATCTCCCGGAAGGTTAACCGGGAACAACTAAATTTCCTAAAATACCCGTGCCGCCGTCCAGTGATATTGCACCGGTTCACCACTCGCGTCGGACTGGCGTTTCGCGGCAACTTATTCAACCCTTCATAGTCTCGCTGAGCTCGAAGCTCCGCTCGACGTTCGGCGTATTTCTTTACCGTCGCCGCTTTCTTTTTATTTCTTTCAACCCAAGATTTCTTAGCCATACAGAACTCCGCTTACGCAAAAGGCATGCCCATGAGCTTCAACAGCTTGCGGGCCTCATCATCCGTTTCTGCCGTCGTGACAATGGTAACATCCATTCCCTGAGTCCGCTTAATCTTATCGAGATCAATCTCAGGAAAAATAGTCTGGTCCGAAATCCCCAAAGAATAATTACCGCGCCCGTCAAACGATTTGCTCGGAATGCCTCGGAAATCGCGAATGCGCGGCAGCGCCGCAGTAATCAATCGATCGAAAAACTCATACATCACCTCGCGTCGCAAGGTCACGCGGCATCCAATCGGCTGCCCTACCCGAAGCTTAAAGTTCGAGACACTCTTCTTGGCTCGGCAGAACACCGGCTTTCTGCCGGTAATCACGGTCAAATCCTTAGCGGCATCTTCTAGCGCACCCTTCTCCAAAGTGGCGCTCACTCCCATGTTCACCACGATCTTTTCTATCACGGGGACCTGATGAACGTTTTTATAGGTGTCGCCCTGTTTCAATTCGGGCACCACAGTATCGATATATTTCTGATAAAGCCTTGGTTTCATTCAACCACTACTCATTCACTTGCTCGCGCTTCGCCACTCGATCGTCAAACTTCTTCGCTAACATGACGTTTGAAACATGAATGGTCCCTTCCCGTTCCAGGATGGCTCCTTCGGGATATTGTTGGTTCTTCCGAACGTGTTTTTTGATCAACTTTACACCTTCTACAATCACCCGCTCGGTCTTCGGAAGCACGGCGATGATCTTTCCACGCTTTCCCTTCTCCGTCCCCGATAGGACGACGACCTCATCGCCTCGTTTTACATGAAAATTTGTTGGCATAGTGCTCAGATAACTTCCGGGGCGAGAGAGATAATCTTAGTAAATTTCTTTTCCCTAAGCTCTCGAGCCACTGGCCCGAAGACGCGTGTCCCCCGTGGGTTCTTATCCTTGTCGATGATCACGATTGCATTGGAATCAAAGTGAAGATAGGAACCATCGTTGCGCCGAATCGACCGCTTGGTTCGGACAACGACCGCGTTCACGACGTCTCCCTTCTTGACGGTTTCACCCGGGGTGGCCTCCTTGACGTGGGCCTTGATGATATCACCAATGCGAGCCACTCGCTGTCCCTGTCCCAACACACCGATCATCGCCGCCTTCTTGGCTCCGGTGTTGTCGGCTACATTTAATAAACTGCGTAGTTGTAGCATTTCCTTTCGCCCTCTCTATTGTCTCAAGTCACTGACTTCTTTGAGGTCAAAACCTCGACTAATCGCCAGCACTTGGTCTTGGAAAGCGGTCGCGTCTCCAGAATTCGAACCTGGTCTCCCACTTTCGCCTGCTCCTTTTCATCGTGCGCGTAACATTTGGCGAAGACCGTCACTACTTTCTTGTATCGAGGATGGTGGACGCGTCGGCGCACCCGCACCACAATCGTTCGGTTCATCCCGTCGGAGATCACCTCTCCAACACGTTCCTTGCGATGCCCTCGTTTTGCTGTCGACTCTGCCATATTGGCTACCTACTCAGCCTGATTGTTCCGTTGGTTACGAAGAATCGACATCCGGGTCTCGATCCTGGCAATGTCACGGCGCAGGTCCCGCAGTCGCGACGGCTTCTCGAGCTGACTACTGGCCTTTTGCAAGCGCAAATTGAAGAGTTCCTGACGCGCATCGCGATTCTTGGCACTTAATTCAGTAGGAGAAAGATCCTGCATATCTGACATTTTCAGTGGCATAATGCTTACTTAACTTATCTTGTGTCGGGCAATGAACTTGGTACGCATCGGCAACTTCGCCGCCGCCAATCGTAATGATTCTCGCGCCAGGTTCTCCGAGATCCCCTCAATTTCAAAAAGGATCATCGCGGGACGAATCACCGCTACCCAGCCTTCAACTGGACCCTTACCTTTACCCATACGGATCTCCAACGGCTTCTTGGTATAGCTCCTGTCCGGAAACACCCGAATCCAAACCTTGCCGCGTCGCTTCATATTACGAGTGATGGCAATACGGGCGGCCTCAATCTGCTTGTTATTGAGCCAACACCGACCCATCGCCTGCAGCCCAAACTCGCCGAAGGCAACCGACTCGCCACGTCGCGCAATTCCCGCCCGATTCCCCCGCTGCATCTTGCGATGCTTCACCCTTGCTGGCATTAAAGGCATAAGAGCTCCTCGGCTTCCTTCCTATCGACTCAATTAACCAAGAAAAGGTGATGTCGTGGTCGCAAGCCGTGCTTCCGGCGCCGACATATCAATCTCACCCTTACAAATCCAACACTTCACACCGAGGACACCATAAAGCGTCTTCGCCTCCGAAAATCCGTAGTCGATATTGGCGCGCAACGTGTGCAATGGTACTCGACCTTCCAAATACGATTCCACGCGTGCGAGTTCAGAGCCACCCAATCGCCCGGCGCACCGAATCTTGATCCCCTCAGCCCCGAAATCCATCGCCGTCTGAACGGCTTTTTTCATAGCTCGTCGAAAAGAAATGCGGCGCTCCAGCTGTAAGCAAACGTTGTCCGCAACCAACTGAGCATCCATTTCTGGATTCTTCACTTCTTGAATGTCCACGTAAATCTCTTTGCCGGTCAGCAAGGAGATCTCCTCCTTGAGCTTGTCGATCTCGGCGCCCTTGCGGCCGATCACGACTCCAGGTCGAGCAGTGAAAATCGTTACTCGGCACCGCGTGGCCGCACGTTCAATCTGTATCTTGGGAACCGAAGCTGATTCCAACTTCGACTTTAAAATATCTCGAATCTGGCAGTCCTCGGCCAGCAAGCCACCAAAGTCTCGCTTGTTGGCGTACCACTTGGAACGCCAGTCCCGGTTAACGGCGATGCGCAGGCCGATTGGATTTGTCTTTTGTCCCATGTTTAAAAAGCGTCTTAAATGTCGGATACCACGATTTTGACGTGGCAACTGCGTTTTACGATTGGTCCGGCGGAACCCCTTGCCTTGGGAACAAAGCGTTTTAGCGATCTTGCCTGTCCGGCAACCGCTTCCTGCACGACCAGTTTTTCAGGCTTGAGGTTGTTATTGTTTTCCGCATTGGCAATGGCTGACTTCAAAGTCTTCTTAACTACTCGAGCCGACTTTCGCGGTACGGCGGAAAGGACGGCAACCGCTTGCAAAGCATTCATCCCTTGAATCTGCCGCACGACCTCACGCATCTTCTGCGCGGACATGCGAACATTGCGGGTAATGGCCTGAACTTCCATGACTACTTGGCTACCTTGGCGGTATGCGACCCATGCTTGCGGAACGTTCGGGTGGGTGAGAACTCACCCATCCGATGCCCCACCATGTTTTCCGTGATAAAAACCGAATTAAAAACCTTGCCGTTATGAACACTAAAGGTGTGTCCTACGAAATCCGGCGTGATCATCGACCGCCGTGACCATGTCTTGATCGGTTTCTTTATTCCCGACTCGTTCATCTTAGCGATCTTTTTCAGAAGATGCGCCTCTACGAATGGCCCTTTCTTGATCGAACGTCCCATAGTCGCTGCTATTTGCGCTTCATCGGCCGACCATCACGTCGAACCAAAATGAATCGATTAGAGGTTTTGTGCTTATTCCGCGTCTTGTAACCCTTGGCCAACAGACCCCAAGGAGACATTAAATGCTGTCGACCGCCACCACTCTTGGATTGTCCTTGGCCGCCGCCATTCGGATGGTCGACCGGATTTCGGGACACGCCTCGAGTCAGAGGTCGCCGCCCCATGTGCCGCGCTCGTCCTGCCTTCCCCAGCATCACATTCTCATGCTGGCTATTGCCAACTGCGCCGATCGTCGCTTGGCATTTGCCGTGAAATCGGCGAATCTCCCCTGAAGGCAACTTGACCTGAGCGTAACCAGAATCAAACGACATCAACGTTGCGGACGATCCCGCGGTTCGCACCATTTGGCCCCCGCCACCCGGCATCAACTCAATCCCATGAATGCTCGAACTCACCGGAATCTCCGACAACGGCATGGCGCATCCAACTTGCTTGGGCGCTCCAGGACCGCTCACAACTTTGTCGTCAACCTTTAATCCCTCCGGGGCGATGATGTAGCGTTTCTCGCCATCCGTATACTGAACCAAAGCAAGACGAGCAGAACGAATCGGATCATACTCGATCGCGATCACAGTAGCCTCTACACCATGCTTTCGTCGGCGAAAATCTACCGAGCGAATCTTTTGCTTGTGCCCGCCACCAATGGCGCGAGCGGTAATGCGTCCGTAGCAATTACGTCCGCCCGTCTTCTTCTTGGTGATGGTTAGGCGTTTCTCAGGCTTTTTCTTAGTGATGTCCGTAAAGGACGCCACCGTCAAAAAGCGCCTTGCCGGCGTCAAAGGTCTGAATGATTTTACAGCCACGCTCTTTACCCTCTTCTCCTAAGTCAGTTCTATCTTATCCCCTTCTTTGAGGGTCACAATGGCCTTTTTCCAGTCCGGAGATTTGCCTGCCTGGTAGGTTCGCTGACGCCGGGCTTTGCCTCGGACATTGCTGGTGTTCACGCTCAACACCTTGACCTTGAACAATTCCTCAACAGCCTGCCGAATCTGGATTTTATTCGCCCGTTTATCGGCGACTATGGTATATTGGTTTTGCTCATCCGACAGCAGCGCGCCCTTTTCCGTGATACGAACTGTTTTGACGATATCAAAAGCATTCATGACTAGGCTTCCGCCCCCTTCCCAACCAGTCGGTTATCCACTGCTTCAATAGCTCCCTGAGCAAATACCAAGTGATCGTATTTCAAAACGTCGTATGTGTTCAACGTGGACGCCAGAGTCACATCGACATAAGGGATATTTCGGGCAGACAGAATCAGATTCTCATTTACGGAATCCGCGACAATCAAAGTCGTTCCGCTCAAGCCCAAAGACTCACACACTCCCAAAAATCCCTTGGTGCTGGGTTTCTCGAATTCAAATGCATTTACGATATGAACATCGCCACCTTTGAAGCGCTCGCTCAACGCCTTCCTCAAGGCCAACCGTTTGGTTTTCTTGGAAACGGTCTTTTGGAAACTCCGTGGCTTGGGCCCAAATACCACACCCCCGCCACGCCAGATGGGTGACCGAAGGTATCCGGCTCGGGCTCGGCCCGTACCCTTTTGCCGCCAAGGCTTGCGACCGGACCCCGCTACTTCCGCCACTGTTTTGGTGCAAGCCGTACCACTGCGCTGCGCTGCCGTATAGGCGACGACCGCATCATGAACTGCCTGTGTGCCTCGGCCGTCGGCAATAATATCGAACTTGACCTCATAATCTCCAACCTCAGCACCAGAGGTGTCTTTGACTTTGATATTCATCCTCAAATCCCTTCAGTCGTTAAGTGCTAGCCTTTTTCTTCTTCGCACTGCGAATAACCACATAGTCGCCCACAGCTCCCGGAATCGCTCCGCTCACCAAAACGACGTTGTCTTCTTCCATAATCCGCACGACCTTCAAATTCTGAACCGTTCGACGCACCTGACCCATGTGACCCGGCATGGGCTGGCCTTTGCGCACATAACCCGGTGTTGAGCCTTGACCAATCGAGCCAGGACGACGCTTCCAACCCTTGGCGCCGTGGGTCGCGCGACCACCGCCGAAACCGTGTCGCTTCATCACCCCTTGAAACCCGTGCCCCTTGGTCACTCCAATGGCATCGACAAAGTCGCCCGCAAAAAAACAATCCGCCAGCTTCACCTCGTCGCCTGGTTTTACCGATACCTCAAAATCCCGGAACTCTTTGATTTTCTGACAAGGCTCAGCGCCATGCTTATGATAATGCCCCGTCAATGGTTTGTTGACCCGCTGCGGCTTCTGAACGCCGAAACCCAATTGAACGGCATTGTATCCATCCGTCTCCTCCGTCTTGCACTGCAAAACGCGGTTCGGCCTACACTCAACTGCGGTGACGCAAACCAAGTCGCCACCCTCGTCATAGACCTGAGTCTGCCCTAATTTTTTTCCAAGTAAACCAACCATGACTAAATCTTAACCGTAATATCAACACCCGCGGGCAGGTTGAGCTTCCTCAATTCGTCGACCGTTTTGGCCGTGGGATCAAGAATGTCGAGGAGTCGTTTATGGGTTCGCTGCTCGAAGGTCTCATGGGACTTCTTGTCTACATGCGGCGACCGGGTTACCGTGAATCGTTCCACCCGGGTGGGCAACGGTATCGGCCCGGCCACCCGAGCGCCTGATCGCTTGACCGTATCGACGATTTCGCAAGCCGATTGATCGATGACTCGATGATCGTAGGCCTTCAATCTGATTCGAATTCGCTGTCCTGACATACCTAAATTACCAAAGCTACATTTTGAAGCTATACCCTAACGGCGTAGCTCTGTCCCGTATCCAAAATTGTCGCCAATATGTTCTCCGGCACCTGCTCGAATTTTAGCGGCTCCATGGAATAAGATGCTCTCCCTTTTGAAAGGGATCTGACGATGGTAGAGTATCCAAACATCTCAGAGAGCGGCACCTCAGTATTGATTAGCGCAATCTGCGGTTTGGAATCAATATTGACGATCTTCCCACGCCGGCGATTGATATCTCCTAGGATATCCCCCTGATACTCCTCAGGCGTGCTCACTTCTACCTTCATCACGGGTTCCAAAAGGATCATGCCGGCATCTTTGGCCGCATCCTTGAAAGCAAAGATTGCCGCCATCTTAAAGGCGAGCTCGTTGGAATCCACATCATGAGCGCTCCCGTCAATGATCGTCAGCTTAAGATCAACCATCGGATAGCCCGCCAGCACACCGCCAGCCACCGATTCCTTTAATCCAGAAATGATCGCCGGGATAAATTCTTTGGGAATGACGCCGCCAACGATCTTGTTCTCAATCTCCAGGCCTTTACCCGTCTCGTTGGGTTCCATAATGATGATCACATGGCCGTATTGGCCTTTCCCTCCAGATTGTCGGACGAATTTCCCTTCACCCTTGGTGGATTGGGTGATCGTTTCACGGTAAGCGATCTGCGGCGTTCCCGCATTAGCGTCGACTTTAAATTCTTTCAGCAGCCGATCCCGAATAATCTCAAGATGGAGCTCACCCATTCCCGCGATGATCAATTGCCCTGTCTCGTCATTAGTGTAGCACTTGAATGTCGGATCCTCGTCCGAAAGCCGCTGTAGCGCTTCGGACATCTTTTCCCGATCCGCCGTCGTCCGCGGCTCGATCGCCAGTGAGATCACCGGTTCGGGGAAGGTGGGCGGTTCCAGCATGACCGGTGCTTTCTGACTGCACAGGGTGTGTCCGGTCGCCACCTTGCGAGCACCGACAATCGCGGCAATATCCCCCGAATAGATCGCGTCGACATCCGTGCGCTTATTCGCCTGAATCATCAACACACGGCTGATCCGCTCCTTCTTGCCCGTTGCGGTATTGATTACCGTGCTCCCCTTTTTTAGAGTGCCTCGATAGACGCGGAAAAACACCAATTTACCGACAAAGGGATCTGTCCATAGCTTAAAAGCCAAGCCACAAAACTCTTTGCCATCCTCGGGGGCGATTTGGACCGATTTATCCAAATTATCCTCTAGATGCCCTTCCATGGGAGGAATATCGAGGGGCGAAGGGAGATAATCAATAATGGCATCAACCAGGGGTTGCATCCCTTTCTTCTTAAAGGCAGATCCCCCAATAACCGGAACCAATTCCAAACCGCAGGTCAATCGACGGATAGCAGCCTTCAACACAGCCGGTTCAATTGGACGATCCTCAATCACCAGTTCGGCAATCGTATTATCCTTATTGGCAACCGCAGCAATGAGCTGATCCAAGACGGACTGCGCCCTAATTTCCTGCTCTTCTGTCAAATCCGTCACCGAATACTCAACTCCCATCGGATCCGAATCATCGTAGACGATTGCCTTTTGACTCACGACGTCGATGACGCCTTTGAGCTCATCCTCGCTGCCGATGGGAATAATGACCGGATAGGCATAGGCGCCCAACTTACAGCGCATCTCCTCGACCGCATTATCAAAATCAGCTCCGACTCGATCCATTTTGTTAACAAAAGCAATCCGCGGCACCTTGTACTTGGTTGCCTGCCGCCACACAGTCTCAGACTGCGGCTGCACACCGGCAACGCCGCAGAAAACAGCAACCGCTCCGTCGAGTATCCGCATGGAACGCTCCACCTCGGCCGTGAAATCCACATGGCCCGGTGTGTCTATAATGTTAATTCGGAAAGGCATCCCTTCAAAATTCTTTAGCACTCCATCCCTCCGCTGAGTCCAGAAACAAGTAATGGCCGCCGAGGTGATTGTGATACCCCGCTCCTTCTCCTGATTCATCCAATCCGTGACGGTATTGCCATCATGCACCTCACCCATTCGATGGATGAGTCCCGTATAAAAAAGGATTCGCTCAGTCGTGGTTGTCTTCCCCGCATCAATATGCGCAGCAATGCCGATATTCCGCGTCCGCTCCATCGGATACTCGCGGTCCGGCGAATTTGCTGAGGATAACTGTTCCAGGCCCGATTCCACTTAATTTTGAGAAAAAAAAGCCCCGATTTTAACGACCAAGTCGGGGCATCTGATATTATGCTTTGTTACCAACGGAAATGTGCGAATGCTTTGTTTGATTGTGCCATCTTGTGAACTTCATCTCGTCGGCGTATCGAGGCTCCTTGGCCTCGATACGCGTCCATAATTTCGCTAGCTAGTGCCTGCCGCATGGGAATACCCTTTCGCCTCCCCGCAAACTTGACCAACCAGCGTAAAGCCAACGCATTTTGACGATCGGGAGACACTTCCAAGGGTACTTGATAAGTTGCGCCTCCCACGCGTCTCGGCTTCACTTCCAACCGTGGCTTTGCATTGTCCACCGCACGCTGTAAAATTTCCAACGGGTTCCACTCAGAGTTCTTCTCCGCCAAAGCATCAAAAGCACCGTAAACCACCCTCTCTGCCACAGTCTTCTTACCCTTGACCATCACCACATTTACAAGCCGGGCCACGAGCGTACTATCGTACTTCCCATCCGGAGCCACACTTCTCTTCACTGCCTGTCGACGACGCGACATAAAAACTCTATCAACCTATTCGCGAACTATTCTTTCTTTTCCTTCGGGCGTTTGACCCCGTATTTTGATCGGCTCTGGCGACGCTTCTCAACCCCGCCCGCATCTAAGGTGCCGCGGACAATATGATAGCGCACACCGGGCAAATCTTTGACACGACCGCCGCGCACCAACACGATCGAGTGCTCCTGTAAATTGTGCCCCTCGTCGGGAATATAGGCGATCACTTCGTAACCGTTCGTCAACCGCACCTTGGCTACTTTACGCATCGCTGAATTCGGCTTCTTCGGCGTTCGCGTCATGACCTGCACACACACACCACGGCGGAACGGGCAGTTCTCCAAAGCCGGCGATTTCGGCTTGAGTCGGATTTTCTTTCGTCCCTTTCGGACAAGTTGATTGATTGTCGGCATCACTGCTCTCAATATACGTGACAAAAGCCCTATTTTTAACCTTACCCCAGAGAAACGGAAGACTGATTATATAAAAACGCGTTTCCGGTGCAATAGATTATTCGAAAAACTTTAACCTCTCTAAAACCCTTCGATTCTAGCTCGCCAGAGGCTCCTCAACGGACTCGGTTTCCTCTTCATTTTCTTCCTCTTCGATCGGCGAGAGATCCACCTTGTACTTGACCCGAACGTTCCGATGATCCGTATATCCGGTACCAGCTGGAATGATATGCCCCAAGATGACGTTCTCTTTGAATCCTCGGAGGTGATCCACCTTCCCCATTGTTGCCGCCTCGGTCAGCACCCGCGTCGTGTCCTGGAATGAAGCCGCACTCAGGAAGCTTTCGGTCTCAAGAGACGCCTTGGTAATGCCCAACAAAACGGGCTGCGCCTCGGAGGGCTTGCCACCCTTCTCTTCGACCCGCTCGTTCTCACGCTCGAAAGTTGACTTCTCAATCTGCTCACCCCACAAAAATGTCGTATCACCGGGATCCGTGATCCGAACCTTTCTCAGCATCTGCCGGACGATCACTTCAATGTGCTTGTCATTAATCGTCACCCCTTGCAGTCGATAGACTTCCTGAACTTCATTAACCAGATGTTCCTGCAGTTCTTGCGGACCGCATACTTCCAGGATTTCGTGCGGCACAACGGGACCTTCCGTCAACTGCTGTCCCTTCTTCACATAGTCCCCCTTGAAGACGATCACATGCTTCGCAATCGGAATCAGATGCTCCTCTTCATCCCCCGTTTCGGAGTCACGAATAATGACACAGCGTTTCCCTCGAACACTGGGGCCGAAATCAACCACCCCGTCGATCTTGGAAATCTCTGCCGCATCCTTGGGACGCCGTGCTTCAAACAACTCGGCCACGCGGGGAAGACCACCGGTAATATCTTTCGTCTTGGAAGTCTTGCGCGGTGTCTTTGCCATCAACGTGCCCGCCTCGATCTTCGCAAATTCCTGTACCACGATGTGAGCGTCCGAGGGAATCGAATAATTTGCAAGTATCTCACCCTTACTATCCGAAATCATGATCTGCGGATGAAGATCTTCCTTGTGATCAATGATCACCATCGCCTCCTGCCCCGTGGCTTCGTCGACTTCCTGCTTCATGGTGACCCCTTCAATGATATCCTGGAATTTTACCTTGCCGGCTTTCTCAGAAAGGATCGGAACATTGTAAGGGTCCCATTGAACAAAAGTTTCGCCCTTCTTAATCATCTCTCCATCCCTTACCGAAATCACCGAACCAATCACGACGTGGTAGGATTCTAGCTCACGGCCATCATCATCGAAGATCCCGACACTCCCGTTCTTGTTGAGCACGATACTGTTGCCATCCTCGAGCTCAACCTTCCGGATTTCCTGATACACCAACTTACCGGTGAATCGCGCTTTAATCTGTGGTTGCTTAAAGATCTGCGATGCGGTACCGCCAATGTGGAATGTTCTCATCGTCAGCTGAGTCCCAGGTTCACCGATGGACTGCGCAGCAATGATTCCCACAGCTTCACCTTCCTTGACCAATTCCCCGGTCGCTAAATTGCGGCCATAGCACATCTGGCAAAGTCCGACTTTGCTCTGACAAGTCAACACCGAGCGAATTTTCGCCTTCTCAATATTTGCCTTCCCAACAGCCTGAGCTTTAGCCTCATCAATCATCTCATTAGCTTCGACAATCACATTCTTGACATCAGCCGGATCCTCAATCTTGCCGCAGGAAGTTCGGCCAATTAAACGTTCACTGAGTTTGACGACCTCATCCTCACCCTCAGAAATGGCTTTCATCTCAATGCCGTTCGTCGTCCCACAATCGTGCTCCCGCACGATGACGTCCTGAGCCACATCAACCAGCTTTCGAGTCATGTATCCCGAGTCCGCCGTCTTCAACGCCGTATCTGCCAATCCCTTGCGAGCACCATGCGTTGAAATGAAGTATTCCAACACGGTCAGCCCCTCGCGGAAATTCGAGAGAATCGGACGTTCAATAATATCACCCGACGGCTTCGCCATTAGACCTCGCAAACCGGCCAACTGACGCACCTGTTGGCGATTCCCTCGGGCGCCAGAATCCACCATCAACCAAACCGGATTGAACTCATCCTTGCCTTGATTGTCCCGAAAGGTCTGCAACATCACATTAGCGATCTGATCCGTGCAGTGAGTCCAAATATCAATCACCTTGTTGTAACGTTCACCCGGCGTAATAACCCCTCGACGATATTGCTTCTCAACATCGGCAATCTGTTTTTGCGCTAAACTAATCTCTCGGGTCTTCTCCGGCGGGATGATCATATCATCAATCCCGATGGAAACACCGGCTCGCGTCGCTTCTCGGAAGCCGATTTCCTTCAGCTTGTCCAACGTATCGACCGTCCGGTTGTGCCCGCACTTTTTGTAGCAATCCCAAATAAGATCGCCGATGTCGCCCTTGTGGATCACGCGATTGTGAAAACCGAGTTCCTCTGGCCAAATCTCGCTGAAAATCACGCGGCCAACCGTTGTCTTAATGATCTTCTCCGTTTCCTTCAGCTTCGCCGCAAGCCAGTCCGGATTTGCCAGGCGAATCCACTCGTGCATGCCAACCGAACCGTCTTTGAATGCGAAGATCACTTCCTCCTTGGTGCCGAAGAGCTTCATCCGCTTCTTCTGGCTCTTCTCCGTTTTCTTCAGCTCTGCCAGCCCGCTCTCCAAGCTCTTCTCCGTTTCCTTCAGCTTCGCCAGCTCGCTCTCCAAGCTCTTCTCCGTTTTCTTCAGATCCGCCAACTCACTCTTCTGGCTCTTCTCCGTTTTCTTCAGCTCTGCCAGCCCGCTCTCCAAGCTCTTCTCCGTTTCCTTCAGCTTCGCCAGCTCGCTCTTCTGGCTCTTCTCTGTTTCCTTCAGCTCCGCCAGCCCGCTTTCCAGAATCTTCTCCGTTTCCCTCAGCTTCGCCAGCTCGCTCTCCAAGCTCTTCAGCCTCGTTTTCAGCTTCGCTAACCTGCTCTCCAGGCTCTTCCTCTTTTCCTCAGTCTTCTCCGGGCTCACCTCCGTCTTAGGCTCGGCCGTCAGATAGTAACAGCCCAAAGTAATATCTTGGGTCGGGGTCATGATCGGGCGCCCACTGGAAGGACTGAAGATGTTGTTCGGCGCCATCATCAAAAGTCGTGCCTCCATCTGCGCCTCCACTGAAAGCGGTACGTGCACCGCCATTTGATCGCCGTCAAAATCAGCGTTGTAAGCCGTGCAAACCAAAGGATGAACTCGGATTGCTTCCCCTTCAATGAGCACAGGCTCAAACGCCTGAATCGACAGACGGTGCAGGGTCGGCGCACGGTTTAGCAGCACCGGATGTCCGTGAGTCACTTCTTCCAAGATGTCCCAGACCTCGGGCGACTGCCGCTCAATGAGTTTTTTAGCCGATCTCACGGTGTGCACATAACCGCGATCCTTCAAGCGCCGAATAATAAATGGCTCAAAGAGAACCAGCGCCATCTTCTTGGGGAGACCGCATTGATTGAGCTTCAACTCCGGACCGATCACGATCACGGAACGCCCCGAGTAGTCCACACGTTTCCCAAGCAGGTTTTGACGAAAACGTCCGCTCTTGCCCTTAAGCATATCGCTCAGCGATTTCAACGGACGGTTGCCGGTGCTAGTTACGGCGCGACCATGACGACCATTGTCAAACAACGCGTCAACGGCTTCCTGTAGCATCCGCTTCTCGTTACGGATAATGACCTCCGGGGTCTTGAGTTGCAGCAGATTCTTCAGCCGTTTATTGCGGTTGATGACTCGACGGTAGAGATCATTAAGATCCGAGGTGGCAAATCGTCCGCCTTCCAAAGGCACGAGCGGTCGCAAGTCCGGCGGGATTACCGGCAGCACGGTAAGAATCATCCATTCCGGTCGGCTGCGAGACGATTGAAAGCCCTGGAAAAGTTTGATTCTCTTGGCCAGCTTCTTCCGTATCTGCTTGCTCCGAGTCTCGATCATCGCCTGCTGCAGCTCTTCGATCTGCGTCTGCAACTTGATTTGAGCTAGGCCATTTCGGACCGCCGCCGCACCCATCTCGGCGGTGAAAGCATCCACGCCATAAGTCTCACGAGCTTCTCGATATTCAGCCTCGCTCAGCAGTTGGTGCTTCTCCAGCGGCGTCGAACCCGGATCAATAACCATGTAGTCCTCGTAGTAAATCACCCGTTCCAGTTCCCGTCCGGTCATGTCCAACATCAAGCCGATTCGAGATGGCATGCATTTGAAAAACCAGATGTGGGAAACCGGAACCGCCAACTCAATGTGCCCCATTCTTTCCCGTCGCACCCGCGAAAGCGTGACCTCAACACCGCAACGATCACAAACCACACCGCGATGCTTGATTCTCTTATACTTACCGCAAGAGCACTCCCAATCCTTTACGGGACCAAAGATTCGTTCGCAGAACAAACCACCCTTTTCAGGTTTGAGTGTGCGGTAGTTAATCGTTTCCGGATTCTTGATCTCGCCCTTGGACCAGGAACGAATCGAATCAGGTGGCGCTACGGAAATCGTGATGCGATCAACCAGGTTGACCTTTTCGAGACCGAACAACTCGCGAGCGGATTCCTTCGTTGTAATCATCTTCTTATCGATCAGCAATTATGAGTTCTCCGAGTATTTACCCTAGCGCAGTCAAAGAGGGGCTCGTCGGCGGCAACACGGGTTTCTCCTCGCCAACTTGAACATCCATACCCAATGACTGGATTTCCTTCACTAATACGTTAAACGATTCCGGCACGCTGGCATCCAACGAGTTGTCCCCCTTGACAATACTTTCGTAGATACGCGTCCGGCCCTGCACGTCATCAGATTTCACCGTGAGCAGTTCTTGCAGCGCATAGGCCGCCCCATAAGCCTCCATCGCCCAGACTTCCATCTCCCCGAATCGCTGCCCACCATACTGAGCTTTTCCACCCAACGGTTGCTGGGTCACCAATGAGTAAGGCCCAACAGCCCGGGCGTGGATCTTGTCAGCAACCAAGTGGCCCAACTTCAGCATGTAGATATAGCCAACAACAATCTCCTGATCGAACCGCTCTCCGGTTCGGCCGTCATACAGATGAATCTTCGCATGCTCGGGCAATCCAGCGTCCTTGAGATAGCCGCGGATCTCGCTCTCGCGAATGCCGTCAAACACAGGCGTTGCAAATCGCTTGCCGAGTTTCTTGGCCGCCCAGCCTAGGTGAGTTTCCAACACCTGTCCCACATTCATACGGGACGGAACGCCCAGCGGGTTCAGCACGATGTCCACCGCGGTTCCATCGGCCATGAACGGCATATCCTCTTCGGGCACGATCTTTGCCACAACACCTTTGTTCCCGTGGCGTCCGGCCATCTTGTCTCCGACGGAGAGCTTGCGCTTGGAGGCGATGAACACTTTAACGGACTTGATGATCCCGGTATCGACTTCATCACCTGATTTCACCCGTTCTATCTCCTCATTGTGCTGCATCTGCTGATCATCGAACTTCTTCTTAAAGGAGCCGATGATCTCGTCGATCTTGTTTCGAATGGGCGAGGGGTCGATTTCGATCCGATCATAAGCTCCGGCCAACCTCCGCAGTAGGGTCTTGGTAATCTTTCGATTAGCCGGAATGATGATATCACCTGTCTCCGAATTAATCACATCCAACGGGATTTTCTCACCTAAAAGGATATTACTGAGTGCTTCGGTCAATTGCCTATAAAGCTCATCCATCTTCTTCTTGAAATCGTCCTCGACTTGCTTGGCGTGCTTTTTCGATTCACTGGTGCGAAGCGTCCGCTCGCTCTCTTTCTTGGAGGACACCTTGACATCCATGACGATGCCGTAAGTTCCGGACGGAACCTTCAGTGAGGTGTCCTTCACGTCTGCGGCCTTCTCACCGAAGATCGCCCGCAGCAATCGTTCTTCCGGAGCCAGCTCAGTTTCGCTCTTCGGCGTGATCTTGCCGACCAGGATATCTCCCGGCTTCACCTCCGCACCGACCCGAATCACGCCATCAAGCCCCAGATTTCTCAGCGCGTCTTCACTCAAGTTCGGAATATCCCGGGTGATTTCCTCCGGACCCAGCTTCGTGTCCCGGGCACTTACTTCAAACTCATCAATGTGAATCGAGGTGAACACATCATCCTTCACAATCCGCTGACTGATCAAAATGGCGTCCTCAAAGTTGTAGCCATTCCAAGGCATGAACGCACACAAGACATTGCGTCCGAGCGCCAACTCCCCATTGTCCGTGCAAGGTCCATCGGCAATGACTTGGGCCTTCTTGACGGATTCGCCTTTCTTAACCAAGGGTTTCTGATTGATGCAGGTAGCAGCATTCGAACGTACGAACTTACGAATGTCGTAAACGTAAGAGCCGTTCGCAGGATCATGCTTAATCTTACGCTTCGACTCGGGAAGGTTGCCGTCGGCAGTGATTACAATCCGAGTTCCAGTAACCGACGCCACCTTGCCCTCACCTTCAGCGACCAAAACCGATTTCGAATCCTTGGCCACACGAGCTTCCAATCCGGTGGCGACGAAAGGCGCCTCGGTCACCAACAGCGGCACCGCCTGTCGTTGCATGTTGGATCCCATGAGCGCTCGGTTGGCATCATCATGCTCCAAAAACGGAATCAATCCAGCTGCGACAGATACTAGCTGCTTCGGAGACACATCCATAAAGTCGACCCCAGTGGGTTCGACGTCGATGAAGTTCCCTTTGCTCCGGCACATCACCCGCTCATTAATAAAGTTTCCTTTTTCATCAATCGGGGCATTTGCCTGTGCCACAATGAACTGCTCTTCACGATCCGCCGTGAGATATTCAATGGTTTGGGTAACACGCCCCTTGACCACTTTTCGATAAGGCGTCTCAATAAAACCAAAATCGTTAACCCGGGCAAAGGTCGCCAAGGAAGCAATCAAACCGATGTTGGGTCCTTCAGGTGTCTCAATTGGGCAGATTCGACCGTAATGAGACGGATGAACATCGCGCACCTCAAATCCGGCCCGATCACGTGACAATCCACCAGGACCCAATGCCGAGAGTCGACGCTTGTGAGTCAACTCCGCCAACGGATTGATCTGATCCATGAACTGTGACAGCTGGCTTCGCCCGAAGAAATCTCTGACCACGGCTGATAAAGCCTTAGGATTAATCAGTTTCTGTGGGGTCATCGTATCCAGCCCTTGATCAAACAAGGTCATGCGCTCCTTCACCAAACGCTCGGTTCGGGCCAAACCCACACGACATTGATTCGCCAGCAACTCACCCACGGTTCGAATACGCCGACTACCGAGATGATCGATATCATCGATGCTGCCTTCACCCTTCTTGAGCTTTAACAAATACTTCGTAGCCGCAACCAAATCTTCCCGCCCCAGAATTCGAGAGTCATTCTTGGCATCCAGCCCCAACTTCTGGTTGATCTTGTAGCGACCAACGCGACCCAAGTCATATCGTTTGGGATCAAAAAAAAGCCGCTTAATCAACGCACGCGCGTTCGCAGCAGTAGGCGGATCACCGGGACGCAGCCGCCGATAGATATCTTTCAGCGCCTCTTCTTCGTTGGTCGTCGGGTCCTTCTTGAGGCACTTGATAATGATGCCATCATCCGTACTCGTATCGACGATCCGAATCTTTTTCACACCGACCTCGGCGATCTGTTTCACCACTGCCTTCGAAAGCGGCTCGAATGCGCGGGCGACGACCACACCCTCATCCTCGATGTCTTCAGTGAGAAACTTATTCTGAATGTCATCCAAGCCCACAGCCTTCTTGACGGAGATTTCTTCAATGTCATAGAAGAGATTCAAGATCTCCGCATCTGATCCATAACCGAGTGCGCGGAAGAAGGTAGTGGTCAAAAACTTGCGTCGACGTTTCTTGCGGTCTAAGTAAACATAAAGCATGTCGCTCGTATCAAACTGAGCCTCATACCAAGACCCCCGATCCGGAATAATGCGGAACGAATGCAGCATTTTGCCATTAGAATGCTGG
This sequence comes from Limisphaerales bacterium, assembly GCA_024761205.1. GTDB lineage: Bacteria > Verrucomicrobiota > Verrucomicrobiia > Limisphaerales > AAA164-E04 > UBA2970. The sequence continues at coordinate 44,672 of JAMASS010000027.1, forward strand.
GTTGCCTCAAAGGCCAGACCAGGAGAACGATGCAACTGACTCACAATGACTCGCTCCGCACCGTTAATGACAAAGGTGCCCTGCGGCGTCATCAAAGGCAGCTCGCCCATAAAAACCTCTTCCTCCTTCGTTCCCTGCTCGTCCTGCAAGCGGAACTTCACATACAGAGGAGCGCCATAAGTGAGCCCCTCATGCAAGCACTTCATCCATTCAGGGCCAAAGGCAAAAATACTCTTCACTCCCTTGTACTGCGACCAGTCATTTTTGGATTTCCCGATACGGTAAGAACAAAAATTAAGGACGCATTTCCCATCGTAGCTTTCGATGGGAAAAACTTCTTTAAATACGGACTGAAGTCCTGAGGGACGCCGCTTATCCTCGGCTACATCCTTTTGCAAGAAATCTCGATAAGAATCCAGTTGGACTTCGATCAGATTGGGAGTTGTGATGATCTCCTCAATCTTGCCAAAATTAATTCGCTTAGGTTTGTTTGTTGGCATGCCTTTACTCAGACTGTTCCGGCTGTCCGTAATCGTTCAGCGATTCAAGTGATGGGACACAAATAAGCCAAGACCGGTTCGCATCAACCAGCCTTGGACTAACCCAATGTGACGTTCTGTTTTGACGTCCGTTCAATGATTGTTTCTGACAACGCTAGAAACCGCAAGGCCAGGCACCGAATCCGGTGATTCAGCACCTGGCCAGAGAACTGCAACGAGCAACTACTTCAATTCAACGATAGCTCCAGCTTCCTCCAGCTTCTTCTTAGCGCCTTCGGCTTCTTCCTTCGGTGTTGCTTCCAAGAGTGTGGTGGGAGCTCCCTCCACCAACTTCTTGGCGTCGGCCAGTCCAAGGCCAGCTTTAACCTCGCGGACAGCCTTAATCACCGGAATCTTCTTGTCGGATGGCGCCGCCGCGAGAACCACGTCAAATTCAGTCTTGGCCTCGCCACCATCTCCGCCGCCGCCATCAGCAGGTGCGCCCTCAGCCGCGACGGCCGCCACCGGTGTCACTGCGCTAACGCCCCACTTCTCTTCCAGCTGCTTTACTAAGTCAGCGGCCTCCATGACCGTCAACCCACTCAAGTCTTCTACAATTTTATCTAGGTCTGCCATTTTTGTTTGAGTCTCGTCGCCAGCTACAGAATAACTGATTTAAACTCACCGATTGAGTCGACGATTTACTTGTTAGTATTCTATTTTCGGATTAATGGACGCCCCGTTCAAAAACGTGACCAAATCTGTTTCTGGACTCTATTCCTTCTCGCTCTTTGCTTTCAGTAACTGAGCCAATTGCCTGGCCGGCGTTTTAATGATCGTCGCCAATTGTGTCGCCGGAGTGTTGATGAGTCCAACAAGCTTCGCCCGGAGCTGATCCAACGGCGGCAGATCGGCGATCCGTCTTATGCCATCAGCATCCAACCGCTCGGTCCCCATGAATCCAAAGAGAATGGTCGGTTTTTCGAATTCCTCCGCAAAATTCTTCAGAGCTTTCGCCGCGACGGAGATTTCTTGATCACCGACCACAATGGCAATCTGCCCTCTTAACGGTTCACCCAAATCCTCAATCCCAGCCTCGGCGGCTGCAATCTTGAAAATTGAATTCTTAACCACGTGCACTTCCCCGCCCGCCATGCTCAACCGGCTACGAAGTTCGGCAAATTGATTGACCTTGAGGCCGTTGTAATCAACAACAACAAAATAAGGAGAAGACTGCAGCCGTTCCAGATACTCAGCACTAATCTGCTTTTTTTCAAGGCGCATGGTATTTTCTTAGTTTTCGGATGAACGACTAGGCCGCCCGCACATAAGGTTTTACATCGAGATGAACCGGCGGGCTCATCGTACCACTCATCGTGCCACTCAGGAGATAGGTTCCCTTCGCACTAGCTGGCTTGGCTTTCAAAACCGTCTCAATAACGATCTCCGTGTTCTCCTTCAGATGATCGGCAGAGAACGACATTTTGCCGACCGGTACATGGATATTGGCGGCCTTGTCGATCTTAAACTCAACGCGACCAGCCTTCACCTCGGCGACAGCCTTTGCGGTATCGTCAGTAACGGTTCCGGTCTTCGGATTGGGCATCAACCCCCGGGGGCCCAGCACCTTACCCAGCTTTCGAACCTCAGCCATGGCATAGGGGGTGGAGATGGCGACATCAAATTCCGTCCACCCTTCTCGGCATTTCTTCAAATATTCCTCATAACCCACATACTCCGCACCTGCTTCCGTAGCAGCCTTCGCAGCCTCCGAGCCCTCGGACGCAAATACTAAGACCCGCACCAGCCTTCCCGTCCCGTGCGGCAAAGGAACAGTTCCGCGGACCATCTGATCGGATTGTCGTGGATCCACGCCGAGATGAATGGCGAGATCAACGGTTTGGTCAAACTTGGTTTTGGGCAGCTTACCCAAGATTTCTATGGCTTCCTCGATTCCGTAATGTTTCTTGAGCTCAACCAGCTCTAAAGCCTGTTTATATCGTTTACTTGGCATTTTCCTTGGGCGGTAATAGCGCACTATAAGGTGCTCCTGCTCAGATCGTTGGGTTGGTTAGTCTTTGATATCGATTCCCATACTCCGGGCCGTGCCGGCAATTACTCGGAAAGCCGCCTCGTCACTCGCAGCGTTAAGATCCTTCTTCTTGGTCTTCACGATCTCCATTACCTGATTCCACGTGACAGAACCCACTTTACTCTTGTTGGGGGCCTTGGATCCCGACGCCACTCCGGCAGCCTTCTTGAGCAATACGGCAGCAGGCGGCGATTTGGTGATAAAGGTAAAGGACTTATCCTGAAAGACGGTAATCACCACGGGGATTACCGTCCCTGCTTGATCCATAGTCCGGGCATTAAATTCCTTACAAAACCCCATGATATTCACCCCTTGCTGACCCAAAGCCGGTCCCACCGGCGGCGCGGGATTTGCCTGTCCTGCGGGGATCTGCAACTTAACCATTCCTGTGACCTTCTTTGCCATGGTATATCTACGCTTTTTCGACTTGCCAGTACTCGAGCTCAACGGGCGTGTTCCGACCAAAAATATTTACCGTCACCCGAAGCTTTCCGCGCTCGGGTTCAATTTCTTCAATGACACCGCTAAAATTAAGAAAGGGGCCGTCATTGATCTTCACCGTTTCGCCCGTTTCAAAGTTGATCTTCGGCTTTTCGGTTTCCTCAGAATCCGAGATTTGCGCCTTGATCATCTCAATCTCCTCGGTCGGCGTCGGCGTCGGACGATCCCCGCCGATAAAACCAATGATCCCTTGAATACCTCGGACAAAATACCAAGGCTTGTCCACGATCCGCTGTTCTTCATCAAACAGCACCATATCGATAAAAACATAACCCGGATAGAGCTTCCGATTCGTGATAGTCTTCTTACCAGCCCGAATCTCCGCTACCTTTTCCATTGGGACCAAGACCTCGCGGATATATTCCCCCATCACCTCAGTCTTGAGCCGCTTCTCAATACTATCCTTAACTTTTTGCTCCTGCCCCGCCAGGGTATGGATCACGAACCATTGGCTTTTCATAGTCAGGATAACCAGTCGCCGATCAACTACATAACTAGGTGCATCAGTTGCATGAAGACAGTGTCAACACTCACCGTATACAGGCCAATGATCACTGTTGCGATAATGACCACCACTGTGGACCCTTTCAATTCGTCCTTTGTTGGCCAAGCGCATTTCCTTAGCTCATCCCGGGTTTGCCCTACATATTGGGACAACCGGAGCAAATAGCCCTTGCGCCACAGAAACCCAAAAACAACTCCGGCAACGACAATCCAAATTATGTAAGAATAGTCCACTTATCTCAAATCTGTTTGGCGGAGGGGGAGGGATTCGAACCCCCGAAGGTTCTCACCTTAACGGTTTTCAAGACCGTCGCGATCAACCACTCTGCCACCCCTCCAGGGTTATACAGTATTGGCAGGGCGAGAGGGATTCGAACCCCCAACCAACGGTTTTGGAGACCGCTACTCTACCAATTGAGCTACCGCCCTTCCCTTCCCCGACTCGGCGATGCTGCAACTCTCTACTCCATCACAGCGCCACCGGGGATCCATTAATCAACAATATCGCTGATACGGCCAGCACCAATCGTACGTCCACCCTCCCGGATAGCAAATTGCTGACCTTTTTCCATTGCTACCGGCGTAATCAGCTCGATATCGACTGAAACATTGTCACCGGGCATCACCATTTCGACACCTTCCGGCAAAGCTACAGTTCCCGTAACATCACTCGTGCGGAAGTAGAACTGCGGTCGATAATTGGTGAAGAACGGTGTGTGACGCCCACCCTCATCCTTCGACAGCACATACACTTCGGCCTTAAATTTCTTGTGAGGCGTGATCGAACCCGGCTGCGCCAAGACTTGTCCGCGTTCGACGTCGGTCTTCTTGATGCCACGCAGCAGCACGCCGACGTTATCACCAGCGGTGGCACTATTCAAAAGTTTTCGGAACATCTCAATGTCCGTCGCAGTGGTCTTTTGGGTCTCCCGCAGACCAACGATCTCAACTTCGCTCATCTTCTTCAATTCACCACGCTCGACACGTCCGGTCACCACGGTTCCACGACCTTCAATATTGAAAACGTCCTCAATACACATCAGGAACGGCTTGTCCACATCGCGAGTTGGCAACGGGATTTTCTCATCAATCGCGGTCAAGAGATTGGCGATGGCTTCTTCCCCCTCAGGCTTGCCTTCCATCGCCGTCGTCGCGCTACCTCGGACAATAGCGGAATCATCACCAGGGAACTGATATTTGTTCAGCAGATCCCGAACCTCCATGTCAACAAGCTCAAGGAGTTCATCATCATCAACCAAGTCCACCTTGTTCAAGAAAACCACAATGGCCGGCACCCCAACCTGACGCGCCAAGAGGATGTGCTCGCGAGTCTGCGGCATCGGACCGTCCGCTGCACTCACCACTAAAATCGCCCCATCCATCTGCGCCGCACCGGTGATCATGTTCTTCACATAATCGGCATGCCCCGGACAATCGACGTGCGCATAATGGCGAGTCTCAGACTCGTACTCCACATGGGATACAGCAATCGTCACCGTTTTGGAATCATCACGAACGGTACCCCCTTTTGTAATATCCGAGTAAGAAATTTCCTGAGCCAAGCCCTTTCGAGCCTGCACTGCCACAATTGCTGCTGTCAGTGTCGATTTACCGTGATCAACGTGTCCGATCGTCCCAACATTAACGTGAGGTTTAGTCCTCTGAAACGCTTCTTTTGCCATGCGATTTTGTGTTCTGATTATATTGAAATTACTCAGTATGAGACACTAACATATACATGTATCTGGAGCCCATGACCAGGATTGAACTGGTGACCTCATCCTTACCAAGGATGTGCTCTGCCAACTGAGCTACATGGGCTTCTAAAAATACGAAGAACACCCTCAATCCCCGATTTTCTCTAAAACTAAGGAAACTCGAGGATTTAATGACTGTTCTTCACTTAGGCCCTAAAAATAAAAACGAAGGAGGAAGAATATGAAGAGACTTTTAGGCTGTCAATGAGTTTTCGGAAAAATTTCCTCCACATTTTGATGGCAGCACAATCTTGCCACTTCGAGACTCTTCAAATAGACGAAAATCAACCAAACCCTCTAAACCGACCGCAAGGGGACCTGATTTTGCCCTGCCAGGGCATTCTCGATATCTGAGGAGAGTTCCTGAGTAAGACTCAACGCAAGCTTTTCGAGAGTCTCGCCTTCAAGCTTAAGGCTCGGAGCAGCCGACTCAAGGAATCCCCGAAGAATCTTTTGACTGTAATGCGCTAGTCCTTGGCGCAAAGGGACGGCGAAAGCACCCAACACAATCCCATAAATCACAAAATGCCACCCAAACGCCTTTCCCTGGCGAATCGCATCACAGTATCGCCAAACCGTTCGATGATCTCTCATTCCCTGGAGCCGGCGGGCGTGACAATGACCAATCCATCGACTCGGCTCCGAAAACAGCCGAATTTGAGCGCTCTCTCCGTAGGATCGATCCAACTCTACAAGCTCGCGCAGCTCACCTCGCTCCGTAAACTGCGACGATTCAATAATACCAGGTAATTCGATCACTGCCAAAACCTGCGTCCGATAGCCCCTAACGAACTTTGCCAGAGACGCAGTATCGACAACGTCCCCCGGTTTTAGCGATAGCCCCATCCCATTCGAGTTGACCAAGCTCGCTGACTTCACTCCGATGCGGTCAGTCAACAGAGACAAATCACCAAAAAACTCCTGAACACAGGCGTCCCTCCCTATGGCAGGTCGTGATTCTGTCGTCATCATTCTTGTCGCCAAGCCTTGGAGGTCGGTCTGCTGGGTCTAAGGTCAACTCGAGCGGACCCTATACAAAGTCTCACCACGTGCCAACCGGAAAACTACCCTCAGGCCAAGCCGAGTCCGGTAACGCCCAAAACGGCCAACAGGCCACCGATAACAGCACGAATCCCTAGCTTGTCTCCCTCCACCCAAACTGTCATCGGCATCACAACCAACAGAATCGTGGCAACGATAGACAGGACAATACCACTCGGTGATCACTCCAACGCCCATTGATCACTCGCAACATCGAAGGTCGCGGAGCCTGCCTGCCCAGTCATAAAAACCCATTTGAAGCACTCAACGGAGGCCGAATCACTGTCTGCCTCCCTTTTGGTTCTCAGTTTCCTGCGCCAAACGGCTACAAAGGTTATTAGCCTGACCATCAGTCATCCTCCCGTCAATCTCATATCTACCTTGATTGTTAATGGAATATCCATCCCGACTCATCATCGCACCCAGACTTTGTCCCACCGCAGCGAGAACAGCGTAAGCTCCCCCGACAATCAAAGTCCGACGATTAAGGTGAAGATTTTCCTTCGGTGCAAGCCCCAAGGCGACCCTAATTTGATAACACTACCCGCGCCCATTTCCGCCCCGCTAAGCGTTGTTCCCAAGTAGACCCATTCACAAACAGCCGCCAAGCAGTGCACGAGCAATAAGGTCAAGCAAGATCCCAGATGCGGCTCAGGTAAAGGGCCTCGTCCCCAATACCGAAACCGATCACCCCGCTATAATGAAAAAATTCCCAGGGCACTCCCATCCAATCCACCCCTCGAACCTGTGCGCCCGATGCCAGGGCGGAAGTGAGGAGCAATCCCAAAAATTGGTTTCGACGCTCCCGGCAAATCGGGGCACCCGATTGGCCGATACAGCCGAAAAGCAAAAAAAGACGCCATTAGGATTTAGAGGCTTAAGAAGTTTGACCGGCTTTTCTTGGCGTTGAGCAGCAGGGCGGTGATAACGAATCATTTTTGGCAATGGGGTTTTGTCTTTTGAAAGATCGTCCCCGAAAGCACGTTGCAGCGGCGGCCGGCATGGCAATTTCACCGCCAAATCTTTTGCAACGCCCGCTTGCGTGCCCCCTATTTGCTTTGGTAAAGCGGACATTGGGGGTGAATGCTCTCCAAGCGGCTAATGCAGTGCGCTTGATCGGGAAATCTTTCCATAAGCTCAGCTAGAAAAATCTGAAATAGGGACGGGAGCGTCGCTACTTTCAACCTCAACGATTCAAAATATTGATTGTCGTCAGAAACAATTTTCACCCCACACTGACATACGGTGTCACCTAGTCCTTGCATTAATTAGATTAACGACCCTCTGACATGGTCCTTCCAGTAATCTGTTAGCCCCTGAGGCCTTCGGATCACGGCGGGTTTAGGCACGAGTATTCGAATTCCAGTCTTGTGAATCGCCCGTTAACACGCAATGATCCAATGCCATTGAGTAAATCTCGATTTCAAATGATGCACTCTTGAGATATGTTCCAACGAAATCACTTGAAAGATAGTGCTGTTGAGAATGCTCAAAATTTAGTAAATTGGGTCTTTATGTCCGAATCAGCTGCAGCAACCAAGAACGATCCGACGAGTCCGCAAGTATCCGTCCCGACGCAAAAGCCGAAGTACCCCGGAATACGCGTCACCTGCAACGGCAATCAATTGGTGACCGAACACGTGGAGATCCGCATCACCGAGGGAGGAGTTTTCTACCCGATCACTCCGTCCACGGAGGGAGGTGAAATCTACCAGCAGGCCTTTGCCCAGGGGCAGCTCAACGTATTTGGCGATCAGAAGATTGCCGTGGAATGCGAGGGGGAGCATGCAGCTCAAGGTGGAGCGACAGCCTATTCCATTGCGGGACGCCGGACGGTCAACTTCACCTCCGGCCAAGGGATCGTTTACGCTATGGAGCAATACTACCACGCTCCCGGGAAATGTTCCACCATGGTGTTGGAGATTGGCGCCCGCGCCCTGACCAAGCACGCACTCAACGTTCATTGCGGCCACGATGACTTTTACGCTGCCCTCGATACCGGATGGACCATGTTAATGGCCAAAGGCGCCCAACAGGCAGCGGACCATGCAATCATTCTTCGCAAAGTTAACGAGTTGTCGCTCAATCCGGGTATGAACATTCAAGACGGCATGCTGACGACCCACTCGGAACGAACCTACTACGCCCCGGAATCCGAATTCCTTCGCGAATTCCTTGGTGCGCCGGGTGATATGATTGAATGCCCGACCCCCGCGCAGCGGGAACTGTTCGGACCATCCCGCCGCCGAGTGCCTGAGATGATGGATCTCAAAAACCCCATTCTGCTTGGCCCGGTTCAGAACCAAGAGCACCACATGAACGGTCTGGTTGCCCGGCGCAACAACTTCAACGAGCCAATTCTAAAGCTCCTGGAAGACGCCTACGAAGAATTCAGCCAACTGACGGGCCGGTATTACGGGTTGGTCTCCGGTTACAAAGATGAGGATGCCGACACGGTTTTCATTTCGCTAGGTTGCGCTGCCGAGAACGTGGATGGAGCGGTTGACTACTTGCGAGAGAAACGCGATGCCAAAGTCGGCTCCATTCACATCAATGTATTGCGCCCCTTTCCGGAATCAGCCGTCATCGAAGCGATCCGCGACAAGAAAAACATTATCATCCTGGAGCGAACCGACGAAGGAATGGCTGGCGATAACCCTCTCGCTCGCGACATCCGTACCGCAATTGGCAAAGCTCAAGAGGCAGCTAAGTTCGGCGGTGACATTAGCCCGTTAAAACCGGAAGAAACCCCAAGAATTTTCCGCGGTTCCTACGGAGTCGGCTCCCGCGACTTCCGCCCCGAACATACCCTAGGAGCCTATGAATTCTCCCAAAGCGAGACGAAACGCAAAGATGGCCGGAACGCTGCCGACGGTGAAACCTTCTTCGTCCTCGGCGTGGATCATCCATACGCAGTCATTTCCGAAGATACCCCGTCCCTCTTGCCAGACAAAGCCATTGCCGTCCGGTTCCACTCTATTGGTGGTTGGGGAATGATCACAACCGGGAAGAATCTCGGATCCATCATCGGTGAGTTCGGCAATCTCATCTCCAAACGTGACCCCACTTATGACGAACATGGGGTCCTGGAGGACAAACTCTTCGTCAGTGCCAATCCCAAGTATGGATCTGAAAAGAAGGGTGCACCAACCAACTACTACCTAGTCGTTGCGCCCAAACCGATTCGGGTGAACTGCGAGTTGAATCACGTAGATGTGGTCCTCTGCTGCGATCCCAAGGCCTTCACTCACACCAATCCACTCGAAGGCATCAATCCAGGTGGCTGTCTCGTTTGGGAATCGAAAGACAGCCCGGAAACCGCCTGGCAACGAATACCAAGCCATCATCGAAAGCACATCAAGGATAACAACATTAAGGTTTACATCCTGCACGGTTTCGACGTGGCGAAAAACGCGACGGACCGCGCCGACTTGCAGCTTCGTATGCAAGGCAATTCCTTCCTCGGCGCATTCTTCCGCGTCTCCAGCTTCCTCTCGGATAACGACATTTCGGAAGAAATTTACCGTGAAACGGTTCTCCGCCAATATGAAAAAAAATTCGGGCGCTTCGGCAAAGCAGTCGTGAACTCGAACATGGAGGTTATGAGGCAAGGCTTCAAACGAGTGGTCGAAATCAAATACGGGGAACTTGAAGATACTGACACCTCCAGCATGCGCAAGCCGCCCGTCATTCCGTTGGGCGATCATCAGATTCCTGCCACCGCTGGCTGCGAAACCAGTGGTTGCGGCACCTGCGCGCCTCCCCAGGAACAAATCGAGCGGGCGCCCTACGCCATGCTCTCAAAGTTTGACAGCGAGTTTCGTAACGGATTGGGCTACCACCAGCCTGCCAGCGCATTGGCTTCCGTCGGCATCATGAGCGCGGGCACGGGGGCCACTTCCTCGAAGTACGTCGCTCGCAGGGAGACCCCGGTTTATATCGCCGAAAATTGCACGCAATGCATGGAGTGCATTACCGCCTGTCCGGACACCGCGCTACCGAACACATCGCAAGAAATTAAAACCGTTCTGCTCACGGCCGCCAAGAACTACGTCAGCGACACCGCCCAGCAAACTAAACTCATCAGCGAATTGCCCGGTATCGAAGAGCGGGCCCGAGCGAAAATGGTTGCTGCGGTGAATGCTAAAGAGAAGATACCGTTCGCCGACATCGTTCGTGAGGAGGTCAGCGCGCTGGATTCGATCGATCAACCTATGAAAGATCAATTTACCGGCATCATTAACAAGCTACCCTTGGCATATTCCTCCGTGCCTGCAATCTTCCGATCCGTCGAAAAGAAAAATCCGGGCGAAGGAGGCCTGTTTTCGATCTTCGTTTCCGATCTTTGCAAAGGCTGCGGCGAATGTGTCCAAGTCTGCGGCGATCACGATGCGTTGCGCATGACCGAAGAAACCGAGGAGCTCAACTCCGATCTCACCACGGCGCAAATCTTCTCGCGCCTCCTACCGGACACGAATCAAAAATATCTAGGCCTCTACAATGACGCGACACCCGAAGATTCTCGCGAAGCCGCCCTTCGCAATCATCTGATGGTCCGCCGAAACTACGAAGCACTGGTTTCTGGCGACGGAGCCTGCGCCGGCTGTGGTGAGAAGAGCATCCTCCGCGCCGTCGGATCCGTTACCGAGGCCTACATGCGGCCACTCTATCACTCTAAAGCGGATCGCTTGCGCGCAACCGCCGATCGCTTGCAAACCGAGGGCCCGGAGAAATTGGCGAAGTTGCGGGATCGCAGCAGCGAGGAATACGAGCTTTACCGCCAATCCATCGCTCACGTTGTGATGGGATTTGGTGGTGAGAACGATGAAGACACAAAGAAGCGCATCGCTGAACACGGAGAAATCACCGATCAAGAATTGCTCAATGCCCTCTGTGCCGTCATGCGGACGGATGCCTTCAACCACAAAGAGCTGCAAGCCGTGGACGGACGCATGGCCAACGGCATGTCGGTCATGTTCATGGGCGCCAGCACCGGATGCAATACGGTTTACGGCTCTACCCCGCCGTCCAATCCGCATCCGTATCCTTGGATGAACTCGCTGTTCCAAGACGGTGCCACCATCAGCTGGCTGCTCAGTGAATCGGTGATCGTCAATCACGCTCGACGTTCCGTTGTGCCCGAGCGCCTCGCTAATAACTTGCTCGAACGGGAGGAGAACGTGATGACCGACGAAGAGTACTTCGCTCTCACTCGTTTGGACGACACCTTCATGACCGATCAGGAAATCAAAGAGCTGCCAAAAGTATGGGTGATCGGTGGTGACGGCGCTCTTGGCGACATCGGATTCCAAAACGTCTCCAAGGTCATTCTTCAGAATCGTCCTAACGTCAAAATGATGATGCTGGATACGCAAGTTTACTCCAACACCGGTGGCCAGAATTCAGATTCCTCCACGATGCTGGGCGGCTACGATATGAACCAATTTGGCCAAGCCTCCCAAGGCAAACTCATCGAAAAGAAGAACGTCGCTGAAGCCTTCACCTCGGGACACGGCTCGCCGTTTGTCGCCCAAGTCTCCATGGCAAACGCGGCTAAGCTTTACCGCGCCATGCTCGACGGAATGGAATACCGCGGCACCGCCTTCTTCCAAGCCTACACAACCTGCCAACCCGAACACGGCGTTCCCGACAACATGTCGGCCGATCAAGCAAAGATGATTCGAGACGCGCGAGGCATGCCCGAGTTCGTTTACAACCCTCGCGCCGGAGAAACCTCTCAAGAAGCGTTTAGCTTGAAGGGCAATCCCTCTCTGGCCAAGGACTGGTGGGAAACCAAGTACAAGTCCTCCGGCGATAAATACAATTTTACCGTCGCCCACTGGGCATTAACCGAAGCTCGATTTCGCAAGCACTTAAAGGCTATCGCCGAAGAGCAGGCTCAAGAGTTCATTCAGATGGACGATATGCTGGTCTGCATCAGTCAGGACGACGTCATCAACCGGAAGGTCTTTGATCCCAATCATCGCTCCTATGTCCCCAACTTCGGGGTCTACATCAAAGCGGAAATTAACGGGAAGATGAAATTCTTTACTGTTTCACGGCAGATGGTCTTATTCGCTGTCGAACGCCGCAAGTCTTGGCGGATGCTGCAAAGTAAAGCCGGCGTGATCAACAAGGATTACCTAGCCCAAAAAGCATTACTGAAAAAGGTCGACTCCAACGAAATCGCTTTGGAAGAACTTCAGGGCAAGACCCGCCAACTCTTTGAAGCCGAACTAGCTGCTGTCGGCTAAAACTTTGAGTGCGGCAGACCTACTGCCACACTCAAAATCACAGACCAATGTCGCACCGTTCAAGCGTCTCCAAAATTCTCTGCGCGACCTCCTTGATTGAGCCATGACCATCAATGACTTGGATTCGATTTGGCTCCTCTTTGGCAAGCTCCTTGAACCCTTGCTCGACACGAGAAAAAAAGGACTCCCCCGATTGCTCGAATATATCTTGCCTGAACGCCGAGTCCATCGACGTTAACCGGGCCCGTCGCTCATAACTCGTTGAAACCGAAACTTGAAGCAGCAGGGTCAGATCAGGAATCACTCCGTCTATCGAGTAATCAATAATCTCTCTTAACCACTCCAGATCCAAACCCCGGCCATAGCCCTGGTAGGCTAAGGTAGAATCAAAGAACCGCTCACAAAGAACCACCTTGCCCGACTCGAGTGCAGGGCGAATCACCGAGCGTACAAGCTCGCTCCGGCAGGCACTGAAGAGAAACACTTCCGCCTGCGGGGTCATCAACCCTGACAAATCGGGAGACATCAGAACGTTCCGAACCCGTTCACCTAAGAGAGTCCCACCCGGTTCACGTACGGTGATGACCTGGTGCCCTCGCCTTTGTAGAGTCTCCGCTAGAATCCGTATCTGAGTTCTCTTGCCAGCTTTGTCCGTTCCTTCAAACGTGACGAAACGCCCGCTCATGAAGAGATCCGATCGAAACCCATCTGCAAGTAAAAATGCCTCACCAGCCTCTGAGACATCCTAGCGACTACGGATTGAGATTTGCCGACACCGCTTTCTCAGAGGCATTGACCGCAGGAGGATCGTCCGGAAAACGCTCGACCATATAGGAAGCCAGATCCTTAATCTGTTCGTTCGTCAACGGCCCCCCTTGCCCCTTGTGAAATGCCGGCATGAGCGTTCCGGCCTTTCCATGGGTAATCCACAAAGTCCAGTAGGCCTCATTGCGTTTGATCTCTGCTTTGGCGACTGAGAGATCGGGAACCATCGTGGCCCGATGAGGTGTCTCGTGGCAAATGCCGCACGCGGCCACAAAAAGATCCTCCCCTCTCTTTCCCAGCGTCGCGTCATAGTGGCAAGACTTACAATTGCCCTTAAAAACAGCCTGCCGATCCTTGGCGGCGATCTGCATATTTTTCAACCTCTCACTCATGGTCATCTTGGCGACGGCCTTCTTGGGGTCATACAGATGAACTTTAAACGTCAGATGCTTTCGGCCCGCCGAACTGTAGACGGACACAGATTTCGTCAGCGTACCCCGTTTTCCTTTTAGGTTAATCGACAGATTGATTTGATCACCGTCCTTCGGATTCAATGTCCAGGGTAAATCCGGGCTTTTGGCAAGAGTGCAGCCACACGACGGACGAATCTGCGTAATGGTGACAGGTCTCTCAGAATCATTGGAAACGTGAAAGAACAATTCGCCCTTTTCGAGACCCGGCTCGGGATAAATCTCCTTAAAGGTAGCATCCCAAGTAAGCGTCTTGTCCTCAGAGTATTGCGTGTAACGGGTCTTGGTTGTCCGCTGGGCCGTCGGTTTCTTCTTAGATTCGGGCGGACGCAAAGGAGTCTGTACTTGATAAGGAACTTGTAAAGCGGGCTTCGCCAGCGTCTTCTTTGGCTCCATCAGCTTTTGGCCATGTGCGGCCCTACCAGCAGCTAAAAGCAGCATCCCAACAACCAATCCAGAAAGACGTTTCATAACTGATCTTCGTTTCAATCCGACCATACAAATCAATCTACGCTGACGGAAACTCGGTCAAACTTCAAGCTCGCTTTACCCGCGGCCCCTTCGGGGTATCTTCAATAGTCCATCCCGCAGCCAACAATTCGTCGCGAATAGCATCGGCTCGTTGAAAATCCCGCACCTTGCGCGCTACCTGTCGTTCTTCCATCAGCGCCGTCACCTCAGCAAGCACCTCAGACGTTGCTCCAGAGCCAACGCCCAAGACAGCATCTACACGTTTCCAGGCAGCCAAGTTAGCCGCCGCCGCTTCCGAAGTCATTCCGCCCTCGCTGAGATGGCGATTCATCTCTCGGACCCAATCAAAAACAACCGACCATCCCAACGACACATTCAGGTCATCGTCCAATGCCTCCCGAAAGGCGTCCAAAAAGGTCGCGCTCGGTTCTGCCGTTACCTCCCGAGCCAGCTCGCTCAATTTGCCGACGCACTCGTCAATCCGGTTCAGCGCCGACTTCCCGCCACGGAGACCGTCTAAAGTGAAATTGAACGTCTCGCGATAATGAGCGGAAGTCAGAACAAACCGGACTTCCCGCCCGGTGAACCCTCTGTCCATCAAATCACGCAAGGTGAAGAAATTCCCCAGTGACTTCGACATCTTCTTCCCCTCCACCAACAAATGGGCTCCATGCACCCAGTAGCGTACAAACTTCCCTCCAGCTTTCTGCAGTCCAGCACCCTCACTCTGTGCAATCTCATCCTCGTGATGAGGGAACACCAAATCCTCCCCACCCAAATGAAGATCAAAACTCGGCCCCAACAACTTCATACTCATGGCGCTACACTCAATATGCCAACCCGGCCGGCCCTCTCCCCACGGACTCGGCCAAAATACCTCGCCATCCTCAGGAACGCGGGCTTTCCAAAGGGCAAAATCCGCGATAGCATCCTTCTCATATTTATCGTTACTCACCCTTTCGCCAGGACGCATCTGCTCAAAATCCAGCTTGGTTAGCTGTCCGTAGACACAGCCTAGGCTCTGGTATTTCTTGATACTGAAATAAACCGATCCATCGACGGTAATATACGCAATTCCTTTTTCCACGAGCTTCAAAATCAGCTCAATGATCGCGGAAACATACTCCGTTGCATGTGGCACCTTATCCGGTCGAACACAACCCAAGGCATCCATATCCTCGAAAAAGGCCCCCTCAAACTCCGTAGTGTAGTCTTTTAGCGTCGCTCTTGCTTCTCGGACCCGAGCGATGATTTTATCTTCGACGTCTGTGACATTCATCACGTAAGTGACCTCATACCCGAGGAACCGGAGGTAACGACATAAAAGATCCGTTAATACGAAAGTTCGGAAATTTCCAATGTGAGCAAAATCATGAACCGTTGGTCCGCAACAATAAAGACTAACGGATTTGCCCTCTGCATCCAATGGCTCAAAAACCTCAGTTTGGCGCGACAGCGTATTGAATAGACGTAAACCCATACGAACGCCGAAAATTTAGGGAATTATATATCTAAGTGCCGAAAGACTTATTGCATTTAGTGCGCCATGTGGCCACGTTTTATGTTTGGAAATCGCATACTTAGCTTGATGATCTTCTCAAATCCTAGGTAAACACTGCGAAATTCATTTGCTTATTCTTGTGTTCCGTAACCCTCTGTCAAATTGCAATGTCCACAAAGAAGCTGAAAATTGTCTACCCAATCCAGACCGTCCTTTGTTCGTGAGAAAATGTGACCATATCAAAAATTGTTTATCCCAAATTCCAAATGGCAGATATTGCAGCGCCCCTCTTGATCGTTAAAAACTTTGCTTTTTATATCTCTACGCTGTTTCGGCGTTGATGCCATCTCTCTTTCTATGTCGGAAGGATGGGAACGTCCGCGGCACTTGAAACATCTTGGAATTGAAACAAATTTTTGTTCTCGCTTAAACATTACGACAATCTCTGATGCATTGTATGACAGGTCTACGCCACACCATTGACAACCTAGCAATTCCGATGCAACTAAAGTTGTTGCACATCCACAAAACGGATCAAACACCATATCACTTTCGTTGGAACTGGTTTTGATGATACGGTCAAGCAATGCAAGTGGCTTTTGTGTTGGGTAGCCAAGTCGTTCTTTCGATATTGAACTCATAGCATCTATATCTATTCAAACATCGGGGGCAAGTATTGTTTTATCGCCAAGTGATATTCTTGAACCCTTCGCGTTCTTTGCGTATTCTGGTGATTTTTCAGAGCGACGAACCTGCACGTCTTTAAATTAAATGTGTAGTTTTTGCTTTTCGCATAAAACAGAATACATTCATGTTTTTTGAGAACCAACTCTTGTTGGCACCTCCAGTTTTGTAGTGCCAAATATTTGGCAAGTTTCTCGGTCTGCTTTTTGTCGAGTATTAGTTTGGATCGAGGTTTGGTTTCTGGCCGTGGCTTGGCTCCGTCTTCCATAACAAGCGTACCTAGTTCTTCCGGCGAGGCATCCCGCCTGATTTCCCCTAATCAGCTCAAAATTCCGCGCACCACATGTGCATCCTCCACCCCGGTCAATCGCGTATCCAAACCTTGAAAGGGCACCGAGAACCGCTGATGATCAATCCCTAACAAATGCAGCATGGTCGCATGTAGGTCTCGCACGTGTACGGTCTTATCGACCGAGTGATACCCTAATTCATCCGTAGCCCCATAGGTCACCCCGCCTTTCACTCCACCGCCAGCCAGCCACATTGAGAATCCCTTGATATGATGGTCGCGCCCCGGTCCGCCCTTGCCCTGATACATCGGTGTCCGACCAAATTCACCACCCCAGACGATTAACGTGTCCGCCAACATGCCTCGCTGTTTCAGATCGGTGAGCAACGCCCAAGTCGGCTTATCCGTAAGGCCACAACAAGTGTTCATGTACTTAACCAAATCGCCATGGTGATCCCATCCCCGATGATAGAGATGAATGAACCGAACGCCCCGTTCGGCTAACCGCCGGGCCAGCAAACAGTTCGACGCATACGAACCATCTCCGGGGTTGGCGCCATACATTCCAAGAATGTGCTGTGGTTCATCGGAAACATCCATCAATTCAGGAACGGACATCTGCATGCGAAACGCCATTTCGTACGCCGCAATTCGCGTCTCAACTTCAGGATCGCCTAGCACCTGATTTCGATGCCGATTCAAACGATTGATCGTCCGCACCAGTTTCGCCTGTTCGACATCGGTCACATTGGTAGGATCCTTCACATAATAGACAGGATCCCCGCTGGACTGAAACTCGACTCCTTGATAGCGACTCGGCAAGAAGCCTGAAGACCATTGTCGGGAAGCGATCGGTTGCGGATTGCGCCCGCCAACGCTCGTCATGACGACGAAACCCGGTAAATCGGAACTCTCCGTTCCCAAGCCATAATTGATCCACGCCCCCATAGAAGGGCGCCCACTCACTGCGGTTCCGGTATTCATGAATGTGTGCGCCGGGTCGTGATTGATTTGCTCAGTCACCATGGACCGGACAATTGCAATTTCATCGGCCATCTTCGCGTGCCACGGAAGAAAATCGCTGATCTCCTGTCCGCTCTGACCGTATTGCTTGAATTCCGTCATCGGCCCTTGGCATTTCAGCGGCTGCCCCTGCAGTTGGGCAATGGGTTGTCCGCTAGTGTAAGACTCTGGCATCAATTCCCCATGTAAGGTCGCAAGTTTCGGCTTATAATCAAACGTCTCGAGATGAGAAGGTCCTCCCGCCATGCACAAGAAAATGACTCGCTTGGCCTTGGGCGCAATATGTGGGATTCCTGACTTTCCAGAACCCGCCAGGCCGTTGCCTCGCAGCAACGTGCCGAGGGCAACCCCACCGAGACTCAAGCCTGATTGATGCAGAAACGTTCGTCGACTGACAGCGCGTTGAAATTCACTCTGGCGATCCATAATCAACAAATTCTCAGGTCAAAATCGGGTGATGGCCTCACTAAGATTCAAAATAGCGCGAGCTGCCAATATCCAATCCCGTTTATCATCTACCTGACTCAATCGGGTTCCAGCATCATTCTCAAGCAGAGACCTCAACAAAAAAAGCTCCTCAGGGTCTGGCGCTCGCGAAAGCACCCGTTCAAAGCCAAACCGGAGCCGCTCACTCTTCGAACTACCCCCTTCTATCAACATTTGCTCCGCCAGCCCCTTGGCCGCTGCTACAAAACTCGGATCATTCAACAGCACCAGCGCCCCAACCGGCGTGTTTGAAACCGGCCGCTGCGCCATGCACTCCTCTCGGCTCGGCGCATCAAAGGCAGCCAGCATGGGATGCAGGAACTGCCGCTGCCAATGGATATAGACACCTCGACGCCACTGCCGATGATCCTCATGTGCCTCGTAAGTTCGCTTGGGAAAGTTCAAATGCCGATAGTAACCGGCCGGCTGAAACGGTTTCACGCTGGCTCCACCCACTTCATAATCCAATAAACCACCGCCAGCCAAAAGCGTGTCTCGAATCATCTCTGCCGGAAGTCGAAAACGAGCTTGTCGGGCGAGCAATTGGTTGTAGGGATCGCGGGCGCGCATCTCAGCCGACTCATAGGAATCCTGCCGATAAGTCCGACTCCACGCCATCAGGCGCATCATGTGCTTGATATCCCATCCACTCTCCACAAACTCGATCGCCAGTTGATCGAGCAACTCACCATGCAGAGGGGGCTCTCCCTGTCCCCCAAAGTCATCGAGCGAGCGGGACAGGCCACCTCCAAACATCAAGAACCACAAACGATTAGCAAACACGCGTGCCGTTAACAGGCCAATCCCCGATTCAGAATCGGTCAACCAGTTGGCCAAATCCAAACGCGTCACCCGCCGGTCGGTATCCAACATCAATCTTCCTAAAAATTCGGGCACAGCGGGTTTGACCACCGGTCCGGACTCATCAAGCCAATTCCCCCGCGGCAGCAAACGGACCGTCCTCGGTTCCACCGCCTGCGTCACCATTACTTTCCGAGCCTCCGAAGAGAGGCGATCTTTCATCTGCCGGAGCCAAGCCATGCGATCACTCACTGCCGTCTGCTCTGGCTCGCTGGGTCTTGCCTCGAGAGCTTCGATCTCACGCTCCAGCAACGCCAACACTTGTCGCTCCCGCCGACTCAGTACCTCGATTTCGGGCTCTCGGCGCGTTGGGAGATCATTGGTCCCATCCTTGAAGTGACGTGTTTCATCCACATCTGCAAAGAAGGCCTGCATTGCGTAGAAGTCCTTACTCGTAATCGGATCGTACTTGTGATCGTGACACTGGGCACAACCCATCGTCGCACCCAACCACACGCTAGAAACATTTCGCACGCGATCAGCGCCGTAAATCGCCAAGTACTCCTTTGGTTGAACACCGCCTTCGTGCGACGTCTGCAATAAACGATTGTAACCGGTGGCAATCCGCTGATCAATGGTCGTCTCCAGCAGGAGATCACCGGCCAGTTGCTCCCGAGTGAATTGATCAAACGGCAGATTGTCGTTGAAGGCATCAATCACGTAATCGCGGTAAGGCGAGATATTGTGATCCTGATCCCCATGATAACCTACCGTGTCAGCGTACCGCACCAAATCCAACCAATAGGCCGCAAGCCGTTCGCCAAACTGAGGACTCTCCAACAACGAATCGATCAAGCGTTGGTAAGCCTGCGGCGTCGGCGCGGCAACAAACGCACTTACCATTTCCCGCGTTGGCGGAAGGCCAACCAGATCAAAACTCAAACGCCGTACTAGGGTCGTCGGATTGGCATCCAACGATGGCTCCAACCCGTTGGACTCCAATCGAGCGAGCACCCAATGATCGATCCAATTTCGCGGCCAGGTTCCTCGATTCACCGGAGGCACCGGCTTCCGTATTGGTGTTTGATAGGCCCAGTGCTGCGACCAAACCGCCCCCTCCGCGATCCAACGCTTGATCAGCGCCACCTCGGACTCCGTCAAGGCCTTGCCAGACTCCTCTGGAGGCATTCGATCCTCTGGATCTTTGGCAGTGATCCGCACCACCATCTCACTCAGATCCGGTCGCCACGGCACAATTGCAGACGAGCTGGAATGATTCGCCTTGGCGCTGGATTCGAGATCCAACCGGAGATCCGCCTTCCGATCCTCGGCATCCGGTCCGTGACAGAAAAAACAGCGATCCGAGAGTAGTGGCCGAATCTCTCGGTTGAAATCGATCGCAGATGCAGCCAATGACCGTCCGCCCAAGCTCATCCCGATAAGAGCCGCGACAACCAACAGAGCAACAACCCGAGCCGCAGGCCTAAATCTGCCGCAGGATGTGGAGATACCATTCAAAGGATCGATCGGCCTAGCATTCATACTCAGATATAGTACATCTCCTGCTCCTGCCTACCAGCTTCGACCATCTGCTGAAAACTAATGGCGCCAGCCGCCTCGTCCAGTGCCCTCTGTATCTGCGACCAACTTTCCCTTAATTCAGCCGGACATTGCGAATCCGCAGACGGGGGCTCAAAAACCCGACCGTGAATATGTTGCAACACATCAGCTATGGTAATATCGTCGGGACTCCGTGCCAGCCAATAACCTCCATCCTTCCCGCGTTGACTGCGCACGATGCCAGCGTTTTTGAGCTCGATAAGAATCTGGACCAAATAATTGTGTGGGATCGATTGCTCCGTAGCGAGCGACTCCACGCGCACGGCCTTGCCCGCCGCATGGTGTCGGGCCAAGCCAAGCACAGCCCGAGCAGCGTAGTCACACTTTACGGTCAGCCTCACTCAGCAAAGATAGTCTCAAAGGTTTATGCTCATCAACTTGGAACTTCAAACCTGAAAGATGAAACTTTGAGCACCCACCGGACTTTGGTTGACGACTCTGTCCGTGATCGGTGTCCCTCAGCCCTCTATCTTCTTTATCTCGGCACCAAGCTAGACCGCATGCCTCTACTCATTTCTACTCGCAATGTCGCCTCTGGGCTAGCCCGGATATCTCGCCAATAGAGATGGCCGC
Organism: Limisphaerales bacterium; assembly: GCA_024761205.1. Classification (GTDB taxonomy): domain Bacteria; phylum Verrucomicrobiota; class Verrucomicrobiia; order Limisphaerales; family AAA164-E04; genus UBA2970. The sequence continues at coordinate 65,983 of JAMASS010000027.1, forward strand.
CATGAGGTGGACGGGATTTTGAGGGCTTCTTGAAGATGGGCGGCGGTGGGAGTGGGGAGGGCCTAGGGCAATCCCCATGCTTTTCAGTCTCCCTGCCGTTGGACAATCTTTATTGGCGAGAAATCCGGGTTAATCTCGTTGGAAAACTGCGGGAAGACGTGACACGGACGCTCAGGTGCAGGCGGAACTGACCAACGTGACCAAGTGTGTCCTGGCAGCGTTCGATCATCCGCTAAAGTTTGGCCGTTACGAAGAGCCCATCACGATCACACCGGTTCACGAACGGTTGGTCAGGCATGCGAGGCCGGAATTGTATCTCCTGTTCGCCGCGGTTTTTTTGTGCTGCTGATTGGCTTGCGCCAATGTCGCCAATCTGCTGCTTGTCCTTGTCGGCGCGGTGGCGGCATTGGTGTCTTGTTTAATTTTGGGGACTGGCGCCCTGTCTCAGACCTTGCCCTCCTCGCTCCCCCCAGTTAAGTAAGTGCACCATCGACGCCCGAGTTCTGCTCTTTGCCATCGCCCTTTCGGTGTTGACCACACTGATCTCGGCGCTGAATAAAGGGGATGAGTCAGTGGAAAGTCTGGCTGATCGCGTATGCGAAAACTTTTCGTGGTCAGCGACGTCGCTCTCACCACAGCGCCACTCATGGGCGCAGGACTGACGATCCAAAGCTTTTGACGACTGAGTCGAGTTGATTTTGGTTTCAACCTAGAGCACTTGCTCTCTTTCGACTTGCTTTCGACAGGCTGCGATTCAGCCCGAGCGAAGGTTGGCCTCCTTTCACGAGGGTGCCGATCAACTCGAACGTTTGCCAGGTGTGCAGCGGATGGGAGACATCGACAGCCTGCCTATTGTCTCTCGGCGGCTTATGAAGAGGACGCGGCAATTTCCAGAGTTTACTGGCGTTGTGTTGTGACCGCGATATTTTGCCTGCCTGCTCCCAGCATGCCGTCCGGCTCCTAGGGCGATTCGGGTCCCGAGTTCTTGGATGCGTTGAGCAACGTCATAGGACATCACTCCACAACAAAAAGGCCGCGGGCGGTAAGAAAGAATGCCGTTCCGGCGAAGAACCCCATCGGCGCCATGGTGGATTTAGGACGGGCAACGGAACAGGTTATGACTTCGGACATCATCATGAACGCCGGAATCGGGACATTGCGATCTTGTTCGGTAACGGTGGCTCTCAGGGACCGGGCAAAGTTCAAAGGGTTCCTTACGTCCGGACAACAACGGTCATCATGTGGTTGGGGCACCATTTGCCCCGGGGAAACCGAGCGTGCGGTGTGCGGATAACGAAGCCTGGGAAATCAAACGCAAGCGCGACAAAGAAGGCTGGATACCCGGGAACGCGATGCCATTGCCATGAAATTACCCGCACTCCACATCATTCGGTTGTTGATCGCCACAGTCCTTGCCTGTTAGGTTTCCACCGCCCAAAGCCTAACGTCCACTTCGCTGCTGTCGACGATCTAAGCGATTGAACCGGACGGACACACGCTGTTTCCCCTTTGTCAAAGCTCGCTACCCAGGCACCGGTATATAATCTTTCGAGGGCGGCTTGCGGGTGCTTGATTTTGTGAATTGATCTGGCAAGATCAATTCGTGGACAATTGATTCCACGCTGCATGTTATCAATGAGCTGCCTACTGTTCTTTCAGGCATTGGACAAATGCCTCAGAATCTGCTTTTTTGGGTGTCACTTCTGTGCAGTGCTTGGGTGAAGCAAATGCCGCAAGTCCTCAGAGTGAGAGTTTGAAAATGGACTTGCATAGCGTAACGAATCAAGTCGGTCATTATGATGGGGTCAAGTAGTAACTCAGCACGGAATATTTTCACCGAAAGAGCCATGCAAACGAGGGCTTCTCATCTGATCATTCTCTCATCAGTATCGCACTTCAAGGATTCGATTGGCGGCGGTATATCGTCTGATTCGACACTAGTCCATCGTGATTCTCATGCTCCAAATCCGTCCCGATATCTTTTCCGTTCCGCTTTTACCCACTGATCCAAATGATAGATAATTCTTACAATAGTGCCTCTCAAAACGGTCCAATGCCGCCTGTTCGCGATGCCTCCAGAGGGTTTGGCAGCATGACTGAAGAAAAGGCCAATGCGAAATATTATTGGTACGTCCTGCTTGAACGTCGCTGGCTGGTGATTACTACATTTGTGACGACCCTGGCCCTTGGAGTGATCTACCTCTTCAAAGCCGTGGCAGTCTATGAGGCCGAATCCATGGTCCAGATAGACACCGTGGAGCCTAATATCCTAAAAGGAACGGAGCGATTGGTCACGGATGTGAGACGGTCTCATCTTCTTAACACCGAACAAAAGAAGGTCATTAGTAGAACCCTTGTCCAAAAAGTAGTTGATCAGCTCGATCTCAGAGCTGACCCGCGATTTCGGGATTCGAATGATGTCGTCCAATCGGTCGCCGACTCAATCAATGTCACTCCCATCCGATTCACTCAACTGCTGAAGATCGGCTTCGAACACACCGATCCAAAACAAGCAGCAAAAATTGCCAATACGCTCGTGGATGAATTTGTTAAGCAGAATCGCGAAACCAAGGTAGGAAAACTGGCCGACCTTCATTTTTATCTCGAAGACGAATTTCAGTCTACGAAGGAGAAACTGAACATTGCCCGTCAAAAGATGCAGGATTATCGGGAATCCCATGGCACCGTTTCACTGGAGAAGGATCAGGATATCACCCTGCGAGCCCTAATCCAAGCTCAGACGGATTATGCCCGGGCCGAAAGTGAAGAAGCTGCGGTTCGGTCAATTGCTGAAGCAATACAAAGCCATTTGGCAGCGGGCAAACCGCTCGAGACCATCCCTCAAATCGCCTCAGACCCGCAAATTATCGCTCTGCAACAATCCCTAACCAAGGCGGAAGCCCACTTGCAGAGCCTTTTGGTCACTTACAAAGAAGGCTGGCCTGCGGTGAAGGAACTTAAAAAACAGATTGCCTCACTCAAACAGTCTCTCGCCAAAACTGCTAACGACGTGTTACCCGCAACGTTACTAGCCGCCGAACAGGCGAAGGCAAAACTAGACAGCCTGGCGGCGCTGGTCAAAGTCCGCGAAACAGCCCAATTAAAACTTAACAAACAACGAATTCATTACGATATTGAGTCCCGCGACGCCGAACATCTGTACATCCTCTACAATACCCTCCTCTCCAGACTTGAAGAGGTTAGAATCGCTCAGCGAAGCTACGCCAGCAGTATTACAGTCGTCGACTATGCCCACGATCCCTTGGAGCCCGTGAAACCCCGTGTTGCGTTCACTCTTCTGTTTTTGGTGTTCGGCGGCTTGGTCCTTGGGGTGGGGAGCGCTTTCTTTGTCAATTTCTTGGATGACTCGATCAAGACCCAAGAGGATGTAGAAGCCTATCTTGGCTTAACATTTCTGGGATACATCGCCCGAATTAAGGGCGGAGAAAACTCAGAGCGGAGCCAGGAATCTTTTATTAACCCTCAGTCCGTTGTCTCAGAGTCCTTTCGCACTCTTAGGGCCACGATATCGCTCTTGCCGAATGGCAGCTCTTACCGAATGATTGCTGTATCGAGCACTAAGTCTGGAGAAGGAAAATCGTTGACCGCTTCGAACCTCGCCATCGTCTGGGCTCAAGCCGGCAGCAAAACACTCCTAGTTGACAGCGACCTCAGAAGACCGGCGCTCCATGAAATCCACCGACTCCTAAATACTTACGGCCTGACAGACTTTTTGACAGAACAAAAAGATTTTAAGGACATTATCCAATCAGGGCAGATTCCGAACCTGGACTTCACCACATCGGGACCCATTCCTAGAAACCCCTCTGAACTCCTCAGCAGCGAGAGATTCTCTCAGTTCATCAATGAAGCACGAAGAAACTACGACCGAGTTGTTATCGACTGTCCACCCATATCCGCAGTTAGCGATCCGCTCTCGATCTCATCACAGTGCGATGGCATTATCTTTATTTCCAGATTTAACGAGATTCGCAGGGAGCACGCCCGTCGAACCGTACAACGACTTAAAGAAGCCGGTGTTCAAATGATCGGAGCCTTGATCAACAACATCAGCGTAGACAATAGCTACGGATATTACTACTCCGACTACTACTACAAGCCCTACAAATCAGAGGAGACAGCGAAGAGCGGAAGGGATAAAGAGTCACCCAAAGCCGAGGAAATTAAGGCCGGCACGGGAGCTTAAGCAGGCGCTCAAAACTACTATTCGGCACCCCCGAGGCAACTTTTAGGGAACGGGGCAGCCCTTAAGAAGCCGCCTTAACAGCTTCTGATTCGGGGGATTTGTCCGCTCTAGGCGGATATCGTTTTGCCAGAATTGCGGCTTTGATGCGCTCAGCTAGATCTGCGTTTTCCATCAGCGCCAGTCTTGTCGCCTCCTTGCCTTGCCCGATCAACTCCCCATCAAACTGAAACCAAGCCCCTTTCTTGTTCACCACACCATCCCTGAGGCCGAGATCAAGCATACTGCCCTCTTTGTTGATCCCATGGTTATAGATGATATCAAATTCGGCTTCAGCAAAAGGAGGTGCCACCTTGTTTTTCACAATCTTGACCTTGACATGGTTCCCAATCGCTGCCCCGCTGGAGTCTTTCAGTGTCTCTTTTCGGCGAATGTCAATTCTCACGCTAGCATAGAACTTCAACGCCTTTCCACCCGGAGTTGTCTCAGGGCTCCCGAAAATGACCCCCACCTTTTCCCTGAGCTGATTGGTGAATAAGCAGGTGGTTTTTCCTTTGCTCAAGATTGAAGTTAGCTTTCTCAACGCCTGACTCATCAATCGCGCCTGCATGCCCATCGTCGCCATCCCCATCTCTCCCTCCAACTCGGCCTTGGGCACCAGAGCGGCCACAGAATCGACAACAATCACATCAACCGCGCCCGAACGAGCCAAGGTCTCACAGATCGTCAAGGCTTCCTCTCCGCTATCGGGTTGAGAAACTAACAAGTCGTCTAGGTTGACTCCAAGCCTCTTGGCGTACGCCGGATCAAGCGCATGCTCAGCATCGATAAAGGCTGCCGCCCCCCCCGCCTCTTGCGCATTCGCAATCACGTGCAGCATCACGGTCGTCTTGCCGGAAGATTCCGGTCCGTAAATCTCAATGATTCGGCCCTTCGGCAAACCGCCGACGCCCAATGCCATGTCAACCGACATTGCTCCGGTTGGAATGACTTCAATTTGGGATTTCAGATTAGCGTCCCCGAGACGCATGATACTCCCCTCACCAAACGTTTTGGTAATCGTGCTGATGGCCGTTTGCAAATTCCGCCTTCTTTCAGAGGCATCAGCAGAAGAATCGGGAACTGATTTTCGTCCTTTCTCAGTCTTTGGAGGCATAAGGTGTCAAAGTTTGACGGTCAGGATAGATCAACCTGCAGGTAAGTCAATGGTCACAGCCAAATCCGAGCTTATCGTGTATCTTGCACCACCCACCCCAACATCCGTTCACCATCTCAGTCACCAAGAAGTTTTCTTAGTTTATCAGCAGCATCCGGCACTTTTTTGGTTCCCCCGAATGTCCGTAGAACCATCTCAAAATACTCACAAAAATTCGCCCGATCCTTCTCCATTACCGGCTCCGCCCTTCGCTCCCGACATTGGTACGCCGCGTGTTCGTCGAAATGTTCGCAGTTCAAACAAACTCGCAGATCCGCCCGGCATTGGAGACAGGTCACACTTCGTCCCGGCTGTCCGCTCAGCATCCATTCCCACCCACAACTATGGCAATGCTTTGTCACCATCAACTATTGAAGTTGAGTCAGACCAATCTGCTCGGACGCAAAATCAATTTTGGACATGGAACTGGATATCACCAACCGCCTACGGTGTGAAAACCCGGAAGGAATATCCGACCAATTCATTCGGAATCCGCCCGCCGCCGCCGATGCCGATTGATCACCCAGCCCATCAACACAGAACTTCCCACGACGAACCAGCCGGCCGGCTCTGGCACGGCGACAACGTCGCCAAAAAGTTCGACGTTATCGATCCGCCAAGTGCCCGAGTTGGCCTCCGCCATGTAGCCGTAAATCCGAAACTCCACCCTGTCCGTCAGCTCGGAGAAATCAGTAACACTGAAGGATATCTCTTGGTCCAACCGCGTTTCCGTATTATCGGGAACCGAAAATGGGGAGGGAGACAAATCGAAAGCGAACTCGTCCAAACTACTGCGCACCGACCAGTTCCGAATTCCGGTAGCCGAGCGCCGCTCATCCAACTCCAGCGAAGAAAGATTCAGTTGAAAACCAGGATCCGGTTCAATGGAAAAACTAAAGTAATCATCAAGATCAATACTCTCACTCGACCAAGACCGGGCGCTAAAGGTGCCACTCGCAGGACTCGCAATTATGCCGGACCCGCGAGTGATTTCGCTGACTGTCCCATTAGTCGGCTGGGACACCGCACCAAACGAGGTTTCGTTCCCCGCCGCACCGTCAAAATCAAATAGAATCAGTTGCGCACCCAGCAAGCAATGAATCCCGAACCCTATGGTACTAACAACAACAATAAACACTCGCAAAATCATAACAACCCTACAGCATCATTAAAATACTCCTTCGAAAATGGAATTTTAATACCCCAAACACAAACTGTCAACAGAAGCATTTGACTACTTATTTTAGTTGCTCAGAAATTCGAAGCCTTGATATATCGGACTCAACAAACCGATTCCTGACACGCTTCCCCAACATGGGCGTAGAGAGCTATTCTGATCAGCCAAAAAAGCTGACTCTCATCTTAATCAGACTAAGCTTATCAAAAACAGCCGCATCTCTCGGGTTTCAAGGCTACTCCGCTGTCTTCTCCGAACTCATTCACCTCGTTAAGCCTCAAGCCCAATTTAATTCTTGATTTCATTGATTCAAAACCACCGCTGGAACCAGCATGACATCTTTTGCGAATATGTGGCAACGATTCTGGATTTCAGCCACCGTGGCATCGGCCCCTCAAGAGTAGCCTCGTTTTCGCGGCCCTAATGGAACCGGTAAGGCTGCCGGTCATGCGAGTCTCCGGGGGCTTTCTCAAGGGAACCGGGCGCAGTTCAATTTTTGGAAAGCGATTACTTGGAGCGGGGCGGGAAAAGGGGATCCCGGCGGCCGTTGCGCCCACAGGCGTTCATCCAAGGAATGCCCTCGGCTCTCCCCGAGAGACTCCAGAATTGCTCCGGTCTTTTGAAGCCCCATGGCTTTG
>JAMASS010000028.1 GCA_024761205.1 Limisphaerales bacterium
CGAGCGTTGGATTTCCTGTTGTATGGCGATGCGCATCACATCGGCATCGGTAATCTCGAGCTTTCTCGCCACAGCTTTCATCTCGTGTCGGGGTGCTCGTATCGTACGCCATTATGCGGCATAATTTAAGTCGCCTTGTTTAATTTCCTTACAGGGCTTCCGTGGGCTGAACCGTGGCGACCCGGTAACTGGGGAGCAGGCACATGCGCTGAGGCTGACGACGCTGAACACCAAAACAATTAGAGATTATGTGGGACGATCATAAGTGGTGATGTCGTAGAGTTGACTAGTTATGAGGCAGAATTAGGGCTGAGCCACTGATCAAGCCCGCTCCGAGCCTCAGAAGAGTGAGTATTCCCCCTTTGTCACATGTCTTCTTCAAGTGAGGTGCTTAGATTGGTTTGAGGCGCGCTCAGGACGGGTATGAACCCCATGAACGCAGTGACGACGAGGCTAATTAGACAGGTGAATCCCAAGACCCGGAAAGCAATCTGTAGCGCGTCCAGGCAGGACAGGTTTTCGAGCGGCGGCCTTGAGCCAATCGATCGCTCCATGTGCCAAGAGCACTCCCTGAAAACCGCCCGTCAGAGTGATTTAGGGCTTCGGTCAGCCAGAGGCCATGACTGAGGGTCACAAGTTGATGGTTGCCGTAGGCGAGTTCATTGCGAGGCGGAAATTACGCCTGAGCGTGGGCTGGACCCTGAGCAGGGGGAAGAGATTCGCCGTGAGATTGGGCGCTAAGAACTCGAAGTGGTTCGGCATCTGTCGACACATTGAAGCTGTTGAAGGCATAGTCCGCCATGTCATCGAAAGACGCGTTTTGTTCTCGCCACGCTCGATAGTTCAGAGGCGCAGAATCAAACGTTTGCTCCCTACCGTGTCGACCAGACTTTGAGTAAATGATTCGATTCATCGAGTGGAAGCGGGCGAAGAATCACCGCGTCTACAATGCTGCGGGGGGGATAGTCGAGCCGATAGAGGAGTCGGGCCAGTTCGAAAACCAATAGGCAACCACCTTTCCCCCGCGGGGGAGTGCGGGGTATGATTGTTACAACTCGGTGACGGCCAGGGGGTAGAGTAACAAATTTACGGCCCTTTCTGTCATAGTCCTCACGAAATCTCCCGGCTTTGCCGTTAACGCTGCACTTTCCGCTGACCAGACGGGAGTCTTTGGCCAGAGGGGTGATTCGTAAGATGAACGTAGAAATATCACGACGACACGCTGGATTGGTCTTGGTGACCGCTCTTGTTTTTGGGTTTTTGAATTTTGCCTGCATTGGCGCGGCCCGCGATGCCGATCCCAATTAGCGGCCCGGGGATAATTGCTTCACGGTCAACCGACTGACGCAGCCGTACGAGCTTTGTGAGCCAGTTGTGTTTGAGATCGCCAATGATAGCCGCGTTTTCATCATGGAGTTTCGAGGCACGGTTAAGGTCTACGATCCGGCAGTTCAAGCATTGAAGAGCGTGGGCATGTTGGCCGTGAATTTGCAGTGCAATCCGGAGCAAGGGTTGAAGGGGATGACATTGGATCCAAACTTTGATGAAAACGGCTGGATGTCTCTTTATTACTACCATCCGGTTGAGGCCAAAGCCTGTTGGTGGCGAATTCCGCGATTGTCGTTTTTGAATGGCCCCGCGCAGCAGGGATCCTGTTGTCACACAGGCGGTGGGATGACTTGGGATCAGCCCGGGAATTTGTATCTCACGGTCGGCAATAATCGCGGCAACAATATTAGCGCCCACACCGACGAGCGGCATGGGATGATCCGGGAGGTTCCGCAAATTCGAATTCATCCGGAGCCGGATGGATCTTACACCATTCCCGAAGGTAACATGTTTTCGCCTGGCAGCCAAAGACCCGTCCTGAGATTTAACACCATGGGACACCGGAACGCTTGGCGGGTCACGGTAGATAGTGCCACCGGTTACCTTTATTGGAGGTGAAGTCGGCCCTGCTGGGAGAGAGGATTTTGAGAAAGGACCCAAGGGCTATGACGAATTTAATCAGGCTAGGAAACCTGGCTTCTTTGGTTGGCCTATTTTGTCGGCGAGTCCGCATTCTCTTATTGGGACTATGCCAAAAACAAGCAGGGTGCCCTGTTTGACCGTGATCGCCTCATCAACAATTCTCCCAATAACACGACGGGAATCCGTGAATTGTCCCCTGTGGCGCCTTCGTTTGTTTAGCTACCCGTATGACGTCTCGAACGAGTTTCCTGAATTAGGAACCGGCGGACGTTCGGCAACGGGAGGGCCGATTTATCATCGTTCAGATTTCGTTAATCCGGTCCGGATGGGGATTTCTACGTGTTGGAATATGGCGGTCGCTGAATGCAGAGGAGCCCCGATTCGAGAATCACGCGGATTGAATATGAAGGCGGGAAATCGCGCACCGATCGTCCACGCTGCCTCAAATCTGAGGGGTGGGATTCCTCTCTTTAGAGTATTGCTCTCGTCGCAAGGCACGGAGGATTATGACGGCGATGATCTGCGGTGTCAGTGGGAGGTGACGGGCTTGGCCGGCAACACTCGAACCTACTGAGAGGCGAATCCCGAAGTGGAATTAGATTCAGTCGGAACCTATACTGCATCGTTGACCGTGACGGATCTATCGGGTGTCACGGGCTCGGCTTCGATCAAAGTGGTTTCCAGCAATGAGCCGCCGAGGGTTTCGGTCGCTTTAAATGGGAATCAATCGTTCTACTTCCTGAATCGGCCCATTGGATATGCGGTTGATGTGAAGGACCGAGAGGATGGTTCGTTGGCGGACGGAGGCGTCGAAGATGGCAATGTGCATTTGAGTTTCGATTATGTGGCCTCCGATTTTGATTTGGACACTCTGCCATCAGGTGAAAGTGGCGACGATATTGCTGGCTCGTTTGGCGAAAAAGATTGTCATCGGAGGGGGGCGTTTGGGGACCGGTGTCGATACCGCTGAACGCCTTGCTCAACGAGAAGGATGCACCTTCCATTCTTAAGTATGTCTTGTGTGCCGATGAGACTGTGTTGAGACGCATCCGCTGGCCGGTGAGTTCATAGGGAAGTTCACTAGTGGCGATGACGGCGGCGGATCCTTTGTGATCCGAGCGGTCTACACAGATCAGGGAGACGATTATGACCCGCCGTTGAGTGTGTCGGCACTTCAATTCCTGCGGAGCCCGCTCTTCACGCCGTCTGCAGCTGATGAGACAAAGAACGTCGACCTGGCGAGTCACGGGGGGGTAATGCGCGACATAACGGCTATTTGGCTTTTCGGGATGTTGATGTCACCGATGTCACGGGAATCACGATTCGGGCTGCAGCGCTTGGTGTGCTCGGATAGCAAGGGGGGGACGGTCAAACTTCGACTTGATGATCCGGAGGAGCCGGTGTGGGCGTCCGCAAAAGTCAAGAAGATGGTCTACAACAAGGCAGCTTCAAGATGCCCGAGTTTGATCTTGACCTCAAGCCTATCAAAGGAAAACAGGATTTGTTCATGGTCGTTCGGAATGAAGCGGCAACGGAGTCTTCGTTGGTGCTGACTCGACTTTTACGTTGTCGGCAGACTAGCGAGCGATGTTTTTGAGCTAGGGGAAGGCGGTGAAGGGGCATCGCGTTCCAGACGCTGTCGCGAAACTGGACGGTCTTTTTGTTTCCGGACGGTTTTGGAGTGCGGCGATTTTTCGTCACTTTGGATTTATATGATCGTAGAGGTAATCAACTCAACCATTCCGCAGAGATGCGTTTGGTCTCCTCAGGTGAGCGAATTCCCGATTGAACGATCGAATTGATTCACTTTAATCCGTGAACAGGGAATGCCCGACACCGCCAAAATCTCGGCCGCCTCATGGTGGCCAACTCTATTGGTGAGAAATAATCTCCGGGCGGTGCCTCGTAACCGGCGTGTTGGCGATGCCTGCTGCACCGATGCCGTGATTCTCGATGTATGCCACCGATTTCCTTTACAAAGGAACCGAATCCCGAAAAGACAATCAGTGGTTGGCTATCCGTGAGCCCGGGAAAACCGGCTCGGTGGAGTTGCCCCTCGCCCTCGCCGACAGTGAATATTCCATCACTCTGTGTGTGGTTGTGAAAATGATGGGCGCCCGACCTATCAGGTGCATCTTAATGATGCACCGTTGAGACCTTTCGATTGCTTCTGGCTGCGACGGCGGAGGGCGGAGCGGTTTCGCTACACGTGGACGGAAATTGAGATTGCCCGATGGGATCGAATTCGAGTCACGGCAAGCGCCCATACTGAGAATGGGAGTGATATCGCTTGAGGACGATGGTCGCAACTGGTGTTTTCACGACCGTTGGGCGAGATTGGTATCATGGCCACTCTCCAGACTTTGGAACCCGATGTCTATGGCGAGCTCAAACAGTAGCATCACTTCACGCTTGTCGTTCAAGGGGCTGAGTTAGGTGAGCGATCGAATCCAAATCTCTTTACTGATTTTCGACTCGATATTTCCTTCTCTCATGCGGCTTCTGGAAAGCACTATACTGTGCCAGGCTGCTATTATGCCGACGGATTCGCTGGCGAGACAAGCAGTGAATCGAGTTCTATCTGGCGCGCTCATTTTGCCCCGGACGAACCGGGGGCATGGGCTTGGAAGTGTTCGTTTCGCCGCGGTCAGAATATTGCGATGTTCGATGGCGACGACTTTAGCGAACGAACCCACTTTGATGGGAACACCGGAACGTTTGAGATCAAGCCACCAATAAGCTGGGGAACGACTTCCGAGCCAAGGGACGATTGGGAGTATATGGGTGAGCGGTGCTTGCGTTTTGCGGGCACGGGGCAAGCTTTTCTCAAGGGGCCGCGCGGACAGTCCGGAAAACCTCCTCGTTTATGTTGATTTCGCCAGCGTCAAACCGGTTCACAAAGCCTCAATCAGTTCCGCGCGAATGAGGCAGCCGAGTCATCGCTGCATGGGTATGCACCACACGCACAAGATTGGTCGAAAAGGAGACCGATGCGGCAAGCAAGCAAAGGAAAGAACATCATAGGCACACTCAATTATTTGGCAGGGCAGGGGAGGAATTCGGTATATTTCCTTATCATGAACGACGGCGATGACGTTTGGCCGTAGACAACTCATGACGAGCGATTCCGGTTTGATTGCAGTAGGCTGGATCAATGGGAGATGGTTTTCTCGCAACATGGGGCGGGTGGGTTTGATGTTCCATGTTGTGGCTCAGGGGACAGAAAATGATCAACTACTCGACAGTGGTGGGTTGGGTCTGAGGCGATTGTACTATCGCGAGTTGATTGTGCCGAGTGGGTCATCATCTCGCGTTGGTTTGGAATTTCGGTGAGGAGAATACGAACACCGATCAACAGCGATCACAGCTCGCGGATTTCTTTGAGGCGAACGATCCTTACAATCATCCAGTCATGGTCCATTACATATCCCGGGCAACACGATGTCATTTACCCTCCGTTGCTGGAGTATTTCTGTCTCGAGGGCTTATCGTTGCAAGATGGATGACATGAACTTGACCCGCGCGGAGACGCTTAATTGGGTGTGACGCTCGGGCGATGCCAGGAAGCAGTGGGTGGTGTGCCTCGACGAGATCGATCCTGCCGATCCGGACGTGCAACCGGACGCCGGTGTTCGGCGACACGGGCTTTGGGGCAACCTTATGGTTAGGGGCGCCGGGGCAGATTGGTATTTTAGCTATCGATATCACACAACGATCTCAATTGTGAGGACCTGCGGCTGTGGGAGGACATGTGGAAACTGAAGCACATCGCCATGAATTTTTTTCATCAACCCCTTCCCTTTACCGAAATGTCGGCAATGGGTGAGTTGACGAGTGATTCGGCGGACTATTGTTTTGTGAAGCAGGAAGAAGTGTGCTGCGTTTACTCGCCGAACAGTGCGCCGATTCAGATCGATCTTTCCGATGCCACGGGTGCGTTTGATGTTGGTTGGTTCAATCCTCGGCTCGGTTGGGCACCCGTCTGTGGAACGGTTCGGACGGTGAGTAGAGGGGCGGAAGGCATCAGTATTGGCGCTGCGCCAGAGGTTGATGGGAAAGATTGGGTCGCGGTTGATTCGGCGCAATCGATAGGGCGCCCTTGACAGAGAGTGAGGTGGTTGCGCGCCATCGGGAGCCGCCGTAAGAGGAGATCGGCAGCATCGTTGGTTTCGACCATGGTAAATGGTTTCTCGAATCCCTTGAATTCGTCGAGCAGCCAATCCAAGACCCCGAGACAATCTTCCGGTTGGTCTATAAAGAACGGATAATAGCTCACGCCAATCAGATCGTTGTAGGGCATCAACACCTTGAACGCGCTCAACATCTTGCCCCGATGCTTGGACATGTTGTTGGGAAGCGTGAACGAGGCAAAGATCGTAAGGTCGGGATACTCGGATTGCAGTGTCTGGTAGGCATGTCCGTGCAGTTTAACATAGGCATATCCCACCAAGCCCTGTTTCGGTTGTCGTCTTCGTTGATTTCGGTGCCAATCACCAGATAGTCGAATCGGAAAAACTCAATGCTGTGCCTATAGTAGGAAAGGTGAGCCTTTATGACTGCTGAGGTGGTCGTAAGACTTTTTCTGAAGTGCTTTGGGAAGATGTTGCACGCCTTTCTCCGCTAGTTTCAGTTCACGGCGCCCAAGTGAGATGGCGAGATATACTTTTCCATTCGGTGGCGTTACTGATCACTTACCCTTCCATTCTTCCAGGAGTTCGGTCGGTAACGCTTCGCCATTCCGCGCCGATTTCCATGGGACGCCTTCAACCTGTGGCAGCGTTTGTCTGGAGAACACAACTCATACGACTCGCCACTTTCCCTCCAGCGCGCTTCCGTAAAGCCAGAATGTAATAAATGAAGGCTATGATAACAAAGCGAAGAGCCTTTTTGAGTTTGGTTGCTTTCATGATGAAATAGTTCGAGCGCCGACACGGCTGAATGAGGCAGTCAAGCGATTCAAGGAAGGCTGGAATCTTGAATTTGGTCAATCAGACGCTTCTCGTAACGCGCCGTGATCCTTCTTCATTGCGGAAATTTTGAAATTTGCCAGCATCCGCGCCTCAATCACCAGGTTGTTTTAACCCCACGAAAACGATAGATGATTTGGTTTTTGGTTAGGATGAGCGCATTGAACGTCAAAGCCGTGGTGGCGATGGTTCGAACAGCGGGATCCGGGTGATTCCATTTCAACTCCAAGTCTTTGATCCAGATCGACGCGTCGACTGGGACTATTTTGAGAGAACGATAACGTTTGAGTCGGTTGGCGAAATCTTTGATTGAGATGCCGATATCGAGCTTCCCTTTCTTGATTTTGATTCCAACCTCCCAATTGGAAATGGCACTCGTATAGCCGTTCGATTGTTCGAGCTTTGCGCAGATTTTGGAAGCTTTGGTGGAAAACTTGGTAGGACCCAGCACTCACCAGAGTAGCATTGGTAATCAAGGAGTATCACTGTCAGATGTTTTTCCACTTACCCGACTCAGTCTCCATGCGATCACCGCAGTAAATGACCTTGCCTCAAAGATTGCCAAAGAGATTTTCCATACTCTCCTGGTCTTAGAAGGGAATGACTCGAAGGGATGGGCGACCGTTATCCGTGACGATGATCTCTTTGCTGATCCGCTCCACTTCGCAAAAATACTCCAGCATCTTGGCCTTAAGCTTGCCTTTGGCAATCATTTTCATAGTACTGTAATAATTATAGCCACGACCATGCTCGAATTATAAAATTTTATAAAACCCTTGGCTCTGATGATTTGCTTCATGATATTGCCTTTGAGCGGAGTGATGGAAGAAGGTTCAGCCAGGATGAATCGGATTTTTTATAATAGAGATAATTTTGTGAATCCCGCTCGTTCCGTTTCGATCATCAAACAAATACAGACCGGTAGTCGGGATCTTCCCGTGGTTGGAATCAGACCTGGATTTGTCCGATGTTGTGGCGTTAGGAGCTGGAACGCCGCAATCTCTTAAATAACATCAAGATTTCAGTCCCCATGATCGATGGTTACTCAAGTTTTGGGGAATTCGAGATCTGGCAGGCTTTTGCGCAGCCGCTGGCGGGAGTGGATTGTGAAAATATCCCATCAGGGATCTTGCAGATAAACACGCCGCTAAAATAAATGTTTCGAACGGCGTGCCATGTATGTGCCGATGGCTGAAACGAGTGTGCTGATGAAAAACCAAATGGCTGTCCAGACTAAGGTCTCAATTGATCCATGGCCTTCCAGCGAGCCCGAACATGGCTATCTCACCTGTATTAACCCATTGGAACCAAACACAATGGTGAGAAAGCGCAAGTAATTGCCCCGTTTAGGGTGGCTGTGCTGGTAAGCAATATGATCCCTTCGTCGCCAAGGAGGGAAAAGCTCTTTCAGTTTCCCCAAGGTTTGACCACGCACCGGATTCAATCGCGTCATTCCCTGCGGAAATAAATGGAACAACGGCATTCCGATTTGGATACGCGAGATGAAATGGAGGACATGGACCACTTCGAGCAGTAAGCGTTTGATCTGGTAGCCGGCGGGCGGGCGCAGGCAGCCTTTGATCTTTTCCGCGAATCGTAAAAAATGGTGGAGTGCTAAGGTAAACACAATTGGTGGCGACAGGCACTACTCGCGAGGCGATTAGTGGAAAGCGGGAGTAACTTTCGCCACCATTGATCTCAGTAATCATGGTGTTTCCGGGACACGCACGGTGACAGCATACTCCCCTATGGCGGCACCCTCCCGGCGGTATTTAGAACGGTCTGCGCCTTTGCTTCCGATCTTCGATCACTTGATTGCCACGTTAGTGATGGATTTGGAAGAACGAGGGTTTCGCGGCGACACCTTGGTGATCGCGATGGGCAAATTGGGGCGGACATTGGCTTTGGGAAATCAGGGCAGTACTGACGGGCGCAGTCATTGGTTCTTTGTCTCCTCGATATTGATGGTGGAGTGGCGGCTTCCGGCATGGGCAAGTCATCAGTGCCACTTCCAAAGACGACGGTGAAATTGCCGAGCGCCCCGTCACTCCCGGGGATACTACCGCGACGATTTGCCGTCACTTTGGCGTCCTGCTTGACGCCACCTATCTCAATCATCAGGGACGGCCGATTCATGCCGTGCAAGGGGGTAGCAATCCGCTCGAGGAGATCGTGTGAAGGTTTCTTACGGAAGTTTCTTTTTCTCAGAATTAGTCACTATGGGTTCCAATCCTTTCCGGACGCATTTCATCTTCGGAAAGGCAATGAATGAGTATCCAGTCGAATTCGATATGACAACCGCGACGACCTTCCCCTGGGCCTTTCGGCGGATGACCGTGTAACGAGTTGAAAGGGCCGTCCCTTGGAGAGTTTCTTAGGGTTCTTTCCCCTGTTGGTTCGGCGCTTAATGTCGCGATTGAATTGAGCGTTTGTAAGAGCCTCATTGCACTTGCCAACTCGAGGTGATCTCCTTAACAGAGTCGAATCGTTCGATCTTTTTTATCTCGATCTTTTTTATCGAGCGTTTGATCGATAAAGCGGTTTGTAACTCGCAGATCCAGAGGAAATTCACCGCGAAGCGCGCTGTCGGTATAGCAACTGCACAACTTCTGTAGGCGTCATCCCGTGGAGAGTTACGGTTTGGTTCATGCGATTAGTGTAGCACGGCCGCAACATCGATCGAGATTCGTCAGTACATTCTGGTGGTTGTCCTAGGTTGTTTAGGTGGGAATCCTAAATGAACATTCGATTCGTCGTCTGGCGTTGTTTTGTCTGTCAGAAATCTGGAATCTTGCTTCTTTTTGTTCTTCCCTGCAAGGCACCTGCACCTCGGCTAAGCCAGGAGAAAAATCACCAATGCAGTGAGCGAGCGAAACAAGCAAGAGAAGCATTGCTAGCTGCGCCAGAAGCAATCTGATGTCTCGAACAACCCTGCCCCAATTGGTTTCCTTGTAAGTATTGCCCAGCCAGAACGAAGCTGCGCCTAAACGCATAACCTATAGGGAAGCTAAATCAAGCTGGGTTTGTAGTGAGTGAGTCGATTTCATTCTCGCTAGACTTTAAGATGAGTCACGCGGGGTAAGCGATGTCGTCACCAATTACCTAGTCGTCATCTATTCCTTGTAGTCGTGTCGACTGATCTTTATGTCTGTAACGACGACACCCTCCCTATCCTTGTAGACGTAGGATAATGCTTCTTTGTGATCGAGTATCAGCCGAAGTTCGGTAATTGGTGCATGATTGGCTGCTGATAATCGCTTTCATATACGATCATATAATACGCTTTGTCATTATATAGAACTGAATAGAGATTGGTCTTTATCTTGGCTTGGTTACCTCCAATTGTGAGTTTGACATTCTTATATTCACTAATGTCTTTTTTTGTCATCGGAAGAATTTTAGAAAGCATTATCTTAAATTGCTTCACGGTCATAGACATCTCTCTGGTCTGTGGGTAGCTTTGATGGATAATGATTTTGGTCAAAATAGAGAAAATCACATCTGGCCTGAACGTTTTCGAGAGATATTGATTCGAAAAATTTTGGTGCGGTCTCCTCGTCGATCGGGATTGTCAATTGGGTTGTCAGTATAGTCAGGGAGATCAAAAAATTTGTCTCATGCTTTTTTTGCGAATAACCTCCCTACAAGTGCCGGTAATCAGTAGTGCGGCAGAGAATGAACCGTGGACATCACGCTTGATAGGGCGGTGTCAATAGATTGAATATGCTGAGCGACAATACTCCTTTTTCGGAAATCAGTATTCTCAACCGCGCCTAGTGACGTTAGTTTTCTTAGATGCAAAGCCGTTGTGAGTTTATCAAATCGGTCGCTAGTCCTATGTTGGCGTTAGGTCTGCCTTCATCCGTGTGGGTTTAGGGAGCGAGACGCCGGAGTGGCGAGGTCAGTATGAGCGGATGCTGTACCGTCGTTTAAGGCGAACAGGGTTTATGGGTGGAAACGAGATTAATCCAGAGAACTATAAACACGTATTGGCGGTGTTGAATCAGGTGTTGCATTACTTGGATACGTCGCCGGCTGATAGGAAGGGGCAGAGTGAGTCGGGATTTCGTCGTGTTTTCAATGCACGGCCTCAGGATCAGTTTTTTTATGTTCAAGGTAAGCCTTTGGGATGGGAATTGGGGGAGAGTCTATCAGGAGATATTCGAAAGCCTTTCGGCTTCGGAATAAAACAGCTGAAACTCCAGGTGAGAGAGCTAATCGAAGTGGTTGGATACGGCGAGGACGATTATCGACTGAACTACTTTAGCGTTCTGCGGAGGGGAGCTGAATCGGCGGTGCTCTGTAACTTGATGGAGAAGGCGTATAGTGTCGCACGGTTGATAGGGAAAAAATTACAAACAGATCGTTATGGATTCGGTAAATGAAAGTCTGGAACGATTGCAGGCGGATTATCTTGATATTTTGATGTGACCGTATGGCGCGAGCAGCCCAGCAGAGTTGTTGAATTATCCTGAGATTTTTGAAGCGTATGAAGAGCTGAAGCAGGCAGGGGAAGTGCGTTACTTTGGGGGGTGTCGTTGCACTCCGATCCTGCTGGTGTCTTGAAAAGGGGGCGGTTAAAGCGGGAATCTATTCCGTGGCGATGGTGGCTTACAACATTGTGAATCATCGGTTTCTAGAGAATGCGCTCGCAGAGGCAAAGCAAGCGGGTGTGGAAGTGATTGCAATGAAAGTGGCACGTCCTTTTTACGCTGGATCCAACCAAGCGTCAGCGGCACCGCAAGCGAAACCGGCTCTGGAGGCAGAGATCCCTGGCGAATGGAGTATTCCCGAGAATGCCTACCTTTGGGCCTTACAGAATCCCGACCTGAGTGCCGCGGTCTCGAATATGGTGAACGCGGACCAAGTAGTGGCGAATCTGAAGTTGCCGATGGCGGGTTCGGGCCTAGGTGTCAAAGAGTGATGCTGTCGTTGTCATGGGTAAGAACAGCCGGTCCGTTTTGCTGGGAAGATCGATGAAACCAAATTTTTTGTAGAAACTGTGGGCGTCTTGGGATTTTGCATCCACGATGATTAGGGCTGCTGTGATTTCTTTCAAAGCCTGAACGGAACGCGCGATTGCGCTGAGAAGAAGACGACTTCCGAGTCTTTTCGCCGCTAGAGGGAGATTGAGGCGATCGATGAGAGTGGCCGGCACATTCGGGTATTTGAGTAGTTTTTTGGTTTGGCTTAGGCTTAGTTTTTAGGGCCTGTACGAACTTTGTGCTTTGCTCTGCGCTTAGTGGGATGACTTGCTGTTCCTCGATGACCGACTGGGCTGCATTTTGAGCGGATGTAATTACAAAATCCGAGAGCGTGTGCTTTTCGTAGGCAGCTGCCTGCTTGATGAGTTTTTTGCGCTGAGGTCGACCGTGTCTCATCAAATCGGGGCGTCTTTAGTTGCTGATTTGTTCCAATCTTACCGTGGAAGTAGTGTTCGGCGAATTGCCGGACAGGTCAAGAGGTGAAACAAGCTTTGCTGGGGCAAGGATGCGGTTGAAAGGGGGTGCGATTGGACCATTGAAAGTTTGAGCAGGGGAAAGCGGTGAAAGATTATCGCACTCCAAGACGCTAGTGCCGTTATCGGAAAGCTATGAGGTGCTGCTAGGGTCTGGAGTGCGGCGATTCTTCGCTACTTTGGCTTCCCGTTTCGAGGAAACTGCTTTGAGATTGCATCCTTTCCCACACCCCTGGTTCAAGTCATCCGCTGTAACTCCATTAGCAAAGTGCTTCTTCAGTCTCAGTCAGGGCTCATGGGCGATAACGGCTTGACAGAGTCCCGCCCCGCCTCATTTACCTATCATCCTGAAACTAACAGCTAAAAGTCTTAGTGTTTTTGTGCGAGTGCTAGCGTTTTGCTAGGTCCACACGGACGAGCTCTTTGTCGTTGCGGGCGAAGCAGCTTTTTTCGGCAAAAGCGGGGTGACTCCAGACACAAGGACGGCCGAAGACTTCGTTGGTGGGTTCCAGCACATGGAACCGGCTAATCTCTTCGTAGCCTTCGGGACTGAGTTTCGCCAGAATCAGGTCGCCGGTTTCGCTGAAGAGGAAGAAGCGGTCTTTGTGTTTGACGATGAAAGCAGTGCCGTGTCGGCCGCGGTTGCCCTCGCCGATGGTGGGCTTCAAGGTGGCCCAGAGGCGTTCCGCGTTATCTAGCTTGACTGCCATGAGCTCGCTGGTTTCGACGTTGCAGCCGTAGAGGGTGCCGTCTTGAAGAAAGGGCGTGCTGTTGACGCAGTAGACGGCGTTGCGAGTGTTGCCCCGCCAGGCGATGGAGGCGCTAGGTTTTTGGTCGTCAAGTCTGATCAGGGCGCTGACGTTGCCAATCGCGCTGGCAAAGAGATAGCTGCCCAGTTTACGCGGGGTCATGATGGCCATGTTATAGGCGGGCTTTAAGGGGATGGACCAATTCACGGCTCCGGTTTTCGGATTGAGGCTGTTGATGGATTGGGCGTGCCAAACAATCAGTTGTTTTTGCCCGCCGTGTTCGATAAGCGCCGGTGTGCCGTAGCCGGGTTCAGGGGAGGACAGGGCGCGCCACTTCTCAGCGCCGGTGTCTTTGTTGTAGGCGATAGCCGTGGTGCCGTTGCCGCCGACAATGCAATAGAGGGTATCGCCATCGACCACTGGGTGAGAGGAATAGCCCCAAATCGGGGTGTCTAGGTTGTAGTCTTTGCGGTAGTCTTTTTTCCAAAGTACCTTTCCGTTGTTAGCGTCGAGACACCAGAAGTTGCCTTCGGCGCCCAAGGCATAGACCTTTCCATCAGCAACGGTTGGTGTGCAGCGGGGACCGCCGGGGTAGGAAAGATTGTAGGGTCGGTCAAATTCGTGCTTCCAAAGGGGCTTGCCGGTTCGAGCATCGAAGCACAGCACGCGTTCGGAGCCGTCGAGGAGTTTGCGTCCGGCCGGGCTGTTCTCGACTTTGCCGTAGGTGCGATCGTAGTCCATCACATAGACTTTGCCGTTCGCCACGGCGGGACCGCCATAGCCAAGACCGACCGGCATGCGCCACTTAATGGGAAGACCGCCGTCTGGAAATTTGTCCACGATGCCCGTTTCGCGCCAGACACTGTCTTGGTTCGGACCGAGCCACTGGGGCCAATCGTCGGCGGGGCTTGATGTCGCCAGAATGAGAGCTGCGATTGCGGGAAGAATGGTTCTCATAGTGCTGTTGGTTGGGAAGATTGCCCAACGGTTCTGACAAATCTGTGTCGTCTAGGTTACTGTATCTTACGTCCGACCATCTTGGCAGGATCGATCCATTCGGTGAATTGTTCGTCTGTAAGAAGTCCGAGTTCGATTGCGGCCTCGCGTAACGTGCTATTTTCCTGGTGCGCCTTTTTCGCAATCTTGGCGGCGTTTTCGTAGCCGATGTGAGGATTGAGGGCTGTAACGAGCATGAGGGAGTTTGCCAGGTTTTTGCTGATTTCACTCTGATTTGGTTTGAGACCGGCCGCGCAGTGGTTGTTAAATGATTGGCAGGCGTCACCGAGGTTGCGGGCAGCCATGAGGAGGTTGTAAATCATGACTGGCTTGAAAGCGTTTAACTCGAAATGGCCAGTCATTCCGCCGATGTTGATTGCAGCATCGTTGCCGATGGCTTGAGCGCAGACCATGGTCAGTGCTTCGCATTGGGTGGGGTTGACTTTTCCCGGCATGATGGACGATCCGGGCTCATTTGCGGGAATGATGATTTCGCTGATACCGCAGCGAGGGCCCGAGGCTAGCATGCGAATATCGTTGCCGATCTTCATCAGGCTCACGGCTAGCATTTTGAGCGCACCGCTTGCTTCGACAATGCCGTCGTGGGCGGCGAGGGCTTCAAATTTGTTGGGGGCGGTGACGAAGGAGAGATCGGTGAGTGCAGCGATTTTCTTGGCCACGTTCTCGGCGAAGCTTGGAGGAGTATTTAGTCCGGTGCCCACCGCGGTTCCACCGAGGGCGAGCTCTGCGAGGTGGCTGAGAGTCGACTTGAGGGCGCGGAGGCCGTGGTCCAACTGAGCGACATAGCCGGAGAGTTCTTGGCCCAATGTGAGGGGGGTTGCGTCCATGAAATGGGTTCGGCCGATCTTAACGACATCTTTGAAGGCCTCGGTTTTGGCGGCCAAGGTGTCTCGGAGGGTGGTAATCTTCGGGATTGTCGTGCCGGCAATCATTTGATAGGCGGCAATGTGCATCGCCGTTGGAAAGGTATCGTTGGATGATTGCGATTTGTTGACGTCGTCGTTCGGATGGAGGGTTTTCTTGGTGTCGGTGAGCCGGCCCCCGTTGAGGACGTGTCCGCGGTTGGCGACGACTTCGTTGACGTTCATGTTGCTTTGGGTGCCGGATCCGGTCTGCCATACGACAAGGGGAAATTCGTCATCTAGGCGGCCCTCGAGGATTTCGTCACACGCTTTGGCGATGAGGTCAGCCTTTTTAGTAGGGAGAACGCCGCAATCGGCGTTGGTGAGCGCGGCGGCTTTTTTGAGGATCGCAAAGGCTTTCACGATTTCTTGTGGCATGGGTTGTTCGCCGATCTGGAAATTCTGTTTCGAGCGCTGTGTTTGCGCGCCCCAATAGCGATCGGCGGGCACTTGGATTTCGCCCATTGTGTCTTTTTCGATTCGGAAATCAGTGGATTCCTGCATGGGGAGATCGTAGCGAGAACTTGGTGGCGATTCAAGAATCACTGGTTTTTTGGGTAAAGGCTCGCGCAGAGCTGCGGAGGTTTTGGTTTGTGAAATCGTGGGGATATTTTTGGATCCTGTTCATCCTGCCTCAATCAGCTCCTCACTCATTTGGCTTTGTCTCTCTTCAGCAGGGATTTGAACTCCGTGCTTGTCAGCGGGGGGAAATGTGCTGAGGGTCTTGGGTTTTATTCCTTTATGTTGACGATTGAAAAGTATTCTTTTGGTGTCGGGGATCGGTTTGCGCATCAGGCGAAGGCACAGTTGGCGAGTTGTGTGCAGGCTTTGGAAAAGGGCGTAGAGGTGGTTCCGGTTTGGAATAAGTCGCATCGGGAGCACACCACGGTTGGTTCGGAGCCGGGGAGTGTGCGGCAGGCTGCTGATGCTGCCGTGGCGGCGTTGGGTTGGCGGAAGTCGTATTATGTGGATGCGGATCATATTAGCATGGCGAGTGTCGAGGGGTTTCTCCCCTACAGTGATTTTTTCACCATCGATGTGGCCGACGGGATTGGGGCGACGCCGGAGGGCAGTGCGGTAAGTGACTTTGTGGCCAAGCATCCGGAATTAGTCGGCACGATTGCGATTCCTGGAATTGAGGAACCTTTTGAGACGTCGGCGGCCTATGTCACCGAAGTGGCGGGGAAGTATATTCAGGCCGTCAGGGATGCAGGGCGGATTTATCGTCATATTGTGGAAAAGAAGGTCGGGACGCCATTTGTTCCGGAGGTTTCAATGGATGAGACGGACTCCCCGCAGACCCCGCCGGAGCTCTTGATGATTTTGGCTGCTTTGGCGGATGAGGGGATTGCGTTGCAAACGATCGCGCCCAAGTTTACGGGGCGATTTAACAAAGGTGTGGATTACGTCGGCGACATAGCCCAGTTCGAAAAGGAGTTTAACGATGATTTGGCGGTTATTGCTTATGCGATTGGAAAGTATGGCTTGCCTGCCAATTTGAAGCTGAGCGTTCATTCAGGCAGTGACAAGTTCTCGATCTATGCACCGATCCATCGAGCGTCGAAACGGACGGGGGCCGGTCTGCACCTGAAAACTGCGGGAACGACTTGGCTTGAGGAGATCATTGGTTTGGCGGAAGCTGATGGTGACGGACTGGTGTTGGCCAAGGATATCTACGCAGAGGCTGTCTCGAATGTGGATGCCCTTTGTGCGCCATATGCTGCGGTGATTGACATTGATCGAGGGCGCTTGCCTTCGGCTGAGGAGGTCCGAGGTTGGAGTTCGGCTCAGTTGGTGGCGGCGATTCGGCATGTGCCGGATTGCCCGG
This sequence comes from Limisphaerales bacterium, assembly GCA_024761205.1. Taxonomy (GTDB): domain Bacteria; phylum Verrucomicrobiota; class Verrucomicrobiia; order Limisphaerales; family AAA164-E04; genus UBA2970. The sequence continues at coordinate 16,893 of JAMASS010000028.1, forward strand.
AGTTTAATCCGCACATGCGGCAATTGCTCCATGTAGGCTACAAGATTGCCGCGAAGATGGAGCAGCGATACATTGATCTTTTGCAGGGGTGTGAAGAAACTATCGCTAAGAATGTCACGTTGAATCTTTATGAGCGGCACATTGTGCCGTTGTTTATTGGGGAGTAATTCGGAAGGGTGTCAACCATAGATGGGGCTCCGTCAAGCTGAGCGCCGACTCACTCAGCATCCGGCCGCCGGGGAGTCTTGTCCTCCTTTGCTCAGCTTCGGAAGGCGGCGGCTCGAGAGGCTTTCACCTCGCTTTTTTGGGAATCGGATTTCGTCTCGATTCTAAATGGGCTTGATTTGTCGGCTTCATTAATCGGCTTGGGTATGCTCTGTTGAGGGGCATGGATTCGTGCCGATTTTTTTATGCGGTGGTATTGGGCCTTTTTGTTACTGCCGCATCTGACCCTTTCCGCCGCCAAAGTGAACCACCGGGTCTTGACTCATGGGAACGGCAGGTTGGCTATTGTTGGGCATGATGGTGTCATTGAATGGGAAATGCTATGGGGCGGGATTCATGACATTTGCCAGTTCGCAAACGGCAATATCATGGTGCAGGAGACAGTGCGCCAGGTCGTGGAGATTGATCACAGGACCAAGGAAGTGGTTTGGCGGTATGATAAGCTCGACGGCCAATGGGAATGCGGGAAAGAAGGTCGAGGTGCACGCCTTTCAGCCGCTGGAAAACGACAAGGTGATGATCGCTGAACCGGGGTCCGTGCGGATTATTGAAGTGAATCGCGCAGGCCAGATTCAGAAGGAGATCAATTTGAAAGTGCTGAAGCCACACCCGCACACAGATACTCGGCTCGCTCGCAAGTTAGCGGATGGTAACTATTTGGTGTGCCACGAAGGCGACGGCACGGTACGCGAGTATCGAGAGGCAGACGGAGAGGTGATTTGGGAGTATGAGGTGCCAATGTTCGGCAGGGAGGCTAAGCGGGGCCACGGTTTGAACGCTTATGGCAACAGATGTTTTGCTACGGTTCGCTTGAAGAACGGTAACATGTTGATCGCCACTGGTAACGGACACAGTGTCCTGGAGGTGACGCCCGACAAAGCGATCGTCTGGCAGATACATCAGGATGATCTGCCAGGAATCCGATTGGATTGGGTGACGACGCTTGAGGTGTTGCTTCATGGACATTACGTGATCGGGAATTGTCATGCGGGTCCCGGTAGCCCTTTGCTCGTCGAGTTGGATCCGAAGACCAAGAAGGTGGTGTGGTTACCGTGGCTAGGGGTTTAATCCTCAACCGCCCCGTTCGAGGTGAATGGATCATATCTTGTCTATGCCTAGGTTTCGCAATGGGGTTTCATTTGTACCAATCACTGTGCCCGCAGGCGCCCGCTTCGTGAGGTCGAGTGGAATTTAGCGATTCTCAATCGGATGTTCACAGATTTGGAGTTTGAGATTGAAGTCGTGCGGGATGAATTCTGGTTCTCAGTGACCGGGGGCCAAAGGCGATCTGTGGCCATTGAGTGGAAGGATGGTTTTATGGTCTGGTCTGAATGCATGGGAGGTATCTGCGGGAACGTGTGCGTCAAGTTTCGATGCCCGGAGAGGGGAGGCTGCGGAACGGCTTTTCTTCTGGTTATGTGAGGTGGAACCCAAGCAGGGCATTTTGGGAAATTCCCGCTATTTTAGGATGTGTTCATATCCTGATGATCCCGGACAGTGTTCGACTCCCCCGATCCCGTTTTTTGCCTACGGAGTATGCAATGTAGTCGCGATGGATGTGCTCCGGTGAGTCGTCCCTTTTGTTCGAGCGTCTCGTTCCATTGATCGACAGATGAAAACGTCGGATCTCTATCGAGCATGCCATATGGCTTGATGCGGGCATCACCACTGAGGAACTCGTTGCCGAACTTCGTGCTCGTCATGTCGAGCTTTCAGTTCCGAATGAGGTTCACATGCCAGAACGAGAAAAATCGTGCCTGGTTGTGGTCTTTAGTGATCAGGAAGTGATTTGTGTCGAGAAAGGAGTGGATCGATCCCTAAATATTTTTGGATAGGAACATTCAGGGTTCCGTTACCCGTGGGTGAGTTTTGTGTTTGGGGTGCTTTCGGTTGCGATGCGCAGATATAGGTTAATGCGGGAGAGTGGAAGTTTTGCCGCTGGAAATACCCCTTCCGTAGTCTTATTGGATCCATCAGAAGATCTTCGTTCCAAAAGATGCAGTCGCTTCTCGGTGCTGGTATGTGGGGGGGCGAAAATATTGATCTCTTCGAGGGTTTGTGGGGATTCCCTTTGATGTTGCGATTGATGGGCTAGTTGATGTTGATGCACGACATGATTTCTCGGTAGTGGAAGGTGGCCCGGCCAATGCGGAGAAGGAGATCGTCTTTTTCCTGCTTCGTTTTTGCCTTTTTCACGGGCGCTAGTTCAAGTTTTCCTTCCAAACGTACGTTGCCTTGAAGCCAAACCTCGACGTTTTTGTTGAGTGGGAATCGCAGCTCTTGGACAAGCTTGCGCTGGACCTCGGTTCTTTCCTTCAACCAGGCGCGATAACCTCTCTCCTTGGTCGGCTCATCAAAATTTAAGCTCAGCTGTTGTGGATGATCGGTCATGTTCGCGATCCTACACCATTTTTAAGAAGGCACGAGATCTGATGTTGATAGAGAGTTCTGTAGCAGCCGATGTGAATCGGCTCTGGCATCGTCTAGCCTGCGGGCAGAAATGACTGCCAATCGATTACTTCGAGAATATGGCTAGGTAGGCGGTGCCGGGGCGGCTATTGGCCAAGCGCTGGTGCAGGTAGGGATATCCGAAGAATACGAGGGTAAATGAATCACGGGGATCAACCATACCGGCTCGGTGGCGTTGTTGAGCCCTTGAAATCAGAACGCCGATGATAGCGAAAAGCGGAGCATTGATGATGTCTTGTGGTCAGAAATGTTGTTGCGCCCAACGTCAGGCTCGAACCTAGGAAAGCGAAACCAACCCAGGCCACGGTTTGATCGCGGCTAGATTCGAGTTTGTCTGACAGAGCCTCCAAATCCGATTGGCTTGAATCAGTGCGGGGGACAGATCGTTGTGCCACGATCAGCAGGATGCCGAAGCTGACGTAACTGAGCGACCAATACCAAAGCTGGGGCGATAGGTTCAGTAGCGATTCCAGGATGAGAGGGAAGGCAAGGAGATCAGCGAGAGAGATGCAGTCCGATCTGCATTCGAAGGGAGCACCATCAGGCTAACCCATGGGCGCAGAGGTATCCTAATAGAACCGTGGATGGGAATAGCATGATGACCGTTTGCCAGATGGCGGGCGCATCGCCGACGACAGGAAGAAGCGACTTGGCAACGAGCGGCTGAATCCAAAATAGGAGGTCCGCGCTGAGGATCAAGGTGGTGGTATATATGCCGATGGTCTGCCGGCCCGGAGGGGGCTGTGGATCGACCGAACTGAACACTAATGTGAAGTGAGTTTCGTGTCTGATTTCTCCGGCCTCGAGGTGGGGCCGGATCGTTTTGAATGATGGGATTTGGAGGTTAGGGTCATTACTTGCCGTGCGGCGTCAGCCTCTTGGTGGCGTTGGCGCAAGCGAACAACCCAGATATCAAGGAGGGCGGTGACAATGGCGAGCACGGTAAGGATGAAACAGCTCAACCAGTACGCCAGGTAGATGAGACCGCTCAGGTAAGGTTTAAGGATTGTCTGTCCCCAGACCAACATCCCGCCTGCCATGATAAGATATAACAGGCCGAACCGACGGCGGCGCTTATCTGCAGGGGTCCACTTCATTTGAGCGGTCTGCGACCAACGTGATAATGGATAAACTGCGGTGGGGTGGCCAGCAAATTTGCGGGTTATTGCTTCAACCTTTTGCCTCGACGAGGGGTGATCGAAAGGTATACGGAATCCTGCTTTTCCCACACCTTGTTTCCTCAGTTGCGATTTTCCCGTTTTGGCTTTTCTCGAGTAACATCTTGCGGCATGGTTTGTCTCTAGTGTGATGAATAAGGGGAGCAAGCATGTCATGGGGTCGTTCGAATGGATGGCCTTTTGTTCGATTTTCATTTTGTTGATCTTTAGCCTCGTTGCCTGCGGTGACGGAGATTCCGCAGCGAAACCTGAGGTGGATCCTGAACCGCAGCCGAGCAAGGACAGTGAAGGCAACCCGCTGACCGCCCCGGTAGACTATCTAGGCGCCGTCAATCAGGCGCAGAAAACCGCAGGTAGTAAGCTGAGTTTGGTGGGCATCCAGCAGGCAATTCAGCAGTTCAAGATTATGGAAGATCGCTTGCCGCGAAATCTGTGGGAGGTCGTTTCTTCGGGTTACATCGCCCGGCTGCCGGAGGCGCCGAGAGGATCACGAATCATCTATAATCCGCGGACCGGAGTCGTCTCGACGGTGCCCGCAAAGTGAGGAGTCAGCGTGGGGCGATGGTGTTCGAGATTAAACGGGTTGCAGATTTCAGGGGAGAGCGGTGAATTACTCCCGCTCTCTAGGACGCTAGCTCATTATAGCGAACGACGTGGACTGGCACCAGTTTTTGGAGTGCGGTGATTCTTCGCCGCTTTGGAATTTCTGTGGGAACCTTAACCGACGAGGTTTAACCACTCGGTTGGGGTTTCCTCGCAAAATTCTTTGCGATCGTTTTTTTTTCATCAATCGAGCCGTGAGCAGGCACAAGGTTCGGCTTTCCAATTCATGAATGAACAAATTGTTATTCTTGATTTTGGGTCGCAATACACGCAGGTGATTGCCCGGCGCATTCGCGAGTGTTCGGTTTACTCAACGATCTTGCGCTATGACACTCCGGCCAAGGAGATCCAACGGTTGGCGCCCAAGGGGATTATCCTTTCTGGCGGACCCGCTAGTGTGTACGCCGAGGGTTCGCCAAAGCCCGACCGCAGGGTCTTGAGCTTGGGATTGCCGGTGCTGGGAATATGTTATGGACTTCAGATACTTGGTCATTTTTTGGGCGGGCGAATTGACCGGGGATTGCAGCGAGAGTTCGGGAAAGGGACGTTGTGGGTGAAGAAATCATCGCCGCTTTTTCGTGGCTTACCCAAATCGATTCAGGTCTGGAATTCGCATGGGGACAAGCTAACGAAACTCCCCAAGGGTTTTGAGCCGATCGCCGTGACGGAGAATTCCGATTTTGCTGTGGTCCAGGATTTGAAGCGGCATCAGTTTGGTCTGCAATTTCATCCTGAGGTCGTCCATACGCCTCAGGGTAGGAAGGTCATCGAAAATTTTGTGTATCATATCTGTGGCTGCGGGAAGGAGTGGACCATGCGCAATTATGTCGGCCAAGCGGTGGAAGAGATTCGGGAGCGTGTCGGTGAGGAAAAAGTTATTTTGGGGTTGAGCGGGGGCGTTGATTCGAGCGTGGCCGCCGCCTTGATTCACAAGGCGATCGAAAAACAACTCACTTGTATCTTTGTTAACAACGGTCTTCTACGAGCCCGAGAGGCGGATGCTGTTCGTAATCTCTTCGGACGCAACTTTGATATGCGTTTGCAGTATGAGAGCGCCGCTTCCGACTTTTTGAAGAAGTTGAAAGGCGTGACGAATCCTGAACGGAAACGCAAGATCATCGGGAGCACGTTCATCAAGGTGTTTCAAGCCGCCATGAAGCGAGCCGGCAAGGCCAAGTTCCTAGCGCAGGGGACGCTTTATCCGGATGTGATTGAATCGGTCCCGATTGCCGGGAATCCCGCCGCGCTGATCAAGAGTCATCATAATGTCGGCGGCTTGCCAAAGAACATGAAATTTGAGTTGTTGGAACCGTTGAAATGCTTGTTCAAGGACGAGGTGCGGCTGCTGGGCGAAGAGTTGGGCTTACCCAAGGAAGTCGTTCACCGACAGCCCTTCCCGGGGCCGGGATTGGCGGTGCGGATTTTGGGTGATGTGACTCGTGAACGATTGCGGATTTTGCGCGAGGCGGATGCGATTGTGATCGAAGAGATGAAAGCGAACGACTGGTATTACAAGGTCTGGCAGAGTTTTGCCGTGCTGTTGCCGGTTCGGAGCGTTGGGGTAATGGGGGATGAGCGGACATATGAATATACGGTCGCGGTGCGGGCGGTGGAATCGAAAGATGGAATGACGGCGGACTGGGTGAAGTTGCCTTCCGATTTGTTGGAGCGGATTTCTAGTCGGATCATCAATGAAGTTGGCGGTGCGAATCGAGTTTGCCTTGATATTTCGAGCAAGCCTCCGGCGACGATCGAGTGGGAGTAGTTGGGGCTCTCGCCTCACTTTTGCAGTTGGCATTAAATAGCTTGCGCTGTGCAAGTTATTTGATGCCTGCTCTTTCACCATGAAAGCTAGGCTGATCGTTGTTGGTGCATTGACTTATGTGGTTATTACTTTTTCCTTGGCAATTCTTTGGTACTTGCTGCTCTTCAAAAAGCCGTATGAGTGGGTGATATTGGTCTGACGAGCCGATCTTTGTTTTTGGTTTTCTTTCGATCTTGATGCAAGAGGTCCTGCTGTCGGCGCTGTTTCTCCGAGTAGCCGCCGGGGGGCTTCTCAAATCGGTCTGGGCTTCGGGTTGTATGCTGGATGGGTGTTTCTTCTGGACATTTCATGTTTTGGCCTATGTGGTCAAGGAGGCGTTTAATGGCTGGGTCTGTTCTTCGTCTTGGAAACCATTTATAGCACGCTTCAGTTTGGCATTTTGATTGCGAGAATTTATCGGCGTTTTGGAACGGAGTCTCCGTGGGCTCTTAGGGTGAGCTTGCGTGTCTATGATGGAGCACCCCGGGCTAAAGTGGGAAAGTGGTGAAGGATCACCGCACTCCCGTCCTTCGTTGCTTTGGATTTCCCGCGATGGATGCGTTGTTTGCGTCTCAAGGGTGGGATTGGATGTCCCGGAAATGTTGGATGGCAACCGAGATTTGACCGAAAGCCCGACGAATTTGGGCCTCGAGCGGCATGGCATAGCTTTCGCTTGCGACTTGGCAGACAAGTTGCGAGCCAAGGATGGCTTAGTGGTTTGTTCACCATCGTCGCCAAGCGAGCTGATAAATTTCTTGGGGGTGGCGGGTTTTCAACGTGGCCAATGTGTTTCTGGGGTGGACGCTCATGCGGCGGCACGAGTTTGCCGTGCAGTTCTCGCTCGGGACGAAACGATGGCGATTGATTCGGCAATTGCTGACCGAAAGCACCGTGTTGGCGTTGTTAGCAGCCGGATTGAGTTTGTTAGCTGTCTACTGGATTGAGCAATGGTCGATGCGGCAGGGGCTCACTGTGGATTTTGGTCCGGCGGTATCGCCATTTTTTTAATGTGTCGTTTCAATTGGGAATTACTTACTTGACTAGAACTGGGGGGGGGCAAGGAGATTCTAGGGGCATGAATGGTAGAGATTCTAATGAGGCGGCGAAGCCCAAGGTTCTGGGTTTGTTCCAGTTTCTTCGGAAATTTCCTAACGAAGCTACGGTGGTGACTTACCTGGAAACCAAGCGGTGGAAAGGTTCGGTGATCTGTCCGAGTTGCGACTCGGATCAGACGGTGAGGGTTCAGAACAGTAAGCCAATGCCGTGGCGTTGTCGAAGTTGTCTCCGTTATTTCTCCGTGCGGACAGAGACAGTTATGGAGGAGAGCAAATTGCCACTCTTGAAATGGTTGACTGCTGCTTATCTTATGACATGTTCTCTTAAGGGCATTTCAAGCATCCAGTTAGCGAAGAAGATCGGCGTCACGCAAAAGACTGCGTGGTTTCTGGAGCATCGGATCAGGGCTGCTTTTGCGGCAGGAGACAAGTTGTTGGGACCCGAGGTGGATCAAGTGAGGATATCATGGTATCTTTCATTGGTTCAGCCCGAAGCATATGGCCAGTTACGTGAGGGAATTTAGCTAGAGGCTGAATCATGAACAAGATACGATGAGTTGCCTGGATTCTTTCTCTTTGGGGATAGTTGGCCGGCGGCTCACTTGGAAACAACTAACACAGCAGACAGTAGAACTCTACCAAAAAGTAAAAATGAGCGCTTGGAAAATCACGGGGCTAATCACATTTGGGCTGGCTGGCCTATTGGCAACCGGCCTTTTCTTGATCGAATATCAATCGGAGCGAAGAGATGAGCATGGGCGATTGGCCTTTGAGCAGTTGGCAGCTGAGATTCTTGCAAATTTTGAAGCAAATCTGCGCAGCAAAACCAAGCGGGAAAAGGAAGAATTTATCCGAGCGAAGGAGAACCTTGACCATTATATGGGGAAGAGCGAGGAAGAGAAACGGCGGATTTGGAAATTATATCGGGCAAAACTTCAAAATAAATGAAAAATCCTAATTGGAAAGGGCCGAGCGATGATAAAGATGGGCTCGACAGCAAACCTGCTAAATTGGTTGAAGATCAGATTTTATGGTTACGTAGAGATACTCGCACGACGCCTATGCACATCGTCAAGCTGGTCTACATTGCACACGGATGGATGCTGGGGTTGCATGATAGACCTCTGGTCAAGGAAACTGTTTTCGCCTGGCAATACGGCCCTGTTATTCCGGAAACGTATCACCGCTACAAATCTTTTGTATCAAGAGCGATAAGAAGCAATCCCGTTGATCGAACCAAAGATTTTACAGAGGACCAATCCGAGATGATTCAAAGGGTTGTTACTGACTACCGAAAATATAGTGCCTTCCGGTTATCGACTGTTACCCACGAAGAAGGAACGCCTTGGGATGAAGTTACACGAGAGCACGGAGACGGTTCCGTCATCTCCAACCAACTGATTAAGGAACACTACAAAAAGTTAGCTGCTGAGCGGGCCGGTAAAGAAGCATGAAGAAGACCTGGCATTTCACTTAGATAGTTATGCCACGAAAGACTACGTCCAGGGGGAAGCCAGAAAAGTTGAGGACAAAGTTGCCGAAGCTGTAGGCAAAGTTGCCGAAGCGGAACAAAGGCTCAACTCGAGGATGTGGTGGTTAGTTGGCATAGGAATCTTAGTTTCCGTGCATATTGTCAGCAGCATTTTACGGTTTCTAGTCAAGTAAGTAATTCCCAAAATTTTCAACCTGATGCAGCCGATCGGCCGGGCAGTTCGCAGTGTTTGGGTGGAAGCACAAACTCCTAACTGACTGTGAAAAAATGTTACCCTGCTAAAACCTTATTCACGAGTGCCAGTGCGCTGACGCTGTCCGTATTCGTGACCCCGGGCTCCAGCCATCGCGAGGCGCCCGTGATCATGAAATCACCTAAAGTCGATGGAACCGACTTTTACATCTTCAACCGTTGTGAGGCAGGACGTGAGGATTTCGGCACCATCGCGGCCACTTATCAGCCGATTCAGGACGGTGGTGCTGGACCGAACTACTACACGATGGATGAGATAGCTCGTTACGACATCCACATTGATAACAATAGAGATGCCAAGAAGGATCTCACGTTCCGTTTCCATTTCCAAACCAGCAACAAATATCTCGCGCTCAATATCGATCCCGAAGGGAACGTGAAACCGATTGCGGTGCCAGCAACAACTTGGGGCAGATTGCCGCCGGCGACACCAGCACTTTGGGCGTGATGTGAACGAAGTCATGATCGGGTTGAAGGACAAAAACGTTTGGAATGGGAGTGTGCCGGCCGATGACGCCGTTGGCATCGCATTGCGGATGGTGATGAGGGCGCTGTTGCCGGAAGAGGCGTTTCCCAACAAGACTTTCGCTTTTACCGGCGGCGAGTTGGTGACCGCTGCCATGTTTGATGATTCATTTCCCTGTCTCACGGGGCCGGTGAAAGGTTCATCGAATGATCCGTCGATTACACTGATTGTGGAAAGCTCGCCGGGTGCGGATGGAGCGTTTCGGCCTGCCGCAGCATTGTTCGATGCCGTCACTCAAGCACTGACCACGGGCAGGGGCAGGGGAGTCGACTGTCTTCTATCGATTACAAGCCGACCTTGCGGGCATTTCGATCAGTTCGATTTCGGTCGATAATTCGGACGTGCGGTTGGGTGTTTCCTTGGGTTAAAGGCTCAGGATGGGGAAACGCGAGAGGAACGTTCGCTTGCAGGGGCGCTCCTCTCACACCTAGGCATCCCTCATGGAACGCGATGCGGGCAGATGGATTCCTCAGTGAAGCTGAGCCTTCCCGGTGATGTTATCGTTACTGTTGTCTCTAACTCTGGACTCGCCTTGTTGTGCTCGGTCACGAATTCTGGCTGGCGCCTCCTTCGGCGCACCGAGCGGAAGGTGACGATTAGGTTGATATCTTTGCCATGATCGGCCACGGCTCGGAGGCAGATTCCTATGCTTGAAGTCCCGACCATGTGGAAAGGTTCGTTGTCTTTGATGGTCATGAGATGCGTTCTGTACCGATTGCCAACCGGGAAAATCACCCCTAAGCGAGGCGGCTTGCATGTAATCACCTATGAGAGATCATTGTGGACGATGGTGCTTTCGGAAGATCGCTTCCATCACTATCTCCGTGAGGAGAACTCGAATCAATCGTGGCGGCAGTATCTGGACGGAAGGGTCAACCGGGGGTGTGAGCGATATACTCCCGTTGCGCGAAGGCTCTGCGGCAAGTGGGCGACAAGAGCCGGGGCGATCAGAGGATGGGCCTGCCGCTGGAGATCGTCGCGATGAGTGATCCATCGAGGTGAAATCTATCATCGTGAGTGGCCTCTACAGCTTGGATTCTGGAACGAAGCAGAAAACAGCTATCTCTCCGCGTTCACTGTCGGCAGCCGAGGACCCAGAGGTTTTGTTCTCGAAACGAATCACTGTGGTTATTTGGCCGTTGGCGAAAGCCGAGAGTTAACTAGTCGGTGGATCCCCGAAATAGGTGTGAGACGCCCGATAGTCTGCGGAATCCTCTGACATTGCATCAATCGTCGTTCGAATCAATCCAGGAACGACGAGGCCCGAGAAAACAGATCGATCGCCGAGAGGAGGTCACTCTCCAAGGTAAGGATCGGCTCTGGCTGGCTTGTAGAGAGTGAGAGATGGCGGTGGAGGTGCGAACCCGCTCTTCAATTTCGAGGGATTTCGCGGCCGCCCGTGGTTTGCCTAGAGGTAGGTCCAATTCGGTAGCGATCACATTGAGTGAAACAGCTAGCTGTCCGATCTTTTGGCTGTCCTCCAAGACCGCACGGGTGATAGCCAGTTCACGCGCGGTCATTCGTTGATGCCAATATCTCGCGCGGCTTCGGCGACTAGGTGAGACGCTAGGTAGTTGCTACATTCAGGTTTTACCAGGGGCGGTATTGAGCATCTTAGGCCAGCGAACTATGAGGCCGCCTCATTGGTAAAACCACTCCTCTTGTGCTTGCGAGGCGGCAGGCCTTCCTTGTCAATGAGAGTGCATTGCCTGTCGAATTCCATCGTGCCCACGCAATCCTGTTTGAGGTCGGCGTAGTGGCACCACGATGAAATCAGATCGAAATAGTAGGTGAGTTTTATTGTTGGCATTCAGTCGTCGTTTGTTATCGGTAGTTCTTCCCTTGAGCAAAGAATGTCATAACGACGCCAGCGTGTGATTCGTGGCTATTGATTTTGGAGTCGTCCTTGTTGGAGTAGTCCCTCCAAAGATCCAGTCATAGGTGGAGATTCTTCTCTAAAACGTCCCTCGGCGGCTTCCCGAAAAAACACTCCGCCGGCGGCTTGTTGTTCGATGAAGGTTTGGATGCGATCGCTGGGCTGTCGCGTCCCGAGAGTAGCATCAGCAGGGTATAGTTTACCGTTTTGACTTGAGCATTTTGTGAGGACGCGCCAATGCGATTCCTTTCCAAAAATCGGGCAGATGGCGAAGGGCAAACGTGGTGGCAATGGCGCCGGCCGTCTCGGCCGGGTATCCGTAGGTTTAGAAATCCGGCATGATGGAACGTTACGTTGGACGTTTGGGCATCGGTTGCTTTCTTTTGCGCATAGGCGATTATCGCCTGCGAAACATCGACTGCGTGGACATGCGCGCAATGGCAAGCGGTGTGAATGGCGAAGTTTCCAGCCCACAACCGAAGTCAATGACGGCATCCTCTGGATTGATGTTCAAAGCGTCCAAAATGGCGCGGTGTTCGTTCCTGACGTCATGGAATTTCGAATGGCTGGAATCGCAGGCTCCGACCTTGCGAAATCGGCCCAGGGATCGGCCATTTTTCTTGTGGTTGGCGGCCCTTGATCCGCATCGAGAATATGAAGATGGAGCTTTGAACCCGCCGCATGAGGCTGAAGAGGTGTTGGTCCCGCCCCACCTGCCAGACACGCCGGAGGTAAGAGAAGATTTGCGGTTATACTATGACGAGATCGGACGATTGGATCAATATGTCGGTCAGGTTGTGACGGAGTTGGATCGGCGGGGCGGCGACGAAGATCCGGCACTTGTTGCGGCTATTGCGCCATGATGCGGACTTTATCGTAAGAATGTCTCCGTCTTTGATGGATGGCTTGAAAGCGCGGCTTTTTTGCCGTCCGGCGTTGTTTCTCAACGGCGGACGATGCGGCCGCGGAAAACTTTTTTCAAAAATCTTCAAAAAAGGCTTGCCCCCCCCATAGTAGGTTAGCGTTTAGAAACCCTAGAGGTGAAAGTGTCATCTTAGGGTTGACGGAAAACGGAAACTTGGATACGCATCAGAATGATGAAGCAAAAATTGAAGAAACTGTTCGGCAAGAGCACCATGGCCATTGCCGCCGGGACCATGCTCGCCGCAACCGTCATCACCGTGGTGGGAGGCAGCGGAAGTGGCAGCGGTTGTTAGCTGCAATCAAGCCAGAGGGTATACTCCGTGTGTATTTGACGAGAAAACGTGGATGTGCTGTCCTCCGGGAAAAACTTGTAAGATTCTCAAGCATCGTGTTGGAAACAAATACCAACTAGATAAGATGTGTTGTGATAGAGGAATGTTTGACGGTTGTTGAATTTGATCCGAGCGAACAAATTGTAACTGAAACGCATTAATCTCCATCAGGCAGGGTTGGTGTTTTGCTAACTCTGTCTTTGTTTGTTCCAATAAGTATAAGCATGGTATCTTTCTCAAAGCGTTATTTGTTTCTGGCGATTCCGGTTATCGCGTTCACTGTCTTTTTTATATTACCCAAGTCAAGGTCTCTATTCCAATCTAAGGAAACTCGCGAGGCGATTGCAAAATATGAAGCTCACCGAGAAGAAACACTTGCTACTTGGCAAAACGCCAACTATGTGACAATTGAACACAGCGGTGCCTTTGAGTCAAAAGTCAAGGAAACCGTTCAGCAACATAAAGCAGCAGGTTCTCTGACCACGGGACAACGGCAAGCTTTGGCGACCGCTATCACTCAACTTATCTACGCCCATCACGATGGCACTTGGGAAAGCTACCGAGATTTTCGTATGCCGATAGGAATCGAGCACATTCGCTTCAACGAAAGAGTTTTCGGGGACGAACCTCTGAGTGCGTTCGCTGATCGACTGCGTGAAGAGGGTGTTGCTAATTCACCGATTGAGCTTTTTGAAGCTGTTTGGAAAAAGTGGGGCAATAACTCAGAACCTCCTCCAGCGGGTTTCGAGAAGATGCGTCGTTATTGTGTTCAATGCTGGAAGTCCGTTGGTCTGGAGAGCTTGCAATTAACAGTTGGGGCAATCAAGGGAAAGTGGCCTTCCTTCAATAACTATGTCACCACAAATAGGTTAGGAGGCGGAGGTGTTTTTGGTGGCAGAGGATTTTCATCAAGTTTGACTTTTTCCCCCACGCCTGATGAATTAATCAAATCTAGAAGTTCCGTAAAAATTATTTTCATTACACTTTTGATTTCTACCGATAATTTAGATAAAAATTATCCTGTAAGCGTGTCTTTTTACTGGAGTCCCCAGCATCGCAAATGGCTGCCCAATGAATTTGCTGTCGGGTTTGTCAATAGCTCACTTGATTATATTTTTTAATCAAACTCTCCAAATCATAAACTTAGAAGTTGTTTGCCTGTAAAACTCATAAACTGGAGGCACTGGATCATTAAAGGAGCCGTATGGCTGCTGGGCATCGCAGCCCTCATAAGGGCGAGCGCCTTGTTCTGGGACTTTCCCGGCTCTTCAACGCCGGACAAGGTGCTTTGATTTGGGAATTACATACTTGACTCCATCATTGCTATCGGATTATGGCACCTAGATGCTACTTGCTGGATAGCAGTTTCCAAGGAAAAGCATGACGAGACTACCTTCATTTGAACTAATTTATCCGAAGGATTGGTATTTTAAGAGTCATGGCGATGTCGTAGAGAGAATGCACCGATCTAGTGAGTACAAGGCGATCCATGGGACACTTGATGGCGCGCTGATCGGGTCATCGAAGAGTTCGTTCGCCAGTGAGCACTGAGGTTTTTAGTCAATTGCTACCACTATCCTGAAGAATGGATTGGTGAACGCATCATTATTGAAGAATCAGTGAAGGATGGGTGCAATAACCAAAGAAGCCGACACATCAATTAGGAATGCAAACAGAAGGACGTATTTTTATATATCGAAGTAAAGAAGCGAGCAATTTCAAGTGAAGATTTCAAAGAAGCTGAAAGACAACTGGAGACGTATCTGGCCTCGACTCATACGGCAACAATTGGCATGGTCACGGATGGTGGCCGGACAAAGGTGTTGCGAAAGAGAATTGATCCAAATGATTTCGAGTATGTCGCAGATTTGCCAGCATACGGAAAGGAATCCCCTGCACAGGTTCAATTGACCAGAATGGTTCCCGAAACTGGAGATCAACGCCGAACTGGGCTGAAAAAGATTGACAGCAGCTATGAGCGATTGCTTGCTGACTGTCACAGCACGCTCCGAGATGTGGACGGCCTTCATGCCGATGAAACTCTGGATGAGCTATGCAAGATCATCTACGCAAAGATATTTGATGAGAGATTGACAACGCAAAAAGCTCAAGGTGTGGCCTTTCGGTTTCAGACTTACGGTGCTGCGAATGCATCTGAAGCGGCTTCGGATATACGCACGCTTTATGAAGATGCGCGAGAATACGGTATTGAAATCTACTCTAAGAGAATTCCTGAGTATGAACGTTCAAGAGGCATTTTAAAGCAGTAAATTCGCTTGAGTGACGCGGCCCTCTTTCAGGTAGTAGAGCCGCTTCAAAGCTATTCATTTATTGACACTTCTTTAGACACAAGTACGTTCTGATCTCTACTTGCCGACCAACTCGCAGAGCGATTGCCATGGTGCAGCAGTATCTCACGGGGAAATCGCATCCACCGGCTTTTCTGTCCTTAGTGCTAAGGCAAAAAGGATTCTCCCGGAGTAACTACATTGGGTGCTTAGGTTGCTCAGCACTCTGGAGCAGTTCAGAAAATAGTCAAACCGGATCGAGCTATCCTGCAATTTTGGATGAAGACGTTAAAAAGACCTTGATCCCTGTTCCGAGCATAGAACTACAGAAAAAGATGGTTGCCGAACTCAACTCCGGTTTGGCCTTCAGGGAAAGGGCTATTGAGCAAGCAAACGAGCAGTGGAAGCGAGTCCAAGAAAGCGTTGAAGCAAGTATCGCAATGCCCCTTTCGGTCGGATAGCAGGTGGAGTCAAGTATGTAATTCCCAATTGAAAGTGAGCCGGATGACGCCCGCAACGGTGAAGTCGTAGCCGGCAAACTCAATGGTGTCCCAATCGTATCCCGATCTTGATGGAAGTATTTTGTCCAGGCAAGCGTGGCTCAGCATAATGGTGCCGTCCTCGGCCGGTTCGCGCGGTTCTCGTCCAGGGTGACAACGTCACTTCCCCCAAGGTTCAGCCCACAGTATCGGCGGCACTTGCCAGATTTCGAAGAAGCTCGATGAAATCAAGGCGTCAGAGATTTGCTCGGCAAAGTCGGCGGCCGGATGGCCGAGCATCGTGCTGTCACACCAGACTAAGACTCCAAAAAGATCTCGGTTAGCGTGGAGGCTTTCTCAGACGGGCGGGGTGACTTCACTGAAGACGGGTGTCTAGTCGTGGAAGTGGTGTTCCTGTTCGACGATTTGGATTTGTCGATCTGGGTTGGGGCTAGGGGCAGGATTTAGGGCGACGGCGTCAACGGCGCTGTAGATGGCCGTGGTGCCACCAATGCCGGTCGAGAGAATCAAGATGGCGATCAAGGAATAGTCTGGATTCCGGATGAGTTGGCGCCGGGTGAATTTTAGATTGGTCATTTGCACAGAGGTGATGGAGAGAATGGAGTTGTTTTTCTTTTTGGGATCATTCGGTTCTAAGGGCGGTCATTGGGGCGACGCTGCTTGCCTTCAGTGTGGGAACGAGGCAGGCGGCTATGCCTACGGCGGCGAGCTTAGCGATCACGGCAAGGAGGAGCATGGGAGCGGTCGGACTCACTTGGCAGGGTGATATTGTAGAAACTGTGAGAGCCAGAATCCCGCGAGCAGGCTGACTCCGGTTCACATGCCCGCGGGACGAATGCCCTGCGAGATAACCATTCCAATAACGTTGCCGCGGTTGGCGACGACAGCCATACGGATGCCGATTTCGCGGGTGCGCTGGCAACTGAGTAGGCCAAGACACCGTAGAGGCTCAGCGCTGCAAGGAATAGTCCTAGGCCCGTCATGGTCATGAAGCAAGTCGCGGAGATGCGGTAAGATTGCGTGGACTTATAGAGGGTTTGAGGCACGGTGATGATTTTGGGCGTGCGCATTGCGGGCTCAGCCGTAGGGAGCGTCCTGCGAATGGAGGGAACCACAGAAGCAGACACTTCGGTGGTTCGGATCCAGTAAGTTGGTCCTGATCCGGAGAGGTCGAATTTCTGGCAGTGATGGTAAAACTTGGGTCGAATGGTTTGGCGGTACGCTTGGTTGCGTATGCCTCCGATGATGCCAACGGCTTGATAGACACGAGGCATGTCCGGCGGCGCTCGGCGGAAGGTTTTGCCCACTGGGTCCGCTCCCGGCCGAGAGACGTCAGCCAGTGTTTGGTTGATGGCAACAGTGCTGATGCCGCTCATTCGGCTAATCTGATGAGACGAAGTATCAACCACATCGTTATGGTTAAGCAGGCGGCTGCGTATTAACGGAACCTTCATCGTCCGAAGCGGATTTCTTTCCTTCACGCCGCATCCTTCGACGAAGAGTCCGATGGACTTCTGAGTTTCATCGATGATGAATTTGTGGGTGACATTCTGCTTCTCGATATCCGCTGCTTGGGTCTCGGGTATTGCGCTGAGTCGCTGCTGTAGAGCCGCCAGCAGTTGGTTTCAGGCCTCTTGATTTTTTGCGTAATTGTTCCAAGGGCGATGCAGTCTTGCTCGGAGCACGTTGGTGGAATTGTAACCGAGATACACATCGAGCAGTTGAATCATGTTTCGAATCATCAGCTCCGCATCGGTCAAGAACACGAGAGTCAGCGCGACTTCAGTGATAACGAGTCCGGCGACAAAGCGGCTGCTGCGAACCCCGCTGGTGGCGCTGCGTCCAGTTTGCTTGAGCATTTTGCTCAATTTGGGGCGTGTCCCTTGCGGGAGGGAATGATCCCGAAGAACCGTATCTTTGAGCGGAACGTTGTAAGTATTGATGGGAGTCGACTCGTCCTCGGCGAAGAGCATGGGAGCAACGTGCCGATTTGGAGAAAGTCGGGTGACACCACAGTGCTGTAGACCTCTGGGAAATCTTTTGTGGGGCGGCTGAGGTTCGCGGTCTTTAGACGATACGAACTCGGCAAAGAAATTGTCCCGAGTTTGGAACCCCTCCAGGACCGAGGGCGGAATGCTCATGAAGGTGGGTTATTGTCGGGATCATACTTATACTCGGCGATTTGCAGCAGTTTAGATCGCGGTTGTGCCGCCAATCTTCAGCGCGAGAATGAGGCTCGCGACCAGGGCATAGATTGGATTGCGCAATGGCTGACGAGAGGCGTGTTTGATGTTGGTCATGGGAATAGGAGTTCACGGAGGTTGCGGAGAACGAATGAATGAAAGTCGCTCATACTTCGCTTCGAGTGACGGTTAAGGAAACGGAGACTCTTCATGACGCAAAGACTCGACGGGTTCAGATCGGATCACTCGATGCGCGGGGAGAGAGCAGGCGACGATGGTGACTAAGACAAGCGAACCGGTTGAAATCAGGCATGTGAATGGCGAATTCGGTTTGGCGTGATGGCGTACGCTATCACGCCAAAGATGCCGATAGCGGCCGAGATTGACGGCCTCGAGAATGGTCATGACAACCGTTGGGCTGCGTTTCTCAGCGAGCCATTTGGAAAATTCTTTGCTGTTGCTGGCTTGAAGTTGTGGACCGGCTGATGGGGGTCTACGGATCATCTAGGCTACGATCGGATGATCGAGATCCGAAGTGGCGGTCGTTTTGGATTTGGAGGGATGGGATCGTGTCGTTAATGCTCCCAGTAGGTTTGGGCGTCGGCGGGCGGACTCAAGGTGCACGGGCGAAGATTGGGCGCCACCCTGATGACTTCTGTCCAGTGGCTTTCCGGACCCCATTTCATCCGCCTGCCGACCGCTTGGTCCTCGGGGAAACACCGACGCGCAAGAGCTTCGTTGACGGTCTATGCCGTCTTGCTGGGGCCTTGAGCGAAATCAGCGGCTGAGAATTCGCGCCCGGCATTAGCGGAATTCCCAGGGCGCGGGAATCAAGAGCACTGTCGGATTGAGTTGGGTCGATTGAATGGAAGAGATATGGGCTAGCACGGTGCGGTTGAGCCCTTCGATGCTCAGAGCCGCCAACACAACGCCAACGGCGCCATTAGCCAGCCTCAGGACGCACATTCCACCGAGAACGGCCGGGTCAGGGGTGACAGGGTCGCGCCGAGCACTCTGCGAATCGCGGTTTCTCGGCGCTGCTCCAAGGAGGAGATGGCCGATGTTCAAACAGCCGAGCACCTGGATGGCTGGAACCGCCCCAAACCAATGGGTGAGTAACGTGCCTGAGCTCGCAGCAGCAATTTCTTTGACGGAAAAAAGTTCCTTGGCCGTGGGGAGGATGCCGCGTTCTGGATCTGACGTTCATTGACTGGTCAAGGCGTTGATTCCCGCTTTCGCGCGGCGGATATCCCTCGCCTTGCCGAGTCGTCCCACAGTGGATTAGCGAATGCCCGCGCAACGCCGAATCGCTGATGTCGCACAGGCAGTCCCCGAGGGGGAGGAAGATGTCCGCGCTTTGAACGCCGAGAGGGAATTGAAATGCCTCTGGCGTAACCCCAACTACTCGGTGCTTGATGCTGTCGAGTTGAATCTGGCGTTCAAGGATCTCCGGATCAGCACTGTAGTGCTGTCGCCAGAACGAATGGCTGAGAATGGCAATCCGATGCGGTCCGGCGAGATCCTCATCGGCGGTGAAAGCACGGCTGATGATGGGATGGTGTCCTAAGGTTTACGGAAAGTTCGCCGAAGAATGAAGGGACGCCGCTTTCCGACTCTGGTCCTTGTGACGCCAGACTGCCCTTCGTCGCAGACCCTTCGAAAGGTGGGCTGACTGACGCACTGCGGAGAAGCTAGGCCGATGATTCTCCTCTCGATTTTAGAGATATCCAAACCAAGTAATCGGGATCTTGGGAAGGATACACAGCAACGTAGCGTGAATCGCTGCGAGTGCCAAGGTGTTTGCCACGATAGCATGGCCAGCGTCAGCACGGCAGCGCCTGCAAATGTCAGGTGCTTGAATAGTTGTCGAATGGCGAACTTGATACTGCTCATTTGAAGAGTAGGGAACGGAAATAGCGGCGTTTTTTTACTCTTCTCTTAAGGCGATCATGGGGTTGGAACAAGTTACCCGAAGGGCGGGGCTAGCAGGCGATCGCGTTGACGAAGGCAAGCGGGCAAAGACGAAAATCAACGTTGTCGTATCGCTTGAGTTCACTTGAAAGAGTAGGGAGCCCAAGAATTGAACCGCGCCGAGAGCGAGCAATCCGTAGAGTCCGTTTGTTGTCAATGTGAGTGCGACTAAGGCAAACGCTGTCATCAGTGCTAAATTGATGTGACTCGCTGCTTGGGGCCCGCATAGCGGCCTTCGGGTGGACGGAACTAATAGCTAGTGACGGTCCCGGCTGGAAACCGAGATCGGTGTTTCGCAAGCCAACGAAAATTCGCGTCAGAAGCCCGGTGCCAATCAGCAAGACGTCCGTCAGCGAAAGCCGGACTACGACGAGTGCATTTCGGACAAGCGCCTGTTGGTGTGTCAGTTCTCGTGATCGAGCGCCGGAAGCGCGCGTGTGTTCTAGTTCCGGGCGAAGCAGTCGCCCTGGACTGGATCAGAGAACGGTGCGGATGGCGAGTTCGCGTTGACGCACGATGCCGAGGGCAAGCGCCATGTTCGTCGCGTTGACGAAGGTGATGAGTAGCAACAGGTCCACGGTGACGAAGCAGATACAAAGCGGCAGACGGCTTTTGCCACCGGTATCTTGGTGGAGTGAGACCAGATTCGTCCCCAGTTCTCTTCCTCCGGATAGCGTTCGGCCTGGTAGTCAATCGTTGATGGCGGCTCAGCACGGTGGCCTTGGCTTTCGTTCGCTCTTCGTTCCGGGTGAACTTGCGCCCTAGCACAGGATTCATACCCAGGGTTTGGACGTTGTATTAAGACATAATTGGAAGCGTCCTGCGATTTGCCGAAGTTCCTGAAGCCCGGTTAGGTCGAAGTCTACTTTGCGGTAGTTGTAAAAGGAGGCCAGCCCGGTCATCGAACTGAGTTGCTCTCAGTAGCCGACAAAGTCCGTCCAGATGGCAAAGGTAGGTTGCCAATGAATTGCCGCTCTTGGTATTTCTGATAGAGACGAACCAGTTGATCCGGTTCACGGTAGGGTATGGGTTTCAACAGGATGCCGTTGATGAGGCTAAACATCGATGTGCTCGTCCCGATGCTCAGGGCGAGAACAAGGATTGCCATGAGGGTGAAGCCGGGATTTTGTTGCCATTGGCGAATCGCGTATTTGAAATCATCCATGAGAGGTTACTCCTCTTATAAAGCCTGAATAAGGTTGGTTTCGGTGGCGCGTTTGGCGGGAAGGAGGCAGGCCGGAATCACGGCGCCGATGATCGCTGCGATCACGGTTAAGTAGGTGAGTGGATCGGTGGGGCTGATCGCGTAGAGTTGACTAGCGATCAGATGCGCTACGGTGGGGCTGATCAGGAGCCCGATGGCGACGCCAAACATGCCTAGGATGACACCTTGTTTCGGCACGCCGTCGAGGATGTTTCTGCGTTGGGCACCCAAAGCCATGCGGATGCCAAATTCATAATGCCGTTGAGCGACCGAATTGGAGATCACGCCGAAGATGCCGATCAACGCAAGCCCCAAAGCAACGATGCCGAAAGCGATCACGAGGGTCGCTGAAAAGCGTTGTGGCGTGCGGGGTGTGCTGAACGACGACGAGCGAGCGCAGGCCATAGACCGGAAGGTCGGCATCGCAGTCCCGCGGATGATGGTCACAATGCGCGGCAACAAGGTGCTGGGATTCATCGCCGTGCCGGCTGCAGCAGTTTCAACGTGCTTTCGGGGCCGATTTTTCAAAAGACAAAAATTCCATTGCAAAAATGGTTCGCCATCACCGCCCTGCTGCTCAACGCCAAGAAAAGCCGGTCAAATTTCTTAAGCCTCTAAATCCTAATGGCGAAATAAAAGAAGTGCCATGTGCCAAGCTCTTGGGGCGGTGGCGAGGTACGCATTCGATCTCCGATTTCCGTCATTCCCTCAGGTTTCAGTATTTGGGTGGTTCGGCAATCAAGGATTCAAGCACTCGACCGAAATATTTAGTTTTCTGCGGGGTCGATTTGTGAGTTAATTGTGTTCCATTGTGAAGCGACAAATGAACTATAGACGGATTTTTCGAATAGGGGCTTGGGTGTGTATGCTTTTGGTTTGTGGGCAGCTGGAAGTTGGCGCTCAGTCGGGCGAAGCAGCATTCCGACAGCTGGAGGATCAGTTGCCCACACCGAATGCCTATCGTGCGGCTTCGGGGGCACCAGGGGCGGATTATTGGCAGCAGCGGGCGGATTACGACATCTCCGTGGAGCTGGATGATGAGAATCAGCGGATCATCGGTTCAGAGACGATTGTTTACTACAATCATTCGCCCGATGTGTTGCGGTATGTATGGATTCAGTTGGATGCCAATCTCTTTAGTCGTGATTCCGATGCTCATGTAACGGCGACACGGTCCAGCTTTGATGGGCTATCTTTCAAGGCGTTGCGGGGGATTCTTTACCGGGAGGGGTTTGATAGTGCATTGGCCATCACGAAGGTCACGGGTGCGGATGGGAGCGATTTGCCCTACTCGATCGTCAAAACTATGATGCGAGTTGATCTTCCCGAAACTTTAGGTCCGGGTGAATCGATCGAAATTGGCATTGATTGGAGTTACTCGTTGATCGATGCGAAGTTGGTTCGGGCGCGATCCGGATTCGAGTTTTTTCCTGAGGACGGCAATTTTATCTATGAGGTGGCGCAGTGGTATCCGCGGGTGGCGGCGTACACTGACGATCGTGGTTGGCATCACAAGCAGTTTATTGGTTCGGGTGAGTTTACCATCGAATTTGGTGATTACTTGGTTCGCATCACGGTTCCCGAGGATCACATTGTGGCCGCGAGCGGAACCTTGGAGAATCCGGGTGAGGTCTTGACGAGTGACCAGCAAGAGCGTTTGAAGCGTGCAAGCACCGCTTCGAAACCGGTGTTTGTGGTGACGCCTGAGGAGGCCAAGGCCAATCAGTCGGAAGCTGCTCGCGGCAAGAAGACCTGGGTCTTTCAGGCGAAACGGGTTCGTGATTTTGCCTTCGCTTCTTCCCGCAAATTTATTTGGGATGCGCAGGGCTATGACATCAATGGCAATCGGGGTTTGGGGATGTCCTTCTATCCCAATGAGGCCGAACCGCTGTGGAGTCGCTATTCTACCAAAGCAACGATCCATACCTTGGAAGTCTATTCCAAGTTCACCTTCGATTATCCTTACCCGGTCGCGATTTCGGTCAATGGGCCGGTCGGTGGGATGGAGTATCCGATGATTTGTTTTAATGGGCCACGGCCTAAGAAGGATGGTACCTACTGGGGGGTGGCACCAAACAGTGATCAGTGGTGGCATTCAAAGTATGGGTTGATCTCAGTGATCATTCATGAGGTGGGGCATAACTTTTTCCCGATGATTGTGAACTCCGATGAGCGGCAATGGACGTGGATGGATGAGGGTCTTAATACGTTTCTGCAGTACTTGGCAGAGCAGGAATGGGAAGAGGATTACCCGTCCAGACGCGGTGAACCCCGGGACATGATCGGTTATATGACGAGTCAGGCTCAGGTGCCAATCATGAGCAATTCCGAATCGATTCTGCAGTTCGGCAACAATGCCTATGCCAAGCCGGCCACCGCATTAAATGTGTTGCGAGAAACGATTCTCGGTCGAGATCTGTTTGACTTTGCGTTTAAGGAGTATTCGCGACGCTGGATGTTTAAGCGGCCCCAGCCGGCAGATTTGTTTCGCACGTTGGAGGACGCTTCGGGAATTGATCTTGATTGGTTCTGGCGAGGATGGTTCTACAGCACGGACCATGTGGACCTTGCGATTGAGGATCTTCGCCGCTTTGAATTGGACACCTTGGATCCCGTGATCGATAAAGCCCGATCGCGTCGGGAGCGAGAAGCGGCGCCGAAATCGATCTCCGAAATCCGGAACCGCGGTCTTCCCCACCGGCTGGAAAGCTATCCGGAATTGGCGGACTTCTACAACGAGTTTGATGAGCTCGACGTGACGAAGAAAGATCGTGAGAATTACGATAAATTGATCGAGAGCTTGAACGACGCCGAACGGGATGTTTTGAAGACAGATGCCTTTTTTTATGTGCTCAAGCTGAGAAACCTGGGTGGAATGGTAATGCCGGTGATTCTGAAGATTCGATATGCGGATGGGTCGCATGAGTTGCGGGAGTACCCGGCGGAGTTGTGGCGCCGCAATAGCCAAACCGTTTCCAAGGCGCTAATTGTGGATCGAGAAATCGCTCAAGTGGAATTGGATCCGCATTTGCAGACGGCCGATGCGGATCGGGAGAACAACTACTTTCCGCGTCGGATCGAGAAGGAGCGTTTCAAGATCAAGAAGAGTAAGGATCCCACAAACCCGATGCAAGAAGCGGCCAAGGCGGCCGATGCCAAGGAAGGTGAGGATGAGAAGGCTGACGATTAAATCCAAGATGGCGCGGAGGCTGAAGCATTCTATGAAAGGATTTTGGCCTTCGTCGCTTGGGTTGGCGATGATCGTCGCTGCTTGGGCGGGTGCCTCGTTGAGCGGACAGGGTGAAACCACCGCAACGAAAGGCGAGGCCACCGGCTTGTCGGCCGTACCCGCGCAGGCCTTACGTGGGCGGGTAATCTGTCTGGCCGAGGAGATGCACGCAACCTACGGCACGCATTTGCCGACCAAACACCCGCATCTTTACGGCTTCAAAACCAACGACGGAGAAGATATACACCTTGCTGCGAACGAAGCTTTCCGAGGCCATCTACGTGGATCCGCGGGCTCGGGAACGAGAGCTTATGTTGTCGGTGCGAGTTATCCCGAAAAGCCGGGTGATCGATGTGGTGATCATCAAGTCGGTCAAGGATGGCGTGGTGCATGATCTCTATTACTACTGTTTTATCTGTTCGATTCGGACGGTAGACCCGGCGATTTGTCTGTGTTGCCAGGAAGAGGTCGTCTTTTTGGAGGAGCCGTTGGAGTAGGGATGGCGGCGGTTGGATCAGATGGCATTCGGTGGAGTCTTGGAACTTCGAAAATCTGAAGCGGGAAAAGCGGTGAAGTGAAGGATCACCGCACTCTCAACTTTCGCCAAGGCTTCGGATGAGTAGCAAGACGCTATTGCGATAACCTCACGAAACAGCACTAGGTGTTGGAGGACGGTGATTTTCACCGATTTTGGATATCCTGCGATAGAAATGTTGTCTTGAGCTAGCGTCATTTCTGATCCATCCACCACTTCAAGAGTCGCTGAGTGCTGGCTTCGATAGGCTTGCGAGATCAACTTACCTGATTGTATGAAAAGATTCGTAATCTGTATCTGTCTAGGTCTGCTGATCGTTGCCATCCTTGCATTTTCTTCGATCGCACTTCATGCGGGCAAATTTTTGCCTTGGGCGACGCCGGAAACGATGGGGGCTGCCGTCGGACCGATTAGAGTGAATCAGTCCGATCGTTAAGGATTACGTGAATGTGGGGAAGCTCTCGGGGGTGATCACGTTGGTGTTTCGCCATGGGAAAGGTGGTTTGTTTTGAGAGCTACGGCGAATGGGATGAAGAGGCGGGGAAACCGATGGAACGGGATACGTTGGTGCGGATTTATTCCATGACCAAGCCGATCACTGCTGTTGGGCTGATGATGTTGTATGAAGAGGGGGCTTTTCAAGCTCAGTGATCCTTTGGAGAAATATATTCCTGAGTTTCGCAATTTGAAGGTGTTGGAGGATGGCGAGGAGGTGAAGCCGCTGCGAAAAATGACGTTTCAGCATCTACTCACCCATACTGCCGGACTGACCTATGGTTTCTTTGGAAACCCCCTTGTCGATCAGCAGTATCGTAAAGCAGGGGTGCTGAGGGAGAAAAACTTGGACGAGATGATCGATCATTTGGCGGCGATTCCCCTCTAATGCCATCCTGGAGAGCGGTGGCCCTGCAGCGTGGGGGCGGATGTGCAGGGCGCCTTAATCGAGCGGCTCTCGGGCATGCTGTTGGCCCAGTTTTTTCGGAAATGCATTTTCGAACCGTTGGGGATGCGCGATACTTTTTTCGAGGTGCCACGCGCTGAGATGGATCGGTTGGTAGCAAATTATCGCTACGACAGCCGAGAGAAGCGCCCGTATTGGCGGATGCTCCGGCGGAGAGTGAGTTCACCCGCCCCGTTACTTTCTTTTCTGCGGGCAGTGGGGTGATCTCTACAGCTGCAGATTATTGGAAGTTCTGTTAGATGTTGTTGAACGGCGGTTATTTCAATGACATGCGTTTGTTGGGGCGCAAGACGGTAGAGTTGGTGACGATGAATCACTTGCCGGCTGTGCTCAAGGAGCCGGATCCGAATTTCACCTTTGGTTTTGGTCTCGGCTTTCGTGTGATCACTGATGTGCCCTCGACCGGGACCTTGGGTTCGGTGGGTAAGTACCATTGGGGTGGCGCTGCGGGTACGATTTTCTGGGTTGATCCCAAGGAATATCTGATTGCGGTCGTGATGATACAGTTGCGGTCCTCGCCCTATAAATTGAGGCAGCAGATGAAGTCGTTGATTGATAGACGGCGTATTCTGTAGCGTCGGTTGTCTCAGCCGATACATCATCTTGGATTGCGGCAGTCTGCTGCGTCTTTGGAGGGAAGGAACTGAACCTTCTATTTTTTTGGTTAATCGGTCGTCCTAAAGATGGAGTTGAGGTGTTGCTCTGCTGGGGTGCTTTGTTTGGATGGCCATGGAAATGAAGGCATAGAGCAGGAGAGAAAATACGAAGGCTGAGATTATTTCGTGGATATCTTCGAGTCCTTCGACCTTGAATCGGATGCCAAACTGTCAGGCCACGGAATGCGATCATCCCCACGATCATGGACCCAGCGCAGCGTGATCGGCGCTCCAGTGCCAGTAGAGCCCGCCCAAGATCACCGGAAAGAAACTGGCGGCGAAAACCGCACCGGAAAAGGCGGTCATTGCGATGATTCCTGCCGGTGGAAAGGTGGAGATGATTATGACCACAATGGAACAAAGGATCATTGTGATGCGTGTCCATCGAATCGATTGCCGGGGATCGAGAGAAATCTTGCTCGACGCGATATCGGTGAGCAGCGCGCTGCCGACAATTAGGTGACGGATAACAGATCAGATGCGTCGTCGCTTCCTCCGGTGTCGCCATGCCGTGTACGAGGGCGCTCAAGCTCATTGATGCACATCAGGGAAAGCCTAAGAAAAATGGGTGTCCAGATCATGGCGAACTTCATACTTTTCGCGTTTTTGATGGAATAGAAACGAATGAGGCAGCGAGGCCCGGATATCTGCTTCATGCCGACCGAGAGTCCGATGCCGACGATTGTGCATGGCGGATGTGAATTGCCCGAAAGTGACGAGCCCCGTTCCGATGGGTGAGCCGTCCGATTGGAGATGGTCGGTCTCACGAATCAGCTCGTAGAAGGCAAAGGGATTGCCATCATCAACAGTGCCACAACCAGCATGAGGATCTCTTGGATTGCATCGGTCCAAAGCACCTCGTACATGCCGCCGAGAACGGTGTCGCTGCAGATAATGGCCACAATTAAAAATGCTGCCCCAAGGCGCAGGGAAACCCGGGGACTGCTTCAAGCAGGTGGGGGCAGGCTTTGGCGATGCCGATCATATGGGAAGGGAATCGCGAACACGATGACGACGGCCGAGAGGGTGCGGATCGGTTTGGATAGTCGGCTTTGGTAGTGAAGATCGAAGTAATCGGGAAGTGTAATGGCTCTGAGATGAACCGTCTGCTGACGCATGCGAGGACCGAGAACGTTCCAGCAGGCAGAAGATCGTCCAAAGCAGGCTGCCCCAAGCCCATTCAGAGATCCGCTTGAAATAGGCGGACGGCTTGGCCGATGAAGGTATTTTATGTTGGCGGAGGTCGAGAAAAGGGCAAGGGAAACGCCCTATCCCGGGATGCTTTGGTCGCCCACGAAAAACGAGCCTATATTCCGGGATGGCCGACGACGAAAATAGCTACCGCCCCAAAGACAGAGGAGGTAATAGGCGGCGGTGAGGCTAACGATAATAAGGTGACGGAGGCGGCGTTCATGAATCCTTCTTCTCGGTCGAATGGTCCGTGGAGGAGTCCACCGTGATGGTTTGTCGCAGGACATAGGAGGCGTTCGCGGTGACTAGGAGGGTGATCGCAAGGAAAGGAGCAGGGGGGGAAATCCATGGCTCGTTGAGTTCAGTCGGAACTGGTTGGGAAGGATTTTTTGATGATGTTCTTCTGGACTTTGCCCATCGCATTTCTGGGGAGCGCGGAAACACAGTCGAGTCGACTGGGGATTTTATAGGTCGCCAGATGGGCTTTAGCCCAGGCGCGGAGGTCCGTCAGTTCAAGCGTGGCCTCTGGTTTCAGGACTGCGCTGGCGGCGACTCGTTCGCCCCATTCTTCATCGGGGATCCCGATGATGGCGCATTCGATGACCTTCGGGTGGGTTCTGAGAACTTCTTCGATTTCGAGCGCGGAAACTTTGTAACCTCCGGTCTTAATGATATCGACACTGGTGCGTCCGAGGATTCGGAAGGAGCCGTTCTCTTCGACGGCGATGTCGCCCGTTCGGAACCACCCATCGCGGAAGGCCTTGGCAGTGGCCTCGGGTTGATTCCAGTATTCCTTAAAGATTCCGGGCCCCTTCACTTCGATCTCGCCCGGAACGTCCGATGCGACCCGCTCACCAGTTTCACTGACCCGCCGAATCTGCACACTCTTCAAGGGGAAACCGACGAATCCGGGGCGCCGTTCTCCGTGAAGCGGATTGGACAGGGCCATACCGATTTCGGTCATGCCGTAGCGTTCCAGCAAGGTATGACCGGATATCTGTTGCCAGGTGTTGAACGTGGCGACCGGAAGGGCAACAGAACCGGACACCATTAGGCGAAGGGCGCGGCAGGCGTCCGTCAAGCGTTTTTGCTCGTCCGTCGATGCCGCTTGCCAGTGTTGGATCATTCTCGAGTATATCGTCGGTACGGCCATGAAGAGGCTGATCCCAGGCTGCGTTAGTCGAGTCCAGACCGCAGCCGCGCCAAACTTGGGCAGAAACTCGCAGATGGCACCGGCGTAGAGGGCGCAGGACAAGACGTTGATGATGCCGTGAATATGGTGAAGCGGGAGGAAATGGAGGATGTGATCGGTCGCCGTCCACTCCCAGGCATCGATGAGGTCGGTGATTTGAGTTTCGATGTTTTGGTGGGTGGTGACGACGCCCTTGGGTCGGCTGGTGGTGCCGCTGGTGTAGAGAATCACCGATCTTCGGTCCTCGGTGATAGCTGGCAATTCAGTGGCGGCATCGGGCAGCGAGGTTGTCGCGTCAATGATCCGAAGATTTTTTTTGCCGGAACATTGGGTAATCTTTTCACGATAGTCTAGATGGACGACAACGATGCTGGAATCTGAATTGGTGAGTGCGTATTGCAACTCGTTGATTGGATGTTGGGGACAGAGTGGGACGACCACGCCGCCGGCTTGCCAAATGCCCCATTGTACGGCCACGTAGGTGAAGCTGGGAGGAATCAATATGGCTACCCGTGATTCCTCTAGATCATCACGATCCGCGAGGAGCAGTGTGGCCCATTGAGCCGCGGCAGCAGAGAGATCGGCATACGAGTAGACGCCGTTGGAATCGATGATCGCTGTCTTGGTCGAGGCGTGATCATGCCGTTGGGTCCAGTGCATTGAGTAATGGATGGAAAATCTAACCGGGATGCGCCACGGTGTCTGGCAATAAATGGAGATTGTCAGAGGTTAGGAGAAAAAAGAAAATTGAGCGACATCGGACAGTGGTTTTGCTCGCGATGGTAGTCTCAGGCTGGCGAAAGCAGCGAAGGGTCACCCTTGATACGACGCCACCCACAAATGAACCTTCAATCCAAATACTCGTCATCCGTTCCAGCGACCCCTCCCCTGGTGGATCCAAGATCAAGTCTTTTGCCGATGGCAGCACCCTGTCGGAATGACGTCGCATCGCATCCAGCCCATGGCAGCCGCAACCAAACGGCAACGATCTGAGTTTCGGTATCTACCGACATCGCGACTGTTTTTGGAAGCTCCACACCATCCGGTTCCAGCCAACCAACTCAGCCCTCTACCGGTGCACCTGCGGCGGCCAGGCCTCTCTGCCGGATGAATTCGGGTTCACTACACAAACCTGGCCCGTTCTCCGCATTCGTATATGCCAATAAACAAGGGAGCATTGGAATGGATCAGGATCGGTGAATTCGATTCTACAATTCTCAAGATTGATCCACTTAACGATCTCCAAAATCCCGAATCACCTTGAGGAGGGTTTCGCATTCCTCACGGTATTCCAGACACACGCTCAAATGTGTGTTCCGCTGCTTCCCAAGCCTTGAGAAGCGATTGACCGGATAACTTCAACTCGGCAAATTCACTCACGCACCAATCCGATGAGTTTTGTGAGTCCGTCGATTTGTTCGGGTGTCAGCTTCCTGAGGTCAGTGCCTAGCTAGATAGGGTTCGTTGTGACCCGGGAGATCGGCCTTGTCGGCAAAAAGGCCATCAGTTCCTCGAGTGCCGAAGCCTGCTCAGGCAAACCATCCTACAGCCGTTCTTGCTAATGCTCCGTCATGGCCCTAAACGTCGAGGTCCCATCCTTGCGCTTCAACAAGGGCGGGACTCACGGCTACCCTTTGCTTAGTTCGAAAAAGCTCCACGACTGGAAAATCGATCTCAGTGCCAACCACATTGTTGAAATAGTTGGTAAAACTATTGAGGCCGACATGCCCCCAGAATTTCGACGATTGCTGTACCCGTGTAGCCACACGTTTGTAGTTACTCCAAATCACGGTCGGCAATCGCAACCGCTAGGCACTCTCGCAATCAAGGCCCCAGACTCCCCGTGGAAAGGGCTTGGTTAAACGCCAGATAAGCAGTCGCGACGGCTGACGAATGGGCCACATGGTGGCGATGATATTTGGCACGCCGCCCATCTTTTTTCACCGCACCCAGCATCTCCCGGAGTTTCGATTTGGCGGCACTAGTCCGAAGTGGAGCAGCACGTGGCGGGACGTTAGCACGGTTGAATGTCCCCACTCAGCCTGCATGTTTCCGCTGCAGCACCAGCTAGTTCTTCTCCGCCTTGGAGACCTTTTTGTCAAACTTCTTATTGAACGACTTTAAGATCTCCGGATTGAGATTCAGCTAAAGCTTACCGTTCTTAATTTGCCAAGTGTTGATACTCTACGGGGGGAACAACGCGTTCACAAAAACGCCAAAGACCCAGCGTCGCTCGCTTGTCTGCCAAGGGATGGCCGATCAGTGGGGTGGGTTCTGTTGGGGAATTATGCACCAAAATCCACAAACCGAAGACTGCCCCGGTGGCCAGCCGGGGCGTAGGCGGGGTGCGTGATTGCAGTGTTCGTCACTTCTTCCTCTGTAGCTTGTAGCGGGTCAGTAGTTCCTCGCGTGTCGGTCCGCGGTTCTCGCTCGGCGGGCGCTTGTCCGTCTCCGCTAGTAACACCTGCTTGAGCGCGTCTTCCACGTCCTCGCGCTCAACCGCATCAATCTCCTTGCGGGTTCATATCTGGCTCCATTCAGCGTGCACGGTGCAGGCTGAGAGCTGAATCCTCCGTACTGTGATCTTCGCGTCGGACCGATCCACCGCGACGTAAGCGACGGGTTCCCCGTCCATCCAGCACTCAATGACGGGGGCATCGCGCTCGAAGTCCCGGAGCGATGCGTCCTGAATGGAATCGAACACCCGTCCAGGGATCTCAACGAGCTGATAGCGTCGAGGGGGTACGTCCGTGCCCTGGCGGAACGCACGAAGCATCAGGATGGCGTTGACCGCTTCGCGGTACTCGCGGAATAAGGTCAGCATGGCGTCCCGGCGCGCGCTTGGCGTACGGGCATCCTGAATCCACGCCGCTTCGGTCAGCTTCGAGATGTGTATCGTGCTCTCGGAGAGCTTCCGCGCAGCAGTGGACTTCAGCGAGAGTTTCCGCATCTCACCGGCCGCATCCACCGTGACATCCACGAACCGGCGGGTGAGCGAGCCGGGCGGGTCCGTTAGCCAGCGCACGTACTCACAGGCGTTCCTGAACACCGCCTCGAAGGCAGTAAGCGCCAGCGGTTCGGGTGTCGCTCCGTGGTGTACCGAGAGCGCAAGGCCGAAGTACTCGACCCATTCCGGCGATGCCGTGACCCAAGTCTCCCCAGTGGTATCGGCTCGTGGTGGCCGGGAGAGCGAATCGACCATGCGGGAGACGAATTCCACCTTCACGGGCGAGAATTCGTCCAGCTTGGCCTTGAGTTCGTCGAGTGTCATGCGCCGTCCAGTCGCCGCTCGATCAGATCAACGAACGTGCGGTTGATCTCAATGCCGACCCATCGTCTGCCGAGTCCCTGTGCGGCCAGCAATGTCGTCCCGGCCCCTGCATAGGGGTCCAGTACAACGCTGTCTTCCCGGCTGGTGATGGCGACGCACTGCCGCGCCAGCGCCATCGGCATCATGGCTGGATGGTCGTCGGCGTGGCCGTTCAGGCGCTTGAGCGGTTCGGTCGCGATCTCCCATACGGTGCGCAATCTGCGCCCGCGCGGGCCGCGCACTGCCCCGATGTCGTAGTGGTAGTCCTGGCTCTTGGTGAGCAGGAAGACGGTTTCATGCGCCTTCGTCGGCCGGTCCCGTACCGATTCCGGGTGCGCATTCGGCTTGTGCCAGACCACCTCGGAGCGCAGCCACCATCCCGCCGCCTGGAGCGCGAACGCGAGTCGCCACGGCACGCCGATCAAGTCCTTCGGCTTCAGTCCGTGCGGCGTAGGCGGGCGCACGGACATGGCCCGGACCCGGTTCTTCTTGTCCGGGGCGCGGTAGCGCCGATTCCCGGACGTGAATACATCACCCGCATTCAGCCAGACCGTGCCGTCGCCACGGAGCACGCGCCGAATCTCATCGAATGTCTGGACGATGGCCGCAATGTAGTCGGTGAGGGTGTCGTCCCGGCCGATCTGCGCATCAACGGCGTAGTCGCGGAGCGACCAGTAGGGCGGCGAAGTCACCACGGTCTGGACACTTTCATCAGGGAGTCGCTGCAACGCGCGGTAGGCATCCCCGCACACCAGCACCGATCGCTCAAGCGTCAGAGTATCAGTGTCCGACTCATTGACTCGGACATGACCGGGATCGGTGCGTCGGACGGAAGATTGACCAAGCGCAGAGCCGAAGCGGAGAGCTTGGTACGTCATACCGTCACCACCTTCGAGGACAGGCCGTTGTGCTTGATGAGGTCGCGGTAGCGGAGGCGCTTGTTGCCGATCTGCTCGGCGAATGTCTCCATGCGGTCGAGGGTGTCAATCTCGCAGTTCCCCTCGTTGAGGCGAAAGGTGGCCTCATCGACGTAGTGGCCCAAGTGCTTCGGGGAGACGTAGTGCCAAGTGTCGTGGATGGACCGCTTCAGGACGCCCCACACTGACTCGACGCCGTTGGTGTGCACATCGCCTCGGACATATTCGCCGATGCTGTGCTTGACGCTCTCGTGGTGGTAGCGGCGGTGGAGCGGGGCGTAGGCGGTGGCGTCGCCGGTGTAGACGGTGGCATCCGGGACCGCGTGCTCGGCGACGAAGACCTGAAGGGTGGCGGCATCGGTAGAGTCAACGACGACGGCCTTGACCTTCCCGCCGCAGTGCGGGCAGATGGGTGTGCCGTTCCAGCAGGCACGCTCAAGCCGGACGAGGCACGATGCCTCGTCCGGGAAACGCTGGAACAACTGGGTGACGCTCATGGTGGTGGCTTTCCGCTTGGTCATGGCTGTCTCTCCGATTGACTGCGGGTTATTATATCTTCAACGAAATCAAGCATCAAACACGGTTTGCAGATTTTGCTGCATAATTCCCCAAAGAAGTTGAACACGTTGGGCACATAGAGGAGTGCCTGACCAAAGGGCATGTCAAGCCACAAACCGATGCCAAACCGCCCGAGCGTCGGCGGGCTCTCCGTCCGAAATTTATAGAACGCCCGAATCAGGTGAGAGAAGCTCAGCAACAGCTCCCGCTGCTTCCCACAAGTCACATTACTCAACAGTGCCGGCTCCAGAACTTCCTGATCGAGTAGGATCGCTCGCGCGACTGCTGCCAGACCCCTACGGACGCCACTTCCATTGATGTTGAAGGCCTGCGCCACCCGTAGATATCCATGAGATCCCCGGTAGTTGCCCAACGCGTTGCAAACAAGGATGTCGTAGAGCTGGCCACCGGCAGCGTCAATTTCTGAAATGCCGGACTTCGATCCGGCACCACGAAAATCTCGCTCAATGCAAAAGCCATCCGCTGCCGAAGTTGATCCCGCGCCTCTCGACCGCATAGCTCCACCAGATATACATGCGGTCGTCAATGTAGGCTCGACGTGGCGTGATCATCTCATCCTCGCCTCCGCCATAAAGACCATCGCCCAAGAGCGCTATGAACTGCCGGAGATGAGGTAAATCCAACGAAGCTGGAAGCGCGACCTGCTCAATCTAACCAAGACCGCAGGCCAAGCGACTGGACACAGTAGATTTCAGCCCGCGATCGCCAGATCGCCAGATCAAGAACCGCGCAGTGCCCTCGCTGGCAGGCGTGGACGGCAGGGTCCAACCGGTCTGAGCGGACGGCACAAAGCCCGACAAGCGACTCCCCGGAAATGCCCTGATGATACACCTCGCGGACAACAATGCCTGCGTTGTCTCGGACGCCGACGGGCGCACCAACACGTTCAAATCATCATGACGCACATTGACGCCATCGTCCGCCCGAAGTCTCAAGCTATACGGCCCGGGTCTCAAGAACACCGCGACCATCTCGGGCGAATTGTCACTGGTGAGATCGCGAAGGAACCGTCGCTTTCTTCCCAACTGGAATGCAACTGGCAGGGACCTGGATTCGAAATCGTGAACCAATCCGTCAATCTCGACGATCTGCTCCGGCCAGTTGATTTCCAAATCTGGGCCCGCGGCGACGACCAGAATCTCGTTTTCCATCATCGGCATCGGAGCGAACGGCGTCAGATAGCCACCTAGGATGATCGTCGGATGACCTTCCGCCGGACAGAACCATCTGGCTTCGACATAATCGGGTCCGCTACACTCCTTGTACAAGACTTCGAGATAGCAAGGTTGACCCCGCGACCAGATCAAGCGGTACGGATCGTTGAGTCGGATATCGATCCCATTGTTGGGGATTGGTCCAGCAGTCGATCGATGCGATCAGTTCGGAATTCGCATCGGTGCCGTCGCAACCTATGAGCAGCTCACAGTCCAGGGCGGTCAACACTTGAATATAGTCCGAGAACGCGGGCGCCGATTCAAAGAGCAACAGAAAACTGCCACCATCACCGACTGAACCGGATTCTCGGGTCCCTTCCAAGCAACCGCCACGGGATCGCCACCACCACCTTCCTTGCTCACCACCTTGATGTAGCAATACTGCCGGCAACCAGAGACACGGGATCGGATTGTTGCTCAGGGCACCGATCCCACCGATCCGCCTTCGTCCAGCCTTTGACGCGGGCGATTAAGGCAGCATTGTTCAGCGAGTCGTCAGAACTTAAATGCAACTCACTCTGACCATCACCCGCCAACCAAAATACATAGTCACCTGACTGAGGCGCATGCACGTAGCCGCCTCTCACAAAAGCCCGACCGGTTCATCAAGGTTGCCAGATTCGGCAAGATGTCCCGCAGGAAGGATCGATTCGGAAATCGATCATATTCAAGCAACCGGCTCAGTTTGCTGCTTGAAATCCCAAACCAAACCTCGCGCGTGATGCCGCCCCAATTCGCCGCCACCAGGTCATGCGCAGTGACCGCTACCTCGGCATGGCAGACATTGGTGTAGTCAGTGGCCCTCAACCAAAATCAAACACGGCGGCACCGACCTTAACGGTGCTATGCGGCCAATAGATCGGTTCGACATCAGGCAAAAGAATCTCGATCTCGCCCCATGCATTGCGGCTTGCTTGAAGGGGCACCAAACAACCGCGCAAACGAGTGCCGTAATTATCATTCCAATTCAACGGTAGCTCAAACACCGGTAGAACATCCTTGATGGCCGCCGGCTGATCCATCGCATCACCGCTTACACGATCCTGTACCTTGCGTCCTTGGATATTGAACCAAACCTCGCGAGTTACACCACCGACATCGCCTGCCCATGCACTGATGATTTCCACCCTCACGAAGTCGACGGCTGTTTCGTCCGTGTCGTTCACCTCCAGTCGCGAATGGCAATTACCTTCATCCGGAAAGGTCGCCCGTGTTTCAAGGTCAGCTACATTGTCAAAGGCAACGCCCCCCCGTCCCACTTTCCTAGGATCATTTCACGGTCGGAGAGCTTTCATCTCCGCGCAAGTAGCGGTATCCCCCCGAAGGTGCATATCCCTACGAGGGCTGTGCCGCACTCGATTCCTTCCCAGCGAGAGTCACCCATCGAGAGCCAGCATCAAACGCAGCTGCCGATTGAAAAGGAGATAGAAACTTACCGCCCAAAAACTTTGACGCGTCATCAAGATATCCTTGCCAAAAGACGGAAAAATGATCCATTCCCCAATCATCTCTGCGCGCCAGTGCAATACTAATATCACTCTCCGACCGATAGACTCCGAGGCGCCGATTGCGGATTGGTCCTTATCGATTTGATGGAATCAAATGCCCCGGCGGACCTGCGCAATGGCAACGACAAAACCCCTGACGGACAGGGCAGCGAAAGATATCAAGAATCGACGTTGCGGCGAAGCGCCGTAAGAGCCACGGCACACTCCCAACGCAGCTCCAATCACATTCCTGAGAATCCATGCGGCTAAGCAGCAATATCCAAAAGAATGACCTCCACTCAGTGCCCGGCACGAGAACAACTTGGTAACAGTCCAAGAACTGTCACAAACCAACACGGTGGAACTTCTCACCCTGAAGCCCTTCACCTCAAGCACATAGAAAAGCCAAAGCGACCCTTTTGCCGACATTGCAGGGCCTTCGCCACCACCGAGCCCAACCGGCTTCCAAACGCCACTGAACCCGCAGTAGCAGCAAAGGCGGGAGACTGTGTAAAAATTCACCTCTCGAATGGAGCGTCCCCTACAACCAAAGCATCGCTTCGCCCCTCTTGTCCGAGGCATCCACAACCACGGAGGAGGACGGCATGAAATGAGGTGCGTCCTTTTAAAATCAACCGTTCACTTTTGCGTTGGTCCCCAGAGAATCCCGGCTAGAATTACTTCGAAGTTATGCAAGTCTCACTCCATGATGGTGGTCTCCGGTCCCTGATATACCTCGTCGCCCTCCTCAGCGTGATGCCTCCAGTGCAGACAGCCGACAATCCCTTTGCGGCCAGCATCAGGGAGACGGACCCGCTCTCACCTACCGAACAACAGAAGACCTTTCATTTGCCGCCCGGCTTCAAGATCGAGCTCGTTGCCGCCGAACCGGATATCGCCAAGCCGATGAATCTGGCTTTCGACGTCAGCGGCCGCCTCTGGGTGACGGATTCCTACGAGTACCCCTTCGCCGCGCCGCTGGATCGCCCCGGAAGAGACAGCATCAAAGTGTTCGAAGATACCAATGGCGACGGCCGCTATGACCGGACCGCCACGTTTGCCAAAGGACTCAATATCCCCATCGGCCTCTATCCCCACAAAAACGGCGTCATCGCCTGGAGCATCCCCAACATCTGGTTTTTCGAAGACACCAACGGGGACGGCGTCTCCGACAAGCGAACTAAACTCTACGGCCCCCTAGGGTACGAGAGAGATACCCACGGCATGAACTCCTCCTTCACGCGAGGCTTCGATGGCTGGCTCTACATCACTCACGGCTTCAACAACAACACAACCATCAAAGCGTCCGACGGCAGTGAGATCTTTATGAACTCGGGCAACACCTATCGCGTCCGGCTGGACGGCTCCCGGGTCGAACATTTCACCTTTGGTCAAGTCAACCCCTTCGGCATGGCGCAAGATCCGCTCGGTGATCTCTATACCTCGGATTGTCACAGCAAGCCTGCCTACTTATTGATTCGTGACGCCTACTATCCCAGCTTTGGCAAACCGCACGATGGGTTGGGTTTTGCTCCCAAGATCATGGAACACAGTCACGGCTCAACCGCCATTGATGGCATCGTTCACTACAGCGATCATCAGTGGCCCGCAGAGTTTCGGGACAACATCTTCATCGGCAACGTGATGACCAGCCGTGTGAACAGCGACACACTCATCGAAGTCGGGGCCGGCAAACAGGCCGTTGAGGAGGACGATTTCATCAAGTCCGACGACCCTTGGTTCCGCCCGGTCAACATGCAATTCGGACCGGACGGATGCCTTTACATTGCCGACTACTACAACCGGATCATCGGCCACTATGAAGTCCCGCTGCAACACCCGGGACGCGACCGTCACCGCGGAAGAATCTGGAAGGTCTCCTTCACCAGCACACCGGGCCAAGCACCCCAATCCCGCCAACCCTTTGACCTAACGAAACTTTCCCTCTCGGGACTCTTTGAGGAGCTCAAAAGCCACACCATCACCCGCCGCCAGCTGGCGATGAACTATTTGATCGACGAAGTCGGCGATGCAGCACTCTCGCCAGCCAAGAAAATCATCGCTGGACAGCAATCATCCAATTGGCAGCAGCGCACTCACGCTCTATGGATCCTCCAGCGGCTGAACGGACTATCCCCAGCGATCTTAACTCGAGCCGCAAGGGATCCAAATCGGGAAGTCCGAGTGCACTCCATGAAGGCTCTCTCGGAAACTCATCCCTGGAACAGCCCTCACCGCCAACTCGCTATCCGCGGCTTGAAAGACGCGGATTTCTATGTCCGCCGGGCCTCCGCCGATGCTTTGGGCCAACATCCGGATTCCCGCCACATCACTCCGCTACTAGACGCCCTGGCCGACGCTGACCAGCACACCCCGTTCCTGAGGCACGCTCTCCGCATCGCTCTACGAAACCAACTCCGAGAAGATGCCATTTTCGAAACCATCAGCCAGGCGCCGATAAGTCCACGCGACGCCGCATTCATCGCCGACGTATCCATCGCCATCAAGTCCCCCATCGCTGCAAAATTCTTACTCGATCATTTGGCATCCGGGACACCAAAGGCAGATGCGATCCGCAAGCACGCCAGCCATATCGCCAGATACGGGACCGAAGCCGATTTGGATCGATTGCCAAAGGTCGCGGAAACCGTTTTTCCCGATAACCTTGATCAACAACTCGCCATTCACGAAGCACTGGAGAGCGGCAACCAGCAACGCAACGCGCCGACCTCAACAGCAATCAAAGACTGGGGCAGCCGGCTAGCCGGACGTTTGATCGACCGCATCAATCAATCCCGGGAGCTCTGGGTCCACCGGCCAGTCGCTGGCATGGCAGCGACCCGAGTCCCCTGGATCATTGAAGCCCGTCGCAGTGCCAATGGCGACGACCAGAGCCTCTTCATCTGTAGTCTCTCCCCTGGAGGCGAGAGCTTCACCGGAGTGCTTACATCCCGCCCCTTCACCGTGCCGGAACAGATATCCTTCTACCTGGCCGGACACGATGGTTACCCGAACAAACCCGCTCAAGGACGCAACCGAGTCAGCCTTAGATTGAGTGCCAATGATCAAATCATCGCTACGGCAAAGCCGCCCAGAAACGACATCGCCCAGCCCATCATCTGGAACCTCCCCCAATTTCAAGGCCGGAAAGCTTACCTCGAGATCACCGACAGCGACGACGCCGGAGCCTACGCGTGGTTGGCCTTTGGGCGGCTTTCTCCTGATCTAGTCTCCCTGCCCGCGCTGTCACCGCAACACCGCAGCCGGCTCCTGACAGCGACCGCCAGAATTGTCGCCTCCATCCCCGAAAGCCCACTCTACCAAGCCATCGTATCCGCCATTGCGCACCCGCAAAACCCACCCATCACACGATCCGAAATGGCGGTTGAACTCAGTCGCACTCTCTCCCATCCGCTGGCGAAGCCCCTGGCAAAACGGCTGGCAGACCCCGCTCTCTCGGAAAGCCAATGCCTGAATCTAGGGCGACAACTGTTCAGTCCCGACCTAAACCGCCAGGTTCCCCGCCTCATCGCCGATCTCCTAGGCGCACTCCCGGGCCGAAGCCAGCAGAGTCTCATCCAGGATCTGACCGTCAATCGCAATGGGGCCGCCCTGCTGCTGCGCCTGGCCGAGGAAGGAACCATATCGCCAGCCCTCCTTAACAGCAGTCGGCTCCGCGAACAATTCAAGAACCATGGCCCCCAGCTTACTCAACGACTGGAATCTCTCACTCAGGACTTACCGGAACCCAATATGAACCTCAGCGAATCGATTCAGCAACTCTCCCGCACCTTAGCCGGGCGAACCGGGAATCCAGAGGATGGGCGACAACTTTTCAACCAAGCTTGTCAAATCTGCCACCAACTCTCCGGACAAGGCTCGCTCATCGGTCCGCAACTAGATGGAATTGGCAACCGCGGACTAGAACGACTTTTGGAAGACATTCTCGATCCCAACCAGAACGTCGACAAAGCCTTCCAGACGCAGACCTTGACACTTTCCAACGGGGATGCCGTCACTGGGCTACACCGTCGGGAGGATGGGAACCTGGATATCCTCACCAACGCCGCCGGGCAGGATTTTTCCGTGAATCGGAAGTCCATTGTTGATCGCAAAATCAATTCCAAGTCACTGATGCCCGACAACTTCATTGAAATCCTGGACGAGGAACAGTTATCTGACTTGGTAACGTTTCTGCTCGCGTCAGGGAATTAGTTGAGGCGTCATCCCGCACCGAATAGGGCGAGGACAATCCATAACCGGATAGATGCAACGCCGTCTCAGGAAAAATCTATTCAATGCCCAAACCACCGGTTATCCGCCAAAAACGTCATCCGCCGACTAACATC
This sequence comes from Limisphaerales bacterium, assembly GCA_024761205.1. Lineage (GTDB taxonomy): Bacteria > Verrucomicrobiota > Verrucomicrobiia > Limisphaerales > AAA164-E04 > UBA2970. Next base: position 57,395 of record JAMASS010000028.1, read on the forward strand.
GAACCCCATGTGACTCTGGTTGCTCGCCTCGTCATGGCTTCTTACCGAGTTAACGAACCCACCCTGCGCTCAAACCCGCTCAAGATCTTTTTAAGTTCTCTGAATCGCAACAATCCCTCCTCAGCCGGACGCCGACCGAAGAACCACTCTACACACTCAAATCGCGCGACTCGCTGACGGATGTTTGGAAACCCGTCTCCCCCGCCAGCCTTTGGCCCCCTGAGTGCGCTCACTTTCTTGATCACCACACCAACAGTTTCACCGTGTGACGGTGAAACCTTTCCCAAAGCCAAAGCGCAGCCGTTTAATTTCGTTTAAAAGTCGCCAGCCTCGACCAAATGGAGAATCTGCTCGACCTAGTGGGCGTCTCCGAGATTCACGCCGGAAAACCGCGCGAATCTCTACTACATAATCTACGAAACAATCAATACTGCCGAAGAGTCCGCCGTCGCTTTCGGTGGCATCGTCACTCCCACCCGACTCTAACGAACCACTGCCGGTCCTCAGTTACCAACCCGGAATAGCGCTTGGTCGCGAAATCCTCCCTTCGAGATTTAGTTTTGAAAGCTTTAAATCGATCGTGCCTCATCATCGCGTCCACCGGCTTTATCACCGCAGCCCCTAACTTTCTTGGACTCGATGATTCGCCCGGTTTCCGTCCCTCTCCCGCCTCCAAAACCAGCGCCCAGCACGGTGATCAATATCCTACCGGTTACTCAGAAAATGGTATCAATTGAGAAGCTGACTCTCATAAATGACGTGGGCCTCATGGGTCACGGAGAAGGCGGTTATGCTGCCATGGCCGCCCACCGCAAACTGAAAGAGAATTCCCCTCGACGATTATGAGGTCATTGCCTCGGCCCCCCATGGCCAGACCACACGACCTCTCGGAGATCATGCTCGAACGCCTTCTCCGAGACAGTCTTGCCTACCTAAATCCCTTGTCTGCTGATCTATTTTATCGTCGCCTATGACGGCATTCACGATCCCAACGAGGTCTTCAAAGACGAAGTGACCGCCCGCATACTGCCAAGATTGAACGGCCTTACGGACAATGCGTCCATCAACACCCTAACCAACGTTCCCCTCGACATATTGACCCCCGACTTTCTGACAGCACTTGAAAACCATCTCCTGCGCATCGCGCTTCAAGAAAACAACGTCTCCGATTGGAGACCCAAGGCGGCTCTGCGGATGTATCACTGCTCAGGCGATGAAACCGTCCTAATCGAGATTTTCCAAAAAGCACTCAATGCGTTCTTCCACGCCAACGCCAACACCAGCGAACTCATCGATCCCATTCCCATCCTTAACCACAAGAAATGCGCAGTCATCAGTTTCACAAGCGCAATGGCTCGGTGACCTAGAGACCTGTCGGAAAGAAACTAGCCTGGAAGCGAGTTACTCGGAGCCCTCGTTCCAATAGACTTTTACGTTCTGAGTTTTTCGGCCGGCAGCAATGATATCCAGACGTCCGTCGCCATTGAGGTCCGCCAACTTGAGATCTTCACAAGCCATCGTATTGTGATCGACCACGGAGACTTCCCATTCATCCCCCGCTTCGTTGGGCGTAAAGAGTTTGATGCCGACCGGCGCCCCCCCGCGCATGGCACGCCAACCAATCACCACTTGATCCCGGCCAATACCGGCAAGATCCCCGCAAGCCACCGCATGACCATCATTCAGAGAATTTTCAATCACCTGGCGGTGCCACGAGCCATCAGCCTCTCCGGCCTTGGGCCTGTAAATCACCACGGAGTTCCCGTGCATGGGCTCGATGGAAACAACGAAAGGCTTGTTATCCCCCAAAGACCCCTTGCGCACTTCACCCGCTCCCCCGCCTTGATCGTCTCCGATCATTTTCAATCGAATCTCGCCGTCCACCCAATTCAATAGAAAAACCCCCTCGCGCCCGGCAATGAGGAGTTCCGTGGCCACATCATTGTCCCACTGCACGGGATCATAGTTATGCGTCATGTGCAAATCATCGTTGATGACCCGCGTCTCCCAACGGTTTCGTGGATTGTCCGGAACCGTGTAAGCCAACAACTTGACACCGGCACCCTTGCCCCCTTTGTTTCCTCGACCATGAAGAGGCAAGACGGTGAGCTCCCACTGGTCTTGCCAGTTTTTGACCCAATGCATCCGGTGGACCGTCGGCTCATGAGGCAGTGCGATCGGTGTCCACATCTGGGTCCGATCATCGGGCGGGATCAGATAGTGCACACTGCCACTATTGAGGGTGTCTCCTGGATTCCACCCGGCACCTACCGCAATCTCCGCCTTGCCATCACCGTCAATATCTTGTGCGGCCACACAAACGTGATCTCTCTCCGTCAAGTTCTCGGTGATCACATGCTTGCGCCAGGACGGGTTCTGGTACCAAACAACCTGGCTCTTATCAGCCAACACGATATCTGCCTTGGAATCCCCGTTAACATCGGCAATGACCAAGCCGTAGCCGATTTTGATGGTGTCATCAATATCCTGGGATCGGAACTTCGGCGCGGCTGCGACATCGGGAGTTGTCACTGACACGAGACACACGAAGGAGGCAATCTTGGTAAACGAAGTCTTCATCTTGGAACTCTTGCTGACTTTTCTCGCCAAAACGGCCGTCGCTGGCAGCTTTGCAGAGCGATGCCAACGACAATACCAGAGAACGGCCCCCATTTTAACCCCCGCCAATCACACCTCTGCGAGCTTTTTCTCTCAAATCAGGTTTGAAACGGAACCGGAGGGAACAGAGTTAGAATGCAAGACTGTTGAGCTCCGATGTTTGAAGGCCAAATTATGTCGGGTCCGCATTCACCAGAGCGCAAGCTCAAAATGCTCTAAGCGCCAACCCTCATTCACCTTCTCCCCACCTACTCAATCACCTTCCCCGATCCCAGACCACGCGATTCCTGCTTTTCAAGCCAGTGCCACTCCCGTAGTTTCCCCTGCAAATTAATTTGTCGATGCCGAGCGCCTACATCAAAACTTACGGCTGCCAAATGAACGAACGCGATTCGGAGGCCGTCGCCGCGCAGCTAGTTGCCAAGGGTTATGATCTGGCACAGTCGGAACACCAAGCGGATGTGATCCTCCTGAACACCTGCAGCGTCCGGGATCAAGCTGAGCAGAAGGCTTTCGGAAAGATGGTGAATCTGGCGAAGGAAACCAAGCGCAGCCGCCCCCACACCGTTCTCGGTTTCATGGGCTGCATGGCCCAAAGCCGAGGACAGAGTCTGATTGACAAACTTCCGGATGTCGACCTCGTCCTCGGCACCCAGAAGTTTCATCGAGCCGGTGACTATCTCGACCAGATTCTAACCGGAGAACGCCGAAAGATCTGTGACATCGAAGCAGAACAAGGGAGCGAGTCAACGATCCGAGACCACCTCAGCATCGGCAAAGACACCAACGGTTCCATATCTGCCTATGTCAGTATCATGCAAGGCTGCAACCAACATTGCACCTTCTGCATCGTCCCGTTTACTCGTGGACACGAACGAAGCCGTCCCATTGAAGAGATCGTGGCCGAGTGCCGAGAGCTCGTCGCCGCAGGCGCCAAAGAGATCGTTCTGCTCGGTCAAATCGTGACCAGCTACGGCAAGCGCGAGATTAGCACCCAGAACGGCAAGTCTGCATTCGTACAATTATTGGAGGCAGTTCACGAAATCGATGGGTTGGAGCGCATCCGTTTCACCTCGCCCCATCCGAAGGGGTATGGGGATGATCTGATCGAAGCCTACGGCTGCCTCCCCAAATTGTGCGCCAGTGCCCATATCCCCGTGCAGAGTGGCAGTGATCGAGTACTCAAACTCATGCATCGGGGTTACACCCGCGAGCGCTTTCTGGAAATTATCGGCAAGCTTCGCAAAGTGAATCCGAATATCGGGATCACCACGGATATTATTGTTGCCTTCCCAGGCGAAACCGATGCCGACTTTCAAAAAACCCTCTCCCTGGTAGAGGAAGTCCAGTTCGACAATGCATTCGTCTTCAAGTATTCGCCGCGACAAGATACGCCAGCAGCTGCAATGGCGAATCAGATTCCGACTGAAGTCAACGAGCAACGTCACGCGCATTTGTTGAACAAGGTTTCGGAAATCGGTTCCAACCGATACCAACGCTACCTCGACCAGACGGTGCGAATCTTGGTCGAAGGCCCCAGCCGACGTAACCCCAATCGACTTCAGGGCCGGACAACCTGCAACAAAATCGTGGTGTTTGAAGGTCATGACCGCCATGTTGGACAACTTCTGGATCTAAAAATCTATCGAGCCGGATTGTTCACTCTCTATGGGGACCCGGCTATTTTGAATCTGGATTAAGCAATTCTATGTCACAAATCTCACTTGCCTCACTCTCAATCTTGCTGGGTATCGGCTACCTGATCCCCCAGATCTATGGCTTGGTAAAACCGGATGAATTCCGAAATCAGCTCAGAAAGTTTCCTCGCTCCAACACCTGGGGATATCTCCTGGTCGGACTGGCAACGATCTGGTTTCTCCGAAACGTTCAACAGGAAGACATCGCCGACTTCGCTTCATATAAGAAGATCATGCTTTTCGGCTTTGGCGCCTTGGGGATTGCGACCTGCATTTATGTGCGGGATTTCCTCGCCGTACGTGGTTACGCTGTGCTCCTCCTTCTCCTCGCCAAGCTGATGGTGGATACCGCCCGATGGGTGGATTCGGAATGGCGGCTTGTGATTGTCGTCTGGGCGTATCTCTGGGTACTCGGCGGCATGTGGTTTACAATCTCACCTTGGCGCGTTCGAGATATCATTCTGTGGAAGACGGCCAACCACTCCCGGATTCGGTTGATCTGCGGTCTCCGAAGTGCCTTTGGCCTCCTGGTGATTTGCCTCGGCATCTTTGTCTTTTAGCCAACCTGCCCATACATGGCCGATGTCTCCAATGACTAACAAGAGCTAACCATCTCAGCACAGCATCGGTGGCTTCAAACTGGAGAGATCAAGAGCCATGGTAAGCGGCCGCATACTGGTAATCAGGGGCGGTGCCATCGGTGACTTCATTTTGACGTTGCCAGTGCTCCAAGCGATAAAGGAAGCCTTTCCTCAAGCCCAACTCGATGTTCTCGGCTATCCCAACGCCACCAATCTGGCGGATCTTGCCGGACTAGCAGATGCTACCCGCCCTATAGAAGCCCAGGCACTGGCGGGATTTTTCGCCCAGAGTGGAGACCTTGATGCCGACTGGGCTGAATACTTTAGCCGGTTCGAGATTATCATCTCGTACCTCTACGACCCCGACGGAATCTTTCGGGACAACGTCGGTTCCTGTGGTCAAAGCCATTTCATCCAAGGACCGCACCGCCCGGATGAGAGCCAAGACATCCACGCCACCGAGGTTTTTCTCAAACCACTCGAAAAGCTGGCCATATTCGGCGCCAACAGACAGCCGAAAATCCCGTTATCCCAGTCAGCAACGGATCTTTCACCCGGCCGCCCCTGGTTGGCTCTCCATCCGGGCAGCGGTAGCCCGGTAAAAAACTGGCCGATCGAGAACTGGCTCGAACTGATCCAACAGCTTCAAACACAAACGACCTGGAACTTGCTAATCGTTGGCGGAGAAGCCGAGCGCATGGAGATCGAACGGTTCAAACCACACCTAGACCCAAGCCGTTTCCGGTCGGAGATTTGTATGCCGCTCACGGATCTAGCTATACTGCTGGCGGGGTGCGACGGATTCGTCGGCCATGATTCCGGAATCTCCCATTTGGCCGCTGCTGTCGGATTACCGGGCCTCGTCTTGTGGGGACAAACCAAAGAAGCCATCTGGCGCCCCAACAGCGACCAAGTCGTACTGATCAACCATAAAAACGGTCTTCACGCATTACCTGTCGATCAAATTTTTGCGAGAATTCCATCACCGCCAAGCACTTCCGCAAGCACCGAGGACTAGAATCGAACGCCATCGAATCCAAACCGGACACGCAACTGCTCGGGCTCAATGCCCTGCTCACGAAAAGAGCGCAACGCAACTGACCGGTTCCGCTTTGACAATTTCTCTCCATCATTATCCGTCATTAAAGGGCAATGGAAAAACCCTGGAACCGTCCATTTAAATGCCCGATAGAGAAGCAATTGCCGGCAAGTCGAGAGCAAAAGGTCTTCCCCACGCACCACCTCCGTGATCTCCATGGCGTGATCATCCACAGTTACCGCCAACTGATAAGCAGGCATGTCGTCTTGACGCCACACGATAAAGTCCCCGAAATCAACTCCCGAAACATAGGACACGGAGCCCAGATTTCGATCATCAAAGCTCATCCGCAAACCGTCAGGCACCCGAAACCGCCAGCTTGGGGGACGCTGACCGCCCTTGGTCTCGTACCCGGTGTTCCCTCGGCACGTTCCCGGGTACAGCGGGCCCTCATCACCGGCATGAGGAGCTTGGGGCGCCGCTTGAATATCCTTGCGAGAACAGTAACACCGATAAACGAGGTCTCGGTCAATCAATCGCTCCAAAGCCTCCCGATATCGGTCAAATCGAGCACTCTGCCGATACGGCCCCCGGCAGCCGCCAATATCAGGACCTTCCTGCCAACGGAAACCAAACCACCAGAGATCTTCCATAATCGCGTCAAGGAATTCCGATTTTGACCGGGTGCCATCCAAATCCTCAACACGAAGGATTAAACGCCCACCGCACTTGAGCGCGCGCTCTTGAGCCCACCAAAAGGTTCGTGCATGCCCCATATGAAGATAGCCCGATGGGGTTGGCGCCAAGCGCCCTCGATAGCTTAAGATATTTCCAGACTCCAGCACTTCCATCACACTACTCCTGATCGACTCAGAACGGCTGACCACAATGACTATCCAACAAATCGTGAACCCTCGGACGAGAGACCCGCCGGATTAAGATGCTGCCACCATTCTGCCAACAGCGTGCCGATATCAAACCAGCCACGGCCCGCAACCCATGCTCTCGCTTCCACCGAGTGACGGCCGATGGCATCTCGACGAAGTATTCAGTCGAGGAACCGCTCCAACAACCCCCGATAGGCGTCTATCCGGCGATCTCTCAAAAAAGGCCAAGTCACCCGGGTTTCTCGCAAACGGCCCAGATCCAGTTCAACCGACATCACCTGATCTTCTGATTGCGACGCTCTGGCAAGAATCTCGCCGGAGGTTCCAGCCACAAAACTCCCTCCCCAAAACTCAATGCCACCTGAGGCGCATGGATCCTCAACCCCAACCCGATTCACCGAAGCAACATAGCAGCCATTCGCGATGGCATGAGAGCGCTGTATGGTTTCCCAAACCGCCACCTGGTCGGCGCCTCGTGATGCCTTCTCCTCCGGAAGCCAACCGATAGCAGTGGGATAGAACAGCACCTCCGCACCCTGCAAAGCCGTCAATCGCGCCGCCTCCGGATACCATTGATCCCAACATATCAGAACGCCAATGGTGGCAAACCGGGTCTTCCAAACGCGAAACCCAAGATCGCCCGGAGCAAAATAATACTTCTCGCAAAACCCAGGATCATCCGGAATATGCATCTTTCGGTATTGCCCCAAGAAGCTGCCATCGGCGTCAATCACGACCGCCGTGTTATGGTAAAGCCCGGGCGCTCGCTCCTCGAAAAGAGATCCGATGATCACCACCCCAAGCGCTTCGGCCTCGGCTTGAAGCCTCTCTGTAGTAGGTCCGGGAACCTTTTCGGCTAATGCGAAATTCGCTGGGTCTTCCCGCTGACAAAAGTAGCGGGAACGGAAAAGCTCCTGCGTGCAGATGATGTTGGCGCCTTGTCGCGCCGCATCGCGAATGCCTTCCAACGCCTTCGCCAGGTTTTGCTTGAGATCCGCGCCACAACGGTTCTGAACCAATCCGGCACAGCACTTTCTATCTTCCATTTCAGCAGTTCATCGGCGGCGGATGATTTAAAGAACTAACCTAGCAATTGATCGCAATGGCCTCCTCCCGAGTCGTGTCCGACTGAGAAAAAGCTCCCGAATGCACTTACCCAGCGTCTTATTGGAGGGACCATAGCCTCCGTGATAGATGATAAGCCTGCACGATGTTGGTGTGAATGAGATCCGTAACAAGTTTGCCCTCACCGATAAAATTCTGAAGGAACAAAAGCTGAGCAGCGAATTTCTGTCGAATCACCTTGATCGCCACGCACTTAACAAAACCCTCAGCGTCCAGTTGTTCAGCCTCGTACATGATCCCCATTTCCCTCTCGGTTCTCGGTGATTTTTCGAACCACCACGTAATTGAATGCAAAATCAATCGCCAACAACACATCCACAGTTTCGAGATGGTGGGTGAACCAGAGTCCAAGTCAAGCACGAGCTTCCACAAGAGCATTCGACTAAGCTCTAAATAATATCATATAATACTATGTTTTTACTTGCCTGAACAATTTGAAAAGGGATTAAATCCGTGAACCCAGATGTACTACTGACTAGAACCTCAGAACTCAGGATCTTAGCAAAGTTATGGCAGCAAAAACACCTAAACCACTCACGAAGTCACAAATCGCCGCTGAAGTCGCCGAGAAGACCGGAATCACGAAAAAGGCAGCGGACAATGTGTTCGAAATTTTTGCCGAACTCGCTTACGAGCAAATTAAGGCTAACAGCTCGTTCACGATTCCTGGCATCGGCAAACTGGTGCGCATCGACCGCCCAAAGCGGACGGGTAGAAATCCTCAAACCGGTGAATCCATCAAGATCGCTGCGAAAAAGGTCGTCAAGTTCCGCGTGTCGAAGGCGTGCAAAGACGCGATTGAGCCGCCCAAAAAAAGCACCAGCTCTAAGTCTAAAAAAAGTGCCAGCCCGAAGTCCAAAAAAAGCACCAGCTCTAAATCTAAAAAAAGCGCCAGCCCAAAGTCCAAAAAGTAGCATTTTTCGTCAATCCAGCCATGGAAGCACTCTGTTCATCAGAGTGCTTCCGTGGTCTATGACCCCGGTCAGCTAAGGACTTTGAAAGTCGGCAGTGTCAGTTGTGATACCCTCGGAAATTACCACGGAGGAAAGCCGACCAAGGCGGCATGAGGGCATTCCTTCTTGTGGAGCGGCTACCCATACGTCAAGCACCACGGCATCCGGGCTAGACGCTTCGTGTTGTCTCATCGCCGTTGCATCTAATCATTTGTTACTAGTGCTGGCAGTATTCGGCCTCCGCTCACCAGCCAAGGACTCCTTGAGACCACCTCGATGGCGACGATGGCCCGGCTGTTTACCAAGAGAGAGGAAAAGCCATCAGCATCGCCACCATAGGATTTCCCATCGGTGAAACCTCCTTTCTCCCACTAGTCATCGTGGCAATCGCCACTTTCGGTTGACGTCCCACCTAGTAGCCGGCGGGGCGCCACCGCAATCATTCTCTTCCTCTTGGCAAAGTTTCTGGGACATCAAATCCCAAACCAAACGCCTACTCCAGAAGGTCGGAGCGGTGACACCGATGGGAGTTGGAAAAATCCTAGAATCGTATCTCACCAAGGGTCTTGGCATCGGCAGTTTCATCGGACGAAAGCGGTCTTTTCACAGCAAGAGCATCCGCGTTGCCAGTCAGCGGACTAGCTTCCATCTGCTAGAAAACAAGGCCATTCGCCCTTTCTTCAAGGAATCCAGAATCCGCTTTGCCCTTAATTGTGCTAGCTGCCCGCCACTTCACTCTTGGGCGCTCACCGCAGACACCCTCAATGACACTCTGGACCAACTGACACGAAATTTCATCAACACAAATCCGCTAACAATCCGCCACTCACGGAAAGATGTGATCGAGGTCTCCGAAATCTTTAAATAGGACGCTGACGATTTCAAAGACGCAGGGCCCGTTCTCGACTACATCAACCGCCACCCCGCCAAACCACTGGCATCCAACATTAAAATTCGCTATCAGGATTACCGGTGGCCCCTCAACGAAGCGCGGTAAATGGGGTGCAATTCGACAAGCCTCGTCCCATTCCTAAGGAATCTGAGCCAATTTTACATTGGTCGCTACGAAGTTGATTTCGCAGACTCTCCGTAGTTTTCAACGCCTCCGTCACGTTTCCTCTTGAAAAACGGCTGTCCGCTTTCTAGGTTTCGGCGATGGAACCGCAACTCACAGAATACATTCCGGTCCTCATCCTCGGTGTTGTCGCGTTCGCGTTCGCGGTTGGCACTTTGAGCGTATCGGTCGTATTCGGAAAACGCGGACGGCGGAATCAAATCAAAGACACTGCCTATGAATGCGGCATGATCCCCATCGGCGAGGGCAGCGCCCGCTTCTCCGTTAAATTCTATTTGGTCGCGATGCTTTTCATTCTTTTTGACGTCGAGGTAGTCTTCCTCTACCCTTGGGCCGTCGTCTACAAAGAGCAGCTGGCTCAAAACCCAAATCTGATCCTCGGATCCATGATGGTCTTTCTCGGTCTTTTTACCGTTGGCTTCATCTACGAGATCAAGAAGAAGGCATTCGACTGGAAGGCCTGAGTTTGTTCCGTTTTCACTTCAGGCTCCAGCAACCTGCCCAACTCCTGACTTGCCCGACGCTGACCAGCAAAGGGCGAAGCCTTCCGGGTCATGTTATTTATTGAATCACGGCTTCGCAATTGATGACCACAACGCGCAATATCCTAGACTGCCTCATTGAAACCTCTCCCCACCATTTATCTCCGTCGAGGAACGGCCGATCGAATTTTGGCCGGTCATCCCTGGATCTATCAGGGCGCAATCCAAAACATCACCAACGAGCCGGCCGACGGTGAGATCGTCCAAGTGCGCGACGCGAAGCGACACTTCCTCGGGACCGGACTCTACAACTCGCAATCGAAGATCACCGTCCGCTTGCTGTCGCGCAAGCGCGAAGCCATTGATCAATCATTCTTCTTTCGCCGCCTGTCCGACGCCGAGAGTCTTCGCAAAAAGCTGATGCCGAACGCCACTTCGTGCCGACTGGTCAATGCAGAAGGTGATGAACTGAGCGGCCTCATTATCGACAAGTACGAAGACGTGTTCTCCATTCAGATTTCGTCCCTTGGCATGGAGCTACGACTGTCTGAGATCACCGCAGCCCTAAGACAGTTATGTGAACCAGTGCACATCCTCGAACGCCGGGATCTTGCCTCCAGACGAGTGGAAGGCCTTAGCACAGAAGAACCTGGATCAGCACCACCATCAGACGCCTCGGATAAAGCCACCCACAGCATCATCAGCTTGAACGGCCTCAAGTTTGGCGTGGATCTGCGCTCCGGACACAAGACGGGGTTTTACTTAGACCAGCAAGAGAACTACCAAGCCGTCTCCGACCTTCTGACCAAGTGGGGATCCCAACGTGTCCTCGATTGCTTCACCTACCAAGGCGGGTTCGCCCTCCATGTAACCAAGGATTCCAAAAGATCCGTCCTTGCCCTCGATCAAAGCGATGACGCCATCAAACAAGCCACTGCAAACGCTACCGCCAACGGGCTCGGTGAGCAGTGCGAATTTCAAACTGTCAACGTCTTCGATTGGCTCAAGACCGCGCAAACCGCCACCAAGCCGGACTCCGATGAGAATAAGTTTGATGCGGTCATTCTAGATCCGCCATCGTTCACTAGAAACCGTGCCTCAGTGGGCAATGCCTTGAGAGGCTACAAAGAAGTCCACCTTCGAGCGCTCCGCATCCTCAAAAGACGGGGGCTACTAATCACCTTCTGCTGCTCCCATCACGTCGATCCAGAAACCTTCGAAGAAGTCATCGCCACCGCTGCCCTGGACAACCGGCAATGCTTGCGGCGCATTGCCGTTTTCCCCCAACCTCCCGACCACCCCATCATCCCAACAATACCGGAAACCCAGTATCTGAAGGGCTTCGCATACGAACTGTTGCCTCGATAGTTGCAGTCGAAGAGGAATCTTCCGGCAGAACACTGAGGCACAGAGTATTTCTTCTCCGCAGCACTGAGTCACCGCGCGAGATTCCCTCCCAATTCAGCCTTGAACCTTACTCCTTCAGCCTTAAAAATCTCTCCTGACATAGGATTGTCAGTAGCGCGTGCGAACCTGGCGTCCGTTATGAAAAACCGAACATTCGCCATCACAGTAAACGCAACAACAAACGCAGTCTTCGACTTTTTTGCTGACCCAGAGACATATCTCGAACTGGGCAACGGAGTTCTGCCAGGGCATTCGTCGGAAAGGAAACCATTGGGAAGTCCCAACCCGCAACGGCGAACTCTTTTTCGCCATTACCTCCGATGTCAAATTCGGTATTATCGACATGCAGCCGGTCCGGAACTCGATCAAATGGCAACCATGCCCGTCCGGGGCTTCGGACCATCGCCGGGGTACCATAGCAACCTTCACCCTCTCTCCCAGTCCCGGGTCCACGGAAGAACAATTCGATCAGCAATGCCGCCCCATGCGTAAGGGACTTCAGACGGTCGCGACGCATTTCGGCGGAGGGAATATCACCATTGACGGCATACACCCAGGAGACTGCACCGAGGTCGTGGTTGCTGATCCAAGATGGTCACACGATTTTTACACCGCCCACTTGGGATTTGTCGCGTTGGCCGAGATGGAGCCCTCACTCATGTCTATCCCCCGCCAACGGAATCAAACTGGTGTCCCTCAAAGCCGGAGAATCCGATCATATGAAGGAGCTGGAGAACGCCACCAAGGGCAGCAGTCTATAGACCAGATTGGAGATCGAAGACACCAAAAGCACGCGGCTTTGGGACCTTGGTTTAACGGTTGTCCAGCCGCCAACCGATCAGCCCTAGGTCGAGCGCACCGCCATGGTTCGCGATCCCAACGGAATCCTGATCCATCTTGCCCACAAAATTTCCCGAGCCGAATCAACCTCCGAACTAGCGACAGTTTCCGAGTAAAACTCGCAGGTCAAAAAACAACAATCAGAAATCACCCATGAAGCTAAAGCACATCGCCTACTTCGCCTATCCCGTCTCAGATGTCCTCAGGGCTCGAGACTTCTATGAAAATACCCTCCAGTTGCCACCGGCGGAAAACTTCAACAACGAATGGATCGAATACGAACTCGAGGGCGTCACCTTTGCCATCACGAACATAGCCAAAGACCTCCAACCCGGCGCCAAGGGCGGGTTTCTCGCGATCGAGGTGGAAGATCTCGACGCCGCCGTCGCCGAAATGAAAGCCAAGAAGGTTCCTTTCCTTCTCGACACCTTTGACTCGCCGGTCTGTCGCATGGCTGTCATCGCAGACCCGGATGGGAACGGCGTTATGCTGCACAAGCTCAAGGAGTCCGGCTCCTGACGATCTTGCAGGCTCGGATCACACGATCCGGGCCCGCGAAGACCTCCCTCGAATCTGCCAGCCTCAGCTCCCACACTAGACAGTCGCGACACGACGCCGATTCGGACCCGCTCCTTTCGTTCCAACAAACAGACAAATCCATCCCAAATCTCGGCCTTCTCCAAGGAAGAGATCGCCCGGAACTCACCTTTAATCGGTCAATCGTAGCGCATTGAATTTCTTTGATATCACAAAGCGGCTGGTAATGCCCTCTTTCCTGAATCGAACATGAGCCAACGCCCAAGCCGACAGAATGATAACCGCCGACACACCACCCCTAAAAACTGTTTTTGGTAATTGATATTCGGCTCCGTTAAAGCCGCAGTGCCCGCGGTAACGGAATGTGCTTGTGTAAATAATTCTAAAGCTCCTCCTCGTTCATCAAGACCAAACAACCCCGCACCATCCGATGTCAATCGGATCAATTCTCAATAAACAAACGCTTCCAACGCGACCAATCCACCACCACCGCCTCCTCTCGGCATAATCAGTCACCTCAGGGTGCTCATCCACAAGGGAATGCAGCGATACACTTGGTTTCCGATCCGAGCCAACGAGTTTCCAATCTCCATCACGAACCGCCCATCAATACCCCCTCTGAAGATTCAGCCAGTCTTTGTACTCTGAAGCCGCATCGCTCGACTTAATAATCGGCAATAAATCATACCATCGAGCACCGGAGCGTCTGGAACCAACCGGACACTACAAAAAAAGCCAAAACAGTCGGATACCAGTCCATGTGATCACCTGATCGCGAACAGCGCCCTGAGGCACGGTTCACGGAAAACTTATAAACACTGGCACGCGGATGCTACTTTCCCGGAAGCTTCCCTTTTGCCCGATCCATTTACTCGTATAGCCACCGCCACTGGACACCTAGGAATTGCGGACCTGTCCCGGGAGAGCCTACTCCTTCGGACGCAGCGGCGAGGACCCCTTCGTTTCCTAGCATAACCAGCACGAGATATACCTCACCAGCCTTCCAAAGAAAAGCACATTAGCCCTCCCGACAAAGATCTTTATCAACACGTCGCCATCCCTGGTGCCAACAACCGAGGCGAAGTTTTGATCGCGTGGGATGAAGACAAGAACTTCAACAAGCCCCCTCACCTCGGGCGCGCGGATGAGGGCGCGCTTGTGAATCTGTTGTCCATATTCCAACTCCGGTCATTGGTGTTGTAGAACGGGGCGGAAGGAGTTGTCGCTCGCATTGCCGAGTCCTTGTCCGGCAAGGGCATTCTCCGTTTCCGGCCAGGGGCTGTTGAAAAGCAGGGCACCCTTCCGGTTACCGATGAATACCGCGCCTATCGCCCCGTTCCGGTTTTCGGCACGCCGTCATCGATCACGCCCTCACCTATGCGGAAGGGCTCGTCAACACGATTGAAGGCTAAGCCCTGATAAAACGGGCACGGCTCGCACCGCCACTAGAGTAGCCGTCGGATGCTGCTTTTTATCGCTGAGGCGATCTGGAGATACAACAAGGGGACCGCCTTTGCTTGCTTGATGCGGAGGTCCCTCGCATGAGCCGGAGCAATCAGCTTTATTACGGCGATTGCCTGACTGTTATGCAGGATAAATTGGGGCCGGGCAGCACGGACCTGATTTACCTCGACCCGCCCTTCAACTCGAACAGGGCCTACAACGCCATCTATAAAAAC
>JAMASS010000029.1 GCA_024761205.1 Limisphaerales bacterium
CCCGGTGGTGGTTGCCTTTCCTTGGGCTTGCCACCGAGATAGGTCTCATCCATCTCCACGGTCCCCCGAGCGCAACCGGGCTGCTCCCGAGGGGCGCACGCAATCCGCTTGCGTCGGAAACTGATTGAACCTGTCCGAGCCGCTCACAACCTGAAACCACTCGAATAGAATGATTCCAAAATAGCCAACACCTTCTAGGAAATTCTGTTTGAATTAGCTTTTCGGATGCAGATGGTCGCGCCGGAAGTGCTAGCGATTGATCGAGGGCCGGAACCGACATCGGGGATGAGATCATCAAGGGCGATGTTTTACGATGTGGCTAGCTGGGGGCGGCGTGAAGGTGGGGTGTGAGTACGGTCAGGTGGATGATTATTGTTACAACATCGTCCGAGGTCTGGTCCACATGCGCGGTTTGAAGGCGGTGATCTTCATTTTTTTGGGATTGAGCATCGAAAGTTAACCTTCCGCTCTAAGGATTTGATCAGAAGTTGAGGGGGCGAGGAAGAGACGCGAGTGGTTCGCGAGATATTGGGTTTAGGGAACGTGACTGGGGTGGGTTTTGTTCCAAGTTAGGACGATAGATTGGTTTTCGGTTTTCTTCCTAAGGAGCTTTACCCGGCATTCGAGTTGTCGCAGACTTCCACACTCACGTCTGTATGGGTAAGGCGAGCCAATTGCGATCATTGATTACTCGGGATGAGTTGGGCTTTTTGATGGAGGCCCATAACGGACTGAGCGCCAAAATCGTGGAGGAGGCTGGGTTTGAGGCTATCTGGGGAAGCGGGCTATCCATGTCGGCGGCGATGGGTGTGCGGGACAATAATGAAGCGACTTGGACACAGGTTCTGGAGGTTTTGGAGTTTATGGCTGATCACACCTCGATCCCCATTTTGGTGGACGGCGATACGGGGTATGGGGATTTTAACACGATGCGGCGGGTGGTGCGGAAGTTAGAGAGTCGTGGTGTTGCGGGAGTTTGTATTGAAGACAAGCTGTTTCCCAAAACGAATAGTTTTATCAATGGCGCTTCACAGCCTCTGGCCCCAATGGATGAGTTTTGTGGCAAGCTCAAGGCTGGCAACGATGCTCGGAATGATCCTGATTTCGTGATTGTGGCGCGTGTCGAAGCGTTTATCGCAGGGTGGGGGTTGGCGGAGGCGTTGCGGCGGGCGGAGGCTTATTGTGAGGCGGGGGCTGATGCGATACTGATTCATAGTGCTCGCAGACATCCGGATGAGGTCTTCGCTTTTGCGCGTGAATGGCAACGGCGGTCTCCGCTCATCTTGGTGCCGACAAAATATTATAACACACCCACTGCAGCGTTTCGGCAGCACGGGATCGCAGCGGTGATTTGGGCCAACCATTTGTTGCGCGCCTCAATTCGAGCCATGCAACGAACGGCCAAAGAGATTTATTCTGCTCAGGCCCTCACTCCGGTTGAGGATAAGATCGTGACTGTTTCCGAAGTGTTTCGACTTCAAGGAGCTGATGAGTTGGCCGAGGCTGAGCAGCGATATCTTCCCGCTCCTCAGGATGAGGCGAAGGCGCTGATTTTGGCTTACGCTCGGGGTGAGGAAATGGCAGAACTCACCGTCGATCGCCCCAAGGCGATGGTGCACATCGGAGGACAACCGATTCTTCAGCATATTGCCGAGACTTTTCGGTCGGTCGGAGTTAAGGATCTTCGAGTGGTCCGCGGCTACGAGAAGGAGTCGGTCAGTCTCGATGGCTTGACTTACTATGATGCGTCCACGGAAGAGAAGTTTGATGAGGTGTTCGCGTTATCGTCGGCCCTCGAGTGTTTCAGTGGTGCGCTTGTCGTTTGTTATGGAGATGTGTTGTTTCGAAAATTTATCGTCAGCGAGCTGATCGATTCAAAGGCGGACTTTTGCGTGATGATTGATGTCAATTGGCGTTCCAGTCGAAATCGAAATCGCTATGCCGACTATGTTATCTGTGACAGAGATCCCGTGACGGCAACCTTCTATGATGAAGTCTGGTTGAAGTCCGTTTTGAGTGATGCTGCTTCCGAGGGGATTCATGGCGAGTGGATGGGTTTTCTGAAATTATCGGCAAAAGGGGCGACGATTTGCAGGACGATTATTGAACAATGGTTGCAGCGCCCGGAATCACTGGCGGGCGTGGATATACGGGGGTTGTTGAATCGGATCGTCGAGGAGGGGCATCGGATTCAAGTGTTGTCGACGGCTGGCAACTGGATCGACTGTGATAGTGCCCTGGACGCCATTGATGGGAGTGAGTTCACGTGATTGAGAGTCAGGCGTTCGTTGAAGCGATCCGGCGTCGCGGCTTCGGTTTGGTTTCGGGGGTACCGTGTTCTTATTTGACGCCCTTAATTAATGGTGTGATCAATTCGGCGGAGGTCGCGTATGTGAACGCTGCTAATGAGGGTGAGGCTGTGGCGATCGCGACAGGAGCCACTCTGGGCGGCTTGGGGGGCATTGTCATGTTTCAGAATTCGGGGCTGGGCAATGCTGTGAGTCCGCTGACGTCCCTCAATTGGGTGTTTCAGATTCCCGTTTTGATCATCACGACTTGGCGTGGTCAGCCCGGAGGTCCGCCTGATGAACCACAGCACGGCTTAATGGGGAGCATTACTGAGGATCAACTAAAGGTGATGGAGATTCCGTTCGAGCGCTTCCCTCGCCAGCTTAAGGAGGTGGACTCCGTGCTGAGATCCGCTTGTGACCATATGAATCAAACGGGGCGGCCCTATGCCCTTGTTATGGAGAAGGGGAGGGTCGCTCCGACTCCGTTGATGGAGCGGGAGAAACTCCCTAGATCAATCGGTGGGATCGAAAGGGCAGAGGCGGTGCCGGCGATTTTTGATCAGGATGAGGTGCTATGCCGAATTCAGGCAAGTGTTTCTGGCGAGGATATCGTGGTGGCGACCGCGGGTTTCACGGGGCGAGCGTTGTATTCGTGTGGCGATTTGCCTAATCAGTTTTACATGGTGGGGTCGATGGGCTGTGTTTCTACTTTTGGCTTGGGGTTGGCCCTTGCACAACCTCAGAAAAGGGTCGTGGTGATTGATGGGGATGGAGCGTTTCTAATGCGTTTAGGGGCTTTGGCAGCGGTTGGTGGAGAACAGCCGGTAAACCTGTTGCATATCGTGCTGAACAACGGTGTTCATGATTCGACGGGGAGTCAGGCGACTTTGGCTGCGCATGTGGATATTCCAGGAGCGGCCGTTGCTTGTGGTTATCCACGGGCGATTGATTTGGTTAGCTTGGATCGTTTAGGGGACGAAGTTTGCGGTCGGCAGCCGGGCCTACGGCTGCTGCATTTGCGGACTCAGCCGCGGAGGGACCGGAAGCTGCTGAGGCCCTCGATTGAGCCTGCGGCGGTGGCGAGGAGATTGCAGGGCTTTATGGGGGTGAAGGGGAGGGCGGTGCTGAAGCGCCGGGGTAGGATCGAATCATCCCGCCAGCATGATGAGAATGTCTGTTCCGAAGGGGTTGAATGAATCTGAAGGGGTCCGGCGTATTGCCGATATTGCTCGCTGGGATTTGCGTTTTTGTTGCTGAACGGAAATCGATCCTCGCAAGCCAATATCTGCCGAATGTTAGAGTGATTATAGTGGACGACATGGGGTATGGGGATTTGGGTTGTTATGGGAATGAAATGATCACCGCGCCCCCTCTGGGTCGCTTGGTGAGTGAGAGCTTAAGGTTCACGGATTTCTGTGCTTCGGGTGCTTGGTGTGTGCCTGGCCACAAGGGCTTGATGAGCGGAGTTCATTCTTGTCGAGGAGACTGAATGATCCGAAGGGCCTGGCAGCGAGAATTATCCTGGCCGAGATGCTAAAGCGACGCGGATACGCGACAGCATTGTTGAGCAAGTGGCATTTGGGAATGGGCGAGGGAATCATCTGCTGGATCAGGGTTTCGATTATTGCTATGGCATTCCCGGGGGCACATGAGGTGCCCGCGCCAAAAGGGAAACGACAGGACTACGACGTTTTCCAAACAATCGCAGAGTCAGATTAGCCGGTGCCTCTTGTTGCGGAATCGCGAGTGGATCGAGTTTCCGGCTAGGAAGTCTCTCTTCACCAAACAATATAGGAAAGAAGCGGTTCGCTGGATTCAGTAAAATAAAGAGCGATTGTTATTTCTGTACCTGGCGCACATTTACATTTATGCCGTGCGTGCCGATTTTGCTTCTGAGAGCTTTCGAGGGAAGAGTAAGGCGGGGCTTTACGGCGAGGTGATTGAGGGATTGGATTGGTCTGCCGGAGAGATTGTGGAGGCATTAGAACGAGATGGGCTTAGTGAACGAGCATTGTTTATTTTTACCAGCGGCACTGGTCAGTGGACGATGTTCAAAGAGTTTGGAGGCACAGCCAAGCCATTGCGAGGGGAGAAAGGTAAGGGTTGGAGGGGCTGGAGTAGCGGCAATCTTCCATTGGTTCGGCAAGATACCATCTGGGGTTTCATCAGCGTTCGGGGTCAATCTCGACCTTTATGCAACGGTCGCTTCCGCAATGGGAAATGAGTTGCCCAAAGATTATTCGCTGGATTCCTTGGATCTTTCTGGAGTGCTGTTTGATGGCTAACCGAGTCCGCGCGAACAATGCTTGTCCTATTCCGCTGGGCGATGGAAGACACCATTCTCCTATCGTTCGAGTTGTTACGAGACCAATGATATTCTGTGGCATCCGATTAACAGGGTGACGGCACTAGTGATGTAGCATGAGCCGCCACTGTTGTTTGATCTTTATGAAGATCGTAGCGAAACGAGAAATATAGCGTCGCCGAGACCCAAGGTGCTGGCGCGTCTGATGCGAGAATTTCGTGAGGCTGCGGCAGATATTTCGAGATCGGAGTGAGGACGGGTGGCTTATTATTCGGTTTGCTGTTGAAATGGAACGGTAAGTAGGTGTTCCGGCCACGTGCTCTGGTGTTGTTTGGTTTTTTGGCATCGTTGCTGCTCCTGGGCCAAATCGAAACCTCGGGGGGATAGGCCAAACATTGTGATCATTTTGCTGACGATATGGGATCCGGCGATGTGAGGTGTTACAATTCCGATTCAAAAATCCCGACGCCCCACATGAATCGTTTGGTCGCGCAAGGTGTTTGTTTCATGGACGCCCACTCAGTGGATTCGGTGTGCATGCCTTCTCGATATGCTCTCCTGACCAGGCGATATTGCTAGCGCACGCAGCTCTAGTACACGGTATTGTTCAACTACGAGCCGCCTCTTATTGAGTCGGCTCCCTTAACTTTGGCTTCGTTGCTTCGTGGGCGGGGATATCGTGCCGGGATGGTCGGTGAATGGCATCTTGGTTTGAGATTCACTGCGAGGAAAGGCAAGACTGTGGACTTCGATTACCCCCTGCCATGGACGGCCGGTCCGAGGCCCGATTGAAACATCAGCGAGAGTATCGTTTTCTCAGTCCCGGTTTTTGGTGATCCGAACGACTTGGGCTTTGACTACGCCTTCTATACACAGGTTACTCGACCGGTCTGGACCCTTTTGTTTCATTGAGAACCAGAGGATTCTTGTGCATGAAATAGGCATCGTATCGCCATCTCAATAGAAGTTGGTGCTTCAGAAGGGACCGCAGTCATTAGCAAAATGGCTGCAGATCGGCTGGGAATCGTCGTGCTTACAAGGCCCGGATTTTTGAAGGAGGAGGACACTGCGAAGTGTTGTCCGTTAAGTAGAGGGTTGCTCTTGGCGGTTAGAATTTTAAGTTAACGAATGGATTTGTTCTGAAGCATCTGCAGTCACTCTGTGCCTGGACTTTCGCAGTCTTTCCATTGAAGGCCCTGCCACTGGGAAGGTTGACTCGAGGATAGTAGAGATTGTAGCGTTGGGTGTAGTGGTGAAGAATCTTCTATATATCGCTGGTTAAAGACGGGATCTTCCATTTCCCAGATAAAGGCGGCGTATAGTTGGGCGCTATCCGAGCTAAAGGCGGTGGTATCGTATGATACGGCTTGAGCTATTGTGTCTCCCATCCTACGGTAATTCATTAAAATGTTCGGAGAGCTGCTGCGTTTTGAAATCATAGATCGTAATGCAAGGAAAGCCTTTATAGCCGCGCCAGACGATGAAGAGCGTTTCCTCCGTGGCAAACGCTTGTGGATACATATAGAGCCTTTTGAGGCCTCCGTTGTCAGCAAAAGACACGGGCTTTGCCATCATGTCTGCGATTAGTGAGTGTCCGATGAAAACGATTGCTAATAGTGGCCAGAGCGACTTGGTTTGGGTTGATCTCATATGACAGTGAACTTGATGATGAGGCGGAATGCCTGAGCAGGTTTGAGCGGTCGTTGTCTTTATGCTCAGTCGTTGAGTGGATCGGATGCATTCCTATCTGTTTGAGGCTACAGGGTGTCCCCTCCTATGCTGAGGACGTAGCAGACTATGTGAATCGGCTCGAATCTTTTTCCGAAATGTTGGCTTAGTAATGAGCGAAGTCACATATGTTGTTACCCTTCGCTCTTCCCCTGAAGTGATTGAATGAGGTGAGCCATTTCTTGGATGTGGGTGGGGGAACGGGGATTACAGCATTGCCATGCTCCAACGGTATCCCAAGCTTAGAGCGATAGTTATCGACTTGCCTCATGTGCTAGCTGGTGGCCGGAGAATTCGCGTCCAACTATGAAATCCAGGATCATTTATACTATCTGTTGAAAAATCATTTTCGGAAAGCGCAGATGGAGGCGGTTTGTTGAGAGGGCGTTCATGAAGGGCCGAAGCGCTGAGCTGAGGCGGTCCGCCACCTCCCACGGAGGGTCGGACGATGTCTTCCTGAAAACCGGCGGACATGAGCCGCCACTAGCGACGTTCGATCGGGTTGCTCTCCGGTGGGGAGGGTGGCAGCCACAGGGGCTTGAAGTGGCGCCCGTTTTTGGGCCGGGAAGCGTTGTCCTGCGCGGGGATCCGGCGGGTGTGCCGTCCTCTCGCTGACCCGTCCGACCGCTAGTTCGGCCGGAGACAATGAGGGCGTGGCACTCCCCCGGTCTCGGGGTGGATATCGACGCTGGTTGGTTGCCATCTCTCGTCGTCGTCGTTTTCGGCCTTGAATTGAATTCGAAGCGCCGACACCGCAGAGGCAACCCAAAACAGAACCTAGCACAGTCTAAGTTTACGGAAACTTATCAGGGCAGATGCTCTCACACTCATTGAAGCAGATATGTTTGAATACCGGGAACCTTCCGATGCAGAGGTTATTCTGCTATCGAATGTCTTACATGACTGGGGTGTTGAGATATGTCAATCGCTCGTTAGTCACTACGCCCGGCATCTGTCGGTTGAGGGCAATTGCTAATCCACGATGTGTTCTTGTATGATGGGCTGGATGGAGTCTTGCTGATTGCGCTGCAGAATGCAGCGCTTTTCACGCTAACGGAGGAGCGTGCCTATAGTGCACTGGAGTATCGACAGTGAATGGAGGCTGCCGGTTTTGGAGGTCAGCAGATCAGTCTCCACTTTAATTCACTGTGGCGTTTTCGGTGGTGTTCGGTGTTAGTTTCCTGTGCTGGAAGACGTTAAAAAGCGTTTTGGATACCCTTTTTACGGTTGTAGTTGCTATATAATTATTCAAGCTAAGTGCCTAAAATGTGATATAATAGTTGTGCGAATTTAGATTGAGGTCTATGTTGCGGTTGCTTGGTCAATGATCGAGCGGTCTTTGGAAACAAGGCTGGGGGAGGTTTACCGTTTTGTTCCTCCCCTCAGGTTTTTTGGTTGAACTCGAGATTTGGAAGCTTTTCCGGGTGAGGAAACAACTCACGGGGAGGCGTTTGCGGAGTGCAGATCCCAAACACGTCTGGCAAAAAGTTCGGATGCAGCCACTAGGGGTGATATTTCAGCAGCTAAGAGCGACATTAGGCCGGTCTAATGGCAGTTTGGCGACCGGGGAGTTGAAAGGCGGTGGCTATCGGGCCTATTTCCGTCCGGATAACGCATCCCGACAGTCATCGCAGCTTCGATCGGGCCTGAGGCGGCAGGTATGTGCTGGGTTGGGAAAGTTGTGTGGATTGGCACCTGATGTGTTCCCGACTGGTTCCTGCGCTTGACCCGACGGTGGTTGGCGAAGCATCTAACCGTGGAACACTTGTAAGGGCCCTTTCCTCGACAAATGTTAGGTGATCAAGAATCCTGGAGATTGGTCTTTGATCAGGATGGTGTCGCGAGTGGCCCAGGTGGGGTCTTGGTTAGGATGATCGAGAGTGTAGTGGAGGCCGCGGCTTTCGGGGCGGGTGAGGGAGGCGTTGATGATGAGGTCGGCGACGGTGGCGAGGTTTCTAATTTCGAGGAGGTCGGGGGTCACTTGGAAGTTGGGGTAGTAGTCGTGGATTTCAGACTGAAGATTCAGGATTCTTTTTTGGGCGCGTTCGAGACGTTTTTGGGTACGGACGATGCCAACGTAATCCCACATGACTCGGCGAATCTCATCCCAGTTGTGAGCGATAACGACTAGTTCGTCCGGGTCGATGACGTCTCCGTCTTCCCAAGGGGGGAGGTTTGGGGCGGGTTCTTCAATGCTGAGTGTCTTGATTCGTTTGGCGGCACGGTAGGCGACCACTAGGGCCTCTAGCAGGGAATTACTGGCTAATCGATTGGCGCCGTGGAGTCCAGTGCACGCGACTTCGCCGATGGCGAAGAGGCCGGTGAGGCTAGTCTCGCCATTTGTGTTGGTTTGGATGCCGCCGCATTGGTAGTGAGCGGCGGGCACAATGGGGATGGGTTGTTTGGTGATGTCGATGCCAAAACGGAGGCAGGTTTCGTAGATGTTGGGGAATCGATTCATGATGAACGGTGCGGACTTGTGGGTGATGTCTAGGTGGACATACTCTGACCCCTCACGCTTCATCTCCTTATCGATGGCTCGGGCGACGATGTCTCTCGGAGCCAAGGATTTAAGCGGATGATAGTCATCCATGAATTCGCGGCCCGTTTGGCTTTTGATGATGCCGCCTTCACCGCGAACGGCTTCGGTAATGAGAAAGGTTTTCGCTTTGGGATGGTAGAGGCAGGTGGGGTGGAATTGGACGAACTCCATGTTTAATATCGGCACGCCGGCCCGGTAGGCCATGGCGACACCGTCCCCGGTGGCGATGTCTGGGTTGGTGGTGTAGAGATAGACTTTGCCGCAGCCACCGGTAGCCATAATGATGATCTTGGCGCGGAAGGTCATGACTTGGCCTTGACTGGTGTCGAGGACGTAGATGCCGTGGCAGCGATTCAACTCTTGCAGCCCCAGTTTCTCGGAGGTGATCAGTTCTATGGCAAAGTAGTTTTCGTAGATGTCTATGTTGGGATGGTCGGCGATGGCCTGCAGTAGGGCCCGTTCGACTTCCCGTCCGGTGATATCCTTGGCGTGGAGAATGCGGCGCTTGGAGTGACCGCCTTCTTTGCCCAGGTCCCATTCCCGTTTGCCAGCGGGCAAATCTTCCCGCTCGCTGAACTCCATTCCGAGGTCGACAAGGTCTTGAATTCGTGCCGGGCCTTCGGTGAGGATTTGTTTGACCGCATCCGGATGACAGAGACCGGCGCCAGCGGCGCAGGTGTCTTGGATGTGTTTCTCGATGGAATCCTCTTGGCTGGTGACTGCGGCGATGCCGCCTTGCGCGTAGTTGGTGTTGGATTCGGCGCGGTGTTTTTTGGTAATGATAGCGACTTTGCCTTGCGGGGCGGCTTTGAGAGAGAAATAGAGTCCAGCAATGCCGCTGCCGAGAACAATGAAGTCGTAGTCGCGATTCTTGGGGGACATGGTTGTCAGGTGGTCGCTATTTGCGAGGGTAGAATGGCGTTTTTACAGTTTTCCGTTGTCGATGAGCCTAGTCTTGCCGAAACGAACGGCTAGGGCGATACGGTCACTACGTTGAATGCGTCGCAACGGAATGAGGGTATTGGGATTGAAGAATTCAATGTAGTCAAGTTCGGCTTCAGGAGTCGATTCAATCATCCGGGTCAGTTTGCGCTTTAACATGGGGGCGGTGAGGGCGGTCGTTCGGCTGCGAACCGCTTTGCGAGCCGTATTGATGCAGCGCCAGAGTATGTTAGCGTGGGGGCGTTGACGTCTGGTCAGATAGGTGTTTCGCGAACTCATCGCGAGCCCATCCGGCTCTCTGATGGTCGGGCTGACCACGAGTCTTGTGGGGAACTTAAGGTCCCTGATGAGTTTTCGTACAATGGTTGCCTGTTGGAAGTCCTTTTCGCCAAAAACGGCGTGCGTGGGTTGGACGATGTTGAGAAGGATCGAAACAACCGTCGCGACACCGCGAAAGTGGATCGGACGTGATTGGCCCTCCATGGATTGACTCAGGCGTTCTTCGGTGACATAGGTGCTGAACGGAACGTTGTTGGTGTCGGGATAGATTTCATCGAGGCGCGGAAGGAAGAGGGCGTTCGCACCTCGGCGTTTGCAGAGTGTGATATCTGATCTTTCTGATCGGGGATAACTGGCGAGGTCTTCCGTGGGGCTGAATTGTGTGGGGTTGATGAAGATGCTGACGACCACTTGGCCTTTGGGCCCGACGGCTTTTCTCGCGCGAGTGATGAGACTTGCGTGTCCCGCGTGAAGGGAGCCCATGGTGGGGACGAGGGCGATTTTGTGACCGGATCTTCGCCACGAGAGAGCTTGTGACTGCATGGAGGCGGCTCGAGCGAGGGTCCTCATGGCGCTGTCAAACGGTGTTTTTGCGGGCGAGGCGATGGCTCATAAATGTTGGTTTGCCTATTGTACCTATCATGTTCGTTTTTCAAGTGACAAGGTTTCCGTGAGGTGGGCGAGGGTTTGTTGGGTGATTGAGCATGGGTGCCTTGGGGAGTGCGGACGCTCGTGTCCGTTCAATGCCGGGGGAGTAAGGTTCCGCACCAAGAGTATCCGTTGTTCTGGTTCACTTCGAGGTGATGCAAATCTATTGTCAATTGGAAAATTTCCGAATTAAGATTGATTCGCTTGTGATGGCTGTGATTCGCTGGTGTTGTTTTTATTTGGCTTTGGGATTGGTTTTCACGGGAACTCTTTTGCTGGGGCAGACTGTGAGTGGCGTTGTGGTCTTGGCAGTGCCGGATAATGATGGTTGGTATGCGCTTTTCGACAGGAAGACTTTCAACGGCCGTTGGTCTACGTTCCCACGCATGGGAAACTATCAGTGGCGGTATTTTCGAGGGACGAGTAGCCATTTGTTCAGTCCCTCGACCTACCGGAATCCAGAGTTCAAGGCGGAGATCAAGCTTAAAGGCAATAGGGTATGTGTATTTGAACGGTGTTAGGTCCGAGGTGGCCGAAGGGCTATGAGGCGCAGGTGGAGAATACTAGCCCGGATCTGTGGCGAACAGAGAGTCTTTATGATTTCGGCAAGACCGGAGAGCAACGGGTCACTGATGACATCTGGCGGACACAGTGTGTGGAGGCAGTGGGCAACCGGATTATCATCGATGTGAATGATAAGATGGTGGTGGATTTCGTTGATGAGAAGGAGACCTATAGGCAGGGACTTTGGCGGTCTAGCAGCACGATCCTGGGAGTCAACTATCGGAATGTGATGGTCAGACCATTACCCGATGATCCGGAGGCGGCTTTGACGGTTGGGAAGAAGGGTCTTCCGTTGCTGAAATAGCCGAGGTTGGTTACTGGGAAGTTTGCCCGATTCGGGCAGACGAATGCGGAGCACGATCCCGAAAGGGGCACAAGGCAGTCAACATTGTTAGGGATTGCTTGGCTGGGGCGGTTTGCCTAGGGAAACTTTGGTTAATAATCGGAAACTCGATTTTCTCTGGAAGAATCACCGAAAACAGCAAAGTTCAGGGATTAAATCAGAGTTTCCCTAGGTTTGAGTGGCGCTAGTTGGAATGAAGATCTACATTAATGGAGAATTCTACGACCGAGAGAATGCGAAGATTTCAGTGTTCGATCATGGTCTGTTGTACGGGGACGGAGTTTTTGAAGGGATTCGGGCGTATAGTGGGCGAATCTTCAGATTGCGCGAGCATGTGGAGCGCTTGTTCAAATCGGCCAAGGCTATTTTGTTGACCATTCCGCTGTCGGTCGATGAGATGTGTGAGGTGGTCCGGTTGACTTGTGCGGCGAACGACATCAAGGACGGCTATATTCGGCTCTTGGTGACGCGCGGCAAAGGCAGTCTGTCATTGGATCCGGGCAGTTGCAAGCGGGCTTCGGTCATCGTGATTGCCAGCGGCATCCGGCTTTACCCGCAGGAGTATTATGAGAAAGGATTGACCATCGTGACGGCGTCGACGATGCGCAATCTGCAAAATGCGATCAATCCCGCGATCAAATCGCTGAATTATCTTAACAATATCCTGGCCAAGATCGAAGCTGGCATTGCGGGTTGCGAGGAGGCGATTATGTTGAATAGTGAGGGGTTCATCGCCGAATGCACGGGAGACAACTTGTTTATCATGAGTGAAGGAAATCTCTGCACGCCGCCGCTGGCTGCGGGGGCGCTCTACGGCATCACCCGGAATGTCGTGATGGAGCTGGCCCGTTCCGAGAGACTGGAAGTTGTGGAGAAGAATCTATCGCGTTATGATGTCTTTGTGGCGGATGAATGCTTTTTGACCGGGACGGGGGCGGAAGTGGTCCCGGTGGTCAAAGTCGATGAACGAGTGATTGGCGACGGGGTTCCGGGGCCGGTGACTCGAAAGTTAGTCGCAGACTATCACGATTTGACGCGTTCGACGGGCGATCCGATATCAAGGGAAGAACAAAGAGGCTCAAGGGACGGTGTGTAGCTTTGTGAATGAGTCGATAAACTGTGACTGGACCTATGCTTTGCGATGTTTGTGGAAATAATGAAGCCAAGGTGCATCTGGCAGAGGTGGTGAAGGGCAAGATGAAGAAGGTGGATCTTTGTGAGTCATGCGCCAAGGAGAAGCGTATTGATGACCCCACCGGATTTTCGTTGATGGACATGTTGACAGGAATAGAGGCGGTTCAGGGAGCCGAGACGGCGACGCCGAAAGCGGGGAGGGCGACGGAGTGCAGATTTTGTGGCTACACACAGGCTGAGTTCAAGAAAACCGGGCGATTGGGATGCGCTCACTGCTACGAGGTTTTTGAAGAGGGCTTGGAGCAGGTCTTTAAGACGATGCATCGCGGGGTGCGTCACAAGGGAAAAGTGCCGGAGAAGCTCCGCAACAGCCAGGAGTTGCAGAATCGTTTGCGTGAATTGCAGGAGCGATTGGACAAAGCAGTGGAGCACGAGAAGTTTGAAGAAGCGGCTGTCATTCGGGATGAATTAAAGGTGGTTCGCGAGGAGATCGAGAAACTATCCTCGGGGCCGCAGAGCGATGATGAAACTGTTTGAATTCTTAAAACCCCCGGATGTCTATACCAAGCGAAGCGGTCCTCTCGATAAGATCGTTCTGACTAGTCGGGTCCGGTTGGCAAGAAACCTTGATTCGATGCCGTTCCCAGGGCGTTCTAAGAAGGTGCAGCGAGTGCGGGCGCTGGGGGTATTGTTGCCGGCGGTATCAGGGCTGGAACCCATGAGCGGTGGCATCCATGAAGGGATGGGAAAACTAACCTTGCTTGAGAAGCAGATTCTCGTCGAGCGTCACTTGATCAGCCGAGAGCACGCGGCTCGCGGGATTGGGAGTGCGGTTGCCTTGAGTGGTGATGAAGTGATTAGTGTGATGATCAACGAGGAGGATCATCTACGAATGCAAGTCATCCTGCCGGGACTTCAAGTGAAGGAGGCGTGGGATCGAATGAATTCGTTTGATTCGCTTTTGGAAGAAATAGTGCCCTACGCGTATTCCTCCAAATACGGTTATCTGACAGCTTGTCCGACGAATCTCGGAACTGGGATTCGGGTGAGTGCGATGTTGCATTTGCCGGGGCTGGTTTTGGCTGAGCACATTAACCAAATTATCACTTCGGTAAACAAACTGGGGCTGGCGGTTCGGGGGCTGTATGGAGAAGGAACCGAGGCCCTTGGGAATGTGTTCCAAGTGTCCAATCAGATGACTCTCGGTGAGTCGGAAGCCGAGATCGTCGAGAAGTTGAACAAGGTGGTGCTCCAGATTGTCGAGAACGAAGAGAATGCCCGGAAGAAGGTTCTTGAAACGAATGCCAAGATGCTGCTGAACCACATCGGACGCGGCTACGGGATTTTATCGTATTCTCATAGTATCTCGTCCAAGGAGACCAAGAATCTCCTCTCATTGTTACGTCTGGGTGTGGACCTTGATCTCTTCTCGACCAAGCATCGGGCATTGGTCGATGAGCTTTTTATTGTGACCGAGCCGGCTCATATTCAGCGGCGGTCCGAGGGCAAGAAGAGCGCTGAAGAGCGCGACGTCTTACGAGCCGATCTGCTTCGCGAACGGTTGGCGGATGTAGAACGGCCGCTGGATCAAAAGCTGGGGGTTTGAGGGTCGAGGATCAAAATCCCACCGAATCAAATAGCGCTTCAGTGTTGGATGGGGGTTGCGCCTCTGTTGGTGACTCCGGATTGAGGAGTTGCTTCAGGTAGGTGACCGCTTCATCGAAAGTGGTAACGGATCGTGGGAGGGTGGATCCTGCTGCGTTGGGATGACCGCCCCCTTGAAGCGATTTTGCTAGTGTGAGTGCTTCGCCATTTTGGCTGCAAATGCTCACGGTCACGGGGCTGTTGGGTTTCTTGAATAAGGTGACCAAGGAGGTATAGGGGACTTCGTCGCTCTCTAGGAGGTGATGGATGATGTAGTTGGTGTCTCCGATGGTGGTCGCCACATAGCCGATTTCGGGGGTGATCTTGGTGATGTGATTTCGGCTCCAATTGAGCCCGATGGGATTCTCGACCTTGCGCTTGAGCCTCATAATTTCCAGGAGTGGATGATCCAACAAACTCTCAAGGTTATTGCCAACGAGCCGATAAAGAGGGCGGAAATGGTAGGTTTTGACAAGCTGAGCGTATTCTGACGCCAAATTGAATTCCGGATGCTCGTTGAGGTAAAGGTCGGCGATGTTCGTCAGCTCGACCAAGCGTTTTAGCGGGCCGTTCCCCTCACTATGGCTGGCGAGGAGGTTGTAGCAAAGCTTTGCTGCCGAATGGTTTGTGTCATGGATCAACATGGTGGATTCGGGTTGATGTTCGGTGATGTGATGGTCGAAAACCACCCAGCCTTCGCGGTCGATTTTCGGTTCAAACGACAAATCACAAACCCACGCACGCTCAGGAAATCGTTTGAGCGTGGCCCATGGTCTTGAGGAAAGTGGTTCTAGGGGGACTGTGATTTCAAACAGGGACCGGGCTAGCCGTTGCAGGACACAGCCGGAGACGAATCCGTCGAGATCGCTTTCATGGGTAAAGATGATCTCGGGTTGTGGTAGCGATGACATGTTGTATCATTATAGTGTCTCGCCGAGGCTGGGTGCGAGATGGAAACGCCAATTTGTCGCACTTGGGCTCGCGGTAGGGAGAAATATGGCCTTTTGGGTAAATTGCGGCTGGATTTTTGGATTGAGACGTTGTAGTAAGTCCCTAGGGAAATCGAAGAAGCCTTGGCGTGATGTCCCATCAGCTGGTCATCTTCTGAGAGGCCGGTTTGAGAGGTTGGGTTCGTAGGCGGTTCCCCATTTGGAACCCCTAAAGGACATTCAGTGGTAGCCCGATAGATGTCTTCGTAGAAGTGGCGATTTTATCAGTGAACAGGTTCAAATATGAGCGAAGATGCTTTCAATAGTTTTACACCTCGGGCGCAGCAAGTGTTGGCACTTGCGCGCAAGGAGGCGGACCGATTTAATCACACCTATGTTGGGACCGAGCACTTGCTTTTGGGGTTGATCAAACTTGGTCAGGGCGTGGCGGTCAATGTCTTGCAGAAGATGGGATTAGATCTCGATACCGTTCGCTTGGCAGTTGAGAAGCATGTGCCCAGTGGGCCTGACCAAAAGGTCGTTGGTACTATTCCCTACACGCCTCGGGTAAAAAAAATTCTCAACTTGGCGGCAAAAGAAGCCAAGCAGCTCGACCATACCTATGTGGGGACCGAACACATTCTGTTGGGGCTGTTGCGTGAGGGTGACGGCGTGGCTGCAAAGGTGCTGAAGACTTTGGATATCAATATCGAGCGAACCCGTCAGGAAGTCTTGCGTGAGCTTGATCCGAACTTTCAGGGTGGCGATGAACTTGCCGGGGCGGAGATGGCGGAAAAAATAGGTGACAAGAAGGGCGAGATCAAAACGCCGGCCTTGCGCGCCTTCGGTCGTGACCTCACGGAGATCGCCAAGAAAGGGGAGATGGATCCTGTCATCGGACGGACCGATGAGATTGAACGCGTCATCCAGATTCTGTGCCGACGTACGAAAAATAACCCGGTGCTTCTCGGTGAAGCCGGTGTGGGGAAGACGGCGATCGTCGAAGGGTTAGCACAAGAGATTAGTCGCGGAAACGTTCCCGAAATTCTGCGAGAGAGGCGGGTCATCACGTTGGATCTTGCTCTGATGGTTGCGGGCACCAAATACCGTGGCCAGTTTGAGGAGCGGATCAAAGCCGTCATGGACGAAATCAAGCGTTCACAAAACATCATTCTCTTTATCGATGAGCTCCACACGATCGTTGGCGCTGGGTCGGCTGAGGGGACCATGGACGCTTCAAATATTATCAAGCCCGCGCTCAGTCGGGGTGAAATGCAGTGCGTTGGTGCCACCACGTTGAATGAGTATCGCAAGTACATCGAGAAAGACGCTGCGCTCGAACGACGGTTTCAATCCGTGAAGGTGGAAGCGCCATCGATTGAGGATGCTGTGCTCATTCTCAAAGGGGTGCGATCGAAATACGAAGATCACCATAAGATTTCCCTAACCGATGAGGCCCTTGAAGCGGCCGTAAAGCTGTCAGATCGTTATATCACTGGGCGTTACCTTCCGGACAAAGCGATCGATGTGATGGACGAGGCGGGTGCTCGAGCGCGGATCAAATCCATGACTCGCCCGCCCGATGTAAAGAGTTTGGAGGGTGAGATCGAGGAAATTAAATCCAAGAAGGAGAAGGCCATCAAGGAACAGGACTTTGAGCGTGCCGCTTCGATGCGGGATAAGGAGAAGCAGGCTAAAGAAAAGCTTGGGACCATCTTGAACGCTTGGAAATCGACTCGTGAAGAACAACGAGTGGTCGTGGATGACGAGGATATTTTGAGCATAGTTGCTAAGTGGACGGGCATTCCGTTGAAGCGAATGGAGGCTGGTGAGGCGCAGCGACTTCTAGATATGGAAGAGGAGCTATCGCACACAGTTGTTGGACAGAATGAAGCTGTATCAGCTCTGTGCAAGGCGCTACGGCGTTCTCGAGCGGATTTGAAGGACCCCCGACGCCCCATCGGTACGTTTGCATTGCTCGGGCCTACCGGCGTTGGTAAGACGCTTCTTGCGAAGACCATTGCGATCAACATGTTTGGCGATCAGAAATGTCTGATCCAACTGGATATGAGTGAATATATGGAGAAATTCATGGTGTCGCGTCTAGTCGGATCACCTCCCGGCTATGTGGGCTACGAAGAAGGCGGTCAATTGACCGAGCAAGTTCGCCGACAACCGTACTCAGTCGTTCTATTCGACGAAATCGAGAAAGCTCATCCAGATGTCATGGGCATGCTTCTTCAGATCCTTGAGGAAGGGAAGTTGACGGATAATGTGGGGCGAATCGTGGACTTTCGGAACACCATTATCCTGATGACCTCTAACGTCGGGGCAGGGTTAGCCGAAAACAATGGTGTGATCGGTTTCACGCAGGGTGATGATGAGACGGACTATGGAGTGATGAGGGGACGCATCATGGACAAAGCGAAGCGGGTCTTTAATCCGGAATTTCTCAATCGTTTGGATGATGTGATCGTTTTTCGCTCATTGAGCAAGGCAGATTTGGTTGAGATTCTGGCCCTAGAAGTTGACAAAGTTTTGGAACGCTTGCGAAAGCGCGAGCTCGAGTTGTTGCTGGATGATAGCGCCAAGGACTTCCTGGTTGAGAAGGGATACGATCCTAGCTATGGCGCGAGACCGATGAGACGCGCAGTGGAACGCTATCTGGAAGATCCCTTGGCTGAAGAGATCTTGAAGGGCAACTTCAGCGGCAACAGTCCGATCAGAGTCACTGCGGATGGAAATCACCTTTCCTTTGTTCAAACGACGGCAGCAGAGGAACCCGTTTCCGGGTAGGATCGGTCAAGCGGTTTTGCATTCATGTGTGCAATGCCTGGCGAAACCCGCGTTGAATTAGTTACGAAGAATGACCCTGCCTATCTGGAATGGGTAAGTCGCTGGAAAAAACGTCGTCTTGCCTCTTGCCTTCGAGAGAAGAGAGACCCTTTTGCCGCCGATTATCAAACAATTTGCCTTGAGGCGGAAGCGGCGACTTTGAGATTGTTTTCCCGTCTCTTTGGTATTGAGCCTAATCTGGTCCTGAAGGTTTTGCAGAATCGATCATCGGTTTTGGGCCTGCATGAGTTTCTGGAGATTGATTTCGTCAAACTCAATGGAGGCACGCCCATCCTTTTCGGAGAACTGAAGTTTTCCATTAGTCCGAAGAGGGCCGTGAGCGCCGCACGAAAACAACTCCAACGGCGGATCGATTTTGCGAAAGCAAGGTGGCCGAAGTGCGTGGCGTGGTGGTTTGTTATTTTATGGACGGTTTTTCCGAGCGGGCAGTTTGCCCGAAAGTAATGCTTCCCCAGAGAAGGTTGCCCGAGGCGATTGCGGCATGCCTGCGTCTGCCGGCTGCGGTCGCTGCTTTTGATTTGGGTGCGGATGAACTCTTTGAGGAGTTGATCGCCCGAGAGTTCATTGAACCAGCTTTTCCGAATCATTTTCGGGAAGCTTTCGTGCAAATGGACCGCCCGATGAAATCCTCATTCTTTTCTCCTGAAATGTCCATCCACATGAACTCTCTTGGTGCGGCGTTCGATGCGCTGGAGGGCGAGTGAGCGCAGCCTCATATGACTCTGCCGCTAGGCGGGTTAAATGGATTCAAGCCATGCTCGAAAACCTGTGGACGGTGGTTTGGGTGTATTCCTGTCCTGGATTCAAGATAGTCGAAGGGAAATGGGGGTGGTTGGGGGAATCCGGGAAGTGCTGGCATTCGAGACAAAAACCGTGTTGAGACTCGTAAGGCGTGCCTGATTTCCCAATAAGTGTTCCATCCAGAAAATTGCCCGTGTAAAACTGTAACGCTGGTTCCGTGGTCAGCACGTCTAGTTGTCGTCCTGTTGTGGGATGCGTCACTGTGGCCGCCAACTCTAGCGCCCCGGCTTGTGATTTATTGAGAACGAAATTGTGGTCGTAGCCGAGGGGGCGTCCACCAACTTGATTAATGTCCCTTCCAATGGCCTTTGGTTGGCGAAAATCGAGGGGGCTCCCTGCCACGAGGCGGATTTCACCGGTGGGGATTAACTCGCTATCCGTTGGGGTGTGATGAGTGGCATGGATTGTCAGGAGATGGTCGCCGATGTGGCCGGAGTGTTCGCCGCCGAGATTCCAGTAGGCATGATTGGTGAGGTTGAGCGGTGTGGGTTGATCGCTTGTCGCGCGGTAATCGATTTTGAGTTCGTTGGCTTCGTTCAGGGAGTAGGTCAATTCCAGATGCACGTTGCCAGGATAGCCTTCTTCGCCGTCCGGACTCGTGTAATGGAGTGACACGCCGCTTGCTTCCGCTGACTCGAACGAAGTCGCATTCCAAAGTTTTTTGTTGAACCCGGCGATGCCGCCGTGGAGGTGATTGGAGCCATTGTTTGTGGCGAGTTGATAGGTTTGGCCGCCCAGCTTGAACCGGCCCTTCACGATTCGATTGGCATAGCGGCCCACAACCACGCCGAAAAAAGGATCGTTCTTAAGGTAACTAGTGAGGTTGTGAAAGCCTAGGGTGACATCAGCAAAGGTTCCATTTCGGTCCGGAACATGGACCTCGGTGACCGCAGCCCCGAAGTTTGTGATCTTGACCACGAGGCCATTTGAAGTTCGCAGAGTAAATAGCTGTGCTTCGTCACCAGTTTCGGTAGTGCCAAATGATGCTGTTTCCATTGGGCGATGCCTTCGTGAAATTATATGAGCCGAAAATCCGCACGGGGGGGATCGTAGCGCGGATCACCGTTCTGTTGGAAGGTTGAATACTGAGGATTTGCCTGAAGTTCCTTCAGTTGACTGAAAAAACGATACACTCCTCCCACGGTGGGGACCGAAGGTCGAGTGTCCAGTCTGAGATTTGGAAACACGGGATTGAAGCGCTAATTCTGCCCGAATGTCAATTTTTTGCGGAGGCAGAACTTATTATCAGTTGATAGCGATGGAGTTACGTCCTTCGTTGCAAATAGGTCCATGCTGGCCATCCACCGCCTAGCAGCGTTTCGGCCATGCCGAGAGACGGCGTGTTCAGAGGGACGCGGACTGTAGCCGTGTCCACCTTTTGGATAGAGGTGCATTTGGGCAGGGACTTTAGCCTTCTTGGGGCCAAGTAATACACGATGCTGCTCTCTGACCTTCACCCGTTATGCTGGGTTTGAACGAGAAGGCTCAGCGGTGTGTCTGGAGTAACTTTGGCCTCCTCAGCGAGCTCCCGATTGTTGTCTAATTTTGTCTTATCAGGTAGGCAGGATAGATAAGAATTGCGAAATTGGACCGACAACTCACCTGACCGCTAGCGTCTACCGCTGGCAGGTTCGCGCTTTTGGTAGTGATTCGAGTCCATGGCTGTGGGATGTTCACCAGTGGAGAAACTGAGAACGCCGCCCCCGGTTGGGATCGATACCCCAACGCTCGGTGCGGTGTCTGGCCATGCTGATAACGCGCTGGGTGGAGGATAGTCGGTGAGGCTGGGTGCAGTGATGTTGGCCAATTGTGATGATCTGTTGGTTCAGCAAACTGGCGTGGCTCAATGCCTTTTGGCGATCCTGGTTTGTGCCCGCGGTGGAGTTGGTGCAGGCCGATCGATTGAGACAGAAGACGATGGAGCATATGGCGAAGGTGTTTGAGTCGGTGGATGTATATTATTCAGTCCAAGGGTTGCGGGGTTGTTGTTGTTGATTATGAACTTCACTGGACATCCTTCTTTGATCCTGCGGTTCGGGTTTCGAGCGGATGGGACGCCCACGGGGGTAACGTTTTGGGGCAGGCTGTTTGGGGGAGGGAAACTTCACCGGATTTTGGCGGCGTTGGAGAAGCGGCTGGATGTTTGGCGTCGGCGGTTTCGTCTGGAAAATTGAGCAGAGGCTTCGCTGTTCCTTCGTTATCGCTCGGGAATGCGGATTCCGCTCTCCTTCACTATGCCGGAGGACGGCGGCTCGACGGAGTCTCGCCCCACCTTCTTTTCTACTGCGTGTGTAATTTGCCGTCTTCCAGCCTGAAGCGGCAATCACCAAGTTTTTGGGCTTCTTGTTGGCTGTGGGTAATGTGGAGAACGGTGACACTGGTTTGCTGGTGGATTTTTTTGAGGAGCTCGCACATTTCTGTGTGCAATTCTTCGTCAAGCGCGCTGAGGGGTTCGTCAAGGAGGAGAACGGTGGGTTTGCTGGCGAGGGCGCGGCCGAGGGCGACGCGTTGAGCTTCGCCGCCGCTCAGACTAGCGGGCATGCGATCTAGCAGGTGATCGATACTCATGAGGTCTGCGAGCTCGTTGACGCGGCCGGCGATCAAAGGTGTGGCAAGGCGCCGGGTGACGAGGGAGAAGGCGAGTTGAGCGCGGACGCGCATGGTCGGGAAGAGCGCACGATCTTGCGGTACGTAGCCAACGCCGCGTTCTGCCGGTTTCAGCAAGGTGACATCGCGGTTGGATAATCGAATGTGGCCCGCTTGGATCGGCCTCAGTCCACAGATCGCTTCGAGCAGAGTGGTCTTACCGCAACCACTGCGTCCCATGAGGACCGCGTATTGCCCGGATTCAACATGAAGACTGAAATCATCGAGGACGAAGTCCCCTTGTTGAATTTTCAACTGTTGGACGTCGATCATGCGTTGAGTCGTTGCATCCCAAAAAGACGAGCGATAATCAGCACCACGGCCGCTGTGGCGACCATAATGATCGAGATGGCGAGCATGCCTTTGAGATTGCCCGTTTGGAGTTCCAAGTAGACCGAGGTGGAAAGGACCTCGGTGCGCAAGCGGGTGGAGCCTGCAAAAACTAGGATGGGCCCGAATTCACCTAGGGATCGGGCCCACGCCAAAGTTCCCGCAGCCAGGAGGCCATGTTTCGCCTGTGGTAGGATCACTTGCCAGAAGGCTTGTTTGCGGTTGCAACCGAGAGTCATGGCGACGTCTTCGAATCGGGATGGAATTTGGTCGAACGTCACCCGCATGGTTCGGCTGGCGAAAGCCGCCGCCACGGTGAACTGAGCGATAATAACGGCGGGCACTTCGAAAACCACGATAGAGCTAAACCACGAAAGGGGAGGGAAGTTGAATAGGATCAGCAGGCTGACGCCGATCACCAACGGCGGGAGAACGATGGGAATGTCCAAGACCGCCTCGATAAAGCTTTTCCCGCGAAATTGAAACCTTGACATCAGGTAACCGATGGGGACCGACACCCAGAGGGATAATAAGGTGGAGATGTTACAACTAAGGAGGCTCAGTTTGATAGAGAACCGAATCTCTTTGCTATTCAGCGCTGCGAGAAAGGATTGCTGGTCGGTATAGACGATATTGGCCAGAATCATCAGCACAATGACCGCTACGTAAGCGCCGCCCAGGACGATAAGGGCGGCGAGAAACGGCTTGTCGGAGCGGACCTTTAAGGGCCGGGCAAGAGCCTGGTCAAAGTCTGAGACCGTAGGTTCACAATGCTGAGACTGCGGCTTGGCGGCGTTGGTATCGGTCATTGCTGGCTTGCAGATGCCGTGATTGTTTCCCGGCCACGGTGTTCTGCACGGTCTTAGCCGTTGGCAGATCAATGCGGATGAGATCGAACCTCTTGGTTAGTTTCTGGCAGTTTGCTTCGTAGATGAGTGCCGCATCGAGCTTGGTGTAGCCTTCCATTTGCAGAACCGACTCATGGGCTGTCGGTGTGGTGACGATGACGGATTGATGCTTCTCCATTTGCTCTTTGATTCCAGCTTCCTCAAACATCTGCCAACTGAGAGCGCTCAAAGTGCTAAGCTTGGGGCCGGTCGTGCCAATGGAAACGTCGGGTTGAACGAGGTCTAACAGGCTCCTAATGTTCTTGGGATTGCCTCGGCGCACCATGATAACGACCTTGTTACTGGAGCCGTCGCTGGCCTCCATGAGATCGGACGACACCCTGTCCATGTAGTTGGCGTCACACGTCATGAACATGTCAGGGAGGTGAAACTTTCTGGCTTTGATGTTGCCGACGATTGTGCCGCAGCCGGCGTATTGCGTTTTGATGAGGCAGCCTCCCTGTTTTCCGAAGTCTGTAAAGGTTCCGACCAACGCGTTGTGTTTGACGCCACCGCAATAAATCACGAGTTCTGGTACTTCTTCCCAAGGATCACCGGGGAGCGTCTCAAAATGAAACTGCTTGAAGAAGGGTTTGCCCTTCTCCGGTGCGGCGAGGTAGCGGGCAAAGTGCAGGGCTTCTTTGGTCTTTGCCGTTTGGGCGGTCACGTCGGCTGAGATGGTTGCGATTCCCGTGGCTAGCTCGGGACACTCAATAGTTTTCAGACCGAATTGTCGAGCGGTGGCGTCCCAAATGAAGGCAGCTTGAATATCGTCCGAAGTCTTGACGGCGTTCGCTGCCTCGGGAACTCGTGGGAATGATGACTTTTTGTTGCGAAAGACCTCTTCCCAAAGATCGCGGGCCTTGAGCGCAGATTGCGTTCGGTTGCCGACGCCTGCTTGTTCATTGCAGATAACGTAGGATAGGTTCTGACTGAGTAGATCGCGGATGGATTTGATTCGTAAGGTCGAATCCGGTTTCACCGCGAGAACGACTCGGAATTGGGCCAGCGGAATCGCTCCTTTAGTCAGGCCCCTGTTCCTTGCGCGATCGCTAAAAAATTGGTCGGCGGGGATGTAGAGATCGCAGCGGGGCGCTTTGTTCTCCTGTTCCAAAGCGATCTTGCTTTCGAGCTCTCCGGTGGAGCCATAATCCAATCGGATCGCCACATCATACTCTTTCTCGTACTGTTTGGCGGCGGCTTCCACCGGTTTGCGAATGCCGGCGGCACAATAAACGACGAGGTTCGATTGGGTCGATGTGGGGTGAGCAATTTCGCGTCGGATCAAAACAATTAGGGCGAACACCATCACCACCGAAGCGAGGGTAAGAAGGATCCAATTGGCACTGACCCTGCGATACTGATAGTTCTCTGCGGACATTGGCAAGGCGACTTTAGGCGTGGTGTCAGGTTATTCGGACCTCAGAACGGCGAGGCTACTTGGCAGGATTGAGCAAACCAAGCTTTTTTGGTGCTCTATCTTCGCGCACGATCTCAAAAACCTGGAGCATTGGGTCTTCGCCCGGTCGGCTGTTTTCACGACGTTCAGTGAAATGGAGATGAAGCTGAGAGGCAACTTTGATTCCGGAGGGTTCTTTGACCACGTCCTGTCGGGGAACTTCAGCTTCGTTAGGACGCCGAAGTTGTTAAAGACGGTATTTCCAGCCGCTCTTCCAACGCAAACGGCTAATATACCCATCCGGCTCGGGATGCACCAATACCTTGTAGATATAATAGATATTAACGCTTTTGGAGGAGCAATCCTGATAAACCGTCTCCGAACTGGAGCATTTCTCAAAAAAGACGGTCAAGTGAGACAACCGAAAACGATGACCGAGTAGTTACCCTTCAGATTCTGAAGCGGGAAAGGATCACCAGCATGAGCATATCCCGTGACATTGAGAATGGGAGTTTGAAAATCCTCCCACTCACTAGCCGCCCGACGCCTCCCGAACGGGCCATTTGGCAGCGCCATATTCTTCGGCAACTTTACCCTGCCTCCCAAGCTCTGACCAACAAGTACACCCGACCCGATAGAATCCTCATTTGGCGTTTTGCACTTATTTCTATTTTTTCAGTCTCACGAATCCAGACCTGGCCACACCGTCACTCTCACCGGTCTGAAACCTGACACAGCGTA
This sequence comes from Limisphaerales bacterium, assembly GCA_024761205.1. Taxonomy (GTDB): domain Bacteria; phylum Verrucomicrobiota; class Verrucomicrobiia; order Limisphaerales; family AAA164-E04; genus UBA2970. The sequence goes on from JAMASS010000029.1 coordinate 25,010, forward strand.
CGTCTACACCGTCGGCGATAGATCATCCTCCGAAGGGGCGGTAGCATTGTCTGATCTCACAACGGCACCGGATCGTTGGGGCACTCTGGTCCGCAACGCCTTCCACGAGCGGCTGGGCGCTGTGTTCTACATCATGGCCGCGATCTCGTGAACGGCGGCAACGACCGCGACGACTAGGACAGCCTCTTCGCCAACGCAGCGACTATCTTCTATAATCGACGCCAACTCGTGCCCGCCATCGGAAACCATGAAAACCAGGGTGGTCATCCGACGCCCTGCCTAAAGAACTTCACCTTACCGACGAACGGTCCGGCATCTAGGGGGGAGGGGCTGAGCGCACCTGCTAATTTGAATACAGCAATGCCTTGTTCGTGATCCTGCATTCAAACTTAAAACCTGAAGATCCGTCCGAGTGGTTGAATCAAGTGCTGGAGAATTCCAATGCGGCTTGGAAGTTTGCCGGCCATCATCACCCCGCTTATTCCTCAGCCTAAACCGAAACAATACCGACATCCGAACACATTGGGCTGCCTCGACTCCTCCGTCGATCACCAAATCCGCGCCATTGACACCCGCACGGACAAATTGGAATGAGGTTCTATACCAACGGCGCTATGTCTATTGTCTTTCCATTACGGACGGACAAACAATCTGGCGCTACCGTCCCGGTCCCGCCGATGAGCGAATCATTGAAACCGGACGAATAATCGTCACTTGGCCGGTCCATACGGGACTCACCATGAACAATGGAATTGTGCATAGCGGACGCAGGCGTCTCCATCGTTGCCCTCAACGCAAACGACGAATTCGTCTCTGGAAAAACGACACTGCCAGTGACCTCTCGCCTGAGGACTGCATACGGGGCTCTCCAGGGAAACCCACTACACCGTTGCGCGGCTTGGGCCCGACGCTTGGCCCGCCATCGCTCGGGCAACTGAAAGGCCCTGGCAACGGTCCGAATCCCGCCCCAAGACCAAAGCACGGGGAAGGGCTGTCTGCCGTTCGCACAAGCCAAATCCATGAGCGACGGCCATAGGGCGCGGGCAACTGCTCTGGACCGGGGCGGCCAAGACCTTGGAATGCATGGCTTGGGAAGTCCGTGAGGAACACGCCTTGGCTTGCGTCAACAAATGAGCGGCGATGGCGCGGAAGAAGCAGGCGCTCCAGCGGCGCGTTGAGCCCCAAGGCTGTCAACTGTCGATTGAGTCACTCAACTAGTTGCACGGGCCAAGCGCATGATCCCCCCGGCAGCCCCAAGGCCTCCTGGTCCAGCCTTGAGCGCCCCGCCTCCTCAAACCCCAAGCCCCTGGCCGAGCCCGGAAGAAGGCCATTGCGGCGGCTAGACGCTAGCCATCGAAAAGCAAGATTGCCGGCAGGCGCGTTCCAAGGGCGGCGGCCGCTCGTCCGCCGCACTGAACGCCGGGCCCACCTTTGGTCCGATTTAGAGATTGGGGGCCGGTTTCGCGGCCCTTTAGCCGCAATCGGATGAGCCGAGCCGGAGGCTGACATCTCTGGGCGCATCAACCGCGGAGGGCAGGCTGAGGGCTTGGGGAAACGCGACCTCCCGGCTCGCGGAGTGATCGGAAGGACCAACGAACACGGAGAAACCAGCGGAACAATTCAACGTTCAGAGCAGTGCAGCGACTCTGCACTGCTTTGGCCTTCAAGTCTCTAATACTCCGAATACGCGCTTTTCGACTCGCCTCCACCTTGATCGCCAACGGTGAGCATTTCACTTCGTTCGTCGGCGTAACACAGCTTTTTTGACCACGGATCTAAAACACCATGAAAATTATGGCCATCCGTGTAATTCGAGTGATTCGCGGTTTAAGTTCAGAATGAACTGAGATGTGCGTCCCCCAAAACTGCGCCTCAAAATTTCTTATTGATCTTGAGACCTAATCTCAATAACTTACCGCTGTTGTTAACGAACCACGTGACGCATTGCAAATAATGGCAACCGCTGAATCCACTAGGTGGGTCTCCCTTCAGGACATTAAACCTGGGCAAAAAGTGCGGGTTCAGAAGCTTGCCGGGCAGCCCGCTCTCTGCCATCGCCTGCGCGAAATGGGGTTCTGCGAATACGCTGAGGTTCAGATTCTCAACAAAAGCGGCGCCATGCTCTGCCAGGTCTGTAACTCCAAAATCTGTCTGAGCCGTCAGCTTGCTGAGTGGATTCTGGTCGAACCTGCCCTCACCTAGCTCCCGATCGGGTGGCCATGTTCGCTAGAAAACCTGACTTCATCTCTCCCTGTCGTCTTCCCTCAATACCTGAGTGAGGATATTGTGTGAACCGATGTCGACAACGGTAAAACTAGCCGACCTGCCCACCGGTCATACCGCCGTGATCGCGTCCCTGCCCAGCGGCGTCCCTAGTCTCACGCGCTTACGGGAGATGGGGGTTCTCCCCGGGACCAAGATTCTCCTCGTTCGCCGCGCGCCGCTAGGCGACCCCTTGGAGATTTCAGTCAGAGGATCCCTGCTTTCCCTTCGTCGCCAAGAAACCGAACTCATCGAGGTTCACCCAGAAGCCTGACGAGCCGCATTCGACTATGCCGACATCACCTGTTATTCCTTCCCCAGCGACCTCCAAGATGACTTATGCCCTGGTTGGGAACCCGAACTGCGGTAAGACAACCGTTTTCAATGCACTCACCGGCCTTCGACAAAAAGTCGGCAACTATCCAGGAGTCACCGTCGAGTGGAAAGAAGGTGAGTGCACGTCTCCCCGAGGCGAACGACTCCGGCTCATTGACCTGCCGGGCGCCTACAGTCTCAATGCACGATCACCCGACGAGGCAGTGCTCCTCGACGTCCTGCTCGGGCGACGATCCGATACACCCCGGCCGGACCGAATCATATGCATCCTCGACGCGAGTAACCTGGAGCGGAACCTCTACCTAGCCACCCACATCTTAGAACTCGGGCTGCCCACGATTCTGGTTCTCAACATGATCGATGTGGCCGAAGAAAAGGGTCTTAAGATCGATTTCCCCGCCCTCGAAAAACAGTTCGGCTCCGTCATCATTCCGATGCAGGCCAACACTCAGAAAGGTTTGGTCGAACTCAAATTCGCGATGGACCGTGAAGATCTCCCAACGCCCACAAAGATTGATCTCCGACTGCCTCAAACCCTTAACGACGCCTTACAAGCAGGCTACCAATCCCTAAACAAAGCCGGAGTGATCCAACACAAAGAACTCACCGCAGAATCGCTTTGCCTCCTCTCACAACATGATCCCGGTCATCACGGTATTACCGACACCCAATGGCCAGCCATCGTGGCTGCGCGAAAGATCCTCGAAGCGCAAGCACCCGCCTGGGAAGACCAGCTCGTCTCCGCCCGATACGATTGGATTCACGAACACTGTGAATCCAGCGTCCGGCGCCCCGGCGCCGCAAAAGCTTCGGCCACCGATCTCTTTGACGCCGTGTTACTCCATCCGCTCTGGGGCTGGGCCACCGTGACTGTGATTTTGGGAATCCTCTTTTACCTCATCTTCAGCCTCGCCGAAGGTCCGATGAGCTGGATTGAAGACGGATTTGCTGCTGCTGGACAGACGGTCCAAAAGATCATGCCGCCCGGTGATCTGCGCGACCTGATCACGAAAGGGATCATCGCCGGTGTCGGAAGCGTTGTAGTGTTCTTGCCGCAAATCCTCATCTTGTTTTTCTTCATCGGTCTGATGGAAGACACCGGTTACATGGCTCGAGTTGCCTTCATCATGGACCGCCTAATGAGCAAGGTCGGCCTCAACGGAAAGTCATTCCTTCCGTTGCTCAGCTCGTACGCCTGCGCCGTTCCGGGAGTGATGGCAACCCGCACGATTGATAATCCCAAAGATCGGTTGATCACGATCCTGGTCGTGCCGCTGGCGAGCTGTTCGGCGCGGCTTCCCGTCTATTTGCTCATGATTGCCACGATGATTCCCGCCGAACACGTTCCGGTCACCACCAAGGTCGGATTGATGGTTCTCATGTATTTTCTGGGAACGTTCGGCGCATTCGTTTTCGCTTGGATCTTCAACCGCAGCATCATGAAGGGAGAAAACTCATTGATGATCCTCGAATTGCCATCCTATAAGACACCATCATTCAAAGGCATCGCCATCCAACTTTGGGAACGGAGCCGAATCTTCATTCGGCGAGCCGGCACCATTATTCTCGGAATCTCCATTCTGCTCTGGGCCGCCGCCACGTATCCCAAATCCGATTCTCCAGACCCCTCCGTCCAACTCTCTGAAAGCCTGGCCGGAAAAATCGGGCGCGGGATAGAACCGCTAATCGCACCCCTTGGTTACGATTGGAAGATGGGAATCGGCCTGCTGGCATCGTTTGCTGCCCGGGAAGTCTTTGTGAGCACAATGTCGATTGTTTACTCCGTAGAGAAATCTGAAGATGAAGAGACTCAGCCCCTCCGCGACCGCCTTCTTGTGGAAGTCAAACCCGACGGACAGCCTCGGTACACGCCCCTCGTGTGCCTTAGCCTTATGGTGTTTTATGTCTTTGCCATGCAGTGCATGAGCACCGTGGCTATCGTAAAACGGGAAACCAACGGTTGGAAATGGCCGCTGTTTCAACTAGGGTATATGACAGTGGCGGCCTATGTAGCCGCCTTGCTGGTGTTTCAAATCGGATCGGCTCTCGGATATTAAATGTTCATGTTGACCACGGATTGGCAGAGTATCGTTGCTCCCGGAATTGTGGCCGTGGTCGCGATCATTTTCATCTTACGGCTAGTGCGCAGGCAAGGCGCCTCCTGCGGACCCGCCTGTGGCTGCTCGGCATCAGGCCTGCCCCAAAAAACCACTCGCACAAAAGATCGCCTTAACGCTGAGCCAAATTCTCGGCGTGAATTTGCTTCAACAGTTGGATGGCCGCGCCATTTCACTTCTCACCAGACCCCGCCGCACAATACACACTCACCACCTCCTAACTCCCTTGCGGACAAGCCCTCATATTCTCAAGATACAAACTCAACGGGACGAAAACCACACCAGGAAACGCACCCTCAATCCCGTTGTGTCACCAAAGTCACCACCTGACCCCCCCCTCCCACAGCTCGCCTTGCCGATCGGCGATACCCAAAACTTGGTGCGCCTCCACTAACTTCATGAAATTGTCCCGACATCAGGCCGTTAAGTGGCCATCTGTGTCACGTCCCACGCCTGAGCATGAACACCCCGAAAAAATACGCCAACACGGTCAACCTGCGACTCCACCGACTCCTCCCTGCCGTCGAAGTCGCTCTCGTCGCCTGCATCGAAGTGACCATCCATCTCGTCAGCGGCGGCGAGCGGATCGAGCTCGGACAGTCCGTCCGCCGCCTCGCGCACATCAAGCTTGCCGGTCACGACATCAAGTCGGCCTGTTACCTCTGCTGACTCCTCCCTGCCGTCGAAGTCGCTCTCGTCGCCTGCATCGAAGTGATCATCCATCTCGTCATCGTCGGCGAGCGGATCGAACTCGGGCAGCGCATCCGCCGCTTCACGCACATCAAGCTTGCCGGTCACGACATCGGCGATCAGGCGCGTGCGGTATTCGCGGAACAATTCAATCTGACGTTGAGCATGGGCGATTGCACGCTTGATACTAGCGGTGGTTTCATCGAGGAAGCGGGCGATAGCGTTCTGTTCGGGGAGGGGCGGAACAGGTAGTTGAACAGATTTGATTGCGCTGTACGAGAGGCCATATCGCGTGACGCCATTTGCTCGTACATGAAGCTGGTGCGCGACTCCCCGGCTTTGCAAGGCGCGGAATAAAAATTCGCCAAGAAGGGTTGTTGTGTCTGGCCGAAGCAGGGCCAAGTGGTAACCACTCACAATGTCGTCCTCGGCATTCTGAACCAGAGCAGGAACCGCAATATCGTTCCATACTTCGGAGTCTTTTGTGATCAGAACGTCGCGCGACTGCAATCTGAAGCGTTCTATTTCATTCATTGTGGCAGTCGCCTCCATGAAAGGCATATCGGTGTGGATGCGATCATTCTTGTAAACATCGACGTAATTGCAGAGGCGAATCGAAATTTCTCCCGACTGCGAATGCTTGTTAACGTTACTTACTCGCAGGTCGGAGATATTCCGCAATCTTCGGACATCCCAATGCCCCGGCACATCGCCCAGCCACTCCACGCCGGAGGGTTTGTAGGCCGGGTAGGGCTGGCCGGTGCGGACATCGATCTGGCCTGTGACCGCTTGGTGGATGATGGCCTGCTTCTGCTCCTCCAGCAGCGCGATCAGTTTTTCCTTGGCGCGGATGTAGCGCTGGATGCGCCGGTCGGCGTGGTCGAGGTAGCGGACGATGGTGGCTTGTTTGGGTAGGGGTGGAAAGGGCACGAATTGTGCACCAAAATCTTTGTATCTAAAATCAGATGAACGCTCCCTGATACCTTTCGCAAGCGCTTGTATCCATTTATTGCGAGACATTTCACGAAGGGTATAGGCGTAATACCAAGCGTTGGTTTGCGGACCAGGTTTGCAGACCGAGTAAACTGGCGTCCCTTTCCCGTCGGAGTCGGCAACCCCAATTGCTCCGGCAAAAGCATCCATTGAGTGAATAACGAGATCACCACGCCGAATACCTTGATAACCAATTTCCTTTATAGATTCTGTGAAGCCCAGTTCACGACGGTTTTTTCGAAGCGTCACAGTGCCGTCACGAAAGCATGTAACTACTCCATCGCTCTCTCGATCTGATCTCTCCATCTTCTGAAAGAGCCGCTTTGCGTACTTTATATACCAATGCTCAGGTATATCTCCAAGCCATTCAACGTCAGTAGGCTTGTAAGCGGGGTACGGAACCAATACTGCGCTCATGAGAAAATATCACTTTCCAGTTCTTGAAACACACTAGTTGTTTCTTTCAGTGCAGGAACCAAATGCTGTAAGGCGAATTCCTTACACGCGTTACCCAAGTGCCCAAGATGTGTTGATCTTTTAATTCGATTTAGAACTTGCTGGGTTACATTCTTCATATCGCTCACCGATATACCAGATGGGAGAAGACTAGACTGGTAATCAAGAATTTCTTCTACAACATCCCCTTTCTCTTTTGACTTGAGAAATGTCTCCAGAACTTCTGGTGCATACAAGTAGTTCTCAATTTCTCTTCGGCCAAGTACACGTATCCCATTCTTGATTTTCTCCTTTCGCACATCGTCCGTCATGTCGTCGCGGTCAATGAGGCGATAAACATTGATACCTTTCGCGACACGCTCAAGAATCATTATCAGATCTTCGCTATTCTCAACTTGCTTTGAGCTGCCGCGAGACATAAATAAGGTGTCAGAATGTGTACTAGAAAAAATTTGATTGTAGCAATCAGCATCAAATCCCTTATCTATCTCGGATCTGCTTCCCTCACAGATGACTATATTTTTAGGCGCGATCAGGTCAGATAGGTCATCAAGCGCGACCTCATAGGTTGTCTTCCAGAAAGTGCGATCTGTCGCTCTAGGTGTTAGCTCTACTTTTTGGTCAAAGTCCCGACCAGAAAAGTCCAAGAAGACCACGTCATTATTTTTCTGCATCATTTCATACGCTTTCCGAACAAAACCCACGGAGTGTGTTGCAATCCACAATTGCGACTCTTCTGGTATAAGACCAATCATCGTTTCTAGAAGACGTCCATGAAGTGCTGTAGCAACGTGGGCCTCCGGTTCATCAATACAGTAGATCGCATTCTGATACTCGTCACGTTTGACGGATATGTCCAGCAACAGATCGAAGGCTGCCTTTTCACCTCCAGACAGATTTTTGTAGTGGAAGTCAGATGCCGTGCCCTTGTCAAATCGGAAGGTGCCGGAGTCTTGGAGCCCGCCAAAATCCTGAAGTTCCAGAACTGGGTGTGTGAAGAGCGTCTTCATGGCTTTTTGCAAATCCCCGAGTACTTTCCTTCGATAGTCGTCAAATGTGGTTTTGCCGGATCCTTTTCCGAATAGATCCTTCAGGCCCTGCCACGTTAATCGACGGTAATTGTCGGACACTGCTGTGGCATCGGTATCGATGATGCGTCCGAAGCGTTGGGTCTCTGCTGCTGTCTTTACACACTCTAGGGTAGCGGTTTGAGAATCTGCCTCGTTGCGATAGGCCGACCGGATGTAGAATGCAGCGGCCCATTCATCACGCTGGAGGTCGCGTCCATGAAAACTCACGTCAATCTTTTGCCGAACGCCGCCCGTGGACTGTGGTCGCGCGTCTGCGGTTGACGTGTCCTTCACGTAATAGTCAACCTGTTTGTTGGAAAGACCGAAGTTGCTTATCGCTTCCTGTGATTTGAGAAGGAACGCGTCGAACAGCGACGATTTGCCAGAGCCATTTGGGCCGATCAATACGACCAGCTTAGCCGACTCAGGTATTTCATCTACGCGAAGGTCTGTAAAGCGCTTATAGTTGCGCAACCGGACACTTTTGATTCTCATGGCTACGATGTGCTCCACTTCAACTCAGGCGGACGCGGGTACGTTGACCTGGCGTTCGGGTTGCCGAGCCATATCTTTCCTGCCCGCGCCCTCTGCAGCAGTTCGTCGTCCGGGTCGAGGCCGTGTGGCGCGCAGACACTCGCTGAGCTGGCTCTTCAAGGTGCGGATTCCGATGGTCTTCATGGCGGCAATGTAGCGTCAACGCAGCGGCGGGCGCAAGAATCGGACGTGGAACAATGTCCGTTGTGCCAGTGCCCTGGTTCTACGTCACTTCCTGTTGTTCTGCTCTTCACGGGAGCCTAGTATCTCCCCAAGCAGCCCCCTCTGTGATCGACTTCCGGAGTGCTGTCGCCGCTTCTCGCGAATATCGAGTTTGCTGGTCACAACATCAGCGATCAGAGTTGAGGGTTCATAGCTGCCCGTTTGCTACATATCCGAGGGCCGGTCAGTGCCTTCGGTAAAGATGTTGATGTAAGGCTTGTAGTAGAAGATGCGGTTGCGCTTTTGCCCGGTAACCTCTTTAAGGATACCGATCTTGGCAAGAAGGGAAACCAAGTTATTGGCGGCGGCGTAGGTGGTTCCGATTATCTCTTGAGCACCTGCCACGGAGAGGAAAGGGTGTCGGTATAGGCTTTCAAGGATGCGGTGACCGTTCCCGGCGGCGCGGCCAAGGTGCTCGGTGACGGCGGTGCGGTGCTTCTCCCGCAGAGCAATGATGCGCCGAGCGGTTTTCGCAGCACCTTCGCTGACTTCGACCACACCCCGAAGGAAGAAGGCCAACCAACCCTCCCAATCACCCGTCTCGCGCACTGACTGGAGCCGCTCGTAATACTCGCTCTTGTGCTTCTTGAAGAAATGCGAGAGATAGAGGACGGGCTTTTGCAAGAGGCCGTGGTGGGTCAGAAGAAAGGTGATGAGGAGCCGGCCCACACGGCCATTCCCGTCAAGGAAGGGATGGATAGTTTCAAAATGGGTGTGGACGAGCCCTACGCGCACTAGGATCAAAATGTTGTCCTTTCTGTGAAGGAAGGTTTCCAATTCGCCCAGAAATCGGGGCACCTCGAATGGCGGAGGAGGTACGAAGATGGCTTCGTTAAGCGTACAGCCCGCAGGACCGATCCAGTTTTGGCTGGTCCGTAGCTCCCCGGGTTGGAGCCGCGCACCTCGTACGTCGCGCAGCAGGCGCTCATGGATTTCTTTGATGAGCCGAACGGAAATTGGCAGGCTCTCAAGACGCTCCAGCCCGTAGTTCATGGCATTCACGTAATTGATCACCTCTCGAACGTCAGAGGGACGATTCGCAGAGAAAATCCTTGCCTCAGCGGCCAACACTTCCTGAAGGGAACTCTGCGTACCCTCTATCTGGCTCGACAGCACGGCTTCTTTCCTTACATACATGGCCACGAAAAGGTCGGGGTTGGGCAGTGTCTGGATAGATCCGTCGAGACGACCCAGGGCAAGGGCTGCCTCGGAAAGCAGCGTTTGCAGCTCTCCGGTCATGCGGACGGGCGGGTCGGGGCGGTAGCCTCGCCGGCATAAAAGCTCGGTAGCCGCTTGGCTGGGTGACGTAGCGTCCTGCGCGAACGGACATTTTGTGGGGCGATCTTCCATCGTGAAGGATCGCTTTCGCATTGCTGCTGGGTGAATCTATGTTAAAGGTTGCGTTCACTATAGAGCGATATCGAATCCATATCATAGGCTGCGTTCAATATGAAAGCGAAAATCGTCCATATTATAGGCTGAGTTTACTACAGTCGCTCCCCGAACGACCACCGACTTTCGCCCCTCAGCCCCTCGGTCTCACGTTCCACCGCCCGGATGTCGGCGCGGTTCGTGCGGGCGAAAGCAGTTTCTTCGCCGCCAACTATCGCCGTCCGGCGCGGCGTTCACCTCGGCAGGCAGGGAAAGGGCAACCTGTGTAGTAGGCTTGGCCCGAACGCAGACGACAGGCAGACGGTAGACAGCGCCCAAAACCAAACCATACCGGAATCACAGCCATGTCCAAAACAAACGTAACGCGGCAATTCATAGACGTCACAACCGGGCAACTGCACTTGCGAGTGGCCGGCCAGTCTTCCGCAAAGCCGACGGTCATCTGTCTGCACATGATGCCCAAGTCCGGGGCACCTTCGCCCAACTGATGCCGGAACTGGCGCGGGACCGCTTGGTCATCGCCCCGGACTATCCCGGTTACGGCGAGTCCGACCACTGGCCGGAGGAGGTGCAGCCTGCGATTACCGACTACGCGGATTCAATGGAAGAAGTCATCCGTCATTTTGGCCTTGAGCAGCTCCATTTGGTGGGGCACCACACCGGAGCCATGGTTGCGGTGGAGCTGGCGCAACGCCATCCGCAACTCGTTGGCAAGGTCATCAACATCTCAGCGCCCATACTCAACGAGCAAGAAGTTCAGTACTTGCACGACTACTTTGCCACGATACCGCTGGACCAAGAAGGCACCCGTTTTCAAACCATGTGGCAGCGGGTTCTGAAATTTCGCGGCCCCGGCATGACGCTGGAGATGGCGGCGGCTTCCTTGGCGGACAACCTGCGCGGCGGCGAGCGCTATGAAGACGGGCACCGGGCCGCCTTCAACCACAGCCACACCTATGCGGAAACCCTGGCCCGGATTGACCAGCCGGTGCTGGTAATGAATGTCTGCGACGACCTGTTTGAGCCGTCCAAAGCGGGCGGACAACTACTTGAAGAACGGCAAGCGCGTCGACTATCCAGACTGGGGGCACGGCTTTCTCGATATCTGGCCCGGCGAGGTCGCGGCGGAGATGCTTGCCTTCCTAGATTGATTCCGACGCTGGGGTATTTGGGTCGGGCCCTGTTGCTGCCGGGTGAATGGCGGGTTATGAGTTTTTACCGGCGGCGACGGCTGATTCCAGCCATTGCGCTACCTTCCGGACATCGTCGACATCAGCATCGGCGCCACGCACGACCCGTTGGAGGATCAACGGGCTGCGGTCTTCAGTAGACAGCGTCGGCTGATCGTCGGTATAGCCCTTGTCGGCAAGCCATTGTTCGAGCTTGTCGGTGGCTTTGGTCTGAAAGCGGTGCACTTCACCGCGGCGTAATGCGCTGACGAGCTGTTTGCCATCGCCCCCCAAGGATTCCGCCAATTTCGCGACACGGTCAATGAATACGTCTGATATGGCTTCGCTGGCCTCCAGAACGCTACGGTCCACGGGCTGCCCCCGGCCCTGCCGCCACAATATAAGCCAGGCGCGGGCGGTCTGGCATCGCTGCCGCAGACGAAGACAATCATCCTTCCCGCCGATGGCATGTTGCGCCGCATCGCCGTCGAGCAACCCTTCTAGCTGACCGAGGCTGGTAATGCGCCATGGGTCCATCAACCGATGGAGCAACTGAAGGTCGTCCTGAAGCACATAGAAGAGGTGAATGCTGCCAGCGTCAAGATACGGATCGATCGGTCGCACGCTCAACTGGCTGGCATATTCCTCCGGGCTGCGGCCATCCGGCGGCGGCAGCGAGGGCGGCAGTTCAACGACATAGTCGGCAGGGCTTAACTCCCCGGGCGGGAACCGCACCGCCTCCAAGTCGATCACTTGGGGTTCGACTCCGGTGGTCTGCCGCCACAAGGCGCTTTCATGGCGGCGTGCGGAGAGGTAGAAGATCTGCCGACGGCCCTCGTTGGCAGCGGCAATCCGCTCCAGGCTTTTGGCCATCACGGTGAAGCGCCCCTCATCGCTGGTGGTCAGCGCCTCGTCGAGAAACAACGGCAAGGCCTCGCCATCCCCCTCCAAGGATTCGATCCACGCCAACCGCAGGGCGAGCAGCAATTGCATCCTCGTGCCCGAGGACAGTTCCACCAATTCCTTGCGCTGGTCTTGGCGGCGATCTTTGGCGGCAAACGCACCCTCGGAACGGAGCACGAGATCGAATTCCTGCGCCGTCACTTCGGCGAAAATCGCCCGGGCACGGCGCAGAACCTCCGGTTGGTGTTTGGCCTTATACGCCTGCTCCACATCGGTGAGCAGTGTTTCGGTGACCACGGACAGCAACGCCTCGTCGTGTTTGTCCTCCAACGCTTGCCTCGCCTGACCCTCCTTGGCGGCGGCCTTCTCCAATTCACGATCCTTGCCGGCTCTATCAAGTTCCGTTTTGAGTGCCGAACGCTCCTCGACTAAGCCTACGTGGCCCTCGGCTTTGCTCGAAGCTTCCCGAAAATCCTCTTCCAGTTGCTCTTGACGGCCTTCGTCAACCAGCCGGATGATTTTAGGCTCAGCCTTGAGTTTGCCCCGCAGCCGCCGTTCTTCAATTTGCGCCTCTTGCAAGGTGTCTCTTGCTTTCTTCCATGCAGGCAGCTGCTCGATTCGCTGGTTGAGGGCTGCGGAGTCGCCCAGTTCAAGCCGTGCCTTGGCATACAGTTCGGCGATGTTCTGCTCAACGTCATTGATCTGCTCCTCCCGTGAGCGTATCGCTTGGTTGCAACTGCGAATCGTTTCGTTCGCCTTGTCGGCTAATCCAACGCGTTTCTGAAGACTTTCAAAATCGCTGCGCAACCGGGCGGTATCCAAGGCACCTGCGGAATCGTCGGGCTGCTGAGCGGCGGTGCTTTGCCAAGGCGCAAGCGCGTCACGAATCTTTCGGCTGATATCGTCGATCTTCTGATCAAGCAACTTGAGACGACGTGTTTTCTGGGCATGAGTCGTGCGAGCGTCATCCCACTCTCGGCACAGATCAATGAATCGCTGGAACTCGGCCACCGGCAAACTCGGATCGAAGCCGATTTCTTGGGCAAGCGCGGTTTTGCTCGCTTCCAACTTCTCGATCTCTGATTTAGTTTCGGCAATGTCGTATTCGATTCTGCTGGCGTTGGCAGCTTTCTCCCGTTGCAGAAGCAGCGCATTCAGTCGGCTTTCAAGCGCGTTCAGGCATTCCCGAACGGCTTGACCACTCCATTCGGTCGGGGCGTCCAAACCGGTTTTCTCAAAGTCACGCTTGGCAGAATCCATGGGCGTGCCGACTGTGGACCGGCTGCGTCGCAAAAACAGGGCGCTAGCGGAGACGAGAAACGCGATCAAGAAGAGTGGCAGCACAAAGAGCGCCCCTTGAAAAAACGCCATAGCCGCTGCCAAGGCCGCCGCTGCCAAAGCAACCCAGTGAGCGCTCCGCTGCAGCTTATCTGCCCCGCCAGTGCCCGCCCCAGCGGCGTTACCGGCCAGCCATTCTAGCAAGGCTGCGACACCTTTTTGGCATTGCTCGACCTCCGCTTCTTCCGGCGCTTGGCCCGCCATCTCAAGCTGCACCGTCAGTTCGCTGTGCCGTTTGTTCGCCTCCATCAGCGGGACTGCGATTTTTTCAGCGCGCTTGAAGGCATCGGTGTCGAGCGTCGGCGGAGTGTCGCCGCCGCCGAATCGAGCAACCACGGTCTGCACGTGGGCTTCCGCATCGGCACAGGCTTCCGCGGCGTGTTCTTGACCAACAGATTTCTTGTCAAGCTCTCCAAACCACTGGCGGATCGTCTCGATCTGGGCTGGCTGAGGCGCCGCATCGGCTAACCCGGTCTTTCGCAGCTCAGCTTGGGCCAACTTCAGGCCGTGTTCTTCCCCACGCAATTCTTTGCTCCGTTGCTCGCGTTTTTGCTGGAACTCCTCAAGCTGCTTCAGCTCACCGCCTTGGAGCTGGTCCATGGCTGGCGGAAACGCCTCCAGAGCGGCTTTGCTGGCCTTGCAGGCCGCAACGGCGGCAATCAGCTCCTTCCCCAATTGCAAATATTTCTGACGGTTTGCGGCCTCCTTAGCCCCTTCGATTCGCTCCTCAAGGTCGGGCAATTCCTTTTCTTCGCGGTCCTGCAAACGGGCGTGATTGTTCTCGATCTCCCTCCTGTCTTTGGCGGCGCGGCGCAGCTGCGTAGCTTCGTGCTGAGCAAACCGAGACGTGATTTCGGCCCCTCTTGCGGCATCCAAATCAAAATTGCCGTGCAGTTCGCGCCGCAGTTGCTCTGCCAACGCTTTGTCGTCCTTGTCGTCGTCCTGAAGCAGGCTCTCCACAGACAGCCGGTAACTGCTGAACTGAGCTGACCCCGGCAGCACCGGGGGCGACGTATTAACGCCATCGCGCTGCCAGACGATATGACTGCCGTGGCGAGTCACACGCCAGTGAGCAGCACTGCCTTGGAACGTTGCTTCCAAATTCAATGCCAACGGATCGGACACCTCACGTACCAGCAGGTATTTCAGGGCACGCACCAGAGAGCTTTTGCCGATGGCATTCGGTCCGGTGACGATGTTAACGCCGGTTCCAGAAGGCGGCGCAAAAAACGTGAAGCCCCGGTCAATGCCCGGCAAGGAGTGGATATTGAGCTTGCACAGGCGCATCAGTTCTTTTCCGCCTCCTGAGCCAGCAGGGTGTCCAAGGCGCGATAACCAGCCCGGCGCAGCCAATCCACCGGGTCCGCAATATCCTCTGCCAGCCCCAGACCTTGCCAAGTGGCCTTGTCAGACTCTTCACGCAGCGCCTTGCCTGCGGCGGCCAGCAGCCGGTCGCGTTCGGCATCGCCTTCCTCCCGGTCGAGCCAGAGCAGGCGGGCGGCCAGCAACCCGGCCGGGTCCGGGCGCTTGGCCAGTTCCTCAAGATCGATTACCGGCCTGGTGTTGAGTTCGAGTTTGACGATGAAATAATGCCTTGCGTCGGCCCCGAGATCGATCGACTGCCGATCCTCTACGGAGAATGTCTCAATGGCCTGCTGGCCAAGTTCCGTGCGTCCTGACAACGTGATGGTCAACCCCAGGGCGCGAGGCGGCGAGGGCCGGAGCGAAAGTTCGGCATCCAGGCGGCGCAACTTCGCCAACACACGGTCCTGGGCTTGGTTCGGTTCGCTGATGCCTTCCAAGTCAACATCCAGCGCCTTCCAGCGCAGCGGCGCGATGGGCAATTGAGTAACGTCCGTGATGCGCCCGTCCGATGCGGTAATCAGCCAGGGGCCGTGGTCGCCGGTTTCACCGCGGTCCATGCCGGTCAGGCTCCCCAGATAGCCGTTCAGCCGTTCCACACTGAGAACATCGGGCTTGTGAATGTGGCCAAGCAGCCAGCCGTCCAGGCCGGCCGCGTCGAGTTCCCGCTGGGCGACGGGGGCATAGGGCGAGCCTTCTCCCGCATTCCAGTCGCAATGCAACAACCCCAGGTTGATGCCGGGCGCACGCTCAAAGGGCTTTTCGGGAAGCGGACTTACAGTTGCCTTGGCCTCGCGGAACGACCAGCCCCAGACGGTAACGCCGCCGGCGCCTTCGCCGCCAATGTGGCAGGCTTCCCAAACCCCGTTCGCCCCCAACAGCCGGAATGCTTCAATCTGCTCGTTCAGCCTCGGCAATACCTTGACATCATGATTCCCCGCCACGCCGATGACTTGAATACCCGCTTCGGTCAGCTCAGCGACGCCCCTCTCCAACGTCCGGTAAGCCTCAAAGAAATCATCGTCCCGATCCACCACATCCCCGGCCAGCAACACCGCGCTCACCTGCTCGGCCACAGCAGCCTTCACCGTACGATCCCAAGCCTCCGCCGGCCCAAGCTGCGACGCCATCGCAGATAACGGCGCCGGCAAGCGAGAGGGCGTTCGACCCAGGTGGATATCACCAACGGCGAGGATCTTCACGGCGGGTTGTATGCTCCAACAACTTATGGCTTACAGTTTATGCTCCAACAATGATTTCAGCGAACAACGAAGGATATACCGACGACCGAACACCCTGATCAGGGAACAACGTCTGCGCGCCATACCGCAACAAGCGGCGCCGGAAGACAAATTCCACGTGGGCCACACTCATGAACCGAAGAGCGCAATTTGTTGCGGAACATCCGACCATACGGGGAGGGATACCCCTGCTTCTTCAGCCAACATCCCGAGGTCGAGGCTTTCGAGCAATTGAGCCGTTATAGGTCGTTTTGCATCCCAGAATATGAAAGAATAAAAAAAAACCTTTGCAGCCTCAGAATTGAGCAGTTCTGCAAGAACCTGAGCATCATGTTCAGTTTGACACGGCAAGAAGTAACAAGTGTCGTCAAGCACGACGGGTGTGTTCCCGGCAGGCCCAACACAGCGAAAATCGATACGCTTATAGAAGCCGGAGATTGCGACCTTCCAAGGTGCGAAGCTATACGGTCCTATCCCGAAGACCGAGAAACGGGGCCGGTTCCGATAGATTGAACTCATGCGGTTATCAAGCTCTTTTGCGTGCGACTGAAGGTAATCCCAAGTCCATGGAGCTTCACGCTCTATTCGAGAAGTATCTTCTCCCACCCACCGTTGGGTAACGAGCATGTACCGTGACGGGGTTGGTTGCGGTTTCATGAGTTCGGAACTTTTGAGCATGGGATAAAGATAATTTGGCTCCAAACTCACAACTTCGCCCAAGCCGTTCTCGAAATCGTCACGGCCCTTGGGATGCAACTCCATGATTCGCGTACAATCATGTTTCACTCCCGATCTCCACTTGAGAGGCGATTTACCACGTAGGTATCCATAAGATTCGTTAGCCTGCAAGTTTGAGACCAATCGTCCATTTCGAAATGCAAATTTGGAATCATGGGCAGATGCTTCGAGATCCAGATAAATGTCACATTCCTTGGAAGCGGATACTGGTTCGAGGATGCAAACCAGAAGGCATGCATCGACTGAGGCGTCAAAATGCCTGGTTGCATCAATCGAGTAGATGGCTGACCTTGCTATTTGCAAATTCTTATTCCAAACGTAACCGAGTACCTTACGAGCGATTGCAACCTTGCATAGCATTGCGAGCACAGCCTTTCGCCCTGAGAGGCATTCTAGGAGGTGGACGAGCATCCACTCAGAGATATCAAAGTTGCTTTTGCCTGTGATTGCATCGAAACCACTAAACCTCTGAAAATTCGATTTATTGGGCAGGTTCGTGCCACCTAGTGAGCCCACGGTAGAATTGGTTACCCAAGGCGGGTTGCCAATGACAAGAATAGGTTCTCGAAGACTATTCAGCGTTGCGAGCCAATCTTTCTTGAAAAAGTCCTCGCAATGAACCTTTGCCTGTTCCACTGCTTGAGCTGCTTCTGCGTATTCAGGATTTATCTCGAATCCGAAGATCGGGACATTTTTGGAAAAGGTGGCCGCTGAGGCTCGAAGAAATGAACCTTTCCCGCAGGTTGGTTCAACAATTGATTCAGGAATGACTCCCAAACATCGGACTACATCGCATACTCCCTGAGCGAGTGCGTCGGGAGTCTGGAAGTCTCCAAATTCTGCCTTCTGCTTCGTTTTCACCGACATGTTCTAACCTACTCGCAGGATTCCTCTGATACTTCCGGCCTGCTTAATGACTCGCTTATGTTGAAGCCGCCATTGAAGGGCATTTGAAATAGTCAAGTACCCTAGTTTCGGCGTGTTTTTCAGTAACTCTTCAGCGAGTTCCACGGCTTCGGTATCGTCTATGGGAAGGTTTCGATCACTCATGAATGCGACTAGGTCATCTGAGTTGCCGTTACGCTTAAGTATGTCTCGAATGCCCCCGCGTGGTTTGGTAGTCAGCAGTACGCGATGCGTCGACAAAAATGGCATGGAGGATTTTGAGTCTTGCAGTTCGACTGACTTTATCATCTGTCTTCTCATAGACGAATACGAGCAGAGAGTATCCCAGCCCCAGCACCTTCTGTCGAGCAGACCTGAATGGGGAAGACGATTGTGGCTGCCTGATGCTTGTTACTTTCAAATCGCCATTGAGATCAGGGAAGTCGATTCCGATGGCCGAACTGCCTTCCTCGTACGTGTACTCCGTATGGAGCAGTTTCTGGAACTTGTGTTCCAAGTAAGTACCCACCGCTTTGCCGTCCGTCACACCATACAGGCTTGGTTCTTGATGAATGGATTCCGCTGTTGCAAAGGCAGCCGCTTCCGTTCGAAGTGCCTCGGTGGTCAGTTGGGGTTTCATGGATACGTTCGCCACTGTGGTGAAGTGGTCTTGTTTGTTGGGCAGCCGAGGGCCGAAACAAAGCGTGCTGCGATGGATGTGAGGCCCTCAATGAATGCAATATGTCGCGCCGGTTGGGCAATGTCAAAGGCGCTGTGGTTGGCGTGAACCCGAAGTGGAAATGTCGTCTTTTGTCCAATTTGGAAATGTTGCCTTTGACGCACCCGCCGTCATTCGCTCCCCGTGGCCAAGATTTGATGTTGATCATGCCATCGCGATTGCTAGCGTCGAATCTCTGTCCTTCAACACTGTGATCTTTGAATCCGAGCGGAAACAAATCCACACCAGCCATGGCGTTGTTTTCTTGCATGGACACGTAGGCCAATTGGCTGCCCGGAGTAACGGTGATGTATTCCGGTTCCAAATCTTCAGCCAAGCCCGAAGATGCGCACGCCACCTCTTGCAGGGTGTCACTAAAAAAGTTGTAGGGCGTAAAATCGATCGTCGCCACCGCAGCCTGAGACAAGTTCACCACGTTGACAAACGACCCCGAACCCAGGTCAATCACCGAGATCAATCCGAGCGGATCAACGGTGTACTTATCGTTTGGCTCGCCCTCATTGACGGTCAGCACCCTTGATGCCACCCAGTCTGAATGTCACCATGTCGGGAAGCACACCCACTTGAACACGATTCAGTTCGGTTCCCAACCGCGGGTCCAAGAACACGACAAATCCATCTTGCAAGAAATCGTCGTTCTCAACGGCAGCCGCTACAATACCCTTGGTGACAGCGACGCTGTTTACGTTGCGCCCAATTCGCCGATGGAGAATTCCAAAGTCGGTGCTTCCGGGTTGTGGTCTAACACATCGATGCCGTTGATGAAGACGTTGGTCTCGAAACGGGCGAATTTGCCCAACTCGTTGAAGACTTGTGCCCGAGGATCCACGGGAGCATCCGAAAGATCCACCACGCCACCGAGCGCTTCGTGGATGCAATCAGCGAGAATCTGTTGCTCCCCCATCTCTGGCCGAAGAAGTTAGCCGACTCTCATCAAAACTTACGGCTTCAAAAACCCGATAACCGTCACCTCCGGCAACCAAGAAACTGTTTTCCATCGCAACCAAAAGCTCACAGCCGGTCAACTCAATGATCACAAGTCCAATCGTCAGTTTGGTAACGTTGGGACCGAGAATCGTATCGCAAACGCCGCTGCCATTCTCAAGCGCGATATCCATGCTGACTTCCAATCCCTCGCATCGGCCGAATCGGCGAGCCCATCACAACGCAGAATCACTGGCCAACCGTCCTAGATTTGTCTCCCGAGTTCGAACATCCGCCCGAGCACCGTTCAGCGCCGAAACTATCGTTTCGACGCCCTTCTGAAGCAACGGGGATGTTCACCAACGCACCAAAGCCAGCCTGCACTTCATCCGACGCCTGCAAAGTGGGCACGAGCAATTCTGTGCTGACCTCTGCAATCGCTTCGGACGTGCTCGCAATCGGACAGCTGCGCTCATCAGTGTGCGTGATCAGGCCCTGAGCATTGAAACTCGCGATCAGATTACCCACGTAGCGATACATCTGATCGTTGTCCACGACGAAGACAGGATTGCCCTCAGCATCCTCGGGCAAGGTCGGATAATCTGCTGAAGGACTATCCTCCGGACGCAAAAGGTTGAATGGGCCATCCGGTTCTGACTTGACCATGAGGCCGTGCTGCCAGCCGCAACGATGATATACGATACCGCGCAGTTCACTGGCCGATAGCGGATCGCCGGTGAAATCCTGCGCGTGATCCAACAAAATGATTTTGTTCACACCCTGCGCCTTCAGAAGATACACCTGCTCAAGCTCTGGCGGGATAGTGGACTCCAAAGGCTGGTTATTCTCCGGATTTCGGCCGCCCACGAAGCCGAGCCCCGGCAGGTTCACATCCGTATCATCAATCACATTGAAGAAGTCCGCCGGTGCGCGGCCAATCAAACCAATGCGCTCACCATTGACTTCAACCCATGTGCTGTTGGCCGCGCCGCTGGACCCTTCTTCGCTAATCTCAATCGCCGGAACGCCTTCCGAAAGCCGCACCATTTGAGAAGTCCAGATTGACCGCCAAAAACGGATACTCGGACGCATTTGACAAACGGGCGAAATCATCAATGCCGCCGTCAAACGCATGATTGCCGATCCCGTTGGCCGTCAGCCCCATCGCATTGAAGAAGGCAATATCGCCCAAACCACGCGCGCTCAAAAAGTCCACTTCCGCGGTGGCTTGATAAAACGGACTCGGTAGAGTGTGATCGCTTGCCGTGAGGTAAATCGAGGCTAGCCCCTCGTGTTCCTCCAAGATATTCAAACCGCGAACGACGGCGCCATAGTTCAGCAATTTCGGCTCCAGTGTATTCGGATCTTGGAATGACGATTTGTTGTCCGAAGCACATGCAAGATTTCTAGGGCTTGTTTTGCGCCCTTGAGATTCGGAGACAAGTTGATGGGCGAAGGTGCTTTGCCTAGGAAATTATGTGGGGGAGAGACGTTCTGCTCGATCTCAGTGTTGCGTAGCTCGGCTTTTGTTGAATGGTTGCCCGAGCGAGGAGGATTCTCGGACTGAAGAAACAGGTAGGTGGCCACCGTAAGAGTGAGGGAGGCGGCAACGGGCGCAACACCGGGTGCGCTAAAAAAACAGGGACTAATTTTGGAAGCCGTTGTCGGTAATAAGCGAAGAATTTGTTCACTTAAGGGACTCTGTGTGGCCTTGGGGTGGCAGTCAGCGGCCTTTGCTTGCAGGAGGCTGGATGAAACGGGCGATCCCTTCTCTATTAATCGCGTCACGTGGAGTTTCTCCAGCGTTCGTTTGACTTGCATTTTGCCGCTCTCTCCAGGGTGCGGTGATGGCGAGCGTATCCGACCACTTCATGTTTTGGAAGAAGCGCATGAGGATACGAGACCATTCTCAATCCTTGAGTGATATTAGGCAGCGATCGAGTTTTGGGATTAATCGTTCCCAGAGATCGTTAGCAGGCGTTTTTTTGATCGTCGGTCATGAGGCAGGCAGTTCGGTGGAGCTTAGCCGTGGAGGTTTGGGTGTCGCGTTAGTGATGGCGCTTTTTTCGCGAGGGGGATGAAGACTGCTTGAGTGATGTCGTCTACGTTGGGGTTGTCTTGGGTCACCCGAGTCGTCTAGGCCAGTCCTAATGGAGCGTTGCAGCCGTTTGGCGAAGGCGTCGTGGGGGAAGGGGTGCAGTGCAAAGCGGCGCAACAGTTCTTAGGCATCGGTCATTTGTCTTAAAATGTCCGATTGATTGGAAACGGCACGACGATTTTTTGAGTGGCGCGAGAGGAAGGTGGGGCGAGTCTCCGCCGAGCCGCCGTCCTCTGGAGTGCAGCGCAGGAGGACGGAATCCGGGCATTGTTGCACGCACGGTCGAAGTGGATGCTCATTGTGGCGTCAGATATTGCCGGTGATAACGGCTCGACGGAGTCGCGCTCCATTTTTTCGGCTTGGATTGCGTATGTTGCGGTTTGGCTAGGTCGATTGCCCAGCGCAATGGCAATTGTGGCCGCAGGTTGGAGTAGATGGATTTTGTGAAGGATTGACAGGGGCTGGGTGTTCGGCGGGTTCGGCGCCAACGAAATCTGCAAGTTCACATATGGCGTCGTAGTAGGCGCCAACGTCTAGGCCAAGCAGAGCGGCGCCATAGATGAGGCAATGGTCGTCGGAGATGATTTTGCCGAAGTTGATGACGGGTATCATGTAGGACACGGCGCGGACTAGGTAGTCGGGGTGTTTGCCGAGGATGGGGCGCAGATAGAGCATGACGCCGCCAGGGTTTCGAATATCGGGCTCCGGGTGTGCGAATTGGTGCGTGCCCATCTCACCAAACTCGAGCACTAGTCGGGTCGGATAGCGGATGAACTCGGAGTCCGCCAAGAATGCCCCTAGGTTGGATGGCCGCAGGCCTCGGTATTTGTCGCGGGCGTGACCGGCTTGTGCTCTAAGTCGAGACGTGAGCCCGTCCTCGGCGACGTTGGCCAGCTCCGCTTCTGACATGCGCCGGAGTTCGTCGACGGTATCGAGTAGATTTTTTTCCATGGCAGGGTTACTTTGTGTAACGGCCTTGAAACTCTTCCACCGCAGCTTCGCGCCGGGCTTTTTCTTCGGGATCCATTTTGTTCAGAAACCATTTGTGGTTGTCCCCGTTCAGTGTTTCGTCCAAGAGCCGAGCTAGGTTCTCAGCCGCTTGTTTGCGTGCTGGGTCATCGGAGTGGGTGTTGTGCTCCGCTAACTCGCGAAGTTCGGGGATGTATTCGGTGTAAAAGTTTCGGGCGATTTCGTAGGTGCCGTGCCAATGAGTATAGTCCGGCCCCATCATGCTGGCGCCATGTCGGGCGCGACGGCCTTCATGATGCCACAGTTCGAACCAGATGAAGTCGATCTTGTTGCTGAACTTTGGCTTGCTCAAAAGTGGTTGCGCGGCGTTGTAGAGTGCCAGTCCCGGCTTGGCGAACTTGTCATGGTAGAGATCGATGAGGGCGTCGTATTGAACATAGAATCCGTCGACGAAGTTACGATTGTGGCAGTTGATGCAGACGTTGATCATGTTCTCACGTCGTTTTTGCCAAGGCACGTCTTTGCCGGGTAGACCGAGTTTGGCATCAGATACTTCCGGGCGAACGGAGATGGCGGGACGGTTGTTCCAGGAAATGCGCATCCCGACGTCGTGAGTCACGGGTTGGTCTTTGGTGGCGCTCATGTGACAGGTCGCACATGTAGCTGAGGCGCTGTAGTCTTCGCCTACCACCCACTTCGCGTTGTCGAGAGCCATTTTCTCAAGATTTGCATAGTAAGCGATGCCGTGTTTAGACTCGTTAAAGATCTCCAAGTGCGGATGGTCCGGCCCCATATGGCATTTGCCGCACGTATCTGGAGTTCGTGCTTGAGCGGCGGAGAATTCGTGCCGGGAATGACAGGCGGTGCAGGAGCCTTCGGAACCGTCGGGATTGATGCGTCCGATGCCGGTGTTGGGCCAAGTGGCGGGATCGAGTCGTCCATTCGCGAGCACCTTCACCTGTGAGCCATGGCACTGCCAACAGCCATTGACTGCCGCAGCAGATGTCCCGTGGGGAAATCCGGTTGTGATGAAGGCGTTATTGCCTTCCACCACTTCGGCAAGGACGTTGTCGAGTGAACCGAGAATGCGGCCTCCCTTGGCGTGATGGGAGTCGTTGAATTCTTGAACTTCATGTTCGTGACAGCGGGCGCAATCGCGGGGCGAAACGATCGTGGAAATGAATTGCCCATAATGGTCGTAGGCATCGGCATCCTGCTCGTTGGCGGTATGGCACTCAAAGCAACCCACGTTGGCTCGGAAGTGCTTTGAGGACCCCCATTGCTGATAGACGGCAGGACTCTGCGTTCGATGGCAGGCGGTGCAGACCGCGCTTTCGGCCGTGGGTCGCGACGGCGCGAAGGCGGCGTTTGAGCTGAGAGAAAACCAAAGGCCGTTG
The DNA here is from genome assembly GCA_024761205.1 of Limisphaerales bacterium. GTDB lineage: Bacteria > Verrucomicrobiota > Verrucomicrobiia > Limisphaerales > AAA164-E04 > UBA2970. The sequence goes on from JAMASS010000029.1 coordinate 48,845, forward strand.
AGGGCCAGAATGAGCAGGCAGGTCAGGTGTTGTCGTGTTTCCATCGTTGCGAATTGTTTAATCATTGGAAAGAATCGGTTGAGTTTTGGCGTTGAGTTCGCCGCTCATGATAGGGATGGCGACATGCAGCATCCATGAATATATGAGGGCGCCGAAGGCCCAGATGCCGAGACAGGTCCAAGTCTCATTCCAGGTCGGTTGATATTCGACAAATTGGCCGAGTGGCGTGGGCACGAATCCTGGGATGATCAGGCCCATCCCTTTCTCAATCCAAATGCCTACGATGAGGGAGACACACGCGATGTCCAATAGCCAGATGCGAGCTGCAAACGGCGAGATGAGAATGCCAAGAGCGAGTAGATTCAGGAACAGGGCGGTCCAAATCCACGGGACTAGTCGATCGTGGCCGTGATGGCCCAACCAGAGATACTTAGCCGAAATGCTGTGATACGTGCCGGAGTAGAACTCGACGAATAATTCGCATCCGAGCAGGAACACGTTGATTAATAGGGAGATCGTGACAATTCGGCGGAGCAGTTGGAGGGGTTCGTTGCCGATGTAATAACCGGTCCAACGCCGAATCATTTGAAAGGTCAGAATGAGCAGCGCTGGTCCGGCTGCGAAGGCGGATGCCAGGAATCGGGGAGCGACGATTGGGTGATTCCAGAAAGGACGACCGGCGAGGCCGACATACAAGAACGCGGTCACCGTGTGGATGCTGATGGCCCAAAAGATGGCGATGAACACAAAGGGAATGTAAAAGAGTTTGGTTGGCGTCTTGTCGAGATACTTCATGTAGAGCAGATAGCCGCAGATGTGGATGTTGAGCAGCAGATAGCCGTTGAGGACAATCACGTCCCAACTGAGCATGGAGATCGGCCAATTCATGCGCCCAAGGGGTGGGATGAGATGTAGGAAACGATCAGGGCGGCCGAGGTCCACGGTGACGAACAAAAGACACATCACGATGACGGCGATGGCCATGAGCTCGCCGAACAGGACCACCTTGTGCATGGATTCAATGCGGTAGATATAGGCCGGGATGACCAGCATCACAGCAGCGGCCGCAACCCCGACCAAGAATGTGAAGTTGGCGATGTAAGCGCCCCAGGAAACTTGATTGGTCATCCCGGTGGTTTGGAGTCCGTTGACCAACTGATGGGCCCAGGCATTCACCCCGATCAGTGAGATCACGCTCAAGAGTCCCATCCACGCGTAAAATCGCCAGCTTCCTTCCCAGGAGAGAAACCAGATTCGGCCGAGAAACTGAAGGTATTGTCTAGTGTGACCCATACCGCGATACTAATCAAAAAAGTAATAGAACCTCGGAACAGTTCCGGCGTCCTCTTTGAGAATATAGACTCGCTTGTTCTGCAGGATGTAGTTGATTTCACTATCCGGATCCAAGAGATTGCCGAACACTCGGGCACCGGTCGGGCAGACCTCTAGGCAGGCCGGGTATTTTCCTTCGCGAGTGCGGTGAAGGCAGAAGGTACACTTTTCAACAACCCCTTGGGGGCGGAGGCGATTGCTGAGATACCCTTGATTGGGATTGATGGCCTCGGGCGAAATGGTGGGTTTCTTCCAGTTGAACCGGCGAGCGTCGTAGGGACAGGCGGCCATGCAATAACGGCAACCGATGCACCAATTGTAGTCCACTACCACGACGCCATCGGGCTCCATCCAGGTCGCTTCAACGGGGCAGGCCTTGGTGCAGGGGGAGTCTTTGCATTGGTGGCATTGAACCGGCATGTAGTATTTACCTTTTTGCGGCACCTCGCCCTCGTAATACTGGTCGGATGCTTCGAGATTGATGGCTCCCTTGTCTAGCTCCAGCACCCGGATGTAGGACATTTCAATATCGTCGGCCGCATCTCGGGATTGGTTGTTTTCAGCCATGCAGGCATGGGCGCAGCGACGACAGCCGACGCATTTGGAAAGGCTGAGGGCGTAGGCGAATTCGATCCCTTCTTGCGGCTTGGTATCGGAGATGGTGCTGGTGACGCCGTAGTCTTTTTGGGTCTTGCGTTCCAATGAGTGAAGAATCCGTTGCATGTCCTCTGGACCAAGCTCCTGGTAATGTTTTTGCAGGAGGTCACTCAACGTGATTTCGCCTCGCTCAAGGGAGAGAAGCGGCTTGAGTGCGGTCACCAGCCCAGCGATCCCAACCATGGTCGCTCCAGTTCCTTTGAGAAACGTCCGCCGCCCGATCCTTCGGGGGGGCCTTGGTGTCGGGTGCTTGTCTGAGGAATTCGCCGTCATCAGTGCTGCTTGTCTTTCGATCGAGAGGATTGAGCGGCTCGGGCCGGATACTTCGGAGGAGGGAGGCTCTCTACGGTCGGAAACTTTGGCTGATGGGGATCATGGCACTCGATGCAGCGGAGTTTTGTCCGCTGGCCTCGGGTAGTGTCCCAATACCCGTTTTGTCTTCCGTGAACGCCTGCTTTCCAGTCGCGATGGACGGTTCCATGACAGCGGGCACAGAGTGAAACGACATCCCGTTCAGCGATTTCCGAGCCGTCGTAGTCGACGAAGGCATTTCGATTTGTCGGGTGATGGCAGTTGAGGCAGAAACGGTTGTTGCCGTGTTGCAGGGTGATCCCGCGGTGTTCGACCATAGGCCGATCGATCTGCCATTTCGGCGTTAGGGCCTTGTGACACTCCATGCAGTTGTATCGCCAACCAAGCTTGATCATATCTAGGCCGGTCGGCTGACGTGGGGGGTGTTTATCGAGATGGGTATCTTCGGCTGGCGAGACCGGTGCGGTTTGGCGGGCTTGTTGTGTGTTCGGGTTGTTTGGTGATTGGGCGTCGCTGGAGATGAGGGGGGCTGTTAGGAGCAGGAAACCGCCAAGAATGGCGGATGCAGCCGCAGTGGTTGCCTTGGACACCCGTTTCTTGTGCTTTGCCACTCAGGGAGCATGTGGCGTCGCGGGATTTATGGCTTCGTAGGATTTGGCCAAGGCTTTGTAATTTTTGCTAATTATTGGAGGGCAATTCGCAGGGTACCGACGTACAGGTGCGCGGGGCTTACGTCGATAATTGTTGCACAACGAAGCTCGATGTGTGAGTGCGAAAATAGGTGATTGTTTTCTCCAACCCTTCCGCAAGTGAGACTTTTGGTTCCCAGCCGAGCTTCTTTTTCGCAAGTGAGATATCTGGTTTTCGGCGCTGGGGATCGTCCTTCGGTAAGTCTCGAAATACGATTTTCGATGAGGTGCCGGTGAGTCTGATGATTTCATTCGCAAGCTCGAGGATCGTGAACTCCGAGGGATTTCCCAGATTGACTGGTCCGACGAAGGCATCCTGTTCCATGTGTTGAACTATGCCCTTGATGAGATCGCTCACATAGCAGAAGCTCCGGGTTTGTTCACCGATTCCGTAAGCGGTGAGGTCCTCGTTTTGGAGTGCTTGGATGATGAAATTGGACACTACACGACCGTCTTTGGCGAACATGCGGGGGCCGTAGGTGTTGAAGATGCGAATGAGGCGGACCTCGATTCGGTGTTGGCGGTGATAGTCGAACATCAACGTTTCGGCGCAGCGTTTTCCTTCGTCGTAGCAGGAGCGGATACCAATGGGATTGACGTTGCCCCGGTAAGATTCTGTTTGAGGGTGCTCCAACGGGTCGCCATAAATCTCAGACGTGCTGGCTTGGAGGATTCGGGCGCCATGCAGCTTGGCCATGCCGAGCATGTTGATGGTGCCGAGAATGTTGGTCTTGATGGTTCGGATGGCGTTGTGTTGGTAGTGGATCGGCGAGGCCGGGCAGGCTAGATTGTAAATTCGATCGACTTGTTGATCCTCAAGGAACAGGGGATCGATGATGTCGTGTTCGATAAAGGTGAAGTTGTCTCGCTTGAGCAGATGCGCAATGTTGTGCTTCTGACCGGTGAAGAAATTGTCGATACAGATCACCTGGTGGGTGTCGATAAGCTCGTCGCATAGATGGCTGCCGAGGAAGCCTGCGCCTCCGGAAATCAGAGCTGTTTTCATTCAATGGTATGAAGGAACCCCAAGTCCACGGACTTGGGGTTCCTTACGAAATCAGCCGAAAGCGTAGCGATCCGTTCGGCTGGGCTCAAGTCATTATGTTTGCAACTCACGGGTGACATTTGTATTGCGCTCGGGGTTTCGTCACTTCGCAAGCAACCGGGTTTTCCGCCGTGGGCTTTCCGGCAAATTTGAGCTTTGGATGTTCCAGTAATGACCGTCGATCGCGTTAACGTTGGTGAGCTTGTATTCCCTGCCGTTCAGGGTGATGTTACCGCTGTGTCTGTGTTTTTGCATCGAGGTGATTGGAAACGAGGGAACAAATCGGAACTGCTGCATCCCGCCATGCGATTGATTGGGATGGCTTCTGCATGGTTGGATTCCAGAGGCCAGGACAAGTCCACTTTGTCGGCGATGAGCATGCCCCAGGCCTGGTGATTGGTGATACCGGAGGTGTTACCGATCTTGAGATTGTACTTGTGGCAGTCCCATGTCGCTTGGCCAAAGGGGGTAGATTTGCTGAAAGGCGGTATCGACGTCGTTAGCTCGATCCGCGGAACTAGGCCCAGACTTGAGCGGCTTTCGTGTCATCGTCGGGTTCGTTGAAGAGGACACAGCGGATTAGCATGCTGAGTTTCTGAGCGGGGCCGGTCCAGGTAACGTGGTGGGCTTCGTTGAAGCCCAATAATGGATGAATCGAAATACGGTTCTGTTGTCAATCACTTCCATGATTGTTTGGGATGGTTAGGGTTAGGCGGAGGAAAAGGCGGTTTCCATGGCGGCGGTGCCGGAGTATTCCCAGAACTGCGTGAGTTTTTCGTTTTCCTCTTTGGCGACAGCAGGCAGGCCGTTTTTGAAAACTCTGCCGGTACTTTTCACGCAGCACTCTTCGTAAAAAAGGATGGTGGTTAGCTCTCCGGAGGCGCGGGTGGTATGGGCTTCGCATGTGATATATTCAATGGAATTCTCTTCCGCGAATCGCGTGAACTCCTGCCCTTGGTAGTGGCGGTTCCGCTCCGGGGAGGATTCGGCTAGATCCAGGGAAGTGCCAATCGTAGTCTTCGTGAATAATCTCGAGAAGCGATGCCTGGTCCTTCGGCCGGTGTCGAGGCACGGACAAATCGGCAGTTGCCGGCGACATTGGTTTGGACTATGAGTTCCGAGAGGAGGAACGCGCCGAGACAACCAGTGACGCCAGTTATAGAGTACGCGTGACATGGGAGTATTGTAGGTCGTGGGATCATAGCTCTTTGTTGCGGATGTCCTCGGAGGGCTTGCCCTTTCTGTTCGAGGGATACGAGGTCGGTGACCAAGTGTTGCTGTCTTGCTGGACTTCACGTCTTCAATAGCCTGACAAAGCACAGCAACGTGGGTTTGGGAATGTTAAGGAACCTCTGGACCGGCACAGAGTGCATCCGCAGGGCTGGCAAGTGCCCGGGCGCTTGCCAGCGTGCCGACAGTTTTGAGTTCACTGCACTGGAGGATGGCCTGGCCGCGGGCCGCCTCTTGGATTACGGAGATCTCACCGTGAGTTTCGGCGATTCGTTGCAATCCGGTGGAGACCTTGACTTGGCTGGTTACCGCCCCTGGTGTGGGCTTGGATTTGGATTGCCGACCGGGTTCGCGTTTTGCCGCTTCGGTAGATTCCGCGAAAGCGGAATTGATCTCGCAGGCAGCAAAGCGGATTGCCTGGAGATTCACCGCCCATGTCTGCGAATGGGAGGTTCAGGCTGTCGTAGAAGGCCTTGATAGGCTGGTTCTTGGCCGAAGTTCTGAAGTGGAGCGACATGTTATTGAGATTGGCGCTGGTCGCCTGCAGGGCGAGGTGTCGGACCATATTCTGCTCGATCCGCTTCCCGAGACCGCGACAACTCATCAGAAAGGTTTCCGCTGCTAGTGTGTTTTCTTCCCGGACGGTGATCAGCAAGCCGACAGTGCCGGAATCGCCGAATCGATCGGAGACGCGTACGGTCTCGATGGGATGATGCGGCGGCTTCCTCACCTTCGGCCGGATTGTCGCCGACGAAAATAAGGCTATCTAGGCCGAGGTTGAACTGCTGGGAGAGTCCAGTGAGATTTTGTGATTTTCGATTCCAATTGATTCGCGTTACGATGATGTCGCCTTGAGTCAGCACCATATCCATATCCGGGCGAAGTTCGAAGACTTTGTGGAAAGCGGCTGGAGCAAACGTCCCGCATTCGCGGAGCGCACCGGTGATCGTGGCTTTGATGTCTGTCGGGGCTAATTCTTTCCGTTGACAATGATCAGATACTTGAGTCGTCCCGTGAGGTAGAGTTCGTTCTCGTAAAAGAATCCCAAATCCCCGGGCTGGGAATAAGACTCGGAATGATCATTTGCTGGATGTGCCTTACAGACCTTTTGGTTGAGGGTTTTCCTGCTTCCAGAAGGCACTGGTGACACTGCCTCCTCGCAGCCAGGGCTTGCTGATTTCATTATCGTCCGCAGGCTTGAGCGTTTCCAGATTCACGACGCTGGCTTGGGCATCTCTAAGGAGCCGGCCGTTGGAGATGAAGCTCGATGGCATCGGTTTCGCTGCCTTCGCTGGCACGCCCTCGTTAATTTCCAGGGGCGCGCGTTCAAAATGCTGGCCGGATCAATCGGATTGGTTGGGGGATAGTGGGGCAGAGCGTCTCTGTGGCATCCCGAAATAAGGCAAAAGGCGCTTTTTTGAAACCCGGATGTGGCATAGCGTTGGGAGAATTGCTCCACGGTCGCGGGCTGTACGACTTCGCCACCGGAAATGGCATTTTCCACGAGCTAAGGCCCAGCGCTTGGGTGAACGCGGAATCAGGCAGGGACCGGCACAGGTCTAAGCAAAGGTTTGGCGCCGTCGACATGTGAACTTTGTGTGTGGAGATGGCCTGCAGCCAAAGGGCCGGATTATTGAGGAACGCGTCGGGACAAACACGATAGTCGGGTTTTGCCGCTGAGGATATCAGTGAGCCGCGTGTAGAGATCGGTGATGTGAAAGTTTGGGGGCCAAGTGCATATGGGGGTCGTAGGCGAGAGACTGAACGCATAGCTGAAGGCGGTGAAGTTCGTCATGAGATTGCGGTGGGAAAGGACCACGCCCTTGTGGGGTTGCCGGTAGAGCCGGAGGTAAGATCAAGGCGGAGTTCTCAGGGTGGTTTTCATTTGGCAAAAGCGGCTCGATGGAGTCTCGCCCCCCCTTTAACCGGATTTCTCGCCCATAGAGATGGCGCCATGAGGCGGCCGGGATTTTGCGGGCTTCTCGAGAGTGGGGTAGGGGGCAGGGCTCATCTCTTGGCCGTGAGATCAAAGCCCCGCCTATGGCGCGGTTGGGCAGCGAGTTCAGCGGGTTGTTCCTTGCGGGGTTGGGCGGACATGGGGGGCAATCCCTATGCTTCGCCAATTTCCTTGCCGTTGGAGAACTTTTGTTGGCGAGGAATCCGGGCTAGAGCTGTTGTTTCTGAACCATTGGAAAATGTGGGCCGAGTCACCTTGGCTGCTGCGGTCGGGTTGTTAGTTTTGGAGTGGGTTTGCTCGGAAGAAGCCTTTTGGGTGATAACGATGGAGGAGGCCGAAGGGGAGGTGGTCGGAGAGAAGAAAGGGGCGTTTGGGACTGAAGTTGCGGGAAACCTTGGGCAGCTCCAGCACGGAATCAAGAAACTCAATGAAGTGCTTGTGGTACGATTTCGGTGAATGGCCAAGACTAATCTCTCGACTCTTCTCGCGAGCGGCCGTGTATTCAGGGGCCGGTTTCAACTGCCAGTCTTTGATGGTGTTGGTGACTTGGTGCCAATCTTCGGGCGCGTACAAGAGCTGCGGGTCGAGTGACTCAACCAGAAGATCGCCCCCGCTGCCAATGCTTGGGAAGATCGGTAGGCAGCCCACGCTCATGCATTCAATCAGCGCCAAAGGCGAGCCTTCGTGATCGCTGGTGTACACGACGAAATCCCATTTCGACATGATTTTCCAGTAATCATCCCCGGCCTTTCGACCAAAGAAAGTGACGGGAGCGTTCGCGGGGAATTTCGACGGTAAGCTTGCGCTCGCGTTTCCGTCACCGAGGAACTGAAGTTCGCAATCGATTTTCGCCGTGTTCAGCTGCTCCAGAAGGTGCGGGAATCGGTCGACGCGTTTCTGGGCGTAATCGAGCCGCCCGACGAATCCGATCAGGAGGCGCCGGTTGGCCAATGGCGGGTGTTTTCTTAAGTGCTGTTGAGGTGCGATCCTTGCTGGGACGGGGAGGTGTTTTATCCTTAAGGGTTCGAGACGGGGGTATTGTGATCGAACCCGAGCCGCAATCGCTTGGCTATCGGTGAAGATGCCGTCGAGGCTGCCTGTTAACTGCCGAAGCTGATAAGACAGGTGAGGCCAGGTCGAGTGAACGGCGCCGATTCTTCGGCGGGACTGTGTGTCGTATTCGCCCAAGAACGCCAGTCCCCAGAGATCGTGATAAATGCGTACATTGTGTTGAGTCTGTTCATGTTGCCGGAATTTTCTTCGAGCCGAGCGAATCGTGTCTCTGCCAGATAGTCCCAATCCTGTGACCGCGGGATTGGAGGATGATTGGCCGGCGGGTTCGAAGAAGGCGAGCAGCGAGCTGGAGAGCCCGTTCTGCGGATCGAGTTTCAGGTGGGTATCCAGAATGGATTGGACGCCGCCGAGGGTCTCGTAGTGAGTGAAGTAATGGCGGAGGCGAGCGCGGCTGTTCATGGGCAATGAATCTCCGGTGGGCGCTTTTTGTGGTCGGGGCTGATTCCTGGAGGGATGACTTTCCGAACGTGAGACATTCTGCGAACTTCAGAGATGTTGTAGCTTTGAAGGGGAAACATTCGCAAATGAAAAGCGTGAATGTGTCGGCAGCATGCGGTTGTTGGGCGTCCGGTCCATTGTTGAGGGGTGTGAGGCATCATTTTTTTCTGGCAAGGAGGGAATGAATCATCTCATTTTCAGGAATGGCATTGAAACTCCAGGATATGCGAATCGGGATGAGGGTGCGGCACCCTCAGGTGGGCATTGGCGTGGTGCGATCTTTGGGCGAAAATGTTGCTGAGATTCGGTTTGATGAAGGGATGCGTCGAATCAGTCCCGAAGCAAGTGATTTGGAATCGGCCGAGGAGGTCGCAACGATCTCGACTGAAGGGCAGTCGGATACGCTGGTGCCGGTTGATCAAGTGGTGCGGGATACCGTGGAGGCAGTGTTGACCCGACTGGGTGTCGAATTCGATTCGGGGGCGGTCGAGGGCTTGGCATCTCGGTGGAAGAGAGGGAAGCTGGTCATCCGTTCTGGAGATCCAAATTTACAGCCCAAAGAAGTCGAATTGGAGACCTTCTTTCACAAGATCGTGATGATGCGCAACAACCTCCGAACTTTGGAGCAAAAGTTGAACAGCAATACCCTTCTGAGTGAAGGGGACAAGTTTGAACTCCAGCAGTATATCACTCGTTGCTACGGCTCGATGACCACGTTCAATGTCCTATTCAAGGACAAGGACGATCATTTCCGCTCAAAGGCTTAGGCGGTGTTTGGCCTAGGCGGAGAGCTCCAACATGCGATCGATCGGCGCGCGGGCGCGAGCCATCAGATCGAGCGCCAACTCAAGCTTCGGCTCTCGGGACTCCATACAGGCGTGGAGTTTGCTGAGCGTGTTCAGCTTCATGTATTTGCACTCATTGCAGCGGCACGAATCCGTGGGAGCGGGGATGAACTCCTTATCAGGACACTCTTTTTTGAGTCGGTGTAGCATACCGGATTCGGTGGCAATGATGATCGCTCTGGCGTCGGAGGCCTTGCAATAGCCGACCATTTTCTCAGTGGAACAGATCTCATCGGCTAAGAGTCTGACGGACTTGGTACATTCGGGATGGGCCACTAGTGGTGCGTCGGGATGGGACTCCCGAATGTTCATGATGCTGTCATGGGTGAACTCGACGTGGGCGTAACAATTGCCCTGCCAAAGGGTCATGGGGCGGTTGGTTTGTTCGGTTACCCAAGCGCCCAAATTCTCATCGGGAACGAACAACAAGTCCCGATCCTTGGGCGCCGCTTCGACGATCTTCTTGGCGTTGCCGCTGGTACAAATCACATCGCTCAACGCCTTGACCTCGGCGCTGCAATTGATGTAGGCGATGGTGTAAAAATTAGGGTTCCGAGCTTGGAATGCTTCGAGCCGACCCGCCGGACAACTTTGTTCAAGCGAGCAACCGGCGTCTCGATCCGGCAAAATCACGGTCTTGGCGGGGTTGATGATCTTGGCGGTTTCCGCCATGAAATGCACCCCGCAAAACACGATAACCTCAGCTTCCGTCTTGGCCGCCTGTTGTGAAAGCCCGAGGGAATCGCCCACGTAATCCGCCAGGTCTTGGATTTCCGGCGCCTGGTAATTGTGCGCGAGAATCACTGCGTTTAGCTCGCCCTTGAGCCGGAGGACCTCTTGTGACAACCGATCAAGATGCCTTGGCGTGGACGGTTCACGGACCCTCAGGTCCGGTCCGCCACGGTGCTCAAGTGTGATCGGATCGCCCATCGGTGCAAAGTTTATATCTCGAAAAATCATCTTGGCAACGATTTGTCACCAAAGTTTGGCCGAACAACGGCGCTCCCGCCGGCGGCACTCGCCCCACTGACCGGCCTCGCTTAAGGCGGTCAGGGAGCCTGCCTTCTGCTGGCGCCCGAAAAAAACCTTGCCGCAAGGCTCCCCAAAGCACACCCTCCCCGCCAATGAAAACTTATATGAAATCCCTTACTAAACACTTGCCCCTCCCGACAGCTGCCGCCGTGAAACCCGGAAAACCGCTCTTGGCAATCCTCTGCCTCGCCGCCCTCTCACTCACCGCCCGCGCCCAACAAGTTGACGCAGTGTCCGTCACCATCGTGTGGTGGGAAAACGGAAGCTCCGAAATCTTCCACTACCCCAAGGACTCAACGCAACTGATTTTGGCCGGTCTAAAGTTTTACAGCGTCGCCTTCAGCAAAGGCTGGACGAATCTGAAGAGGTTGGATCTTGCGAACAACAGCCTGAGGAGCCTGACTTTGCCCGAAGACATGACGAGTCTGGAGGAGTTGCTTCTTAGTGGCAACTACCTGAGGAGCCTGACGCTGCCCGAAGACCTGGCGAGTTTGAAGGTGTTGGATCTTCAGGGCAACCAACTGACGAGCCTGACGCTGCCCGAAGACCTGGCGAGTTTGAAGGTGTTGGATCTTCAGGGCAACCAACTGAGGAGCCTGACGCTGCCCGAAGGCTTGACGAGTCTGAAGGTGTTGGATCTTCAGGGCAACCAACTGACGAGCCTAACCCTGCCCGAAGACCTGGCGAGTCTGGAGGTGTTGGATATTCAGAGCAACGACCTGCAGCTGCTGACCCTGCCAGAGGGCATGACGAGTCTGAGGCGGTTGAATCTTGCGTTCAATCCCATTGGGGTATTGCGAATGCCACAGGGTTTCCATTTTTCCGAGCTCAGTTTTTCCGAACGTTTCAGTGTCGACGTGACTTATTATTATTACGACCCGCCGCCCGTGGAGCCGCCGGCCGAAGTTGAGTTCATGCTGCAATGGGCGGATTCGGTGGAGGGCCCTTGGATGCCGTTGGTTGTTTCCGACGGCGTGGTGCGTCTGCCCAACGAAGGCGGGAGGCGGTTCTTCCGACTCGCACCGGCGGGCGAGAATTAGAGGGCCTTGCAACTGTTGGCCGAGGGGCGGGAAACAGCTGCCGGCGCCCGAGAAAAACCTTGCCGCAAGTCTCCCCAAAGCACACCCTTCCCGCCAATGAAAAATCACGTGAAATCCCTCGCCAAACACTTGCCCCACCCGACGGCTGCCGCCATGAAACCCGGAAAACCGCTCTTGGCAGTCCTCTGCCTCGCCGCCCTCTCACTCACCGCCCGCGCCCAACAAGCTGACGCAGTGTCCGTCATCTTCGAGGTAGGTAGGGGAAGCTCCGAAACCCACCACTACCCCAAGGACACGACGCAACTGGATTTGTCCCAGCGAGAGTTGACCGGCAGCGTCGGCTTCAGCAGAGGCTGGACGAATCTGAAGGGGTTGGATCTTTCGGGCAATGACCTGCAGAGCCTGACGCTGCGTGAAGACATGACGAGTTTGGAGTGGTTGAATCTTGCAAACACTGGCCTGCAGAGTCTGACGCTGCCCGAAGGCTTGATGAGTCTGAAGTGGTTGAATCTTGCAAGCACTGGCCTGAGGAGCCTGACGCTGCCTAAAGGCATGACGAATCTGGAGTGGTTGAATCTTTCAAACATCCACAACCTGAGGAGCCTGCCCGAAGGCTTAACGGGTAGTCTGAAGTCGTTGTATCTTTCGGGCAACAGACTGGAGAGCCTGACGCTGCCTAAAGACATGACAAATCTGGAATGGTTGGATCTTTCGAGCACCCACAACCTGCAGAGCCTGACGCTGCCCGAAGGCTTGACGAATCTGAAGGGGGTGGATCTTGGGGGCACTGACGATCTGAGGAGCCTGACGCTGCCCGAAGACATGACGAGTCTGAGAATATTAGACCTTACGAGTGCTCCCATTGGGGTGTTACGGGTGCCGCGGGGTTTCAATCTTTCCGAGCTTGATCTTCGCGGATTTTTCAAGGACGGCGTGACTTATTACGGCCCGCCGCCTGTGGAGCCGCCGGCCGAGCTTGAGTTCATGCTGCAATGGGCGGATTCGGTGGAGGGCCCTTGGATGCCGTTGGTTGTTTCCGACGGCGTGGTGCGTCTGCCCAACGAAGGCGGGAAGCGGTTCTTCCGGCTCGCACCGGCGGGCGAGAATTAGAGGGCCTTGCAACTGTTGGCCGAGGGGCGGGAAACAGCTGCCGGCGCCCGAGAAAAACCTTGCCGCAAGTCTCCCCAAAGCACACCCTTCCCGCCAATGAAAAATCACGTGAAATCCCTTACTAAACACTTGCCCCTCCCGACAGCTGCCGCCGTGAAACCCGGAAAACCGCTCTTGGCAATCCTTTGCCTCGCCGCCCTCTCACTCACCGCCCGCGCCCAACAAGCTGACGAAGTATCCGTCACCTTCATGCGGGAAGACGGAAGCTCCGAAACCCGCCACTACCCCAAGGACACGACAGAACTGGATTTGACCGATCGAGAGTCAACCAGCATCACCTTCAGCAGAGGCTGGACGAATCTGAAGAAGTTGGATCTTTTTGCCAGCCAACTGACGAGCCTGACTTTGCCCGAAGGCATGACGAGTCTGGAGTCATTGTGGCTTGGGGGCAGCGGCCGGACGAGGAGCTCGTGGAGTCTGACGCTGCCCGAAGACATGACGAGTCTGAAGGAATTGAATTTTAGGAGCAACGGCCTGACGAACCTGACGCTGCCCAAAGGCTTGGCGAGTCTGGAGAGGTTGTGGCTTGTGGGCAACCGCCTGACGAGCTGGACGCTGCCCGAAGGCCTGACGAGTCTGTGGTGGTTGCATCTTTCGGGCAACGGACTGACGAGCTGGACGCTGCCCGAAGGCTTGACGAGTCTGGAGTCGTTGAGTCTTTCGGGCAACCGCCTGACGAGCCTGACGCTGCCCGAAAGCTTGACGAGTCTGGAGACGTTGGATCTTTCGCGCAACGAACTGACGAGCTGGACGCTACCCGAAGGCTTGACGAGTCTGGAGAGGTTGGATCTTTCGGACAATCAACTGACGAGCCTGACGCTACCCGAAGGCCTGACGAGTCTGAAGACGTTGAATCTTTGGGGCAATCAACTGGCGAGCCTGACGCTGCCCGAAGACATGATGAGTCTGGTGGAGTTGGAACTTAGGCACAACGAGCTGACGAGCCTGCCCTTGTCCGAAGGCTTGACGAGTCTGGAGACGTTGAATCTTGAGAACAACAGACTGACGAGCTGGACGCTGTCCGAAGGCTTGGCGAGTTTGGAGACGTTGACTCTTGGGGCCAACGAACTGACGAGCCTGACCTTGCCCGAAGGCTTGGCGAGTCTGGAGACGTTGACTCTTCAGAACAACCCAATGATGAGCCTGACCCTGCCTGAGGGCCTGACGAGTTTGAGCATATTGGATCTTGTGGGTGCTCCCATTGGGGTATTACGAGTGCCGCGGGGTTTCAATCTTTCTGGTCTCAATCTTTACGGCTTTTCCAAGGACGGCGTGACTTACTATGACCCGGCTCCCGGGCCGCCGGTCGAGCTTGAGTTCATGCTGCAATGGGCGGATTCGGTGGAGGGCCCTTGGACGAGGGCGACGCGCGCCACCATCACGGAGGGCGTGGTGCGTCTGCCCAACGAGGGCGGGAAGCGGTTCTTCCGGCTGGTGCCGGCGGGCGGGGATTGAGAGGGGTTATTTGCGACGCTCACCGATGAGGGTGGAGAATGGGCTTGACGGCGGGCGGGGCGGATGTCCATGATCCCGACACTGCCCATGATGTCAACAACGGTTGGTTTGCCTACCTTAATCGAGTTGCTTTCGGCCTCAGCACGGCAAGGGATGACTTAAATGAGCGACAAGAAAGTGAACATTGCAGTGATTGGTTTGGGCTTTGGCGCTGAATTTGTTCCCATCCACCAAGCCCATCCCAATGTAGAACTTTTGGGCGTCTGCCGCCGTAACGAAGCAGAATTGAACAAGGTGGCCGACTTGTTCAATGTCCCGAAGCGCTACACTGATTATGACGAGTTGCTCAAGGACCCCGAGATCGACGCCGTTCACATCAACTCACCCATTCCTGACCACGCTCCGCAGTCTCTCAAGGCCCTTCGCGCCGGTAAGCATGTCATGTGCACGGTCCCGATGGCGACCACGACCGAGGAGTGCGAAGAGATTTGCAAAACGGTCGAGGAGACCGGGCTCAGTTACATGATGGCGGAGACTGTGGTCTACAGCCGTGAGTTCCTTTACGTCAAAGAACTCTACGACAAGGGCGAACTCGGCAAACTGCAATATTTAGCGGCCAGCCATCCACAAGACATGGATGGCTGGCCTTCCTATTGGGAAGAGATGATTCCCATGCACTATGCCACTCATGCCGTCAGTCCTTGTCTGGGATTGGTGGATGGCAAGGCGGAGTATGTGAGTTGTTTTGGCAGCGGGACCGTTCGGGATGACATCGCCCAAAAGAGCGGCAACAAGTTTGCGGTTGAGACCTGCCACGTCAAGGTCAAGGGCTCAGACCTCACCGCCCACGTCTGGCGCTTCCTTTATGATGTTGCCCGGCAATACCGGGAGAGCATTGATGTCTATGGCAGCAAGAAGAGCTTCGAATGGACGCTCGTGGAAAACGAACCGCATGTCCTTCACGTCGCAAAACGACCGGAGCCCGAGATTCCCGAGAGGGTTGAAGTGCCGGACTATGCGCATCTGCTGCCGAAACCGATTCGGAAATTCACCCAATCCATTGAGGATGACCAACACTTGTCGTTCCTCCAAGGTGGCGGCCACGGCGGCAGTCACCCGCACATGGTGCACGAATTCGCCAGTGCCGTGGTCGAAGACCGTGATCCCTGGATCAACGCCAAGACGGCTGCCAACTGGACCTGCGTCGGCATTTGCGCGCATCAAAGCGCCGAGCAAGGGGGGCAAGTCGTCGAGCTTCCGCCGTTCACTCACTAAAGATTCTTACCTATTCAGTAGCAACGGATAAACATTCAACAAAGTTAAACTATGGATAAAGGCACACAACCGAACGCTCATCGGCTGCTTTGGGCAGGCTTCATGGCCATTCTAGTGGCTGGAGTTGGTTTCTCAATGCGGGCTGGAATTCTTGGTGATTGGGGCCAGCAATTTGGGTTTACCCAAAGCGATCTCGGCAAAATCACCGGAGGCGGATTAACGGGATTCGGAATTATCATCTTGATCGGGTCCCTCCTGGCTGATCGGGTCGGTTATGGCAAACTAATGATCTGCGCCTTTTTCATGCATGTGCTGTCCGTCATCGTGACTCTCACGGCAACTCCGATTTTTCACTCGATGGGAGGTCTTGAGTCGGAGGCAGCCAAGAACATCGCCTACCAATGCCTTTTCTGGGGAACGTTCATATTTGCCATCGGCAACGGACTGGCCGAAGCGGTTGTCAATCCATTGACCGCCGTCCTCTTCCCTAAACAGAAGACCCACTATCTCAATATTCTGCACGCCGGGTGGCCCGGCGGCTTAATTGTCGGCGGGCTTCTCGGGTTCTTCATGGTCGATAAAGTTCGCTGGGAAATTCAAATAACCTTTTTCCTGATTCCGGCCCTGATTTACGGTGCCATGCTCTGGAGGCAGAAATTTCCCAAGGACGAAGCGGGAGCGGCTGGCATTTCTTACTCTAATATGCTCAAAGAATTAGGTCTGTTAGGAGCGGGTGTCGTCTGCATTCTATTAACGCTGTTTTTCAAGAATGATCTCGGTCTCTCCACAGTCGTCGCAACAATCTTGGGTGTCGCGTTGCTTGTCGTCTTCGGCTTCTTCACTCAGTTCACCCTTGGGCCCGTCCTGATGGCCTTCTTACTGATTATCCATGCGATGGTTGGCTATGTGGAACTCGGAACGGATTCCTGGATTGTCAACATCACGGGAGCTATCCTCGCTAGCGAGGGAAAAGGCCTGGCGCTACTTGTCTACGCGTCGGCGCTGATGTTTACCTTACGATTCTTCGCCGGTCCGATCGTCCATCGCATCTCCCCGCTTGGTCTTCTGCTGGTCAGCGCGGCCTTCGGCGCCATTGGGCTACAATTCCTCGGAACGTTTAACACCGGTGTCACCATCGTTTTGGCGACAACCATCTTTGGCATTGGAAAAGCCTTTTTCTGGCCCACCATGCTCTCGGTTGTCTCCGAGCAATTCCCACGCGGCGGCGCGATCACTATTGGTTCCATCGGCGGCGTCGGCATGCTCTCCGCAGGACTGCTGGGCTCACCCGGTATTGGCTACAAGCAAGACCGTGTCGCATCGGAACATTTGAAGGAGTCTTCACCGGAAACTTACGAACAATTTAAGTCCAAGACGGAGAACGGTTTTTTGTTCTTCGACAAGATTCAGGGACTCGACGGCGCCAAGGTGGGAGATGCAGAAAAGAAGCCAGTGGCGGAACGAACAGCCGAAGAAAAATCAGTGGTCGATGCCAGTCTCAAAGGTGCGAGAAGCGCACTGAAAATGACTGCGCTGATTGCGCTGACCATGGGCATCGCTTATCTGCTCCTCATCTTCTATTTCCAAGCCCGGGGCGGCTATCGACCAGTGGAGATTGGTCCAGCGACGAAGCAAGAAGGCGACGAGCCTTCAAAGCAGGAATGATGGCCGGTAAGGGCTGAGAATAAAAAAAAGGCGACTGGGGGCCCTAGTCGCCTTTTTTATTCTCCTGAGCTCCGCGTGTCGCGCATCGCCAGTGTCAATTTCCTTCCCTTTGCCGCGAGTATCAAAGATCCATCGGGCCGTCCATGCGATCGCCATCCATTTCGTAAATTCCGACCAGATACCCATTCTCTCGAATCTCACCGACTTTTAACCTACCGAACATCGTCACCGTTTGGTCCATAACCGACTGAACCCCCTTGTTCACCATCTTGACGCTCACCCACTCGTTAATCTTGGGCACCGTGCCGTAGCAGCACATCGATTGATCGCGCATGATCAACATTTCCGTGACCAACCCCTTTTCCACTTTGAGCGGCAGCATAAAACCTTCCAGCGCAACAGCCTTGCCGTTGAGATTTCGGATATCCTCGGGAATCTGATCCGATGCTCCCTCCGCTTCACCCGGCACCGCCTCAGTCGAATCCTCGGGCATCTCGTAGTCGAATGAGGCCAATTGATCGAAAGAGATATCCAATAAACCATCCTCCAAAACCTTGGGCTCGCTGCCAACGGCACCGCTAGATGCCTCCAACTCCTTTTCTGGGACGGCAATCACTTTCAAACTCGCATCCGCAGCAGCATCTTTCGCTACCGCCACCATCTTCTCCACTGCAGCTTGGGACGCCTCAGCGACCTCGTTGACCGGTTCTTCAACGGCACCTTCGACCGCCTCAATCGCCGAGTCTTGAAACTGTTTGGCACCCTCCGCGCTCAAGTCAGCCGCAAGCGGGGCGCTCGACTCGGGCATAGGGGCGATCGGTTCCCCACGAATCGCCGCACTTTCGATGAGATCACCTTGCACAGGAGGCTCTGACGACATATTTTGCTCCGACAAATCCGGCTGACCACACGAGGTTCCGATCAGGACAAGCCCGACCGTCATCGTTGTTTCCTGGAATTTCATATTCATCGACGCTTTGAATTTTCGGTTTTCAACCCCGCCTGTTCGTTCCCTTCGGGGTATCGAAAGGTTACATTCTCAAACCGATTCCCTTTCACCGTAATTTCCTTGAGCACGGCCGCAAAGCTCTTTCTCTCCACCGCCCAATCCACTGCAGTGCTAAAATGAGCAGTATCGCCGACTGTCTCCCCCGTGGCCCGGCTAGCGACTGGCCTCAGCGTGACAGCTTCAGCGGCGTCCACTGTCAGGATTAATTCCAGAGCATCAATCCGGACAAAATTCTCCATGTAGCCGTCGAGAACATAGCAGTGCAACGTGGACTCTGCCTCATCCAGAACAAACTCCAAATGATAAAGCTCTTCCCCCAGAACGACGGCGGCGCCACCGTGCGGCGCCACGTGTTGATGCCCGTGTGAGTGCGTCGCCTCGCCATAATGCGCGTGATCATGCGCAGGCTCCGAACCACACCCCAAAAGCATTCCAACCAACACAATCCCCAACCGATCCCACAGGCGAAGCCCTACCTTTGGGAATTCGCCGCTCACATTCTGTCGTTGCCCTAATCTAGTGACCATTGGTGAATGCTGATATTTCGTCTGCGAATTCCACAGGCCTACGAGATCGGCACCAAATGTTCCGCCACATTAGTTCGATAAGCCTTAACCGCCGGCACCAACCCGGCCAACGCACTCATCCCAATCATCAAACTCGGCGCCCACCACATGACAGGATGCCACTGAGTCACGGACAATACCACGCCCATCTCCGACCGAATCACCGAGGCGACAACCGTAAAAATACCAAAATAGGCCACAAACGCGATGCCCATCCCCAGACCGGAAATCACCACCGCTTCCAACACGATGGTCCCGAAAACCGTTCGCCCTTGAGCCCCCAACGCCCTCAAGATTGCAATATCACGCCGTCGCTCGTTCATCGAGTTGTAAATGCTCGCCAAGATGGATCCTACCGCAACCAGAGCCACCAGATACGCAATCAACTCCAACACCCGATCAAACCAACTGATTTTGGAAAACAACTGCGCCATGATCTGCCCAATGGGCCAAGCCAACGTCAAGCGATCTCCCTGCTTGTTGTAAAGCATGTCCAAGCGAAAACCCGCTTGCGCGGATCGCAGCTTCACCAGCACCGCACTCAGATCGGTAGCCGTTTTGGGATCGTGCCCGCTCATCCGTTGAAGGCCGGCAAGCGGAATCCATATGACACGATCCGAAGGCGTGTTGGACGGCTTGAGCACTCCCACCACCACATAGGTCTCTTGGTGTTGGCTCTTCTCATCAAAAATCAGTCCATGGTATGGATGAAATTTATCGCCCACACGCAGTCCAAGCTTTTGCGCGACAAAACTCCCCACCACCGCCTCACGTAATCCGGGATCAAAGATCCGCCCCCCATCAAATACTTCAAACCGTCTGCCAGGCTGATACTTGACGTCAGAAAACAAATTCGTGGATACCCCAACCAACCGGTACCCGCGATAGTTATCCCCCACCGCGATCGGAATCGCGGTCGTAACACTCGGATTCGACCGGATGTCCTCAAAATCTTCCCAAGCCAAATTCCCCGGCGAAGCTTCAACGTGGAAAATCGAATTCAACACTATCTGCAATTTTGACCCTCTAGCACCCAAAACAGCGTCGAAGCCAGAATCCACGCCAGTAAAAGCAGCGTTCGCCTGATCCTTGATCGACCACACCGACAACCACAATCCTCCAGCCAGGGCGATCGACAAAGAAGTAATGACCGTGGACAGCAAATGCTGTCGAAGGCTTCGACGAACAAGAAGCCAGATTATCATGACGGCTCTGCCTCCTTCCCCGCAAGGTTGAACTCTGACAAATCGCGACAGATTCCAAACTGCCGCAAGACAGATCGATCATGGCTCACCAACAATAGTGCCGCCTTATTTTCCTCGCAGGTTTCGCGAATCAAGGTCAGCGACTCTCTGGCGCTGCGGCGGTCCAAATTACCGGTTGGCTCATCGGCCAGCACCAGACGCGGGCGATTTGCCAATGCTCGAGCCACGGCAACCCGCTGCTGCTGCCCGGTAGAGAGTTGCCGCGGAAAATGTTTCATCCTCTGTCCAAGTCCAACTCGCTCCAAAAGTCGCTTTGCCAGACCACGATCAGGTTTCCCACCGAAAGACATACCAAGAATGACGTTTTCCAGGCACGTGAAGCCTTGCAACAAATTGAAAGTCTGAAAGATATACCCCAATTCCACAGCACGCAGGCGATCACGCTTGGCTTCGCTCATCGCGGTGATTTCCTGACCACCGATCCTCACGGTCCCGCTATCGGCCAGAACGATTCCCGCAATCAAATTCAAAAATGTCGTCTTACCCGAACCACTGTCACCGCTCACCGCCACCTCCTCCCGCTCCACCAGAGAAAACGAAGGTACATCCACGACAAGATGCGTCCCGTTGGTAGGTGACGCATAGAACTTTTTGAGCTGATGAATCTCTAAAAACGACATGTTTTGACCAGCGAAACCTTGAAAACATCCAACATTCAACGACCCAAAACAACAATGGTCAACCCTTGATCAAACCCCAACGCCAGCCCAAACCGCGATAAATTGTGGAGAGCGCATGCCAAAGGCAAGGTAGGGCGAGACGCCGTCAAGCCATTATCACCGAGATCGAAACCGGAGAACAAGCGGGTGCCTTTCATCAGAAGGACAGCAGGAAGTTCAAGAAACCCTTGGGAAAGGCCTGGAAAGACTTAAACCCTCGGGTGGCGTTCACCTGCTCGATCAAGCCGCCGCTTCTTGGAGTGCCTCCGCGCGGGCTCAACGACGGCCTCGCTGCCGGCCAGAGCGGGAACCCTCCCCCTTGCGCTCGCTCTTGGAATGAGACAAACAGCCCGCCAAACCTCCCCGAGGCTTACCGATGAGGACGGGCCCCCGCCTAGGCAAACCGCCAATGGGGGAGGGGGAGGACGGCGTTCCATTCAAGCCATTTCCCACGATGCGAAGGCGGCATGAGAGGGATTTGGAACCACGAGACCGCAGTCGGTTTTCCCGCAAGGTGCGGCCCCGGGCCGGCAAAACGGGATTGCGCCGCCTTTACCGATGATCTTGGGGTGAGCGGGTAAAAATGAGCCCGTAAAATCGGCGGGGCCACCGGAAACCAACCGGCCGCACTGCTTAAAGCTGTCTCAACAGACGCTTCGGAGCG
>JAMASS010000003.1 GCA_024761205.1 Limisphaerales bacterium
CGGCAGGTGTCCATCACCTCGTAACCGTAGTAGCCGCTGGCCCCGGCGTCGATCTGAAACACTTCCGGCGATTCGCCCACCAGCATGGCAACCGCCCCCGCCCCGCTGCTCGGCTCCACAAAGGCCCAATCCTCCCCCCCGCCCTCCCCCGCCGCCGCAAAACGGGAAACGTCCGTGGCCACCACCAACACCTTGCCCCCAGGCGACGTTTGCGAAAGAACGAAGTTCACCGCCATCTGAAGCCCGGCCGTCCCCGCATAACAGGCCTGCTTCAACTCAAAGAGACGACAATTCCGGCTCAGGGACAGATAATCATGCAGATAGGTGCTCAGCGACTTGCCAAAATCAAAGGCCGACTCCGTGCAGGCAATCACCATCTCAATCCGACCCCTCTCCCCCTCGCTCAACCCCTCCAGAAGCGGGCGCGCCGCATTAACGCCAAAGGTCACCGGATCCTCGTCCGGCAGCGCCACCGTCTTCTCCTTCATCAGCAGATTGTCGAAACGGGCGCTGTCCAATCCGCGATGCACCGCCAACTCCTTGACATCCACACAGGCGCCACCCCCAAACACGTTCATCGCTTCTATGCCTACTGAAATCATTCCTCTCTGAAGAAGCCGCCCCTCCCGCCACGCCACACGCCCAGACGGAAAACCCCCGGCCTAAGCCCATGATTAAAAGACCGCCCCGCAATTTGCAAGGAATTTAGTGGGTAGTGGGTAGTGGGTAGTGGGTAGTGGGTAGTGGGTAGTGGGTAGTGGGTAGTGGGTAGTGGGTAGTGGGTAGTGGGTAGTGGGT
>JAMASS010000030.1 GCA_024761205.1 Limisphaerales bacterium
CTCAGTCTCGGGTGTGCGGGCGTTTATGCAGGAAGCTGAAAAAAGATGGGCCGGTTTTCAGGATAAACTGAAACGCTTGAATCAGCGCGAGCAGCGGTCCTTTAAGCGCGGAATATGAGGGCGGAGAGCGATCAGCCACCCGCACGCGTCAGTCATTCGTCGGCCTTTCCTCAATGGCCCTTGATTACTGAGCGGCGGTCAGACGGTCGTGTGGGGTGTGGTTCATCGCTTCCTTTGCCTTGCTGAGGCTAGGCGGGGACAGTAGTTGGGATTTGCCCGCTGATGTTTCCACGTGCTGGCGGATCGATTTGTAAGTCCTTAGCCCCCGGCCATCTCACCGAGGTAGTTTAGGATTCCCAAGTCAGTCATTAGATAAGGATTTTTCAGACGGGAAACAAGCTCTTGGATTAATGCCAACGGGTCCTTGTCTGGATTCCTACGACGGCGGCGGGTGGAGCAATCGGCAAGTGTGTCCCGTAAACGAAGGAGATTTTCCCAACTGAATCGAACGCGCACATTGATGTCCCGGGTGAGTATGGACGCACCATGGGCAACGGCCGCATGGCCCCAACTAATACGAATTCAACCCGACTCTGAAGGCTTTGCCTTAGCTTGCCAAGATCGTTGATGGGGTGCCTTCTGCGTCAGCCGCAACTCCTCTGCGAATCCGGCGTCAACGGCTGCCCGCCATTCCGGACCCGGCCGGTTCGGTGGGGCGGCATCAGACGACAAGGAATCGGTTGGCTCGGCGCCCATGAGGGAAAACAAAGGGATTCTGGGATGTTTTATCAAAAACATCAAACAAGCGAACGACGCTGTAGCGGCCGCCACGCTAAGGGCCTTGGCAACTATGGCGGCAGGTGCCTCGCCCCTTGCTAGGGGGCGCTGGGGCTGGCGGGGGGAAGGTGCGCCACCTTGTGTTTAACGCGTGATATGGCAGCAGAGGCTGCGATTCTTGTCGCTCTAGGTCGAGAAATAGACAGGGATTGGAGTGGGTCATGTCAAAATAGACATCTTTGAAGCTTGAGCAGAGATTCCGCCGATTGCGGTCACCACTAATCGTCGACCGAATGTTGCGATGGTTCGCTCCAGCTTCTTGAGTTTTTCCGGCCGCGAGGGATTGAGTCCGACGTTCATTGTTTTGCTGCAACTCCCTTGTTTCGGAGAGAAAATAGAGGGGGACGGTTGCTCCGTGATCGATTTGGCCTGTTGAGTGATCAAAACTGGCGAGGCCGTTGGTGAGGACTACTAAGCGGATTTCGTCGGCGAAGAATTGGGGATTTTGTGTGAGCTCAATTTGGGTTTCCGGAGATCCGAAGCAGGCGAAGTCCTCTTCAGAGCGGATATATGCTCCAGATGTCAAACTCGTCCGGTTTTTTCGGAGCGTGAGGCGAATGAGGCAGATGAAATCGGGTCACAGGCAGACAATCTTTTTGGCTATGGATTGCATTTCTGAAGTTGTGGCTGCGACCTCCCGTGCTCTTTGACCTCCCACTAGCGGCATGGCGACAGGAGGATGTGGCATCAGGACTATGAGGGGAATTTTGGGTGCAGTTCGATTCATCGGGAGGTACAGTCTGAGTTTGACGCTTTGAGTGCGAGGATTCGAGAATCAGAGGGCGGGATGGTTAGGAATTTCAGTCTTTTTTCTGCCACTGTTTTGTGATTAGGTAGGTGTTCGCTATTGTTGCGGTGAGGCACCTAAAAGGTCTTGCAGTGATTTCAACGATCTGAGGGGCCTTGGAATCTGTGCAAACGCAATGTAGACAGGTGTTGATTTCTCAGTAATGAGGCAGAAAGCCTTTGTGCTTGGGGAAGTGATCGATAATCTTCGGCGGTTTTGAAAGCAGAGTAGTGCTATGTATCCGAGAATCAGCAACTCGCTGTATCATTCTAGTTTTGAGCACGACGCTTGTGGCGTGGGCTTTGTTGCCAATCAGAGCGGCAAGAAGGAAGGCCGCATATTGGAGTATGGCCTGCAGGCGCTTTGTAACTTGGCTCACCGTGGTGCGCTAGATGCGGATGCCAAAACCGGAGACGGTGCTGGGGTGCTTATCCAAATACCGCATGATTTTTTTCGGATGGAGGTGGATCGGTTGGGAGCTAAACTTGCTCAAGATACCGACCTTGGCATCGCGTTTGTATTTCTTCCCAAGGACAATGGTTACCAAATCAGCCACGGACAGCAGATCATGGAGGCTGCCTGTGAAAGGTTTGGGGTGCATTGTCTCGGGTGGCGTGATGTCCCTATCAATCCTCGTTGTCTGGGAGACAAGGCGCTCTCGACCGTTCCCGAGATGAAGCAGCTGCTGATGGCGCGGTCGAGGGATTGGGATGATGAAGAGTACGAGCGGCGTTTGTTTCTGGTGAGGAAGTTTGCCGGGATCAAGGCGCGAGAAGCGAGTATCACCGACTTCTATATCTGTTCCTGTTCGTCGCGGACGATTGTGTATAAGGGCCTCTTCAACGCTCCTCAGTTGGCGAAGTTCTTTTCGGATTTGGCGAGTCCCCTTTTCACAACCGCTTCAGTGGTCTTTCATCAGCGATACTCGACCAATACGTTTCCGACGTGGCGGCTGGCACATCCGTACCGGATGATGGCACATAATGGGGAGATCAATACTCTGCTGGGGAACAAGAACTGGACGCGTGCCCGTGAGCAGGAGATTACTTCAGAGGTTTGGGGAGAGAATATTGAAGTGCTGCGTCAGATCATTCAGCCGGAGATTTCAGATTCAGCGGCCCTCGATAATGCCTTGGAGATATTGCGGCTGAGCGGCCGGAGTGTGCTGCACAGCGCAATGATGCTGATGCCGGAGGCCTGGGAGAAGATGGACAACATGGATCCGGTCCTACGGGATTTCTATCTTTATCACGCTTGTCTGAATGAACCTTGGGATGGTCCCGCGGCGGTCATTTTCAATGATGGTCGCTTTGTTGGTGCTTCCTTGGATAGAAATGGTCTCCGTCCCGCTCGTTATACGATTTATGAAGACGGCCTGGTTGTCATGGGTAGTGAGGCAGGGCTGGTTCGCTTGGATGAGTCCAAAGTGGTTCGGAAGGGACGACTGGGACCGGGTAAGATCATTGCGGTCGATACCGAGGAGTGTCGATTCCTCGACAACGGTGAGGTCAAGCAGATCGTTTCCAATCAGCAGCCTTATGGCAAATGGTGTGCGGAGAAAATGTTCGTCTTGAGCGAGCATGCCAAGCCCCTTGAACCCTCTTCTCGGGCCGTGAATTTACTGGATTTGACCCTGCAACAGATCACCTTTGGTTGGGACACGGAAGAGCTCAGTGTGATCGTTAAGCCCATGGTGGTGGGAGGTGCCGAGGCGATTGGGTCAATGGGTGATGATACGCCGTTGGCCGTCTTGTCGAAGCGGCCGAAGTTGCTTTACACCTATTTCAAACAGCTGTTCGCGCAGGTCACGAATCCAGCGATTGATAGTATTCGCGAGCGGATTGTCATGTCGCTAGCGACATCTGTGGGTCACCGGCGGTCGTGGCTGGAGGAGGGGGAAGAACACGCGAAGTTGATTCGGATCAATAGTCCGTTCCTTTTGGACTATGAACTCGCGACGCTTCGCGAAATGAACGAAGGAGAGTTTGCCTCCGAGGACATTTCCTGCCACTTCAGTCTTGAGGGCGGGGTGGCTGACCTCGATTCGGCGTTGGATAGAATCTGTCGACAAGCCTCGGAGGCGGTGGATGCAGGCAAAGCGGTCCTAATCCTTAGCGACAAGGATTCGAGTGCAGAGTTGGTTCCGATTCCGATGCTGCTGGCTGTCGGCGCGATTCATCACCATTTAATTCGAGAGCGCAAACGGCTCAGGGCGTCGATCATCTGCGAAACGGGCGAAGCTCGTGACGTGCATCAATTTGCTTGTTTGGTTGGATTCGGGGCCTCGGCGATCAATCCTTATGTAGCGATTGATACCGTTCGACAGTGGCTGGAGGACGGCGAGCTGGATGATCTTACATTGGACAAGGCTCTAGCCAATTACCGAAACGCCATTGAAAGCGGCATGCTCAAGATCATGGCGAAAATGGGGATTTCCACCATAAGCAGCTATCGTGGGGCGCAGATATTTGAAGCTATTGGACTTTCGGAGGGAGTGATGGATCGGTGTTTCTTTGGGACTCGGTCGCAGATCGGAGGGATTAGCCTGAGGCACATTGCCGAGGATGCGATTCGTCGGCATCAGCAGGCTTATGGCGATCCCGAGGCCGCGGCGCTAGAAGACGGGGGCAATTACAAGGTGCTCCCCGGGGGGCGTGGCGAGGTTCATGCCTTCAACAAAAAGGTGGTGCAGAGGCTCCACAAGTTTCTCCACTCAGGCCAGCGGGCCGCCTTTCTTGAATACATGAAAACGGCGGATGAGCGAGATCCGGTCTCCATTCGAGATCTCTTCGAACTCAAGCCAATGGACCCGGTGCCAATTGAGGAAGTGGAGCCTCTGGAAAATATTCGCGTTCGCTTTACCACCGCAGGGATGAGCATGGGCGCTTTGTCTCCGGAAGCGCACGAGTGTCTGGCGATCGCGATGAATCGCATCGGTGGTAAATCCAATTCCGGTGAAGGTGGTGAGGATGCGGAGCGCTACAATGTGCGTGAGAATGGAGACAATCCCTGCTCGGCCATCAAGCAGGTGGCCTCCGGGCGTTTTGGGGTGACTCCTGAATACTTGGCGAGTGCTCAAGAGATCGAGATCAAGATCGCGCAGGGCGCCAAGCCTGGTGAGGGGGGACAGTTGCCGGGGCATAAGGTTTCGGTAATGATCGCAAAGTTGCGGCATTCGACGCCGGGTGTGCCGCTTATTTCACCGCCACCGCATCATGATATCTACAGCATCGAAGATCTGGCGCAGCTCATCTATGATCTCAAGCAGGTGAACCCGAGGGCGAAGGTTTGTGTGAAACTAGTGGCGTGTGCGGGGGTCGGAACCGTTGCCGCCGGCGTCGCTAAAGCTTACGCGGATGTCGTGTTAATCAGCGGTCATGACGGGGGCACGGGTGCGTCGCCGCAGAGTTCTATTAAGCATACGGGTGTGCCCTTTGAGTTTGGGGTTGCTGAAGCGCAGCAGACGTTGATGCTCAATGACCTGCGGTCACGCGTGGTCTTGCGCACTGACGGCGGGATCAAGACGGGATTGGACATCGTGATGGCGGCAATCTTGGGGGCGGAGGAGTTTAACTTCGGTACGGCCGCCTTGATCGCCGCTGGGTGTGCGATGTTCCGGGTTTGTCATCTGAACACCTGTCCTGTAGGCGTGGCGACACAGAAAGAAGAACTTCGGCTCAAGTTTCGAGGCAAGGCGGAGAATGTGATGGCCTTTTTTGATGGCGTTGCAGAGGAGGTTCGCGAATTGATGGCGTCCCTGGGAATCCGGCATTTTGATGATTTGGTGGGACGGACTGATCTTCTCGTTGTCAAGAGCCTAGACAAATTCCCGGAGGAACTGCGCGATAAGATCAGCACGCTGAAATTGGATAAGCTGCTCTATCAGGTGGATCCGACTGGAGTTTCTCCGCGGATCCATACGCGTGAACGGAATGAGCGCTTTGGTGATAGCAGCCTTGATGATCAGATCATCAATGATGCAAAGAAGGCATTGAATGGCAAGGGGAAGGTAATGCTCAGTTACCGGGTCTCCAATGGCCGGCGTAATATTGGCACCAAGGTTTCCGGACTGATCGGTTATACTTATGGCGACAAGGGACTGGAGGAGGGGGCCATTGATTTGACGCTGCATGGCAGTGCCGGACAAGGGTTGGCGACTTTTTTGGCTGCCGGAATTCGAATCAAACTTTTTGGTGAGGCGAACGACTACGTGGCGAAGGGGATGAGCGGGGGGGAAGTGATCATTCGGCCGCCGGAGAATTGTGGGTTTGCTTGGTCGGAGAATATCATCATTGGAAATACCGTGATGTATGGAGCGACTGGGGGGCGATTGTTTGCTGCCGGCAAGGCCGGAGAACGATTTTGCGTGCGAAACTCGGGTGGTACGGCGGTGGTCGAGGGGGTGGGTGATCACGGGTGTGAGTACATGACGGGCGGAATCGTGGTGATCTTGGGAAGCACGGGAAGAAACTTCGGCGCCGGTATGAGCGGCGGGACCGCCTACGTGTATGACGTCAATGATACCTTTCCCAACTGCTACAACTCGTCGATGGTGAATCTCGAGCGACTGGATGACAATGAGGAGATCAATCGGCTCCAGGGGCTGATCTTTGCTCACCTGGAGGCAACAGAGTCGCTGAGGGCAAGCAAGATTCTCAAGGATTGGGAGGGGGCGATGGTGAAATTTTGGCGAGTGGTTCCGGAACCGCCAGCAGCCAAACCCGCTTCGAAACCAGTGCATGAACTTTCGAAAGAGAAACCAGAAGCACCCCCAGAAGGTTCCTTTTAGGCGATCAAAGTTTCTGAAAATTCCTTCCTAGGCGCCCTTGACGAGAATGAGTCGTGAGGGAGAAGGAAGGCTTCTTACATCATGCAATTAACTCGTCAGCTTGCGCTTTTTCTTGGCAATGAACCGGGGGCTTTGGCCCGGATGTGCCGTGCACTGGCCGATGCCAAGATCAATCTTTCCGCACTCTCGGTCGGGGACACGGTGGACCATTGTGTGGTTCGAGTGGTTACGAGTGATTGGCAACAGACCAAGCGGGTGTTTGAGGAGCACAATGCGGTGGTGGTTGAGACGGAAGTGCTCATGATCGAGGGGAGCAATCATCCGGGGTCCTTGGCGGCCATCGCAGAAAAACTGGCGGTGGCGAAGATCAATATTGATTACGCCTACTTTGCTACCGGTCCCGATGCGAAGAAGGGGTTGTTGATCTTGCGGACGTCGAATTCTCGAAAAGCCATGAAGGTTTTGAATTCTTAGGCCGGAAAATCAGCAAGTGAAGATAAATGACGCCGAGAAGCAATGATTACCGATATTTTTTGATTAGACGGGAAGGTAGCCCTAAGCACCGGTGGGTCCAAGGGCTGGGTTTGGCAATGCTAATGCTTTGGCGAGTGTGGGCGCCGATATGATTGTGAGCAAGTCGTCACAGGAATGAGAGGCGGCGGCGGTTGAGGTCGTTTCCAAACATGGGTGCCGGGCTCTTGGCGGACAGGCGGATGCCACGAAGCTGGCCGAGGTCAAGGATTTCGTGGAGCGGGTGGTTGCCGAGGTGGAGAGTGTTGACATTCTGTATTACCAATGCAGGAGTGAATGTCGGTTGCCAACGACTGAGTTGCTGCTGGGTGAGTGACAGAGGGTGCTCGATATCAATCTGACTGGACTGTTTCTCTGTGCTCAAACGGTGATTCTCGAAAAATCCCGATGGGGCGATGGGTGAGATGAATGAGTTCGACGGAGCCGCGATCTTTCTGGCTTCCGAATCATCCAGTTTTATGAGGGGAACAACCCTGACCGTTAAGACTCGGAAGTATTTCTCAAATGCGCCGAGGTCAAACTGCGCGTGGCTGAACGGAAAGTTACCATTCTCGTCGGCCTGTCCGGTAACCACTGTTGCCCAGGTCGTCAGAATGGCCGTTACACTGAAACGGTACTCGGTGATGGCTTCGCCTCTGGTGCTGAGATCACCCGAAGAGATGATTTCAATATCGATAGGGAGATTTATGGCATAGGCCAATTGAATGACGCCAGTTGCGGCATCCACTCCGTCAATGGAGTAGTAGATCGTATCAGACGTCACATCAAAAGACACTAAGCTGCCTTGACCATCAATGCCGCTATCATTACCGCAAGCGACTTCGGTAAGGATTGAGAAGTCCGATCTTGTCGGCTGTGTAAATGGCTATGACCGTGTCAAAATCGCTGTCGTCATTACTCATGGCAACGGTCCCATCTATCGGCGTTTGTGGTAGGCAAACCACTAGGGGGTGCACCCGGAACGCCGCAATGATCGGGCTCGTTGATTTCTTTTGCTGCGTCGAAGGTGCTAACACATCTGAGTGTCGGAAAATCCTGTTGCCAGTGAAGTTACCAGCGGAATCGGGCGTCGTCGTTGCTGTGCCAGAGGTTGAGCGTTCGCCGGGCCGAAGGAAAAATATATCCGCGAACTTGTTGACAACCAAAACCTTACACACGTCAGCCGCGTTGACCGCCTGTTTGGTGTGGTTAATCTTAAGCGGGCGCTTTCACTGATGACTTCAATGTCACCGAACATGGACTGCATGGCGGTATTTTCCGACATTAAGGGGCGACTGACGTTTTCGATAGTGATGCTGGGGCCGGCCTCATCTGGAATGAGTTCTCCATTACGGAACCATTGGAGTGCCACATCGGGAGGCCTAGGGCCACGGAATTGGGCGATGAATTGGGCTGTGCCGCCTGGCACGGTGATGATTTCTGTTGGGACGATGCCAAAGCGGTGCACGTCTCGGGCATTCGCTCGGTCTAGGGACCAAGTGAGCAAAGCAGTCCCTTCGTGTTGGTTGAATCCGTCAAGGGTGATGATGCACTCTTGATCGGCCTCCGCTCTGAATTGGAGCGAACTAGTTAAGAGACCCACCATGATCTTCGTCACTGGCGACGTCGGCCAAATTGGACGACTCCGTGTCGGTATAAACCGCTAGCAAGGTATCGAAGTTGGCACCTACGGTGGACACCGTGAACAACCCCGAGCTCCTGCAACGTAGGAGAAACAAACCGAATGATCCCCCCGTTTACCGGTGTGCAAGAGTTCACTAGGTTTGCGGGGTGCGTCCACAGTGGACACCCGGATTTGGCCCGACTCACCGTCTAAGAAAACTCAATCTGCAAAATTATCGCCGGCAAAGATCGCCTGCATGTTGAGATCAATAGGGATCAGGAAGCTGCTGGTTCAGCCAACAGGATTTCCGAAGGCCAACTCATAACTGCCTGCATTTCGGGGACCAAAATCCTTGATGCCCAATGTCGCCTCCCTCACCTCGGGGAGAGGCTGGCCGTTTTGGCCGCATTGGATTCTGAAAGGTTCTCTCCTTGTGGTCCCGGCTGTGAGCGTCACGGTGTCACCCTGCGATGCTGTTTGATCTTCCGAAAAGGAGATAATACTGGGGAGGATATCGGTGACTCGAACTTCCACTGGATTTGGGGCTGTGACCACGGCCTCCCGTTTGATCCGTTCGGGTGGTGATGAGGATGGGATTCAGGATGTCGACCTCCCCGATGATTCGAAAGGGAGGGTTTTGGCGGTGGCGATGACCCGATTGCCGACCAGAAACTCGACGTTGGCGACTGGTCTCTCCGCGTCTGCAGCGGTTGCGACAATGGTTACTTCTTGGCCGAGTCCGAACCTATCGCCTGGCTGAGGCTGATCAATTCGGACCACCGGCAAGGTGTTTCTAGACAGCGGCGTGACTTGTTGTTTGATGGTCACGATTTGAGTTTCGTCGCCCATTGTGTCTCCGGTTGGCATGGGATGGGTTTGGAACGCCCGTAAAGATTGGATCCCCTCGGGGGCGATCCCCACCGCAGCAAAGGTCTCAAAGACGCGATCAGTCTCGTTGAGGTTGAAGCCAAAACTCCAAACGATTGTTCCATTGGTGTTGACTCTAAGGACGGCAAAATCAGAGCCGAATTGTTGCGCAAATCGACCACCGGTGATGATCATGCCGCACCCTGTCATTAGCGCGATGTCTTCGGCACGATCTGATCTCCTAGGCGACTTGCCGCGGAAAGAATCTGGGACCGGGCAATGGATTCCGTTAGTATCAATCTTGATAAACATGACTTCGGAACCAAGGGCGTTCGGATATGAGTTTCGGCGATGAGAATGGCGTTCGCCGAATCGACGGCCGTGCCCACAGGCATGTCATCGATACGACTGCGGCTCGTCTCGGTCGTTGTGAATTGTTTGCCGTCGCTGGCGCTGTAGCAAGTCGCGGCGAAATCGAACCCGGTGGCGGCATCGTTTCGTTGCCTCTCACTTGTCTTGCGCCGGTTCCAGACCTCTTGACCCGCGCGATTGTAGAGGATGGTCGCGATATCATTGCCGGAACCATCCGCAGAAAAAGTAGTAGCGACAACCGCATTCCCTGCTCCGTCAACATCGATCCCAGCGGCGATGTCCCACCTACGCCATTGAACAGACTGCCCCATTGCTGTTCACCGGACGGGATTAAACGAAAGGTGAAAATATCGCGATTCTGCCGGGGCAGCGCAGTAATGGTGATCAGAATACCGCCTTTGTTATCGAGAGCGAAGCCGACGATTTCCGAGCCACGAACATCATTAGACTGAAATGTTTTATGTTGTTGGAGCGCGTTCCGCCTCCCTCGTTACTGACGGCTAAGAAGTAGGAGCCGACTTTTTGCGCGTCTGTCCTTTAGATTGTGATGGATGCCTGATTTTGATCTGGAAGGGGAGAGCCGTTAAAGAACCATTGATATCGCAATTGCCCCTCTCCTTGAGTGACGACCAAAAGGGTCACATTCGAGCTTGGCGGCACGATGTTGTTACCGGTCTGGTTGATAATCTGGGGAGGCGGAATCGACATCGAGCCTTGCATTGGCCCGGGATCAGGATTTGGCCTCGGCATGAGTTCGGTATCCCGGGCATGTTTGCGCGGCCAACCTTTAGACCCCAACGGACGAACCAGGCAGGGCAAAGAGCCCCGTTGCCAAAATAAGTAGGACTGAAAGCCAACACGTTTTCATTGCAATTCCAGAAGAGGGGCAGCAGCTAGTTGGCCACTATTAAATGAGAGTCCGCGGACTGCTGAAGACTTTGCGGTGGATCAGCCGTCCGGCTCGGGCCCCACATCAATTCGATAAAGATCGGTCATGTTGCTTATTATCAGAGTCTAGACCAGTCGAAATATTGCACCGAGCAGAAACCGAATCATGGTCGATCTTGGATGAATTTTTGCCTTTGGCAAGCTGAGGATTGACAAGGCTCGTTGAGTAAGTTCCGTCTTTCTATACATATAAGAGAATCAATATTTTTATATGATTTCAATAAGTACCCATTTTTTGATCTCGATTGAGAGACCTGTCATCAGAAGCTGGAGTCAATTTGAATCGCCTTTGTCTTCCTGGTAGAACAGTCTACCGGTCGTTGAAAGTGAATGGACCGCAGCATGGGAAGAGCATCGAGTCAGTGGGATTTTGGGGAGCTGTTTGACGGGAAAGAACTCAAGAAAACCTACTCTGTGGGTGAGCTGACGGGCAGCATTCGCAAAATGCTCGAAGGCCGCTTCAGTCGGGTGCGAGTTTCCGGGGAGGTTAGTAACTTTCGGGCTCAGAGTTCGGGGCATTTTTACTTTGCGCTTAAGGACAGTAATGCCCAGCTGAGCTGTGTGCTGTTTCGAGGAGAGCGGATCGCTCACCGGGCGGCCATCGATAATGGCGTCCAGCTGATATTGGAAGGTGATCTCACAGTTTACGAGCCTCGGGGGCAGTATCAAATGATTGTCCGCTCCGTTGAACTGCATGGCGTTGGTGCGCTTCAATTGGCGTTTGAACGATTGAAGAATAAGCTCGAGGGGGAGGGGCTCTTCAGTGCGGAACGGAAACGGCCGATTCCCCAGTATCTATTCCGCCTTGGAGTTGTGACATCGGTGACGGCGGCCGCTCTGCGAGATGTCCTCCATGTGGTTCAGCGTCGGAGCTTGTCGACAGAGATGGTTCTTTGTTCTTGTCGTGTGCAGGGTCAGGGAGCGGCGGAGGAAATAGCAGCAGGAATTGAGTGCTTGAACCGTTATGCCGCAACGATGTCAAGCGACCAGCGGCTGGGGGCTATTTTAGTGACTCGAGGGGGCGGCAGTCTGGAGGACTTGTGGGCGTTTAATGAGGAAATTGTTGCGCGGGCGATTGCTGCATCCCCGATCCCGGTGATTTCCGCAGTCGGACATGAAGTTGATTTTACGATTAGTGATTTCGTTGCGGATCTTCGGGCGCCGACACCAAGTGCTGCTGCGGAGCTTCTCACGGAGGGTGTTTTTTCCAGCCGGGAATCGATTCATTTGGCTGCGGAGGCACTCAACGGGGTTGTTCGACGCCAACTGAGCCATCGGGCCGCTATCGTGAATCACGTTGGGCGTCGGCTCTCTAGTCTCCATCCGCGGCGGTCGATTGAGATTTATCGGCAGCGGATGGATGACCTTGAGATGGTTATGGGACGAGCGTCGAATGACAAGCGGAATCGGGGATATTTGTTGGTCCATCAGTTGGCTCGGCAGTTGTCGGTTTATCGGCCGGCGGCGATGGTGAATCAGAGGCGAGAGAGGATTCAGCAGTTGACCGAGTTGTTGGCAGAGCGTGTTTGCCGCAACGAGAGTCAACGAAGAAGCACGCTGGATCGGATCAGTGTCACCTTGCGCCTCTTGTCTCCGCTCAACGTTCTGGAACGCGGGTATTCGATTACCCGCGATGAAACATCCGGCCAGATTGTCACTTCTATCAAAGAGGTGACGGATGGCGATCACATTATTACGATGCTCAAGGATGGGGAGCTATTGAGCGAGGTGAAGTCACCCAAAGACGATGGGTGAGCGTGTAATGTTTCCGCTATTCAACGGTCACGCTTTTTGCCAGGTTTTTAGGCTTGCCAACGTCGCAGCCCCGTTCTGCTGCGATGTAGTAGGCAAGCAGCTGTAACGGGATGGCGGAGAGTAACAGACAGATTAATTCGTGAGTTGAGGGTGCGAAGATGACGTCGGCGGATTTCTTTTCAATTTGTGTGTCTCCGTCAGTGGCGCTGACCGGACTCTTGCGGGACTGTACGGCTTCCTGATTAGAGATGACCTTCTCGTAGAGCGACCCGTCTGTGGCGAGCACCATATTGAGTGCGTTGCTGTCGATTAGAGTGCTCGGCCCGTGTTTCATCTCCGCTGATGGATATCCCTCCGCATGAATGTAGGAGTTCTCTTTAAGTTTGAGACTCTTTTGAAGGCGACAGGGAGTTAAGGTGGCGTCTTAGGAAGAAGAAGTTCTGCGATCGTGCGTATTTGGCTGTGATCTCGCGGATTTTTTGGTGGTTCTGCAGGATGCTCTTCATTTGATCGGGAAGCGAGTCGAGTGCCTTGAGTGTCTTGGTGCTGCGCTGCGCCGAGAGGACGCAAACCCTGCCCATAAACAGAGCAAACAGCATAAGGACTGTGACCTGTGGGTGAAGGCTTTGGTGGAGGCGACGCTGATTTCGGGACCGGTATGGAGATAGATGCCACCGTCGGCCTCTCGGGCAATGGAGATTCCCACGACGTTGCAGATCGCAAGCGCGATATGCCCCCGTCGTTTGGTTTCGCGCAGGGATCCGATCAGGTGCGCTAGGGCTTCGGAGTCGGTCACGGATCTAAATTCGTGTCCTGAGGCGATCAGGCTTTGGCAGAGTCGATCGAAATTCCCGATGATTCCGCTGGCGTCTTCCGTGCCGATGTAACCGTAGATTCCGCATAGTTACGTTTTTGAAGCTGGTAGAGCGGCGGCAGCGACTGGCTTCTTTTCACCGCTCTTTGCGGTCATTCCCAAAGGGAAAGGACAGTAATATACATTTCTAGGGAATGAAATAAATTCAGGAAGATTTGCTATTTTGAAGTTCTAGTTATTTGCGTTCTAAATGCGACTGCGATGAGGGAGGGGAATCAGATTCGAAATTGAGGTAGATGAAAAATTCGCCGGACGTGGTTGAAAAAGGGAGCTAGTTCAGCGCCGTTCCCTCACGATGGGAGGCCAAAGCAGCGGAGAATCGCCGCATTTCAACACCTGACGATATCTTGTGGCCTCGCTATAGCTCGGAAGCGTCCTGGAGTGCGGTGATTGGGCATCGCTTTCCCATCTTAGGGCTTCCAATGTTCCAAAACGCATCCCCTTTCAATCACACTCCGATTCGCCATGGCGCATGTTCAGCCCTTGACCAACGGAATACGAGGACTTAGCTTAGCGGTTTATGAATTTGAACTTTGAAGTAAGTGTAGGGTTAGTCGGGCTCGGCCAGGGCGTCCTGGTCACGAGAGGGTCCTGTCGATATTAAACGCAACGATTCGACAGGAACCCGCGATCGGAGACGGTCGTGGGTTTTTTTTTGAATGGTTTAGAATTAAGTAATGGAAAAATGAGTAAAATAGCCGAATCAGTGAAGCCGGTCGTCGAGAGCGCCGAACGAGGAGAGTTGGGACCGTCGATGTCTGGGAGTGAGGTTCTGATCGCCGCTCTTGAGTGTGAGGGGGTCGACACAATATTCGCGTATCCTGGCGGCGCGAGCATGGAGCTGCATCAGGCGCTGACTCGGTCCGACAAAATCCGAGTGGTGTTGCCGCGACACGAGCAGGGCGGCGCTTTTGCCGCCGAAGGTTATGCGAGAGCATGCGGCAGGCCAGGCGTTTGCATGGCGACTAGTGGGCCCGGGGCCACCAACTTGGTGACTGGGATCGCGGATGCTTACATGGATTCGGTCCCTCTCGTGGCGATTACCGGTCAGGTGCCGCAAGCTATGATTGGCAAGGGGGCGTTTCAGGAGACGGACTTCTTCGGGATGACCTTGCCGATCGTCAAACACAGTTATCTGGTCACCGATATCAATGAGATTCCCAAGATTATTAAAGAAGCCTTTCATATCGCGGCGACCGGTCGCCCGGGACCCGTGGTGGTCGATATTCCCAAGAACATTCAGCAATCCCGATGCCAACCTGTCTTTCCGGCGGAGGCAAACATCCGAGGCTATCAGTGTGATATCAAGGCTAGCGACCTGGTGTTGAACGAGATTATAGGCCTGATCGAGAAGTCGGAGCGGCCAGTGCTGTATGTCGGTGGCGGGGTGATTTCCAGCGGAGCGAGCGAAGTTTTGCGCGGCTTCGCGCGGGCGGCACAGATTCCGGTGACAACGACCATCATGGGGTGCGGCGCGTTTCCGGAGAGCGACCCCTTGTCGCTTCGATGGCTTGGCATGCATGGGGCGGCCTATGCGAATTGGGCGGTGAGCGGGGAGTTCAAGAAGAGGACTTTAGATGATGGCAGTGTGAGCGTTGAGAAAGTCGCTGACGGCGCGGATCTTTTGTTGGCCTTTGGGGTTCGGTTTGATGATCGTGTAACCGGCAAGGTTGCGAAGTTCTGTGAGCAGGGCACGATTGTTCACGTTGATATCGATCCTTCCGAACACAATAAGAACAAGAAGGCGCATTTACCCGTGGAGAGCGATGTCAAGTATGCTATGGGACGCCTCCTGGAGATGGTACAGCAGCGTTCGATCAAGAAGCGGTTTGATCGCTGGCACGAACAGATCACGGCTTGGAAAGAGCAAGCGCCTTTTCGCTACAACGTGACTGAGGAGGTGATGCGATCCCAACACATGCGCGATCACTTAGAGGGTTTGGAAGATCAGGTGATCTTGCCCCAGATGGCCATTGAGATGCTCTATGAGTTGACGGAAGGAGAAGCCATTATCACCACCGGAGTGGGCCAGCATCAGATGTGGGCCGGGCAGTACTACCGTTACAAGCATCCACGGCAGCTGCTGACTAGCGCTGGTTTGGGCGCGATGGGCTACGGTTACCCAGCTGCTCTAGGGGCTAAGGTGGCTTGTCCGGACCGTCAAGTCATCGACATCGACGGAGACGGATCATTCCTTATGAATATCCAGGAGTTGGCGACGGCGCATATCGAGAAGATCGCTGCCAAGGCGCTCGTGTTGAATAACCAACATCTGGGAATGGTGGTGCAGTGGGAGGATCGATTTTATCAGGGCAACCGAGGCCATACTTACTTGGGCGACCCCGAGGATATGAAGAAGGTCTATCCCGATTACGTGGCGATGGCCAAGGGATTCAACGTTCCCTGTGAGCGGGTCGTGTTCCGGCGCGATTTGGAATCTGCGCTCAAGCGGATGCTGGCCTCGGAGGAGCCTTACGTGCTGGACATCATCGTGCCCTACACCGAACACGTCCTACCCTTCATCCCGGCGAATCACACCGTCGCTGACATGGTCGTTCCCTGAACGGGAAAAACGTCAAGAAGTGTCTTGCCCATGTTCGGCACGGCGATTTCCGTGGCGTCAAATAGGGCGATCTCGTTTTAATTGCTGCCGCCTTATGGACATGCGCACCAAGAGCCAGCGTTTTGACGGGGAAGGCAGACAAGCAGTTTCACAACTCAAATCTTGACATAGGCTTATGTGGGAATGCGACAAGTGCAACGCGAGAAACTGGGAAGCCAGAACCATTTGC
This sequence comes from Limisphaerales bacterium, assembly GCA_024761205.1. Classification (GTDB taxonomy): domain Bacteria; phylum Verrucomicrobiota; class Verrucomicrobiia; order Limisphaerales; family AAA164-E04; genus UBA2970. The sequence continues at coordinate 16,156 of JAMASS010000030.1, forward strand.
CATCGCTGCGAAAAGGCTCGCGACGACATTGAATTCCAGTGCCCGGAATGTGAAGGGGAACTGATTGTCAACTCGGAAGGAGCGGGCCTTGAGGTGGATTGCCCCCACTGTTCGGCAATCATCCGAATCCCCACCGCCGAGACAGCGGCAGCAATGCGCCAACTGCGGCTGAAGGCGGAGCATTGCTTTGTGTCGCATCTGCGGCTCAAAACACCCTGTTTGGATGAGTTTCTGTCGTCCTGGGTATCGGAAGCCAATCGTGCTGATCTCATCGACGGTTATAGAGAAAGTCCCGACCACGTGATCCTCGGCAGGTATGTTTTCAAACGCACGCCTTTCTTTTGCCGAGCGGAAGAGAGAATCAAGGAAGAGCGGCGGCGGCAGGCGGCGGTGGCGAAGCAGAGAATGATCGATGCATTGCTTCGGCGTTCACCATCAGGTGATTGTGTCACGGTTATGGTGGGTCCCGGCGTGGTTCGTTATATTCTGTTCGAACGTTTGAACCAACAAACGGTGGCCATAGCTCTTGAAGGCATTCACTCGCTTTCGAAGTCGCCACGACTCAAGATACCGTATGATGAGTTCGGGAGCTATATAGAATCTTTTCTGGGGGGAAAATCGTTTGACGAACAACTCGGAATTTTGGCGGAGTTCTGCAACGTGCATGCAAGAGGCGTTTTTTCGTCAAGGGCGCACTATTGCTTTGTGTCGCATCTGCGGCTGGAAACGCCCTGTTTGGATGAGTTTCTGTCGTCTTGGATGCCGGGTGTCACGGATAATGATCTCATCGACAGTTATCAAGAAAGTCCCGACTACGTGATCCTCGGCTACGAAGGGGATAGGTATGTTTTCAAACGCACGCCTTTCTTTTGCCGAGCGGAAGAGAGAATCGAGGAAGAGCGGCTGGGGCAGGAGGCGGAGGCGATGGAGGAGGCGAGTGCAAAGTCATCGTTTGATACGTTTGTTTATCTGATGGAGGATTTGCGGAACGGCCGGATCAAGATCGGCCATAGCAAAAGGCCGAAGAAACGGGAGAGCACCTTGCAGTCCGAGCAGCCGGAGACGGTGTTGCGGTTTGCCATCCCCGCTGCTCAGGAGGAGGAGGCGGTATTGCACAAGCGTTACGCTGTTCGGCGGGTGCGGGGCGAGTGGTTTGAGTTGCCGGCGTCGGAGGTTCATGATGTGGTCACTTACTTGATGGGGCAAGGGGATCGAAGGCGGATGCAGGTTGATTACGAGTGGTTGGGGCGATTGACCGCGGAGAGTCAGGGCAATGCCTGACTGGGCGGGCGCGGTGAGTTATTTGTGAACAAGTTCGGGTTTCAAGCGTTTGGGCAGGGGGTATAATGGGGGCATGGCGAAGGCCGAGTTTGTTCATCTTCACCTCCATACTGAGTTTTCGATTCTTGATGGAGCCTGCCGCATTGTTCGCTTGATGGAGCGGGCGAGGGAGTTGAATTTTCAGTCCTTGGCCCTGACGGATCACGGCGTCATGTATGGCGCTATTGATTTTTATCAGGCGGCCAAGAGGCATGGGTTGAAGCCTATTGTCGGCTGCGAGGTCTACATCGCTCCCGGGAGCCGTTTGGAGAAGAAGTCCAACATCGGCGGGAAGGATGTCTACAATCACCTGGTTTTGTTGGCGAAGAACGAGGCGGGATATCGCAATCTCGTCCGGCTTGTTTCGGATGCGCATCTGAAGGGTTACTACTACAAGCCGCGGATTGATAAAGAGATCCTCGAACAGTACAAGGATGGTTTGGTGGTCTTGTCCGGTTGTCTGGCGAGCGAGATTCCCGCCATGATTACTCAGGAGAGGCTGTCGGAAGCCCGTGAGGCCATCGACTGGTTTCGGCAAATATTCGGCAAGGAGAATTTTTTCCTCGAACTCCAGAACCACGGCATTACGGAGCAGGCAGTGGTCAATCGCCATCTCATTGGATGGGCCAAGGACTTTGATCTTAGGTTGGTGGCGACCAATGATGTTCACTACGTAGACCGTGAACATTCTCGTGCCCATGATTCACTCATCTGTATTGGCACTCAGTCCATGCTCTCTGATGCCAAACGAATGTCTTACGTGCAGGAGCAGTTTTATCTTCGTTCCGCCGAGGAGATGGTCGGGTTGTTTAGGGAGGTTCCGGAGGCCGTGCGGAATACCTTGGCGGTTGCTGAGATGTGTAATCTTGAAATCGAGTTTGGCGAGCTGCACTACCCGGTCTTTGAGCCGCCTGAGATGTTTTCCCGTGAGGGCTATTTGGTGCATCTGTTGGCGGAGGGTTTGCAGAAACGTTACGGCATGGAGGCGCACTCGGAGGATGAGTTGATCGTGATTGACTCGATCTCCGATCCTACCCGGCTACCGGATTATGTGGCTGGCAGCTCGCGGGAAGGGGAAAGCGGCTCTGAAGGATTCGATTTTTCTCAGGATCCGACCCTCGCCAAGTTGAAGGATCCCGCGGCGGCCCGTGCGGCAAGGGATGTGGTGGATCGCATCAATCAGGAGTTGGATGTGATCAAGACGACAGGTTTCGTCAGCTATTTTTTGATCGTGGGCGACTTTGTGCGGCATGGGCGCTCTCAGGGAATTTCCTGCGTGGCCCGAGGCTCGGCGGCAGGTTCGATCGTGGCTTATTTGTTGGAGATATCCAATGTGGATCCGCTGCGCTATGGTTTGCTATTTGAGCGATTTTTGAATCCGGAGCGCGTGAACCCGCCGGATGTTGATATCGACTTTGCGGATGATCGTCGAGCGGACGTGATTGATTACGTTCGAGAGCAATATGGGGCGGAGTGTGTCGCTCAGATCATCACTTTTGGAACGATGGGGGCGAAGTCGGTGATCCGAGATGTCGGACGAGTGATGGGATTGGGATACGGTGAGTGCGATCGGTTGGCGAAGATGGTGCCCAACGAGTTGAAGATGTCCTTGAGCAAGGCATTGGAGCAATCGCCAGATTTGAAGCAGGCTTATGACACCGAGGAGACGACGCGAGAGCTCATTGATACGGCCTTTATCCTGGAGGATTTGATCCGAAACTCTTCAGTTCATGCGGCCGGGGTCGTTATCGGAAGCGAGCCGCTGTATAATGTCCTGCCGCTGAAACTCGACGACAGCGGCGGCATGGTCACTCAGTACGCCATGGGGCCGGTGGATGATCTGGGGCTGCTGAAGATGGACTTTTTGGGGCTCAAGACCCTCACGATGATTCGGAATACTTGCGAGATGGTCAAACAGACCAAAGGAATCGATATCGATGTTGATCGGCTGCCTCTGGATGATACCGCAACCTATGAGCTCCTGAATCGAGGGAATACGGTCGGTGTGTTTCAATTGGAATCTGGCGGGATGCGGGATCTGTGCCGGAAGTTTCAACTGAGTTCTGTGGAGCACATTACTGCGCTCGTGTCGCTTTATCGACCCGGGCCGATGGATCTGATTCCAGATTTCATTAGGCGGCGGCATGGGGAAATTGAGATCGTCTACGAGCATCCCTTGTTGAAGCCCATCTCCGAGGAGACCTACGGCATCTTAATTTATCAGGAGCAGGTCATGCAGGCGGCGCAGGTTTTGGCCGGATACACTCTCGGGGGAGCTGACCTTCTTAGGCGGGCGATGGGAAAAAAGAAGGTCTCTGAAATGCAGAAGCAGCGAAAGATATTTGTTGAGGGCTGTAAGCGGGAGAACAATATTGGTGCGGCTAAGGCTAATCGGATTTTTGACCTGCTGGAGAAATTCGCGGGCTATGGATTCAACAAATCGCATGCGGCCGCATACGCCATCGTCGCTTATCAAACGGCTTACCTGAAGGCTCACCATCCGGTGGAGTTTCTCAGTGCGATGATGACGAACGATATGGGGGACACGGCCAAGCTGTCGGTTCTGATTGATGAGGCGAAGGTCTTGGGCGTGGACGTATTGCCACCGGACTTGAATGAAAGTCAGGTGGTCTTTGCGCCGGCGCAGGACGGCAAGGTCATCCGGTTCGGGATGGCGGCTATCAAGGGGGTTGGCGAGGCTGCTGTCAAAGCGATTCTTGAGGCCCGAGGTGATGGCGGGCGATTTGAATCGTTGCTGGATCTTTGCGAGCAGGTCGATGGCCGTAATGTGAACCGGAAAGTGTTGGAGGGATTGATCAAGTCGGGCGCATGCGATTCGCTGGGCCTCTCCCGAGCCACGCTGCTGAGCCAAGTCGACAATGCTTTGTCGCGAGCGGCCAGTCTGGCGGCAGATAAGGCGAAGGGACAGAGATCGATGTTTGATCTTATGGAGGAGACTGAAGATCCGCTGAAGGAACAAATTATCGAACTGCCTGAGTGGCCGATGGAAAAGCGCTTGGCTGATGAGAAGGAGCTATTGGGCTTCTATGTCAGCGGACATCCGCTGAAGCCTTATCAGTCGATCATCGATCATTATTGCCTTACTAATTCGGAATCCATCACGGCCTTGGAAGACCGGGCGATGACTCGGATTGGCGGGCTGGTGTCGGTCGTGCAACAGGGCTTTTCCAAAAAGAGCGGGAAACCCTATGCGATGCTGACGGTGGAGGATATTAAGGGAACCTTCCAAGTGCTCTGCATGAACGAGAATTTTGAGTGTAATCGACACCTGTTCGAGGCCAACCTCCCTATCATGGTGATTGGGGAAGTAAGCAACGCGGAAGATAAAGCCAAGGTCTTCCCCCAGGAGATCATGCGCTTGGAAGAGGCACCCCGACGATTTACCCAGCAGGTCCACTTGCGTTTGAAACGGGAGAAACTAAGCAGTGAGTTGTTGGGGCAGGTGCGGCAGCTGGTGGAAAGTCACAAAGGCAACTGCCCTCTGTTTCTCTATTTTCAGATGCTACAGGGTGGACCGGCAATCATGGAGGCTCATGAACGATATTTTGTGAGTCCCTCGCTTGAGTTCGAGTCTGCTGTGAACAGTTTGCTGGGAGAAGGGGGGTATCATGCTCGGGTTGACAAGTCGTTGCCCACTCGGGAACAGCGTCGGTAGAAGAGGAAGACCGATGGCGGCGATTCGGCGGATGCGGCGGCGTAGGAATGTGGTTAGATGTCAGTTCGGGTGACAGTCCTTTGTGCACTTGGATCCAGGGGGAGGGACGTCGGTCGGTTCGCTTCTGTAGATCGACTGGGCGTGATTGAAAAGAGGTGCGTTGGACTCTTGGAAATCCTTGAGGGGGTGGGTCAACAAGGACATAGAGGGTGAAAGCGGTGAAAGATCACCCCACTCCAGGGTGCTGCCGCGCTATCCGCAGGCCATCGGATGCCGCGAGGTTTTGGAGTGTGGCGATGCTTCGCCGCTTTCACCTTCCTGTTGTTATGGGCTGCGCTTAGCTGGCACTCTTTTCCAATCACACCCGATCGTCCGCCTCGTTTAGGGGTCTTGCGATTCGGGGAAAAAGTTCGCTTATCGTAGGATTTCGTTCTGAGACGGATGGTTGTGGCAAAATTCTCGTGGGCAAAAATAGCGCTTGCATCAACGATCCTGTATCTCTACATTGCACGGGCTTTCGACATTAGTCTTAAAGCTATGCGACGTGCCAGAAACCAGAAAACGAGAAAATCGGTTGCTAAGCGATTCAAGATCACTGCGACCGGGAAAGTGATCCGCAATCATTCCGGGAAGCGGCACTTGTTGAGTTGTAAGAGCCCGAAGCGGCGGCGGCGGTTGGGAACGTCCACGGTGTTGGATCGTTCCGACGAGGATCGTATTATCCTCAATCTGCCGTTCAACCGTCGTGGCTAGACCAGATTTCGTTCAGCGTGAACAGTCATGAGAGTAACCAATGCACCAGCTTCTCGAAAACGCCGGCGGCGGACCTTGCAGGCCGCCAAGGGCTTTCGATTTCGCCGGTCCAAGCTTTATCGGTATGCGGCCGATGCCTTGGACCATGGGCGTCAGTATGCTTATCGGGATCGCAAAAATAAAAAGCGGACGTTTCGATCCCTGTGGCAGATTCGGATTAACGCAGCCACTCGCAGGGCCGGCTTGACCTACAGTCGATTTATCGAGGGGCTGAAAGCAGCAAAGGTGGAAGTCAACCGCAAGCTTTTAGCCCATCTCGCCGCTACGGATGAAGCTGCCTTTAGTGAGTTTGTCAACGTGGCGAAAGAGGGATTGAAGACCAAGGCTGCTGAATCGGCATAACGATTACAACGATTTAGATTTAAGCGAAGCCAACCGGGCGGCCATGAAATAGTGGACGTCCGGTTTCTTTTTGGGCTGAGGGGCGCCCTGTGAGTGGCTTCAGTAGCCTGAATTTTGTGACGGAGGAATGAGAGATGGCTGAGTTTGTCAAAGATCTAGAGGTCCTGGGCCAGAATGCTCGGGAAGAAATCGGAGCGGCGAGTACGCTGCCGACACTTCAAGAGGTCCGGGTGAAGTACTTGGGTTCCAAGGGAAAGATCACTGGGCTGCTGAAGCAGCTAGGTTCGCTCCCCAAGGAAGAACGCCCAGCGGTCGGCAAACAAATCAATGAAATCAAGATCGCTGTCGGGCAGGAGTTGAATGAGCGACGGGAGGTGCTTGAAATCGAGGCTGCAAAGCCAAAGAATCCGATTGATTTCACCCTTCCTGGTCGGTGTGTCAAAGTAGGGCGCATGCATCCCCTTACTCAAGTGACGGAGGATATTGTCCGGAGTTTTCGGCGATTGGGATTTGCTGTGGCGGCGGGGCCGGAAATCGAAGATGACTACCATTGCTTTGACGCCTTGAATACGCCGGCAGATCATCCGGCTCGGGACATTCAAGATACGTTTTATCTTGGGACTGAGGGACGACAATTACTGCGTACTCATACCTCCTCGGTGCAGATTCGGGTGATGAAGAGTCAGCCGCCGCCGATTCGAATTGTCGTTCCGGGGCGGGTGTACCGCCGCGATACGGCGGACGCCACGCACAATCCAACCTTTCATCAGATTGAAGGCTTATATGTGGATCGGGGGGTCACTGTTGGGGACTTGAAGGGAACCGTTGAGTTCGTGTTTAAAGAGTTGTTGGGAAGGGAGGTAAAACTTCGATTTCGGCCACACTACTTTTCGTATACTGAACCGAGTTTGGAGATCGATTTCTCGAGTCCCTTGACCTGCAAGCTGGGTAAAGAGTGGTTGGAAATCGCGGGTTGCGGGATGGTGCATCCAAGGGTTTTCGAGAATGTGGGATATGATCCGGATGTTTGGAGCGGGTGGGCATTTGGCTTTGGGATCGAGCGCATTGCTATGATGCGCTACGGGATTAATGACATTCGGCTGTTCTACGAGAATGATTCACGCTTCCTAAATCAATTCTAAAGCTCTTATTGTGATGAAGATTACCTACAATTGGTTGAAGGAGTATGTGGATTTTGACTGGTCGCCTGAAAAGTTGGGCGATCAGCTCACCATGCTGGGCCTCGAGGTTGAAGGACTGGACCGCGTGGGAGGAGGTTTTGAGGGCGTGCGAGTTGCGGAAGTCGTTACGCGGGAGCCGCATCCCAATGCCGACCGTCTTTCCGTGTGTCGGGTGAATGATGGCGAGGGCGAACGGCAAATCGTTTGTGGTGCTACGAATTTCAAAGCCGGGGATAAGGTGCCTCTAATCCTGCCGGGAAGCACGCTGCCGACGTCCGAGTCTGAAAAGCCTTTTGTCATTAAGGTAGGTAAGATTCGCGGAGTGAAGTCTTATGGCATGATGTGCTCCGGCAAGGAATTAGGGACTTCCGAGGATGCTGATGGACTCATGATTTTGAATAGCGAGGCGAGCGTGGGCCAGCCGTTTGCTGCCTACCTGGGGCTCGAAGAGGCGGACTATGTTTATGATCTGGAGATCACTCCAAATCGGCCGGATCTGAATAGTGTCATGGGCATTGCTCGTGAGGTGAGCGCGTTGACCGGAAAAGTGCTTGGAATGACGGCGGTGGAATTGGCCGAATCTGGTGATGCCGTGGCCGAGCACGTGCAGGTCCGAATTGAGGATGCGGCGTTGTGTTCTCGATATTCCGCACGGCTGATCCGAAATGTAAAAATTGGTCCCAGTCCATCGTGGCTGAAAAGCATTCTCGGGAAGATTGGGATTCGCAGCATCAATAACGTGGTCGACATCACCAATTATGTGATGATGGAGGTGGGACAGCCTCTGCATGCATTCGACTACCATCTGTTGAGTCTCGGATCCGGTAAGGTGCCAACCGTGGTGGTGCGTCAGGCTCGGGCCGGCGAGTCCTTTGTGACGCTGGATGAGCAGGAACATCAGCTGCCGGAGCAGGCGGTCATGATTGCGGATGAGGAAAAGGCCATTGCTCTGGGTGGAATCATGGGCGGACTGAACTCGGAGATTGGCGAGTCGACTAAAGATGTGTTGTTGGAGAGCGCCTACTTTAATCCCCAGAGCATTCGGGCGACGTCCAAGAAATTGGAGCTTAGGACGGATGCGTCCTACCGTTTTGAAAGGGGAGTAGATGTCGGGATTGTCGATTGGGCGAGTCGGCGGGCGGCCAGGCTGATTTGTGAACTCGCCTCGGGACAGCTTCATGCTGGTGTCGTCGATGTGTTCGCCAATCCGCCGGAAACGGTTCAGGTTTCGTTGCGATTCGAGAAAACCAATCAGCTATTGGGGATCGAGATTCCGGGCGATGGGCAAGTGTCCATGCTTGGGCGATTGGGGCTGACGGTTCGAGAACGTTCGGATGATGTGTGCGCGTTTTCGATTCCAACCTTCCGCGTGGATTTGAAGGGCGAGGTGGATCTTATTGAGGAGGTGGCTCGGTTGTACGGGGTTGATAAGATTCCAGCCACACCCCCTCGGGGTGCGATTGGTGCCCACGAGTATGATGCGGTGCACGATGAGTTGGCTTTGGTGCGGCGTATTTTGGTGGGGCAAGGTTTGAATGAGATCCAGGGGCAAACGTTGATCTCCGATAGTGCACCGGGGATTCCGAGAGGTGTTGAGCCGGTTGCGTTGGAATACCCGTTGAGTTCGGATATGAATGTGTTGCGGCCGAGTTTGTTGCCAGGACTAGTGAGGGTGTTGCAGCACAATGCGAATCATGGTACGACGGATGTCGCGATGTTTGAGGTGGGGAGTGTCTTCTGTTTGCGGAAAGGGGAGCCCGCCGAGGAAAGGCGTTTGGTCTTGGCGATGACCGGGAGCCGTTTCCCTTCATCCTGGGCGAATGGGAATGGTGGCGGGGATTTTGATATCTTTGATCTCAAAGGCCGCTTGGAGTCATTGTTAGACGCCTTGGGGGTCCGGGGGTTGCAGTGGCGGCGCGAGGACGAGGCGGACCCGGTATTTGTCGAGGAGGGTCGAGTCTTGTTGGGCAAGCAGGTGATCGGGCAGTTCGGACAGTTGCAGCCCGTATTGGCCTCCAATCTCGATTTGAAAAAGGCGGTGCTGTTGGCTGAACTCGATTTGGATTTGATTCTCAAGCGGCGTGCTAGCGGCAAAGCCTTCAAGCCGCTGCCTCAATTCCCGTCTATCCGTCGTGATGTTGCCATGGTGGTTGACGAAGGCGTATCACACCACGAGGTCATGCGAATTGTGAAGAAGGCCAAACCTGATTTCTTGCATTCGGTTGAAATCTTTGACGTCTTTCGTGGCAAGGGTATACCGGAGGGCAAGAAGAGCGTCGCTTACGCCTTTGTCTATCGAGACAAGGAACGGACGTTGAAAGATGAGGAGGTCACTGTGTTTCATGCCGAGGTGGTTGAGCGGTTGAAGGTGGACGCCGCTGCGGAGATTCGGTAGGCGTCGATCAAATGAAAAGAGACTCACACGAAGGCACGAAGGGATAAGGAGGAAATTGCCAGAGTCATTGTAGATTGTGGGTTTCGACTTCATCGAGACTTGGACCGAGGCTGCGGGAAAAGGTCTATGAGGTCATACTGGCGAAAGTGGTCAGGGAGCGAGGAGTGATGGATGGCGAAGGTCAGAAGTCGATTCCAATTGCCTATGAGGAGTGTAGTTCGATAAGGGATTTAGGGTTGATTTGATTGTTGAGAATGCTGTTTTGGTAGAACTCCAATCTGTCGAACTTCTTGTGCTGGTGCACGCTAAACAAGTTTTGACCTACTACTTCACCTTGGCCGGGTCTTCCTCTCGGTCTGTTGATGAATTTCGGAGCGGCGATGTTCAAAGAAGGCTGCAAGCACATTGTTTGTGGCCAGCAGTCCTTTGAGGGGTCACCCCTGAGAGTGCACAAGGGGTAGTTTCAGCTTCGTGTCTTTGTGTGAGCCGCAAGATCGATTTCGGTACTAGTCGGCTTCCCTTAGTCGGTATTGTGCCCGTAGCGTCGAGATTCCCTCGGCGTTGAAGCTTCGTTCAAAATGGGTGACGATCTGAGTCAACTCGGGTGGCGCGACTGTCGCTTGAAATCGTTTGTTGTCGCCGAAAACTTGGAGGATTTGTTCGAAGTAAGGTTCGTTGTCAGTTCGAAGGTAGACACGCCCGCCAAGTTGGAGCGCAACGGCGAGTTGTTCCACGAACTTGGGGGCAATGAGTCGCTTCTTCCAGTGCTTCTTTTTAGGCCAAGGATCAGGGAAATAAATGTGGCAGGCGTGAATGGACTCTGGCGGTAGCATATACTCGACACAATAGGCAGCTTCAACGCGGACGATCTTAATGTTGCTGACCCCGGCTCGTTTGGCCTTGCGGTCCAGTTTTCGGATCCTTCCGAGCAATCGTTCGATTCCGAGGAAATTTGTCTCTGGATTTTGTGCTGCGTAAGTGATCAGAAACGAGCCGTTCCCGCATCCGATCTCGACCTCCAGGGGAGCGTTTGAGGGGAAGATGCAATCAAGGGGTAGGGGTTCAAAATAGGAATACGGGGTGTGGAGACTTGTCAATTCCGGTTGAGGTCTCGACGCGCTCATTTGGAGGATGAAGCGTTATCAACCGTGGCTGACACCGTGGTGAAGAGGGCGATTGAAGCCGTGTAGCCATGGAGGAAATTTTGCTCTCCGCCGGGGCCGAGTTCACCGTTGCAGAAAAAACCCACGAGACCGAGATCGGGGAACACCTGTCGGATATTTCCGGCATCATGATTCGGTTTTCCAAAGAGACGGCGTCCTCTCCCGTTGCATGTGCAGAGCAGGGCGCCATGGATCAACTCAGTCTCCAGGGCTCTGGCTTTCTTGTGGAGAAGAGTGATGAGATCTTCGTGTGCTGCGTCTGGGCTCCGGAGCTGAAACTGAATGGTCTGCCCCATCCTAGGGAGCGCACCAACGGCAACGAGCCCTTTCTTGGGGTCCACCCCGAGGATATTTCGGATCAGAAAATCTCCGCGTTGGAATTCTTCATGATATTCGTTGATCACTAGACCGGCGAAGAGGTTGCCTTGCACCTGAGCGGCCAGTTCTTTGGGAAGTTGGTTGACGGTTTCGACGAGAACCTCGTAAGCGGAGCGGTTACCGATCTCAAGGAGTAAATTCTCGTGAACTTTCGTGATGATCCAAGGGTCACCGATGGGGGTGCAGCCCTGCGAAATGACGTTCCGAACTTGAATATCGCCGGCAATAGCAATCCCAATGCCGCCTTGAGCGAATACTTGGTCGTTGAGATACAACTCTGTTTCCATGGCTCCCGGACGTCCTGTGGCCAGACCTCCGAGGATGGGGATACCCGGATAGGCTAGGTTCCATTGAGAGAGCCAAGCGTCAAGATTCATCCGAAATGGATCGGCAAAAACGATCCAACCGTTTGGTTTTTCGATTTGAATCTGTTGTTGCCATTGGTTGGGGTTCTGAATGGTCTCCAGCTGATGCTGATTGAAATGCGTGGCTTCCATCTCCGAACCCGGGAGGTGAAATAACCCGATCGAGAAACCGTCGATCTCCTCAGATTCAATATCGTTGGCGATGAGCGAAGTGCTCGAGCATCCAATGATTAAGGCGGGTTGGAGTTCGTCCTTGATGAGGGACAAAAGCAGGCCCGAGTGTTCGCCAAATCGCGGGGAAACAAACACCATGACCAGTTCCAGAGTGGGATGGCCAAATTCCAAACGGAGATTCCATAGCCATTCTCGAATGAGGGTAATCTCAAACTGACCTTGATAGGTGGCTGCCTTGGTATGGGGTCTCACTGTGGAATTCCAGTCGGGTAAAATGCCGCAACGGTCGGCATTGATCCAGCGATTTTGTTTGGTTTCAATTGCGAGGGTCGCAGTCAAAAAGAGGAAGGTGGCGTGGCGTGCGCTGGGCAATTGATACGATACGTGGAAGGTCCATGCGCTTGATCAGGGAGTATTGCGGGTCCGCCAAGGTCTCAGCAGGCATCCGTCCGTTCCCCCCCCACGGGAAGGGGCAAGCGGGGGAGTATCTCGCTCGCTGAGACAGGGTTCGACGGCCCCCGGGAGGATCCCTTAGGAGCGACTGGAAGGCGAATGGCGAAAGGATGGGCAAACATTCCTGCGGCAAGCTGCCCCTTACCCGCAGGAGCACTGGCGCTGAAAAAAGCCGCCGGGATGAGCCCCGCCTTCGTCTGCTCTATAAAAGGCGCGTGTCAAGCGGCAAAAGCGGGACCAAGCGGGGGCCGAGGCACCGCTCCTCCTAAGGGCTCGTATGGGGGCATCCGCCAGCGCAATACAGGGAAGCTTTAATCGCGCATTCCCGAGGGAGCAGCCCTGTGCAAAGCCCGCTAGCGGCGAGGGGAAAGGCTGCTTGAGCAGAGCCCCGTCGGGAAGGGGATTGCCAAGTAGGGAAAGCCCCCGAAGGCGGATTCGAGGAGAACGCAGAGATGGCCGCGAGAGCAGACAGTTACCTGCTTGGCCGCCCGCCAAGTCAGCCCCGGGCTGGACGCCAAGCCCCATGTCGTTTCAAAAGCCCGGGGCAATTCTGGAGCCTCCCCGGGGGGAGCCGAGGGCATTCCTTGGCTGGACGCCGGTGGGCGCAACGGCCACTGGTATCCCCCCTTTTCCCGCCCTGCTCCAAATGATCGCTTTCCAAAAATTGAACTGCGTCCTTTGGACAGAGCAAAAACAAGGCAAAAATAATGATTGCTTTTGCCCTAGAATCTGAATAACTAATGGTTTGGAGCAGTTATTCAAACGACTTGATCCAATATCTTGAATTTTCCGAATGGCAGATTTTCCTGTAATTGATTTTTGAGCAATCTGCCGTGTTCTGACTTCGGACTAATACATAAAGCTACTAATCATCGAATTGGTTATATGAGTAATGGCAAAAAGCCTGATAAAGGTGAGGGTTATTTAGAAATTTCGGAGAAAGGGTTCGGTTTTCTCCGATCTGCGGAGGGGCATTTTGCACCCAAACCCACCGACATTTTTGTCACGCCCGACACGATCAAGAGAAGTTTTCTTCGGGAAGGCAGTTACATCAAATGCCGCACCCAACCGCCGCATCGTGGCAACAGCCCACAGCTGAAAGAAGTGTTCGAGATCAACGGCATGAAGTTCAACGAATACACGAAGACCATGCGATTTGAGAACCTCACGACGATTGATCCGATTGAGAAGTTCACGCTCGAGACAACACCGGATGTGATCGAAACGCGGATCATTGATCTGGTCACCCCCATCGGCAAAGGCACCCGTGGCCTCATCGTTTCTCCTCCGAGGACCGGAAAAACCACGGTCCTCAAACAGATTTGCAATGCGGTAACTGCCAACCATCCGGAAGTGGAAGTTATTGTACTTCTTATCGACGAACGCCCCGAGGAAGTGACCGACTTTCAGCGCTCGGTTAACGCGGAGGTCATCGCTTCCTCAAACGACCAGGAACTCGAAACCCACGTTCGACTCTCAAGATTCATCATTGAACGTTGCCGCCGTCGGGTTGAATCGGGCAAAAATATCTTCGTGCTCCTTGATTCCATCACCCGCGTGGCTCGCGCCTACAACAGCGTCCACGGCGGAAGTGGCCGCACCATGACGGGAGGTGTTGATGCCCGAGCTCTGGAGATCCCCCGCAAGATGTTCTCGTCGGCCAGAAAGATTGAAGAGGGGGGGTCACTTACCATTCTCGCGACAGCTCTCGTCGACACCGGTTCGAGGATGGATGAACTCATTTTCCAAGAGTTTAAGGGCACAGGGAACATGGAATTGATCTTGGATCGAAAACTTTCGGATCGTCGCCTGTTCCCCGCCATCGACATTCCGAAGAGCGGCACTCGAAAAGAGGAGAAACTCTTCGACCCCAAACACATCGAGGCCATTCACAAACTCCGGCGCGAGATGGTGGAGCTCAATTCCATCGAAGCGATGGAAACCCTCACGGGTGCGATCAAGAAGTATAAAACGAACGAAGACTTCCTCTCCCTGCTCGCCTAGGGCGCCATCGTTATTGAACCATTCAGCGGGGCCAATGGCGGCCGGAAAAACTATCAGTTCGAGAGTGGGTTCGCTTTCCCGCCCTCCTCTTGAACGCATGCTTCACATCCACCAATCGATTCAATCCGGCCAATACCCAAACGCCACTAAACTGGCCAAAATATTAGAAGTCAGCACCAAATCGATTCATTGAGATATTGAGTTCATGCGGGATCGCCTAGGACTCCCCATTGAATACGATGCCAAACGCTACGGGTACTTTTACACGGAAGCAGTCAGTGGATTTCCGACCCTTCAAATTACCGAGGGGGAATTATTTGCGATGCTAGTTGCCGAAAAGTCGCTCCAACAATATCGCGGCACGACTTTTGAAAGACCGTTAGTCAGTGCCTTTAAAAAGATCGCCGCCTCGCTGCCCAACACCATTTCTCTCAATATTGCCGAATGGGAACAAACCATCTCCTTTCGCACGAGCGTTGTTCCCAAACTCGATCTTAAGATTTTTGACTAGCTTAGCCAAGGCAGCGTCTCGGCGGCAACGACTCATCCTGACCTACCGGAAGCCGGGCCAGAAAAAAAGCGAGCCTCGAATCGTTGGATCCCTATCACCTAGCCAACATCAACAGGGAGTGGTTTCTCTTCGCCTACTGTCATCTGCGCGAAGGCATCCGCACCTTTGTCCCTGCCCGCATCACCGCCGCCAAGGACACGGGGGTCACTTTCAAAAGGCCGACAAAGTTTTCCCTCGACCGGCGCCTGCGCGGGAGTTTTGGCGTTCATTCCGGAGGGGGATCCTATGAAGTGCGGATTCGATTCAGCGAATGGGTCGCCGACTATCTTCGTGAAAAACAATGGCATCCTTCACAAAAATTAAAGGAACATCAAAATGGTGAGGTCGAGATTCAGATGCAGACCCACAACAGCGTTAAACAAGCAGCCATATCTATCTTGAAAAACTAAGCCCCGACTTGCAGCATCCCCGTTCTAGTGCTGTCAAGAATGGAGAGTCCTCAGAACATCATCCGAAATCAACCGTTCTCTACATCCTCGCCCACAGTCGGCATCATCGGCGGCGGACAATTAGCGCGCATGCTCTGCATCTCTGCCGCTCAGTTGGGCGTCCGAACTTTGACACTTGAACGCCAAGAGCACTGCCCTGCCGCTGCCGTCAGCACCGGCCATCAAGTAGGCGATTGGAACGATACGGCTACACTCATGCAGTTCGCTCAACAATGCGATGTCGTCACACTCGAAAACAACTTCGTCGATGCAGGGACACTCGAAACACTGGAGCAGCGAGCATTCAATATATTGCCTCACTCCGGCTGTCTAAAGACCATTCAAGATAAAGTTGTCCAAAAAACCGCCCTTCAAAAACTTAATTTGCCGACCCCTCGCTTTCAGGCAATTGATTCCTTTGCCGAACTTGAAATTGTCGCTCAAGAAATAGGCTACCCTTGCCTGCTTAAACAACGCCACAACGGATACGACGGCAAAGGCATCGCCGACATATCACGCCCCGCCGAACTTGAAACCGCCTGGCATCAACTCTCAGGTGATACCAAACCGCTTTACTGTGAGGCATACTGCGACTTCCTCAAAGAACTCGCCGTCATCATCTGCCGCTCCGCCTCCGGCGCCGTCGTCCGGTATCCGGTTGTTGAAACCATCCAAAAAGACCACATCTGCAGCATCGTCAAAGCCCCTGCGGATATCCCGACCCAAGTGCGCGATGAAGCCATACGCATCGCAGCCCGGTCCGTCGCCGCACTCGGGGCAGTCGGCTGCGTCGCCGTCGAGATGTTTCTGACCCGAGACCATCAAGTCCTCGTCAACGAATTGGCGCTTCGAGTCCATAACTCAGGGCACTACACCATCGAAGCCTGCTTCACTTCTCAATTTGAAAATCATATCCGAGCCGTCTTAAATTGGCCTCTGGGAAACCCTGATTTGGTAAAACCCGCCGCCGTCATGTTCAACCTATTGGGCGATGCCGTCGGAACATCATTCCCATCCGGGGTCGAGCAAGCCTTGAAAATCGACGGAGTCCGTCTTCATCTTTACGCCAAAGACGCCAGTAAAGTAGGTCGAAAAATGGGGCACCTTACCGTTTTAGGCGACACCATGCCATCCGCTCTCAACCGAGCCAAGCAAGCAGCACAAGCCCTCACCTTCAAAAACCCATAAACCTATGTTCTCTCACCATTCAAAAAATCCACTCATCGGCATCATCATGGGAAGCGACTCCGACTGGCCTACCATGAAAGCGGCCGCCATCATCTGTCAGGAATTCAACCTCCCATTTGAAGCCCGAGTCGTCTCGGCCCACCGCACTCCCCTCGACATGGCCGACTATGCCTCGGAGTCTCACGAGCGCGGTTTGAAGGTCCTCATCGCCGGAGCCGGAGGCGCTGCCCACCTCCCCGGAATGGTAGCCAGCCACACACCGCTGCCCGTCATTGGTGTCCCCATCGAAAGCCGCGCCTTGAAGGGTATCGATTCATTGCTTTCGATCGTTCAAATGCCTTCCGGAGTTCCGGTCGCCACCGTCGGCATCGGCAACGCCAAAAACGCCGGTCTTCTCGCCGTCGCCATTCTCGGAGCCTCCGATGAAACCCACCGCCAAGCCCTCCTCCAATACAAACAACAACTCGCCGAAACCTCCCGCCAAAAAACCTCCCGCCTCCAATAACCTCCCACTGACCCAATACCGATACGATAAGACCCAGACACCAACCCGCTGCAAACACCCCCGTCTGCCGCACTCTCAAAGAATTGCCCTCAAACCAACCTCTCTCTGACACGGACAAAAAATTTTGATTCAAGCGCACCGGCAAGATCGCCCCCTTTCCCCGCAAGAAGAAGCGTTAGAGAAAACAGCGCGACCAAATCCGCCAGGAAGAAGAGGCCAAAGAACAGGCCACAAAAAAATCATAAAAAAGGCTTGCCGTGATTCCGTCATCTGATAACTTTTGCCCCGCAAAACATTTTGGAAAAGCCCGATCATCGGGTTACTCGCTAAATACAAAAGTTTCGTCACAGCGTCGGGAGAGTCCTTCTCCCGGCGGTGGCGGAACGAATAAGCGGGAACTCTTCAGTGCTTTTCTGAAATGTTTTGCAAACGGCCCGGTGCGGGTTACGTTTGTAGTCGCCTTGCCGGGAACGCAACCGTCGGAAAAATAAAGCACAGCAAAAATCAGCAATCGCTATGAACACAAATAGCATCACAAGAAGCAAAGCCCGGTTTGCGGACTTTCTGGCAAGCCTGCCAGCCTTTGGAAAAGCTATAACCCTCGGAACCCGTTGCCTTCATTGCTCAGGCGTTTTTCACTGAAACGATGAACGCAGCGGAATTGTACCCGATTGGAGGCGGTGAATGTGAGGTCGAGCTGGATGTCCCCGCAGGCTACCCAAACGACGGAACACGGCCCTCGAACGTACCTTCAGGTCTTTATTGGGACTCCGATGGCATCTGCGTTTATGTCTGGGGGCCGTGCGATGAACTCGAGGAGCTCTACGGAGATACCGTAGACGGACACAATCCCGCCCCTCCCGAAGACGGCGACTCAAACGATGGCTCGCCCGGAACGCCGGAAAGCCCTGACGGGGATGATCCTGACGACACACCGGAAGAGGAAGAACCGGAGCCGGAAGACCCTTGCCCGGACCGGCTCGAACCCCGTTCAGGCTCTTACAAACGTGGCGATTCATGGAGCACTTGTGTTTGGGCTGAGTATAGGTCGGATCCAGTAACATACTACTCTGAGTTCTGGGGACGACAGATAACTATCAGCAGGTGTGTGCTTAAAGACGGCTGCCCCGCTGACGAGTTCGACGAAACTCTGATTGCGATTGAGTTGGATCAAGGCTTGGGTCGTGCGGAGGCCGGGTTGGTATATACCTATTGCTGGAAAAGTGCTCTGTACACGTTTGGTATAGAGTCGAGTGCTTGTAGCATTCGTTTTACCCAAGGAAAGGCCCAGCGGGCTTTGGTGCCTCATGACCGCGAAGAACAAGCACCAGGCGGCCTACAATGCCTGCCTACAGGTTTACACGAACAAGGTTTCGCAAATTTTAGCTGAGGCGGATATGCAGATCGATGCAGCTATCGACCTTTGGGGGGAGGATTGTTAAACGTGAACGGCACGGAAAGGCGAGGTATGAGATCGGTTATGAAGTCTCTTGGCTGGTCTCTTTTTTGGTTTATTATTCAAGTGATTGCGTTTTGTGTCGGCTTTAAGATTCTTGTTTGGTTGTCGCAGAAATGGCTTGAGGATGGCTTGGCGCAAAAGATTGAGATTATCCGCGAGGAAATGGGGACGGCGGCTCTCGCCCGGGACGAGGAGCAAATGAAGGCCATCCGAAGCCTTAAGGAATCCGTTGAATCGCTCCGCGGTCTGATGTGGGGCGCCACCGGCGAAAACAAGCGGGTCATTCAAATCCTTCAGCAGCAGATAAAGGTGATGCAATCCGGTTCATCCGAACAGGAGGCGGCGGCTTGGGGGTTGGTCGACGGGTCGGACGCTGCCTTGGTAGGCGGTGATCCGGAGGATGCCGAGGGCGATTCCGAAGGAGAGGCGACCGTGCCGGCTAGACAGACGATACAAGAGAACGTCCTTGCGCAGATGCGAGAGCGATTGCAGGCGTTTCGCGAATCCATGAGCGAAGATGATTGGGTGAAACTCCAACGGAAGGTAGACGGACAAATGACAGGCATTCTTCAAAACATCGAGCAAAGGGGCGGCACACCTGAAGGAGTTGATCGTGCATTGGAAAGGATAGGGACCAAGGGATTGGCTGAGATACGGAAGGAACTTGAGGATATTGAAATTATGAGGATGGCCGAAGAGGCTGAGATGGCACGCCTATTCCCCGCATTCGCCGAGTAAGTCTGCTTCCTTCCCGTTTGGTCTTGATTGCAACCGACTCAAATACGGACCGTTTTTTGGGCAAGGCAGGCATGACATTTTGACGGCATTAAAGAATCCGCTTGCGCCCGCTCCGCTTTTCCGGGGCGGGCGTTTTTGTTTGCTTGGCGGGGAATCGTGGGTAGTTTCTCGGGGAAGGCAATTTCAAGGGAAGCGGGTTTCATTTGGCAAGAGAAGGAAAGAGTGTCTTGGGTCAGCAGGAGTTCGTCAGTCCCCAAGCCGATGTGGAGTATGTCGAGGACGAGGGTCTGAGAATCACACCTCGAAAAAAATGGAATAAATATAGAATCCGTCCCCCCGCCAAAAGCAGCAATTCATTCAAAGTTAACATACTTTTTCCGGGTGAGGAAATGCTCAATGAAGAAGTTATAGGCCTCTATCGGCTTTACTGGGGTTCTAAACTTGGCCTGCCCGAGAAAAAAAGAGAATTTGTTTTTGATTTCGACGACTGAATTTAATCAGGAGATTTGAGGCATGAGTGACAAAACCGGAAACAAAGGCACACGAGTTTGGGTTTTACTTGTGCTTCTTTCGCTTGTCGGTCTGGTGGTGGGCATCAGGAGTTGTTCCCCCGACCAGCCGAAGGAGGCGGCCGTCGAATCCGTTGAGCCGGAGGTGGCAGTCGCCACCAAACCGGTTGCAACAGACGACAGCGCCTGGCAGAAGATGCGGGAGCAGCTGAAAATCACACCGGATAAGCGGGAGGCAGACTGGAAGGCGAACTTTCCCTTCAAGGAAACTTATCATCCCACGCTCAAGTTTGACCCCGTCTCCATGTATGATCCGAATGACCCTGACACCTGGGAAGGTCCGAATCACAGCAAGTTTCAGCCGCTCGTCCAGACGCACGCCTTCATGAAGAACTTCCACAACAACGAGCGGCGTTTCAGCAAGGGCTTTCAGGACTTATATCACATTCTTGAGGAATACGGCCGCCATGAAAACCCGGAGGCAATGGCCAGTATTTTTGAGACCCTTCACCATTATCACTGGGAGGCATCACATCCGCCCGACGCTGTCGCAATGAGGAAGAAATACATTGATGAGGAAGGCAAACAATACAATCCGCTGACCGGAGAGCGTCTTTTCAAGATGGTGCCTATTACAGCAACCCGCAATCTTCAGGGTGAAGAAATCCCGCCTCTCACCTGGGGTGAAATGGCGGAGAGAGACTCCGAAGGCATCGTCGGCCATTTGATGTCGGACAGAACATGGCCGATAAAGGGAGGCATGTCGGAGGCGGAGGCGATAGCCTTGCGGGACCGCATTATTGCGGAGATTGATCCGGCGGATGTTCCGAAAGGATTTTCCTTTGGTTATGAGCTGCAGTATACTAGTGAATTGAAGCCGGGCGATTCTTTGCTGGTGCCCCGGGAGGGCTGGATAGAGGCGTATTGGAAGTTTATGGAGGAGAAATTGCCGCCCATTGTGGAGATCGGTCGTCAGGAGCAAGCCGAAATGGCCGCCCGGGCCTTTCTGGATTTTCTGAAAAGAAATCCTCTCCCACCTGAGATGGCACGAGAAAGGCTCCGGCACTTGGAAAACCTTCCCAATCCTCCCACCGGGGAGGGGCATCAAGCCGTCCTTGAGTATTTGAGGAGTTTGGGGAACCAGCCCACACCCACTAGTCAATAGACCTTTGGTCGTTTCGCATCCCATCCGCCCGCTCCGCTTTTCCGGGGTGGGCTTTTCTTTTGCTGATGGCGGGGAATCGTGGGTAGTTTCTCGGGGAAGGCAATTTCAAGGGAAGCGGGTTTCATTTGGCAAGAGAAGGAAAGAGTGTCTTGGGTCAGCAGGGGTTCGTCAGTCCCCAAGCCCTCATGGCTGTCAAAAACCTTGAACTGCGGGCGAAGGTGATCGTCGAGGGTTTTTGGAACGGGCTCCATCGCAGTCCTTTCCATGGCTTTTCCGTCGAGTTCAGCGAATATCGACAATATTCGCCGGGAGATGATCCCCGTTACCTCGATTGGAAGCTTTATGCTCGGAGTGATCGCTACTACATCAAAAAGTTTGAGGATGAGACCAACCTCCGATGTCATCTGCTGGTGGATCAAAGTCGGTCAATGGAGTATGGCAGCCGGGACTATACAAAATACCACTACGCCAACACACTGGCAGCCACCCTGGGGTGGACCTTCGTGATCTGGGGCAACAGCGACACCCACGCCGCCGAGTTTGAGAGAGCCTTTCGGGAATACGCCAACGGCGTGCGCAATGACGACTGGATTGATCAGGAGTTCGGGGCGCAGTCTGTGGCCACCGCCTGCGCCAATCTGGTGGGGGTACGCTTCCTCGTCTGGAACTACGTCTATGATGCCCTGTCCCCGTAACGAAGGAGAGACAGTGGCAAGCGAGCGATTGTATGCCTTTTACGACCCGCCCTCCCGGCGGATGAAGGTGGCTTCTGTTCCGTATTCATCGGACAAAAGTGATTTCTACCACCGGGGGCGGGTGTATCGTCGTAAACCGTTTTGTGATGAGGTCGAGTTGGTCCGCTCGAAAGACAATAAAATCATCGGTTTCGGCTTTCACTATTTGGAGCTCGAACCCTGGTTTTGTCCGGCGTTCAACGCCCGCAACGCCGTGCTGGAGGGGCATCGCAATGATGTGTACTTGCATCCGGGCGAGACCTACAGCTCACTACAGCAACAGAGCAGAAAATATCCGACGATTTACGATATTTACTGGTATCTGACTGAGACCTGGGAGGAGTTCGAAGAGCGAGTGAGCCTGACAGGGAAGCCGTTAGCCGACCCGCTCGACCAATACGTTTGGGCTGATTATCCCTTGTATATTTCGGAGGGTGTTTCGGACAAGGGCGGGCATAGCGACGATTGCATAATTGATGTTGATAACTACTCCAACAGCGGCTTTGGATTCGAGTTGGCCACGGAGAACATCCCGCAGCGCATCGACGCCCAAACCTTCCGCCCGCCGTCGCCCGAAACCCCATGAACATCCTTCGAATCAATCAGGAGTTCGGGGCGCAGGCCCTGGCCACCGTCGGCTCTGTCCGACGGCGAAAACGTGAACCAGCATCCCTACCGCCTCGTCATCCTCATAGGCTGCGAAACCGACGGAAAAGAGTGGTGCGGCGCCTTCGGCATCCCGCACGAAACCAGCACCGTAGTTGAGTATCAAGCACTGGGACGCAAACCCCGCGCCCTCGTGCTGTGGCAGAACACAATTTTAGTGCCTACTACTCAAGCACCATTTGGTTATGCAGATTTTGTTGATCACAGTAACCTCGCCAGCGATTTGGCGGTGTTATTTTCCAACTGGATGGGCAATGTCCCGCTAAATGTCTGCATGCAGCGCTTTCAAGCAGCGGCATTGAGCAGAGCCGGACTGGGAACCCGACCTGGTTTTGACGGAATGGAATCCTGGGTGATCTACGGTTGTGAAGATTTGACAAGGAACGGACCGTAGTATAGTGAAAGGAACAACTATGAATTGCGATGCAAACAGGTGTCTTACATGGGCTTGGGTAGCCTTATGTATTTATGTTCCATACGCCACTTTTTTTGTGCCAATGGGTAATGCTCCAAGAATCAAAGAAATAGTATTTGTTTCTATTTCATTATTCTTTCTATTTAATATTTTAGCGTGTTCATTACAAACTGTAAGAATAGAAGTCAGATTTAAAAAAACTGTTGGATTGTTATTATTTGTTTTTGTGCTGCTGAATTTAGTAAGTCTCCTCCACTGGGTATTGCAGTGACTGTCCATTTAAAAAGACGGGCAGTTGGAAAATTTATGGCTGCCAGGACTTGCGAAGAAACAGCCCTTAAACTGCGAATAGAAAGAAACAGTGAAACGGAATTATAAGGAATACTTCTGTGGCTCCCGGTGGGGAAGCATTCGGACTCGCTTGGTTGTCGCGCTGATCATTTGGGTTTATGGAGGAATAATTCTCGGCAGTAGGTTGCACCGTCATCCCTCTCCCTTGGAGCGTTTCATAGAGATAATTGAGACTGTTGTTTTTCATGCCATTCCTCTTTTTTTGCTTCCCGTCATGATTTGGGGAACCCGCTGGGAAAAGATAGCCGCTTGGTTGTTGTCGTTTCTCCCATTAGCCAACCTATTTGTCTATCTGACGATGTTATTGGGCATCGGCTAAACGTGTTTTCTTCTCCAATTGGATACAGAACAAACCGTTGAATGAATATCTGCGTTTGTTGGCAAAGCACTGGAAGGAAGTGTTCTCGGGGTAGACAGGTTCTGGGGAATGCAAAATTACACAATTTATGGCTGCCAAGACTTGAGAAGAAACAGCCCTTAAACTGCATGTGGAAGAAAAACGATGACATGGGATTACAAAAAATACTTTTATTGCAGACAGTTCGGTAACCCAGGGTTTCGACTGGCAGTTGCACTGATAATTTTGGTTTATTCTGCATTCTTTGCCGATGGAGGAATGGACCACCATCCCACTCTTTGGCTATCTTTTCGAAGGATAATTGAGACTGTTGTTTTTCATGCCATTCCTCTTTTTTTGCTTCCCGTCATGATTTGGGGAACCCGCTGGGAAAAAATAGCCGCTTGGTTGTTGTCGTTTCTCCCATTAGCCAACCTGTTTGTCTATCTGACGAAGTTATTGGGCATCGGCTAATTGACTGCCTTGACCGTTTTCCAGCAGCAACTAGATGGCGAACCAGCCCCTGAACGAATGTATGTACTTGTTCACCGAGAAGGCGCGTTGGAGCATGGGTTCAGGGAAATGGACACTTGGAAGATTTACGGCTGCGAGGACTTGAGAAGAAACGGCCCATAACCGAAAGCGGAGGCAACTGATGCAGGAGGTGAAGAGAACTGTGAAAATCTTGGACAAGGCTGGTTTTATCGGGAGACGCTTCAATCGTCCGATATGGCGCTTCTCTTGGGTGCTACTAAGCTATCTATTACTTGCTTCTAATCCCGCTCTCAGCCCGAGAGACTTTTATGATGTGATATTAGATGTTTTGTTTTTCACCATTCCGATGGTCATGCTTCCCGTCATGGTGTGGGGAAAACTTTGGCAAAAAGTTGTGGCTTGGTTGCTGTCCGCCCTGCCCCTTGGGGTGCTGTTGGTGATGATTATCGAGTATTTCTTCGGACCTATTTAATCCAACCGCCTTTTCCCCTGCGCCCGCTTCGCCCGCCTTTGGCGGACGGAGCGGGTTTTTTGTTTGTTGCCGACGGGATGGATAGCTTTAACATTTACGGCTGCCGGGACCTGAGGCGGACCGACCCTCCACCCCTTCCCGACGCGCCCTGACCCTAAGAGAAAGGACCGGAGAAAATGGACAGGAACAAAATCAGACACTACTTCATTTCAAATCAGTCCGCTTTGAACACGCGGATGAAGGTGGCCAAGTGGCTCTTTGTGGGCACTTACATAACTATTCTTCTTTATCTATTATGTGTTCCTGCTACTACCGGAATGGAACGTGTAGAGGCATTGGCCGGGTTTTTCATTACGGTTTTGTTGATCTCACTCTCTGTCATATTGCTTCCGTTGGCTGTGTGGGGCAGTAGCTGGTGGGAGCAAAGGATTCCGGGACTGCTGGGAGCGGGATTCTTGTTGTTTGTTTTATTGATGGTCGTCCTTAATTTATTGGACCGTGCCGCAGGTTAGCGGGGCGTCAGGCGGCATCGGCTGAGGGCTGGCCTTGCGGCAACCGCCTTTTTTCTGCGCCCGCCTCGGTTTTTCCGGGGCGGGTTTTTGTTTGTTGCCGACGGGATGGAAAGCCGGCACATTTACGATCGCCAGGACTTGAGGAGGAGTGGTCCGTAAATTAAGAAAAGGCTGCGGAATGAAATTGAAGCGACTTTATGGAAAGAAACCGCTGGAAGCTGTCAACGCAAATTGGAGGCTGATATGGGCGGTCGTGGTGTTTTGGGGGCAGTTTCCACTTGTCTCTTTGATTGCTCCCGGGTTCAGTCGCAGTCATGCGCCAGTGCATCAAAACATATCGGGCATGTTGATTCATGTTTCCTGCACGGTGTTTGCTGTAGTTGTCCTAATTCCCGTAGTCCGTCACGGCAAGCAGTGGCAAAAACTGGCGACGTTATTTATACTGCTTTCCTTTGGGTTGATTCCAATTTTGGTATCAATCTTGATGAACCTTTGACTGTTTTCCTTTCCCAGCCAGCTTTAGCCCACGCTTGCGGCGGTTTTCGGGGACCTTCCCCTTGTTTGGCGGCGTTGGAATTGAATTTCCGCCTGGTTCGAGAAGAAGTAATTACGCCAGCTTCGATATTTTCGATCCCGTTGATTCTGCTTCCTGTTGCAGTTTGGGGGGCATGCTAGCAAAGGCTCGCAGCGTTAGCGATGTCTGTCATCCCGCTATCCGGCGTACTCATACATTTGATGATTTTATTGGGCATTGCCTAATTGATTGCCTTGACTTTTTCATCCGACAGAATGCTGAACCGGCCTCTGAACGAATGCATGCGGAGATTTTCAGACACCGCTGTAAGTGCTGGCTTTGAGGGAACGGATTCTTGGGTAATCTACGAGTGTAAAGATCTTCGCAGAAATGGCCCGTAAAAGCTGAGGAAAGGTTAGGGAATGAAACGATTTTGTTCGAAAAATCCGCTGGAGGCGATCAACGCAAATTGGAGGCCCGTATAGGTAGTCATGATATATTGTCGCTATTTCCCAATCATTTAGTCACCGTACCGGAGGAAAGTAATTATAGAAGACTTGGTGGCATTTTACGATCCGCTGTCCCGGCTGATGAAAGCGGCGGATATTTCGTCGCCCAAGGGATGCTTCTACCATCGGGGGCGGGTGTATCGTTCAAGCGATTATTTTGTCGAGCCTGATTACATTTGGTCGAAAGACAAGAAACTGATCGGTTTCGGGATTTCGTCTCTGGATATCAGACACGACGCTCAACCGCCCGAACTCTGGTTTCGTCCGGCGGTCAACGCCCGTAACGCTGTGATGGGGCGGGCAGCGCAACGACCTGGCCCTGGACACCTACGCTGAACTGCGTGCCGGTGAGTGTGCTTACTGGTATCTCACCGAGACTTGGGAGGAATTCGAAGAGTGCCTGTGGGATAGGGGGATATATTCCAATTATTCGACCGACGGCGCAAGTGTTCCGGCCAATAGTTCTTATGTTCCGGCCAATAGCTCTTATGTTTGGGAGGGCGTTTCGGACAAGGGCAAACCTGAAGGCGACTGCATACTTTCGCTTGAGTGCTTTAGCAGCAAGTCCTGGATTCCGAGCCAGCCACGGAGAACATCCCGCATCGCATCGCCGCCCGCACCTTCCGCCCGCCGCCCGCCCAAAACCTCATGAACGCCGTTCGAATCAATCAGGAGTTCGGGGCGCAGGCCTTGGCCACCGCCTGCGCCAATCTCGTGGGGGTGCGCTTCCCCGTCTGGCACGATGTCTGAGAAGCCCTGTTGCGACGGGCATTCTCCGGCGTGATGCCTGCTTTCATACAGAGCGGACAAATCTCATACTCCGGGTGGGCCGATGACTCCTCCGCATCCACAACAAAAAGCCGATGGCACGGGACATGAGCGCAGTTGATCAGATGGCGTGTTCGCTTCCCGCTGCGCTCGCATCGACATGTATGCCTACCCCTAGACAGCCTTTGTTCGAAAAATAAGTTCCCAATCCTCGGTTTGGCGCGGTTTTTGCTCGTACCAAACCGAGTTTTTCTCTATAAACATCCTATTCGCTATGAAAAATCGAGCCTTCACCCTGATCGAGCTGTTGGTGGTCATCGCCATCATCGCCATTCTCGCCTCCCTGCTGCTGCCCGCCCTGAGCCGGGCCAAGAGTGCGGCCAAACGCATCCACTGCGTGGGCAATCTCAAGCAGATCGGCACGGCCTTTCACCTCTACGCTACGGATTACGAAGGGCAATTCCCCCCTTACGCGCAGTCGGATCATGGTTTCGATCCTCGCTGGCGGGGCACGACCGACTATGCCAACGTCATGCGGCTGACCTGGCGTCTGCTGCTCTGGGACGCCTATCACGGGCGGGACACCAACGTCTGGCACTGCGCCGCCAACAGCCGGGGGAAGCTGCAAAAGGCCATGCGGCAATATCAACAAGAACATCCGGAACGCTTCGGCCAATCGGACCTCTGGAAGGAATGGAGTTTCAGCTACGGACTGAACGTGGAAGGCTGCGCTTCAGATGGTATTCCTGGACACCTCATGCGCCCGCCGTGGTATGGGATAGGCAGCACGGGGCGGATTCTGCCCACCGGCCGCTCGGAGATGTCGATTCACAGCTGGTTCGAGACGCTCAAGGAGAGCCGGATTCGGGCGCCGTCTGAACTGATCGCCGTGGGGGACAGAACAGCCTATTTTCGGAACCACAATTTCACTTACTTTTGGCGGGCCGGCCCGGACGAGATGAACGTCAATCCCTACGGATGGTCACGCCTGAGCATCAGCCGCCGGCACAATGGCCGGGTGAACATGCTGCTGGCGGACGGCCACGTAGAGGCCGACACACTCTACAATTGGACAGTGCCTGTAGCGGAAAAACGCCGCCGCTGGAACTACGACAACCTGCAGCACCAAGACCTTTGGCAAGGACGCACCCCCGCCAGTTGGAAGAACATGAAAGGCACGGACGAAGATTTCTAGGCGCACCGGCGCGCCTTCCCCCTATGGAAACTCATTGACGCGCCCGCCGCCCCACCGTTGGCCCAAGATTCACCCCTTCGGGCAGCATAAAAGCAACCGAGCTTCGGCAGAAAGCGTTGGTGGCAGTTCTGGTAGCGGCAAACACGGGAAAGGAGCAAGAGTGAGTGGCGTAGTAACTAGCATTGCCCGTAATATTCGCCAACTTATGCTTTACTATTTTTCTTCTTCATAGTGGTCTCCAAAACAACCAAATTAGAAAAAGCGATCATCGCCAAACTGAAAAATGAAGACTAAGATAAAATGCGCGCTGGCCTTGGGCATTTTCGTCCTCGCCGTCGCCGTCTTTCAACGGTATGACGCGCACTATTTCATCATCCCGCCCAAGCCCAGCGAGGCCTCCCGCAAGGTGTTCGATCGGGAGCGGGCCGAGTGGCCCCCGGTCTCAACCTACGAGCGGTTGATGGCCAAGGGAGACATTTTGGCTGCCCAAAAGGAGGCCAAGCGCCTGGCCAACTGGAAGAAGAACTTCCCCTGGAAACCCGCCACCGACCCGAACGTGATCTTTGATCCCATGAAGCACGTTCTCTACAATGCGCCCCCGGGTTCCTACCTCCACCGCAGCAGCTTGGACAGCGCCATTGTGGAAAACCATCCTCGGCTCAAGCGTTTCTTTCAGAACGAGGCGCGCTTTTCGGCACCCTTCGAGCAGATGTATCGCATCCTCGCGGAACACGACCGGGGCCACAACCCCGTCATCGCCGGCTGGCTCTTTGGATATCTCTGG
The DNA here is from genome assembly GCA_024761205.1 of Limisphaerales bacterium. Lineage (GTDB taxonomy): Bacteria > Verrucomicrobiota > Verrucomicrobiia > Limisphaerales > AAA164-E04 > UBA2970. The sequence goes on from JAMASS010000030.1 coordinate 44,735, forward strand.
GGGTATCAACGAGCGGCGCGCCATGACCCCGGCGATCCGATGATCGTGCCGGTGACGAGCGTCAGCATTGATCCCGTAACCGGAGAGCAGGTAGAAACCACCTTCCAGCGAAGATGGAAAGCCGTGCGGAATCGCGACGGAACCGTCAGCACCTGGGGAGAGGAAGCCGATAGATACAAGAGATACATAATGTGGAACCTTACGAGTTCCGACTGGCTGAATCGGCGCTTTTCCACGGAGGCGGGTTACGCCGAGGCCGAGGGGCTGCGGGACCGGCTGATCGAGCAGGTCCAGGGAATGGACGCCATCCCGTATCCGAGCATCTACGGGCTGTCGCCGGAAGAGAAGGCGCTGGGCAAGACTTACGACGAACTCATGAGCGAGGGGCATCCGGCGACAACGGAGGAACTGCTGGTGCCTTACGAGGGTTGGGCGGAGGACTTCGTCGCCTACGAAGCGGAACTCATCCATATCGAAAAGAGTATTAGCCACCTCATTCCTAGTTCGATGCGGAGGACTTCGTCGCCTGCGAAGCGGAACTCATCTGGCAACTGATGTTCATCGGATCGGGCGATCCCTAGCTCAAGGCGATTCACCCGGACCGTTTGGTGAGGGTTGAAAACAACCGGCTGGTGGACAAGGACGGCAACCCGGTGCGGATGCACAAGGGATTTGTCGGCGACCTCGTTACGGAGCAAGGGGAAATGGTGCCCTTGATCCAGGAAGAGGACGGCGGCCTTCGCGTGCCCACGCCCACGGAAATCCAGGAGATGCGGATGCGGGAAGCCGAGGAAAAATAGTCGAAGTGATTGCGGGACGGAAGGAGAACCCGTGCAAGGAAACGCCCCGCTGATCTTTTCATACACGCCCGCCCCGGATTGCCGAAGCGGGTCTTTGTGTTCCGTGACTCCGAAGGTAGGACGCCGAGGAAGCGGTTGCGGGCAAGCTCATTCCGGCCATGAAAACAGGTCCAACTGGGGTGGCGGTTCGAGCTCCCGCAGTCGATCTCTCTCTCGCCGTTGGGTCCGGTTTTCGCCTGAAGTTCCGTCCGGCCGCAAGTCGGATTGTTCCAACCGTTCGAGGATTCCCTTGGCCCTTTTCAGCACTGTTTTGGGGATTCCCGCCAGCCGAGCCACTTGAATCCCATAGCTTTTGTCGGCACCTCCCGGAAGGATCCTTCGCACGAACACGATGCGATCGTCCCACTCTTTCACGGTCACCCGAAAATTGCTGACGCGATCAAGCCGTCCTGCGAGTTCGGTCAATTCGTGATAGTGAGTGGCAAACAGCGTCTTGGCGCCAATCCGGTTATGCAGATGCTCGACAATTGACCAGGCCAGACTCAGCCCGTCAAACGTGCTGGTGCCGCGGCCGACTTCATCCAGAATCACCAAACTCCGGGCAGTCGCATGGTTGAGGATGTTTGCGGTTTCGCTCATTTCCACCATGAACGTGGATTGCCCGCGTGATAGATCGTCAGAAGCTCCGATCCGCGTAAAGATCCGGTCCAACAGATCGATTCGGGCGACCTTCGCCGGAACAAAAGATCCCGTATGCGCCAACAATGATAACAGAGCGACCTGACGGATATAGGTGCTCTTGCCCGCCATATTCGGTCCGGTAATGAGTGCGATTTGGGGACCGGCACCGCCTAGTTCAGTATCATTGGGGACAAAACGCTCTTCAACGAGCGATTGTTCCAACACGGGATGGCGCCCTTCGGTAATTGCGAGCAGTCCCTCATCTCCGATTTCAGGTCGACAGTAATCATGCAACCGAGCCGCCTCGCTGAGGCTTGCCAGGACATCGAGTTGCGCCACCGCAGCTGCGGTTTGCTGGATGGGTTTTAGGCACTGCACCACGGCCTCTCGGATACGCAGGAACAGTTCGTACTCCAATCTTTGCGCCCGCTCCTCCGCTCCGAGGATTTTGCCCTCGACTTCCTTGAGTTCCGGCGTGATGAACCGCTCGCCATTGGCGATGGTTTGTTTCCGAATGTAGTGCTCCGGCACCTTGTCTAAATTGCTTCGAGTCACCTCGATAAAGTAGCCGAACACCGAGTTGAAGCGCACCTTTAGCGAGCTAATCCCCGTTCGTTTGGCCTCGTCCCGCTGCAATCCGGCAATCCAGCTCTTCCCTTCCCTTCCGGCGCTCCGCAATTCATCGAGACGAGAGTCAAATCCATCTCGGATGAGCCCTCCTTCCTTGACTGTCGCCGGCGGCTCGTCGCTGATCGAGAGCCGGATCTTCTCTGTCAATTCCGGCAAAGGATCCAGCACTGCATTGAGTTCCGTCAAAAGGCCTGCCTTCCGCTCCGCCGCCGAATCGGAATCCGAGAGCAATGTCTCATTGGATGCCACCAAGTCATTTGTTAGCTCATTCAGGATATCTTTCAAACCAGGCGCCTTGTCCAAACCCGATTTCAGGACCAAGAGATCCCGCGCATTACCGCTCCCGACACTCAAGCGGCTCACAGTGCGTTCCAGGTCCTTGATCTCCTTTAACGACGCGCGAAACTTCTCCAAATACTCGGGCCGCTTCAACCACAGCTCAATGGTTGCTTGCCGTCGAATGATTAAATCACGGCGAGCTAAAGGCTGGGAAATCCACTGACGCAGACAACGTGCGCCCATCGGCGTGATGGTCTCATTCAACGCACCAAACAGCGATGCCGATCGCGGCGCATCCCGGTGTAAGGGCTCAAGAACCTCCAGATTTTTTAGGGTGATCAGGTCCAGCGTGAGAAACTCATTTCGCTCATAGCATTCCAACGCCCTGAGATGACTCAAGTCCCGTCGCAGATGTTGAGAAAGGTAGTGTAGAACCGCCCCGGACGCGCCAATGGCAATGGTGCGTCCACGAAGCCCGAAACCGTCGAGCGAGGCCACCTTGAACTGATCCTTCAAAGTATACTCCGCCGTCTCCAATCTAAACACCCAATCCGCGTAAGGACTCAAACTCCATTTCCCATTCCTCAGGTCTTGCTGCAACTTGGCGTCGTTCTCCGGAAAGATCACCTCCGCCGGTATAATTCGCTCAAGCTCAGCGCCTAAGTGTGTGATTGGCAGTTCCGTAACACCGAATTCACCCGTCGTCAGATCAACCGTGCTGACACCAACCGTGTCGCCATCCCGAAAAATGGCCGCCAGGTAGTTGTTTTGAGCGGCCTGCAGGATCGACTCATCAAAATGGGTCCCCGGGCTCAGTATTTGAGTCACCTCCCGCTTTACCAATTTGCCCAGTCGTGCCTCCTCAACCTGATCGCAAATCGCAACCTTTCTGCCCGCTCGGAGTAATTTACCAAGGTAATTACTTGCAGCGTGAAACGGAATGCCGCACATCGGCACGGCGCCTCTTTTTGTTAGCGCCACCTCCAAAATTTCAGCGCTGGTTAGCGCATCTTCAAAGAAGAGTTCGTAGAAATCTCCCAGTCGAAACAACAACAAGGATTCGCTCGGCAATTCAGACTTGATGCGGCGATACTGGGCCATCATCGGAGTCAGAGCTTTCGGTTTCGACATGTGAGAAACGATATCGACGAGGATTCAACCACCGAGAAAAAAACGATTCAAGATGCAAGTCAATTTGCAGAAAAAACTAGCCAGAGGATTTCTATTTGCTATAGACCAATCCATCTTAACGCTATAGAAGTTACCGAAACATAACGAACCAGAGGTGAGGGTCTGTGGCACCGAAGAAGAAAGCAGCAAAAGAAGCTGCTAAGAAGAAACGGTAACATACCGCTTGGTCTTGCAATACAGGATGGCAAATGCTCGATTCATTTTGAGTCCGCCGTCCTGAGCTTTTCAGGGGGCATCCACAATTATGGCTTCTTTGGTTTTCGACATTGAAACATCCGCCCTCCCTGTCGATTCCTTCGATGATTCCGTCCTGGAGTATCTCTTCCGTCCCGCCGAAAGAGAATCCGACCCGGACGCCCAACAAGCCATGCGGGAGGAAATCGAGCGCCAGTTCGCTCTCTGGCCTTTCACGGCGGAAGTCGTCTGTATTGCCATGTTGAATACCGAAACCCAAAAAGGGCAGGTGCTATTCATTGCGGACGACTACGAAGAAGACCAAGCCAGGATAGACCCGGTGACATTCATTCCCTTCCCTGATGAACATGAACTGCTTACCGTTTTTTGGGACACCGTGAAACACTACGATGCCGTCATCACATTCAACGGGCGTTCCTTTGACGTGCCCTTTCTCTATTTGAAATCCGCGCAACTCAATATTCCCATCATTCGCAAAGACTGGCTTGGCTACCGCTTCCAAACACAGCCGCACTGTGACCTCGCGGATCAGTTGACCTTCTACAACGTGAGTGGCCGGGACGGCGCCGCTAGAAAGTTCAATCTGGACTTCTACTGCAAAGCCTTTGGGATTGAATCACCCAAGGCGCACGGAATCACCGGTTTCAACATCAGCCAGTTTATCGCCGAAGGACGGCATCGGGAGATCGCCGAGTATTGCCTCCGGGACGTCGTAGCGACTAATCAGCTTTATCACATTTGGCTTGATCGACTAGCCACTACCAAGACCGGCGTCAGGCTATCGTGATTCACGTGCACCTGACCTTGGTTCCCTTATTTTTGAGTTTTTACTTGCTTTTTTGTGATTCCCCTTGCTATTCGGTGTTCACTGAACACAAATTGACTCACGGTGAGTCAATTTTATCAGCAGTGGGTCAGGCCCGCTTTATTTCTACTTGATGCAGAGCGTGCTCATTCTTGGACTCTGAGGGCTCTGAGTGTGCTGGGACGCTCGGAGGTGTGTTGTGATTTTATTCGAGAGAGGCTTCCTTCACCGCCTCTTCCGGTATCTGTTTGTGGGCTACGGTTTCCGAATCCCCTAGGTCTCGCCGCAGGGATGGACAAGGACGGCATCGCCGTCCCTGCTTGGGAGGCATTGGGATTCGGTTTCTGTGAGATTGGCGGGGTCACTCCTAAGGAGCAGAAGGGGCAAGCTAAACCTAGGCTTTTCCGAATCACGGAAGAGGAAGCGATATTCAACCGGATGGGATGCAATAATAAAGGAGCAGACAATATCTCTAAGACTCTGGAGAAGACCCGTCGGAGGTTCCCTTTGGGAATCAATCTAGCCCAATCAAAGAAAACACAGCCTGAAGAGGCACATATAGAGTTCGCTAAGTCTCTTGAAAAGTTCCGGTCCGTGTGTGATTACTTTGTGCTGAATGTCAGTTCACCGAACGTGCCCGGAGTCAGAGATTTGCAGAAGAAGGAAATGTTGTCCGGCATTCTTAAAACTCTGGCGCCGCAGAGAAAAAAACCGATGTTGGTCAAGATTTCTCCTGATCTTTCCTATCAGGCTATCGACGATGTGGTTGAGTTGGTCATGGAGCATGGATTAGACGGGATCGTGGCGACGAATACGACAACTGACAGACCAAAAAGACATTTGCCGATTTACGGCAAATGTGGAGGGTTGAGCGGAACACCGTTGCGAGCCCGCAGCACCGGCATCATCCGGCATATCCGGCGAGTCACAGAGGGGCAGCAACTCACGATCATCGGCGCGGGAGGCATCAATGACGCCGAGAGTGCCTGGGAAAAAATCACCGCAGGAGCGACTCTTTGCCAACTTTACTCCGGTCTCGTATTCCAGGGTCCCGGAGTGATTGCGGATATCCTCCACGGACTGATCGCCCAACTCAGAAAGCACGGACTCAATGACCTGCAACAGGCGGTGGGGTCTAGTCTCCCGTATACGCCATAAGGCTTCCCAAGATGGCGAGAGAAGACCTGACCGTCCAAAATCCGGCAGACCGAAAAAAAACAAGACCCCGAAAGGCTTGGCCCGACTTGTTGCTTGTTTCCCAACTAATGGGGACGCTCAGCTTCTTTTTGTTTCCCGCGGGTGAAGTGCGTTGGTAGCACCATGAAGCGACGCGCTCGCCACCCGGCGACTGTCCTGATTCTCTTGCCGAAAAAGTTTTAGTCGTTGGCATTTCCAACGGACTCGACATCGGCTCCGGGATCAATCGGACTTTCCAAAGCATCCTCGGGATTGTCTAGTATTTCCAGCACGTACTCTACATCGACCCTATGCCTCGGGAAAATTTTTTGAACGAGCGGCAATTCAAAATTTCGTTCTACTCGATTGCCTTCATCGTCAAAACCAATGACCGAACCAATCAACCATTTTCTTTTTTCTCGTTGATAGATGTCTTGAAAGCCCTCCCCTGTCGTTCTCTGTCCTCTTGCTCTTACTTCTCTTTTTGCATTTGAATAAATGTCTCCGAATGTGCTCAACCCAAGTTCTTCACGTTCATAATCTTCTCAACTGAAGTGGCGTTCTCTGAATCAGGCGTATGATAGTTGCACTTTGGTCTCGGTCACTTGTGCCCTGGTTAATCCATTCTTTCCCAACAGAACAAGGTCAAACAGGGCAACCGCCGTCGTTTCGGCGTTGGCAATGATTTGATTCCACCTTGATGGGGCGGCCGATTCGGTTCCATCGTTCCAGTTTTTTAACACTTCCAGGATGATGGTTTCCTAGAATTTTCTCGTTGATTCCTCCATGTATCGCTGATAGCCGGCCGCAAATTCTCGGTTAGTCGCTTCAAAGTCGGGAAGCCGAGCCAAGGTGCGAGCTTTGCTTTCTTCCAACCGGGCATTCCAAGCTGCAGGAAGACGGGGGCTTCTTCGTTAAATGACTCGATGAGTTTTGAACCAAGACTTTGTGCTTCGATTTTTGTTGTGGCGCAGGCTGCCAGGACGGCGACAGAAAAAGTGACGGCAAATGATCTTATGTTGCTTGGTTTCAATTTCTTGTCTGCGGTTTGGTTCCTTCAGCTTCCCGGGGCATGCGAACTCGGATTCAAACATTCATCCAACTCCACTTTATTTTCCGCGTGATAAAAATTGTGCCACCAATGATAGGTATTCCAGGTTTGCCCGAGCGTTTTTTCAGCGTCCTGCGGACAGATATTTTCGACGTGTCAATGCCGGCAATGGCTGCATCATACGCTCTGTTAGCCTCGGTAATATCTTCTTCACAAGCTCAGTCGCCGTCATCGTAATCCCAATAAGTACAGTCGTTTTTTTCATTAAGGGAGGCCTGTTACGTTAATTCGAAGGCAATAACAGCCTCGTTGATGGCATCATTTTTCGCAAGGGCATCAATTGCAAGCGCCTCTACCTTTTCATCTCCGCAGATATCCCGCAGTGTTCTGTCTAACGGATCAATTGCAGATTTAACCGCCAGTCCCCATGCAATGATTTCATTCCTGCATTCATTATACTCGGCTTGGCATTCTTCAGCAGTTTCGGCGTTAACTTCCTGCGTGATTGCTGAAGAAGGCAAAGAGTCCCTCGACAACCGCACTGGCGATAAGGGCGAAAATTCGAGCCAAAGGGTTTATTCTATTCCTCGCAATCTTCTGTTTTGTAATTCATTTCGGAATGATGAGTTAGGGGCATGAAGAGCCTTCGGTGGGGAAGGGGAGCTGCGTTTGTCTGGAGCTGCGGGGCAGCGGGTGCGTCCGGTAGCTCGAAGCGGCGTCCCTCCAATATGTCCGGCACGCTCAGGAGTTGCAGGCCGGGTAGCGTTTGCCATTGGCTCTTATGTCTCTGGCCATCGCCATCTTGCGGCTGAAGGCGGCTTTCCGGAGCGGCTTCAGTTTGTGCATGAGGATCAGGCCGGCCATGTCGGCGTCTTCATGTTCCAAGACACTGCGCAGTTGGCGCACGACGCTGATATTGACATTCTCGCCGCCTTTCACTTCCAGCACCATGGAGCGGAGCTTCTTTTTTGGTGGCCCGAAGTAAATGCGTCCGTCACTGCCGGCGAATGATCGGCCATCTGATGCTCACCTCAGTAAAGAGCCTTGGGCAAGGGGGCGGGGTTTTGGGATTGGCGTCTATAAGATGCCTGGGGGCTGAGCGAACACGCCGCTCCCCGGGGTTCTGCCATCGGTTAAATCGGAACTCTTCCCGGTCTTTGTTCCTGTTTCTCCCGCCCTTTTACATGCTGCCGCATCCTCTCTTCGTCCAAAAGCCTGCCGTGCCAACGCAGTAGCTTTGCGCCCTAGGAGCGATTCCCTTGCGTGCGTTGCTCTCGCGTATCCCGAAACACACGGAACATCCGAATCCCTGTCTTTCCCTTCATTACTCTGGGGGGCGTGGGAATGATGCTCAGAGGGGTTGCCATGAGGTGGTTCTTTCCGGCATAGCCGACCCGCTACCCACGTTCTCTGAACAGAGGTTTTTCTATCCGCTTAAACCCCGACTCTGGGACCGAAGAGCGATGGTGCAATCTCCTCTCGGTCAGACCGGCAGAGCCTTAGAAATAAGCTTAAGATTTTGTGGATTTGGCTTTTGTTGCAGCCTTTTTCCGTTTCAGATATCGGGCGCGACGACGGCGTTTCTGAACTTTATTGTGCTGTTGTCCCATGATTCTTTTACTTTAGATTGATCGCTTAAGGTTCCGATTACCTACTATGAAGCTTCCGCAGCAAGCAATCAATTTCTACACGACTCTGGGCTCTCTGCTAGCACCACTGATTTTTCTGGGATGTGCCTTGACCTCTAAGGAAGAAGAGAGCGGCAAATATAGCACCCTTCGCCTCTATGGCAGTGTGAATCCCGATCGGACAGGCCGCTTCCAAACCGTTCCCATCTATCGCAGGTCTCCCATCATGATCACGGTCAAACCAAAACCTTTTCTCGACGAAGGTTACATTGTGGAAGCGGCGGTAGTCGAATCCAACGGCGGCTTCAGCCTCCGGATTCAGTACGACCGCCGCGGAACGGGGCTGTTTGAAAACGCCACCCATCGCCTGCGCAATCGGCACATCGCCATTCACAGCAGTTTCTCCGATTCTCGATGGTTGGCTGCCCCATTCATCGAAAAGCCCATTAGTGACGGTGTCCTCATTTTCACACCAGACGCGACTCGCGAGGAAGCTGAGCGAATCGTCCGTGGCCTCAACGCCATTGCCGAAAAGCTCAGAGAAGGATAACAGCCAATGGCTCGGAAAGGAAGTCGCCTCCCACCCATCGCTTATTGCGGACCTTTTATCGGCAGTCGTCACACTAATCGCCCATGGAGAAGTGTTCTTTGTCTTCCCAACGGTAAACCACTCCCTGCTCGAACCGGGCGGGGAGGCCGCCTTCTTTGTGGGCACTCCGGGGAAACCTTGGGTGAGCAAATCCTACGGCTGCGGTGCTCTCAACGGCAGATGGCTGGATTGTGTATGCAAATCACAAGTCTGGTCTTTCCAACTACGGTAAATATGTCTTTATCGGACACAAGATCGAGGGATATTAGAAGCCTACAGCCTCCATACCCCTCTCAGCCAGATTCTGGATCGATGGGAACCAGGAAAATGGATCCGGAGAACAGATTGGTGTCATGGGACGCACCAGCAACACTCGCCCAAGGATTTCACGAGACCGCGCACATCTTTATTTCGAATTAGCCCTCTTCCTCAACGAAACCTATCCCCAATATTTTAGAAAGAAGTACCCCAAGGGCAGGAGAGATCATGGGCTCTGGAACGGGCTGAATCTCTTGGAACTGGATCCAGCTGAGATATTCAAAATACAAGCCTAGTCACCGGAGTCATTCAGCTTCAGGAACTAGCTCCGAGAAAAACAGGCCATGTTTCGAATCCGAGTCTCAGAGACAGACTTCCCCTGGTTAAAACGCTGCCGGCCCCTGATTCTGAAAAATACTCATCTCTTGCCCGATCAAGTCCGCGGCTATGAGATCGCATTCGACTACACCTGACTGCCATTTCAGCTTAAGTCATTATTAGGAGGCGAACTTAAAAAATAGCCAGCCCGGCGAACTTTTAGAAATGGACGAAAACCTCTACAAGAACTCAACGCTGCCGGAAACTCATCGTCAAGACCGGACAAGCCTGGCTACTAACCTCCCGAGGCAGACAATTGAATGAGCTACTGACCTGCCTTTCACCCTAGGCCCAGAAACCCTTACATGGCACCAACCCTGCAGTCAGCGCGGCACCCGCTCTAGCATCATGCCACCGGAAGATCATGCTTGGATTGCTGAGCCTCCATTGAGGAGTTCCGCCCCTTCTTGGCGATCCCCCGAAGGTCCGCAGACCGGACCATAGACAGCGTCGTTTCCCGGCAATAGTCGACAAACTTTTCCTCAGTCAAAAACTGAGCGGACGCTGATGCCAGGTCAAGACACTCCATTGACGCCTCACTAAACGTTGCCCCAAAGGCAGTGCAACGATACTCCCCTCCTCAATTTCATCTCAAGCTACCCACGGAGCCATGATCCCGATCCCGTCCCGCTGGAAGAACTGCTCGATCATCCGGAACGTCTGGCTGCCCCTGTTATACAACACAAACTTCTGCTTGGAAATCTGCATGCGAATGACGTTTCCCGAAACGGCCCACTCGTGCCCCGCACTCACGATGAACATCAACTCGTCGCTAAATAGAGGTTCAAACGCCAGCTTGATGGTGATCGCCCATTCCGGATAGTCCTCGTTAAACCGTCGAAGTACCGAAGGCAGAATATACTGACATGTCGTACTGCTCGCTCCGATACGGATACGGGAATGCCCCCATTTGTTTAACGGATCAATGGATTCGCGCGCCTGTCCCATCTCATGCAGAATCCGATCCGCATGCACCAACAACATTTCCCCGGCCTGAGTCAACAACACTTTCTTTCCCACCCGATCGAACAACCGGCACCCCACATCTTGTTCCAGGCCCTTTACAGAATGGCTTACGGCAGAGTGCGATAGGTAGACTTCACGAGCGGCACTGGTAAACCCTCCGGTCCGAGCCAACGCGACGAACGTCCTCAATTATCTGCTATCTATAAGCTGCACGACTCATCTAGTAAAAATCCTCCACTGGATCACCCCTCAGCATAGGTCAGGCCAAGAATAAGGAATTCTCATTGGAACACTGCGTTTTCGGAACTTAATCAACGCAATATGCGGAGCTTAACTTTCTTAATGTCAAATAATTACGCATGTTAATCCAACTCAATGAACACGGAATCGGCTCATTTGCCAACTAAGCAGCAAGCGCACAACCGGGCTTAAAAATTGCCAATCAGGGCAAAAAAATACGCAATCAGAACTCATTCAGCGCAACTAAACCGTATTAAATATCTCCCCTTTTGAAATTACGTTGGTGCTCGCCACAGTTGGCTGTTCTCCTCAACCAACGGCCCTAGAGCAGCGTCGCAAAAGCCTCCGATATCACGCTCTCAGGATCATTCTTCAGCAGCATAAACAAAGGGCCCCCCCCAGAGCAGGCTCAACTGATCGTACACGGAGGGTTCGCCGGTAAATGCGAATACCGGATTTCGAATCGGCCGCAACAACGACAGCACTCTCGCCAAATAACCATTTCGGGTGAAAACAATAATGCCGACCCCAGCTAAATTTTCAGCGAACACAACTGCAGCACGGAAAATCCTCGCCTTATCCATTTTCAACTTCAATGCTTCATTACGACCTATCTCGACGGCCGTCTCGATGCTGCGAATCATCCGATCCAAAATCTCCACACAACGTACCGGATCCTGACCGATAGTTATTTCAGCCGACAGCATCACACAGTCCCTCGCTCAAACACCGCCTTGGCCACATCCGTGACCTCCGCGCGAGTAGGGATTGGCGAAGACACCATAGACTCCAGAAGATGCATCGCCACAATCACCGGCCATCCCATGGTCAAACAAAAATTAACGGCGCGACGTTGAATAATCGGAAGCCTCTCAAACGGCACCTCAATACCCAAGTCACCCCGTGCCACCAGGAGGCCGTCCGCCGCCTTGATAATTTCCTCAAGATTCTCGATCACGCTTTGATCTTCGATCTTGGCAATAATCAGGGCGTCATTGCCATGACCGCTTAGGAACCGGCGTATCACATACACATCGTCTCCCTGCCGAACAAAAGACAGTGCGAAGTAGACGCCGCCCAACTCGATACCCAACTTGGTATCGACTCGGTCCTTTTGGGTGACCGGGGGAAGGCTGGTCATGATTTCCGGGTAAATTGGTATGGCGTTGACTCCTCAGAGTGCCGCCGTTAAGAGCCTTGCAGTGAAGTCCGTTCTCGTCTTGATTGATCACCTCCAGCTGTAATGAGTCCATTGTCGATGAATAGCGTGTTGTCTACCGACACATCGCTCACCACTCCAGAGTAATTCGAGGTGATCGTGCAAGCGCCGCCTGCTGCAGCATCTGCCAAGGCCGGATCCACGGTGATGTAAACAGCCGGCACTTCTATCGGCTCGATCGGCTGTTCCAAGGGCCCCGTCCTGACTACGGGCTCCTTGATGTCCATCACAATCGCCACCGGTTGCTTCAATTCAGAACTCAAGGGCCGAACATCCTCGACCACCTGACACCGCCACGGGTCCGTGGCATGCGCCATGTTGATCCGGCACACATTGCCGCCGGACGCAATCACCTCTCAAAGCATCTGCCGATCTTGGGTAGCCGGACCGACTGTGAAGATGATCTTTGTATGTCGATAGCTCATCGACCTTCGCCACCTAGAGCAAGCACAGTCTGCCGTATCTCCGGTAGAGGCGAAGTCGGTTTCGCCTCAAAACCCCCACATTGCAAGCAAAGTTCAGGTAACGAGCCAGGGGGGAGTGCCTAACTGGGAGGAGGTGGGGAGGTTCCGTCGAAACGCCGTCTCGTTAGACAGAAATCACAGAAATCGAGTATTGCGCAAAACATCCGGTTGGCGGCCGCTTTCCCCCTTCATCGCTACACGGAAGGAGGAGTCCCGCTTCCACACCATTACTGAGTGAAATTTACCCCTCTTGTTCCATTTACTGCCTAAGGAGGTAGCGGCTCGATGGAATCTCGCCCACACCTTTTCAGAAACCTGCTGATATTGGCATCAAACCTGCGTTCCATGGTAAGCTCGAAAGGACATAGGAGAACGACGCTCAGGGCGTCGCTGCGAATTTGACTAGTGTCGGGAAGGATGAATTATGGCGAACACCAATTGAATACTTGACACGAGAGTGTCACTTATCTGACACTGAAAATTTACAAAAAAAAATAGATTGCAGCGTTGGCAAGCTTAGTGAACCCAAAATTCGGCGTTTTTTAGAGATGTGATGAGGCGCGACAACATACAGAGCCAGCGGTTCGAGTTTAAGTATATAGTTAGCGAGGATACCGCCACTGCGATTCGAGATTTCGTGCAGAGCTACCTGGTGATTGATGAATACGGAGCGACGTTGCCCAATTTATCGTATCTCGTTCACAGCCTTTACCTGGATTCGCCCGATCTCAAGCTTTACCAGACGACCATTAACGGCGACAAGAACCGCTTTAAGCTCCGGTTGAGATTCTATGAGAACCGCCCCCAAGCCCCGGTCTACTTCGAGATTAAGCGACGGCTGGACAACACCATCTCCAAAAAGCGCGCTGGCATCGCCCGAGATGCCGTGGATACGATTCTTGCCGGACAGCTTCCCTCTCCTGAGCAGGTGGTCACCCAGAATCCGAACCAGCATCAAGCCATTCGTGAATTTTGCCAAATGGTGTCCACGCTCAACGCCATACCCATTGCACACGTGGCCTACCTGAGAGAAGCATGGATCAGCGAACATGATAACACCGTGCGGATGACCATCGACCGAGACGTGCGTTGCGAGCCAGAACCATCCGCTGAACTCAAGACCACAATGTCCGCTCCTGTCCGAGTTTTTGGTGACTTCGTGGTCTTGGAACTCAAGTTCACCAGTCGGTTTCCCGACTGGTTCAAAGAACTGGTTCGCGTGTACGGCCTTACTCAATGCGGTGCGGCCAAGTACGTGGACGGAGCGACATTGATTGGGCCGGACCAACTCGGAGTAGGTGGCGGTCTCGCCCCGCAACCAATGGCCTTCGATACGAGCTTTTCAGCCACGAAGATTTCTCACCTAAAACGCCGTGAACAAATCCTTCTATCCGTGTCTTAGACTGCCGTGCAAAAGCTCATTCAAGGAGACTTCGGAACGCTGCCGACAGATGTGCCCATGATCCTGCTGGGCCTCCTCTTGGCATTTCTTTGCGGCCAAGGGATCGCCTGGATTTACATGCTGACCCATAGCGGTCTTTCATATTCACGTTCTTTCGTCAATTCGCTGATCGTGATGCCGGTCATCGTCGCCCTCGTCATGATGGTGCTCTCCAATAACCTCGTGACAGCCTTCGGCTTGATGGCGGTCTTCGCCATTGTGCGATTCCGAAATATCCTTCGCGATACCCTCGACACAACCTACGTTCTTGCCGTCATCGTCATCGGGATGGCCTGCGGGACGATGAAGTTCGGCACTGCCGTTATTGGGACCGCAACGGCCGCCCTCATCATGTATTATCTGTACTACACTTCATTCGGGTCCCGACATCGCTTTGACGTCATTCTGAACCTCCATTGGGGACGTCCTTTGAGACAGAGTGATGAACTCGATACGTTGCTTGGCTTCTACACCCTGCGAAGCGACCGAGCGAGTCAGCGATCGCCCGACGGTCAGGAAGGCACGGATCTTTCCTACCGGCTGTTGATGCGAGACCCAGCCACCTTGGATTCGTTGATTGCGGAATTACGCAACATCCAAGGTGTCTCGCGGGTAACAGGGCTGATGTCCGATTCCGAATCTGAAGTCTAAGATGGAGAATCGAAAACCCATTCCCGTGCCACTGCACCTCCGTTGGCGAGAGTTTCGCTATCGAAAAATTCCGCTGATAACCTTCTTCACTACCTTAGCGACAGTCGTCGGGCTATGGGTCACCCAAATCGAGTCCCCCAGCATTGTTGGCAAAGCAATCGGCCAAAAGGCAAGCATCACGGCGCCCGTGGCCGGCAAACTCGCGGCCCTCAAGGTCTCAAAATATCAGACGGTCAAAAAGGGTCAGACAGTCGCCTTGATTCAGCCCATCACCATCAAAACGCAACTAGACGCCTTCAGGCTGCAAATGGACTTCATTCGGAATCGATTTGAACCCATCATGGAAAGGAAACGAAACGCGGTGAGCTATTACCGCCTTCGACTTGCGTGGCTCGATGAACGGGTTGAGCTAGCCGCTTCAAAGGTGAATCTACAACGAGCGGAAAATGAGCTCTCCCGAGATCGAAGACTATTCGAAGAAAATCTCATCTCATCCGACCAATTCGATCAATCACAGAAGACCGTCCAAGCGCTGAAAGTCGAAGTCACCGAAGCCGCCAAGATGGTCTCCGAGCTCGGTGAAGCCCTTGATGACCTGCGAGAGTTGGATGCACTCCTTGAATCAAACTTAATCTCCGATCAACTCCAAGCAGACCTCCAGGTTCAAGAGCGGAGTCTCGAAAATATTGAACAGCTTTTCAAACCCTACACCCTCACGGCCCCGATCGCCGGTAAGGTTGGCGCCATCCATCGACTCCCTGGCGAAAATGTCATGACCGGTGACCGCATTCTCTCAATCATCGCGAATAAACCCACTCAATTAATCGCCTACGTCAATCCGCCAATCTGGACACCCCTCGAACCGGGAACACCGGTGAGAATCCAAACTCGAGGACCCAATCGAAAAATAGCCACGACTCAAATCGAGGGTGTCGGTCCCGAGTGGGAGGCGCTTAACAATGGAGGCAATAACTCCAGGTCCGACTTCGCCCTCGCCCTCAGCCTTCCAATTCTCATGTCCATGCCACCCGGGCTTGATATTCGTCCTGGCGAGTTGGTCGACGTATTCGTCACCGAAAACTAGCCCGACTACCTGTCTCCCCCATCTCCTCGTCGTTCTCGGAAAGTGTCCTCGCAATCGGGCGCAGCTCAATTTTTGGAAAGCGATGATTTGGGCGGGGCGGGAAAAGAGGGGATACCAGTGGCCATTGCGCTCACCGGCGTCCAGCCAAGGAATGCCCTCGTCTCCTCCCGGGGAGGCTCCAGAATTGCCCCGGGCTTTTGAAACGACATGGCTTTACGTCCAGCCCGGAGACTGCCTTGGCGTCCGGCCAAGCAATCCATTACCTACTCCCACAGGTATCGCCACATTCTCCCCCAATCCGCCTCCGTGAGGCTTTCCCGGCTTGGTGTCCCCTTCCCGGCGTCGCCCCGGCGGGCTCCTCAAACCTTTTCGGGGGGGAGTGTCGCCTCGTGCCGTTGGTCCCGCTTTTGCCGGTTGGCGTGCGTTTTTCATGGAGCGGACGCCTTGGTGGGCCATCCCGGGGCGGCTGTTTTCAGTGCCAGCGCTCCTGGGCAAGAGGGCGGCTTGCCAGTGGGAGTGCCAGGAAGTGCTCTCCGCACGCTAGGAGGTGCCCCTAGCGCCCGCTTGGAGGGGCCGCTCGGGCGGCTCTCGCGCTTTTTTCGAGCGGGGTCGCCCCATTCGGAGCCGATGAGCGGCGCCTCGGCGGCTTTCGGTTGTGTCCGGTGCCCAAGGGCATTACCGCCGTAACGCTTGCCCGTCCTTTTGACATTCGCCTTCCAGTCAGCTCCGAGATGCTCTCGGAATCAATCGCATGGACTTTCTGCGTATTACATTGATTGCCCAGCCGTGCGCTAGGTCACCTTCCTCTTTTTGAACTGCGGCCAGAGGCGGCGGATACAATTAAATGTGGTGAGACTACATCGCGGAAAGGTGAGGCGATACTCCGTCGAGCCACTGCCCGCAACGGGAGACCCGGGGTTAGTGCAAGGTATCCTGTCGGTGATGTCCATCCTCCGTAGCCCAGCGGAGGAGGACGGCGGCGGACGGCTCAACAGAGTCTTACCCCTCTTTACCACTTTTCAATCCCACCCAAAAGCATTCGCCAAGGTTTTAATCCCCGCACGTGTCCATGCTATCGATACCGCCTCGGGTTCCGCAGCGGAACCAATCGCTCATGCCGGCAAAAGCACAAACGAACAAACAGCCCCAGCGTCTCAATACCGCCTACTACTTACTTGGGGGCGATTAGTTCACGAGGACTCAGCGCCGAATACTCGATTTCGTATGATCGGCTTAACCCTCGGAGCTTTGATCCTTCGCAAGTTTTGCCTCGTGCCGATCAGGTCGTGGGGTTCATTTCCCACCTATCGTCCGGGCGAAATCAATTACATCAATCGCTTTGCCTTCAAGGGGAGAGTAACTCAACGAGGCGAAGTCGTCTCCATCAGCATCACTAGTCCCCAAGCGAACATTCTTAAACGGGTGTTGGGATTGCCGAGTGAAGTGATTCGTATGCGGGATGGCTCGGTTTGCGTCAACGGGGAGCTCGATTTGTTCGCCTTGATAAAATCCCGGTCACGCCAAGCGGGAAGATTCGGACAAAAGGGCGATTGCCGCGACCAACCTGGCGGCATTCCGTGGTTTGAACAAACTGCGCATCATACGACTCCTGTGATTTAAGATTTTGGGATACCCGGCCATCAAACCATAA
>JAMASS010000031.1 GCA_024761205.1 Limisphaerales bacterium
GACAACGCACGCTACCACCACGCCAAGCTGCTCAAACCACTGTTGAGAGCCCACCGAGCGCATCTCGACCTGTTGTTTCTGCCGCCTTACAGCCCACAGCTCGCGCCGATCAAGAGAGTTTGGAAACCGACGCGGCGGCTGGCGCTTCACAATCTCTACTTCGGCAGCCTGGAGGAGTTGTCGGCCGCTGTGGAGGTCTGCTTCGACCAATGGCGAAAACCGAACCGTGTTCTGCAACGATTATGCGGCATTACTTAAGTCGTTATGTTTAGATTTGTTGAAGAGAACGACAGGTGGTCGTAGAAATTGTTGCCCCGGCTGAGAAGGTTGCCCGAATAAAGATATTCCATGTGAACCGTTGAATTTGAAGATTACACTGTTGAGGAATAGAAAAATGAAAAAGCTGTTATTACTTTTGTTAAGCGTTGTCGGTTTGGTGGGGTAAGAACTAAAATTGGAAAGAAGTTGATAATATAAGAAGAGTTAAAGGAATTAAACAGAATAGAAAAAAGTAGCTGATGATGGAAATGATTATCTATTTTCTGTTAAAGCTAAATTTGGTAAAGATTTATTTTTATACCTAATGTCAACGGTTTAGTTTTAGAATGAGCTGCAGATTTTAAACAGAATTGGTTCATACATGGAAAACTAAATAAAATGCTTAGCATCAAAAACGATCCACTAAATTCAACAGCTAAAAAGCATTTTTTTAGAGTTAAAGTTAATAACGAAGATTTCCGTCCTAGAAACTTGAGGCATATTAACTTTTTGTAGGAATTGAATATGAAAAGAGAGTTTCCGACATGGCCAAGTTTCAGCGACCGAGAAATTGAGGCTGTGGGTAGGATCCTGCGTTCCGGAAAGGTGAATTACTGGACAGGTTCTGAGGGAAAGGCCTTTGAGAGGGAGTATGCGGCAGCAGTGGGGAGTCGTTTCGGGATCGCCTTGGCGAACGGGAGCGTCGCTTTGGACCTCGCTTTGAAGGCGGTTGGCGTGACAAGTGGAGATGAGGTCATTGTTTCACCCAGAAGTTTTATTGCCTCGGCTAGTTGCGTGGCGCTGTGTGGTGCTCAACCGGTTTTTGCCGATGTTGACTTGGATTCAGGCAACATTACCGGGGACACCCTTCGGGCTGTACTCAGCGATCAGACCAAGGCGGTTATTCCCGTCCATTTAGGCGGGATGCCATGCGATATGGAAGATATCTTGTCTGTGGCTCGAGAACATGGATTAGCCGTGATTGAAGACTGCGCCCAGGCTCATGGCGCAGCCTATCGAGGAAAACCGGTGGGCAGCTTCGGCGATGTCGGCGCGTTTTCGTTTTGCCAGGATAAGATCATCAGCACTGGTGGTGAAGGTGGTTTGGTGGTCACGGATAGGGAACACCTGTGGAAGCGAATGTGGGCTTACAAGGATCATGGTAAATCCTATGACACGGTATTTAATAAGCAGCACCCGCCAGGATTTCGTTGGCTGCACGAATCGTTTGGCACCAATTGGAGGATGACAGAGATCCAAGCGGCTCTCGGTCGCATCCAGCTGACGAGGCTCGACGAGGCTGTTTCGGTTCGTCAGCGCAACGCCGCCATTCTGACGGAGACGTTGAAAGACTTTGACTGTGTGAGGGTGCCGACCGTCGGCGCCGAATTCACTCATAGTTATTATCGGTACTGCGCCTATCTGAGGCCGGAACAGTTGAAGATGGGTTGGGATCGGGACCGGATAATGAATGCGATTACCGAGGGTGGAGTGCCATGTTTTAGTGGGACGTGTAGCGAGATCTACCGTGAGAAGGCTTTTGAGATTGCTGGGACGGCTCCTGCGGAGCGATTACCAAACGCTAGGATGTTAGGTGATTTGTCTTTGATGTTTCCGGTTTACTCAACTCTGTCGGTGAGTAATATGGAGTTCATCGCCTCTGGCGCTCGCGAAGTGTTGACCGAGGCTAGTAAGTGAGCCGTAGGGTTTTTTTAGCGACTCCTTGAATGAGCCGATTTTTTGTTAGCTCAATTTGGTTCGTAAGTTTGGTCGAATTCTGTTATGGGGCTCTTGGCGAAGACGTTAGATAGCAAGCTAAGTAGCGTGCGCTTTGAGAGAATCTTTCGGGGTGTTGCGGACAGCTTAATGCTCGTGGGTTCGTTAGCGCTGGCGTTTCTGGTGCGCTTATCCATTGTTTACTGGATCGATCGCCCGTCTGATTTAGATAGTTACATTCAAGAGTATGTCCGAACATTTCTGAAAACATCGTGGTTTCTGCTGCTTCTTGGCATCAGCGTCTTTTCTATTTTTGGCTTCTATATCCGGGGGCGTAATTATCGCGGACGCTACAAGGCGCTCGTGGTTTTTCAAGCTGTCGCTGTCGTTTACTTGTTGTTTTCTTTCGCGAGTTTCATCATGCCCTCCTTGTTCGGCGTGCCTCGCGGTGTGTTGGTGATTGGTTGGCTGGTGGCCGCTGTCATTTTGGTCGCCTCTCGCCTCTGGTCTTCCTTGTGGCGTATGGTGATTCGGGAGGAGTTGAGAAATGAAGTGGACCTCGGACGAGGAGCGGAGGCGGATCATGTCTTGGTGATTGGGGGTGCGGGTTACATTGGATCCGCCCTTCTGCCAAAACTTTTGGAGGCCGGTTATCGCGTGCGGCTGCTGGATGCCTTCCTCTTTGGGGAGGAGCCGATCAAGGAGTTTGTCGGGCATGAGAGGCTTGAGATCATCAAGGGTGATTTTCGGCAAGTCGACAAGGTGGTCGAGGCAATGAGGGGCGTGGGCTTGGTGGTACACCTTGGAGGCCTCGTCGGTGATCTAGCCTGCGCTCATGACGAGGGGCTGACGATTGAGATTAATTTGGCGGCGGTCCGGCTCATTGCGGATGTGGCTAAGGCGCATAAGGTTGAGCGGTTCATTTTCGCGAGCACCTGTTCTGTTTACGGGGCAAACGACGTGATCTTAGACGAACGATCAATGCTTGATCCGGTGTCTTTGTACGCGAGCAGCAAAATCGCATCTGAGAAAGTCCTGCATGAGGTGTCGGACGAGTCATTTAAGCCGATCATTGTTCGGTTTGGAACGATTTACGGATTCTCGGGGAGGATTCGGTTTGATTTGGTTGTCAATTTGTTGACAGCGAAGGCTGTTCGAGAAGGTCGAATCACCTTGTTTGGCGGGGAGCAGTGGCGTCCGTTTGTCCATGTTGACGATGCAGCCAAGGGCGTTTTGTCCATGTTGATGGCGCCAGGTGAGTTAGTGAATGGGGAGGTTTTCAATGTGGGTTCGGACGGACAAAATTACACGCTCGAACAAGTGGGGCGGAAGATCCAAGAGATAGTGCCATCTGCTGAAATAGTGGATATGGGAAATGATTCCGATAGGAGGAATTATCGGGTCTCGTTTGCCAAGATTAGGGAGAGGCTTCAATTCGAGCCGTCGTGGACGCTGGAGGCTGGAATTGCTCAGGTAAAGGAATCTCTAGAGAGTGGCGTCATTGAAGACTACACCGAGAGCCGCTATAGCAATGCGCGGACGATTTTTGACGAAAAAGCGTCGCGTCTACTCAGAGGTAGCGGTTGGGAGAAAAGGCTCATTCAAGAGTCCATGCCGGGGAGGCAGACAGGGAGTGATCGCAGTTTGGGATAACGGATTCATTGCCGGACGATTTTGGAGGTTTTCGGGGCGGGCTGAGTTACGAAAGGCGTGTTTTACGGAAAGATCCGCTGGGTGAGGTCCGTTTTTCTACTTTGCGATTAAAGTCTATCGCCTCTCCTCTCCGGACGGGTCATGTTGGGTCTGTGTGTTTTGGTAGCGCAGCCGCTATTTTTCTTAGTCGTTTGATGGGATTCTGTTGGGGTTGGGTTTTTGATTCTGGTGTCAGCCGGATGATATCGTAACTGACCTTTTGGAAACGGGGGCCGGGGGTTTGTTTTTGATGAACGAGGATGAAGCAGATACTTCAGGATCTGAAGAACGGAGAGACTCTGTTGGCTGATGTCCCTTCTCCGGGTGTCCGAAGGGGGCAGTTGTTGATTCGTTCGGCTGCGAGCTTGGTCTCGATTGGGACCGAGAAGGTGATGATCGACTTCGGAAAAGCTGGTTGGATTGGCAAGGCGCGCCGACACCCTGACAAAGTGCGGCGAGTGATTGAAAAGATCAAGACTGACGGCTTGGGGCAGACCTTGGAGGCGGTGAACGCGAAACTTGGGCAAGTGCTCCCTTTGGGGTATTCGAATGTCGGCAGGGTCATTGAGGTGGGTGCGGATGTCAGGGGTTTTCAATCTGGTGATTTGGTCGTTTCCAACGGGCCCCATGCCGAGGTCGTTGCGGTGCCGAAGAATCTTTGCGCTCGGGTGCCTGATGGCGTTGCGGAGGAAGACGCGGTGTTCACCGTGGTCGGATCGATCGGCTTACAGGGGATTCGCTTGCTAAAGCCCACCGTTGGGGAGTATTTCGCGGTTACTGGTCTTGGTTTGATTGGATTGTTGGCGGTTCAGATTCTTCGCGCCAATGGATGTCGAGTTCTGGGCATTGACTTTGATGCCCGAAAATGTGAACTCGCCCAAGAACTGGGAGCTGAGGTGGCGCATCTGGGATCTGGGACGGATCCAGTAAATGTCGCCAATCAGATTTCCGGCGGAAAAGGATTGGATGGGGTTCTTATCACGGCGGCCACCAAGAGCAACGGGCTTGTGCATCAGGCGGCGCTCATGTGCCGAAAGCGAGGGCGGATCGTCCTGGTGGGTGTGGCCGGACTCAATTTGTCCCGAGCTGACTTCTATGAGAAAGAGTTGAGTTTCCAGGTAAGCTGCTCTTATGGACCGGGCCGGTATGATCCCGAGTATGAGGAAAAGGGCCGCGATTACCCTTATGGTTTCGTGCGTTGGACGGAACAGCGGAATTTCGAAGCGATCCTCGGATTGATGGAGAGGCGGATGGTGAATGTGGGGCCGTTGATCTCCCATCAGTTCGAATTTTCCGACGCCTTGCGAGCCTATGAGCGGGTAGGCGACGCTACGACGATAGGGATTGTGTTGAAGTATGCCGAGCCAGCGGTCGCTGATGCAACTGGCATGGACTCAGCCCGGATCGTGGCGCTAAAGGTGGCGCCTGCGTCTAAGAGATCGGGAGTATGTATTGGAGTCATTGGAGCTGGTGGCTTCACCGGGCAGGTGCTCGTGCCCGGCCTGGCAGCGACGGACGCTCGCCTGAAGACGATCGTTTCTGCAACAGGGGTAACGGGCACGCAACTGGGTAAAAAGTATGGATTTGAAAACTCTTCGACCGATGCTGATGCGTTGTTGGATGATGATGATATTAACACGGTTGTGATCGCCACACACCACAACACCCACGCCCGGCTGGTGCTCGCCGCCCTGCGTGCTGGGAAGCATGTATATGTTGAGAAACCGCTGTGTCTCAATGACGCTGAGTTGACGGAAATAGTCCATTGCTATAGGGCACTGGCTGAGAGCGACAAGCCTCAGTTCCTGCTCGTCGGGTTCAATCGGCGTTTCTCGCCTCAGGTTCAGAAAATAAAGAGTTTGATCTCGTCGATGCCTCAACCCAAGGCAATGATTTTAACCGTCAATTCTGGGGCGGTCCCGTCCGACCATTGGGTACAAGACCTGGAGATTGGGGGCGGACGTGTCGTTGGAGAATGTTGCCATTTTATCGATCTCTTGCGGTTCTTGGCGGGATCGGAGATCAAAACGGTCAGAGCGGATGAATGCGCCCCCACGGGGGCTTCAGGGCCTCGGGACACGATCACGATTCAGCTTGGTTTTCGTGATGGCTCAATTGGAGCGGTTCACTATTTTTCCAATGGCAATAAGGGTTTTCCGAAGGAGCGGCTGGAGGTTTTTTGTGGAGGCAAGATACTGTCTTTGGATAATTTCCGCCGGTTATCCGGTTTCGGCTGGAGCGGCTTTTCCCGAATGAATCTTTGGAAGCTAGACAAGGGACATGCTGCTGAAATGCGGGCTTTAGTCGAGGCTGTCAAGAAGGGAGAGTCAGCACCAATACCGTTTGACGAGATTGTAGAGGTAACCCGGGCAAGTTTTGCCGCAGCTGGTTTGGAGAGTCGCCGGGAGGGAAAAGCCCATTGAGGGAGGGCAGACTCGTGGTGATTTAGACAGCTCAGATCAATCTCTCTTGTTTGACCGCAACCACGTTTTTGAAGATGTCGCTCATTGATATTATTGCCGGGGCGCGACCGAATTTCGTTAAGATTGCCCCCATTATAAAGGCGATCGAATCTGCGGGTGCGCGTGGCAGCCGCCTTAGATATCGTTTGATCCACACGGGACAGCACTATGATCGGAGGATGTCCGGTAATTTTTTTGTTGAACTTGGCATTCCCGATCCAGAAATTAATTTAGGTGTCGGTTTGGGATCGCAGGCGGAGCAAACAGCGAGAATCATGATCGGCTACGAGAGGGAGCTGCTCAGGCGTCGGAGTCAGCTTTGTTTGGGTGTCGGTGATGTAACGTCAACGATGGCGTGCGCCATTGTGGCCCGCAAGCTAGGCATTCCCGTGGCGCATGTTGAAGCGGGCATTCGGTCTGGGGACTGGAGGATGCCGGAGGAAATCAACCGGGTGGTTACAGATTCGATCACGAACTACTTTTTTACGACGAGCGAGGTAGCGAATCAGAATCTGCGGAAGAGCGGCATTGATGAGGAGCAGATTTTTTTTGTGGGCAACACCATGATTGATACGCTGCTAGCCAATCAGCATCGATTTCGTCAGCCTGAAGTTTGGACTGACGCGGGTTTGGTGTCGCGCGGGTATTTTGTGGTCACTCTGCATCGTCCTGTGAATGTCGATGAGGAGCACGGCTTGGTTCGGCTTTTGGAGGCGATCATCCGGCAAGCGCGAGGGCTACCGATCGTGTTTCCTGTGCATCCACGAACCGCCAAAGTTCTTGAGCGTGTTCAGATGGATTCGCCTACCTTACATCTCGTTGAGCCGATGAGCTACCTGGAATTCAATTATCTGGTGAAGCACGCCAAAGCGGTGGTTACAGATTCCGGCGGTATTACCGAAGAGACTACCGTGATGGGGGTTCCTTGTATGACGTTGCGAGACTCCACTGAGCGACCGGAGACGGTCACGATCGGTACGAATGAGCTATTGGGAACCGATCCAGCGGCCCTGGAGCCAACTTTCGAGCGATTGTTCGAGGAGAAGTGGAAGGCAGGAGGGATCCCTGAAAAATGGGATGGCAAAACAGCCGAGCGGATTGTCGCCGAACTGGAGAGGATGCTCTGAGTTTGAGGGGCGATGTCCTCAGGGCATCAAGTGGTACCGATGGAGGGGGTCGAACCCACACGGCCTTGCGGCCACCAGATTTTGAGTCTAGCGCGTCTGCCAATTCCGCCACATCGGCACTCAATGAAGCAGGCGTCTATAATTACCAGCAAAGGACGATGATTGACAAGGCCCAATTCTGAGGGGATTTATCTCGGGGGTGTGACGGGAAAAAGCACCGGATCAGTGTCATTCTCTCACAACGGGCAAGCCAAATCGGCGATCTTTCACTGTTTTCCCCACGCTCAAGACTTTCAGTGGTCCGAATGCACCCCTTTTCAATCGAACGCTTTACCCGGCGGATGTTCCTTGGTGTTCCGGAATGTCGCTTGTGAGGATTGTTTGATGCTTGGCAGTGTTTTTTGAATATGGCTGGGTTTCTTAGACTTTCAGTCGAATTTGCCCCATTGTTGCCAGACCATTGGATTCTCCAATGGGTTTTGGCTAGGGACGTTTATGTGTGTGTCTGCAATTCGTTTCCTCGGTGATGGGAAATCCCCCAGCCAGGGGCCTGCGCAGAACTTCCTAGA
The DNA here is from genome assembly GCA_024761205.1 of Limisphaerales bacterium. Classification (GTDB taxonomy): domain Bacteria; phylum Verrucomicrobiota; class Verrucomicrobiia; order Limisphaerales; family AAA164-E04; genus UBA2970. The sequence goes on from JAMASS010000031.1 coordinate 7,825, forward strand.
TCGCTATATTCGCGCGAGCTTGGTAAATCAGGGCTTAAAGCCGTCGCCATCGGCACCGCACGACGCGCTTATCCGCAGACTATCGCTTGACCTGACTGGGCTGTCTCCCGACGAGCGATGTTATCGCTTTGGCAATGGTTTGGTCCGTACCTTGAGCAATTTTGTTGTGTTGAGTGAACCGCCATCCCATCCTGAGTTGTTAGAGGATTTGGCGAAGCGGTTTGTCGCACATGGGTGATCCACCAAGTGGTTGGTGCGGGAGATCGTGATGTCGGCAACCATCAACCTGCTGCTCTCTCCGAGATTGAAAACGTGGAGTAGGTTTTGATTCTTGCTTGTTTGTTCCTTGATCCACTGTTCTGCACCTTTGGAATAGTCGCCACCCCAAGCAAGCACGATGATCGTGCTGAATTTGCTCAGACCGATTTGAGAGCACCTCGGAGGAGTATTTCTCTTTAGCACTGCCTCCGTGAAACCTGCCTTCTGGTAATCCGCAAAACATCCGTCATAAAGAGGGTCGAGTAAATCACGTCCTGTGGAGACGGTTTCACCACCTTGGCGAAATCCCCTAACTTGATCGTTGCCTTAAACAATGCCTTGCTTGCCGCTCGCAGACGTTGTTCGTTGCAAATCTTCAGGTTCGTGTAACGCCCCTTTGGAACGTTGAACCTGCCTTGACTGTTCACCCGATACAGCCCATTGAAACAAGTCTTGTTGAGGTAAATGAACCGTGCCGCAATCGCGCCCTTGCCGAAAACGGGAAAGGTCAAGGGAAAACGCCTTTGCAGCCGAGCCCTTGTGCCGCTGTCCTCGCTGTAGTGGCGCGTCTTGTCCGCACTGCCGGCGGACAAAATGCGCCCTCCCCCCGGTCGGACTGCCTCAATATGCTTGAGACAGCCTGCGAGCGTCGTCTATCGCTGTGCGAGTTCGCACGATGGTGGTCATTGATCGCATTCCTCGACTCGAAGGCAGCACGCCTCCACCCTGCATTTTCAGAAACCTCAAGCGTAGAGTTCCTCAAGGTTTTGCAAGGGAAAATACCGTCGCTATCGATTCCGGCATCAATTTCATCAGTCAATTGGAGGGTTTTCATATGCGCGATTTGCCGATTTGAAGGCTTTTCCTTTGCCAGCGTTCACGTCATGAGCGGCGCGGGTCCACGAAAGAGGCTATGCTAACGGCGTGCTCTACCAAAATGAATTTATCGACATATCCTATGCGACTAACACATTTGGTTTGAGATGCGGCATCATCACCGTCGACGAATACGTCCCCGGTTGGCACCTCAAGTTTAGCGAAGAAGATGTCGTCTTCGTCGAGGACTGCTACTTCGAGCGATGTCGGTCGACACAGTATTGCCTCCAACAGTCATTTCGTTACGTGTTTCGCCACAACACAGTCCGAGACCATTGCCATCATGGGCTGCCGTGGATGCTCACGGATCCAGAAGGTACGAAATCTGTCACAATCATTTTTCTGGTGGGATCGATACCGGGACGGAACACCACGACACACCTAGGCTAGCGGCAATCGTTTCGCCGCTGGAAGGCGCTCGATCTACATGAACATCGAAGGCGGGATCTGCGGGAGAAGCTGTTAGCTCTGGCGTCTAGAATCGAAGGACAATGTTCTTCCAAAAGGGACGAGACTACCACTTCAAGCGGAAATAGAGATACCAACCCTATCCCCATCCTCACCCACTAAGATCAGACACCGTGAAACAATCCAACACGGATGAAAGCTCGACCGACCGCAAGCAACAGTCAGGTTGATAGAATTTCGATTCAAGCCTCCGTGTATATATCTCAATTCATTGAGTCGTGTTCATCCTATTGACAACGCCTCCCGGAATCCTTTGGCGGCGCTGGACTCGCACTTCGGGGAGGAAATTTTGAATTTGACGCCCAGTTGCCTGAGCGCAATGCCATGGCGGTGGGGGTTGCCGTCACAAGATCAAAATTCGGTTCCATGGCTATGTTCAGAGTCTCAGATCAACGATATGCCTTGATGCGGATGATCCGCAGTGCTCTGATTTGCTTTGGCGTGGCACCTGCCGTTCTTCTCCTCCTCAGCCAGTGTCAGGCTGGTTTTTGTCATTGCCTCTTGTCAGTCCGTCACGTTTTCATGTGTGTTTGCTCGCGATGATCCAAACAATGACCCAACCCAGAACGTTTGACATTGGCTCCGAGGAAGCCTGGGATGCCACGCTTAATCCCGAGCGCGTGTTTTTCACCCTCAATCAGTCAGCGCAGAGCGAGATCAGGACATTTTTCAACACCCAGCCCGTTTTCGACAACTTGACCTCCATCAAACCGATTGAGACGATCGAGGTCCAACGGAACGAACTCCTGGAATGCACCGCTGAAGCAGACCGGCTGGAGGGCCAACTCACTTCCGGTGTTCGAATGGCCATTGTCCGCCCTGTGGACGACCTCTCATTTGAACAGCAACTAGCCGTCCCTTGGGTTCTAGGAAGCTTGCTCGGCGACTTGCTGGCGCAGAATAAGGCCGGTGACCGCGCCTATATCATTACCGATCAAGGAGGCAAGATGGAGCAAGGCGCACGTTACTCCCAAACCAACCAAGGTGGTTCCTTTCACACCGACGGGGTCAATCTGAAGTCCGGCTACGATTACTTCCTCCTCAGTTGTATCGCTCCAGCGGCGGAAGGCGGCGAAAACATCCTGCTCAATGGCTTTACAGTTTTCGACGCGCTCCAGAAGAGTTCACCAGAAAGCCTGGGCTTGCTAAGTCGTGAATTGGTTTGGGAATACAAGGGAATCTATAAGGACAAGTTCTACCGTGAACCTATCGTCAAGATTCAGGCCGGCGAACTCATCTGGCGGTATCTCCGCAACTATATTGAAGAGGCGGCTCATAAAACCGGCGAATTACTCAGTGAGGAAACGATCACCGCGATGGATCGCCTTGATGCCGTGATGGACACCCCTGATATTCAATTCCGTTACACCCTCAAACCAGGTGAGACGGCCATCATCAATGATAAACAGATCTTTCACGGCCGCACCAGCTTCCACGACGCGATCGATGCGGTTTCATTGGAAGATTTTCTGCGCAGTAACGACCGCACACAGACAATCAAGCGCACCTACAGCCGCTTTTGGATCAATAAGCAGAATGGTGTAGAACCACGACCGAATTAGATAGGTAAATCCTCTTTCACTTCGTGTTCTTAATGCCCTTTGTTGTTAATTCAAATGAACCTACCGGTACCATATCTGTGACGTGTTCACGGACCGGCTCTTTGGCGGAAATCAACTAGCCGTCCTGCCCGACGCCTGCGGTTTGGAAAGCGCCCAAATGCAACAAATCGCGCGCGAGTTCAACTTCTCGGAAACGACATTCGTCTTTCCGGCGGAAGCGGGCCTGGTTCCGATCACCATCGAAAGTACTCCCCCAAGCCGGCCTATGGTGCGAACTCCGAGCTCCGAGACATCTCGCATTGGGAAGGCCGGTTTCAGCGGACGTAGTCGTCCAGGCATTGTCGCTGCCGGTTGAAGCCATTGCCACCGGCGCCCATCCACCCCAAGTCGATTCTGTAGGCTTGCCGTTCCTAATCGCCGAACTACGAGAGCAGTCCGCCCTAGAGCGTGCAAACGTCAACCTCGATGAATTCGAAAACATCGCCAACTAGGGGATAACGCTCGATATTCACGTCTATGTTAAGAGCAATGATGAATTCAATATTCACGCGCGGATGTTCACTCCATTCGATGGTGTGCCGGAAGATCCTGTGAGCGGCAGCGCGAACTGCGCTTTGGCAGGGATGCTGGCACACTACCATGCACTCAGGTCGAGCGAGTTCGAATGGTGTATCTCGCAGGAAGTAGAAATGGGCCGCTCCAGCACCCTCGGCGGCTCGCGCCGAAAAACAGGATGGGGAGGCAATATCCACTTGGATCGGAGGAACTTGTGTTCCGGTTAGCGAAAGAGTTCTCTATACTGACTAGCACTCGACCAAGCCACGACTCCCGGCAACTCATGATCTATCCCCCTAAGTCCCACGAAGCGGCGGAAGCACCGTGTGCACTGCAGAAGGCAGAAGCCTGTGGAGCGCCGTTGCTCAGCGATTTGGCATTCCGCTCAAAAGCCTACTCGGGATATTCGCAAGACCTCATGAATGCCTGCCGCAGCCTGCCGCACCGAACTGACGCATTCACTAGACGATGTTTGCAGCCACTTTTTCTACCTTGCGGAGGCGCATCACTCAGTTGTTGACTTCTACGCGCTTACGAAACTGTGCCTTGCGGCAGTCGAGTTGGAAGCCCTCTTCGTCGTTCCATCCTCTATCGGCAAAGGTTGCAGCCGCAAAATGATTGAACACGCGAAGAAAATCGAGGGACATAGGGGCTCAAAAGTCATAATTTAAGGCGATTCCAATGCTACGGATTTCTATCTTTCATCTGGTGGCAAACCAACACGCCGTCAGTTCGTCCAAGAACCGAGGGAGCCCGGTGCCAGCATTTTTGTGGCCTTGAGTTGAATTTCGAAGCACCACCACAGAAGCAACCCAAAGCAGAAAAACAGAACCTAACTAGCACAGCCTAAGCTTCCGAAAGCTTATCAGGGCAGATGCTCTAGCAATCACCCGAGGATTCCAAAAAGCGCGTTTGATCCCGAGATTCATCGCATGGTGCCAACCTCCTAGCCATTTTAATGCGGATTATACACTTGATTTGGCGGCAAAAGTCTTTGCGGAATAGCAGGCATTGTCTACTCGGTCTCTCGCCGTCGCTTCGGAGGGAGCGGGAGTAATCATCCAACGGCAAGCGGGATCGTTCCATAAAGCTTCGGCAAGGCCCGATCAAGCCGGTGCCGGAGAGATTTTCAATCGAGTGCTGCTCGCATCAATGCCGCCGACGGAAGGCCAAAATGCCCCTTCAATCTCGGGTGGCCAATCTCCGGCATGAACCATTGGTGACGCCGATAGCCACCCGGCATCACTAGACTGCGGCAGCGCAATTCTTCCGGCACGCCCGGGTTTAAGCGTGCACACGCCATGATTGGTGTAACGTCCCATCACGGATGGTCGCTTTGTCTCATGCACGCCCGTTTTAGCATGGCCCAGAAGGATTCCACGCCGTTCGGGTGCACCGTGCCTCGCACGTATTCGGAGTGATTGATCTCCTTCATGGGCGAATCCCGCATAAGCCGCTGCCTTGTCCGTGCACCGCCCCCCGGAGCCGTGTGCTCAAATGACGAATCCTTGAAGCGCTGCCGAGGTGAGGCTCCCCGCCGCCTTCGTCCGAATCTGATGCGTCGCCCGGTCTTTCCCGCCCCCCGCCCTCTCTTTTGCTCACGGTGCCCGCCATCCGGCGCCTTTAAGCGGCCTTCGGCGAGCGTTGCTCATGTTGGCCTGTTTCCCCCGCTGAAGTAAGTTTCATCCGCCTCAGCCCGTGCCGGAGAACGGGGCGTCCTTGCCTTCGCGCGGCCTAAGCTTGACGCAGGCGATGGAGCATGAAACAGGCGGTCTTTTGGCCTATACTTGCGCTTCAAACACACTTGGCGGCCGCTGTCTCAAGTGGGTGGACATATTCATCAGCTCGATGACTGTGACACTGTCGGCGGCATCCCTTTTTCCCGGTGTTCTACGCCGGTGGACTCGCCTCATGCCAGCAGCAAATCCAAGACGGCACGCCAAACTGTGATATAATCCCCTATTGATTTCGTCTCGCACCCGCCGCAGAATCCCGCCTCAATGAGCGGCGTCTTGGATGAATTACGTTGGCGCGGACTGATCGAAAACACGACCGACGAGGAGGCTTTGGCCAAGCAATTAGCGACGTCCACGACCCTCTATTGTGGATTCGACCCCACGGCCGATAGCCTCCACGTGGGCAATTTGGTGCCCCTCCTGGTCCTCAGACGATTTCAACTCCACGGCCACTCACCGATCGCCTTGGCCGGTGGAGCGACCGGTTCCATTGGCGATCCCAGCGGTAAATCCGCCGAGCGACAGCTCCTAGCCCGCGAGACACTCGAGGAGAATATCGCCAAAGTCAAAGTTCAGCTTGCGCGACTGCTCAATTTCGAAACCACAACCAATCCGGCCCAGCTGCTCGATAACGCCACTTGGACTGCCGATGTGAGCTACCTCGATTTCCTTCGGGACATCGGTAAGCATTTTTCCGTTACCATGATGGTTGCCAAGGAAAGTGTGCGCACCAGGATGCAAGACCGAGAATCCGGCATCAGCTATACCGAGTTCAGTTACATGTTGCTTCAAGCCTTTGATTTCTATCACCTGCGAGCCAATTACAATTGCGCCCTTCAGATCGGGGGCAGCGAACAGTGGGGCAACATCACAGCTGGTATTGATCTCAGTCGCAAAAAGCTCGGCGCAACGATCTTCGGACTTACTCTGCCCCTGATCACGAACTCCGATGGTTCGAAGTTCGGGAAAACAGCTGCGGGTGCTGTTTGGCTCGATCCAAATAAAACAAGTGTCTATCGGTTCTACCAATTCTGGATCCGGACCGACGATCGCGACGCCATCCGTTATCTCAAGTATTTTACCTTTCTTTCTCAGGAAGCGATCCGAGAGCTCGAGGTCAAACAGAATGAAGCGCCAGAGCGAAGGATTGCTCAAAAGGCCCTTGCTAAGCAAATGACCACGCTAATCCACGGCGAAGCCGCCACCCAAGAAGCGGTGAAAGCCAGCGAAATTCTCTTCGGTGGCGATTTGGACGGGATCACCGAAACGACTTTCAACGACATCATCAATGAGGTTCCGTCCATCGTGATTTCCAAGGCGAACCTGAATCAGTCGTATTCCCTTGCGGACCTGGTGGTTGAAGCCAAACTCTGTCCCTCAAAGGGACAAGCAAGAAAAGACATCGCCGGTGGTGGCATTAACCTCAACAACGTCCGTCAATCCGACCCCCGAAAGATCGTGGCTTCAAAGGATCTTTTATTCGACCGCTTCATCCTGCTTCGTAAGGGCAAGAAGAACTACACATTGGCCAGTTTCGAATAGAGGACGGGCCCGTCTTCCACACAATAACGGGATCGCATGCCTTCGTTTGTCTTAGGACGAAGGCCCCACAAGCACCCAACCCTCTATGAAATCTGAATGTAGAGACGGAGGGGCAACAGGGCGTTGGCACGATTGGGCGGCTGGGGGCTTTGGGTTTCGTTGATTCCTTCGTTCCTTGGTTATTTCGTCCTTCGTCATTGGCTGGCACCATAATCCGGTGATAGATTCAGACTAGTTGTCAGGGTGAAGCCGCTCCATCGCTTGCTCATAAACCTGGTGACCTGGCAAGGTCATAGGCAACTGAAAATGACCGACGCTATGAGGTTACACACCAGAAAGGGGCCGATTCGATGAACGGGCGGCAGGGCGCGGGATTTTGCAAGCGGGGCCGGGCGCGATGAGTGGAGGAGCCGCGGTCCACGAAGCGAGACGAAGAACAGTTTCCCGACGGCTGGCTCAGTAGGACCGTGAAGGGCTGGAAGATCGCTCAAACGGGCGCCGCCCCTAGGGCAACCGGAGTGTTGAAAGAATAGCGAGAGGAGAAGCTTGGGGAAGTTCCCCCAAGCCTACGGATTCCCCGCTCCGCCCCACGGCATTGAATAGCCCCAAAAAGCACAGTCCCTGCCATTGGCGTGATTTGTCACTTATGTCCTTGATGGCTAACCTTATGAGGTTCCCGCTCTATTGCAGAGCCCCTTTGTCGCAGTCCCCTCCTCCCCGTTCCATCGCGTCCCTTTTCAAATCACACTGCCAGTTTCCAGTGTCAGACCCGCCGCAAACAAATATCATTGCCAGGCTTGGCAAACATCCCGTTCAATTCGACACTCATATAAGCCTTTATGAACCCATCGACTTCGCAACCTGCTGCGGAAGCTCCAACCGAAGACGCGATCACCATAGCCGCGCCACCCTCTGATCCGGAACTAGAGATCAAAGATGCCCAGTTAATCTTCAATTCGGTTTGGAGCGAAATGGAATCGGACTTCGGCAAAGAGAATCTACGCTTTGCCAAGGAACTCATCCTTCTTGGCGGCGCGCCCGGGGCTGGCAAAAGCACCCAAATGAAATTCATCCTCAATGCTCGCGGACTAACTTGCGACTCCATCGTAGTCAGTTCGTTGTTAAACAGCCCAGAGGCGGAAAAGATCAAAAACCAGGGTGGCATGGTCGGAGATCGCGAGGTCATCGGCTTGGTCTTCCGCAAACTGCTCGATGAGGCATATCGAGACGGCGCTGTTCTTGACGGTTTTCCGCGAACCAAAGTACAGGTCGAGTGCCTCAAGCTGCTCGTATCGAGGATGAAACAACTCCGACATGAATACTATGACACCCCGTTACGGATCCATTTTCGCCAACCAACCGTTCACGTCATGGTCCTCTTCGTCGACGAAACCACCAGTATCGAGCGGCAACTAAAACGGGGCCAGGAAATCGAACGCCAAAATCAAAAAGCCCGCGCTTCAGGGATCGGTGAAATCGAGACCCGCTCCACAGACCTTGATCCGGAAGCGGCACGGCATCGCTACCGCGTTTTCAAGGAGAAAACTTGGGACGCCCTCCAATCGCTGAAGCAAACCTACTTCTACCACTTCATCAACGCCCAATGCTCGATCGAAGAAGTCGAACAAAACATCTTGAGCGAATTGCGTTACCAGAGTTCTCTCGAGTTGAATCCGCAAACCTTCGACCAGCTCCGCCCCCTGCCGCTCGCCAGCGATATTGTTGTCCATGCCCGCCAAGATCTAGTCAAACGATTGGACAATTACGAGATCAACCACGGGAAGTTGTTCCATCAAATCATTGAGTTGATCGAACGAAAAATCATGCCCGTCGTGATACGACACGCGATCTCGGGCATCGCTTCGGTCAACACCGAAGATCCCGTCCTAAATGATCCCGACGCCTTGGTGATGCTCATCGACATTTTCTCCGAGCGCGGTTACCATGCCGTGATTGATCTTCACAAGATCGAGATCCCGGAACAGATCGATCTCGAAACCGGTAAGATCACTTGCCGCACCAAGCAGGTCTATCGGATCACCATACGTTTCGCAGGCTCTGAGATCAGACGTGGGTAGCCCCAATCCCTTTTGGCAAACCTTTATGAACGAAAACGTTTTCAAAAAGCTCGACCATTTCAAGGATGAGGTTGAAGAACTCACCAACCGCACCCTTCCAGACGAGCAAAGCGTTCCCGGGGCAACCCTTCACCAACACCTCAAAACAATTCATCAGAAACTCGCCCGAATCGAGACCGCAATATTCCTCAGGCTTCCCAAAGAAACTCAAGAACGACCTACTAGCCGCACGCAAAGAGCAGTGCCCGTGAGCACTAGACACTGCCGCCTTGCCCCGCTACTGAATCCGCCTGTACCAAAGATTTACTCTCAGCTGACTCCATGCTCTCACAACGGCAGACCAAAGCAGCGAATGATTGCCGCACTCCAAGACGCTGCTGCGTGAACGCGGGCGTGAGATTTGCCGGCAGGTTTTGGAAATGACAGAGGTGTTGGCGGTGAGCCCCAAAGGGCTGCGCCCGCCAACGAACCATGAACCGGAAGGAATCCTCTCTGGACGCCAAAGGCCGCCGCCCAACAAGCGGAGCCGATCCAGCCCAGCGTTGGCGTCCTCGTCGAGGATTGCGTTTGTTTGCCCTCGGGATCGGTTCCGCCACCGCCCGCGCGCACGGAGAGCCGCGCCCGACCTCCTCAGAGTGGGCGGTCGGACAACAGGCCATCGCCCAACAAGTCCAGGCTAGTTGCACGGGCCAAGTGCATGATCCCCCCGGCAGCCCCAAGGCCCGCTGGTCCAGCCTCGAGCGCCCCGCCTCCTCAAACCCCAAGCCCGGAAGAAGGCCATTGCGGCGGCCAGACGCTAGCCATCGAAAAGCAAGGTTGCCGGCAGGCGCGTTCCAAGGGTAGCGGCGGCTCGTCCAGTGCACTGAACGCCAGGCCCACCTCCGGTTCGATTTTGAGATTGGGGCCGGTTTCGCGGCCCTTTAGCCGCAATCGGACGAGCCGAGCCGGAGGCTGACATCTCTGGGCGCGCATTCCCCCTGCCCAAGGCAGACCGCGCGGTCCCAAGGACTCGCAAGGCATTGGCGCCGAGCAGAGGAACCTCGACCTCCCGGCTCACGGAGTGATCGGAAGGACCAACGAACACGGAGAAACCAGCGGAACAATTCAACGCTCAGAGCCGTGCAGCGATGTTTCGACGCTTTTTCCTCCCCGGCTATAAGAACGGAGCCAACGCTTCTGATGATCGGTCCTCAGAAAAACGAATCACACCGGTAACGCCTCAAGTCCCGAATCCTTGACCTGCCACGGCAACCCGTACGCATTCAAGTCTGCCATAAACGGGTCGGGGTCAAACTTCTCGATGTTGAAGACCCCGGGCTGAGCCCAACGGTCCTCCAGAATCATTTTCGCCCCGATCATCGTTGGCACACCAGTAGTATATGAGACGGCCTGCGATCGGACTTCTTGGAAACACGCTTCGTGATCACAGTTGTTATGGATAAACACTCGCTTCGGCGCGCCCTGCGATTCGCCTTCAATGAAACAACCGATGCAGGTCTGCCCCTTGGTGCGTGATCCGAGGCTTCCGGGATCGGGAAGGATGGCCTTCAGGAACTGCAGCGGAATGACTGGCTGGCCGTTGAATATCACGGGATCAATCCGCGTCAAACCGACATTCCCGAGCACTTCGAGATGGGTCAGATACTGCTCACTAAATGTCATCCAGAAACGGATGCGCTGCACGTTGGGAATGTTCTGACAAAGAGACTCAATCTCCTCATGGTACATGAGGTAAGCCTTGCGAACGCCCACCTCCGGAAAAGCGAAGTCCAACGATTTCGCTAGTGGTGGGGTCTCCTGCCACTCACCCTGCTCCCAATACCGGCCATTCGCCGTGACCTCCCGGATATTGATTTCCGGATTGAAATTTGTGGCAAAAGGATGGCCATGATCACCGTCGTTACAGTCGAGGATATCGATCTCATCAATGCGAGTGAAAAGATGTTTCTGCGCATAGGCGCAAAATATATTGGTCACACCGGGGTCAAAACCCGATCCCAGGAGCGCGGTGATTCCGCGTTCTTTGAATCGATCACGATAGGCCCACTGCCAATGATACTCGAATTTCGCGACATCACGCGGTTCATAATTGGCGGTGTCCACATAGTGTACGCCGGTCTCCAGACAGGCATCCATGATGGTGAGATTTTGATAAGGCAGAGCCACATTGATCACCAAGTCCGGCTGAAAACGCTCGATTAATTGGACTAGCTCGGAGGTTTGATCGGCATCCACTTGTTCGGTCTGGATCGGTACCGAAAGCTCCTTGGCGATGACATCGCACTTCTCGCGACGTCGGCTGGCCAAACAAATAGCCTCGAAGACCTCGGTCACTTGAGCGCACTTGTGTGTGACCACTCGGCCGACACCCCCCGCCCCAATGATCAATACTCGCTTACTCATCATTCCTGATTTGCTAAGATTAAATTCCGTGCCCACCAAATTCGCTAGGACAGACGATCACGGTAGTCCTCATACCCAAATTCACGGACAACTTCAAATTCTCCTGATAATCGCCGCAGCACAATGGCCGGCAGGCGGACCCCGTTGAAGGTCGTGTTCTTCACCATCGTATAGTGCGCCATGTCTTCGAAAACTAAACGATCTCCCACCTGCAGGGGCTCATCAAACGAGTAGTCACCGATCTGGTCACCCGCTAGGCAGGTCAGCCCGCCCAATTGATAGGTATGAGCCTTCTCGCCTGGTTGGCCGGCTCCCTGAAGCTCCGGTCGATACGGCATTTCCAGAACATCCGGCATATGAGCTGTCGCTGACAGGTCAAGGATCGCATTGGGAATTTCGCCTTCGACGATATCCAGAACACTCCCGACCAATACTCCCGCGTTTAATGCAATCGCTTCCCCCGGCTCCAGATAAATCTGCAGGCCATGCCGCGAATGAAAGCTGTCCACCACCTGACATAACCGGCCCACATCATAATCCTCCCGAGAAATGTGGTGGCCGCCCCCAAAGTTGAACCACTTAAGTGTCCTGAAAAGATCGGAGAACTTCTCTTCCACCACCGCAACCGTACGCTCCAGAGTGTCGGAATTCTGTTCGCACATGGTGTGAAAATGAAATCCATCGACATCACTGAGATCGACGTCCTCCAACAGCTCTCGTCGAATGCCCAAGCGAGACCCTTTCCGGCAAGGATCGTAGAGTGCCGTTTTGACTTCGGAGTATTCGGGATTGATCCGCAGTCCGACCGACACTTTACGATTCGAAAATGAGGTCACGCGATTGTGATAGCGCCGAAACTGAGAGACCGAATTGAAAACTAGATGGTCGACCAAAGGGAGAAGTTCATCGATGTCGCTATCGCTGTACGCCGGCGCATACGCATGCACTTCACCGCCGAAAATCTCACGACCCAACCGCGCCTCGGCTACCGAACTCGCCGTCGTGCCGGTCAAAACCGTTCTGAGCAACGGGAACACCCGATGCATAGCAAAGCCCTTTAGGGCGAGAATAATCTTGGCACCGGTTCGATCCTGAACATCTTTTAGAATGGTGAGATTCCGTTCCAACATCTCCTCATCCACTACGTAATATGGAGACGGCAGATCTCGATAGTCCATCCTATTCCTCTCTGACCTTCCAGGGCAGCCCCATTCTGCCAATGCCGTTCATGAACGGATCCGGATCCAGCTGCTCAGGGTTGTAAACACCGGGGATGGCCCAATCGCCCGAGAGGATCAGCCGGGCCGTGAGGACAGCCGGTACGCCGGTAGTATAGGACACGGCTTGGGACTGAACATCCGCATAGCACGTTTCGTGTTGGCAGTTGTTATAGATGAGGACCTTTCGTGGTCGTCCGTCTTTCTGTCCTTCAAACAAACACCCAATGCAGGTCTTTCCTTTTGTCCGCGGCCCCAACGTCGCAGGGTCTGGGAGCAGGTGCTTCAGAAACTGGAGCGGAACGATCTCTCGACCTTCATAAACAACCGGTTCGATCAAGGTCATACCAATATTCTCCAGGACGCGAAGATGCCGGAGATACTTTTCCGTAAAGGTCATCCAAAACCTCACATTCCGCACATCTGGGATAAATTTGGCAATCGACAAGACCTCTTCATGCGTCATCAAGTAGGCGTCCCGGAGCCCAATCCCCGGAAAATCAAACTGACGACAGCTTTCTAGTGCTTTCGTTGTTTTGAACTCGCCATCTTCGAAAGTGATCACATCGGCTAAGATCTCGCGAATGTTTGTCTCTGGATCGAAATTGGTTGCAAATTCATACCCATGATCTCCATCATTGCAATCGATGATATCGATCGTCTCGATCAAATCAAAGAGATGCTTTTGAGCATGGGCGCAATACACGTTGACGACACCCGGGTCGAAACCAATACTCAACACACCAGTCGCTCCAGCCGCCTGGAATCGCTCATGGAAAGCCCACTGGTCGGCGTAATCGTATTTGATGCGGTCCCGCTCGTCGTCGAGAGAGGTATCGACGTAATGAACGCCAGTTTGGGCACAGGCTTCCATGATCGCGAGATTTTGGTACGGCGACGCCACATTGATCAAAACATGGACATTGCGTTCGCGAATCAGCTCGACGACTGCGTTCGCCTCGTCCGCGTCCACCACAGCCGTTCGGACTTCGGCGTCGATCTCCCTCGCAATAGCCTCGCTCTTCTCCATGGTCCGGCTGGCAAGGCAAATATCCGTGAAGACATCTCGGTGTTGAGCACATTTGTGGGCGACGACGCGGCCTACACCCCCAGCACCAATAATGAGTATATTTCCCATAACAGTTTCTTTGCATCCGGCCCCCGAATCGCATTCGGATCGAAACGAGAGACGGTGCCCGCAATTCACTCCGAATACAAGAATGAGACTGTAACATTCGCAGTGACGAGGTCCCTCCAAGTGGAGCTATACGAAAATCCTCTCGAGCCGTCCTCCTCCGCAGCGCAACGAAGGAGGGCGGAGTCATTTCAACTTGGAACCTGAAACTTGAAACTTTGAACTGCTGCCTGACGCAGCTCCAGCGACTCTCCACTAAAAAATTCAAGAGACTCAAACCAACAGAAAACCTTGACCTAAGCCGTCGAGCATATTCTTCTAAGGGAAATCTTTACACTCGAACTAAAATCCACCCATGTCAGCAGACAGAAACAGCAAGCTAGTCCTAGTCGGAGCCGCCATCTTCGTCCTGGTGCTCCTCGTCGCGCAAGTCACCTACATTGTTCCCCCGGGACATCGCGGCGTGCAGGTGACCCTGGGCAAAGTATCGCCAAACTTTAAGCCCGAAGGCATTGGGTTCAAGCCGCCCTTCATCAGCTCGATTCGGTTGTTAAACGTCCGCCAAAAGACGGTCCAGAGGACCACCACCTGTATCTCGAAAGATCTCCAAGAGATCAAGACCACCGTCGCCGTTCTTTATCGCATTCCCGAAAATTCGGTGGTTGAGATTTTCCAAAAGTACAAGGGTGATCCATTCGGCACCCTAGTGTATCCGCGAGTTGACGAGGCACTGAAAGAAGTCACAAAAGAGCGAACCGCTCAAAACACGGTCCAAGAACGCAATCATGTGAAGTCCTCCTCGCTTGAAATCGCGCGGGCCAAGGTGGGTTCCTTGATTCACATCGCCGATCTGGTTCTCGAAGACATTTCATTGTCCGAAAAGTTGGAAAACGCCATTGAGCAGAAGATGGTCCAAGAGCAAAACGCGAACAAGGCAATCTTCGAACAAGCCAAAGCGCGCATCGATGCCCAGACCAGGATCATCTCGGCGAAGGGCGAAGCTGATTCCATTCGGATCCGCGGGCAAGCACTGGCAGAAAACCCCGCCTATATCGATCTACAGATTGTTGACACCTGGGATGGACGGACGCCACGAGTTATCAGCGGCAATCAAAAGGGAGCGAGCCTCCTGCTGCCGGTCGATAAGCAGACAGACCAGAGAGCCAACGATCGATAATCACGTTTCAGATCAAAAGTAGCACGTAAGATTTCATTTCAAAGCATGACACCCCAGACACTACAAAAACTTATCGGCGTCGGTTTGATCGTCTTCGTCCTAGTGATTTTCGGATCACAATCAACCGATGTGGTTGACCCCGGCAATCGCGGTGTTCGAGTGAGTCTCGGCAAAGTCTCCGCCACCTCTGTCCCCGAAGGTCTCACGTTCAAAATGCCGCTGATCACCCAGATCCACCAAGTCAGCGTCAGGCAACAGACCCAACAGATGGAGGCAGGATGTTATACCTCGGACCTCCAGCAAGTGGTCACCGAGCTCCGTGTTCTGTATCGCATTCCGGAAGCCTCGGTCGTGGAGGTTTGGAGGACCATCCAAAGTGATGACAGTCGGACCCCTTCTTATTTCAACAGCTTCATCCGCCCCAGAGTCGTTGAAGCCCTCAAAGAAGCTGCGGCGGCCGTCAGCGCGGAATCGATCGTGCAACAACGAGAGGAGATCAAGAACCAAACCTTGGAAGGCACGCGGGAGAAGCTCGGCCAAAGCTCGCAAGGCGCTGATCTGATCTCCGTGGTCGACATTGCTCTCCAAGGCATCCGGTTATCGCCCGAACTCACCGCCGCGATTGAGCAGAAGATGGCTCAGGAACAGGAGGCGGAAAAAGCGAAGTTTGTCCAACAACAAACCGAGGTCGAGGCCAAAACAGCCGTGATCAAAGCCGAAGGTGAAGCTGAGGCGATCCGTATTCGAGGTGAGGCGCTCCGCCAAAATCCCGCCGTTATTGATCTTCAACTCGTTGAGAAGTGGGATGGCCAATCACCAGTGGTCGTCAGCGGCGGATCGCAAGACAACGCCCAAGTGATGATTCCGGTTGACCCCTTGAATAGCGACTCGACAACTCGTCGCTAGATTCGATGAATCGCAGGCTCGATCCGCGGCAGCGCGCTCTGATCCGATTCTTGTTGCTCATTGGGTTTGCGGCGCTTTTGTTCTTCCTTTTTCCGGTCAGCTTGGCCTTTCTTGAGACTGCGGCGAGAAATCTCCGGTATCTCTGGTGGCTGATTCTCCTCCTCGCTTTGGGGTTCTGGCTCGTTTGGAGCGGCACTCGGAAACCCTAGAGAACCCGCGGATTGACCTCGTCCTACGGGCGTCCTACGTTGGGCATTCATCCCGGAATCATCATGAAATGAGTCTCCTTGCTAAAGGCATCCATCCGCTTCTCCTCTTCTACGAGAATGCGAATGCCCCACCCCAACAATATGAGATTTCGCTCCGGCTGGCCATCACGACACCCTTCACCGTCATACCACCGGAGTTTGCACGACTCTCGCCGGGGCCGAAGCTCAGCTTCAGCGAGATTTCACAGCTTCAGAAACCGGTAATCTCTATCTCAATGAGGCCGAACCCTTGAACGCAACCGGCTTGGGAGGTTGCGCTCGTCACGATTGAAACGGTTATCAATATGGAACAGGACGCGCCGGACGCTGGCCGATTCAATTTCGACAATGGCCATGAAAACGATTTCATTCCCCAGGTCCCCGGTTAGAGAGACAGTATAGACGGCATCGCCGCAGAATTTCCGACCTTTCCGCAACTCGAGCCTGGCTTCTATACCTTTGGGGTGAATAGCCATGATGTCTTCCAAAATCAGCAGCGGCCCGGACCTGCCGGATAGACACTCGACCTCTAGTCTTGGTATCCTTTCACAGTTGCCTCGGCTTCGCCGATATCCTGTCCAATGTCGTTATCAGCACGCCGGGCATTTATCCATTCCCAATGCTTTAGTTTGAAGGCGGCAGCAACGCCAACATTGAGTTTTTTCAGATGCCTGAAGACGAAGCCATTCTCATCAATGATCGCGACAGTCCGAACATCATTCATGCTTTCCTCGACGCTTCGGGCCGAACAGAACCACCAGCTCCCGATCCTAGAGAAATCAAGTCGATTCACTTCGGTGAAGGCAATGTTGTGAGCGAATTCACCGGCGGACTGAAATCCGCACCGACTCTATATCAGGTCCATTTGAGCCGTTGGCAAATATCAGTTCGCCGCACTCTATTGCTCCGACAGACGGGACGCGATTCTATATTGCGGAATACCCTTCTTCGACTGAATCCGTTCGACCGTCGGCCAAATGGAACGCCTGCATGACCGCCCTGCATAGCCAACCTGATGACCTGGCCGGCTTGGTCGAGCGAGTCACCTTCTTCAACGAAGAAACGGGCTTCGCAGTTCTCCGGGTTAAGGTGAAAGGCCGCCGTGACTTGTTGACGGTCGTCGGCCAGCTGCCGGCAATCAACGCCGGCGAGTGGATCCACGCCTCCGGCAACTGGGTGCGCGATCATGCCCACGGTCTTCAACTCAAGGCGACTCAAATCAAAGCAACGCCACCGACCACCCATGAAGGCATGGAAAAGTACCTTGGGAGCGGCATGATCAAGGGCATTGGTCCCGTGTATGCCAAGAAACTAGTCGGGCATTTCGGTGAGCAAATCATCGATATCATTGAGAACCGATCCAAACTGCTCGAACAAATCGAAGGCATCGGCCCCACGCGCCGTCGCAAAATTCGCAAAGCCTGGGACGAACAACGCATGGTGCGAGACATCATGATTTTTCTCCACTCGCATGGAGTCAGCACGAGCCGGGCTGTGCGAATCTACAAGACCTATGGCAACGAAGCCATTGAGACAGTCCGCGCCAATCCGTACGTACTCTGCCGAGATATACGCGGAATCGGTTTCAAGACGGCGGACCAAATCGCACAGAAAACCGGCATCCCCTTCGATTCCGTCCTCCGCGTGCGCGCAGGAATTCATCACATCCTCCTGGAAGCCACCGGGAAAGGGCATTGTCGGTTGCCGCGCCCCATCCTCCTCAATCTCGCGGAGGAACTGCTTCAAATCGACAGCACGATTATTCAATCCGGACTCGACCAATGCTTGGAAGCGCAAGAGCTTTTCCAAGAAGCCTCAACCGCCGAGCCCACCATCTACCTCCCGGCCCTCCGCCATGCCGAGCGGACCATTGCCGATCGCTTCTTAGCCCTGACCGCTCAGACTGCCAACTATCCCGAAATCGATGTCCCCAAAGCGATCGAGTGGTGCCAGACAAAGGTGGGGATCACTCTGGCGGACAAACAAGTTGAAGCAATCCAGACCGTTCTCAGTCATCGGGTAACCATTATTACCGGCGGTCCCGGCGTCGGCAAAACTACCTTGATCCGGTCGATTCTGATGATCCTGCGTGTCAAACGGGTAGAGATACTTCTCTGCGCCCCAACAGGTCGAGCCGCCAAGCGAATGACCGAGTCCACCGGTCATCTGGCAAAAACGATTCACCGACTCTTGGAAGTAGACCCCAAACGCGGCGGATTCCTGCGAAATGAATCTCGCCCATTGGACACCGATGTCTTGATAGTTGATGAGTGCTCCATGGTCGATGTACCCCTCATGCATCACGTACTTCGCGCGGTTCCTCTGCATGGACACTTGATTCTGGTTGGTGACATTGATCAGTTGCCTTCCATCGGGCCGGGTTCGGTCCTGAGAGATTTAATCGACTGTCAAGTCGCACCCGAGGTACGGCTGACTGAAATTTTTCGGCAGGCATCCGGCAGCCAAATCATCACCAATGCTTACCGAATCAATCAGGGATTAGTTCCGGAATTCGGGTCCAGTGCCAGCGATTCGGATTTCTTTCTTATCGACCGGGACGAGCCGGAGAATATCCTCCAGACCCTCGTCCATGTCGTCAAAGACCGGATACCCCAGCGATTTCAAGTCGACTTCATCAGAGACATCCAGGTCCTTTGTCCCATGAACCGCGGCAGTCTGGGTACCCGAACCCTCAACGTTGAACTACAGAACACATTGAATCCTCCATGCCCGGGACAACCGACCATCGATCGCTTCGGGTGGCAGTTCCGTCCCAATGACAAGGTGATTCAAACGGAAAACAACTACGACAAAGAAGTATTCAACGGGGATATCGGCCAGGTAACGAAGATAGATCCCGTTGATCAAAGCCTTGATATCCGATTTGATGACCGATCGATCACGTATGATTTCGGCGAGCTCGATGAAATTTCTCTCGCGTACGCCATCACCATTCATAAGGCGCAGGGTTCAGAGTTTCCAGTCGTCGTCATTCCGGTGGCGACTCAGCAGTTCGTCATGCTCCAGAGGAACCTCATCTACACGGGCATCACTCGAGGCAAGAAACTTGTGGTGATGATTGGTCAGCCCAAAGCGGTTGCGATCGCCGTAAAAAACATCCGCTATGAGGAACGATTCTCCGGTTTGCTCGATCTCCTTCGAGGCAGAAGCCGTTGATGGATTTTCAAGATATCATCGATGACATCTGCCGGTTTTCAAAACAACGCCGGACTCCAAACTCGATGAAGGTCCTAGCCCGGTTGGCGCAAGACGGAGCTGCGGAATTGCTCCCCCTTGATCGGAATCGGTCGTATCGCTATGCCGTCTCGGCACAGAAACCGTCATTCTTCCAAGAGTGGGGTCCCCTAAATCACCATTTTGAGTGAACTGCCTCGCAAGATTACTGGACCGAAAGCGAACTGAGTTGCTGATCGGCCATCGCATACATCATCGGGTCTCCAAGACACTATCGCGCGACAGAGGGCGATTGAACATACCGCCAGGTTTTAGGGTGCAGCGATTCTTCCCCACTTTCACCGTCTTTTGGCCATCAGACTCGCGAGATGCCGTGCGCAATACGATTCTCGACTACTCACCGAGCTGCACGAGCTGCTCCAGCATTTTCTGAAAACCGCCCACTTCAGCGTCTCCTTCGGCTGGCGCCCATGAAACGGGGTCCTTATCTGTAACTTTTGTATAGGGACCCGGTTTGACCTCAAAAATCATCGTGTCCGGCTCCGTGATGACGAAGTTGTGAAAAACCCCGGGCATAATGCCCATCCCGAAGTCCCCCAACCCCGGAGCCAGCTTCCATTTTTCCGTTCACAAGATCTTCATCGGTGAAAGTGATATGCGCGGCCGAGTCGGCCAGTATCGACGTCTTAAAATCCCCCGGGTTTCTTGATTGCGTGAATGAGCTCGGTATCTATTCAAAGATCAACTCAACACAGTCGCGGAAAAACACCCGTGGGTCGGCGATTACCTCGGGCTGGGACTCTTCTGGACGTTAGAGTTGATCAAAAGAGAACGGAACGCATGAACCCTTGCGCCGAGCAACGGAAAAATACAGCCCGACCATCATCAACCAAATTACTCAATGCCTCCTAGACAAAAACATTTACATCCCCCAGACAAGTTCAGCATTTGGATCGTGCCTCCGCTTTATCACCGAGGAAGAAATCAATTTTCTGGTAAAGACAATCGATGAAGCCCTTGCGGAGTTTGATCTCTAGGATTTCAAAGAAGCGGCACGACTCGATAAAATCGTTGGTTCAACTGCCGAGCCTCATCCCTGACGATGATTGGCGCCCCAGCACCATCGCTGAATCGGATTATCTCAAATTCTTCCCATGCGCCCTCGCCCAACTCACCGCTTCGCTGCACCGAGTAGACACCGGCAACGTTCAACTCGATTTCCAGCTGAACACCCTCACCCTCCGCAGAAATGGTGATGACTGGCTGACGGTTGACCAGCGCCTCACCCGGCGAAGGATGGGCATAAAACCAGTTCGAAGGATCGTCGCCAAACCGATCCACCGCAACTCGCTGCAACGATTCATCAATTGAATCTGGCTGAGGCCAGGGCAAACTATCCGAGTAATGGACCTGATCGACTAAAAGGTAGGGAATCGCACCATTCCTGGAGTTTGCCGATAACAGACTTGAATCAGGTCGTTCCAATCGCAGCTCCTCGCCCGAGTTCTCCAATCGTCCACTGAACGGTCCCACCACCACAACAGAATCCGGAATCTCCCATTGATTTCGGAATTCCATCAGGCGAGATTCATTTGCATTTGGATCAAATGAAACCACCAACACCCGCTCTCCCGCCACCATCGACATCTCCGAGGGAAAATCGAACTGAACGCCACCCCGGAACCTCCAGCCTGCGTCACGTCTCTCGGTATCGCGAAATGCCACGGTGTCAGCACTGATGTTGACTATCTCCACAAACTCAAAGTTTGCCTCCTCCGCTTCGGACGGCTGTTTGGTGGGCGCCGCAAAGATTTCCGTAATAACCACCGGTCCCACAAGAGGTTCTGAATTGGCTTGCCCCAATGTCGGCATCTGAAATTGAACAATGTGTCTTCGACCATCAGATCCGATCCAAGGTCCTTGAGTGTCTCCCAATGAAAGCGCACGAAATCGAAAACCATCCGCATAGCCCTCAATCTCCCCAGTAGCCGTTGTGGCGAACAGATAGACCTCCTCTCCCAAAGAGCTCAGCCGAAAGCCCGCAGTTCCGTCAGGCGATGTTCCGAACACATTCTCGTCCAACACCAGAAAACCACCGGGCTCAATGACCGTCCCCTCCTGGATACGGAATTTTCCGGGAATCCGCAGATCATCGGTCAAAAACCATCCTCCCACCGACGTGGCTTGATCGCCATCATTGACCAACTCGACCACGTCGACAGCCGGTGGTTCAGAATTATTGAGCACCTCATTGATCCGAACAGAGAATGCCCTGCCGGGGAATGCTTCGTTCTCACCGGGATCGCCTCCGACACGTGAACTGATCCCCCAATTCAGCGCACGCGACACAAAAGGATCACTTTCCGGCGATCTCACCAGACTAAATCCGTGTCCATCGGTAGCCGGATACCATTCATCGACGTAAGAAGCTCGTGTCAACTCTTGGCCGTCCGCCCCCAAGATCACAATTTCATCCGCATCATCATCAAGAGCGCCTCGATACTCCGCAATCAACGCATCCACCATGCCGTAGCGCAATTCAAACGCCTCTCTCTGCCCTACCAGAATCACAGTCTGTCCCGGAGCCAGGAGGTTCAATTGATCCACTGGAAATGCGTACGAGACCCCTCCGGCAACCTGAACACCTGCGAGCTCCAGCTGGCGATCCGATTGATTCCATAGTTCGATGAATTCGAAATCTCTCGCACGAAGATTCGAATTCTGGCGCAACTCATCCACCGTCGGCGGTCGTGGATGATAGCTCAATTCCACCACCTGCAAATCACCAACTCGCGGCGTCTGATCAACCGAGTAAACAACCGACACTGGACCGGACCATTTGCTGGAAAGCGGTGGATTATTGGCCCCCGTCAAACTCGTATGATCCAAATTCCGCACTCGAGCCGTGACTACCGCACTCTCCGTTAGGGAAATCGGCACCATGTACCTCTGCGCAGAATCAGCAACATCACCCCCCGATTTGCGAGGATCTGTTCCATCAAGAGTGAAATAAATTTCGCCTCCCTCGGCAGATGTCACAACGATGGCCCCCCTTGCGCCAATCTCCCCTTCCACCAATTCAATGACCGGGGGATCAACAAACTGGCGTTCCATAAACCGAGATCGATCGGCCAGCCAGTCCTTCATGTGATCAACCTCACCCTGATAAGTCCCCCCATAGCGAGAGCGAGGCCGCTGATTCCATCGGTCCAGATTGCGCGCCTGTGCTTCGCGCAGTTCATCCGCCATTCCGTCAATGATCGCATTGATATTAGCCTCGCTAAATTTGTCGCGACGCAGACTCTGAAATCGATCAATATACTTCTGGAAAAAATCAATATCCTGAAACATTCGATTCCACCAAGGATAGTTGAAGAAATCCGTGCCTGATTGAGACTGCCAGGTATTGGGGACATTGTCCCGGCCATCTGTCGAACCCAGAGATCGATCAAAATCCCAGATCGGACCAAACACCAGCTTCCCATTTCGAGGTATCGACATGTAACCACTCAAGCGAAAGGCATCGACATTGAAAGCCAGGACATTCAGTAGGTGATGATCAATGGCAGCATCAACATCAATAAACTTGGCGTATCCGCGCTCAGGATCCCGGAAACTCCCTCTGTTCAGAGCGCGTCCCATCTCCGTAAAAAAAGTGCGTAGGTAAGTCTCCTGAGCGTCCCGATTTCGTTGTTTAATGACCTTCTCTTTGGGATAAACGTAACGCAAAGTTTGACCAGCCGCGCGAAATCCAGAATCCCCCGGGTCGGCGCGATCGATCTTCAGCAGATAGCCCCCTGTGATGCCCGGCTCGCGATCATGTTCGGGAAACAGCTGGTCCAGATGAACACGATCATCATCTCGCTTGATCTTTTCCGTCAGGGCATAAACCCCGAAGTAGTCACTGGAGCGCAACGCGCCACCACCGGTATTAAGAAACACTTCGACGAAGCGTGTTCGGGGCGCGTAACGCCCGATCTGGTTGCTCAATTCGTACATGAAGGGGTTGTGCATCAAGGTCAAGTCAAAGTTGTAAGGCCCCCAAAGTATCCAGTCCGGATCCTTAGGCAAACCCAGGGGAGCGATGCCTCGACCGTTGTCCGACTCATCCCATGCTTCCAACGAAAGCGATGGCTTCGATCGACCGGCCGTACTGGACCCACGCACCTTCAATCCCACCCGCGTCGATATTCCTAGCTCACCGCCCAAGGTTGATCGACCATCCCGTCCTTTCTCAATGACGGCCATGAAGCCCGCTTGAAACGCATTTTGAGGTGGTCGCCCACTTCGAAAATTCTCCAAAACAATCAAAGGAAGATCCGACGTAAAGTCCGCAATCTCCGCATGGGCCTGAATAAATGACGCACTGACGACTGGACTCACACTTCCCTCTAGACCAAAGGCGCGAACGCGCAGCTGGGTTGTGCGGCGCAGATTCAGCGGACCAACATACTCGCCTGATTCCTCACTCGGGACGGTTCCATCCAGGGTATAACGAATGACGACACCATCCGCATTCGAGCCGGGCATCGCCACGCTGACACTCAAACTGCCCACAAAAACCTGACTCGGGATCAAGACAATCGGTGGCTCCAACACGTCATGAACGGCAGATCGGTTCGGCATCCCGGGAGACGGAGAATACATAAAGCCCGTCATCCTTTCCTCATTCGCTTCAATGGCAATTAACTCCGGTTGGATCAAAATATCGGAATTGCCGAGTGATTGGTTGAGACCGTGAACCGCCAAGACATTTGTGCCCGCGCGCAAAAGTTCCTTCGCCGCGGAGATGTCGATATCAGCAGGCACCAAGGCCTCAGCGTCGGGGCGGTCGGCAGTGGATCTCGAGTTCCACGATAAGGAAGCTGGCGCATTGTCCGCACCAATTCTTTCTCCATTGAGATAGGCGACAAATCCATCCTCATACCGAAATCGCAAAATCAGCCGATTCAACTTGGGCAAGGATTCCAATTCGAACGGGACCCGAACATAAACAGATGAATTCACCCCGCGCATCTTTTGGACATCCAGGCCGATCAAACCGCCATAGTCGTAACCCACACCCGTCCGGCCCGACATCCAATCGCCATCGTCGAATTCGACCTGTGTCCAATTCGTCGCCAGTTGACCATCTCTTGGGATCAACGCACGCGCGGGAGCGCCGGAAGGCATCACAACAATCTCTGAATCGGCTAATCGCCCCTGCCCAAACGACACATCAGGCGACTGTGCCGGATACTGAGAATCAAATTCAAACACTACGTCGCCCCGCGGGTCGACCAACCCCAGATACTCACCCTCTGAATTCAATCGAAAATTGGTGTGCAGCGGCGCCCCTAACTCGCGGCGATCTTTACCCGACGCATAAACCACTAGATATTGGTTGGGTCCAAGCAGGATCGAAGGAAATATCCACTTGGTGAGATCACTGCGATCATCTGTAAGGGACCAACCCTCAAGATCGACATCCGTCAGATCGGGATTGTGCAGTTCGATCCAATCGCTACGGTCTCCATCATCATCCGTCGACTGATTTCCATTTCGGGCGAGAAACTCCGTAATCATCGGTTCCGGACAGCCGAAGACCATGCCCCAGGCATAGAATCCCAGCCCCAATACCAGAGCAACAAAGCGTCCCCCGAACAATTTTTCCCATCCGAAGCAGCAGATCGTCATTGTTTAGTAATCCCGTTTCCCAGCAAGTGATGGGCCAAGCCTTTCTAGAGACAACACCATCGAAGATCATCTCGTCGCTCCCGAGCCATCGTCCGCACCCGCGCCACATCAAAATTTGTCAGTGCGGCTTGAACCCCCCACTCTTTCGAGACCGCCCTGATGACTTGCTCAACCGTTAGCGGAAGATTGCACGTAAACTGGGCGTGTGCCCGTCCCAGCCGATATTTCGGTTGGCGAGAGGGGATCAACAGGAGTCGATTCATCAGTGACCGATCCAAATCAATGAGAAACGTGCCATGGAAGAGCAAACACGAACGCCGTCGCCGCTGGGAATTTCCAGAGAATTTTAGATCGCCGACTGTCAAATCCGTACAGCCACGAACAAATACCGGAACCGACAACAAAGATTCCAAGACCTTCCGATGCCGTTCCATGATAAAGTCATTGGTGCCACCCACCGTCGACA
The DNA here is from genome assembly GCA_024761205.1 of Limisphaerales bacterium. Taxonomy (GTDB): domain Bacteria; phylum Verrucomicrobiota; class Verrucomicrobiia; order Limisphaerales; family AAA164-E04; genus UBA2970. Next base: position 33,323 of record JAMASS010000031.1, read on the forward strand.
AGGCAGCGTCCGAACTCAAAGGCAATACCAGAGAATAGCTCAAGCAACCTTTCCCTTGAAGCACCGTCCCTCCGCCTGAGCACCGCCGGAAAACAGGAACGCCAAGTTGAACACACGCCTCGCAGTTCACTTCGGATTTCAGATCATTGCCGTAGCCCAAAACCACAAAATCACCCGACGGTTCCCAGAATCGAATAACAGGGCCGATCTCGCCAGTATCGCACAAATCTAACAGGATTTCATCACAAACCAGATTCTCTAGCGGATCGCTAAACTGAGATTTGAGGAGATTCAAGTGAGGCAAGGGCGCCCCAACATCTCCTCGCACGATTCGAATTCGAAACGCGAGGAGAGATGAGACGGTTACTGATGTTTACAATTGGGGATATAGGAGAATTCGATCATGGACCAGAAGCAAGAGATCCAATCGTCCGTCACCGGTGAAATCTTCCACGATAGCCTCTCGCGGTTCCGGCAATTCCTTACGTCGATTTCGAAAAGTTCGGGCTTCAAAAACCGGCCACCGTTGATCCAATTTCATCTGAGACGCTTCACTTGCCGTCACAATTTCAATATTGTGTTTCGCCGTTTCCAGGAACACAAACTCTGAGTCCTTATCCGCATCGAAATCAGCCACAACACACTTTGAAAGAAAACCACCGTCAAGACGTGACTCGTAAGTTTCCTCCACCTTCAATCTCCAGGACCTGCCGCCTAAGGAGAGCAAAAACAGATGGTCACCACCCGCTAGGAGCAGGGCCGGATCATCTGACGCTCCGAAGGTCGAACGGTGCAATCCGGTGTAGTCACCCCTTGGGAGGGCATCGCTCTGGATAATACGCCATTGACCGCCACCATCCTTCCGAAGGTAACTCAATTGATTGTTTCCGATATCGAGCAGGCAAATGATCCAATCACTTCCCTCGCTTTCTCGGATCGCTGCGAACCCAGCGATGACCGAGGATGATTCCGCTCCGTTAATCTGTACCTTGACCTCGGTAGACCAACCAACTGAGCCATCTACGGATGATCTCGGAGTCATCACAACGCCTCGCACAGCATTCTTCTGAGGCAATATCAACTCGGGCTTACCATCAAGATCAAGATCGAGTTCTCCCGCCCACGGCCGCTCCAAATCACCTGTATTGCTGGCCATTTGAATGGAGTCAAACCCACCTCCATCAGCCAACTGCCGCAAAATCCACAACGGTTCGTAAGGGCCAAGTATGACAATATCCCGCAAACCATCCTGATCGACATCATGCATTAGAAGGTCGACTTTGTCGGCTCGGATACCAAGCTCGACATCGAAACGTTTGAGCGCATGATCGGAATCAACCGTGACCAGCTGGAACGCCCTCTGGACTTGCTCCAAAACCACCAAATGCACACCTGCATTCGGACGAAGATTACCGACAGCAATACCCAGAGGCTTACCCCGAAGCTCGATCGACTTGGGAAAGCGAATGCCCCCACTCTCACTCCATTGGGTCACGCCCACCTGTTGCTCGGATTGACTCAACAGAAACATCTCCACTGACCCATCGCCGTCCCAATCAACGATCTTAATTTGCCGGATGCCGCCATAAGAACCAAAAGCTGCCGGAGGATCAAAATCTCCATCCTGACCTTGGAAATACACCAACACCTTCCCTGCATCCGGATCCACAGCCGCAAGGTCCACTCGCCCATCACCGTTGAGATCGGCCGATGCCAAGCCTCGGTCGACCTGCCGAGAAGCAGGAAGACCGACTCGAATCCACTGACCGTTGCGAATGTTTCCATAGATCACGGGCGATACAGCCTTCTCCAATCCACTCAGATTGGCTCGCCCTGACCGCTGCGAGATCGAAACAATATTGGCCTCCTCTCGGCCAGACAGTCGGACCAAGCGTGCGAATCGACTATCAGCGATGCTGACAAGACTCTCTGAAGCAGAGAGGCCCTCCGCGCCTCCCAGCCTCAAATAGAAGTGCTCCGGATCCTTTTGAGAGCTAGAAAGTATGTCATTGAACCCATCCCCATTAACGTCCGTTAGCTGAAATTCACTTAAATCTCCTGCATGCAACACCCGGGTCGGCCGCTGATTCTCCGCCTCCACCGTTCTTTCGATCAGATAAAAATACGATTCCGTGAGCACCACCAATTCACTGCGCTCATCTCCATTGACGTCACCAATCTGAAGCGATTCACCATCGGCCACAACCTCCGGAACCTGCCATTCCCCTGCTTCCGCCCATTCCCCTTGTCCGCGGTTCTCAAGCACAACCACATCCTCTTGATTCCCACAATAGACGATGTCCGGCAGAGCATCGCCGACGAAATCGGTGACAACCACGCTCGTGACACGCTTCTCCGAACTGATGGAATCCACCCGAAACCGAGCGTCAGCGGGCAGCTCATTAATATCTTCTTTGGTGGCAGGAGCCGGCTCTTCTCCTTTGGGCTTTGAGGTCTGGTTGTAGAGCACCTGTATCCGAGACCTTCGATTATTGATCACAACCAAGTCTTGGTAACCGTCACCATCAAGATCAGACGCCCGTAATTCCTGCAGTCTGGGATCAATCGGAAATATCTCGGGACCCTGGAAGCGAATATCGGCAACAACCGAAAAATTCCAACTCATCCAAGAAACTATCGCGAGAGCCAGTCTCATTGATATACGATACCTACTCTGGACCAGATATGCTCTCATTCGCTCGCTCGCCGAAGACATAGACGATAATCCGACGTTGATAGGTCATGCATGCAATGCTTCCACAAATAGATTCCTTGCTAAGTCCCCAGCACCAAGGCGCCATCCCTCACCAGAATGGTAGCACTCACAGATGTCAGCACCGTCCGGATATAGGCAAGGCATATCATCTGGCCCCTCCCTCGTAAGTGTGCCTAAAAAGATCGTCTCCATCGGGACAAGGCCAAGGAGAAAAAACGCTCCCAAACATCCCTTATTACTGGATCGGCGTTCTCCTGGATTTAGCAAAGACGCCGAAGTCTGTTGGATATACAGGGTAACAACCCCGAGTGCAATCCCGTAGCGTGACAAACATCCCTTCACCTCATCCGTGATTTCATAAAGCCCACGCTCCCCGGTAGGCACCAGTAGCCCTTCGCTTGTGCCTGATTCACAATAACCTCTATCCAACACACCGCTGATTTCAAGGCGTCTAAAGCGCCATAGAAAATACTGGCGCGGAACTTTCCCTAGTCTCGACGGAGCAGATTCTCAATTCTCGGGTTGCTGAGATGCCCGGCATTTATTGCCCGCTGATAATGATACTTCGCCAATTCCTTGAAAGGCGGATCTTGAGATGCATAGACAACGGCCAAATTAATATGGGCGTCCGCATATCCGGGCCGCAGTCGGATGGCCTTTCTCAGTGCCGCTTCCGCCGGACTGCGGTGTCCAACCTCTGTTAATGCGACCCCTAGGTGATTCTGCGCTTCCGCATCATCCGGATCCAAAACGGTTGCGCGGCTGAGAAACGTAACGGCATCGTCGTACCGATCTTGACTCATCCTCAAAAGCCCGGTGAGGAATAGAGCGTACGAGTTTTCAGGCTCGACCTTCAGCGCCATCTCCAAGTTCGCCTCGGCTTCACCGATTTTCTGTTGTTTCAACTGGGTCAATGCTAGGCTCGCCAGCGTCGGGGCATGATTGGGAATGAGATCGAGAATTTCATTGAACTTAGCTTCGGCTTCCGCAAAACGATTGTCTCGAGCCGCCGCTTGAGCCGCGGCTTCCAATTGGGCGGCCGCCTGCGATATTTTGGGCACCCCAGTCTTGTCCGAAGCGGTAATCGTTGTTTCAGGAACCGCGGTTGCCTCGAAGTCAGCACTCTTTAATAGCGCGAGTTCTTCTGCATTGTAGGGGTCTTTCTCTGCCTCAAAGACGGCGAGACGAGCCTCCAAGAGCGTGACATCACGCGAATCGCGACGCCCAATCCTCGGCAACCAACTGCGCCGTCCCCCGCTCTCGGCCCGGCGAGCCTTTGCCATCTGCGCCTGAAGCTTCCGTTTATCTTTTTCAAGCGCCTCGATCTTTGCCTTCATAGCGGCATCATTGAGATCTGAGGCAGGGCTCGCTTCCCTAGCCGCCCGCTTCAAAACGGCATTCTCTCGCATGAGCTCTTCTATCACATCCCGTTGGTCGCCACTCGCTGTGGCTGCCAACCGTTGACGCAGCTGATCTCGCTCCTTTTCTAACGCAACTATCTTTGAAGCTGTCCCCTCAAGGGACGCCAACGCGCGCTCCAATTCACCTATCGTAGACTTCGATTTCTCTGCCAGCGCCTTGTTCTCTGCCCTCAATTGGGCGACAGCCGTCTCATCGCTAGCCGTCTGGTCCTCCTGCAACTGCCGGCGCAACGAGTCTCGCTCCTTGGAGAGCGTTTTAATCTGCTCGTTGAGAGAATCAACCGACGCCACGATCTTTCCGGAATCCTCGGTCAATCGAGCGACGCTCTCTTTCAGGATTCTATTCTCATGCTGCAACTGCTCAATCCGCTCGGACTGATCGGCCTGCTGTTCGCGCTCCGCGTTCATGGCCAAAGCCTTTTGCAGATGGAACTTGATGATCTCGTTCTCCTTTTCCAACTCAAGGATCTTCGCTTCCGCCTTACGAACCTCGGCCGGATCAATATCAGCGGGGCGGGCCGACATGGCTTCGCGCAATTTCGATAACAATAAGGAATTGTCGTCCATAATCTGGCGCAGATGCTCGTTTGATGCTGCCAATTGACCCTCCAAAATCCTGGTTTGCTCGCTAGGATCAACCGGGCGGCTCGTTTCCGTTGGACTTGACAGGTCCGTGGCAGGCGCCACTGGCGTGGCGTCTACGGGGGGTAGATCCGCCAATTTTTCCCCGAGATACTTGAGTCGAAACCGAATGACCCGCTGATTCCAGTCCGGGTAAGCGTTTCGGAATGCCATCAGTTTTCGATGCGCATCACTGTAAAACTCCGCCGCCTCACTCCGAAGTCCCGACCCCAACATCTCGTCTCCTTTCGTGATGAGTCTGTATATGGACACATACTCCTCACTGGCATCCGAAGCCCTTCCGGAGATGTTGATAGCAAACAAAAAAGCAAGCGCGAACAGTTGCCAACGATTCTTCATTTCTTCAAGTCAAATGATATTACCGGTCTGCAGACAGCCTGAGCCTAGAAAAGAGCCATTTCGAAATCGAGAACTATTTATTCCAAAACCTTCGCGATCATCACATTGACACACTTCCAAGATTCGTGGTAGCAACTTACCGTTTTGCAGCCCAATTATGGCTTCTATCGTAATCCAAAGCCCGGTATTGGTTTTGAACAGACTGTGGCAGGCGGTGAACATCTGCACCGCCAAGCGAGCACTGACGCTACTCTTCGAGGGCAGAGCCCAGGTAGTTTATCAAGACCCAGAAGGAACGTTTCAAACTTTTGATTTCGGTCAATGGCGTTCCTTCTCCGAACAGGAGACCGAAGCTCATCATGTCAGCACGGTTTCGTTTCGAATCCGTGTCCCGCAGGTGATCCTTCTGCTCATGTTCGATCGATTTCCAAAGAAAGAGGTCAAGTTCACTCGCCACAACATCTTCGAGCGGGACAAGAATACCTGCCAATATTGTGGCAAGGTTTTTGACCGGAAGGACCTCAACTTGGATCACGTCGTTCCACGAGAACGCGGCGGCCCGACGAATTGGGAGAATATTGTCTGCTCCTGCATCTCTTGCAATACCAAGAAGGCAAATCGAACGCCGAGAGAGGCCTCCATGAAACTCATACGGAAGCCAATGCGACCCAAGTGGCGGCCCTTCATGCAAGTCAATCTCCAGACCCACAGCCATTCCAGCTGGAAGCACTTTCTGGATGTTGCCTATTGGAACGTCGAGCTGGGCGAGCAGCTGGAGTAAGGATTCGCTCAACCGAAGAGAATCGTGCCTTTCCAACGAAGCACGGACACTCCTGTCCGCATATGACCCCGTAGGAATGTCTCCCAGCGCGGATAAGAGTGTCCGCTCTCCTAGTTTCGACGCTGCCGAACTTGAGGATCGTTCACCGCCGTCCCGCTTCGATGAGGTCCCAGAATTTGGGATTCTGCGCCAACGCCTTATCCTCACCGGTCGGGAGGCTCGAACGAAACAAGAAATCCTTGAGGGTATTCCGACTGAGGATTCGATGAATGACGATCCCCAACTCGTTTCGCTCAAAGTAAACCCGATAGTCCCCTAATCGATACCGGTACAACCGCTTCCCATTTCTTTCGAGTTTTCCAAACCGCTCGATATCGGCTGACCGAATATCCTGGGGAAACCCGCGAAATTCGCCAAGAATATCTAACTGAAGATCCTTGGGCATCTTCGCAAGTTCCTTCGCACTCAAAGGATTAAATATGATCTGAAACGGTGTCATCAGAATCGAAACAAGTGGCAGCGCGTACGGGAATCGAACCCGTCTCTCGGCCTTGAGAGGGCCGTGTCCTAACCGATAGACGAACGCGCCAAGAACAATGACTCTACATTCCCTAATTAGTGTCAGTCAACTCATCCAGGCAAAAACAGCAATTCCGATCTTGGAAAGCAGGTATGGAAGATGAGAAAAACCGCGATGCGAAAGACTTCTCTCCTCAAATCGTACTATCATCGGGACTAATTTCCGCTTCCTGATGGGCCATGATTTTATCTGCCAATTCCGGTGGCAAGTCACTGACATCTATCTTCCCGTCGGGACTCTTTCGAACACAAACCACCGTGATCGCCCCCTCAGCTCCGACGACTCGCTCCACATCCCCCGCTCGGCGCAGCTTAAATCCATAAGTGATCGACCTTCGCCGCTTGGCACGGACGGTCAGCTCAATCTCAATCTCGTCCTCAAACCGAAAGGGGTGACGAAAATCCGCCTCGGCCCGAACTCGAGGAAACCCCAGGGTGGGGTCAATGTCATTCAGCGTTACCGAGTGCCCAAGGCTGCGGATAAAAGCGTGCTCCGCCGATTCCATGAATCGGAATAGGCTGGAAAAATGCATGATTCCCGCCATGTCTGTGTCGGCAAACTCCACTCGGCGCCTATAAACAAACCGGCTCGGCATGGCTCAATTCTGCAGAGTGGAGGGCCCGAATACAATCGCTCTTTCAAATTGCCCCACGACAACAATGCTATCCAGATGCCTCACGTCAACTTTTCGTAGACCTCAACAATTCGCGTTGCCATGGCATCAACACTATAATGCTTAAGTACTGCTTGACGCCCCCGCTCCCCCATCACTCGCGCCCTTTCAGAATCCTTCAACAATGCCTCAATCCCATCCGCCAACACCCCAGGATCACCTGGTTCACAAAGAATCCCCCCCTGCGTCCCTTCGATAATCTCCGGAAACGCTGCATGCCGCGGTTGAACAACCGGAACCCCAGCAGCCAATGCCTCTATCACATAAAGCCCGAAGGCTTCGCCATACAAAGCCGGCGTGGAAAACACCGTCAATCGCCTAAAGAATGCGATCTTTTCCTCTCGCGAAAGATTAGGACAAAACTCAACGGCATCCAGCAGATTCAGCTGCCTCAGTTGCTCTTTAATCTTGTCGACCAAAGGTTGATCCCTCGCACCCAAACCACCCCCAACCATCAGTCGGAGGGTTTTCGTCGTCTCCCGCTGCTTCAAAAGAATAAAACTCTCGATCAAAGTATCGAGCCCTTTATCCTCACACATCCGCGCAAAGAATCCCAACACCGGCGGATCCTCGGGTGCTACCCTCGCCTCATAGCCAGCCAGACTGATACCGTTGGGCACCACACTCAGCTTCGCTTGATCGAAGCCCATTCGGCCCTGCATCAGTTCACCAAAATATCGGCTCGGCGCAATAAACCGATCTACTTCCTGAGCTCGTTCACTCAGGACCTGCCACGCAACCTCCCGGTTCTTCGGCGGCAACGCATCCAGAAACGTATCCTCTCCCTGTAAGGTCGCCATCACAGGAGTTTTCAACTCTTCGTGCAGTCGTCGAACCAGCCCAATCAAAAGAACATTCGAAAGGTTGATCACATCCGGCTTTGGCTGATCCCGCAACCATGCCAAGAGTTGATCCAACTCCCGCGCTTGGTTCCCACTTTCGCCCTTCAGCATCGAAACCGTCAGATCCCCCACGTTCTCCGGACGCGTCCTACTGGCAAATTTGCCTGACCACTCCAATAGCTTTGGCGAATCCAGCCACTGAGTCAGCCAACGCGGCAAATGCCGAAACAAGGCCGACTTCTGCTCCAAGTAGACATTGATCCCGCCAAAGAAAATCGGCAGCCCTCGACTCTCATCCGGCTCATCCAAGATCAGCGGCAAATAAAGGGGCAACAAAGTCGCGGAATGCCCCATTCTTCGAAAGGCGCCGACCAACGCATTGTCACGAAAACAAGCCCCACAATACATCCCCCCAGCCCCAGGCGTAATCTGAAGAATGTTCATCCCTGAAATGGTTTCTCAAGTATCCATTGGTTGGCGGACCGTTGGATCCGACCAGCTAGGCGGTCAACCTCAGCTCCGGACTTGGAGCCCCATAAGGTAGCTCCTCAGGCAGCGACACAAACTCACCAATCGCCTCCCAGAGATGGGAAAAATCCTTGTTGACATCACCAGACAAACAATCCGTGAGGTCTCCCGCCAGTTTCGGATACTTGTCTGTCAGCAGGCGGAAACTGAAATCGGGATTGTAGAACGCGTAGACCAGCTTCCTCATATTCTCGGTGCCTTGTCTCATCACAGATGAATAGGTCTCAAACTGAGCCGGACCCACATCACCCTCGTCAAGCGCTCGATCCACATTCTCTCCCGCTAAAACACCGCTCTTCAACGCCAACAACAGCCCCGACGAAAACACAGGATCCAAAAAACCAAACGCATCGCCGACCAACAACAAGCCCGGCCCTGCGCAATACTCTGACCGAAAGGTATACTCACTGGTAATAAAATGTTTCCCGACCTGTTCTCCCGGTGCGAGATGCTCCTTGATCCAAAGGCTCTCCTTGATCTCCCGCTCAAAAATCGCTCTAGTCCCCTTCACTCCGCTGCGCGTCAGATATTTCCCCTCGGCAACCACCCCCACGCTGACCATATCGTCATGCTGTGGTATGTACCAAAACCACCCCTTCTCCGGAACAAAGGCCACTGTCGTCGCGCCCGCATCAATGCCCTCATCTCTCAGTGCACCTCGATAGTACGTCCAAACAGCGACCTTATTCAGATAAGGATCTCGTTTCCGCCAGCCCTTCCTCGCTGCAGCAAACGCCTCCTTCCCTGAACAATCCAACGTCATCGGCGCCTGCAATTCTTCAACGGCGCCGTCGGTTCGTTCAATTCGGACACCCTGCGTCCGATCTCCCTCGGATAGCAATCCCGTGACCTTGACCTCCTCTCGCACAGTTGCGCCTTTCTCCCGGGCATTATCCATCAGGATATGATCAAATTCAGACCGCAACACCTGCCACGTCTGCGCGACATCATCATCATATCGAGAAGAGAAGTAAAACGGCTGTGAAGCTTTCCCTGATGGCGCTACGAACTGAACGCTATACTTCTTCACAAAATGAGACGCCCGCATTCGATCAATCAGCCCCAATCGTTTGAGCGGATGACAAGTGAACGGAATCATCGATTCCCCAACCTTGTAACGTGGAAACTTTTCCCGCTCCAAGATCAACACCTCACGCCCCGCCTCGGCAAGCACAGCGGCAGCACTACAACCCGCCGGCCCTCCCCCAATGACAATCACGTCATATCCACTCTGGCCCTTCATGTCGCAACTTTACCCCATCAATCTGCAGAATCAAATGCCACCACCGGCAGAATCTCGACAACCTCGGCCAGCGTTCCACCAGATGGCTGGCTCAGCGTGTTGACTCGGCCAAAACGATCCGCCTCATCGCCGTCAGCAAGACAACTGCCGATATAGGCATTGCTTCCAAGCTGGAAATACTCGTTTGGCTGGCTCACATACTCGACCCCGAATGTATCGAGAATCTGTCCTAAAGGAACTGCTCCCTCCAAAATGGCCTCTCGAGCCGGCAATTCAAAGGCAGTCAATACTATCCTAATAACCCCGTACTCAACGGGTCTCCGATCCAGATCACGACAAAGGAGGACTTCCCTCTGGAGCTCGGTCTCTAAAACCTCCAAGTGAAGCACCTTGAGCGAAAGCGTATCCTCGTGAAATCGTTTCAAGGTTGAGGTCATATCCGCATCGTGGACCAACAGACGTCGATAAGGCTCCGGCATCTCGTCCCCAGGTAGGGTTGCCAACTCAGCTTGTCCGGCTCCGTGACGGGCAAGCGCCTCAGCCAGTAGCTGCTTGAGCTGGCGACAACTCCCCATGCCGCTCGTGATGGGCTCCCTAAGCATAGCGAACGTTTCGGTGTTCCGGTAAGAAAAACTCCTGCAGGAGCCGATCCACCTGAATCAACCCATCCCGATTGAGTTGAATCTGATCGCCGTCCACGGATAGAAAACCCCAATTTTTGAGCTGCTGCAAGGGTTCAGCAAAGCGCTCTAGGACGTCAGTCTCGAACTTCTCGTTGAAATACTGACAGCTGACCACTCCTAACTTTAGCTGCAGGATGAACTCCCGAATCAACCGCTCGTCACTACCCGGCGTCAAGGCCCGATACACGGGTAGGTTGCCGTCGAGAAGGTCGTTCACGTAGGGTCCAAAATCATGTTGATTCTGGTAATGAGTCCCGTTGATATGCCCAAACGAGGCCACCCCCAACGCCAACAGATCAGCTCCGGCCCATAGTTGATCCCGATAGACAAAACTCGTTTTCGACTTGTCCTTTACGGCCGTGTAAGCGCTTCCCACTTCGTAATCGGCCGCTTCCAATGACTCAAAGGCCTCCCGAACCCAACGCCTCTTGGTCTCCCAGTCGGCCACCGGTGCGACCAACTTACCTTCGGCCTTCATTTCCTTGTAAATGGTCGTGTTATATGGCACTTCCATCTGATAGAGGGTCACACTATCTGGAGAGAGTTCGAGCGTCTTCTTAATGCAGTGTTTCCAATTGTCTTCCGTCTCTTCCACCATGCCCGCTATAAGATCGATGTTGATCTGTGGGAAACCTAACTCACGAGCATAACCGTAGGCCCGCTCAATCTCCCGGCTCCGATGTGCCCGCCCGTTGATCTCCAAAATATGATCGTCGAAATTCTCGATCCCTAGGCTAAGCCGAGTTGCCCCCATCTCGTGAATAACCTTCAGTTTCTGCTGCGTCAACGTTCCGGGCTCGCATTCAAAGGTCACCTCCCGCACGGCATCCCACGGCAAGGTCCGCTTCATCTCCGTGGTCAATTGAGTCAGTTGATCGACAGATAGGTACGAAGGCGTGCCACCGCCAAAGTAAACAAATTCCACCTGACGACCTCCAATGAACGGATACTTGCGGTACAGCTCGAGTTCCTGCGTTGCGGCCTTGATGTACCCGTTGATCGCTGCCGCATTTTTGTCGGTATAAACCCGGAAGTAACAGAAATGGCAACGCTTGCGGCAGAAGGGAATGTGCAAATAGAGACCCAAGGGTGTTCCCGGTTTTGGCGGACGCTCCAACGCCGCCCGGAAATCTGCGACGCCTTCCTTCTGCCAAAACGAAAACGGAGGATAGTTGGAAACAAAATAATTCCCAACTGTTGTGTCTTTGGCTTGATTCTTCGGCGGTTCAACCGTTGTGTCTATCTTTCCACTCATACCATCTGATCCCCGCCAATTCTACTTCCCGAAGGCATATACCGATCCGTCCTCCGAACCGACTATGACCCACCGATCGATCACCGCAGGAGAGGCTGTGATCGGTTCTCCAATTTCATAAGACCAGAGCTCCTTACCTTCGTCCAAAGACACGATATAGAGCCGTCCGTCATCCGACCCAACGACCACCTTGTTTCCTGAAATGACGGCAGAACTGTCGACCTTCCCTCGCGTGGTGAAACTCCACCGCTTCTCACCGGTTTCGCGATTCACACAGTGCAGCCGTCGATCCCGACCTCCGAACACCACCCACTCCTTAGTCACAGCTGGCGACGAGTAGTAGGGAAAATTCCGATCCCTAAAGCGCCATTTCAGTTCAGCCTCGTCAAGATCAACACAGATGAACTCGCTCTCATAGTGACCGACGTACACCCGGCTCCCATCCATCGCAACCGACCCAGCAATATAGGCTCCCGCCTCAACTTCCTTGACCTTGCTACCATCCGCCAAAGAGATCACATGCAGAAGCGCGTCACAGCCGCCAAACACCGTTTTTCCCTCAGAGACAGCCGGGGCTCCGTTGATGTAGTTCCCGCTCTCGTACTTCCAAACCAGCTTCCCCGTTTCCGAATCGACACAGTGGAGAAAATAATCGTAGCTGCCCGCCAATATCCAGACCGCCGAACCATCCGGCGACTTCACCCAATTGGGCGCCCCGAGGATTTGATCCTCCGTCTCGTACTTCCACTTCGGTTCACCGGAAGATCTTGAGAACGCATACAAATAGCCATCCCCGGAGCCGACATAAACGGTGCCGCCCAAAACCAGCGGTGACGATTCAATCGGTCCATCCGTCTCCTGCCGCCACTTCTCCTTACCAAATAGTAGATCCACGGCATAAAGCACACCGTTATCCGCGCCAATATAGACAACCCCGCTGTCAATCGCTGCCGACGATTTGATCGGCTCACCGATTTCGAAAGCCCACTTCAAGACAGGCTTTTCCGGAAACGCCGCCGGAGTCACCCCGGATAGCGACGGATTGCCGCGAAACATTGGCCACGATGTCTTGGTCGCGCACCCAAACTCAGCAATAGAACCCGCCCGAAATCCCAAGAATGCCACAGTCAGCGCGACCACCATTCTCACCGATGCAATATGACTCAACATACACCAAAAACTCGTCGAGACTCTTCCATATCAAGCTTCCCAAAGCAATGAAATGATACCTACACGTATCATTTTTCAGAGACAAGCTCGTCTTAGAAAGCAAACAAAAAAATAAAACGTAAAAACGGGCCCCGGATTCACCGATGCCCGTCTACAACCAAACCAATACACGCTAACCGCGTCTGAGTAACTGTATCCTATGCCAGAGAGCACTGACTACTACGGCCACTAAGAGATTCTCATTACAGATTTCGTTCAAAAAAACCTCTACAGTTACGCAAAACAGTTCAAAACCGCGATGAGTTCCCAAAAAGAATGCCTACCCCATTTATAATCAATCGGCTACGCAAAACCCAAAAACTCGAAACATTGGACCGAAGATTTGAACACCTCTGCCATCAATAATTCTGAATGAAGCTGATTTATTCACAGTAAATTCTGGATTTGTCGCCCCGAGCGCAATTTAATCAGCTCCCAACCGGCGGGTTACGGATTCGTATTGAACGAATAATCCTGGCCTAAGTTGAGCGTCGACTGAGCCCTTTTCGATCATGGCTCCACCTGGCGCCAATTGATGACGCTGGTCTGGAATATTTCATGCGAGTTACGAATCTAAATCCCCGAGAAGACATCGGAGCCAGCGCTTGGTTCGTCGAGTTAGACGGACACGGCGTCCTCATGGACGCCGGCATCCACCCAAAACTCACTGGCAGAGAGAGTCTTCCGCTCTTCAATGTCATCCGCGACAGACACGTCGACGCCATCGCCATCACCCACTGCCATCATGACCACGTTGGTTCGCTCCCTGTAGCTATCCGTCAGTTTCCGGACGCCCACGTCATGATGTCGGAACTCAGTTATTTCATTGTCGAACGCGTTCTTCACAACTCCGTCAACGTGATGAAGCGCCAACGAGACGAGATCGGCATCACGGAATATCCCCTCTATAACCATCACGAACTCGACGAGATCGCCTACCTCTTTCAAGGCTACAAATACAACCGTGAAATCGAGTGGGCATCGCCAACCAAATCCACGGTCCGAAGCATGTCGCCAACCCTAGAGTTTTGTGATGCCGGCCATGCGCTTGGATCATCCGGTCTCATGATCCGCGGTGAGAAGGAGACTATTTTCTACACCGGAGATGTTTCCTTTGGTGATCAAACAATTCTCAAAGGCGCCCGTTTCGAAGACATCAAAGCCGATGTCCTGATTCTCGAAACCACACGCGGCAACCGCGATGTCCCAGCAGGCTTCAGCCGACACGATGAAACATTGAGACTTTCCGCCGCCATTGAGGAGGTGATGGAACGACGTGGCTGTGTCCTCATTCCGACGTTCGCTCTCGGTCGGACTCAAGAGATTCTCGCCTTACTAGCGATCATGATGCGAGAAGGGAAGCTCCGAAAACAACCCGTCTACATCGGCGGACTCGGACGCGTCTTTACAGAAATCTATGACCTCGAAGCTCGTCGCGCCCATCGCAATCACAGCAACCTCAGCCTCCACGAAAGCCTTGATCTGATCGTCCTTGATCGGAAACAGCAGGATGCCATGAAATTGAAAGGTGGACGGCTGTTCGTCCTCACTGCAGGAATGATGACCGAGCAAACACCGTCCCACGAATTGGCAATGCGCATGATCAAGGACGAAAAGCAAGCCATCTTCTTCGTCGGCTACGCAGACCCCGAGACCCCGGCCGGTAGGCTCCGAGCCGCCGGTCATGGCGAAACCTTTCACTTCAGCCAATCCGCTGGCGAACTCACACGTCGCTGTGATCTCCAAGAGTTCGATCTCACGGCCCATGCTAATCGTGACGAGCTGCTGAACTTCGTCGGCCAAGTCTCGCCCCACACCGTCATTCTGGCCCACGGTGACGCCGATTCGCGAGCATGGTTTGAAGTGCAAATCAAAACACGCCACCCTAAAATCAACTTGCTGCAACCCGGTCCCGGAGAAGCCGTCGACATCTGAACCACCCCCTATGACCCAAAAGAGTTCCACCTAAAATCGCTCATGTTAAGGTTCCGATTATTTGGATTTCCAGTCACCGTCGACTGGATGTTTTGGCTCACATGCTTCCTCCTCGGAGGCGGTCTTTCCATGAGAACCGCAGCCGATCTCCCCCAAATCATGTTGTGGGCCATCACCGCCTTTTTCTCTATCCTGATCCATGAACTTGGCCATGCGTACATGGGGCGGAAGTATGGTGCCATTCCGACGATCCACCTTCACGGCCTTGGCGGTCTCACCGTCCTTCCGGGCGCCAAGTTTTCCCGCAAACAACACATTGCCGTCACGGCCGCAGGCCCCGCCGCCAGCTTTGCTCTAGGCTACGCCACGCTAGTATTCACGTGGGTGATTGAGCCGGCGACGCCGGCGGGATTTTTGCTGACCAAGTTCCTGCTCTGGATCAACTTCTTTTGGACTTTCATCAATCTGTTGCCGGTCCTGCCTCTGGACGGTGGACAGATCACCAGAGATTTACTCGGTCCCGACCGGAGGGAAATCACCCGCTGGATCGGCGTGATTTTCGCGGCCGCCGTTGCCGGGTGGGCCTTCTGGGTTGGTCAACCGTTTCTTGGAATCATGCTAGCCTACCTGGCCTTCCTCAATTATCAACAGCAGAACACTACGCTCCCACACTAGTCGGAGCCAACCGCGTGAGTAAGCATCCTTTTTGAGGCATCGGGATGATTCTAAGCAGTGAGATGGGGCGAAACGGAATTTCGGATTCGCCCAGGCATCCCGTCTGCGCTATCCAACCTCCAGAGCCCAGCGGGAAGGAAGACGGCTCGAGGGACTCTCGCTCCACCTCCCTGTGAGATGGAATTACTCCCGCCGCCTGTTGCATCTCGAGAAACAGTCCATTAAAGTCGGGCAAGTTTCATTGCATCCCCTCAACCGAAGATAACTCGTGATCTATCGACTCCTAACTCTCTGGCTCATGCTGTGCGGTTGCCTCGCTCAATCCGCCCAGCGTCCCAATATCCTGCTTATTTCCATTGACGATCTCAATGACTGGGTCGGCTGTTTGGGTGGACACCCTCAGGCCTTAACCCCGAACATTGATAGGCTCGCCCGGAGAGGCACCCTTTTCACGAACGCCCACTGCCAATCGCCGGTTTGTAATCCTTCACGCGCCAGCATGCTCACCGGACGCTATCCGCATTCGACCGGCATCTATTTCCTGAGTCCGCCACTGACAGTTGCGCCTGCACTCAAGAACGTGCTGACCCTACCTGAGTACTTTGCCAAGCACGGCTACCATACCCTGGCTGTAGGCAAGATTTTTCACGGCAACGACAAACGATTCTTCCATGAGTACGGGGGCAATAACGGAGGATTCGGACCACGCCCCAAGAAGAAAATCTCCCAGCCACACGGTCACCCATTGTGGGATTGGGGCGTCTTTCCCGACTCAGATGACAAAATGCCTGACATGATCGCCGCAAAGTGGGCCATCAATAAACTCAATCAAGACCACAACCAACCGTTCCTGCTAGGTGTCGGGTTCTATCGGCCGCATGTCCCAATGTTCGCCACCCAAGAGTGGTTCGACCGCCATCCACGGGAAACGATTCAGCTGCCCCTCGTCAAAGATGATGATCGCAATGATCTCAGCCAGTACGCCATCAACTTAACAAATCTAGAGCACGTGGCGCCCAAACACGAATGGATAAAAACCGCCGGTGAGTGGGATCAAGCGGTCCAGGCCTATCTTGCTTCCGTCACCTTTGTGGATCACTGTCTCGGCTTGGTCCTTGATGCTCTCGATGCTGGTCCGCATGCTAGGAACACCATCATTGTTCTCTTCTCGGATCACGGATTTCATCTCGGGGAAAAACAACGTTGGGCCAAACGCAGTCTCTGGGAAGACGGCACCCGCGTGCCGCTCATCATCTCAGCCCCGGGTTACACTGCAAGCCAACGATGTCCTCGCCCTGCCGAGCTGTTGGATATCTTTCCGACGCTTCTGGATCTCGCCGGCCTGGAGCCTGATGAAAACCAAGAAGGACAGAGCCTTGTCCCCCTAATGCAAAATCCGATCGCCACCTGGAACCATCCAGCCATCACCAGTTTCGGTCCGGGAAACTATTCCGTCCGGTCTACCCGCTATCGATTAATTCAATATGCCGACAGCTCCCGAGAATTCTACGATCACCAAAACGATCGCCACGAGTGGACCAACCTCTCACAAAACCCTGAGCTAAAAGACCTGATTACCAAACACGCCGCCCACATCCCTGCAAAAGAACATGACCTTCTCTCGGGCAACTCCACCGGCCACAAAGCCTTCGATGCAGCCAATCAAAGACTCGCTGGCCGATAAGTCCTTCTGCAAGAGCTGCAGACCTCAAAAAATTCGCGACCTATCCTCCCCATCTCCGTTTCCTCCGTTCAAAAAACCCCAATGGAACTCTGGGATTGACCAAGCCAGCCAACTTCCTCCCCTTCAGTAGCAGGCTAAGAATCCTATGAACCACTCAACAACAAAGGAAATGCCGCCCGTGGCAAACACTGGTTTCAGCGTCACGGCGTTCCCTTTGGCAGCGGCGTAGGAGGGTCGGACCGGTCGATCCACCAACCAGGGCGACGGTCTTCGGGGGAGCCCTCCGTTTCCAGGTAGCTTTGAATTTCCTGGGGCGTGGGAATGATAACCTCCCCGTTGGCGCTGCGCTTGAGGGGACCCGGTGGCCTTCCGGCGAGACCACAAAGGCGAAATAGCCGTCGCCCTCGTAGGAAAGACCGGATTCCTCTCGGTGTCGAGCAGCACATTGCCCTCGCCGACGCTGACTTTGCGCGACAGCTGTTCGACCATTTCGCAAGCCGTCCAACGCCGATCCCAGTCCTCCCAAGCCGCTTGCCAGCCCGGACGAATCACCAAAGGCGAATCGCCCAACTCCAATTCATCTCCATAATCGATATTGTAGCAAAAAGGATCATTCACTTCCAAAGTGTCCATACCGGGAATCTCGTTGATGATCCGATCCCGCAGGGCCCTCGCCTCTGCCTCCGGCATCACTTCCTTGTCCGGCCACACCCGTTCCGCATGGAGGAAATAAATGATGCTCTCCCTTTCAGCGTCGGCGGCTTCCTTCACCGTCTGGTATCTCCTCAATCGATAGTCATACCACTTGGCTGACGGCTTCGGGATCCTCCTGCAGGATGCCCATCAGCCGGTGATACTCCCAAAGATTACGGAAGATGTTCCCCGCTTCCACGAGATTGTTACCACGGCCGTGTTCTTCAAGGAGGCGGTAGAGCTGCTCGAATTGTGGAGTGAAGCGCAGGTCATTCTCGAAGAAGTCTTTCAGGAAGCCGTGATTTTCCACCACCACGGGATGGGCGGAAGGACTGTCCAGAATCTCTTGGGTGATCACCACCTCCGGGTCGGTGACGGGCTTCCAGGGGAAGTTGGCCTTCCAATGCTCTATGCGTGCTTTTTCTGCCGCCGCCGCCTTCACCTGTTCGGCGACCAGCAAACGTTCGTAGGCCGTCAGAGGGCTCCGGTTCTTCCTCGAACAGGCCGGTCGCCACCACCGCTACGCGGGTGACCAGACCTCGGATGGGTTTGGGCGGTTCGTCGTCCTCTGGCGACCAACCCCAATAACGAAACAAGCAAAAGACCAAAACGGGGCCGATCAATACGCCTGTCAAACGCGGCCAGAAATAATCCTCCAATCCCGATCTTTTGTCGCTCATCACCACCAAACCCTTTGCTTTAGCACCCAAACCTTGTAATCCAGGTCATGATTCAGCGTCACAACGTTCCCGCTGGGATCGGTAGCAGTGGTACCGGCCGGCAGCGTCCGCTTCTCTTTGCCCCAATACATCGTGCTGTTGTTATAGTTGACTGTAGTGCTGTCCAGCCGGGTGTTAGTCCACGTCAGTTTCACTCTTTTGTAATCATCTCGGGTAGCCAGCATATTCTTTTCTGCCTTTTGTGAAGGAAACCGTCGAATGTATCGCCAATTGCCGGCGCCTCGGTAGTGCATGTCGGAGAGACGATACGAGACCATCGGCGTGTAACCGGGGTCGCCGTTTTTAGCCAACTCATCGTCGGCACCCGGACGGATCTTGGAGTCGAACGCATGCATGAGATTGACATCCTCGGCATAGCCGGAAACCAGGTAATAACCGGCTTTCGTGTCATTCGGACCCGCCCAGCGACCAGTCATATATTGCGAAAAATCGCCCTGATAGGATGCGCCGTAATAGTGATTGGGGCAGAGGTCATCATGTATCCCTCGGCATCCGCACCCCAAGAGATAATGCTCACCCAGATATCGTAACGCTCGTAATCCACTTCCTTGCCGCTGTAAGTGAACGAATCCTCATAAAACCTCATACTGTTCCCCCAGCTGAAGTAATGGCTTCTGTGGTCGTCGATCACCAGAGAGGCGGTGGCCTCGATCTTGCCGGGCTTGCGGGTAGCTTCTTGATAAGCCCATCGGCTGAGGCCAACAATAATTGAGCCCGCCACACTAGCCCCGATGGCAAGCAGCCAGCCCGTTAATGTAACAGCAGCCATCAAGGTGCTTGGGACAGTGAGAAACAATCCTATCAAAACCCCCGCTGTGAATTTCAAGCATGCTCCCATAGCATATAAGGACCTACTTTCAAGACAGAGGACATCAATCTGAAAAAAGGGCGGCCTTTCCTGCTTCGGCATATCAATCAGATCATGGGAAACTCTGGGGTTGACCAACTCAACTTCCTCCTCTTCAGTAGCGGGCTAAGAATCCTATGAACCAGTCAACAACAGAGGAAATGTTGTGCGTGGCGAGCATCGGTTCCAGCGGCACGGCTGATTCTCACGGTGTCAGCGAAGGCGATCTCCAGGCCATCCAAAACCTTCGTGATCTTTACCAGGAGATGTGCGGTGAGCTCAGCAAGGCTATCATCGGACAACACGAGGTGGTCGAAAGATTGCTGATTTGCATCCTGGCCCGGGGGCATTCCCTTTTGATGGGGGTTCCCGGACTGGCCAAGACGACCATCATCAATTCGCTGTCCCAGATCATGTCGCTGGATTTCAGCCGAATCCAGTTCACACCCGATCTCATGCCCTCGGACATCACCGGCACTGATATCCTGCAAGAATCCGACCAGCCCGGCCGACGAGAGTTTGTTTTCGTCAAAGGTCCGATCTTCGGCAACATTATCCTCGCTGACGAAATCAACCGAACACCGCCAAAAACGCAGTCTGCTCTGCTGGAAGCCATGCAGGAGCATCGCGTGACTGCTGCCGGCAAGGTCTTCAATCTCCCATCGCCGTTCTTTGTCTTGGCAACCCAAAACCCCATCGAGCAAGAAGGTACTTACTCACTGCCGGAAGCTCAGCTCGATCGATTCATGTTCTTCATTCATGTCGACTATCCGAGTGCGGAAGAGGAATTGCGGATCGCCAAGGAGACCACCGGGAGTGGCTTGGCTCAATTAAAGCATATCATTACGGGTGAACAAGTGCTCAAGTTTCAGGAAGTGGTCCAACGCGTTCCCGTCCCAGGCCACATCTACGAAACCGCGGTCCAATGGGTTCGTTCATCACGTCCCAAGTCGGATGACGCCCCGGACTTCGTTAAAGAGTGGGTCACCTGGGGCGCCGGCCCGCGAGCCGTTCAATATCTGATTCGCGGCGCCAAGGCATGTGCCGTCCTTCACGGCAGCTATCTCGTCCGTCTCGAAGATATCATTGCCGTCGCCGAACCCGTATTGAGCCACCGGATCCTCACCAACTTCCACGCCCAAGCCGAAGGAGTCACTAGTCGAACGGTGATTGAGGAACTCATCAAACGCACGAGCCAGCAGGCTTAGGGTGGCCGCCGACAATCAGAAGTCCTTAATCGATTCCCGTGTGGTGTCACGCCTGATGGCCCAACCACTGTGCTCCCGCCACGCAATGGAAGGGACAGTGTCGGGACTCCACAAGAGCCCTCATCGTGGTTCCAGCGTCGAGTTCGCCGAGTATCGCCAATATGTCCCAGGTGACGATCTGCGACGATTGGATTGGCGTGTCCTCGCCCGGACGGATCGCTACTACCTTAAAGAATTTGAGGCCGAGACCAATCTCCGAGCCTACTTCGCCCTGGATCTCAGCGGTTCGATGCAATTCGGAAGCGACGGATCGACAAAACTCGCCTACGCTCAAAAACTCCTGGCGACCCTAGCCTACCTGGTCATTCGCCAGGGCGATGCTGCAGGGTTGCTGGGCATCGGAAGCAAGACCGTCTTCGACTTGCCGCCTCGACGGAACCCCGCACACCTTCAGCTGCTCCTTGATTCACTGCCGACGTTGAAATCCGGGGGCGGCACTGGACTAGTTGTCGGTTTGCACGAACTCGCGGAAATGGCGCGGCGCCGAGCACTAGTGATCGCTTTCTCCGATTGTTTCTGCGACGTCGACGAACTCATGGCCGTCCTGCAGCATCTCTGCTTCGAACGGCATGATGTCGTCATCTTTCACATCCTGGACCCACAGGAGATCAGTTTTAAGTTTGATCGGCCGCTTCGCTTCATTGACCTCGAAGGCCTCACCAGCCTGGTAACCGAACCGTCCGTGATTCGGGACGAGTATCTGCGCCATTTCCGACAATTCATGGAGACCCTGCAGAAAGGATGCCGAGAGTTCAGCATCGACTACCGCCGAGTGCTGACCACCGACAACTACGAAACTGTTTTAGCCGATTTCCTGATCGAACGATCGAGAATGGTGGCCAATAGGTGATGCTCTCCGAGTCTCTAGTATTGGCACCGTAACCCCACCGCAGCATGACCTTTCTCCAGCCCTTCATTCTCTTTGGACTGCCGCTGGTTCTGCTGCCGATCATCATCCATTTGCTCAATCGCCTGCGGCATCGCCCCCAGCCCTGGGGAGCCATGCAATTCCTGCTGGCAGCCACGCGAAGTTCCATCAATCAGGCGAGGCTTCGCCAGTTTTTCATCCTGCTTTTTCGCACGTTGGCCGTCCTGGCATTGGTTCTTTTTCTGGCTCGGCCACTTGCCGGTGGGTGGCTAGGCTGGGCGGTTTCTACCGCACCCGATGTCATCTTTCTGCTCATCGACCGCTCCGCAAGCATGGAGCATCTATCCGGAACCGGGGCTGCCTCAAAGAGAGAGGAGGTCCTTCGGCTGATGGCAGAATCAGTGAAAGAATTCGAAGAAACAAGCCATCTCATCCTCATCGATTCGGCATCCAGACAGCCGCAACCCTTGGCCCACGCAGACAGCCTGCTCGGGCACCCGCTGACCTCGGCAACGGACGCCGCAGCCGATATCCCTGCAATGCTGCAATCCACCCTTTCATGGTTGGTAGAAAATCAGGCCGGCAATGCTGAAATCTGGATTGGTTCGGATTTGCAATCCAGCAACTGGCAAACGCAAGACGCCCGGTGGCCATCCCTTACCGAGAAGTTTCTGGCTCTTCCCCAAACCGTGAAAATCCGCCTCCTTGTGATGAATTCCAGCACCTCCCAAACAGATGTCTCGCTGGGTCTCCACGAACAGACGCACCGAATTCGCCAGAGCTCACGAGAGGGCATCTTCTCCCTTGATGTTGATCGCACCACCGACAGCTCCAGCCCCCTCCCGATTGAACTGAACTTGGACGAGGTCAGCTCCGAACTTACTCTCGAGCCAACCGCACTCAAGCAGCGCTGGCGCTACCGCGTCGACCTCGGTTCTCAAGAAGCCTCGGGGTGGGGTTCGTTCTCGGTTCCTTCGGATGCCAACAACCGCAACAACACGGTCTATTTCGTCTATGGTCAAGCTGGGAAACTCGGGGCAACTGTCGTCGCCACCGACCCGATTGCCGGGGCGATCCTCCAAATCGCAGCCGGTGACTATCAGACCGACCCGCCGCAAATTGCTCAACTACGGTCGAGTTGGAATGCTGCCGCCGATGCGTGGCAGAACCAAACCTTGATTCTTTGGCAGGAAGAACTTCCAGCCCCCGAGACGGCTGCCCGTTTGGAAACGTTTATCCAAGAGGGCGGGGTGGTGTTATTTCTGCCGCCCGACGAAACTGGAGACCATAATTTCCATGGAATCGGCTGGGGAACGATTGTGAGGCCGACTTCGGAGGAATCATTTCGGGTCGGCCGATGGGAGCGGATATCAGGCCCTTTGGCAGATACCGACGAAGGCTTCAGCTTGCCATTCGACCTTTTGGATGTTCATCAACATCGCGAGCTGACGGGATACGAATCCGTCTCCGCCTCGTTTACAGATGGTAGCCCGCTTCTGGTTCGCAAGACAATCGGACAGGGTGCCGCCTATTTCCTTACCACTTTGCCCCGGTCCGACTGGTCCACACTGTCCGACGGAACGGTTCTCATCCCGCTCATTCAACGACTGCTTCAAGCTGGCGCGCGCCGACAGGAGAAAGCCATCTTCGCCACCTCAGGAGAACTTGATCCAGCGCTCGAAAACGTCTTTTGGACTCCCTTCGGCGGTCGAGACACCGCTGATTTTCGTTGGAACGCCGGCGTTTATCGATCGGGTGAACGTTGGCTCGCTGTCAATCGCGCCGAACGTGAGGATGAGCCCGGGCGACTGGAGATTGACGAAGCTCGCCTCTTGTTCGGTGACCTCCCGCTCGCGATGCAGCAGGAGAAGAATGAAGCCGATCAGTCCCTCCAAGGCGAGGCCTGGCGTCTCTTCCTTCTCGGCATGCTTGCCTTCCTGATGATGGAAGGTTTCCTCATTCTCCCCACTGGCCAGAACCAAACCAACCCCATTAACCCTAGCCCAGCCATATGAGCGGTTGGATGATCGCAACCTCGTTCCCGGTCCTCCTCCTCGGCATCGCCGTGTGGGTTTTCGGGGTCTGGTTGGCGTGGAGCAATTGGAAACGCCACCAATTTCGATCGATGATTGGTTTCCTTGAGGGATGGCGTGCGGTGATCATCACTCTTCTCATCATCACCCTCATGAAGCCGGAGAGAGTTCGGCAAATCGAGCGGACCGAAAAGCCCTCGGTCGTCATCCTTCATGATGCCTCGACAAGCATGACGACCAGTGATGTCGTGGTTTCCAATCAGGTGGTTTCAAGACGAGATTGGGTCCGAGATGTTCTGACGAACGAATTCTACGCGCCTCTTGCAGCTGGAGCTCAAATCGAAATCCACGATTTCGCTCAACCGCCATCGGCTAAAGAAACCTCACCGGTGACCGCCATTGAAGGCACGGACCTGAGCTTGGCTCTTGAAAACGTCTTGCAGCAATTCGAGGATCTGAAGGGTGTCATCCTCCTGACCGACGGCGATTGGAACCTTGGCGTCCCTCCTATCGGCGTGGCCACCCAATACCGTGATCGGGAGGCACCGGTTTTCCCCGTGGCAGTCGGTCGTCAAACACCCCTGCCCGATATCGCGATCGATAGCGTCGACGCTCCCGCCTACGGCCTTCTGGGCGAGCAGATTTCGATCCTCGTTCGACTCAGGAATGACTTTCCCCGCGAGGTTGTCACCAAGCTGCAATTGTTCGATGGGGAAACCGTGTTGACAGAGAGGGACGTCCGCATCCCAGCCGAAACGGTCCTTCAGAAAGCCATTGTATGGGGTCCGAAAGAAACTGGAGAGCGCAACCTCACCCTTCGTCTCGATGAGGAAACTGACGAGCTTTTGAGCGACAATAATGAAAGGTCGTTTCAGATCAGTCTCCGAATGGAGACGCTCAAAGTTCTCGTCGTCGATTCAAAACCTCGCTGGGAATATCGCTACCTTAGAAACGCCCTGGCGCGGGACCCTGGAGTTCAAATGAACTGCCTCCTCTTTCATCCCGGTCTCGCTACTGGCGTGGGGCGGCACTATCTTTCAACGTTTCCCGGTTCCAAAGAACAAATCTCGATCTACGATGTCATTTTTCTGGGTGACGTCGGCGTCGCCCAGAATCAACTCAAGGAAAGCGATTTGGAGTTGATCCGCGGACTCGTCGAACAACAGGCAAGCGGACTGATCTTCATGCCGGGGCGGAGCGGCCACCAAAAAACGCTGCTGAACGGGCCACTCGCAGATCTGATTCCCGTGATTCTCGATCCCCAAAGACCCAAAGGCATCGCCCTTCAAAACGAATCCCAACTCATGCTTTCCAACCTCGGCAAAGGGCATTGGTTGACCCGGTTCGATTCAGAGGCACAGAAGAACGATGAATTGTGGCGCCAACTCCCTGGGTTCTTTTGGTCGGCTGCAGTCGAAAAGAGTCGGCCCGGATCGGAGGTTTTGGCCGTCCACTCAACAATCCGTAATTCTTGGGGGCGCATCCCGCTGCTCGTCACTCGATCTTTTGGCAGCGGCAAAGTGCTCTTCATGGGCACGGACAACGCATGGCGTTGGCGTCGCGGTGTTGAAGACAAATATCACTACCGCTTCTGGAGCCAGGTCGTTCGTTGGATGGCCCACCAACGCCATCTCTCAGAAACCGACGGAATCCGCCTCACCTACACCCCCGAAGCGCCTGAGACCGGAAACACCGTCAACCTCCAAGCAACCGTTTTGGATGCCTCCGGCTATCCGGCCCAGCGAGGCAATGTCATAGCGAATGTCACGACTCCCTCGGGGCGGTCTGAGAGGATCGAATTCTCACTGTTGGAAGGGGGATGGGGAGTGTTTACCGCGTCTTTCAATCCTCAAGAGAAAGGACAGCATCTGATCACTGTTCGCGCCGAAGAGTATGGCCGCAAGTTGGAAACGGAGCTGCAAGTAACCCAACCCATCATCGAGAAAATCGGTCAGCCCATCAATCGTCAGGCATTACAAGAAATCGCCTCCGTAAGTCGCGGCCAGTTGGTCGGTGCCGAAGGACTCGCCAATGTCGTCAGTGCGCTGCAAACACTGCCCGAGCCCAAACCCCGTGAGATCCGGCTCCGTCTCTGGGCAAATCCCTGGTGGGGTGGTTTCCTCCTCGGCTTGCTTACGATTTACTGGATCGGCAGAAAGCTCGTTGGCCTCGTCTGACCCCACCCCCGCCACAAAAAAGATCAGCCCCCGCAAAAGAGGCTGGCCGTGAAGGAAGGGAAAGAAAGGGCTGCTCGGAAAACTCCGCCTCGTCTCCGGCAAGCAGCGCTAGATTCTCGCCTTCGTTCAGCGGCGGTTCCAGCCACGCCGTCTCTTCCTGAATCTGCCGCCCCGGAAACGAATGCTCCATGCGATAAGCCCGCAGTTCGTAGGGCGAAAGATGCTCGCTCATCCGCGCCCACTGCTCGCGCTCCAGACCGCGAATAGCTTTCTCCGCCAAGCCCAACTTCCGGGTGTAAGATTTCCTGGCCTTGGCCCTAGCCTCAAGATAAGGCCGTTTCGCTCGCCGCCGATTGTTTGGCGGATTCGCCCGACTTGTCAGGCCGGCTGAAA
>JAMASS010000032.1 GCA_024761205.1 Limisphaerales bacterium
AGGGCAGATGCTGAGCCGAGGCGGAGGGCAGGGGGTGAATAACCGCCAGCAGGAAGCTGGCGCCGAGAGCCAAGGGACGCTTGGCGATGTTCTGAACGAGGCCGGCGAGGACCGGCAGGGTCGCATGAATCGGATTCATGATCTTTCGAATTTAACGCTATCGGTTTGTGTCGTGTGAATTCCGGCACGCAAGCGCGCCGGGCCGCTGTTCACACTCTTAGCGGTTAAACGCAAGCAAGTTCCCGCCTGTTTGCCTGAGCATTGGGGGGAAGCTTGCAATCTTCTCCCCCGATGCATTGTTTAGGCTGTTGTATTTGGCAGGCAGCCCGACTTTGAGATGCCGCTAACAGTGTGAACGGGAAGCACCTTGGACGAAGGGAAGGGCGTCGTCAAGGGTGAATTGCGATTTTTTTCGATTTTTTTTTCAGAGTCGAAAAGCGGGCGGCGAGGCGGTGCAAAAAGGGCCGTTCACCGTATGGGTATCGGTGGGGTATCGGTGGGGTTGCCTTGGCGTCCGCGACATCCCCACGGCTTGAGGGAAAGCAGCGGCCGGAGCAGTCCCCCAAATTCTTCGAGCCAAGGGGAGATTCATGCCGCGAGCCCTCGCTAGGCCGAGGAGGATGAAGAGCCTAGTCGGGATGCCTTGCACGAATCCGGGATACTGCCGCGCGTTGTGAGACGGCGGCTCAAGGGAGTCTCATCCCACCGGATCACTTTGAATCAAGCCTAAACAGTGCCGCAACCATGCTGACAGCGCAGACAGAAGTTCCCGGAGTGATCCATTCCACCTACCCGGTGAGGCTGCATTGCTATGCCGTCATTGGTGACGTCATCAGTATTATTGTGGGCGACTCTGGGATGTTTCTGGGCATCGCACGATCGGCCCGACACCTTCTGGACGCCAGTGCACATGGCCATCTGTCTCGGCGGGATTCTTGGCGGCGTCACTTGTGGTTGGTTGATCATCAAAAACACTTTTCTCAATCCGCTCAAATCTCAACGTAACGGGTCCGCCTCTGGGTCTTTCGGGGAGCTGTCTACGCCGATTGACCAGTTATTTGCGCTAGGATAGCGTAGGCGACAGCTTTGCCGTGAGGGAGCCACCCACGAATCCCGAAATTGCATTCGAGAACGGTTTCAGGTTTGAGATGTGTGGCTTCCACGGTGACACTGTTGTCATGCTCAGATTCCGATATCCATCATGCTTGGTGGTGCTGGTCTTGGAATTATCACAACCTCTCCGAGCGGCCAGGTTTCAAGCTGCCATCGCCATGCGGATCGTCACACCCACAGCGCACCGGGCTGCTATGGCTTTCCAGACGGTCAAGGCGGATTTGCTGCAGACTTGGGGTATCTGGGTCAAATCTGCGTGAGCATGGCGGAAGCTGTCAACAAGGCCATGGATTCGCTGGCGGCGACTAAAGTGAAAATCAGCACCGATGACGCGCGCGGAAAAATCGCCTACAACTACTACGCCAAACAGCTTTACGATCCACACTGCGATGTCATCCAGTTCCTAGACAACCGAGACCGAACGTTTGCTGCCTTGGTCAACTATGCCGTCCATCCAGAAGTCTTGGGTGCTGAAGCAGGCCTCATCAGTCCCGATCTCGTTGGCCCGCTTTGCAACCGAATCACAGAAAAGGGAGGCGGCATCGGCATTTTCATAAATGGCGCTCAAGGCGGAATGATCGCTGCCGATAACCGAACGGAATCCGGCAAAGACGCCCGTACCTGGTCGGAATGCGTCCGCATCGGAACCCTGCTTGCTGGCAAAGCTTTGCGGATCATCAAAAAGGCACCGCTTCAATCCAACCCATTTCTGAACATTCTGGCTTGGCGCGTTTTCTTCCCTGTGGCTTCACCGTTTATCCGCCAAATCATGAAGCTCTCACTACTCGGCTACGTTCAAGGCGCCGGGTCAGAAGTGTCCGTCAATGTCATCACCTTCGGCAACGCGCAAATCCTCACCATCCCAGGGGAGGCGCTCCCCAACATTGGGTATTACCTCAAGCGCCAGATGAAAGGCGAATACAACCTCCTGTTCGGGTTCACGAATAATGTGTTCGGTTATATCCCAGCCCAGGTCGATTGGGGCAGTTTTCGCAGATACGACTTGACCACCCGCACCAGCCTTGGCGGACAAACCGGCAAGATCTTTATCCGAAAAGCGCTCAGACTGATCATCGCCTCGCCTGCGCCTGCGCCTGCGACTATTGACTAGCCCTTATGCGCCTGATTTGACTCATAACTTGGATTCCAGCCTTTATGTCCCCGACCCAAAAGCCGCAACTCCCCGGCACACGCTTTCAATCGGAGTTTACCGTTCGACCCGACGACATCGATCTGTTTCAACACGTCCACGCCAGCCGCTACCAGGATTACCTCCTAGCCGCTCGCTTCGACCAGATGGAGCGGTGTTACGGCTTTTCCATGCAGGCTTTTATCGACAAGGGACTAGGGTGGTTCGTAAGCGAATTTCAGATTCACTATCACCAGCAATTGGGTCTCGGCGATCAATTTACGGTCACGACCTGGGTGGAGTCGATTCGAGCAGCCACGGTCATCGTCAAATTCGAGATCCATAAGAAGGCCCCGGCGACCAAACGCTGTTGCCACGGCCATTCCAATTACGTGCTGATTAATCTCGCCAACAACCGACCGACCCGAATTCCGGCCTGGGCCATCGAAGCCTACTCGATCTAGGCGACTGTTTGTTTGACCCCGCCACAATAACGATAAAGGATACGCCTTAAGCCATAATACAACAGCACTGCCTGAGGACTTTTCTACCGCTCCTAGGTGGGTGCCTGGCACTGGCATTAAGTTCGCTTAAAGCGGCCGCTTTCACGGACGTCAGCATCGTGTCCCTCAACCGAGATGTTCGACCAATTCTCTCGGAACATTGCTGCTATGCCTGTCATGGTCCGAATGCTGGAAAACGAAAAGCAGGCCTTCGTTTGGCCATTGAGCCTGCATCAGCCCCCAGCGTCCACTCCTCCCTGGCTCAAGCAAAGCGGATGAGCCAAGAACGAAATCGATCACTTCATCCAGAAAAAACAAGAAGATATCGGGCTCACGCCATCTCCGACAGCACCCAAGGAAAATCTCATTCGACGTGCAACTCTGCATCTCACGGGTTTGCCACCGTCAGTGGAGCGAATCGAGGCCTTCTTGGAGGGGATTCCGAAGAGGCATACGAGGAACTTATCAATCGGCTCCTAGACTCGGATCACTATGGCGAGCGCCAAGCCATGTTCTGGTTGGATTTGACCTGCTACGGTGAGACTGAAAGATTGCACCATGATCGCCGCCACGACATGTAGTGCTGGTGAGATTGAGTCATCAACGCCTACAACGAGAACAAGCCCTTTGACCAATTTACTATCAAGCAACTCGCCGTCGGCCTCCTCCCCCGAGCCAACGAATGACCAATTGATCGCCACCGGCTTTCACCGCAACGAAATGACGACTTCCGAAGGCGGTGTCTTACCCGAGAAGTATTTGGTAAAATATGCCGTCGGACGGGGCGACACCACTCGCTGGCATGCGCCGAATCTCACGATCGTAAGTACGATCCCATCTCGCAGAAAGGATTACTATCGTTTCTTTGCCTACTTGAACAACCTGGATAGACTAGATCGGGGAATGAATCCGCGCGCCCGCATCTGTCCCTCAAGAACGAACAACAGGAAAAGCAACTGCAAACCCTGAATCAAGGGTTCAAGCTAACGTACGAAAACCTGGTCAAACCATCCAGTGAAGCCTGCAGCGGCAACCAAACAAATTGGGTGTCTCGGCAGCAAGAGTCGAATCTGCGAGATTGACCTACTCTTCAACCCATTACTAGCACGTCCGAAAATCATTCGAATCTGAAATGGGATTCCGAGAATATCTTGATGGCCACCCTCCCAGATAAAGACACCTACACCTTCGATTTTCACGCGGGCTTCACCGGGATCACTAGCATCCGTCTTGAAGCCATTTCTCAACCGAAGCATGGACGCTGGAAAGGCTGGTCGCGCAAAGAACGGGGATTTTGTGCTCACTCGATTCGAGGTTTTCTCCCGAGCAGGAAGCCGTTCCGATCTCGCTGAATCGCCCAAGCATCCCAACTTTGCGGCCTGGCGCGTGATTGGACTATTCGGACGAGCTTCTCGACCCGATTTTTGGTCTGGAGAGCAATCTCGACTTCACCGCCGCGTTCAGAGACAGCAAACTGAAATGGTCGGAGCCAATGGCTGACTCAAACAGTGCTCTCTAACAAATTGAATCCTCCAACGGTGCGTTCTATCGCTGGGCAAGTTTCGCCTCGCCGTCACCACATCCAATCATCTCGAAGAGTTAATTCAGCTGTCGCAAGGTGTTTGATCCGGACTCGTCAAGCTCACCGACCAACGAAGATCTGAGATCCCGCCATCAGTCCAGGCTTACTACCGGGAGAACTTCGTTGAAGAAGCCCTTGATGCGAAGCGAAAAGAACGGGACGATTCTCAATTCTCGCTGCCGCTCGCCATCATGGTGATGGGCGAGCGCGAGAAACGGAAAGATCTCCATGATCATACGTGGCGAGTACAACAACCCCGGACAAAGAGTGGATTCCCAGAGTTCCCTCAGCACTTTTTCCTGGAAACGCAGGTCAACATGAAAATCGCTTGAATTTGGCCAAATGGCTGATCGATTCCGATCATTCCCTCACGAGCCGAGTTATCGTCAATCACTACTGGCAGCAGTTCTTTGGGATGGGCATCGTTAAGACTTCCGAAGATTTCAGGTCTCACAGGACGAATGGCCTCACCATCCCGGTTTGCTGGATTGGCTGGCGCGGGAATTCATCAAAAGTGGCTGGAACATCAAACACATCCATAAACTCATCCTAGCCTCGGCCACCTATCGTCAGGATTCCAAGGTCCTGCCTCAGCAGCCACTCGATCCGGCAAATCGTTACCTGGCCCGTTTCCTCAGAATTTGTCCGGAAGCCAGCCATCCGCGATATTGCGATGACGGCCAGCGGTCTTTTGGGATCGAACGATTGGCGGAGAAGCCATCTATTCCTATCAGCCGTTCGGCCTCTAGGAGCAGGTGGCGTTTCAAGGAACCCGAAAGCGGGAACAAAGCAAAGGCATCACAAACTACCGAAGCGGCCGCTATGTCTATTGGCGCCACTCCGTCCTCTTCGATGCTCCCAGCCGTGAAACGTGCATGGTAAAACGATCGCGAACCACCACGCTGCTACAAGCCCTCGTCTTGATATAACGCCCCTGTGTCTGTCGAAGCGGCGCGGGCCTTCGGCCTCCGCATGATGACGGAGGACGGAGCCGAAACTAGACGACAAAATTCGCCTCGCCTACCGGACCATTCTCAGTTGGTCTCCCAGTCATCAGGAACTGACGAATTGGTTGCGTGGACGATGATTGGCAATACCCTACTCAATGTGGACGAAACGATTACCAAGAGTTAGTGCCACGGATTTGGAAACACTATGCCGCACCTCAATCGCCCGACACGCCTTTCTCAAACGGACCGGCTCCAACCTGGGCACAATCGCGCTCGCCTCACTGTTGAACAAAGACCCGACGGCGCTCCCTCAGCCAAGGGACCCAAAGCCACGTTTGGAACCCGGGTTCAGCCATCGGGCTCGTCGGCGCATGTTAGAGCGGGTGCAGGCACTGAACCAGATGCACTACAATAGCATTAGCGATTCCGAAATCTTAACGCGCATCGAACAATATGAGATCGCCTACCGCATGGAGACGAGTGTTACGGAACTCATGGACTATCAGCACCGAACCCCAGGCCGTGCTCGATCAGTCTGGCCCGGCCCCCAACGCTGCGCCATTTGCCAACAATTGCCTGCTAGCCCGCCGACTCGCCGAAAGGGGTGTGCGCTTTATCAAGTTACTCCATTGCGACTGGGACCATCATGGCGGACTACCGGACGGCATCCGAAAACAAGCCACGAACACCAATCAAGCCTTGGTCGTGCTCCTCGCGGACCTCAAACAACGAGGGACCCTGATGAAACACTCGTCATTTGGGGCGACGAGTTTGGGCGAACTGCCTGTAATAGCCAGGGAAGCATCACCAAGAAAAGTTTCGGCCGTGATCATCATCCGCGATGCTACAGCCTCTGGCTGGCTGGCGACGGGATCAAGGGCGGCATGGCCTTTGGCGAAACCGATGACTTCGCCTACAACATCGCCCGTGACGGCGTTCACATCAACGGTCTCCACGCCACGATCCTTCATTGTCTGGGCATTGTGCACGAACGACGCACCTGCCGTTTTCCACGGACGAGATTTTCGACTCACCAACGTTGCCGGCAAGGTGACTCATCCGATTTGATCTGATCCGTTGCGGCTCGGCTCCCAACAAAAAAACCGGCCACAAGGGCCAGTTTCAAAAAACTACTGCAAGGAAGGCAATGGTCAATGCTCTGTGCAACCGATTTTCACGAAGGCCACCACATAAGCAAAAGCCGCCAGACACAACAGCCAAATCTTCGCACTCCCAGCCTGCATGACGAGTAGAATGCACCAACCAATCACAGCTCCCATGGCGACATAAATGCCGCAGGCCGCTAAGAATTTACCTAACATGAGGGCGACTTTAGGTAAGAATCCAATGTCGGCAAGTCTCGATCTCACTTTTTTTGACCTAAACCTCAATATCACACAGACTGGCAGTCTCTGGGATTCGAATCCGTATCATTAAACCAGGGATACACACGGTTTGAAGACTTTCAGGTTCACCAACCAGCAGATTCTCGTTCGCTACCAGCAGCGGTTTGGCTCCCTGCTTCCTCAAATCGCCTCCCCGCCGTCCGCAGGTCTAGGATTGGTCGTTGTCATCCCGGTCCACGACGAGCCCAAACTCAACACAATGCTCAGGAGTCTTTGGGAGTGCGAGCGGCCGCCCGTTGACACCGAGGTCCTGCTGATCCTTAACAGTTCGAAGACAGACAGCGAAGCGATCCGGCAGGCGAACCGACAAACATACCATCAAGCAGTTGAATGGATCGAGGCCCATCAAGATACCAGTCTTCAGTATCACCTCCTCAATTTTCCCGACCTTCCTCCCAAACACGCCGGAGTCGGACTTGCCAGAAAGATCGGGATGGATGAAGCCGCAGCGCGCTTCCATCATTGCGATCGCTTGGACCAAGGCGTTATTATCTGTTTCGATGCCGACTGCCGCTGCGCACCAAACTTTCTCGTGGCATACGCCCGACACTTCGCTAAAAACCCGGAAATCGCTGGATGCAGCACTTACTTCGAACACCCATTGGAAGGTCCCGAGCAACCGGCACTTTACGAAGCCGCCGCCGCCTACGAGCTTCATCTGAGATACCACATTGAAGCACTTCGCTACATCAAGTTCCCCTTCGCCCATCACACAGTCGGCTCCTCAATGGCTGTAAGAGCCCTCACTTATCTCCGCCTTGGCGGCATGAATCGACGAAAAGCAGGCGAAGATTTCTATTTCTTTCAAAAACTAATGATGAACGCCCCAATAAGCGAACTCACCACCACCACAGTCTATCCCTCAGTAAGGCCCTCCCATCGAGTCCCTTTCGGCACCGGCAAGGCCATCAATCAGATTCTCTCAGGGGAGCCTCAAACGACCTATCCCTTTCTAGCCTATCTCGATTTGCAGATGCTGGTCACGGCTGTTCAAACCCTGACCGAGGTACCCGTCGCTGGCGACGCCAGCTTCCTCGCCCCACTTCCGTCACCACTAGCCCAGTTTCTCCAAGCCAATGACTATGAAGAGGCACTCGGAGAAATCGCTGAAAACGTTGGCGACATCGTCCAATTCAACAAACGATTCTGGCACTGGTTCAACGGATTCCGCTGCATGAAATTCCTAAACTGGGTCGTGACCTCACACTACCGCAGAGTACCAGTCATCAAAGGCGCCGCGGAACCCTGCCTACTCGAACGAATCGGCAATCACAATCAACATGAGCATTCCGTGCCCGAACTCCTGAGGCTTTACCGGAAAAAACAGACGATGAGGCAGTAAGAAACTCGCGCGGAAACACCGAATTCTTCTAATCTCATGGTTAAACGACATATCGCCGGGATCTTGACGGCTCATATGTCAGACAATACTGCCATCAATCTTTCGGACGCGGCAATCCAAAGCTGTCGATGATTGTCTTGCCGATACATCGTTTTATCGTCAAGCTACTGGCACTCGAACGCGGAAATGAATCCGCAGTCGATCGTCTATCGACACCTCGAACGTCCACATCTTCCTTACACCCTGTTCCACATCACACCGCGCCCGGCAACTTCGCGCAAAAAGGTTTGTCGCCTGCGACGAGCGCCAAGCCAAGACCTCCAGGGCCGAAGCCATGAGACCCGAGCTGATTCATTCCGACTGAACCGTCAAACAGCACGACTCAAGATAACCTAGCGGCACCGCACTACGGAGCTCGCCGTCTTCGCGCCAGACCTTTCAGTTCCCCGAGACATGAAGTGATTTTCGTCTTGGCCGTGCAGGGAAGTTTGCCTTAAACCAACGCCAATGAAGATCGTCCTCGCATATTCGGGCGGGCTGGACACATCCGTGCTCGTTTCCTGGCTCAAAGATAAGTATCAGGCGGAGATTATCGCCTTCTGCGCCAACATTGGCCAAGAAGAGGAACTCAAGGGACTCGACAAGAAGGCCAAAGCCACTGGAGCCAGGAAAGTCTA
This sequence comes from Limisphaerales bacterium, assembly GCA_024761205.1. Classification (GTDB taxonomy): domain Bacteria; phylum Verrucomicrobiota; class Verrucomicrobiia; order Limisphaerales; family AAA164-E04; genus UBA2970. Next base: position 8,703 of record JAMASS010000032.1, read on the forward strand.
CATTGACGACCTCCAAGAAGAGTTCGCCCGGGACTTTATTTTTCCCATAATGCAAGCAGGCGCCATTTACGAAGGCCAATATTTTCTCGGCACCAGCATCGCCAGACCGCTCATCGCCAAACGCATGGTGGAGATCGCTCGGAAGGAAAAGGCGCAGGCACTCGCGCACGGTGCTACCGGAAAAGGCAATGATCAAGCGCGCTTCGAGATCGCCGCCGCCGCCCTCGAGCCCAACATCGAAGTAATCGCGCCCTGGCGAGATGAAGCATTCAGAAATCAATTTCCTGGTCGTGCCGAAATGATCCAATACTGCCGGGACAAGAAAATCGACGTGGAAGCCAGCGCCAAGAAGCCCTACTCCATGGATCGCAATCTCCTTCACATTTCTTACGAGGCCGGTATTCTGGAAGATCCCTGGCTCGACGCTTCCGCCCCGGCGCACCGCCATATGTATAAACTGAGCGTTTCCCCCGAGGACGCCCCCGACAAACCTCAGTATGTCAACCTCGATTTTGAAAAGGGCAATTGCGTGGCAATCAACGGCAAAGCGATGTCAGCCCTTGGCATCGTGAAACGCCTCAATCAGCTGGGTGGCAAACACGGCATCGGACGAGTGGATCTCGTGGAGAACCGATTTGTCGGCATGAAATCCCGAGGCGTCTACGAGACGCCCGGGGGCACGATTCTCCACTTCGCTCATCGACAAATCGAAAGTCTGACTATGGATCGCGAAGTGATGCACCTGCGCGATTCGCTCATGCCCAAATATGCCGAGCTGGTTTACTACGGATTTTGGTTCGCACCGGAGCGTCTGGCGCTTCAAGCATTGATCACCGAGAGCCAAACCAATGTCACCGGTACAGTCCGCCTCAAGCTCTACAGGGGGAACATCATTACCGCGGGAAGGAAGTCACCACTGAGTCTCTACAATCCAGCCATCGCCACGATGGAAGCGGACCCGACAGAGGCGTACAACCAAGACGACGCGACGGGATTTATTCGGTTAAACACCCTCCGCCTCAAAGTCGCGGCCCAGGTCAAAGACCAGCGTCTAAAGAAAAATCAGGAGCGGTAGCGAGAGTAATTTCGCTCACTTCAATCTCAACACAACGGGAAGAGTCCGAACCGATTTACATCGGCGGCAACGCTGCCTCCACTTAGTTCCCTTTGATCTGCATCACTGCCAAGATGATGCAGCCAATAATGACCAGGATGAGGATGATACCAACAACAATAAAAAACTTATTGATCTTGTTGGACTTCTTGACGAAGGGTTGATCCTTGCCGAAAGTCACCGTCTGAGTTGGCTTCTCCAATTCCCCAAGCTTGACACCGCCCTGCTTCAGAACGATCGTCTTTTCGATATCCTCCTCATCGCCTTCCTTGCCACCGGTCTCCAAGCGAATCTCAACTTGGCCTAGTCGAAGGATCTTACCCGGCGGCAACAAGGCCTGCGAATTCACCTTCTTGTCGCTAATGAAAGTTCCATTCGTGGATCCCAAATCCTTGACGTAGACCTTCCCCTCTTTCAGGTGGACTTCACAATGGCGACCGGAGACGGAACCTTCCGGAATCGGGAAGGAATTGTCATCAACACGGCCAATAGTGATCTTGTCCGTCTTGAGGTCGCACGTCTTCCCCGCAAATCCTTCACTTAAAACGACGAGTTTGGCCATAACCGGCTGGTTTGAAAGTAACTGTATTATCCAGGGAGCCCACCATCCAAGTCAAACCGTTTTCTGTTATTCTAACTTCGGTGCACCCAAGCCGCCTACCCAAGCACAGTCAACCCCTATTAACAAGTTGGAATCCTTTTCGGCAACTGACAAATCCAGCTCAACTGCGCTCGATCAGAGAACGAAATTCTTGAAACAAAGACGCCGAATCATGCGGCCCCGGCGAAGCCTCCGGATGATACTGCACACTGAAGACCGGCTTGGTTTTGTGCCGCAGCCCTTCAACTGTTTGGTCGTTTAGATTCACGCGATTAATTTCGACGTCATTGGGCAGCGAGTCCGAATTCACCGCAAATCCATGGTTCTGTGAGGTGATCTCAATGCGCCCGGAGTCCATGTCCTTCACCGGCTGGTTGGCTCCTCGGTGCCCGAATTTCAGCTTGTAAGTCTTCCCTCCTAGCGCCAGCGCCAACATCTGATGCCCGAGGCAAATGCCAAACATCGGGATGCCGTGATCGACTAACTGCTTCACATTGGCGATCACACAATCAACCGCCGCCGGATCGCCAGGCCCATTGGATAAAAAGACACCAGCGGGTTTCCGCTCCAACATTGCCTCCACCGAAGTGCTCGCTGGCATTAGGTAAGGCTTAAACCCGCGCTGCCGAAGCCGTCTGAGAATGTTGTACTTCATTCCCAAGTCGAGAGCCACAATCGGGATATCCGCTGGTGGCAGGGACTTTCTAAGGGCACGGGGATCTCCTTCCTCACTTGGCCCAGCCGCAAGCCGAAATTCACCGCTGTCATTAGGCGACTCATCCCAATCGAACGCCTCCGAATGAGTCACCTCCTTGACATAATCCACACCAATCAACCCACTCCAAGCGCTCACCTGCTCAAGAGCCTCCGCCTCGGTTTCCGCCTGCCCGCAGACCAAGCGGCCCTTCATGGCGCCCTCAACCCGCAGCTTTTTCGCCAACGCACGCGTGTCAATCCCCTGCAAACCCGGAATGCCTTGCTCCTTCAAATACTCATCCAAAGAGCAGTTCGCCCGCCAATTACTGACCACCGGCGAGAGTTCACGAACGACGAATCCAGACAGATGCGCCCGCCAAGACTCGACGTCGACCTCGTTCACGCCGTAGTTCCCAATGAGCGGATAGGTCATGGTCACAATCTGTGCGCGGTAGGAGGGATCCGTCAGGATCTCCTGGTAGCCCGTCATGGAGGTATTGAAACAGACCTCGCCGCAGACAATTCCGGGAGCACCGAATCCTTCCCCCCGATAAACTGTGCCGTCTTCCAATGCGAGAAATGCTTCCATGCGTCAAAATCGAAGGGCCCAGATGCTATGTTCCAACCTACCAACAGGTCAAGCGACTACCCGGACAACCCCGCAATGCCCGACAACACAGCCGCTAAACCTTAACCCATAGAACGCCCCGCCGCCGACTTCCTTAGTCACAAAGCCCAAAAATCACACAACAAACATTGTCAGAACAAGCGGGCCTCTGCCATGCTGCACCTATGCAACGGGTCGTCATTACCGATTACTGAACTCCTACGGCAGAGGTCGAGCAAACTCAACTGACCGACATCGCAACTGTCGATTGCCTCCAAGCAAAAACCGAGAGCGATCTCCACCGACGAGCAAGCGATGCCAACGGCATAATCTTGTACCACGAAACCTCCATCACCGAGAAGATCATTCCCGAGCCCTGACCGAACGGAACCTGCGCCAATCACTGTCTCCCCGGGTACATGCGGGCCGTCGAACCCATCTTCCGGCTCCGAGGCGCTACCATGGGCATCATCGGACTCGGCAGAATCAAATCCACCACCGCCAAAAGAGCGCAGGGCCTGAGCAGGCAAGTCCTCACTTACGATCCCTACATAAGGCCGGGCACCGACAAAGTCATCGGGGGGACGCTTGTGGAATTGGATGAACTCCTCATCATGTCCGCACATACGCCACTCACCGAGGAGACGCGAAACCTGATCGACACCGAAGCCATTGGCAAAATAAAACCGACGGCAATCTTGGTCAATACGGATGCCGTGGCGGACGCCCTCGTGTCCAATCAGATCGCCGGGGCCAGGATCGATATCCTGACAATCAGACCGGCTTCAGCCTCTATGAAACTCATCCAATTGCGGCAGGAAGACAGAGCCCCTCCGGTGAAACCTTACGATCACCCTGCACATTGCCTTCTATTCCCCAGAAGGCCTGCTGGAGATGAGATAAAATCCGCCCAAGAAGCCGCACACCTCATCAGCGGCAAACCGCCGTTGAACTGCGTCAATTCTCAGTATTTTGTTTCGCGGTAGCCCCCTACCTCTCCGGTTCTGGGGCGTCAAGCGAGGAAAGGCTCAGGGGTTCTCCGGAAATCGCATCATTCGGGACGGACTCGAGAATGTCCGGCACCAACTCGTCGATCGAATCGGATGCCTTACCCTTCTGAAACTCAAAGTTGCGAACCGCCACCCTGACCAATAATAGTAGCCGCATTTTCAGGGCGTGCTCAGCCAGCTCGGCATAAGCTAGTTCGCGATCGGTCTCATTCTCAACCGGCTCCGTTTGCGCAAACAGCGTTTGCTCCAAAAGCGCCTCCCATTCCTTGATCGCCGACACCGAAGGCCGTTCCGTTTCAATTTCCTTGAGAGACGCTAACATCTGACTGAGGTTGTCTTTGGAAAGTCTTTGAATCAGGCCATCCAAAGCCCGCGCCCCTTCTCCTCGATGGTGATACCCGCCAAACGATCAATCATCACGCCGCCACTCCCAACATACTATCCCAAACGCATCGTGTCCCCAAAAGCGTTCATTGCCTTCTAAGGCTGGAGCACTTGCTCGGCATACAACCCCGCAGCTAGCATCAGTTCGGATAAGCGATCCAGACCGGCCAACTCCTCCGCATGCCGCACCCCAAAGGCCGGAACGTTCTCAAACACCACCCGAGATTGATGTTCAAACGCCGCTCGCGCGATCTTCATCACTTCTTCGTGTTGATTCAAATAAGCCCCAAGTGCCCCCCGACTCAACGATGCCACAGGAACCGTTAGCTGATTAGGTGTTGTCCGCGGCTTGCAGCAACATTTCATAAGCATTCGGACTCGGATACCCGGGGAGCTGTGTGACCGTCGTCGTAGGCGCAGCATCGCCATCCGCAGATGCTGGCTGCCGGGTGCGCAAAATCAAGCCGCCAATAACGACCACTAGTGCTACCCCCACTAAGAGAAGAATTCGTTCTTTTTCATCGCAAGTTTCCAGTGTGTAACAGCCTCCCCACGTCAAACCGTTCACTCGTTCGACTCCGGCTTGGTTCGCAACTTAAAATTCATGATATTGGCTGTCTTCGCTGCGTCAATCACATCAACGAGCAGCCCGACAAGGGCGTCTTCATCCGGCCGGATGCTCAATTCAAGATTCGCGTGGGTGCTTGCCAAATCCGATAATTCGGTTGCCAGGTTCTCAACGGCGACTGGCTGATCCCCAAGATACAAATGGGGTGCCTCCTCCGCAATCGTCACCACAAACCGCTGTTCCGTTTCGCCGGCGCTGCTAGCGGTATTTGAGGTCGGGAGTGTCAAACTTAACGCCGGCGTCTCGCGAAAGGTTGTCGTGACCATCAGAAAGATCAGCAACACGATCAGGATATCGATCAGCGAAATGATAATAACCGCCGGTGGCCGATGTTTCTTACGGTCCGAGAATTTCATCGCACCTATTGGTAAATTCGATAACCACCGCTCTCTAGTTGTTCAACGATTTAGGAGCATAGAATCGTTGCAGGAGCATATCACAAACAGACTCCATCTCGATAGATAGCGCCTCGACCTTTTTGTTGAAATAACTCCATGCAATAAGGGAAGGAATGGCGATTAATAAACCGGTCAGGGTGGTGTTCAACGCGATTGAAATGCCTTTCGCCAGCACTACATTGCTGCCCAAACTCGCCTCGCCGAAATTCCCAAACAACGTGATCAAGCCATGGAGCGTACCCACCAATCCGAGCAGAGGAGCCGAGCCGACGATGACCTCGATGATCACCAAGCCGCGTTCAAGTTCCGCTACCTCTTTTCGCGCTCGTGTCTGCAAGGCATCCACGTTCTCCGCCTTCGGCCAATGCAATCGGTCAAGCACCAGGACTACAAGACGCCCTAGCGGTGAGAGATTCTTTTCACAGACCTGACGGAGTTCCGCCAAATCCTCTGCCGTCTGGCAACTCTCGACCGTTTCCTCGATAATCGGGGGAATTACTCGCCCCCAACGGAGTGCAATGGTTCGCTCGATAACAAAGGTCAATGAAACCACCGAAGCCATGATCAGCAGCCACATAAACGGACCGCCTGATTGGATAAACTCAAGCATCTATAACTGAACTGCTGCAAAAGAAGAGCCCCTTCCGTCGAAAGATCAATGTCAAACTGTAGACACCCGCAAAAAGGTTAGTTGTAAAAGAAGCTAAATTGGACCTTGAGACGATCATTCCCAATCATGCGGCGCATGTCATCCGGCCACCGCCCATACGGTGCCGGTTCGCTCACCGCCTTCTGGCAAATAAGCGACTGGATGACCCCTACGGAATCCTCGACAACCTCCAAATCTATGATAGTCCCGTCCGATTTCATTGCAAACTTCAACACCACTTTTCCCCGAGCGTTGCGCGCAGTGGGTATTGAAGCCAAAATATCCAACCAACGTTGCTGGATGGCCTGAATGACCGCCGCATGGTAATCTCCAAGCGGTGTCGCCAAAAGGTCGGGCATGGCTTGGAGGCGAAACCGTTTGGCCCCGCCCTCCTGTTTCATTTTCTCACCGATCAACGCCGCCTGCTGCTGCCGCACCGCCGCCAAAGTTCTCAAACGCTTAGGTTTGGGGGGCTTCGGCTCGGAGAGCGTCGAATCGCCAAGATTGATTCGATCCAAAGCAGGAACAGTCGGGCGCAACATCGCGACCTCATGAGGGCCACGTTCACTCTCCCCCTCCTTCACCGTTGCATCCGTGTTGTCAGCTTCCTCCAAAACCAATTGATCCGGCAAGTCGGGATTCAACGGGCTATTCGCCTCTTCCACCTCTTCACTGGACGCCTCCTCGGCAGGCATCGCCACCACGGACACGGCAGAGGGTGGCGTATCCGTGGTTTTCAATACTTTGTCCTGATTCCCATCAATCTCCGGCTGATCCAACGAGTCTTCCGGACTGTTGTCACCGGCAACCGCATGGATCACGGAATAATACGGCGTTTCTTCCGGCTTTTCCTCCGTCGCCTGGGACGGATTGGCATCGACGAATTGGGTCGGCGAAGTTTCAGGTTCCAGTCGGAATTCAAACTCCGAGACTTTTGGCTTCTCCTTGCCTTCCGCCAACCTCGCCACCGCCGAGTTCCCCGAAAACAGCCCGGATCGCGCCATCAAATCGAGCGCAACTAACAACAAAATATGGAACCCAAGGGAAAGACTGAACGCACAAGCGAGAGGCGCCTTTGCTCGTAACAGATTCATCTGAAGAGTGCTCGGTTGCCGCATTTTCACCCGTTTCTCGCGCGTTCGAAGTCTAACGCCCCTGCTTTTTATGCCGCGCGGACGAGGTATTTTGATTTTTTTTGCCGGGCTCGACAACCAGTTCCCGTCCCCCGCCCATCTTCCGCGGAACGGGCCCGTAATGAAAGCCGGTGCAAAAGCGGCACTTATACGCAACGAGATAGCTGCCTTCCTCGCGCCTCAGGTGCGCCGCAACTGCCTCGGCGGTTTGTTGGTCCTTGAACCGTCTTTTGCCGCTGCAACTGCGGCGCCGAAGTCTGCGTTTAAGTCCGCGTTTGCTGCTCACAAGATATTCTGGATTCTCTTTGCCCGGGGCCGCTGCCTCCGCTGGCGGTGGCAAAAGGAACAGCATGGGCGGGGGGTGTTTTTTGGGATGGGCTCCCGACGGGTGAAGATGCGCGAGCAGTAAGCGCAGGTATAGATGTGGTTGCCAGCAATGATTTGCGCGAGGTTATCCTGCAGGTAGAATGGCGGAATGCGGAACTCGAAGTTGGCCAACGAGAAGGCCGTGTGCCGATGTTCGGCGCACAGTTCGTCCGGGTGGGTCGTGGCCACGAAAACGTTGCTGGTATCGGAATAGGTGACTTGAACAGCGGGCAAGATGTCGGCATCACCAGTAATGATGCAATGGTAATCCTCCGGTTGCATGATGGCGGAGCGAACGAGCAGCGCGACGACCATCGTGTCAACCTGTTTCTCCTGATAATCCTTTGAGATCAAACGCTTGAGAATCCAGGGGCGGAGCGACGGCCGCACCACGGCGTCACCAGAGTACCCAGCATCCAGCGCGTTGTTGACAAACTCGTTTCGAGCGTGAATGACACGCCGGATGTGCCTCAAACGATCAGGCCGGATGTCGTTATCCACAGCCGGCCAATTGTCCAGATCATCCGGCAACATGAAAATGGAAGTTGCAAAGTAGCGTGTGCCCAAGGCTTCGCAGTCAGCGTGGTTGCGGACGTGCCTCAAGAGGGATTGATCGAGACGAGCGAAATCCAACCGGACGGAGCAGTCGGGCCGGTCGGTCTTGGCGGCCAGGACGTGGTCCGGCCCGGCCACTTTGAACAACCAAGACCCATCAATAAAAATGTGAATGCGCGGCATAGTTGATAAGCATTCCCAATCCGACAACCTCTGGCCATTGGTTCTTTTAGAAACACCATCTCGGAACAAAAAAACAAGGCGCAATTTCCGCCCGGTAACCGCCGATTTCCCTTTACCTGTTTCTTCATTCTTGACAGTTTCACTGCCAATGCATCTCAAGAACCTTACGGTCCTCGGGTTTAAGTCATTTGCAGACCGGACTTCACTAGATTTCGAGCCTGGTATCACGGCTATCGTCGGGCCCAACGGCTGCGGGAAATCCAACGTTGCAGACGCCATCCGATGGGTCTTGGGGGAACAGTCGGCAAAAGCACTTCGAGGCGGTGAAATGGCCGACGTTATCTTCAACGGCACCGACAAAAGGAAGGCCATTGGCATGGCCGAAGTGTCCCTGACCATCACCGATGTGGATGAAGATCACCTTCACGCCGCCCGGGTTCCAATCGACTACAACGAAGTCACGATCACTCGTAGAGTCTTCCGGGACGGGGGGAGCGAATACTTCATCAACAAGACGGCCAGCCGGCTCAGAGATATCCAACAACTGTTCATGGGTACCGGTATCGGACGCTCGAGCTACAGCATTATGGCACAGGGCAATATCACGCAAATTCTGTCCAGCAAGCCCCAGGAGCGCCGCATCATTTTCGAGGAAGCGGCCGGTATTACCAAATTCAAAGCCCAAAAACGCGAGGCACTGAGAAAGCTGGACTATACGGAACAAAACCTCCTTCGCATTGAGGACCTCATCAAAGAGGTCAAAAGGCAAATCGGCTCACTGCAACGGCAAGCGGGAAAGGCGCGTCGCTACCAACAATACCAAACCGAGCTTCAACTCCTGGAAACCCAACTGGCGCGCCACGAGTATGACACCCTCCAAGCAGAGATTGGCGACAAAAAGGCACAGGCCGATCGGCTCCGTGAGGCCATGGAATCCGGCTCCGAAAGAGTCATCCAAACCGAAGAAGAAGTTCGACAACTCCGAGATGCATTTTCCGAGCTGGAGCATCAAATCAACCAATCCCAACAGGAAGGATTGTCCCTCAAGAATCAAATTGATCAGAACTCCAACCGGATCAGCTTCCGCCAAGAACGCCTGCGGGAACTCGAGTCGCAAAACGCGCGAGCGCTCTCGGAGATTCAGGTGGCGGAAGAACGTCATCTCGGGACCCGACAAGAGATTGCGCTGATCCACACCAAGCTACAAGAAGCGGACCATGCCCTGGCCATCAGAAAACGGCACGTGGACAAGAATCAAAACCACATTAAGGAAATTGAGGGCGCCATTTCCCGAACCCAGGAGGAACTCCGTCGAGCCCAATCAGACGCCTTCGCCGCCGCACAAGAGTTGGCCAAGAGTCGCAACGAAATCAACGCCCTCGACCTCCTCAAAAAAGGAAACGATACCCGACTAGAAAAGCTCTCTTCCGAGAAGGTGCAACTTGAGGAAGAGTGCCTGCAATTGGACCAAACCCTCGAGAAATTTGCCGCTGGGGTGGAAGCCAAACGCCTCAATGCGGATCGCCAACGATCCACCGTCGAACAACGCCAAAACCGCTTGACGTGCCTCCAGGTTGAACTATCCGAACTCACGACGCAGCTCGATTCACTCACCCAGCAACAGGCCGAACAACGGTCTCGCCTTTCCGTCCTCGAACAACTCGACGCAAGCCGTGAAGGATTCAGCGAGGGTGCCATAGCCGCACTCAATCAATCGGAAAGGGTCATCGGGTCGTTGGCCGATTTCATTCGCGTCCCTGATGAGCACGTCACCGCCGTCGAAGCCTCACTCGGCCATCACTTACAAATCATCCTTACCCAATCCGAGACTGAGGCGACCGCCATCATCGACCAACTGCGCTCTACCGGCGAGGGACAGGCCAGCGTGGCCGCCCTTCAACTCATTGCCTCCAAGCCGGGACAACCTCCAACCGATAATGGCCTTCTTCCCATCAACGCCCCGTCCGCAGCCAGTATTGTTTCGAGTCCCCCGGATATGGTACCGGTCATTCAATCCCTACTCGGTGAGACGCTCATCGTTTCGGACCTTTCCCAGGCAACCCAGTTGTGGAAGGAAACCCGAGGCCAATATGATTTTGTCACCCGCGGAGGTGAAATACTCACGCGACACGGGGTGTACACCGGCGGGCGCGAAGGACTCGACAGCAGCACCTCAACGGCAATTCTCAGACGAAAGAACGAAATCCACGAGTTAACGGAATCCACCCGACGACTACAGGAATCGATCGACGCCAAGAGCCGCGCCAAGGCTGCGTTGACCAATGAACAGCGGACCCTACAAGCCAGCCTCCAGGAGGCTCAGTCGGACCTAAAAGCCACAGAAGTCGCCATCGCCACAGAAGAGGGCGAGTATGCAGCACTTCGCAATTCACGATCCGTACTGGACCAAAAAATCGAGACTGTTGTCTACGAAGTACAATCACTGGCCAGCCAACAACAGGAAGGTCAAGCCAAGCGCGATCACTTGGCTGGTCACATTGGCTGCCTCGAATCACAAGCCGCAGATTCGGAAAGTGCAGTCCAAAGTCTCAACGGAAAGTTAGAGGAAACCCGTGCCGAGCGAGACCAAGCCAATGCGAAGCTGACTGAGTGCAAGGTGGCCCTCGCCGGGGAGCAGGAAGCCCTGACAGCGCTAAACCGCCAGAAAGGCCCTCTAGGGCAACGATTGGAGGAACTCACCCAGCTGATCGCCCAACGTCGATCCGAAACGGAGACCATCCTCACCAAGAAAGCTCAAAGCGAGTCCGAAATCTCCTCTTGCCAACAACAAGTAGAATCACTGACGCATCAACGCAATCTCAACAACGAAAAAACCGGCAAACTCGTCCAGGAGAAGTCCAAGCAAGAGAACGGGATCAATGAACGTGAATCCCAACTGAAAAACTTGCGGTCCCAATTCGAAACAGGCCAGCAAAGGAAAAACGAGCTGGACCTCGACCTCGCGCAAAAAGCCCTGAAAGCCGAAAATATTTGCCAACGAATCGAAGACAAATATCAAATACCGCTGCCAGAGATCCGCAGCAGGACGATTCAGATCGCCGAAACCGGTGACGGGCAAACTAAGGTGGAAACAGCAGAGCCTGGAGAGACGTCCCATGCGGGCATAGCCACGGATTGGAATGCCATCGCCCAACATGTCCGCATCATGCAGCAAAAGATCGAAGCAATCGGCCCCGTCAATTTGGTGGCGATCGAAGACTACGAGGAAACCGAACAACGATTCCAGTTCCTCACCGGACAACACGATGACCTAGTGAAGGCAAAAGACGAACTACACGAAGTCCTCAATCGCGTCAATACTCAGACTCGAGAGATGTTTCTCGAGACCTTCACGAAGATTCGCGACAACTTTCGCGCCATTTTCCAGGAGATCTTTGGCGGGGGGAATGCCGATCTCCACTTGGCCGACGAAGCCGACATCCTCGAAAGCGGCATCGACATCGTCGCTCGTCCCCCTGGCAAGCGCCTCCAGAGTATCAGTCTCCTCTCCGGGGGTGAGCAAACCATGACGGCGGTGGCACTCCTCTTTTCAATCTATCAAGTGAAACCCAGTCCTTTCTGCGTCTTGGACGAGCTCGACGCCCCCTTAGATGAATCGAATATCAATCGCTTTCTCAAGGTTCTCAAAAGATTCCTCGAGTACTCGCAGTTCATCATCATCACTCACAACAAGCGAACCATCAGCACGGCGGATATCCTTTACGGCGTTACCATGCAAGAAAGAGGTGTCAGCCGACTGGTCAGCGTGAAGTTCCACCGGGATCAGGGAATGCCTCAACCTACGGATTCTGGGTCCAACGAATCGGCAACCTCACCGGAGCGCGAGACCGAGAAAACCGTCGCCGAACCTGCAGAAACCACCTAACATGTCGATCGGCTCCGGCTGTTCACTGCCCCCAGTCTCGCCACGTTGAACGCATCCCCCACCTTTTCTAGAATCTGCCTCCAATGAACCCTTGCTCCAGCAATCCGGCGATCAGCGCGTTCATTGACCACCTCAATCCATCGGTGACATTTGGACAGGCGGTAGTCTCTCGCCAAGAGACATCGTTTGAAGTCCGGCATAGTGCCGATGCGGAAAAAGATACCCACCAACTCGAGCTCCTGACACCGCGGGACCTTCGTTCCCGAATTTCGAAAGATGCTGCCGGACGATTCCGCCCCCTCCAATCGGCGCCCGATCTTCTGTCCGGCTGGAAGGCTCGCGCGTCGTCATCCGCCGATCTTTGGGAGATTCTCAATATCCTGTATCCTGGGGGGGTTGGCGATTGGTATGCCAACGCCAGACAGAGTCAAACCACTGTCAGTTATCGAGACTTCGTGAACCGCCAATCAGGCATGTTCCGCGGCGCAGCCAAGTTGCAAGATGCCGAAGCTGCGCAGGTTGCGAACGCCTGCTGTGCGGATCAACACTGCATCAAGAACCGCCTTTGGGACATTTCAGGGAACATGGACCATCACTCCATTGAGACGCCACGCCTGGTTTGCCTTGAGCCTTGTCAGATCCTTCTCGAACTGGCTCGCCGACAATTCAAACTTGGGCAAAGTCCATCGACGACTCTTGAACTGCCGGAAGAGGAAGTCGCCCTCGTCCTTGTCGCGCTTGATCACCTGTCAAAGGTCCCGCGTGGCAAGTTACGAACAGGAGATCTTTCAATGCCGATGAATCCTCGGCGGATGAACCTTTTGCAAGAGCGATTACAGGCACAAATACCTCGACAAACGGAAAAAGCGGCGAATAAGATAGCGCAATGAACCATTGTATTGCCTTATGAAATTAACACCGGATTTTCAAAACATTGCCCGCCTGCTAGTCTTTAATCTAGTGATCTCATCCTGTCCATTGGTGACCATTGCGGCCGCTGATCTCGACTCTGATCCCGACAAGGCTTGGCAGCAGGTGGTCAAAGCGTCAAAACCACGCCCGTATCCCGAAGCCTGGCAAGACAAGACGCCGGAACGAAGAGAGATTGATGCGTTCCATCAGGAAAACGGAGAGATCACGGCCAAGGCAGCCAAAATGGCCCGGGAATTCTACACCGCTTATCCCAAACACCCTAAGGCGGCTTCAGCGAAGGAGAAAGAAATCAAGCTGCTCCAAGTCGCTGTTCAGTTAGGCAACACGAAGGCAATAGCGCGCCTTGAAGAACTCGAGCTGGCGAGTGCGGATGATCCAAGCAAAACCGACGCCGAGCGGTTTCAAGTCCAGTTGCAAGCCGTCCTGGCAGCGACCAACGCCAAAAAATTCGAAAGCAGAGAGGCCTTTCTTGTAGAATTCGAAAAAGGAGTCCGAGAACTCCAAGAGAAATTCCCGAATGAGCAAGAAGTTTATCAAATGATCCTCTACTTAGCGCAGCAATGTGAAGGGGACAAAGCGCTTGCTTTCGCCAAAGAGGTGGCGGAAAACGCTGAGTCGCCGCAAATAGTCGAAATAGCCAACAGCCTGATGAAAAAGCTCTCATTGGTGGGCACCGCGCCCGAAATCAGTTTCACCTCCATCAATGGCAAAGACATCGCCCTCGTCGACTACAAAGGCAAAGTTGTTCTCGTTGATTTCTGGGCCACGTGGTGCGGGCCCTGCATCGCAGAATTGCCCAACGTCAAGCGGGCCTATGAAAAGCTACATCCTAAGGGGTTCGAAATCATCGGCATCAGCTTCGATCAGAGCAAGGTGAAACTGGAACGGTTCGTAAAGAAGGAGAAAATGCCTTGGCCACAGTATTTTGACGGCCTTGGTTGGGAAAACAAATTTGGTCAAGAGTATGGCATTAATTCGATTCCGTCGATGTGGCTCATTGATAAGAAGGGAATCCTTCGCGACATGAGTGCTCGAGCCAACTTGGAGGAGAAAGTCAAACGGTTACTGGCTGAAGATTCCCAGAAAGTCGAATAGGAATTCGAAAGAGTCGCCATCCTTTGTGGGCGGCCTATTGATTCCTAAGGAAACGCTGATTTAACCCCTGAACTTTGCTGTTTTCGGTGATTTTTCCAGAGAAAAACCGAGTTTCCGGTTACTAATCAGAGGTTTCCCTAAGGTTTCGGCCCTCAATCCCAACGAATTTCGGCTAGTGCTCAAGATTGGTGGAGTGGGTGGCCTTTAGTCCTAGACACAGACCGGAACAGCCCCGTCAACGGGTGAGCGCCAAGGATTGCGAGAGAATCTTCACAGACCTAACCGCTTGATTGATCCCAGTGGAACTCTCCGGTCACCGACGGAAAAAGAGTGGGTTCAGAAAAGCCGAAGTAAGACCTCTCAACATCTGTAATGGGACGGGAGGTCAGCCTTGGAGATACCGCTGGATTTTTCTCCGAACGAGCCCGTTGTTGGCGATCATCCGGAAGCGTTGATAACCCTCGATGGGGCGGCAATAGAACTCTCCTCCCGCACGTTCCAAGATAAGCCCCCCGGCGGCCACATCCCACAGGCGAACGCCACTCTCTACAAAAGCATCCATTCGTCCGCCGGCAATCCAGCTTAATGACAACGCGGCTGCCCCCATGATTCGCATCTTTCGGACCTGATGAACCAACCGATTAAAGCTAGGCAACATCGAATCCATCGAAGACTTCGTCTTTGAAAATCCGATCGCCAGAATACATTCTGCAAGCCGAGCGCGGCGACTTACCTGAATCTTCTTTCCATTCAATAGGGCCGGACCGCCCTTGCTCGCCACCCACATCTCATCCATGAAGGGATCAAACACGGCACCCACTATGGTTTCGTAGTTTCCGAAGCAACGCACCCGGTCACCTCGCGCCGAAGGTTCGCAGCGCGCTTGCAAAGCGATCGAAACACAAGCGTGCGGAATGCCATAAGCAAAATTAACCGTTCCATCAATAGGATCCACCACCCATCGATACCTTCCCGCAATCTGTCCGCTCTCCCCTTCTTCTCCCAAGACGGCAATGTCCGGATGGCTATTTCGCAGATGTCGTTCAATCAGTCTCTGACACCGGACATCCAGCTCGAGCTTGATGTCATGTTGGCTGACAAAATTGGCACGTTTGTTGGAATGGAGATTGCGGGACATCACCGCCCCAGCTTTTTGGGCAGCCGCCTCGGCGGACTGCAACGCTAGTTTGATTTTCTTGCGATTCATCTCAAGTTTCTCGGCGTGAGCGGGAGGAATGGGCAACTCACAGCGTTCGATCGAAAACACCGAGTTTATCTACGGCCTCGTCAAACGACGCTTGCCCATCCTCCGAAAGCTGGCGCAACGGCGGACGTACCAGCCCGAAATCAAACCCGACTCGCCTCATCAGCGACTTCCCCGCAGACAACGGGCTGACGGCGTTCAGAATCATCACCAGTTGAACCGATTCCAGTTGGAACTCCCGAGCGGTTTGGTGCTCATTGTTTCGCCAAGCGTCGATCACCTTGTGATACACCGGGGCCAGATAGTTATAAGTACTTCCCCACGGCCCCATCAACCCCCAGACTGAGGGCTGCCAACAACACTGCATCACAGCCAAACAATAGATTGAGGTGAACATCATCAAGCATTCGGCACCGCTGCAATTCGATCAGGTCCAAGTTTGAAAACTTCACTCCCCGAAACGAAGGGATACGGCACCGGGCCTGTTCATCGGCTCTTACGGTTACCGCGTGTCGCGCCAGTTCAACAGCATTCGAAAGGCAGTTGTCTCCGACATGCACCACGACCTTGAGGCCT
Organism: Limisphaerales bacterium; assembly: GCA_024761205.1. Taxonomy (GTDB): domain Bacteria; phylum Verrucomicrobiota; class Verrucomicrobiia; order Limisphaerales; family AAA164-E04; genus UBA2970. The sequence continues at coordinate 24,721 of JAMASS010000032.1, forward strand.
GTCTTCCGGGAAACCTCCATCCAAGCCTCCACGACCTGCTGCCGCTCCGCAATGGTCAACGATGAAAACTCGCCCGTCGTCCCGCACACGAACACACCGGTAATCTCCACAGACTTGAGGTAATCGACAAAGCTCCCGATCACATCAAGATTCAAGGAAAAGTTCGGACGAAACGGGGTAAACGGCGCCACCACCAATCCATGCAACAGCTTGCTCTCGCTACTCACACAATCTTCGCTCACACAATCAGAAGCTTACAATCCTCGGCACACACCACCGGCTAGTCACATGAATTCATTCAACGAGACAACCCACCCCGGAGAGTCGCCGCATTGTGGAACAATATTAACTGGAGAACCAAGCAAATCTTTGCCACTCGATCTTCCATCCCCTAACGGCTACACTGGACGCTCGCTGCACATGCTTCAAACTGACACGACATTTCGTAGAGAATTCGAGCGAAAATCTTTCTCTGGTTCCTGGCTCTCTCGGGGACACTGGTCAATCGCTCAATGCCTCCGATACCCTTCAGATAGACGCTAGTGCATCACCGCTTTGGAGCTCAACAATCGAACCTTTATTTAACAGCGGAATGAGTGAAATGCCACGGCCCGCTGAAGAAAAAAGGCGGGCTTGATCTGAGCGCCTTTCAGCAAATCATCGCAGGCGGCCGATTCCGGTCTGGTAGTACATCCAGGCAACTCAACGGCCAGCCTTCTCTACCCATACTTGCAAGAGGATTCGGATCCTCACATGCTCCCGAGAAGCAGCTGGCAAAAGATAAAATCGAGGCATTACCAAATGGATCGTTCATCTCCAAGTTCCAAGAACCAAATGCAATCGCTGATGGCACTTCAGCCTTCCGAAGGCCCCCGACAGAAAGCCTCCAGACAGAAGCAACCGCGGATCATTAAAATCGCTGCACCCCTCACCAAGCTATCGACACCTTAGTTCACGATGGCTGTCTCCAGCGAGACGTCACTCCTGCACTGATCTGTGACGACCGCGCCTTCATTCATCGAGTTTCCCTGGATATCATCGGCGAACTTCCTCCCCACCATGAGGTTCTCAGCTTCGTCTTCGATCCAAGCCCGAAAAAGCGACAGCAAAAAATATGGACCTTACTGAAGGCAACAGCTTACGCCCGTAACGTGCGCGAGACATTTGACGTCCTCTTCCTCAGCCGAAAGAGTCCACCAATCCTATCAGATCGCCAAACCCGTCAATGGCATGCTTACCTTGATTACCAAAGGTCTGACTGGCGACGGCGTGTCGCTACCGTGATGAGTTTGAGCGGCTTGTTCACACACCCTTACATGATCCGAGCCGCAAAAAAAATCGGACAAACACTGCATCCTGCTTTGGCTCTCGGCGCGCCCAGCCAGGGATCCCAAGCAAAACCTACCAACGGATGGCCCGTTTAAGAGCATTCCAACATCAATTACCGGAATCCACTTTTCGGAGTTAATGCCAAAGTGTGCTTCGAGCCCTCACAAACTAGCTGTGGTCCGATCAATGAACACCAAGCCCACCGAACACTTTCAAGCGATAGATTTCCTGAATCGCAGCGCAGGCCTCGCGTTCATTCATCCCACCTCGGGATCAGTCCTCGGTGAGCAACTCGACAGCCTGATTCCGAACTTTATTCTCCTGGACCTCTGCCCGGAAGGAAATGAGTTTAAGTCCTTCAAAAACGGCAATCGGGGCGGCTAGATCGGTGCAGAATACGGTCCGGTTCGCGTAGGCGGCGAGTTCAAGATACCCAATATCGAGCAGCTTGCCGACACCACCGCCGAGGATCATGAAAAGCACGAAGCGCTCAGGCGTTTTCTTTCCAAAAAGTACGAGAACGAAACCAAAAGCGCCGCCGCTACTTCCCAAAACGCCGTCTTTGAACGGGTGAAGGGTCTGATGAGCACCGCTCACCGCTTCGATCTGGAAGCCCTCCCAAAGAAGGACCGTGAACGATATGGCCCGGGCACCTTCGGTCAGCATACCTTGCTGGCGAGGAATCTCATCGAGAATGGAGCCCCTTTCGTGATGGTGGCCAATGGCCCTGGGATTGCCACCTCTTTCATCACGAGAACTATCAAATGCTGGTTCCCGATCTGAACAATGGCATTTACCAATTGATCACCGACTTAGAGGACCGTTCTATGCTTGACAACACACTCATCGTCATGATGGCGAATTTGTAGGAACGCCTTGGCTCAACGCCAGACCCGAGGCCGAGATCATTATTCCAACGCCTGGAGTTTGGCTCAGACGGCATTGATGGCGTGAACTTGCCCTTCAATGAGATGAACCTCTTTGCAACCATCTTTTCCTCACTAGGCATTGATCCATACGCCGAGTACGACCTCCTTGAGTTCCCCACCTTTCATCGGGTCAAGGAGAAGACCTCGCCCATTGATCAGATCTATACAGTGGATCCCGCACCCGGTGACCATAAAGCAATCGACGGGCATCAAAGTTACGCCCAGGCATCGAAACCCCTCCGGCATGATCTTGAAACTCAGCGTCCCTTCACGTAGTTAAAGCCCACGATTTTTGATCCTGGCGATTGGAGATAACGCCTAACGGAAAATCGGTTGCCTCGGTCACTTGGACACTACCGCGCAGCAGTGGTTACCGATACGAGCCAGCGCCGGAAGCCGGATCCTCCATAAAGGCCTTCGATTCAGAAACCGTCCGCCAACTCAGGAGTTCAGCCATGTGCCTCTTATATATTATGAAAAAAACAGTAATTTGCAGAACGACATTGGTGATTCATTTGACGATTAAACTTACACCAAAGGTATCAGTACTCTGAAGACAACGAGCACGCGACTTGGTTTTTACTTCACCAGCTTTTACCCTGGAAAGCAATGGAAACATATAGATGAGCTTACAAGGCGGCCCTAGAACTGCAGCCTGCCTGCCAAGTAATGTGAGCGACATCTCTGATGGAAACGCTACTACTAGTGACATCATTGGAATCGGATTACGAAGCGTCAACACCGGGAACTATGCCGGGCTCTTTTCGACTTCTCGGGAACCATGTTGGAAGCTTCAGCCAGTATAATTTTGGCAGTCTATCAGGTCTCGCTGATTCTTACACGATTTACCAGTTGGATATGATTGATACTTGAATAGGTGGATGAGGATTCATTGCCATTGATGACGTTTCAGTTGAAAGTCCACTCGCTACCGTCCTGTGGAAGCCGAGGAATACAAGGTTAATATTTGCATGGACCCCTATAGGGTAGCTGTAGCGTCGCTGGGAGGTCCCCTAGATTCTCTCCATTACATCGCCCCCTAGCTGAACGCCAAAAAAACTCTTCTCAACTCAGACATCGCAAAAGCCTACCTATATAGAATTCAAGATTCATCACCTCGCGAATTCTGAGCATCTCATCGAGCCCGACCTTGAACGCAAGCTAATTCAAAGCGCGCCAGCAAGTAACCCTCGGCTTTCTCCTGAAGATGTGAGTCCGCCGATGCTAGTTCATTAAGGACCTTTGCGCGATTTCCATCTGCTAATTTTAAATCAAGGCATGGGTATAGTTGAATGTCAGGCGCTGATCAATCGCTCAGCCAAAATGATAAAAATCGTTTGAGACCATTAGTCGCCTCACAATCTTTCGATGGGCTCCTGTTAACGCCAATCGCTCTAGTTCAGCATGGGTCACCCATCGATGTGAGTCATCAAGATCGGAAAAACCATGACTCACCTCGGTCACATAGACTCTCAGGGTGATTCGATTGGTTGTAATGGAATGTTTAATTTCACCCAACGTTCTCAAAGCCTGCGGTCCCTGCCGCCACCGTTTTTCAATCCACTTGTAACCGCCGGGATCGTTGCCATTAGTTTCCGTGGCAGGAAATTCCCAAAAACTCCCATTGATCGCTGCCGCACTCCGCTTCCTCACCAGCAGCTTGCCTCGCCTGCGGATGACGAGGGCCACGTAGTTGCGGCGAACGCTCTTCTGGCGCTTGCCTAGATTGGGCAACCTCTCGATCAAACCAAGTTTTTTCGCCTGGCAACTGTGTCGCATCGGACACAGTTCGCATGACGGATTCCGCGGCATACAGACTGTGGCGCCCAGTTCCATTAGCGACTGATTGAAACCACCGCACGAATTGACACCCGGCTTTTTCTCCCGAGACGCTTGTCGCACCAGAGCCTCGGCTCGAGTCCACAATTGCCGATTCACCGCTGGCTGCTTGACACACTCATTGATCCCATCGACCCGGCACAGCACCCGAATCACATTGCCATCCAACACCGGTCGCGCTTGGCCAAAGGCGATACTGGCGATCGCTCCGGCTGTGTACGGACCAATCCCGGGCAATCCCAAAACAGCGTCAAACTGCTCGGGGAACTTTCCTCCATGGGCATCTTGAATCACCTTTGCCGCTTTTTGAAGATTGCGCGCCCGCGAATAATAACCCAAACCTTCCCAAAGCTTGAGCACCTGATCTTGATCCGCCCGCGCTAACGCCTCAATCGTCGGCAACGCCTTCAGCCAACGCCTCCAGTAAGGAATGACCGTATTAACCTGGGTCTGCTGCAGCATGATCTCGGAAATCCAAACCGCGTAGGGATCCGCGCACCCCCGCCACGGAAGATCCCGTGCGTTGTGGCGATACCACGCGAGTAGGGTTTTGACGATAGCGGCCGCTTCAGGCATCATTCCTCGCCCTCAGGGTTTACAAGACACAAATGCCAGCAAAAGAGATCACTACCTATACACGCAAACTCACCAATGAACAGGGTCACCGGCTTGCTCAGATACTCGAAAAAAAAGGCTACTCATTCAGCCAGATGGCTTACGCCAAATTTGCGGCACGACACGAAAAAGTCAATGTTGTGTTCTATGAGAGCGGAAAACTCGTGGTGCAGGGAAAGGGTGCCCAAGATTTCGTTCAATTCATTCTTGAACCCGACGCGATCAAGGAGGTTCAGTTTGGTTATGAAGACCTACTGAATCCCGACCGCTTGATTCCCCGCTACGGGATCGATGAAAGCGGTAAGGGTGATTTTTTTGGTCCGCTCTGCGTTGCTGGCGTCTACGTCAACGAGTCCGTCGTCAAAACCTTTGAAGCAGCAGGCATTCAAGACTCGAAGAATATCTCCTCAGACAAACGCATCGTCGCCTTCGCCGAAATCATCACGAAAACTCCCGGTTGCGTTCACACGACCGTTCCCATCGGTCCCGAAGCCTACAATCGCCTTCACCGGGAAATCAAATCGGTCAATCGCCTCCTCGCCTGGGGACACGCTCGGGTGATCGAAAATCTTATGGGCCAGCGTCACCGCATGGATCCCCTGCCCAAAATCGCCATCAGCGATCAATTCGCCTCTAGCAAGACCGTCACTGAAGGGGCCATCATGGCAATGGGGAAGGAAATCAAGCTCATCCAACGACACAAAGCAGAAGCGGATATCGCCGTGGCCGCCGCCTCCATTTTGGCGCGCTGCGAATTCGTGCGGCGTCTCCGAAAATTGGAGAAACAATACGGCCTGCCCCTCCCGAAAGGGGCCGCAAAAGCCGTTGACGCCGCCGCCAAGGAATTCCTCCAACGCCACGGTGAAGCCGAATTCGGCAAGGTCGGCAAACTCCATTTCCGCACCGCCTACCGCGCCCTGGGCCAACCCGAACCCCCGCGCGCTTATGTCAGGCAGCGCCGCTACTGATAGGCAACATATCGAATACTTAACCAACGAAACCGCCCTTGACAGCCCTCCGCCCCCTTCTCTAATTGCGGTCGTTCACCAGACCCACAAATATGGCAAAATTCTTAGGCATCCCCAGTTCCGGCGCCCAGGGCGGTCAAGTCTTCTCCCGCAACCGTTTCGGGCAATACACCCGCACCCGGGCCGTTCCCGTCAACCCCAACACCCCCAAGCAGCGGGAAGCCCGCGCCTCCCTTGCCTGCTGCGCCGCCGCTTGGCGGGAACTCATCGCCTCCCGGAAGCTCAAAATCCTGACGCTGATTCTCTTTGTAGTCACGGCAACCTTCCTTTCAGGTTGCGCGACACCCTACAAACCCTCTGGCTTTAGGGGTGGCTATCGGGAAATACAGTTAGCGCCCGCTGTTTATCGCATCACCTTCCGAGGAAACCAATACACTTCATCAGAGCGAGCACAAGATTTCGCCATGCTGCGCGCCCCAGAACTGGCTCTTCAACATGGGTTCACTCACTTTGCGATTATTGACGAGCAGAGTTCGGAGACTGCTTATATAATTGACGGTGTCACAACCTACAAACCAAAGACCGGGCTTTTAGTTCAGTTTTTCAAGGCCAAGCCGGATGGCGACTTCGCCTTCAATGCCGCCTTCCTCCAACAGTCCATTAAGCAGACCTACGGAATTGAGTAAGCGCAACTCAATACCCGACGACTAGTTGTTTCTCCGCCTCACCCAGCAAATCAACGGCGTCCAAGACCCCCAACCCATCGTCCCCTTCATCCTCACCGGCACGGGCAAATACCTGAGCCAAGCGGAAGAACGCCTTGAGAAATGGCGCGACCAAATCCGCCAGGAAGAAGAGGCCAAAGAACAGGCCGCAAAAAAATCATAAAAAAGGCTTGCCGTGATTCCGTCATCTGATAACTTTTGCCCCGCAAAGCATCCTTAAAAAGAGAACTCGATCATCGGGTTACTCGCGAATACAACAGTTTCGTCACAGCGTCGGGAGAGTCCCTCTCTCGGCGGTGGCGGAACGAATAAGCGGGAACTCTTCATTGCTCTTTTGAAGGATGTTTTGCAAACGGCCCGGTGCGGTTGCGTCTGTAGCCGCTTTGCCGGGAACACGACCGTCGGAAAAATAAAGCACAGTAAAAGACATCACTGATATGAAACCACTCCTCAAAACATCGGTCACCGCCGGACTTCTGGCGGTTGTCGTGGCGATCAGCGCTCTGTTCGCCGTTCAACAAGCCAATGGTTTCGGATACTACTATAGAATCTGGATAGGTCTCACTCCCGCCGGTAAGGCGGTCATTGCTATTGCGGGCAGTCTTGCATCAGTCATAGCCCTCGGGCGTGATTTATGGTTTGAGCGTAACCCGCCGACGGACAAAAACGGACGGGTTCTCGCCCGTCCTGATCTGGAAGGCCCTTCTGACAGCGTCCGTTATGGGTCCTGGCTTAATAGATCGGATGAAGGATCCGAAGAGCGTACGAGGTGGATAGGTTATGCGGACTACGAATACTATATTATCGGAAAAGTGCAGGCGATGCAGACATGGGATCCGATATATGGGTGGTGGCATCCAACGGGAGCACCGACTACAATTTCAGGGGATTCATACAAATCCTTGTCTGACCTGCAGGCCATGCGCACCGCTGACAATGATCCGTACTTGTCCAAGACGCCAGGCACCTTTATTGATGACGCTGAATCCGAAAAGCAAACCTGCGGCGATTTTACCGTCGTCAGCGAGATTAGCGGCGGAACCTTCAAGGCTGCTGACGGGCAACTAGCGGCCGCCACCCCGCATTCCGTTTATACGGTCAGGGTGACGTTTGATCGCAAAAGAATGATCTGGGACAGTGTGAACCATCGTTGGGCTCCGCGACGTTACTTTACTTTTACTAAATCTAATAGTAGCGTTAGCGCGGTGAAAAGAGTGACCTACCCTGTTACCCTTGTAGAGGACGACACCAAGCTTAAAAAACGACCACGCGCGAGAGGCTGGAGCAACATTGTCTGGAAAAGAATAGAAGAAGACCAACCTCCGACTAAGATAACCTACCACGAAATCGTCAATGGTATGGCAACCGGAAACACCTATGAGATGAAGAATGCAGTTAGGACAGAAGTCACATACGTTCCGATCCAAAACACAGACCGACCCAAAACACAGAATTAATGCAAAGAGCTGAAAAATGAAAGTGTCTCTCAAATTCTTCAGAAGAATCGCTGTTGGCTTGGCCGTCGGCATTGTGCTTGGCCTTCTGATCAGCGTCTGGGTCGCCCGGATATTCTTTCCGAAACCCAGCGAGGAAACGATCGCCAGAGCGAATCGGCAGTTGGAACTAGCGAAGGATTTCAATCAGGAATCGGCCTACGAGCGATTGATGGCGAAGGGCAACTTCGACGCGGCAAGGGAAGAGCAGGAACGGCTAGCCAACTGGAAGAAGAACTTCCCGTGGCAGCCCACCACCGACCCGGCGGTGCAGTTCGATCCCGAACGACATCATCCATTAGTAGGGCAACCTCGATCATGGGGGAGGAAAGGCAGAATCGTGAATAGTCGCATTGCGGAGAACAATGTCGCCCTCAAGCGGTTTTTCCAGAACGAGGCGCGGTTCACGAAGCAGTTTGAGCAGGTCTATCGCATCCTGGAGGGATACCCGGAAGAGATGAGAAGGAATCCCGCGCAAATCGGGTTCGCCTTCGAGTCTCTTTGGGAATATCAACGGGCCATGCGGCATGATCCCGATGAAGCCGCGCTGGTGCCGAATATGTTTGTAACCAAGTGGAAGGATCCGGATACAGGCGAATTGATTACTGAAGGGCCTTTTCAGCATAAAGAGAGACCCTGGGAACCGCTGGACACGGTTTTCGGCAGACCGCTAACCTGGAGCGAGGTGGCTGATAATCACCATGAGTATATAGCCGGATACCTCCAGAGTCACGATGTTTCTTCCCTTCCCTATAAGGAAAAGATGGCGGTGACCAGGGAAATCCGGGACCGGCTGATTGCGGAGGTGGAAGGCATGGCGGATATTCCCCAACCGGGATTCTGGGAACTTTCTCCCGAAGAGGAAGCCCTGGGTGGCTCCTACAGCAACCTGCTGGAAGAAGGGCATCCTGAAGCGACCAAAGAAGTCCTTGTCCCGTATGTCGGCTGGGCAGAGGACCTGCAACGCTATGAGGATGGGTTTTACGCTCAGTTAGATAAAAGCATTATGGAAGGCGATCCTTCATTGAAGGCGCTGCGTCCTGAGTTTTTTCCTCCTGCGGGCATTGAAAACAACGTTCTGGTCGATAAAGACGGTGACCCGATCAAACCTTACGAGGGGATGAATGTTGTGTTCATGACGCCGGACGGGGAACGGATTCCTTTGACCACAAATGAGAACGGCAACGTCACCCTTCCGACGCCTTCCGAGATCGAGGAGATGCGCGAACTGGCGCGGCTGGCGGCGGAAGGTCAGGCTCCGCCCGACGGCGGGCAAGGGGTGAAACCGACTGAGTGATTCTTTCCCCGCCGAGCCTTTCACGCTTCCCGCTCCGGATTGCCGGGGCGGGTTTTGTTTGTTCCGGGGATCCAAAGGCGGGGATGCCGAGGGGGCACTGGCGGGCTGGCTCATTCCGGCCATGAAAACAGGTCCAACTGCGGCGGCGGCCATTATGTTTTGACGCATCCTGAGCATTGCCTTAGCGTTCTCGCCGCTAAGGCAGGTCACGAATGATTGGGATAACGAAGTCAGTTTTCAAAAAGGTTTTTGGCACGCGGAACGACCGTGAGATCAAGAAACTCCAGGGGCTCGTCGGGCAAATTAATGAAATCGAATCGTCCTACCAATCGCTCAGTGACGATGCTCTCCGGCAAAAGACCGCCGAGTGGAAAGCCAAACTTTCTCAAATCGAGGATGACGATGAACTCGCTCAAGAACTAGAAGCCATCCTCCCGGAAGTCTTTGCCGCTGTCAAGAATGCCTGCCGCCGCTTGTGCGGCAGGCATGTCTCGGTCAAGGGACACGACTTGCTCTGGGAAATGATTCCCTTCGATGTTCAGCTTATCGGGGGTTACGCGCTCCACTCCGGCCGCATCGCGGAAATGGCCACCGGTGAAGGCAAGACCCTCGTCGCCACCCTGCCGGTCTATCTCAACGCGCTCACGGGCCGCAGCGTCCACATCGTCACGGTGAACGATTATCTTGCCTCTCGTGATAGCGAATGGATGGGCGCGGTCTACAAGTTTTTGGGACTGACCGTCGGTTGCATCGTCCATGACCAAGCCCCGCAGTTGCGCCGAGAGCAATATAATTGCGATGTCACTTACGGCACGAACTCAGAGTTCGGATTCGATTATCTGCGCGATAACGGCATGGCTTCGAAAAAGGAAGAGCAAGTGCAACGACAGCACTACTTCGCCATCGTGGATGAGGTGGACTCCATTTTGATCGACGAAGCCAGGACCCCGCTCATTATCAGCGGCCCGGCGGTCGTGAACACGGACAATCGCTACGACAAACTCAAGCCGGCGATCGAAGGTTTGGTCAGACGGCAAAAGAAACTCTGCCAAGACTATCTGAAGGAAGCCGAAGTGATTTCTAAGAAACTCCGGCCTGAAGACGATTCCAATCCCGAGAACCCCGACCTGCTGAAACAGGAGCTTGGCCTGCTTCTCTATCGGACCAAATTGGGGGCCCCCAAGTCTCCCGGGCTGCTCCGCTTTCTCGAAAATCCGGAAAATCTGAAGCTCATGACCAAGGCGGAGCTGACGCTTCACGCCGATCAAACGAAGAAGGAACTTTACGCTCAAAAAGAAGCGCTTTTCTTTGCCATCGAGGAGAAAAGCCACGACGCCGACCTGACCGAGAAAGGCCGCGGTTTTCTCAGCCCGAAAGATCCCAACGCATTCATGCTGCCCGACCTCACAGAGACTTATCATGAGATAGACAGCAACAATTCCCTAGATGCCAAACAACGTATAGAGGCCAAAAGTACCGCTCAGAAAGAGTTCGAAGCCAAAGCTCAACAAATCCATACGATCTCTCAGCTGCTCAAAGCGTATTGCCTTTACGAGAAAGACGTTCAATACGTGGTGCAGAACAACGAAGTCGTGATCGTCGACGAAAATACCGGACGTCTCATGACCGGCCGTCGCTGGAGCGAAGGACTGCACCAGGCGGTTGAGGCGAAGGAAGGTGTCGAAATCAAACGGGAAACCCAAACCTACGCGACGATCACCATCCAGAATTACTTCCGTCTCTACACCAAGTTGGCGGGAATGACTGGCACAGCCGAAACCGAAGCCAGCGAGTTTCTGGATATTTACAAGCTTGGTGTGTTAGTCATTCCGACAAATCGTCCGGTTGCCCGCAAAGACGCCCACGACACGGTCTACAAAACCAGGCGTGAGAAATACAACGCCGTTATTGACGAAATCAGAGAGATCAACGGCAAAGGCCGCCCTATTCTAGTCGGCACCATCTCTGTTGAAGTCAGTGAGTACTTGTCCAAATTACTCAAAAAAGAACGCATCGTGCATTCGGTGTTGAACGCCAAGTATCACGAACAAGAAGCGGAAATCGTTGCTCGCGCCGGAAACAAAGACGCCGTGACCATTGCCACGAACATGGCCGGTCGCGGAACGGATATCAAACTCGCAGACGGCGTCAACGAGCTCGGCGGGCTTCACGTCATCGGCACCGAACGCCACGAAGCGCGCCGAATCGACCGCCAGCTTCGCGGACGTTGCGCCCGCCAAGGGGATAATGGTTCTTCCCATTTCTTTATCTCACTCGAGGACGATCTGATGCGTCTGTTCGGTTCCGATCGCATCAGCAAGGTCATGGAAAAGGTCGGGCTCGAAGAAGGACAAGAACTCGAACACCCCTTGCTCAACCGTTCCATTGAGACCGCGCAAAAGCGCGTCGAGCAGCATAACTTCCAGATTCGCAAACGCACGCTGGAGTACGATGACGTCATGAACAAGCAGCGCGAAATCATCTACGGATTTCGCAACGAAATCATTCGATCCGACGACGTTCAGGACCGGTTGATGGATGTGATGGAGGATGTCGTTGTCGCCAAGGTCGAAGAATTCTCCTCACCAGACATCGAGCCCAACGAATGGAACGTCCGGGCGTTGACCGACTGGACCAACCTCAACTTTCCGCTAAGTGTTCCCGAGGACGAGATTATCAAAGCCGCCAACGCCGGTACCGAAGATGCCGTCCCGGGCTCCATCTTTGAAGGCATGAGCCCCGCGCAAATAGCCACGGCCATTTTTATTTCCGATAGCGTCCGCAATGCCTATAAACTCAAGATCAGTGTCGAGAGCAAAGACGCCCTGCAGAGTATCGAACGCTTCACCATTCTCAGCGCGATCGACAAATTATGGCAGGAACACCTTTACAGTATGGACGGACTCCGGAGCAGCATCGGACTTCGCGCCTACGGCCAACGTGACCCCTTAATTGAATACAAGACCGAAGCCTTCAAGATCTTCGATGAGTTGATGGTCAACATCAAATCCGAGATCTGTCACAACATCTTCCGTAGCGCCTCCAGCCTGATGGCGTTCCAAAGCTTCCTATCCAAACTACCCCAGCGAACCGTGCATCAGGGGGCCAATGCCTTTGGAAACAACAGCGGACAAACATCCCAGCAGCAGGCGAGCAACATCGTCAGCGAAGCCAACGAGGCCGTGAGTAAGACGCGGGCCACCTCCGTTCGCACCGGCCCCAAAGTTGGCCGTAATGATCCCTGCCCCTGCGGCAGCAGCAAAAAATACAAGCAATGCTGCGGCAAAGCATAAGCGCCCCTGAACGGCATGAAGTTCATCGTCATTCTCGCGGCAGTAGCGGCCGCAATTTTCCTCTCCGGCTGTGCAACCGGACCGCCATTCCATGTCGCCGTGAACGGCTTGGCGCCGCAGACCGTCAGTTCTACAGCCTCGTCGTGCGTTATCTTGCCGGGCAATCAAGACGTAACGCCCGATAATCTCCAGTTCCGTGAATATGCGGCTTACGTGGAGCGCGCCTTGATCCGCCGCGGTTTTCACCCCGCCTCCCGACTTGAAGAGCCCGACCTAGCCATCTTCCTGAGCTACGGCATCGGGGATCCAAAGGAGCATTTTTATAGTTACAGCCTGCCGATCTTCGGGCAAACCGGCGTTTCATCCTCCACGACCTACGGCACCATCTCATCTTATTCAGACGGCTTCGCTTCATACTCAGGAACGACTTACTACACCCCAACCTATGGCATCACGGGATACAGCAACCACGTAGGCACTCGCGTCACTTACACTCGACACATCTTGATTGACGCCGTGAATTATACCGCCTCGACCAGCCAAGACAAACTCGTGCCAGTGTGGAAATGCGCCATCACCAGCACCGGCTCGAGCGACGACTTGCGCCGTGTCTTTCCCATAATGCTAGGAGCCGCCGCGCAGTATTTAGGCGTGGATACCGGTCAAACAATTGCCGTCAAGCTTTACAAAGACGACCCGAGAGTCCTGCGGATAAAAGGGATTCCGGCAGAAGAAAAGCAATAGCGCAAAAACAGAAGCGCCCGCCAAAAACATGCGGGAACGAACGGCAAAGACCACGGCCCAAGCCATGAAGACGAAAGCGACATTTGTTCTAGGTCCCGCTGGCAGCGGCAAAACCCATCACTGCATTCAGTCCGTTCGTGACCGCCTCGCTCAAGCGCCCGAAGGCGCCCCCCTTCTCTTCCTGTCTCCAAAACAAGCCACATTTCAGGTCGAATCCCAAGTCCTGGCGGATCATCCGGTGATCAGCGGTTACACCCGCCTGCAAATCCTTTCCTTCCCCCGTCTCGCAGAATATATCCTGAGTAAACTTCTCCCCGAGCAATCACAAATCCTCAGTGAAAACGGGCGGATCATGGTCCTCCGCTCCTTGCTCCACCAACACGCTAAGGAACTGCAAGCTTTCCATTCCATCGCCGCCTATCCCGCCTTTGCCCAGGAGATGGCAAAGCTGTTACAGAAGCTCGGCCGCCATCAGATTAGCAGCACCGAATTAGACGAGCTCAAAAAAAACACCTCATTCACTGTTGGGCTTAAAAATAAACTACACGATCTGTCTCTCATTTTCAGCTACTACCGAAAATGGCTGGAACAACACAAGATCAAGGACACCGAGCTTCTTTTGGAACGCGCGACCAAGCAACTTCGATCCCTTCCCCCGGAGCAGACGCACGGCCCGAGTTTTTACATTGAGGAGCTTTGGTTAGATGGCTTCGCCGAGATGACCCCCCAAGAGTTGGCACTCCTCACGGCCGTCGTCCAAAGGAGCCAAAAAGCAAATCTCGCCTTCTGTCTCGATCCGGTCGAACGCAAAAACCCTAACCCTTCCTGTCTGAATCCATGGTCGACAATCAGCGAGACCTATCACCGCTGCCGCAACCAAATCGACGAATTGCCCAACGTCTGCACTGACGAAATGTGCCTTCCTCGGAAACCGGAGCATTCCCGATTCGCCAAGAGCCAACAACTCCAACACCTCGAGGAGCACTGGGTGGCGCCCCAACCGCTGAAGAACTCGCCGACCAACGGCGATGTTTCCATCACGGGGTGTTCCGATCGGGAGGCCGAGGTCGTTCACGCCGCCCGAACCATCCTCCGTTCCGTACGCGACCGCGGCATTCGATTTCGTCAAATCACGGTCATCGTCCGTCATCTGGAAGACTACGCCGCTGAGATCAAGCGGCTCTTTAACCGCTACCAAATCCCCTATTTCATCGACCAACGAGATACGATTCAACATCACCCCGCCACGGTGCTGACTCAAAGCGCCCTGAAGGTAATCGCCCGCAATTGGAAAAACACCGATTGGTTTGCAGCCCTCAAAACCCAACTGATCAACAAGGATATGGAGCAAGTGAACAAACTCGAAAACGCCGCGCTCAAGTATGGCATTGAGCAAGATCAGTGGCGCCAACCGTTCACTTCTCAGCATCCTGATCTCAAACCATTCGAAAGTTTTCGGAAAGAGATCATTGCCCCCTTTGAGATTTTGGAAAGCGAATTGGGATTGAAGGAACGCGATCCTCAGCAGGACGTCAGCGGCAGCACGCTTGCCAAGGCTATCAAGCGGTTCTGGAAGAAAATCAATCTCGCTAAGAAGCTGAAGACATGGGAGCGAGAGACGGCGGCAGAAACGACCGATGGCACACAGCAGCAGCGACTGAGCCACGAAGCGGCCGGGCAGCAACTGGAAGCTTGGCTGGAAAATATTCAACTAGCCTTTGCCGAGACCGATAACTCGCTTCAAGACTGGCTGCCCATCCTGGAAACCGACCTCAGCTATCTCTCCGTCGGGGCCATCCCTCCGACCGCCGAGCAAGTCCTCGTCGGCGCAATCGACCGCACCCGCAATCCCGATGTCGATCTCGCCATCGTCCTGGGTTTGAACGAGTCCGTCTTCCCAGCTCCCCCGCAACGCCACCCTCTCCTCACGGAAACCGATTGGGAACAATTGAAGCAGGCAGGAGTTGATTTGATGCCGTCTGCAAAACGTCGCTTTGCTCATGAGTGTTTCTACGCCTACATCGCCTGTACCCGGGCGCGCCAAAAGCTCACAATCAGCTACGCCAAGCAAGACCCCGATGGCAGACCGCTCAACCCATCGCAAATCATCAGCCACGTTCAACAACGCTTCCCCAAAGGCGGGCGAGAGGAAGGCGGATCGGCAATCAACAGCCACATTCAGATTGACCAATTCAAGCCGCCGCCGCCCGACCAAGCGGAACATGCCAGCGAACTCATTGCGCCGATTTTTCGATCACTCGCCAAGGGAGAGGTCAATTCTTGGGAGCAGCGACTGTTCAACAAACTTCATCCGGAAGCTCCCATTCAACCACCATCCAACAAACCCGGAACCATCCGCCTGTTGCCAACCGTTGCCGAGATACTCTATACCGATGCGGACAATACCTTGTCTTCATCCGCCTCGGCCCTTGAACAATTTGCCGCTTGCCCGTTTCGGTTCTTTGTCCATTCCGGTCTCAAAGCGAAGGAAAGGCCCCAATTTCAGCTCGATTCAAAAATATCGGGAAGCTTCCAACACGAGGTCCTGGCAATCTTCCATAAGGAAACCCAAAATCAAGACCGCCAATGGCGCGATTTCAAGCCCGGTGAAGCCCGAGACCTCATCAAGGAAATCATCGAAACCACCGCCGAAACGTTCCATCACGGCATCTTTCAAAAAACCGAGAAGGCACGCTTCTCTCTGAAGTCCATCAGCGAGCGGCTGCAAACATTCATCGAGGTCCTCATCAAATGGATGCCGCAATACGAATTCGATCCCAAAGCAGCCGAACTCGCCTTCGTACCGCAGCAACCCCAGAAACCCATCGGGCCTTGGTGCATGGACCTTGACAACAGCGCCCGCCTGGCCCTCAAGGGCAAAATCGACCGGCTTGACATCCTTCCCCAAGCGGGAAACAAGACCGCCGCCGCCGTCATCATTGATTACAAGTCGAGCGGCGAAAAACCCGACCCCAACGGAATCCAACTGCAACTCTTCGCCTATCTCACCGTCGTCGCCCGGCTCACGGAAATCGGCGAACACCTGAAAACCGGCCCGCTGACTCCGGCTGGCGCGTTCTACGTGCCGCTCAAAATCCAGCGCCCCCAGAAATCGCAGAATCGAGACGACGCCCTAACCAAACATCGGAAGGGCAATCCCAAAAGGTTTCAACACCGCGGCCGCTTCGACAAGGCCTACCTTCGCCGACTGGACAATCGCGACGACCAATCCAGCGGCGACCAATTTTCATACGAGTTCAACAAAGACGGCACTCTAAAGAAGACCGCTCGTCAGGACGCAATGTCTACCGAAGAGTTTCATCAAGACATCATCGACCGCACCGAGGAAAACATTCGCGACATGGGCAATCGCATCCTCAAAGGAGACATTGACGTGGACCCGTACGAACACCCCAAAAAAAATCCCTGCCGCTACTGCCCCTACGCCTCAATCTGCCGCATCGATCCGGAGACTCATACTTATCGAATACTGCCTCGGCCTCCGTCCTCAGCGCGTAAATCAACACCGGCATGAACTTCACGAAGGCCCAAAAGGAAGCGATCGAGGCAGAAGGGAATGTCCTGGTCCTGGCCGGCGCGGGAACCGGCAAGACACGCACCATGGTTGAGCACTGCTGCAATCGGCTCCTCCGTCCGGACAAACCCACGACCCTCGACCGCATTCTCATGGTGACCTTCACGGTGAACGCAGCCGCGGAGATGAAAGAACGAATCGCCAAGCGCCTGAACGAACGCTTGGAACGTCTGAACAAATGCTCGGATAACTCGAAGACTCGCCAGCAAGTCAACGAACAACTGGCGCTCCTTGACACGGCCAAAATCGGCACGCTCCACAGCGTCGAGTTCAAACTGATTCGCGAGCATTACCTTGAGCTTCGTCTCAGCCCAAAACTCCGAGTGCTGTCCCCCGAAGAATGCCATCCACTCGAGGAAGCCGCCCTTAGAGAGGCGTTTGATAAACACTATCAAGGCAATTCGAGTGTCTCCGAATCCGTCCGCCGACTCATCAAGCAAGTCGGACGAGAACAGGAGCTTCCCGGCCGAGATCTGGTCCGCCGACTCCACCACTATGCTCAATCGCTGCGTTCGCCGCGCGAATGGCTTCAGCAACAACACAAACTCTACGAGGAGCAGAAGCCGGTCCAATGGATTCGCTGGCTGTGGAAGGCGCTCTCCGATAGAGAGACATCGCTAGGATGGATTGAGGAGTGGGAAGATGCGCTGCAAGAAAACGCCGCTGAGTGCCCGAACTTGCAAGAATGCCTGCATCAGCTTGACAAGTTGCGCAGAGTCCTCTTGCAAAACGCGCCCGAAAATCTGACCGTGACCGAGGCGGCAAGCGCGCTCGCGCCGCATTTTGAGCGAATCATCGACGCCGACCAAGAGTGGATTTGGGGGACAAAAAAACGCTGCCGCGAACCCATCGAGAAGTTCTTTAAGGACTCAAAATTCCTGTATTCCCTGCTGCGAGACGAACATTCATCCAGTCCGTTAGCTGAAGACTGGGAACTATGCCGTGAATGGGTGCTCGCGCTCCTTCAGTTGACGAAAGATTTTCAAACGCGCTTCGTCGAACTCAAGACGCAGCAAGGCGTGCTTGACTTTCATGACCTTGACCAGCAACTTCTCGGCACGCCCGATAAGGGTCTCACACAGACCGCAAGGGAGATGCGGGAGATGTTCGATTACGTCTTCGTCGATGAATACCAGGACATCAATGACGCCCAAGACGCCATCATCCGCGCCTTGAGCCGCGAGGGACAGCAGCGGAATCTCTTCATTGTCGGCGACGTCAAACAATGCATCTACCGCTTTCGTAGGGGCAAACCGGAAATTCTTAAAGGCTACGCATCTGAATGGAAGGACTGTCCCGGACATACAATCGTTCACCTTCAGGACAATTTCCGAAGCGATCACGCTCTGCTCCAATTCATCAACGGCTTTTGCAAGCACTTGGCCGGCCAAGTCCCGGGCTTCGATTACACTGCTAATGACCAACTCAATCTCGGGAGGAACACCGACGGTGCGGCTGACGACGCCAAGGTGGAGCTTCATCTGGTCAAGCCCTCGCTTTCCCCGATAGGGACTCCGAGGGAAGAGGAGATTCACATCATTGCTAAACGCATCCAAGCCCTTCTCAAAACTAAAATACGCGACCCGGACTCGGAAACCGAGGAACCGCGTCTCGTCGAATACAAGGACATCGCCATCCTCTTGCGCTCGGTCCGAACGTCGTCCCGCTTCTCGCAAGGTTCGACCACGCGCTCGATGTCCCGCTTCCTGCGCGTCTTCAAGCAGCTTTACGGCATCCCGATTCAAGCGGAGGCGGAGGGGTTTTTCGAGCTTCCCGAAATTAAAGACTTGTTCGCGCTGCTGAAGATACTTGACAACCCGCTTCAGGACATCCCGCTCCTGGCCGTTCTTCGCTCGCCTTTCTTCGACTTTACACCGGATGAATTGGCCGCTATCCGCCTCGCGCAACGCCAGGGAAAACTCTGGTCGGCCATTCATCGGTTTTGCCAAAAACAGGAGGATGACTCGCCGGAACTGAAGAAACTGCGAACCGTTGCCGAGGGCAAAAAACTCATCGATGACGCACGGCGCAAGTGCGGACGATTCCTGGAAAGTCACAAAGACTGGAGCCTAGCCGGGCGCACAAAACCACCCTCTGAACGGCTGGAATTCATCCTCACCCAAACCTATTACGTGGAACGCCTTGCGAGCCTTGCGCCGCACCGGAATCCGCAGGCCCACATCAACCGATTCATCCGCCTGGCTCGTAAATTCGAATCCCAACAACCCGCCGTCAGCCTCCCCCACTTTTTGCAATGGATTGACGGCCTCCGGGAATCGGAGCACGAAATCGAAATCCTGCACGCGGAAGAACCGGAAAGTGACGAACTCCGGGAATCAGAGCCCCTGAATCCCCTGAAACAATCGGCCGCAGACGCCGTCCGCCTGATGACCATTCACAAGAGCAAAGGGCTTGAGTTCCCCATCGTCATCGTCGCCACTCTCAATAAGCGCATCAACTTCACCGGTTCGCGTGACCTCCTTGATGAAGAATATGGTCTCGGCCCTACCCTCCACAAGCCGGACACCGACGAGAGCTACCCTTCCCTTCCTCATTGGCTATGCCAGAGAAAGGAGAGAGCCGCTCGGATTGTCGAAGAAGCGTGCCTGTTTTACGTCGCATCCACTCGGGCTCGAGAACGCCTCATCCTGTCGGGAACGGTTTCAGAAGAGCAGATCAACGAATGGTGTGAATGGGCGGCGAAACCAACCCGCCCCCGCCTGAAGGCGTCCTCTTACCTCAATTGGCTCGGTCCCTGGATCGCCACTCAAACGAAGCTGAGGGACTATCTCGAAACGGGGCGACAGCAAGGTTTTGAAAATGGGATTCATTGGACCATTTATGGATGACGCCATGTCAGTGGTGGAAGAACGGCTCGCCTGGTGGCGGTATCCCTTTGCGGCAACGCGGTTGCGGGTCAAAGCCTCAGCGAGCAGCCTAGGGCGATTAACGCCGCTCGAACACGCCGTTTATCCAGGCAGGCAAAAGGAATCCGGAAAGTCTCGAGGGCAGGCCTACCATCGCGTGATCCAATTCCTTGACCCGGACGCCGACTCACTGGAAAAAGCGCGGACCGCCGCCGAAGCCTTGCTCAAGAAAGGAGTGCTTGAGACGGAGGATTTGGAGGCAGTTGACCTCGAGCTAATCGTGATGTTCTGGAAGTCCGAAATTGGCGTTCGCATCAAACGCCAACAACGCGAATATCTTCACCGCGAACTTCCCTTCACGGCGCGATTCTCGAATCGCGAACTCAGAGACCTGGGATTCCAAGTCTCTGATGACCCTTTCATCGAGGATGAACCGATCCTCATTCAGGGCATTGTCGATCTAGCGGTCGTGACTCCTGAAGAAATCTGGCTGCTCGATTTCAAATCGGAAAGTTTCAGACCCGAGGAACTCGCCGAACGAACCGAACGGCACACACCCCAGCTCTCACTCTATCGCGACGCTTTGGAAAAAACCTATCGCCGAACGGTTACCCAAACGTGGATTCACTATCTGGAACTCAGAAGAACCATGACCATCCCTCCGTCCAAGAACCGGGATTAAGGAAAGGCCAAAGCGGCGATCCCATTCAACCGCTCGCCTACATATGTGAGATAATGTTGTCCCCGAACTCAGAACATTTAATCTCGGTGGCATCTTCCGTCAGACGAGCAAAATCATACGTCACCCGCTTGGATTGAATCGCCCCGTTAAGCCCTTTCAAAAGGAGGTTTGCAGCCTCAGTCCATCCCAGATAGCGCAGCATCATCTCACCGCTCAGAACAACACTCCCCGGATTCACCTTATCGAGATCCGCATACTTGGGCGCCGTGCCGTGAGTAGCCTCAAAAATCGCATGTCCGGTGACGTAGTTGATGTTGCCGCCGGGCGCAATGCCAATGCCCCCAATCTGAGCAGCCAGGGCATCAGACAAATAGTCACCGTTCAGATTCAAGGTCGCGATCACGTCAAAGTCCAATGGACGGGTGAGCACCTGCTGCAAGGCAATATCGGCAATCGCGTCCTTCACCAGAATTGCCCCGCCATCGAGCGCCGCTTGTTGCTCGGCATTGGCGGTTTCCTCGCCTTTCCCCGCCTTGGTTCGATCATATTGCGCCCAAGTGTAAACCTTGTCCCCAAAGATGCGCTCCGCAGCTCCATAGCCCCAATCACGAAAGGCGCCCTCGGTGAATTTCATGATGTTGCCCTTGTGAACGATCGTGACACTCTTCCGGTTCTGAGCGATCGCATAATCAATCGCCGCTTTCACCAACCGAACCGTCCCTACCGTCGAGACTGGCTTGATCCCGATCCCCACCTCAACAGGCGGGGCACCATGTCCGGGTGCGGCCTTGCTCACGTACTCGTTGACTTTCTCCTGCGTCCCAAAACGTATTTTGGCAAACTGCTCCGGAAAATTTTCCTGCAAGAAGTCGAGGACTTTCTGAGACTCGGGGGCGCCTCCCCGGCACTCAATACCGGCGTAGATATCCTCGGTGTTCTCCCTGAAGATGACCATATTCACTTTCTCCGGATGCTTTACCGGAGACGGCACGCCATTGAAATATTGGACCGGCCTCTGGCAGACGTAGAGATCAAGCAGCTGACGCAACGCCACATTCAGGGAGCGAAAGCCACCGCCCACCGGAGTGGTTAACGGTCCTTTGATTCCCACCAAATACTCCTTGAAAGCCGCGATCGTGTCATCCGGCAACCAATTATCAAATTTGTTCTTGGCGGCTTCGCCGGCAAACACCTCAAACCAGACGATCCTTTTAGCACCGCCGTAAGCCTTCTCCACCGCTGCATTCAACACGCGCTCGCTCGCCGCCCAAATGTCTCTGCCGCTTCCATCACCGCGGATAAACGGAATCACAGGATTCTCAGGAACCGTCAGTTTGCCGTCGGCAATGAAAATCTTGCCGCCTTCCGGAGGTGTAATATTTTGGTACGCCATATTTCTGTAGCCGCTCTCTCATTCAGCAAGGGGAAATGCTGAAGGCCCCGAAAACAGAGACGGTTTACGCAACCGCATCTTTGCAATCCGTTGCCTCGGAGGAGGCAGCCGACATCGCCTTTTCGATTTTCTCAATCGTGGCCGCCGGCGTGAGACCGTATTTCTCTCGGAGATCACCCACTGAAGTGGCGTGCTCAATGAATTGATCCGGCCAACCTACACGAACGACGGGCGTCGAAATCTTTCGGTCTGAGAAAAGCTCGCTCACACTACTGCCGTAGCCGCCTGGTAAAACATGATCTTCCAAAGTCACCACCAGATCCGATGCCTTGCCAAAAAACTCGGTTATATTTTTATCAATGGGCTTGGTAAACCTCGGATTGATCACGGCCGGATCATAGCCCGTCTCGGTCAATTTCTGAGCCACTTCCCTAGCCATGGAATTAAGGTTGCCGAGACCAAACAAGGAGACCTTAGGCATTCCATTGTTCTCGAAATTACTGATCACCTCCGCCCTGCCAATATCTAAAAGTTTAGGTGTTTCCTTGATGGGCACCCCTTCGGCAGTGCCGCGTGGATAACGAATAAACGTCGGATGTTTCTCGTGGGCGGCGGTAAACATCATATCCACCAACTCGTCCTCATCCTTCGGTGCCATGGCAATAATATTCGGCACACAACGCAGATAAGAAATATCAAACATCCCGTGATGCGTCGGCCCGTCCTGAGGGGATAAGCCAGCTCGGTCCATGCAGAAGGTCACTGGCAAGTCTTGTAACGCCGCATCATGAATGATGCAGTCATAGGCTCGCTGTAAGAAGGTCGAGTAAATTGCACACACCGGATGAAAACCCATCGTCGCCATCCCACATGCAAACAAGGCCGCGTGCTCTTCCGCAATGCCCACATCGTAGTATCGGTCCGGCATCTCCTTCTCCAATATTTTTAGCCCGGTGCCGCTAGGCATCGCCGCCGTGATGCCTACGACCATTGTATCCTTTTTGCAAAGGCGAATCATGGTCTTGCCGAAAACTTCCTGCCATGCTGGCACCCCACTGGATTTCTTAATGGCCGCACCCGTTTTGACATCATAAGGCCCCACACCGTGAAGTTTCTCAGGATGGCTAACGGCCGCGCCATAGCCTTTGCCTTTCTTGGTCAAGACATGCAACACGATGGGCTGATCACACGACTTCGCATACTCCAGGGCGGCAATCAACATGGGTAAGTCATGTCCATCCAGCGGCCCCAAATACCTCAAACCCATTTCTTCAAAAATCAGACTATTGCCAAATCCCCCACGGCCGTCCTCGTCAGTCTTGTCGTCAGACTCTTGCAGGACCAGGTCAGATACCGTCCCCTTCAGGATCTCATCCGCCCGATGCCCCAGCTTGACCGCCAACTCACCTTTAGGCAAGCGCTTCAATAGTTTCTTAAAATCGCGCTGCAGACGGAAATAGGAGGGATGCGTGATGAGCTTGTTCAAATAGCTGGCAATCGCACCCACGTTCTTGGCGATACTCCACTCGTTGTCGTTGAGAATCCCGATGAATTTATCCGTGGTCTCTGAAATATTATTGAGTGCTTCGAAAGAAATACCGTTGGTCAACGCAGCATCGCCAAAAATGGCGACCACGTGCTCGTCCGTCCCCAGCTTATCGCGTCCCGCAGCAATCCCCAAAGCCGCTGACAATGCCGTCCCCGCATGAGCCGCACCGTAGCAATCATGCTCACTCTCCGTCCGCAGCGCAAATCCGTTCAGTCCATTCGTGGTGCGAATTGTGGAGAACCGATCCTTTCGACCGGTAAGAATCTTGTGGACATAGGTCTGGTGGCTGACATCCCAAACAAACTTGTCATGCGGCGTGATGAAGCAGCGATGCAACGCGATCGACAACTCCACCACACCTAAGTTCGGCCCCAAATGCCCCCCATTCTTGGAGAGCGTCTGTATCAGATCCTCCCGAATCTCACCGGCCAATTGGTTGAGCTGATCCAGCGTCAACTTCTTGACATGATCAGGACTGTCAACCATATCTAAAAAGCGACTCATACACATTTGATTATTCGCAATCCTCTTCAAGTGTCAACGGTTTCAAAGAAAACTCACCCTCTAGCGATTCCTCCAGCGACTTAATCTTCACCTCAGCTTCAGAAAGCTTGTCCAAGCAGACCTTGCGCAAACGCATTCCCTCTTCGTAATGACTGATGAGCTTCTCCAAGGCCAGATCGTCTCCATCCATCTCCTCAACGATCGTCTCCAATCGTTTTAAAGCCTCCTCGTATGACAACCGAGACAAGGCGTCCTGAGGGGCGTCGTCACTCTTCGATTTCTTCAGCACCGAACCAACCCTAGTGCAAAAACAAACCCTAGTCTAGGGACGATTGACCCGCGGTAGCGTCACAGGCGCGACTCTGCCGACTGTCGGATCGGCGGCCTCAGCCAATTCAACCGCCTGTCCGCCAGCAACATTCATTGCGTGAAGACAGCCCACCCCCCCACCTTGCCCCAACCCTCTCTACAAACACTGAGCCATCAACAACCGCGGCAGGAACAATACAACCTCTGGAAAGATGATGACCAAAACTAACAATCCCAGCATGGGCAGCAGAATAATCCCCACATCCTTGACCGCCCGCATCACTCGAATCTCGCCCAAAGCGCAGGAGATCAAGAGGCACAGGCCACACGCCAGGGTTACCAATTCAAATGCCAACGCGATCACGCCAATCATGGCAAAATGAATTGGGATACATCCCAGCATCTTCCGCCAAGGGCAACAGCACGGTTCCGAGAGTGATAAGCACCGGAATAGCGTCGATGAACATTCCCATGACCGACGAACAAACCATAACGGTAACAGCAAAACTCGAATCGTAACCCTCTCTCTTCATTGACAGGATCAGCAATGAACCAATACCCGCGGGCATTGGCAGTGGGACGATCCCGAAATACCGGCAAAGAGCATACTGACGGCAACATTGACATGACCGAGGACTCCCGGCAAATTGCCCCCCCGAAGCTCGGACCAGGTGGACCAATCGCTCCGTGATTCCGGCAGCGTTCATCAAGTTCGCCGCCAAAAGGAAAATGGAACGGTCAAAAGAATAAAGACAGTGTGAGACTTCCACACCTCATGGATGAGCAACATCGGAGTGAGACATTCGTCGACAAAAAAACTTGGATGCACGCCAAACCCAAGACAAAAGCAACCGGCACTTGAAGAAAGACGATTACTCCAAAAGAGCCAAAGAGCACCAAAACCATCCCTGTCGGACTCACGAATCGTTCCCTTCCTCCTTACCGAGCATCCCCCTGAAATCCTCGACGAGCCTCTCCGCCAAGACGGGCGTCCAACTCAGACCGGTGACCGGAAATGAAATGTAGCTGCTCGCCAAATTGATCCTGCTCATTTCTGCTTTCTGAGCCAAGCCGAATCTCGCAAACTCAATCCCAAACCAGCTAAAAACCAAAGCCATCAACGCCATGGCCACATGGACAATGAATGCACTGCAACCATGCCTGACCGCGCCTATTATCACCCAGCAATACCGTTAAAGTGACGCCAAAATGTGCGCCGTTTCGTACTGTAACAATCGATCCCACCACGATCATCCAGACGAAATAAAACCCGCGGCCTCCTCCCTCCAAATATACCATTTGCCGAAAAATCATTTTCGGAAAGCGCAGATGGAGATGGAATCCAGTGGACTCAAGCCGCCGCCCATTCCTCAGCGGCAGCGTTTTCGGCCTTAGGTTGAATTTTGAAGCGCCGCCACAGGTAACTCAAAGCAGAAAATAGAACCTAACACAGCTTAAGTTTCCGGAAACTTATCTGAGCAGATGGTCCGACTCAGGGAATCAAACCCGTGTAGCGCGAAACAATTTGCAGGAAGCCTTGATAGAATTCTATGGATTTCTTACCCGGTCCTCCAGCCACGAGAGATTCTCAGGGGACTTGAGAAGGGGATACAAACTTACGCCCCGGTCCGGTGACAAACGTGGCCCCGAGGATAATAACGCCGCCGTCAGGAGATGCAGACCATAGCGGTGAAACATCACCGCTCTCTCCTTGAATTGCCACCCGGCTATTCACCTATCGACGCCAACCCTAAGAGCATCACCCTCGGCGTCAAACTGCTTCGATAAATTTGCCAATCCTGTCATGAACTCGCCTTCGAGCCGATTAGAAAATCCGCGACATTCCCGGTGACGCAGCTGATGGTGCAAACGGCGGAAATTACGACGCTGCTTGCCGGTGACTTTTTGCTCGGACGCGATTCGCACCAAGACTTCCTTTGTCCAGGCAAGGGTTTCCTGGTGCAGTACCTTCAAATCTCGATCGGCTTCAAGCAGATCTGCCGCCATCTTCGACATTCCGGTGAGTTTCGGCTTCGCGGGCTCCTCAGCCGCAGATTCGACTTCTTTCGCGACAACTTTCTTCGCCGGTTTCTCACTGGGCTTCGGCCGTTCTTTGCGGACCTTGGGGGCGATCTTGGTCTCCAGCACGTAGAGAGCCACATTCTTTCCATAGCTAATCCGATGATACAAGGGAAGCTCCTTCACCACATTGTCCCCCACAAACAGCAAGGCAGATGGCAAGTCTCCAGCAGCAGCGACGAACAGAACGGGATCGGTTTCATTCGGCAAATTCAGATCCTTACACTGCGCCACTTCAATATCCGCCATAGTATAAGAGATCACCCGGCGACTCGGGCTTTCATCGGAATCGGCAGGCGCGTAATTAAAAGACAGGGTCAGCGTTCCGGCAGCCTCGTCCGACGACTCGATCTCAATGGACTCGGGTGAGACACCCAAGGCGGCAATTTCCCAGACCAGATAGACATAAGCACTGGCGGCAGCGGCAGCAAGAGGCGGTTCGTAAAAGTTCCGCTCAACCTTCGCCAAGCGATATTCCATGCGCAAATCCGACAGACTTTCGCTCCAGGGATCCACATCCATGCCGGGTAGGAGAATCCCCGTCACCGACAACTCAGTGCACTGCCCGATCAGAAATGCCTCCAAAACTCGTGGGATTGAGTACCACCCAAAATAATGCTGCCCCCGTCCACCGAGGAGGCCCAATTCGCTCAGGTAACTCCGAACCTGACGATAGGACGACATCAACTGCCGCGAGGCTGAGCAGTGTCTGACCGGCTCCATGTCCGTCTCGTCCTCCTTGATTTGGAATTCCTGGCTAAAATGAAGATTCGTATAGGCGTCGAACCGAGATAACTCTCGTGATCGCAAAGTGATCTCACCCGAAACCTGGGCGAGCAAACCAAGAAACTTCTGATCGTCCTGGCCAGCGGCCGAATCTCCCCCCGCAAGCGTCACGAACTCACCAGCCGGAAGGTGGTGCAGCTCAGGGAAAGACTTCGGAGAGTGGTCACCGAGAATCTTCTCCAAAGAAATCCCGGATTTCGCCTCATCAAGAGATGCCAAATACTTATTGAAAATTTTGGCTGATTTCGCGGCACCAAGCCGCTCCACCGATTCCAGACGATGAAGGACCGAACCACAGTAAGCCTGGAGCACGGTGTGCTCCTGCCCAACTTGACCCAAGTCATCGCCTTCCTCAAAGGCGCGAAATACCGCCCGAGCTGCGATCTCAAACGGTTTCGATTCTCGAGCCAACCGACGAACATCGTCCTTAAATACTGAAGTGACATGCGACAAGACGTATAGAGCCAACTCTTCGACCGCTTTGCCGTCATCTTTAGTCGGCTCTCCTCCCAACTTTTCGTTGAGCGATTTCAAATGATCGGAGAAATCTTCACCAAACTGTTTAGTCCCTGAGCCGCCCTCATTCGCGCCCGACGCAGCATATGAGGCAGCGGTCTCTCCATAACCCTGATTGAATCGCAGCACTTCACCTCGGGATTTAAAGAAACACTTGTTGAGGATTCCCGAGGGAAAGAGTTGTTGATTTTCCTTCTTCGACTTCAGCGACGCGCCGCGGACAAGAAGGCTCTGGGCAAACTTGAGATCATTCCCCAGCAGTTGTCGACACAAGCTAATCAACTGGGAGCCAATCGTCCTACCCTCCTCATGCTCGACCACCCCGTATCGCGAGTCCACACGGTTCTGGACAAGTAATCCGGTTTTCCATAACTGCCGAAGGCAGATGTCCGGTCTCGTCGTCTCATTGCCGCCTGCTGCGTCTAGCTGCTTCTCTGCGGTTTGGCGTTCTACTGGTTCCACAAACGAAAACGTGTCTTATTGATTCCCTGTCAAATTGGTTGCTAAAAAGAACCCAACGCCAAGCGAATCCCATGAAGCCACAAAGAACTCACATCCTGAAACACTCTGTTGCTCACGGGACAGCCCCTCTTGGGACCTTACTCCTTTACTTCGAAAACACCTGCCGAACACAAAACGAACTCCGTAAGAGCGCTTGCCGCTACTTATCAACAGGATGCCGTCTATCTCTGACGGCCTCAGCGCCGAAATATCTACTCACTAAATTCCAATCCAAAAACATCCATTCGAACTGAAGTAATCCCCCCCTTCAGAATCGTCCCGCAAAATTAAGCGTACCATAGTTGTTCATACTGACACAGGAATTCAAGATTATTCCTCTGCCCAATTTCCCTTTTTTGTTCCCTGGTCCGCCTTGGTCGCCACCTCAAATGCCGAGGTCGGACCACTCGCAAGAACAACTGATGATCTGTCTGCGGTCAGAGACGCGAATACTGAAGCGTCACTTCCTTGACCTCATTCCGTGGCCCTGAACGGACCAAACAGAATCGCGCCGGAACGCCGACGGTGAGGTTCAAATCCATCCCCACATGCCTTGCGGGGACCTCGGAAAACCTAGACCATGCCTGCTGCCAATCCTCGCCCAACATCCGTGCCGCACGCAACACCCCCTCAAGCGGACAAAGCGCCGAACCCGAGAAATTGCTTCGTCCCGGCTGCCTCACCACCTGATCCCCACCTACCTCTAACCAATGCGGCCAAAATCCATGCCGCCCAGGTGGCGCACCTGCAGCAGAGATGGCATCTGTGGTGTAATAAACCTGATGGCGTCCTGCCAACGCACGGTGCATTCCCCGAAACACCGGAGCCGGCAGATGAATCGAGTCCGGAATCAAACCCACATACAAACCCTTACAATCGACCACCGTCCAAAACCAATTGTTATGACGGTCCCACATCTGAGGACACCCATTCCCCAAATGTGTGATACCGGTCGCACCCGCCCCAATCGCCTCCGCCACGGTGGGAGGACCGGCAGCACTGTGTCCCAGACTAAACCGGATGCCGCGACAACAGCCTTCGCAGATCGTTTCGATTGCCCCACGTCGCTCCGGCGCCACCGTCATTAGCAGGGGCTCCATTCCCACGATCGCTTGCACGGCATCCAAATGACCGGAATGGGGATCAATCATGAATTCTCCCGAATGCGCCCCTCGATATCCCTCCTCACTGGAGAGAAACGGCCCCTCGAGGTGCCATCCCAAAATAAACTCCCGCAATGCCGCATTCTCAGCTCGGAGAGCAACCAACTGCTTCAGTTTTCCTAACAAAGAAGTCCAATCATCCGTTACCAAAGTCACCAAACAGCCACCACACGCGCTCGATTTGAGACCCGCAACCGCTTTTTCCATTTCCGCCTCGGTCACGGATGGATCTTGGAAGTCCACCCCCGCAAACCCATTGACCTGAATATCAATCAGCGGAGGAAGCAACCATAAACCGTCCGGAGCACCGACAACACCAGCCTCCCTCGACGAAATCACCCCCTTAGACCAGACGATCCGAACCAGCTCATTCGTCCGCCAATCTCGAGCGATCACTTCACCATCACTGGAATCTCGCAGTGATATTTTTATCCCGTCCATTAACTTTTGCACCTTTCCGAAATCAACGACCGACACTTCGTCAAGGCGATAAATTTCCACAAACAACCCATTGACAAAGCGATAGTTTGCGATAGCGTCCCCTCATTTGGTTTGTTAAGACATTCTCGAAATTTGGTCTATGCCTAACATTAAGTCAGCTGAAAAACGAGTCCGGAGCACTGCTCGCAAATTCGAGTTTAACCGAGCTGCGAAATCACGAGCTAGCACTTTGGAACGGCAGTTCAACAGACTAGTTAGAGAAGGCAAAAAAGAGGAGGCTGGCGCGCTCCTGCCTCGAGTGACAGCCGCTTATGACAAAGCCGCCAAGAGAGGCGCCTGCCACCGAAATAAGGCGGATCACAAAAAATCCCGCCTCACGCGAGCCTATAACAGCATCAGCTGAGTCCAGAGGCCACCTAATCCATCCTGCCAACGGCGCAGGAAAAGCACCTAGTTTCTAGTCTAACCATCCATCAGCGGGGCGACCGCACCGTCCAGTAGTAAGTGAGGCAAAATCCAACCTCGCCCAATCTTCCGCTTTCCCGGCCCGTTGCCGTCCGCCTCCCATTGCCTCACCCCTTGAAGACAATAAGGACCCCGTAGTCAGAAACCTGGGCCTTGGTCGCCATGTCCTCGTGGGTGTAGTTGACCGTGTTGATACTGATAATGTGCTTCTCCCCGACCTTCTGCAGAAACTCCGTCACCTTTTGATCGAATAGGTCCTTCCCAACCTCTACACACTCGGACCGACGGATCGTCTTGATTCGGATCTGCCGTTCACCGTCTTTGGCGACTTCCAAAGACGGCAGGGCGCCTTTGATTAGGGGCTCAACCGGGCCGTCCGATTGGGGCACCGTAAAGTGATGTTCTTCCTTGGCAGCCGCCGAGGAATTGATGGGAGCTTGCGTGTACACATTGGCTGCATCCGCCTGCGGAATGATGAGGACAGTCTTACAAGCGGGGCACTCAATTTCCGAACCCGCTCCCCCCGCATCGACGATGAGTTCCTGCAGGCATTTCGTACAGCTAAAGATGATGTCCATTTCGATCTTCTAGATCAAGATTCCGATAGCATAGCTGAAATTTAAGGCTACTCATCGCCAATTTCCAGGAATTTTTCCCCACCCTTAAGGTGCCCCAATCTCATGCTGCCTTGCGGTGAGGAGCACCCAGATTCCAGCCATCACAAATGCCTTGCTTCATTCCCACCCCGACATATAACCATGCCTGGAGAATCATAGAATTATGAAATCATTGAATTCTTTACTCTGTTTGGCAACACTCACTTGCCTCCTACCGTGGAAAACAACGGCTCAGATTGACCTAGAGTCACAGCTCCCGATTGATCCCGCAATCACCGTCAAGGAACTCCCCAATGGACTGTGCTACTACATTCGAGAGAACAAGAAACCCGAGAATCGGGCCATGTTTCGGCTGATCGTGAACGCCGGTTCCCTCATGGAAAACGAATCACAGCTCGGCCTCGCTCACTTTCTCGAGCACATGGCCTTCAACGGCACGGAAAACTTTGAAAAACTGGAGATGGTCAACTTTCTCGAACGGATCGGCATGCACTTTGGATCCCACCTAAATGCCTACACCTCATTCGACGAAACCGTCTACATGTTGGAAGTTCCCATGGACGACGACGAAATACTCCGAACGGCATTCCAAATGCTGAAAGACTGGATGCAGGGCATCAAGTTTGAAACCGAAGAAATCGACAAAGAACGCGGCGTGGTCATCGAGGAATGGCGGGCGGGGCGGGGCGCTCAAGGAAGACTCAACGACAAACAGATGCCCGTCATCTTTCACGGATCCCGCTATGCTGAGCGGCTTCCCATTGGCAAAGTCGAAATTATTGAAACCGCATCCCGCGAACAGTTCATCGACTTTTACCGAAAGTGGTATCGCCCGAATCTGATGGCGCTGGTCGCTGTTGGCGATTTTGAAACCACCGAAATCGAAGAACTCATCATCGAGTCCTTCTCGGATGTTAAGAACCCGGACAACGCACCGCCCAGAGAAAGCTATCCCGTGCTGGATCATGAAGAGACGCTGTTCTCCATTGAAACCGATCCAGAGCTACAGGCATCCCTCATTCAGATTGCCTACAAACATCCTCCCACACCGCAAGGCACCGCCGGAGCCTACCGGGCATCAATTGTCGAGAAACTCTACACCGGAATGCTGAACCGGCGCCTCAACGAACGAGTGCAAGAAGCCAACCCGCCCTATCTTTACGGAGCCATGGGCAAGGCCTCTCTCGTCCGCAACAAAGAAGTCGTGATCCAGATGGCTCAAGTGAAGGAGGGCGCCTTTGAAGAAGGCCTAAAAGCCCTGCTGCTAGAAGCAAAACGCGCCAAGCGAGACGGTTTTACCGCCTCCGAGCTGACCCGCGTCAAGGCGGATGCCTTGCGTTCCATGGAGATGGCTCATGCCGAACGGGACAAAACCAACTCCGGAGTTTACACGGCTGAATACACTCGCAACTTCCTCCAACAAGAACCCATTCCGGGCATCGCAAAAGAACTCGAACTCTATCAGACATTCCTTCCCGGTATTAGCTTGGAAGAGGTGAACCAGGTGGCCAGCGACTGGATCACGCCCA
Source organism: Limisphaerales bacterium (assembly GCA_024761205.1). Lineage (GTDB taxonomy): Bacteria > Verrucomicrobiota > Verrucomicrobiia > Limisphaerales > AAA164-E04 > UBA2970. Next base: position 56,949 of record JAMASS010000032.1, read on the forward strand.
ATAACCGCATCATCCTTTTTAGCGCCCCTGAAAAGAAAGGCATCGCAGTACCCACTAAAGAGGATATCATCAAGGTCATCGCGAGTGTCGATCAACTGGAGATCGCGGCCTACGACGACGGTAATTTGGATGCCCCCCTGATTCCCGTCCCACCGGTCAAAGGATCAATTATCGCTCAAAAGACGTACGAAGATCTCGGCGTGACTGAATGGAAACTCTCCAACGGCATTCGGATGCTCCTCAAACCCACCGATTTCAAAAACGATCAAATCCTGATGCGTTCATTCAGCCCTGGCGGGCACAGTCTTGTGCCAGACAAAGCCTACGCATCGGCTTCAATGGCAGCCAACATCATTGCCAATAGTGGTCTTGGTTCATTCGACTTAATTCAGCTGCAGAAGAAACTGGCGGGAAAAATCGCGAGTGCCGGCCCCCAAATCAGCAAACGCACCGAAGGTATCAGTGGTTCCGCCTCCCCCAAGGATATTGAGACGATGTTTCAGTTGACTCATCTCTATTTCACCGCGCCGCGGGCCGACCAGAAAGCATTTCAGGCCATGATGGCTCAACTCAAGGTCAGTGCAGCCAATCGCCTGAACAATCCTCAGGTCGTCTTCGGCGACGCTATCGAAAAAGCCCTCTACAAAGATCATCCCAGACATCAACCGCTGAACCAAGCCTTCCTGGACAGCCTGAATCTCGACACTGCTTTCGAGGTGTACCGCGAGCGGTTTCAGGACGCCTCGGACTTCACCTTCGTCTTCGTCGGCAATTTCACACCTGAAGAACTCAAACCCCTCGCTGAAACCTGCTTGGCCAGCTTGCCGAACCGAGAGCGAGAGGAAAAAGCCAAAGACATCGGTGACACCAAGGCTCCAGGGGTGGTTAAGGTTCGAGTCGAGAAAGGTCGCGAGCCGACGAGCATGGTTCGCCTCATGTTTCACGGCGACGCGCCCTGGTCGACGGAAGAACGTTTCGGTCTCCAAAGTGCGATCGACGTTCTTGAAATTCGCCTCCGAGAAATCCTGCGCGAGGACAAAGGCGGCGTCTACGGGGTGGGCATCTACGGAGGACTGAGTCGTTGGCCCCGAGGCCACTACTCCAGCAGCATCTCCTTCGGCTGCGACCCCGACAAAGTGGAAGAGCTCATCGCCGCGACCATGTCAACCGTCGAAGAACTGAAGTCCGAGGGACCTTCCGATGATAACTTCAACAAGATTAAAGAAACCAACCTTCGCGACTATGAACGCGGTCTGAAAGAGAATGGCTTTTGGCTCAGCAATCTTAGCTACGCAGCCCAGAACGACCTTCCCATGACCCAAATTTTGACGTTCCCAGACCGAGTCGCCGCACTCACCAAAGAGCGAATTCAAAAGGCGGCCCAGAAGTACTTCAGCGGCGACAATCTGCTGATTGCCACCTTGTATCCGGAAGAAGTAACTGCCAAATAACGGAATGATGACCAGGTAGAGCGAGACTCCCCGACGAGGCGCGAACTCAACGATGAAAAGCCCGACAACCTCCTTGCATTCATGGCTTGGATGTCAGCGATTGAACCGCAATTTCGCCTTCGAGATAGAGATTTCCCCGACACGCCTCAGCAATAGATTTCGCGCCGAAAACGCAAGTATCAATCAAAGATAATATGGGATCAGGATCCACCGTGGCTGCAGCAGAATCTGTTGTATATTCATGTATTGGTGTTGAAAGGTACTTTGAATATTTCGAATTAGCAACCAGCACAATTCCTAAATTAGCATACCCTGATCTATACATATCAACGTCTCTTTTATGTTAATTTCGATAAACCCAGTTATCTTTCATTTTCGAAATAATAAATTATGGGTAGAGAGAGCCTTCGACGGCGAGGGGAAGCTTCGTCTGTCTGGCGCCGCGGGCCGCAGGCGCGTCCGGTAGCTCGAAGCGGCGCCCCTCCAATATGTCCGGCACGCTCAGGAGTTGCAGGCGCGGGTAACGTTTGCCTTTGACTTTCAGGGTTCCGGCCTTCTCTATCTCGCGCTTGATGGCGTGACTAGCAGTCGGGTCGCAATGCAGGTAAATGCTGCCGGTGGGTTTGAGGATGCCGCGCATAGGCAGGAGCCGCTCCGTCATATAAGAGAGATAAGCCGACAACCTCGGGTCCGTCCGGCGCAGGGACTTCATCCAAAGCCGCCAAAACTCTGCGGCGTCATCATCAATGCCGGATTCCCGCATGAGCACCGCAACTGCTCGATGGCGCGAATCCGCTCACCGTCCAACGTCCATTGATCGCAAAAGACCTCGACCTGTTTCGGCAAAGGGCGCCCGGTCTCGTCTTTATAGATGGCGTTGTAGG
>JAMASS010000033.1:0-28293 GCA_024761205.1 Limisphaerales bacterium
CTCCCAGCGATGCCGATGTTGATCGTCACAGGTTCGTCGGTCCGGGCGCTGCGAGTGAACATCAATTCCCAGGGAGATGAAGTTCCTTCCCTCAAGGTATTGGTGTTGGCGGTGATGCTGACTTGCGTTGGCTTTGGCTTTTCTGGGGGGGTGATGACTTCTTCCAGGGTTGAGGCGATGATAAGATTGTCGATTTGAAGTTCACCGATTCTATTGCTGCTGTTGTCGCACGATTGTCTGAAGGCGAATCCAAGGATTGTCTTGGTGGTGGTCGAATCTGAATTGACGGTGGTAAAGTTGGTTTGATCGTTTGCCTGATCGATCCACAGGGTTGTGGTTGCGGTGGCCACTTCATAGGCGAGAGCGATCCGATAGCGAGTCCCAATCTGGAGGGTTTGTGGGAGTGAACTGGTGTCCGTTGCCGGGGTTGCCCCGCTGGTAATGCCGAGGTGGTAGCTTTGAGGGGTCTCTGGTGATCCTGGAAGGACGAAGAGCCGTCCCCGGAAAGTAGAGGAAGTGGCGCCACGGAAGTGGGCGAAGTAGTTGCCGTCACCGCTCGGGAGGGTCGTCACAACAAGGTCGAAGCCGGCGTAGAGGGTTTGGTCGGCATCATCCGTAAACGGGCGTCCCGTCAAATCCGCAGTGACGTCTTCATTGTCGGATCCCTTTAGAATGAGTACTCCATCCGTGACGCTTAGTTGTTGCTTGGAACCGAAAGTGTTTTGCCAGGGAGATGAGGCGGGTTCGGTGATTGGGCCATCGGGATAAGCGAATTCTTCGGATAAGTAAATATCTGCGGTTAGGCTAAGCTGGGCACATGCACCGATGAGCAAGATGGCAACGCAGGTTGATATTGACTTTAGATTTAATAGCGCAGTCTTCATTTGATTAGCGAGAGTCGCATCGCTCTTTTCTTTTTTCAACATGGAAATATGAAAAAGTAGAATGAACCGGTTGGCGCCTTCGCGTTCATGGATCGGTTTCCGGCCGAAACGGGCGCCCTTGGCCGCCTTGAGATAAATCTGCCGGGGCTTGCGCTCTTTGCCGCTCGCTTGCAGGATGTAGCGGGCGGGGTCCGCCCGAGTCCGGTGAGTCCGCCATTCAAGAAGGGCCTTGAATGGCGGTAGCATTCCCGCTTTCCGGGTCGCGCTTGATAGATGGGGATTCCATCGGGCGAGCGATTGCAACGAAATCAGGCTTGGCGCCCTCTGCGCTGACAGGTCTGCCTCGGGGAGGTTCAATGCCTAAACCGCAGAGGGGAAAATCCAACTGCCAGCGAGAAGGTCATGAAAGCGGCAAAATCCCCAGGCTAAGGGAGCCTCGCCCCGAAGATCGAAGAAGCAAAAACATGGAGCCCCATGTTTAATTCCCTAAAATTTGATGTATTCTTAGCTTCTATTTTCCGGCGGGCAGTGACGAATCAAGGCGTAGGCGTTGTGGTTGTGAATGCTCTCCTGATTTTCAGCTTCCACTTGGTACCAGGTGATTCGATTATTCTGCTGCAGACGAAGGACAACGTTTCTGGCAAGGTCTTCCACGAAAACCGGGTTTTCGTAGGCTGATTCGGTGACATGTTTCTCATCGGGACGTTTGAGGAAGGCGTAAAGTTCGCTGCTACAGGATGCCTCGACGATCTCAATGAGGTCTCTGACCCATACGGTGGATTGCGAGCGAGTTTGAATGGTTACCACACTGCGTTGGCTGTGTGCGCCGTATTTGCTGATGGATTTGGAACAGGGGCAGAGCGTCTTTACGGGGACTTGAACCTCCAGGATGAGGTCCAGCGTCTCATGAATCCGATTGGCGAGAATCCGCACTTGGTAATTCATTAGGCTAGTGATTCTCGTGGTGGGAGCGGCCTTGCGAACAAAAAATGGGAATGTCACTTCCAGATGGGCCGAGTGCGCCCCGAGCCGAGTTTGCATGGCTGCCAGCAGCCTCGAAACCCCTTCAGGGCTGTAGCCGGCGTCATGTTCATTGAGGATTGCGACAAATCGGCTCATGTGGGTGCCTCGAACATTGTGAGGTAGGTCCACGAACATTCCGACCCGGGCAATCGTTTTCTGACAATCACCATCCCGGTCGTGCACGCTGATGGGAATCTCCAGGCCTCGAATACCGACTTTATCAATGGTGATTGCTCGATCATCCGTTTCGCTTTGGAGGTCGTGTAGCTCGAATGAATGGTTTGCTGTCAGCCCTCTGTTCTCTGAAATAGGAGGCATCCAAGGGACATTATCTTTTGAGAATCCCAAATCAACCCGAATTCCTTGAAACCCAATGAAATTCCTCTCAATTTGTCACTGAGACGTTGGTGATCTCTTAAGATAAGGAGTAATTAAGCTTAGTTATGAGGTTGGTGCAGATAGGGCTCTTGATGATCCTGATTTTAGGCGTGTCAGAGGGTGTGAGGGCAGGAGGTCTTGTTTTCTCGATCGCCAGCTACAATGTAGACAGCTACTTATTGACGGATTCTCGCTGGCGATCGCGGAAGGAGCCCTCGTCGCGCGCCGCGGTGGCGGATGTCATTCAACTGGCGAGACCTCAGGTGTTGGCCCTTCAGGAGGTTGGATCCACTGAGGCATTGGAATCACTGCGGGGAGAGTTGCTCAAGGGTGGCTTAGCCTTTCCGTTCAGAAGACTCCTGAAAGTCAACAACCAAGAGATTTATTGCGCGGTTTTGAGTCAGTTTCCCATTGTTGCCGACCGCTCGGATCCCAATGCCGAGTTTGTGCTCTATGGACGGTCCTTTACCGTTCTCAGAGGGATCATGGAGGTGGATATCGAGGTCGACGATGAATATCGATTCACGCTCTTCAATGTGCATCTGAAATCCAACTTGCCGGTTTGGTATGCCGACCAGGCTGACTTCCGTGAGGCGGAGGCCGGGGTGCTGCGGGAGAAGGTCGGGCGACTCGTCAGAGGCGATCCGGATCGAAACATTGTCGTGGCTGGAGACCTGAATGATCTGCCTAACTCAAGAACGCTAAAGTTGATTCGAAGTCGCGGACGATATCGTCTGTGGGACATCCGACCGACGGAATCTTCACTCAGAGAGAGCAAGGGAACCACTGAGGCTGGGAGGGGTGTTTCATGGACCTACTACTTTGAGGGGAAGGATATCTATTATCGCTACGACTATCTTCTGTTCAGTGCGGGGATGCGTCGAGAATGGAGGGAGGAAGGGGCGGTGATTCCATTACACGCAGCTTGGCGGATGGCGTCGGATCATCGCTTGATCGTCTCCGAGTTCTTGTCGCAAGATCAATAGGTGGTTGATGATGGCGTCGAAATCAGCCCGGCCAAGGCTTATCGTTTCGAATGTAGTGTCCGGCATCGAAGCGCTCAAAGTAGATGGCGATCATGGGATGATTGATTCGTGATTTGAGCTTGTCGGGTTCGATGCTTGAGTGCGCTGTGTAGGTGATTTGAGTCGAATTATGGACCAAGACATGGTACCACGGTTGGTTGATTTTGGGTTGTGTTTGATTCGAATGGTACCACGCGTCATCAGCGAGACATTTGGGGTCCACGGAGACGATCACTCCACGGTAATGATACCGCTTATGGAAGATCAGGTCGCCGGGAAGAAACGCTTCCGGGCCACCTGGACTCTCAGCAAGATGAGCGGGTAGGCGAAACATCTCAAGCCTTCTCAGGCGGCGTTTTTGCTGTCCTTATTGACAAGAAACACCATGTTTCCCAACGGCAGACTTGCCGCCGCTTCCTCTTAAATTTGATTCCCAAAACCATGTGCTCCCTCGGTTTCTTTCGTTAAACCAAACGATTATTTAGTGATCCGACAATTAAGTTGCAATGCCAGATTCTCCTCGGAGACTACATTGATTGGGCAAAAGCTGTTGCGCGATTTGGTTTTGTTGAAGATTGCCTTGGCCGACGTTTGAAAGTCGGTCCATCGGCTCCAATCCAGGGCGGGCGGATTGGCGGTCTGGCGACGGCGGCTGTGCCATTCGATGACGATGCGGTCAATGACCGCCAGACTGCCGCCGCCATGATTTTCGAGAACTTCTCGGCAAGACAGGACCAAACCAGCGGGATCGGAGATTCCGTTTGAACGAATAATGCCCCTGGCACTGGATCAGGGTAGGAAGGAACAAAGACTGAACGCCCTCGCCCGGACGGAACAAAACAAAAATGCCCCACCCCGGAAAAACCGAGGCGGGCGAAGGGAAACCGGCAGCGCCGTCAATGCGTTATGGCAGTCTCGAGGTCTTCATGCTCCCATTCTTCCATCTCCTGCGCGATCTGACTTTGCTCCACGGCGGCTTGCATCTCGAAGATTTTTCGCCACATCACGGCGTTCGGTATTCGGTGTTCGGGCCAATGCGGTGTCACCCTGTCCCAGATAGCCTGAGCGCGTTTGGCGATGGCGGCGGTTCGCTGCAGCGCATGGTTAGGCCGAGGGTCATTTGTTTGCAGCCGGAATGAAGTCGCTCATGTTCTCCCATACCATCATCTTCTCGCCGTTGGAGAAGATGAGATGTGTGCCGGGCTTCGGGTCGTCGGTGCGAGCCATCTGCGCCAGCGTGATGTGGTCTGGGTTGATGAAAATCGCCTCCCGAACTTTGGGATACCCCTTGACGTATTTGTGTAGTTTGATCAGTGACATAATCGAATCTCTGCTAACCTATCGCCTCTGCTTCAGCAAGCATCATCATGACACCAATGGTGAAGGTTATGAGGGCTGCTGTAGCGATAAGCTGGATGATATGCACGCGATGCAAGCGCGTCTGTAGCCGAGGGTAACTCCGTCTGGACTCTTGAGCATGAACGAGTAGAACATTGCTTGAACGAAGAACGCAATCACGAGTGTCAAGAGCATGACCATGCCTGAAACCTCGCCCTTATTGATCGTAATGGTAAAACCAACGATGAAGCCGATGGCGTAGTTGGCGAGGTAGCCAATGAGGGAGGCCAAGAACGTCGTGCCGTATGGGGGTTTGAAGTTCGCGATCTTCTTGGTGGTGAACTGAACCACAAGTGTGCCTACCAGAACGGCGATAGCAGCGCCGGATAATTGTCCAAGTATTTCGGCTGATGTCATGGCAGTGCGGAGACTAGCAAAAGGGGATGGGGGGGAGGAGCGTTAACAGGGAAATTTTGATTTTTTTCGGTCACGGCGGAGGCGGGACAAAACCGCCGTTCATCAGTGTTGTATCGGTGTTGTTGTCTATATGTTCCGGTGTTGCGCCCTCTGGGTGGCTTCCGGGAAAGGGGGAGGCAAGTCGGATTCATGGCTCGGATTCGATTGCGCTCGATCTTTCAAAGGGAACTGGTAGTATGGCCGTCGGCTGGACCGTGATGGATCTCCGAGCAGCCTTTCTCAATTGGCCGCGGATGTCTTGGCTGGTCTTTCGATCTGGAATGTTTGGGCGGAAGCGAAATAAAGAGGAGCATCGCTACTATCTGTTGCCCGGAATGGGGCGAGCCAACAAACGCAAGCGTGTGGTTTTCTTTCGCTGGGCTTTGGCAGTGGGTTTTTTTGTTTCCTTGCTGGTGGGTTACTTCATTTATCGGGCCAATCGAATTGGTCTTTGAGAATATGTCACGTGTGCTTAGGGAAACTCTGATTAATCCCGCTGAAGCGTGAAATTCAGGCGGTGCCTTTCGAAGGTGGATACTCTTAGGCTCGGGCTTAAACTTAATGACATCGGTTTGGTGGTCCATGAGTCGGTTTAATGATGAGTCGTGAGAATCGAATGTTAATCCTCTTCTTCGTGGGCATGGTTGCTTTGTCCACGTACTTCAGGATTCAGTATCCCAACATTGGAGCGGTGGATGATGACCGTCCGGTGCAGCGAGCCCCGTTCTTGCGCGTGGCTTGCGCTGACGGACGAATGGCGGCGGTGGAAAAGGTGGTGCGCGCTTACGAACTAGAGTTCGGTGTGAGAGTTCGGTTGGATCGGCTTTCCGAGGTGTCTGGACCGGTAGTGGGTTACGATCTTATGATTCGGGGTGACAGGCCAACGCCGGCGGGCGAGGCCGGCGGTGTGAATTTCTTTACGCTCGGAGCTGAGCGAGATGACGAGATAGGGAGTGGGAGAGTTGTGTTGACGGCGGTGGGTTTCTCGGTTACTGCGTCCCGACGTCATGGGGCGGCTAGATTGGCCCGATACTTAACCGCGCGTGATAAGGGTGCGCCGATCATTGCTCCCGATGCGGCGGCTCAGCTAGTCGCTGATCCTTGGATTGAGAAGCCGGAACCGATCGTGTTGGTGTGGGAGGCGGTCTTTCCTTTTCTGCAATCGGCCTTGCGGCGATTTGAAGCCAACGAAGGAGTTCGGTTGCGCCTGATGGTTGGCGACTGTGCGTTTGTGTCCCGAAAAGTTGAGGGAGCGGGAATGATTGACGCCGTGGTTTCGCTCGGGGACAATTGTGGAATGGGCGGAGTGGTGTCCGGCTGGGACACGAAGCGCGTTTCAGAGCGAAGGCTGGTGATGCTCACTCGACAGGAACAGGAGCGGGAACCGTTTATTGGTGGCGATTCACGGGAGGGTCAGAAGCCGCTAAATTTGGGTATAGTCGATGGCACCGACGGGTTAATCATGAAGCGTTTGTGGCAATCCTCCTTGCCTGCCTCTTTGTTGGAACGATGGCGCGAACAAACGGTTCGCGAATATGCCAGACCGCATGATCTGCTGCATGGCTTAGCACGGTATGAGTTGGATGTTGGCATCGCGGTGGAATGGCCGGCTGCCAGAGAGGATGCCCGAATCAAACTGGAACCGATCCCGGGAGAATCGGTGACCTTGCCCATTGTTCTCTCTGTTTCAGAAAGATCGAATCATCGACGGCTGCTGTTCCGGTTGGGAGCCTCGATGGATCGGTCAGATCCGGTCGTTGCGAAATCAACTGATCTTTAAATGATGTGATCTCCAAGCGGGGATTGAGGTTGTTCTGACGGAGAAGGCTTTCCAAGTTGGTGCTTGATTTTTTCCAGCACTGACCCTGTTCGGTTCATCGGATATCTTTAGTAGGGAGACCTGAGTATATCCTTGGCTTCGGTGAGGACCGTGGCTGCTTTGCCTGACTGTGGTTGTGGAGATTGACTAGCGTTTCAAGAAGGAGGATTTGGTTTCCCTGATAATCGGGTGCGTTGTCCACGGCCTTCTTGGTGTGCATGAGGCTCTTTGATTGGTTGCGATGCTTGCAGGCCATCCCGGGGCCTCGGAGTAAAAGCGGCTGAGGGGCGGTGCGGACCGGCGAAATCGATCCGAGCATTCTGCTTTTGTGCCTTGAGGAGAAGCTGTTCCATTTCCGAAACAATCCGAAGCGCTCCCAGCAGTTTTGTCCGAGCGAGTTGTCCGAGGTTTAACGCGAGGTAGTAGTGAATTCCGCTGAACCGAGGGATGCCTTTAAGTGTTGGCGGCAAGCCCAAATGGCCGGTTCGACAATCGAGGCCCTCGACTCGGGTTCTGTCTGGTAGTCCGTCTAGTCAAAGGCTGCTTTCGCATGGTTGATGACTGCCTGGGTTTTCGCCGGATTTTCTTCGTAGGCGGTTTGAGCCATTTGATACAGAGATCCGAGGTGAGCGATTGATTCAGCATGGGCGGGCAGATTCCGAGGCGGTAGCGTTTATGCCGCTCACTGTCAGACAGAGGCTAACCGTAATCGCGGGCAGCATTCTCATCAGACTTGGGAGATGCTCGCGCGTTGTCAGGATTGAGATATTGCGTAATCCGCTGGAGATGTTCGTCGGTTACCTCGGTTGTTCTCCGTGAGGAATCAAGGGCCGCCGTTCCTGCGAGTGCCAACGTGTATCGCGATCGGTTTTCCGGACTGCCGGCTGCTTCCATGAAAGGCAAAGATCTTGATCGTTTCGCGCATACTGACCGCGGCTTTCCGGTTTGGAAGAACTTTTATGATTTCCGCCTCCAAAGGCGCGCAACTTCTGCCGCTTTGTTGTTCGATGACTCGTTTGAACCAAAGACAATGGCCTTATGTGGGGTCTTCTTCGTGCGCGAACTGTAAAAGAACGCCCGGGCGATTCTTCGACCAAAGGCCCGAAGCAATGTCGATCTCGGGGGTGAGGCTCGGGTGACTTGTTGGTAGCTGGTTCCCAGGTTGGCGTTGGCAAGCTCAGTGAGGCCGGGGTAGAATCGCTAGGAAGACGGGGAAAACCTAGGATCTGGTGCCTTTTTGTGAGTCGGTATATCTCCAAGGCGTCGCTGAGCCAGCCAGTTAGGGCCTTACTCGATAAAGAGCAATTTGCCGCTTGTGATGATGGGTTTGGCTTGTTTGAGATGGGCTGTCCGTCCGCTCTTTCGAGCAAGATGGCATTGACTTGTTTGCAAAGGGTCTCAACCGAGGAGACGATGCGGACACCGAATTCGTCCCGGAGTTGCTTGGTAAGTCGATCAATGCGAGTGTGGCTAGCATTCTCTCCCTTGAAGGCGGCGACCTTGCCTTGCTAGCGTGAGCCGGGTGTGAACTCTCGTTGATCGATCTGGTGAAGGCGATTACGTGAGAAGTATCCGAGCCGATGAGACCGACCGTATGGGGCAGCGGTGTGGAGCAAACTAGCCTCTGTGAGGAGGCGTCCGATTGGCAAGGATGATTCGGACCATGTTCGTTTTTTAGGGTGTAGTCTGCGTTCTGGCAACACCGGAGCATTGGTTCTTAGGATGTGGGGATGTGGCTGAAAATGGTGACGTGTGGCGAGTGTCCTCTTCCATTTGCTTCTGCCTAGGGTATTCGCGGGCGTCAAATAATTGAGGATGAGCGAAGAGCACACACCGGTAGGTCGCCCCAATTTCGAAGGTCCTCGGCTTGGGGGGGACCGGACTGTGTGAAAAGGTGAAAGCGGTGAAGGATCACCGCTTTCCAAAACCTGGCGGAGCGTGTTTGGGCTATGATTAGCGCTTTCGTTGGGGTTGGAAAATCGTCAGTTGAGGTGTTTTCACACGACCTGGGATGCCCGCCACACTTTATGGTCTTATGGGTCGGCCGCTAATTGTGAGACTTTGGCGTAGATGGATTTGGCAAGCTGTTTTCGTGGTGTTGGTTCGGTAATAGGCTGTCCAAACTTGAGTGCCACCTCGATGTACTCGAGCGTTAACAGTATCAGAAAATGCGTGAGAAAGAGCATCGAGCCCCAGTAGCACACGCGGTGTTCCGGATCATTTCCGGGTTCCCGATACCTGAGGCAACAGGGTGTAACGGGGCATTGGGTGGCCTCGGCGGGCGAGAAAAGTGATGAGTGAAAATCCAGGACGCTTTGCCCGTCCGAGCTGGTGCCTTCGGGGAAGACAATCACCCGATGATTGGCCTTGAGCGCGGTTGCCATCTCGAGGCTGACTCGAGCAACGTCAGCACGGCGGTTGCGACTTACATAAAGCGTGCCTGCCCATGCGCTCAGGGCGCCGATGACGGGCCAATACCGAACATCGCTTTTACTCACAAAAATTCCGGGAGCCACGGTCGCAATCACCACAATATCGAGGTAGCTGAGGTGGTTGGATGCGATAATACCTGATTCGGGAATGTCTCCAAGACGACGAATACGGAGTTTGAGGATGTTGGCGAGCCGCAGGGCGCTCGACTTCATCCAAGCTTGTCGGCGCTCAGTGCTGACCGGTCCCTGAGCCCGCAACCTGAGATAGTTGAACGACAAGGAGAGAATGAAGCCTGTAAAACTTCCCAACCGCCAGATGAATCTCAGCGGATGTCGTACGATCGATAACATGTTTCGTCTGGGCGCACCATAGTATCGGTTGGGCCGGCACTCAATGGCATTAGTGAAATTCTTCGAGCGGGTCTAGGGCAATTTGCTTGTCATTGGCGCCGCCGGAGGAGCAAATGGTGCCAGGCGATGTGTGAGGGTGCGGGTGGCAATCTTAAGGCATGGTGCTGCGAGAGACAATCGGGATTACTCCTGGGGGGTGATTGTCTACCGCCCGTGCTGGTGTCGAGTTGGTTCGCCATGGATGAGATGCCGTTTCAGTGGCAGTGGGCGCCCCGCTTGCGCGCGGTCCCAGCTCTTTGCCAGTGAAGGTGAAATGAGAGCCCGATTCGTGTCGGTGGTTGAGGGCTGGCTGGAAGCGCTTCGGCGTTGGGATTACGGGATTATGCTACAGAGGAATTCCGTCGGTACGCTACCGTTGGCTTGTCGTCGGTGTGGAGATGCTTAATCTCGATGAGTATCAGAGCCAAGGAAACGGTGGACGGGCTGGCCTCAGACTGTTGGAATTGGAAGGATGAAGAGGGGGTAGGGTGGGAAAGCAGAGGGGTGGGTCGGATGACTGGATATCGGTTGTCGGGGCGCGTGAGCATAATTTGAGGGATATTTCCGTGCGCATTCCTCGGGACGCCTTTGTCGTGATCACCGGGGTGAGCGGATCGGGCAAGAGTACTTTGGCCTTCGATCTTCTTTATGCGGAAGGGCAGCGCCGGTTCCTGGAGTCCATGAGCGCCTACGCGCGGCAGTTCGTTCAGCAGCTTCCCCGGCCCGATGTGGACTTGGTCGATGGGTTGCCGCCGACGGTCAGTATTGAGCAGCGGAATTCTCGGGGTGGTGGCAAGAGCACCGTCGGCACGGTCACGGAGATCTATCAATTCATTCGACTGCTCTATGCCCGGTTGGGCACTCAGTACTGCCCTGACTGCGGCTTGGCCGTCGAATCGCAGACGCGGGATCGGCTCACGGAAATTCTTGTCCAAGAGAGCCGGCGTCGAGGCGATCTGGCGATCTTCGCGCCTCTGGTTCGCCGACGGAAAGGGTTCCATTCCGGACTGGCTGTTTGGGCCAAGGCTCAAGGATTCTCGCAGCTTCGGGCTGATGGCCGACTCTACAGCGTCGTTCAGCCGCTTAAGCTGGATCGCTTCAAAGAGCATGATGTTGAGGTCCAAGCGGGCATCGTCCGCTGGAGGAGTGGGGGCTTGAAGGCGCGGCTTTCGGAGGCGCGGGAACTTGTGGATGAGGCGATTCGGATAGGGAAGGGAGTGCTTTATGCGGTGGATAAGAAACATCGCCAGACGGTCCATTCCACCTTGCGGGTTTGTCCTGGTTGTCAGCAGTCGTTCGATGTGCTGGATCCCAAGGATTTCAGTTACAATTCGTCCAAGGGCTGGTGCAAAACTTGTCGAGGTTTTGGAGAGATTTTCTATATGCCGGAGGCGGAGCGAGGCGCCCGGCAAGATGCGATCGAGGATTCTTGGTTTCGCTGGCAGGAAGGGGAGCGTGAGCTGTGTTCTGATTGCCGAGGCAGTCGACTGAATGCAGTCGCTCGGGCGGTGCACCTTTCTTGGGAGCGTTCGCACAAGCGGAAAACCCGCGGAGATTTGGGGAAGGGCCAGTCGATCGATGCTTTGGCTCAAATGACTGTTAGGGAGGCTCAAGTTTATTTTGATCAGGTGCAGCCCTCGGACCGTGAATTCGAAATTACCCGAGATATCGTTCCCGAGATCCGGGAACGTCTGCGTTTTCTGGCTGAAGTCGGTTTGGGTTATCTCCAACTGGGGCGCGGAGTCACCACGCTATCCGGCGGTGAGAATCAGCGGATCCGGCTTGCTGCTCAACTCGGGTCTAACTTGTCTGGGGTGCTGTACGTGCTTGATGAACCGACCATTGGCCTCCACGTTCGCGACAATGCTCGCTTACTGGAAACTTTGAAACGGCTTCAGGCACGGGGGAATTCATTGGTTGTTGTAGAACACGATGAGGATACGATCCGACAAGCGGATTTTGTGGTCGATTTGGGACCTGGAGCGGGAGTGGAAGGCGGAATGGTGGTTGGCGCAGGGCCGATGCGTGAGCTGCTTCAATCGCGGGATTCGTTGACTGCGAATTGTTTGCGAGCGAAGAAAAGTTTTCCGTTGCGAGGGAAGCGGCGGCGCGTTCGGGCGAAAGGCAATGCATCCCACGTCGATCCGTGGCTTCACCTCTTGGGCGCAGCAGGAAACAACCTTAAGGATCTTGACGTCTCGATGCCTTTGGGGCGTTTGGTGGTGATCTCCGGAGTGAGTGGGTCTGGAAAAAGTACCTTGGTCAGGGAATGTTTGTTGCCGGCAGTGGCGCGAGTGACCGGGCAGGCGAGTAAGGCTGGAGAAGGGAGAGGCCGAGGGAAGGTTGAGCTTACCAGGGAAGGGATTATTGGGAAGGTGTATGAAATTGATCAGGCGCCGATCGGGAGGACACCTCGTTCGATCCCCGCTACCTATGTAGGAATTTTTGATGCGATTCGAAAGGTTTTCTCCCAGCTTCCCGAAGCGCGGGTGCGAGGTTATGGGCCCGGACGATTCTCTTTTAATAGCAGGGCAGGCCGTTGCCCTGAGTGCGAAGGAGCTGGTGTTATCAAGTTGGAGATGGCTTTTATGCCGCCTGCGTACGTTCATTGCGAAAGTTGCGATGGCACCCGCTATTCAACTGAGACATTGGCTATTCAGTATCGAGGGAAGCACATTGGCGAAGTTCTCGAACTCAGTATCGCGGAGGCTCATGAGTTTTTCGGTCAGTTCTCTCAGATCAAGCGGGCGCTCGGCGCCCTAGTCGATACCGGGCTTGGTTACCTTCGACTGGGGCAGACGAGCCCGACCTTGAGCGGTGGGGAGGCGCAGCGTCTGAAACTTGTCACGCACCTTTTGGGCGGGATGAAGTCGACTAACATCCGAGGAGAGCGTTTAAGGACAAAAAGACACCTCTTTCTGTTGGAGGAACCCACGATTGGTCTGCATATTGTTGATGTCCATCGTCTCCTGGCCGTGTTGCAACGACTGGTCGATCAAGGACATTCGGTGGTGGTGATCGAACACAACCTCGATGTGATCGCTGAAGCAGATTGGGTGATTGATATGGGACCGGAGGGCGGCGAGGGCGGTGGGCGAATTGTGGCGCAAGGCACGCCAGAAAAGATCGTCCGCAGCCGCAGCTCCCACACGGGCCGCTTCCTGCGCGCCTTCCTCAACCCATAGGCAACCCCACCGGTGAATGGTTCTTTTTGATGACCACCTCACCGACTCGAACCGCCCTTTTCCCGTTCCCCAAAAAAAATGTGAAAAAGGCTTGCCGTGATTCTGTCAGCTGATAGATTTTGCCCCGCAGTACATTTTGTCGAAGCCCGATCATCGGGTTACTCGCGAATACAAAAGTTTCGTCACAGCGTCGGGAGAGTTCCTCTCCCGGCGGTGGCGAGATGAATAAGCGGGAACTCTTCAATGCTTCGTTGAAATGTACTGCAAACGACCCGGTGTGGTTGCGTTTGCAGTCGCTTTGCCGGGAACGCGACCGTCGGAAGAATAAAGCACAGCAAAAATCAGCAATCGCTATGAACACAAATGGCATCACAAGAAACAAAGCCCGGTTTGCGGACTTTCTGGCAAGCCTGTTCCAAGGCATCGGCAGGACAACCATCATTGGCGCAGTCGTTTTCGGGCTGACGCTCACGGCGTTCACTTCGCCGAACGCAGAAGCGCAGACAGATGTTGACGTGGAGCAAAAGTGCTGGGATGATTACGTTGCTCGTAATCTGAAAATCACAGCTGACCATGAGGCCCAAGAGAATCGTCTGTCTGATAAGGCAAGGAAGGAATACGAAGAGTCTGCCAGAATTGGGGAGAGGGAGCTAAAGAAGGAATACGAGAGGCATGTTGGTGTGCTAAAAAATATCAATAAGGTTACAATGTGGTTGGAGTCGTACCAGCATTTACACCCTGATGATGCTGATGTTATTGCGGCAGCTTGGGCCTTCCTTCGTAAATGGAAAAACGATGAAGACAAAGAACACAATGCAGCGCTCGAAGCGATTATGGACAGGTGGGACAAACGCAATGATGCTATCATTGCCAAATATAGGGCTCTGTTCAAGGCCAACGACAGTAACCGAGACCGGCGCATGACCGTATCCTGGCAACAGTATCTCAACTGCTCGCGAATATATTAACCTACGGAAGGAAAGGAACCCACCCCATGAAACAACGCCTTGGTTTTGCCTTGATTGCCCTGGTTTTGCTGGCCATTGCCTGGCTGGCATACCGCTCGGCGCAACGCACGGCAACGCCGGAGACGGAGACGGTTGCGGAAGCCCAAACGCCGGCGGAAGCGAAGGCTGGAAGCAAACCGCAAGACACGGCCTACCGGCAGGTAATGGAGAAATTGCCCGAGCCGGGAGAAACGAGCCCTCTGCTTCAATCCGCCGGGAATAAACTCTTTTCCTTGGAACCCACTCCGTTGAAACCTTCCGGGGCGCCCATCGGTGTCAAAAAAACCAGCACCGAACTTAGTCTGTCTATAACACTGTCTCTGATAGAAAACGTAAAGAGAGTGATCGAAAGAAACGAGAGTGATCGGGATCATCCTAATTACCAGGAAACCGCTGATGGTTTGGCCTCGACTCTGGCTAAGCTGGAAGAGGAGTATGGGGAAGAACTCGAACGGCATCAGGCAGCGGAGGCAGAGCGACAAGCAACGGAGGCAGAGCGACAAGCGTGGTTGGAGTCTCTCAACCCCAAAGAGCGGCGGAAGCAGGAGATGAAGCAGGAGATTCTGGATTTGCGCGATGAACTCAGTGATGCGATCAGTCATCGTGAAAGCGAAAAAGATACGGATTTTTTAGACCGTGTCTGGGACCTGGATTACCAAGCCAGTATCAGGGAAGGCCGGCCGCTCGACTTGGAAATACTCCTGCAAAGTGCTGAATATACTTCGAGAGCAGATTCGCCGGAAGACGTAAAGCGTGTTCGAAATGCGCTGCTTGAGGTCGACATTCAAGACCCAGACAAAATTGTCATCGTGGCGGAGCATCTCCGGGAGCGGCGGGAGTGGGCGCAGCGGCAACTGGATGAAGGCAATCCGGAAAACCCGCAATGGCTGGCCGATCACATCGAATGGATCGAGTCAGCGGCGGAAACCATGCGCGTTTCGCTTGATTCGAGCGATGAAGATTGGCTCGCAGACTGGCAAGTCTTCATGGCCGACATTTACGCCTCGCCATCTGAGGAGTAGGTTTCGGAAATCGGGTTCCTTTCCTTCCTCCACGCGCCCGCTTCGGATTTTCCGGGGCGGGCTTTTTATTTCCCGGCGGGGGCGTGGGTGCGTTGGCGGGCGGCGGTCCATGAATCGCGCAGGGCGATGGTGCGGTTGAAGACGAGATGGCTTTCTGTCGAGTCTCTTGCATCGAGGCAGAAGTAGCCGGTGCGTTCGAATTGATAGGGCGCCTCGGGAGAGGCGGCGGCGAGGCTTGGTTCTAGTTTGCAATTGGCGAGTGTGGTGAGCGATTGGGGATTGATGAATTCGGTGAATTCTTTGCCGGAGGCATCGTTTGCGGGGTCTTCAACCGTGAAGAGCCGATCGAAAAGCCTCACCTCAGCGTTGATGGCGTGCGTGGCGGATACCCAGTGAATCGTTCCTTTCACCCGTCTGCCGGCCGTTGCGCCACCTCGTTTGGAATCCGGATCGATCGTGCAATGAAGATGGTGGATGCTGCCGTCCGCATTCTTGACGACTTCTTGGCATTTCATGATGTAGGCGTAACGAAGCCTGACTTCACCGCCGGGCCGGAGCCGGAAGAATTTTTTGGGCGGGGTTTCCATGAAATCCGTTTCCTCAATGTAGAGTTCATTGGAGAAGGGAATGGATCGGTTGCCGGCGGTCTCGTTTTCCGGGTTGTTGATGGCTTCTAGTTCTTCGAAGTATCCCTCTGGCAGATTATCGATCGTGACTTTGAGGGGTTTCAATACCGCCATGGCTCGGAGGGCCTTTTGATTGAGGTCACTGCGAATGCAATGTTCGAACAGGGCCGCCTCTGTCAGTCCATCATATTTGGTGACACCAACGGTGGCGCAGAAAGTCTTGATCGCGTCGGGGGTGATTCCGCGGCGGCGCAGGCCGGATATCGTCGGCATCCGTGGATCGTCCCAGCCCCAGACGATCTTCTCGTCGACCAAATGGATGAGTTTGCGTTTGCTGAGCACTGTGTAGCTGAGGTTCAGGCGAGCAAACTCATATTGGCGGGGCCGCGGCCGCGGGAGTGGGACATTCTCCAGCATCCAGTCGTAGAGCGGGCGATGTACGGCAAATTCTAAGGTACAGATGGAATGCGTGATGCCTTCGATTGCGTCGGAAAGGCAATGGGCGAAATCATAGGTCGGGTAGATGCTCCAAGCATCTCCCGTCCGGTGATGGGCGATCTTTCGAATTCGATAGAGCGCGGGGTCGCGCAGGTGAATATTCGGGGACGTCATGTCGATTTTGGCGCGCAGGGTCTTGGCGCTATCTTCAAACTCGCCCTGGCGCATTCGGCTGAAGAGATCGAGATTCTCCTCCACCGATCGATGACGCCAAGGGCTCTCGGTTCCTGGGCGGGTGGGGGTGCCTCGTGAATTGACAAACTCCGCGGCGGTTTGATCGCAAACGAAGGCTTTCCCCGCCTGAATGAGATCGACTGCAAAGCCGTAAAGTTTTTCAAAGTAGTTGGAAGCAAAGAACTTAAGATCGCCCCAATCGAAGCCCAACCACCGCATGTCGGCTTCAATGGCGTTGACGAATTTGTCATTTTCTCGTGCCGGGTTTGTGTCGTCAAATCGCAGGTGGCAAACGCCTTGATTCTCGGCGGCGATGCCGAAATTCAAGCAGATGGATTTTGCATGACCGATGTGGAGGTAGCCATTAGGTTCGGGCGGAAATCGTGTCACGACTTTGCCGCCGTGAGTGTTCGCCTCAAGATCCTGAGCGACGATCTCTCGGATAAAATCTTTTCTGGAATCGGGTTTATTCGATTGTTCTTGCGTCATGGTCTCGCCAACGTTCTTGGGCAGGCTAAGGTTCGTTTGAGGTGTTGAATAGTAAAATTGGTGAAGCTCCCGAGGAATCGGGAGTTTTCGGAATCCAGCAGTTAAGAAGATCGGCCAATAGGTGAGTTTGAGTTCATGTTAGCCAGGAAGCAGCAGCTTGAGTTTGAGTGGCAGCCGTGGGGCCTGAGAAATGCGGTGGGAGCTGAATTTGAGTCCGAGGTGGAGGCTTTCGATGATTTTGGAGCGCGTTCGACGAAACTAAGAACTGGCTTTTTGCTTCCCGAGGTGCCGGACCGGGAATTGGGGGTTCCGGTATACGTTAACGAATTCTGGACCGCTCGACAGCGGCAGGCAAATGCTCTCCACGAGATTTCCTACCGAGCCTGCTTTAAGCCCCAACTGCCGCGATTCTTTATCGAGCACCTCACAGAACCCTGGCGATGTGGTCTATGATCCGTTCATGGGGAGGGGAACGACTCTGGTTGAGGTGGCGTTATTGGGGCGGGCGCCTTTCGGATGTGCTATCAATACACTAAGCCAATGTTTGATGGACCCCCGTTTGGACATTCCCATATTGGACAGTGTGGCCGAATGCTTGAAGGCGTTGACACTCGCTCAAGAGACATTGTGTCCGGAAGATTTGCCAACCTTCTATCACCCGGGAACGCTGCGTGAAATCTGCAATTTGCGTCAATACTGCATTGAACGAGAAGCAAAGGGGCAATTGGACCCCGTGGATCAATGGATTCGGATGGTGGCTTTGAATCGGCTCATCGGGTATTCGCCGGGGTTCTTTTTGGTCTATTCACTGCTGTCCAATCAGGTGGTTTCCGTTCAGTCCCAGCGCAAGATCACCGAAAAACGTCAGCAAGTGTTGCCAAGGCGTTTCGTTCTCGACCTCATTCTGAAGAAATCGAAGTGTCTGCTGGGCAGTGGTGAGGCGGCGTTTTGTGATGGCGTGCGGGCTGTGGGTGATCGCGCGATCATTTTGACGCAGCTGGCGCATGTGGCTCTGGAGATTTCAGATGGCAGTGTCGCTTTGGTGGTGACCTCGCCACCGTTTCTGGATGTGGTGGACTATGCGATGGACAATTGGTTGCGGTGCTGGTTTTTGGGCATTGATGCGAGGGAAGTGACGGTGACGGTTCCTCACCGTTTGGACCGGTGGGAGGCGGCCATGACTGAGGTCTTTCGCGAGCTCTATCGTGTGCTTCGGCCGTGCGGGTTTGTAGCTTTTGAGGTTGGTGAGGTTCGCCGGGGGGAGATCGAGCTGGAGACCTCGGTCCTTCGGTGTGGTTATGGGGCGGGTTTGGCTCCCGGAGTGGTGATGTTCAACGATCAAGCGTTTACCAAAACCTCGAACTGTTGGGGAATCGATAACAACGTCAAGGGCACCAATACCAATCGAAATGTTGTCTCCAACAAACCTGAATAGGGAGGCGTGTCCGGGGCGGATTTATTGGCTATGGGCACTCCAATTCGACTACGCGGGATTCGCCAGAACAACTTAAAGAACTTTGATCTCGATATCCCGATCAACCAGCTGACCGTGATCACCGGCGTCAGTGGCAGCGGAAAGAGTTCGTTGGCGTTCGAGACGCTGTTTGCCGAAGGGCAGCGTCGCTATATCGAGACGTTTTCGCCGTATGCCCGACAGTTCTTCGATCAAATGGATAAACCGCAGGTGGATCGCATTGACGGCATCCCGCCGGCGATAGCCATCAAGCAGAAGAACACGGTCAAATCGACGCGTTCGACGATTGGAACGATGACGGAGATTTGTGATTTCATGAAAGTGTTGTGGGCTCATTTTGCCCAACCCTTTTGCCCGACTTGTGGGCAGCTAGTCACCGCCGATTCTCCCCAAACCTTATGGCGTTCCTTGAGTGAGAATCCAGTCCCGATGGACTTCGTCTATGTTGTGTTTCGGGCGGATCTGAGCGCTGCTTTGGGCATTGCCGAGTGCCTCCGTGCGATTCAATCGCAGGGGTTTCAACGTTGTTTGGTTGGGGGAGCGGTGCGGAAAATCGACGACTTGCTGGCTGGGGACGAATTGTCGGGGCTCGACTCCGTCATGGTGGTTCAAGACCGCATTCGGCTCGCTTCGAAGGCTCGAGCTCGATTTATCGAAGCCTGTGAACAGGCGTTCTCATTTGGCAAAGACCGGCTCGCTCTTTTTGCAGATGACGGTGATTCAGGAGAGTTGAAGCTGATTGGTGCCTATTCGCGAGTTTTGGAGTGTGCGGATTGTGGTGAAACGATTCCGACGCCCACCCGATCTTTCTTTAGCTTTAACTCTCCGGTTGGCGCCTGCGTGGAGTGTCGAGGATTTGGCCGGGTCATTGCGATTGATTATTGGCAAGCAATACCAGATTCATCGATTTCACTCGTCGGTGGGGCAGTGAAGCCATGGCAAAAGGGGCATGGCTTGCGTTCCCAGCGGGACCTTATGAAGGCGGCGAAGCAGGAGGGCATTCCAACGGATATCCCTTTTGGGCGTCTCTCAACAGAGCAGCGGCAGTGGGTGATTTTCGGATCTCCCGACTACGGTAAAGATCGCGCTCATCGGTGGCCCAAGGCTTGGTACGGGGTCAAGGGATACTTCGATTGGTTGGAGTCCAAGGCCTATAAAATGCATGTCCGCGTGATGCTTTCCCGCTATCGAACTTATCGGGAATGTTGGGCGTGTTCGGGGTCCCGATTCAAACTGGCGGTGCTTCATTTTCGGGTCGATAGAAATGGTGCACGGGGAGCCTCCAAGCCGCAGGGCGAAAACGCTTGGATTACCTTACCGGAGTTCTATGCACTGCCAATTAAGGAATCGCTGGCCATCGTGAGGGACTGGCGCGAGCGGAAAAAATCTCGGCGGGCCGATCCGCTGGATTATGCCTTGCAGGAGGTTCAGAGCCGACTTCAGTTCATGATGGATGTCGGGCTATCCTATTTGACGCTAGATCGGCCGACAAAGACCCTGTCTGGAGGGGAAACCGAACGGATCAATTTGACCACCTGTTTGGGAACGCGTTTGGTCAATACGTTGTTTGTTTTGGACGAGCCAAGTGTGGGTCTGCATGCGGTCGACGTGCAGAATCTGATTGGCATTCTGCATCGGCTGCGAGATGCGGGAAATACTGTTGTGGTTGTTGAGCACGATGCCGCGATCATTCGAGCTGCTGATAAGGTCGTGGATATTGGTCCGGGTAGTGGTGCTGCTGGTGGCGCGCTGATATTTTCCGGCACGGTGAAGTCGTTTTTGAAGCGGCGGCGTTCGGCGACGGCCCGGTTTCTGAGTGGCCGAGAACCTGTTGCCGGCGTGGAATCCATCCGGGCGGTAGGCAAGGACACGGAGTGGCTTTTGATCCGGGAGGCGACTTGCCACAATCTCTCAAATCTTCGGGTAGAGATCCCTCTCAATCATTTGGTGTGCGTTACAGGTGTTAGCGGATCAGGGAAAACGACCTTGGTGAAGCAGGTTCTCGAACCGAGTCTGGCGCGGGCGATCAGCCGTTCGAGAGACTCTTTTGCAGTGGCACGATTTGAAGACGAGGATACTGCCTTCAAGGGACGGCAGGATGCGGTACTGGCGGGATACGAGTCACTCGGCGCGGTGACTCTGGTTGACCAGTCGCCGGTCGGAAAAACACCGCGATCAAATCCGGCACTTTACCTTGGAATTTTTGAGAATATCCGAAAACTTTTCGCTGCTTCGAAGCAGGCGGTTACTGAGGGATTGACGGCCGGGAACTTCAGCTTTAATTCGCCAGCCGGACAGTGCGAGCGGTGTCGCGGGGCTGGATTTGAGAAGGTTGAAATGCAGTTCCTGAGTGATGTCTTCATTCGCTGTCCCGAATGTGACGGGAGCCGGTATTGCCGAAAGGTTCGAGAGTTTGGTTTGGACCTCAGTGAATTCGCTGCAGCGGATGCCGAATTTACCAGTCAGTGCCGGTGGACTATCGTGGCGATGCTTGATGCGACGGTGGACGAAGCAGCCGAGGTTTTAAGGCAATGTTCTCACGCCGCTGCTCAAAGAGCCCTAACGGGACTTCAATGGCTGCAGGCGGTTGGTCTGGGTTACTTGCGACTGGGGCAACCGCTGAATACTCTCTCGGGCGGTGAAAGTCAGCGATTAAAAGTCATCAGACATCTTTATGGCGGCGGAAATAGCAAGCGAGCAGCTGGCAAGACGTTGTTCATTTTTGATGAACCGACGACCGGTCTCCACTGTGCGGATGTGAAAGTATTGCTCAGGATGTTCCGAACGATGGTTCAGAATGGCCATACAGTTCTCGTGATCGAACATCATCTTGAATTCATTGCAGCGACGGACTGGGTGATCGATTTGGGGCCAGGCACTGGGAAGGAGGGCGGTCAAGTAGTCGTGACCGGACCTCCCAGTGAGATCGCTCGAACAAAGAATAGTCAGACTGGGAGGTCGTTGCTGGGATTGAGTCGATAGGAGCTTAGCTCGGCCTAAGTGTGGCGAAAACCGATCTTGTAGGCTTGCTAACGCAAATCGAAGTAGAGGCGGACTAAGTAGAGACGGACTATGTCTCCCTTTTCAGGGGCAAATTATGTGAAAAAGCATTTTTTTGGATGAGTCTCCTTGACAAGAGAGCATTTGCGGCGATAATTACCGAAGATTACCTATTTGGTGTAACCGCATTCTTCGACGTATCTTTGGCGGCTGTAGGTCGTTGGTAATCGCTGAAAACTGAGAATAACGACTGGTTTTCGTCTGGTGGAAAGCGAAAATGAGTCTGATGTTGGAAGCGCTCGTTCCAAAGTCAGGCAGGGTTGACAGTTGAAACCCGATTGTCCTTTTCGGAAAACTTGGCGAAGCCCGATTTAATTCGTTAAATTTCTTTGACCTCAGCGATGACTATGGTGTATGGTCCAGACGTTCTGGGTCTGACGCAAACTCCCAAAAAAGAGTTCGAGAGAGTTATGGAATGTGATTTGGTGTTATCGTTCGGCCAAAAGGTCCGGGTTGTTCTGGGAGCTTTCTCAGGAATGATGAGGCGGTCCAACCGGGCGAGAATACCGAGGTCGGAGGTGGCAGAAACGCCAGCCCTAGTGGTTTAGTGATGTTGGCAGGATTTTTGCTGTCTTCAGCATGAGTGCCTCAAGGGTGTGAAAAATTAACAACAAAAAAATTTGCAAGCCACTACCCTTTGGGCTATAGTGACCAAAAATTATTTGCGAACAAAGACGAACAAAAGTATTCTTTCTACCGATATGAAAATGAATTTACCAGCTAAGGGCCGTGAACTCCTGAGCGCCTTTGGTTTAGGCTGTTCAGACAGGAGCACGCGGCAGGTGATGAGCCCGAATGGCGGGAGTGCGAGAGGTCTTGCCACAGGCGTTGAATTTTTGAAATCAGATGAAACTATGAATACAAAAACCAATACATCATGGTGCAAGGGCCTGGCAGTGCTGGTCCTATCTTGTGCGCTTGCCAACACTGCACTCGGGCAAGCGGTAGGGATTGAATGGAGTAATCCCGCAGACATCACCTACGGCACTATGCTGACGGCAACCCAGCTCAATGCCAAAGCTGTGGGTTCCAACGGGGAGGATGTCACCGACACGGGCGTAATGCGCTACTTTTGGACGGCGCCGGAATCGACTGCTGACGATGTTTCCAGTGGCCAGGCGAACCGTCTTGCATCGTACGTGCTGGTTGGATCGACGGGTTACGCGCTTGGTGACAATATTGACCGTGATCGGGCGCCGGGGATACAGCCGTTCGACTGGTTGTTCCTTGATCCGGACGATCAGCCTCAAATGTTGACGGCTGTCTTTACTCCCAGCAATATCGGGCAACCCTCTCAAACCAAGTCGGTGTTCATTAAGGTCAATAAAGCGCCGTTATCGGTGCTGCCGTTAGCTTTGCGCCGCCCTTATGGTGAAGACAATTTCCCTGGTTATGAGAACACTGAAATCGCTAGATATCCCAGCGGCAGGTTGATATTTAAAGCAAAGATTGACAGCACTAACAATCCGACGTCGCCCCATCTTGTAGACGCTGATAATAATCCGATCGACGCCATGGGTAAGCACACGACTAAAGTTGGTGGCAAGGCAATAGGGGATTTTTCGGACAACCCCATTGAAGCGGTTAATGGCAAGTACACGCTGGCAAAAGATAACGACGCCAATGATGTCCTTACTAACGAGCGGACGAACGTCCCGTTTACGGTTGCAGCGATTGCGGAAGGTTCGCCGGAACATTATTCGTTAACTGGGGAGGCTGTTCGTTTCACCGGTTTTCAACGCGGTGAGACTTATAAGAAATTGACTGCCAATGCGACGGATGTTGCCTCTCAAAGCGAACGCAACAATCCGCGAACGCTGGTATCGACGTTGATCGGCTTAAAAGTTATCGACGGCGACGGCACCAACATCACTCGTCGCGCGCCGGCGGGGGTAACAGGGGATATAAGTTTTGCGAGGGCGCCAATCTTTAAGAACTATTTGGTCAACACGGGTCATCTCGGTGGAACGATAACGATTGAACCGGCTGTGATCGAGTTCGTAGCCCGGGAGTTCACCGATGATGATAACGGAACCATCCTTGTGGATGCGGATAATGACGGGGTTAATGATGTCACGCCTATCCTTGATGGCGATGGTGATGGGAAGTTCCGGCAGAAAATCTATGGAAATGGGATTAAACCGATTCTTCCGGACCCGACTAGTAGGAGGGGGGAAGAGATTCTCAATCTTGAGATTATCGCGAAGGGTGATTTTTCGGTAACTAACAACTTCAAGTTCCGCGAGGATTATATTGAGCGATTGATCGGCGTCACCGCTTTCGGCCTTGAGGTTGATGCTCCTATTGGAGATACGGATATCACGCTTTACTTTGATCAAACCAGGACTCACAGGGACAAGGCATTCTTGGACAATTACGAGATCAGGCTGACTAATGGCAAAGTCAGGACTGTCGCTAGAGAGATTGACATCGCAGCGAGTAATCTTACCAGGGCCTATGGGTTACCGACTCCTGCTCTTGAGGTCACGGTTGAGAATCCGGCCCCTCATCAAGTTAAAAGTGCCGAAATCGATAATAATTTGATGGCGAGCGACAGTGATGTCACCAACGATGGTGATCTGGGCAAGATCTATCGGATGGATCAGTTGAAAGGTGGATTCTTCCAAACCCTTCCGCAAGTCAATACAGCTGTCCAGCTCAGAACTGGTATTGGGGCGTATGGCATTACCATTTCCGGCGGTACCGTCGTAGGCAACCATGCCATCCGGGACAGGACGCATGGCCTCTTGACGATTTCCAAGGCCAACTTGGTCATTGAACCCATCAACGTTAGGTCAACCGTAGGTCAGCCGACAGCGAGGCAGGAGAATCGGATAAAAATCCAGGGCCACGGTTTGCGGCCTTTTGATTCCATCATGGGAGAAAACTCTATTCTGACTGCTCAGCCGACATACTCAATCTGGAATGCAGTCGGTGGTGGAAATAAGATCAGTGATGATCAGATAAGAGGTGGGAACCCTGATACCCAACTCTTTATGGAGATCAACAATAAGGGGGAGATTAGAGCAGCAAATTACAACGTCTACTTCAATGATGCCAGAGGTTCGTTTGATGGAGTCGGCGATGGTACAGGTTCGGGATCCGATCGGATTGGCGATCGAGATGGAAGGAACTTTGTGGCTTTCACGGACAACGTTCCTCCCTACAATTCGGGTAATAAACTGTTCTCTACGGGGGGAAACCTTATTTCGCGCTATTACATAGACGGCAGGCCGCCTTTGCTGCTTTCCTGGGGCCCGCTGTCACCGGTGGTCTACGGTGAACTCTTGGGGGACGGCCGATTGAATGCGGAGTTCGCTAATCCTGATACAGGCGAGCATGTAAGCCGCCAAGCCCACCGGCCGCTGACAGTACGCACCCACTTTAATATAAGATACTATGCGCTTCTCGGAGATGCTGACGGAAACAAGAGGTTCATAAAAGGGACTGATTCAAGCAATAACGCAGAACGTTACGTCCGCCTGCCTGTGGGCACGCACGATATCCAAGTTAACTTTCAATTGACTAGCTCAGGGCGGGCTCAGAACAACAACAAAGGGTGGACGCATGGGACTTTCACAATGCCAATCACAGTCCTCCCTCGCCCGGTGAGAGTCGATGTGGTGCCTCACGCAGTCACGGCTACCGACTCCTTTCCGGAGAACACTGACTACTCTTACGTGATTGAAAATCAGCCGGGCGATCATTACTTTGAGGGTAGACATTTTCAGATAGATCAGCGGCTCAAGCTAGATGATCAGGGTAATGCGATTCCGATTCCTAGTTCTGGTTCTCGTCCGAATCCGAAGGCTACGCTCTTCACAGTCCTTGAGATCGACGATACTGAGAGGGTGTTTAGCACCCCGGCAACCAGCAGCAGCAGACCTGGCGTGTATCCGTTGAGTGTTTCCGGGATCAAGGAAAAGGGCAACGACGGCAATCTTACCTTCGCATATCGGACGGGGCAGCTCACGATCAACCAAGAGGAAACGACCGTAACCTATGATGGAGAGCTGGAGCCGATTCTTTATGGGACGCCGCTTGATGATACCCAGCTTTATGCTCAAGGGCCGAGAGGCGTCGAAGGGACGATTGTCTACGCCGATAACATCGCTCCGGGAATCATCTTGTCGGCAGGAGAGCATCAAATCAAGGTGCGCTTCGTTCCTGCGAACTCCGAATTTGAGCAGAGTGCTGAAGTTTCTAAGAGCATCACGGTCAATCGAAGGGATCTCTCGGTTGGGGCACAAGATGCTACCCGGGTGTTTGGGAATAATAATCTCGACTTTACCCCGACGGAGGATTCGTTGAGCGATTTGATTTCGGCGGATCAAGGAAAAATTGAGCTCACATTCCAAACGCCAGCGACGAACAAGTCGAATATCGGTGAATATGTGATTGAGCCGGTATTGTCGGACCCGGAAAACCGACTGGGGAACTATAACTTAACGATTGACAGAGCGACGCTTACGGTTACCAAACGGGACCTTAGGGTCATTCCTTCGAATCGGAACATGACTGTAGGGACGACTCCCATTCCGTTTGTGAATGACTTCATTGCACGGAATCCCGGGGGGGATGACAGACCCGCCAGTCGCGTGACCTTCAATGGATTGGCAAGCTTCCACGCCATTGAAAATGCGAAATTCAGCGAGAACAAACCTAAGAGTTGGCCCCTGTTGAGGGCGCTGTTCCCTCGCTTGAGATTCTCGACGACAGCCACGTCCGGCAGTTTGACCGGGGAAACCTTCCCCATTGAGATCGTAGCTGTTGGAGCTGTTGCAAATCCGGTCAGTGTTGACGGTGAAGCTCTACCTGAAATCGTCGATAACTACACGATCACGACAGCTCCGGCGGCTACCTTAACTGTCGTCTCAAAGAGGGCTACGATTCGCT
The DNA here is from genome assembly GCA_024761205.1 of Limisphaerales bacterium. Taxonomy (GTDB): domain Bacteria; phylum Verrucomicrobiota; class Verrucomicrobiia; order Limisphaerales; family AAA164-E04; genus UBA2970. Next base: position 26,177 of record JAMASS010000033.1, read on the forward strand.
GGAGCGACGTTGGACTCACTTATGGACAGCCCATTGCAGCGACCGGTGGTGTGAGCGTGAGCGATAGAAATGACGGTGACAGGACTCAGGCCGTTAACGTATTTGACGCCACGGCAACGCCAAGCGGAGGGGAGTTTACTTACGTAGAAAAAGTTTCGGGCGCCCCACTGACTCGTAATCGTTACGGCGACGCGGGTGATGAGGTTACGTTTGTCGCGACCTACACGCCTCCGGCTAGTGCTCCGGATTACGCTGGCGCAACGAAGGAAATAAAAGTGACATGGGCGAAGCGACAATTGACAAGCCGGATCGTAGATCAAGAAAATGAGTACGGCAAAATCAATCAGGACTTCAGTGTTGAGTATGGTACGCTGAGGAAGTCTGGTGAGAGCGATGACGACTACGGTAAGCGCCTGGCAAGCAGTCCGAATAAATTCGTGAACGGAGATGGTCCTCAAGACCTCGATCGGCCCCTGATCTTGTCTTCCAATGCGACGCCCACCTCAGGGGTAGGTGAGTATTACATTGCTGTGGTTCAGGACATTAACGATTCTAATTACTCTACTTCTGCGACGTTCGGCAGCCGGTTTTTGAGAGACGGTATTACCCGAAATCCCGAGACCAACGTTGTGCTTTCCGATGTCGGTCCGAACATTGACGGTGTTGGCGACGTTTTCTCGTTTAGTAATAGTCGTGGCTTTCTGCAAACCTTCCTTCCTGATCAACATGGGGACGATGCACTGGAGTGGCCGCTAGCAAACCCGCCGGAGGAAATTACACGCAGCTCGCCCCAGGCTCTCCGCTACGAGTTCCATGCAGGCGTACTGACGGTCACCAGGGCAGATCTGACAATTACTGCGGACGATCAGGTTAAGGATCAGGGAGAGCCGAATCCGAGGCTCACCGCAACTGCCGATCCCGAGGAGCTACGGAATGGGGATACGTTGTATGATGATGGTGAGAGGAAAAGCTTGTTGAAAACTGACTTGGTCTTCATCACAACTGTCGATACGGATACAGCTATTGGGAGATATCCGATAATGGTAATCAGTGGGGCGTCGGATAATTATGTCATCACCCTTCGTCCTGGAACCTTCACGGTACAGCCTCCGGCGGCACCTCTTGAGTGGTCGCCGAATCCGAGCTCGATTGTCTATGGCACGGGCTTGAGTGCGGGTCATCTCAATGCAACCTCTACGGTTTCTGGAAGCTTTGATTATTCCGAGAATCCGATCGATACCGTTCTGCCTGCTGGAACTCAGACTCTGATGGGAACCTTTACTCCTGATGATCAGATTGAGAACCGAATTACGCCGGTTACTGCCAATTTGGAGGTCACTAAGGCCCCGCTCATGGTTCAGGCTAATGATGTCACCCGGAGCTTCATCGAACTGAATCCGGAATTCACGGCTTTGTTCAGTGGGTTCGTCAATGATGATACACCGAGTGTATTGGTTGACCCGGTAACGTTCGTAACTGAGGGGGTAGACGGTGCTAATGCCGGGACTTATCCGTTGACTCCCACCGAAGCGACTGCGGCTAACTACTCCATCGACTTTGTTCCTGGTCTTGTGACTATTACCAAGGTGCAGGCGATGGTGACGCTGTCAAACCTCGATCAGATTGCTGATGGAGATCCGCGAGTGCCGACCATTGAGACGGTTCCTGAGGAGCTTGGTTTGGATGTGACCTACGACGGACAACCGGAAGCACCGATGGCCCCGGGTATCTATGAAGTCAGAGTTGATGTCAACGATCCTAACTATGAAGGAATGGCTCTCGGGATGCTAACGGTGGCCGGAACGGCTGAGATTGCCTTGAGTGGTCTCACTCAAACATTCGATGGCACGCCGCGAGAGGTTGGCGTAACAACTGCCCCGGCTGAATTATCAGTGATTGTGACCTATGACGGAGAAGCGGAAGCGCCCACGAATGTGGGAACGTATGAAGTTCGTGTCGAGGTCGATAGTCCGGTGTTCTCCGGGTCTGCGGTTGACGTGCTGACAGTGGCTCCGGGGTCGGCAGTGATTGCATTTGATCCTGCGTCCTTAAATCAAGCGGTGGACAATGTTACCGGAGCGGTGGTGACTACCGAGCCGGCAGAATTGAACGTGGAG
>JAMASS010000033.1:28393-53983 GCA_024761205.1 Limisphaerales bacterium
TCGATAGTCGGGAGTTCTCGGGGACTGTGGTTGACGTGCTGACAGTGGCTCCGGGGTCGGCAGTGATTGCATTTGATCCTGCGTCCTTAAATCAAGCGGTGGACAATGTTACCGGAGCGGTGGTGACCACCGAGCCGGCAGAATTGAACGTGGAGATACTCTATGACGGTTCGAGCGAAGTGCCTTTGGGAATCGGAACCAGTGAAGTGGTTGCTTCGGTCAATGATCCGAACTGGGTTGGCACGGTTTCCGATGTCTTCACGATTGGCCGAGCCGCGCAGACAATTGAAGTCTTCGCTCCGCCGATGTTGGAGCTTTCAGGCGATCCGCTAGCGGTCCTTTTGATTGGAACGGCTAGTTCCGGGCTGCCGGTGACATTCTCGGTTAGCGGTGTTGTTGGTTCTACGGTGAGCGGTGCTACTCTGACAGTTACCCAGCCGGGAGAGGTTACAGTGACTGCGAGTCAAGCTGGGGATGACTTTTGGGCACCGGCAGAGACTAGCGTGACCATCACGGTTACCGGGGAGGGAGCCTTAACCGATCCGCCTGTGTTTAGTGTGCCGAGTATGAATAACGGTAACCTCGAGGTGACTATCACTGGTTCACCTGGTGCAACCGCTTCGGTCATGCGGATTAGCATCATCGGTGGCGCTGCTTCGGAGGTAGGCACGGTGACCTTTGATGCTGATGGTCAAGCCGTTTTCACCTTGCCGATGGACGGTCCTACTGGATTTTTCTTCGTCCGGTAATTTGTTAGCTGATAGACGGTTCGTTTTCGAACTGATGCAAGCCAGAGACTCTTCAGAGTCTCTGGCTTTTTATGCCTTAGTTCGGGAATGAGTTCAGTGTTTTGAACTGATTTCTCGTGTTTGGAATAATTCACGAGATAGATTCAGTGCGAGTACTTGTTAATTACCAGAGTGGAGGTAAACTTACAGCGATGAAGAAAGACGTAATTCCGGTGAAAATAAAGGAGATTTTACGGGCCAATACTGGCTGGGCGATTTTCATCGGTGACGAAGAGAAGGTCTTTGTGATTCAGGTGGAAAAAAGTATCGGGTCCGTCATTGGGATGTTTCTGCGAGAGAAAGAGAAGGAGCGGCCGTTGACCCATGATTTGCTGGCGGATATTTTTGCAGGTTTTAGTATTTCAGTGGAGAGGATTGTCATTACGGAGTTGAGAAACTCAACCTACTTTGCCCGCATGATTCTCCAGCAGAAGAACGAGTTGGGTCGAAAGGTGGTTGAGGTGGACGCGCGTCCGAGCGACTGTATCGCGATGGCCACAGCCCAGAAGCGGCCTATGTATGTGGATGCGGAACTGTTTGAGGAGGTAGAGGATATGTCTCAGGTGCTCCAACAGATTAACGAATCCAATACCGACGCCGACAGCGATTTAGGGGATGAGTCCTGAGAACGGTAAGGCGAACTTGCCTGACCAGAATCTGGTCTTGGTCTGCGGGGATGATGATTTTGAGGTTAAGATTAAGAGCCAGGATATCGTTGTTCAGTGGAAGAAGGGATGTGCCGGTCTAGAACTTGAGACGATTGATGGTCAGTCTGGCAACGCGCGCGAGGCCTTGGCGGGGATATCTTCCGTTAAGGCGGCTTTGGAGACGTTGTCGCTTTTTGGCACGGGAAAGATCGTTTGGTTTCGGTATTGCAATTTTCTGGGTGAAGGGCGAGTTGCCACTGCAAAGCAGACCGGTGATGGGATTGAAGGTCTTTTGGCGACTTTAAAAGCCTGCGATTGGCGTAACACCCGCTTCCTTGTCTCAGCGTCGAGCGTTGATAAGCGGAAGCGTTTTTACAAGTGGGTCAAACAGTCGGGCCAAGTTATTTCCTGCGAATCTCTCTCGGCTCAGGGGGAAGCCGCTGAATCGATTGCGTTGGACTTAATCAGCGCAGAAGTCCGGCGCGCATCAAAGACGATTCAGCAGGATGTGGCGGAACGTTTGATTCGATTGGTGGGGCTGAATCGAAGGGCGATTGTTGCTGAATGTGAGAAAGCGATCTTACATGCTGGTGAGAATGATGAAGTGACCTATGCGGATATCGAGTCGACGGTTTCCCCAACCCGACAGGCCAAGGCGTTTGCTTTTGCCGATGCCGTAGCGGACCGGCAGCTTGAATCGGCTTTAGCGCGCTTGGAGGACGAGGTCTGGTCCATGCGAACAGATCGTCAGAAAACGGAACTAGGATTACTCTACGGGCTTATTTCGAAGTTTCGCAATATGTTGCAGGTCAAAGACCTCGTGACCAGGAAGCGCTTATGTCCGGAACGAAACTATGCGCGATTTCGGTTGCAGTTCAATGCACTTGATCGATCTCAGTTTTCTGAGGATCGTCGATTTAATCCGCTCTCCCAAAATCCTTATGTTATTTTTCGAGCGGTGTCGCAGGTAGGTTGGTATACCGAGACAGAACTCATCCGTGCCTTGGAGATGCTCATGGTGTCCAATCAGCGAATGATTTCAGTTTCAGTTAATCCGGCGTCGGTTTTGCGCGAGTGTGTGATGGAGATTGTCTTAGGACGACGCTGTGACTGAGTGCGGCAAGTCCAATTGATAATGATGAGTGGCTCTACCTGTGCAACGATTGCTATCGCTGTTCAAGGCGGTGCTGGCGGCGTCAAAGTTGCGGGACGCGCGAACGTTGCTTGCAGCGTTGCGTTTAGGAGAATTCTGGAGCATTTAAGGGAAGATTCCGTCGATCGAATTTTTGTCTTTTTGGAGGACTGCCTTCTGATGGATAGTACCTTTTTGGGAGTATTAGCCAAACAGGGCGTTGCATTCTCCAGTGCGGCTAACAGTCGGCGATCAAGGATCACACTGGTGACGCCTTCTGAGCGAGTCTTGGATTTGATTGAAAATCTTGGCGTGCTTAGTGAGTTTGAGGTTGCCGAGACGGGTCCTGAAATTGATTTTGTGTTCCGCGATGTTTCCCTGGAATTGGATTGTGATCTCCGGGAGTTGACGAAGATGAGTCTTGAGGCTCACGAGACCTTGATCGAACTCAAGGAGGAGAACCGAGCCCGATTTGAAGGGGTCACCACACTATTGGCCAAAGATCTTGGGGTGAACCCGCCCGGGGATAAACCATCATCCTGATGGGCCAAGGTTAAGATTTTTGGGAGGACGTGGGAGATGTCGAAATGAGCGAGAAGAGAATCGGTATCATTGGAGGGAGCGGGCTCTACCATTTAGAAGGTCTTAAGGAGTTGGGTTGGGAGTGCGTCGAGACCGCGTTTGGTGCGCCGTCGGATGAATTGTTGCTCGGACGGTATCAGGAACGTGAGGTGGTCTTCTTACCTCGACATGGTCGCGGTCACAGAATTCTCCCCAGCGAACTGAACCACCGAGCGAATATCATGGCGATGAAGCAACTAGGTGTCCGCTGGATTATCAGCGCAAGCGCAGTTGGCTCGCTTCAGGACCAATACGCACCTTGTGACATCGTTGTGATTGATCAGTTTCTGGATCGGAGCAAACGCTCGGCGGATCATACGTTATTCGGGCGGGGAATCGTGGCGCATATAGCGTTTGCGGATCCTTTGTGTTCGGAGTTGAGATCCGCGATTCTGGAAGCGGCGGAGCGGCTGGGAGCTCGCGCTCACGATGGAGGAACTTATGTCAATATGGAAGGGCCGGCGTTCAGCACCCGCGCTGAGTCGTTGCAGAATCATCGGGATGGGCATGCGGTTATTGGAATGACTAACCTTGCGGAGGCGAAGTGCGCTCGTGAGGCTGAGATCGCTTACGCTACGATGGCCATGGTGACGGACTATGATGGTTGGAAACCGCATGACCCATATGTCACAGTGGAGGTGGTCATTGAGTATCTGCAGCGGAATTCGGAAACGGCCAAGAAGATGATTGGTGATGTGATCGCCAATCTTGATATGGATCAGGAATGTTCCTGCCACTCGGCGCTTGAGAATGCGATTCTGACGGATCGTGATGATTGGCCGGCGGAAACGATTGGGGCGCTTCGGCCGGTTGTTGGGAGATATCTGGATAAGGTTTAGGGGGCGTTTTTGTTTTGAGATGATGGTTTTTTAGAGGTGAACGGGGTCGCCGATTTTGATCTCTTTATTCGATTGGTCGGCCTTTGGTCTGGTGTTGATCGAGACTTGATAGAAGTGATCAAATCGTCCTTTCGCTGCCCATGAGGGTAGTGTCTTTTTTCGGTTAGTGGTGAAGGTTTTGACGAAGTTTTTGAGGACACGACCGGTTAACGGATCTCTTGATGGCACGGCGCATCGTTGACAGGGATTCAAACCCTCAAACTGACAGTCACCAATTGAAAATTCGACGCTCTGATTGGGGTTCTCGGCGAAAAGGCAGTCCTCCCAGAATGGTGGAACTCCATCAATTTCGAGGTTTGTTCGCAGGCGGTCACGGATATTGGCGGGAGTGAGTTCGGGATACCAAGAGGAGATCGTTTCAATAGTAGCGGTACTGATCAAGGTTGGGCCTGGCGCTTTCAGATCGTCAGGGAACCCAGCAACTGGAGATTCTTGCACTTGAAGGTGGCGTCCGAATTGGTGAGAGAGCCACTTCTCTAGCGGATCTAGTGCCGCGGTGGTCTTAACCGTGATTCCCGTGCTTTCTCCACGTAAGGAGATTGTCAAAGTCTCCGCTGAGGGGTCGGTTTCGAGTCGAAGTTGGTGAAACCTGGGGGCTCGTTTGGCGTTGAAGAAGGCGCCATCCGAAGTGACGAGTGCAAATCTTCGATCATTGCTTAACGCCCCGGCTGAAGTGATCTCGGATTGATGGCATTCGACAGGATTGAGTGATTTGAACGGGTAGATTCGAATGCCGACCAATTTTGGTTTTTTTGTTCCCGAATGACCTGATAGTTTATCGTTCATGAGTTCTCTTCACTCCAGTGCGTTGCACCATCCGTTTTGCATCTCATATTTTAAGTTCTTGGGCATTGGGCTGTTGTTCTTGCTTTTTAATGCCGCGCAGACCGCCGCAGGTAATTGGCCGAGTTGGCGGGGGCCTCATGGTGACAGCACGACTAATGAGCGACTATTTCCAACCTCATGGTCGAAGGACAAGAATATTAAGTGGTCAGTCGCATTGCCTGATCGCGGCAATGCCTCGCCGATCGTTTGGGAGGATCGGGTTTTTGTCTCGCAGGCTCTCGAAGGGGAACATCTGCGATCCTTGATGAGTTTTAACCGAAGTGATGGCTCGTTGCTCTGGCAGAGTGGTGTTCGGTATGTGCGGCCCGAATCGAAGCATGAAACGAATACCTATTGTGCCTCATCTCCAGTGACCGATGGGGAACGAATCTACGTGAGTTATGCCTCTGCCGGGTTTTATTGCTACGACTTTTCGGGGCGAGAACTTTGGCATCGCAATTTTGGTCCTTTCCAACATAAGTGGGGCGACGGGTCGTCTCCCATTCTGTATCAGAACCTTTGTATTCTTTATCGCGGTCCGGGTCCTGGTGCTTCGCTGGTGGCGATGGACAAAAGGACGGGCGACACTGTTTGGCGAATTGAGCAGCCTGCGGTTCAAGCGGGCGCGGATCGAGAGGATGGTTTCAGCGGGAATGCCAATGGGATGGTCGGCAGTTTTAGTACCCCGATCGTGATGGATGCAGGAACCCGCATGGAGTTGGTAATGACTTACCCGGAAACCATTCGCTCATATGATCCCACAACGGGCACGGAGTTTTGGCGGTGCGGGGGATTGAATCCCTTAGTTTACTGTTCCCCTCTGGCGCATGAGGGTGTGATCATTGCTATGGGTGGCTTTTTTGGTCCTATGGTGGCAGTAAAGACTGGTGGTTATGGTGATGTGACGGATTCGAGGCGGTTGTGGAAGTCGGGACGAACCCCGCATCGGCTCAGTACCGGAGTCGTCAAGGAAAACCATATCTATGTGTTTGATCGACAGGGGATGGCGCAGTGCATTGACGTGAAGACGGGAGAGTCGCTTTGGCAGGAGCGGGTACGAGGGCAGGGTGCTAACTCGGCCATCTGGGGTGCCGCCGTGTTGGCTGGCGATACCATTTTTGTTGTCAATCAGTCAGGGGATATGATCGTGATGGAAGCGAGCCCTGAGTTTAAGCTTATTTCGGTCAATCCTCTCGCAGAGAAGACGAACACTACCCCGGCGTTGTCCAACGGTGAAATTTTCATTCGAACGGACCACACGCTTTGGTGCATTGCGGATTTATCGAAGACGGCAAGCCGGTGAAGTGAGAGGTATTCTGGAGGGTAGGCGAATGAGTGTGAGTTTTCGGAATAGTCGGCATCATCAAGTTGGGTGGAGTTGTTTCGCGTTGTCGATCTGGCTCGGATTGGAGGAGACTCCCCTCCAATCTGAGCTGTTGGCGCTTGAGGGTGACATTGCGTCCGAATTGGTTGCTGGAGTGGATCGATTCTTACTGAACGCATTCCTTTTGAGGCGCCTGAGACCGTAACGACAGTGGGCCGGTCCGCTCAACTAGGCAAGAGTTATGGGTTTTAATATCATTCGAGTTCGCTGGCCGGCTTTTGGAGACGTTTTCGGTGAGGGTCTGTTGTTGGAACCTACTCAAGTGAGGAATCAGAAGACGGCGACAGAGGTGCCGAGATTCAGTGTAGTGGCCATTCCGGACGCTGATCAAACACCCGGAATAACTAGTGAGATTTACCGAGGGATACGCTTCAATCCCAATTCGCTCGTCGTTTAGCCGAGAGTGGTTGTCGTGTCTTGATGCTGACGCTGATCGGTCGGGAGATGTGAAGAGAGTGCGCATCGGGAAGACTTCGGGAACGGATGTGGGAGCAGTCCATTGCGAGGAACATTTTTGGGGTTGCTTGAGGCAGTTTGGAGACACTGAGTTGGCCTCGATGGTGGCGCCTCGGATGCTGATTGTTGAGGCGGCCAAAGGACCGGAATTGACTCAGCCAAGCGAGGGAGGCGCGCCTTCGATCCTGCGATCGCCGAACGCGGATAACGTGTGAGCGGAATTGAAGCGTGCCCGTTGTCTGATCGAGGGTTTTCACTCGCCCCCCGGTTGCAGCTGGTGATGGGAGGTGCGCAGGACTTTGGCTCGGAGCCTGTGCCTTGACCTTGTTCCTCCACGCGCTGGATCCTTGCTTGACTCTGTTATCAGTAAATCAACCCATCAGAGGCGCTCGCAAGGGATTCGGCGAGCCAGACTGTATCAAAAACGACAGATCCATGAGCCGGACCGGCACAGTCAGTATCTGTTGCGTGAGAGCCGTTACGTTTGGAAAGACTTTATGAAACCGGTTGAACACACCGAGTCTTTAGATGCTTATGAGGCGAGTGTGGCTGCCTACCGAGAATTCTTTAGGAGTGAAGTGATAGGGATTTTCGATGATCCCTTGTTGCCATTCAATGTCCGGACACGGCTGGCCTATGAGGAACCGAAATGGGTTGGCTACGAGGTGATGTTGGATGTGTTTCCAGAGGTAATCGCTTATGGCATTTTGTGTTTGTCGAGGGACATTAAGCCGGATGAGCGACACCTAGTGGTGGTTTGTTAGCACGGTTTGGAAGATCGCCCCCAAGACATCGTCAGTGGGGATCACCGTGCCTAACCGCGACTTTGCTGCGAAGTTGGCGGAGCGAGGTTTTGTGACTTTTTCGCCGCAGAATCTGTACATCTTTAGGGATCGCTTTCGGACCTTGCAGCGGAAGGCGGATTCATTGAAGAAAACTTTATTCTCAGTGATCGTCCCGCAGCATCAGCAGATCGTGAACTGGCTCAAAACGCAGCCTTATGTTGATCCGGAGGGAATTGCCTTCTATGACTTATTCTATGGCAGAAAGACCGCAATGCGGGTGACGGCGGTTGTCACGGATTATTGTTTGTCTATCTGTTCGGCTGATTTCAATGAGTGGGTCTGGAAGAATGCTTCGACTCGGAGTCCTTACAGCTATGTTTGGACCGTGATTACGAGATCTTTGAATTCGATCTGGGGAGCACGTTCAACTACGCGGAAATGGCCGCTCTCATCGCACCTAGGTCGTTCATGGTGGAGCGGGTGGGGTCATTTTGATGGCGTGGCCCTGATGGGACCGTTGGCTACGAGTTTGGCAAAGTCCGGCATCTCTACGCCGCGAAGCTTGGGATTCCGGAACGCTGTGAAATCGAGTGATTTGCGGGCCCCCATGCCATTAACGGTCAAGCAAACTTCGATTTGCTGCATCGGCATCTTGACTGGCCGGCGCCTTAATATTGTGATAACGAACTAGGACGCCACGGTTGTGGTCCACCTGGTTTGGGTTGCAGGAATGTTGCGTCGACTTCCTGATACCAAGAGTGAAGCTTAGTCCGCATGCGTTTGACGAGTCCAGGTTTGGCCTCCGCCAGATTGACCCGCTCGCCAATATCAGCCTGCAAATTGTAAAGCTGTAACTCGCCGTTTTCGAATCGTTCGATGAGTTTGAAGTCTCCGGACCGGATCGCTCCACCAGGGAATCCGCCTTGGTTGCTATAGTGCGGGTAGTGCCAGAATAAATCAGTTCGGGTGATCGTTCCAGATTGGGTAAGGAGTGGCACTAGACTGATGCCGTCAAGGTGTTGCTCAGCGGTCAAAGGCAGTCCGGCCATTTCCAGGATGGTCGGGTAAAAATCAGTGCTGACTACCGGAGTCTCGCAGATGCTTCCGGCGGGTGCTTTGTTCGGCCATTTGATGATATAGGGTTCGCGAATGCCGCCTTCATAGAGCCAGCCTTTGCCCCCGCGAAGGGGAAGGTTGGAGGTCGGTGACCCTTCCGAGGTGGACAGGCCGCCGTTGTCGGAGGTGAACAGAACGACGGTGTTTGAATCCAAATTCAGGTCTCTGAGGGTCTGAAGCACCCGCCCGATACTTTGATCCAGAGTTTCCACCATGGCCGCGTAGGTGGCGTGTTGCTGACGGATGCGCACCCGCCGCGGTCGGGTGGCCATACCTGTTCCTCATCGTCGAATTCCGGAAGCTCCTCCACGCCGAGTCGGGCAGCCTTGGCTTGGTATTTGGCTACCAGCCTCGGTGGCGCTTGGAGGGGGGTGTGCACGGTGTAAAATGAGAGGTAGAGAAAGAAAGGGGACTCTTTGAAACGCTCAAGGGTCGCGATCGCCTCGTCCGTGAGCCGAGCCGTGAGGTGTTCTCCGTCAGGACCATCTTCCAATCGTGGGTTCTTGTAGGGTGAGAAATAACCGCCGGGCGGGAGCCCTCGGTGATGGCCGCCGAGGTTGATTTCAAAGCCTTGATTCTCCGGCCAATACTCGGCGGAAGGTCCGAGGTGCCACTTTCCGAAAAAGGCGGTGCGGTAACCGGTCTCTTGCAGTGCTTCGGCGATGGTGGTTTCGCTGAGAGGCATTGAGTCTTTGAATGGCGCCGGAAGGAAACGGCCGGATCGCTGACCGGAGAAAAAGTTCGTCGCATCAGCTCGAGAGGGATGTTTTCCCGTCATGATACTGAACCGAGTGGGCGAGCAGACCGGATTGGCGACGTAGCCGTTTGTGAATCGCATCCCCTCACGGGCTAGTTGGTTGATGTGGGGAGTTTCGTAGAAGGTATTTGGGTTATTGGTGCCGATGTCCATATAGCCTAGATCGTCAACGAGGAAGAACACAAAGTTCGGTTTAGTCGTTTCAGCCGTCGCGGTGCTGATCCAAAATCCGCCCAAGAGGAAAAATGTGGTAAAGAAACGCATCTGGCGATTATAGAGGAACGCAAGGGAGAAGCCAGTGAATTGGGCTGGCTCGTGAGGACGAAAACCGCCAATCAGAGATGCTTTGCGCTACCTTGAATGCCGTCCCTCGTTGTGAGATGGCGGATTGACGGAGTCTCGCTCTGCAATCACGCTCTGAGGAGTTTGTCGTTTTTGGGGCGGTGCGAAATTGCGTCTCTGCGGAATTGTTGGCGTATATTGGTCTGCCTTAGCTCGCTCCATCGGATGGTTCCTGGAGCGTACAGTTTGTCCGGTAGGGATAGCGTTGGGGGTGCCTGATTGTCGAACCTTCGGTTGAACTCAACGATTCACTAGTTGCGCGGTGGATCGCTGATGAACTGTTTCGATTGAAAGAATAGTGGCGGGCACAGTTTCGAGGGCACTCCTTGGCGGTGGCGGACGAAGGGATAACGGCGGATCAGATTCGAGATGGCCATCTGGTGCTCTGGGGGGGCGACGTCCAATTTGTTGCTTGGCAAGATCGCCGGTGATCTGCCGGTGCATTGAGGAGGATGGAAGGGTCAGGCTGGGAAACGAGAGTTGGGATGCAGATCATGTCGTTCTGTTATTCATTTTTCCGGACCCCTTATAAATCTGTCGAGGTATGTGGTGGTGAATGGCGGCTTTACCTTTCGCGGTTTCGAGAGCGATGCGACTTAGTTTCCGATATTGCCGGACTATGCGCTGGTCGATGCACGGACACCTCCGACGCCCTTCGCCCCGGGCAACGTGGCGGCGGCAGGTCCGTCTTAAGATTGGAATTGTCAGTTCTGCAGTGCGTCACATGATGGCCGATACGGGGATTGTTCTGGTTTCGGTGGTGAGTGGCAAATATGCGATGATCAATTGTTGAGGTAAGTCGGCGCCGCAGACCGACGAGAGGCGAAACGGATTTTGCGCTGGGTTGAGTGCGGACGCTTGGCTGATCGGTCTTGGGTCTCTTGTTGCAGAGGGGAACGGCAGCGAATCTTGATTGGTTGCGCGCTGATGGCAAGGCCGGCGTTGCTGATCCTCAATGAGCCCTGTGCGAGTTTGGATCCCGGAGCACGAGAGAACTTTCTGCAGTTTTTGGAACATCTGGATCACTGACCGCCGGATGCCTGAATATAGAACCTGTCCATCTTGCAGTATCAGCACATGGATAAACACGGGCATGATTTCCTCAACATGATGTGTAATCAGGATGAGGGTCGGCGCCCGGGGTCGGTGATGTTCTCGAAGAATTTGTCGGCTCTTTTCTCAACCGATGTGACGCTGCGTTCCCATGTCGGGCGTTATGTGCTTTCGGTCAAAGCGACGCAAGGATTGCTTAGGAGACCGTCCCGCTACTGCGAGAACCGGGCAATGTCGTAACAGATCAAGCGATCCTCGCTCCGGAGGTAAAGCTTCTTGTTGGAGATGATGGGCGCTGCCCAGCAAGGGTATTTGAACTCCGGGATTTGGAATCGGGCAAGTTCTATCGGCTCTTTTGGGTTCAGCCGGAAAAGACCCAGAAGTCCACCTTCTCCCAGGGCAAACAGTTTTCCGTCGGCGAAAATGCCCGACCCTCGACCGTAGACTGAGGGCGGTCGAAAGCTCTTTCGCCATTGCTCATCTCGGTCCCACATGAGTTTTCCAGTGGCAAACTCCACGCAGCGGAACCGAGCGTCGGCTTCGTTTCGACCGCTGAACGCGTAAAGGTGTCCCTCGTGCAGAATCGGCGTGGTCCAGTGTATCTCCAAGACCCGGTCTCGCCAGACTTCCTTGACTGATTTGCCGTTGGGTTGCACCTGAAGTAGTACGGAGCCGATTCCATAGTAGGCCGCCGAGAGTAGAATCAGATCGTCTTGAACGATTGGGTTCATGGCGTTGACCGATTCATTCACGATGGAGCGAAACCAGAAGCTGAAGTTCACCTTTCCCGACTTTGGGTCAAGAGACACTAGGCCCTGTCGCATAAAGCAGAGGAGATGAGATTTCCCATGGATCTCTGCAACGAGGGGTGTCGCATAGCTGGCTTGCATGGCGTAGTCTTTCCAAACCACGGTCGGCTCGCCGCGCCAGCCAATTTTGGGAAGTCCCTGCCAATTGTTCCGGCCGACACTCTCCCAGACAGTCTCTCCGGTTTTCGGATCAAACGCGACCATCCCCGAATTGGGTTGTCCGCCGACCATAACCACTAGAAGGTTGTGAGTGATGATGGGCGTGCTGCCGACTCCAAAGAAAGCCTCGGGAATGTTAAAGTCCGTGGCGGTGTCGCGCAGCCACAATTGCTTGCCCGTTTTCCGATCAAGGCAGAGGAGTTTGCCTTCGGCGCCGAAGGTGTAGCACCGATTCTCGCTCAGCAAGGGCGAGCACCGAGGTCCGTTATTGTAGCCAAAGGGATCGACGAAATTGCTTTCATAGCTGTGTTGCCAGAGAGAGTCCCCGGTGGTGGCATCCAGCGTTTCGACAATTTCTTGGTCGCCCTTCCGGTGGTGCAATACCAATTTGCTGTCTCGAATTGAAGGAGCGCTATAGCCTGTGCCGATGGTCTGGATCCAAGCCCTGTTCGGGCCGGAATTAGGCCATTTTTCGATCAACTCAGTTTCGCCACTCTTGCCGTTGGCGGTGGGGCCGAGGAACCTGGGCCAATCCTCTGCCACGACGACCATTGCGGGGCAGCACAACGCACATAGGATTGTCATCAGAGGGGACGACTTCACGGGGGAATTTCGTTTCATGAATAGGATGATGGGATAACGCTCTCAATCACGGTTGTCGATCCTTGATGTCGGGTCCCAAAGAGAGGTGACTAAAGATGGGGCGAGATTCCATCAAGCCGTTATTGCTGAGATCGGAGCTAGGGAGCGAGCAGGTGCATTTCGCTAACCATGCAATGCGATGCGTTCCGTCCTCCGTAGTTTCAGAGAGAAGGGACGGCGGCTCGAGTGGCTCTCGCCCTGACTCCTTGCTATTGGGGCTCACCACATTCAATTCGCACACAGGGTCGGGATTGAACGCGCGTGAGTGATCGTTCGTCATTAGATTTTTAATGAAAGGGCCAAACCGTGGGTGTCTCACTGCGGGATGATCATCGGCGCCATGGATAAGACGCGTCATTGGCACACAAATAAATTGAAGAATGCCTTGCCAAGTGGTCGATGTTCGTTTCTTCTTAGGCGTGTTAGCGTATGGATGATGATGACTCAATGCAGATGGGGTTTGTACAGCGACGATTGCCTTGGGTAATTACGGTGGCTTCCTTCGTGCTTTATCTGTTGACTCTCAATCACTGGGTCACCTCAGAAAGTTTGGGGACGGTAGCGAAGGTGACGGATTGGGACTGGTTGCCTCAGACCAGCAATTCGCTATTATATCTCGTTACGCTTCCTGTCCGATGGTTTCCGGTTCAGTTTCAACCGATCGCGCTCAATGTGTTGAGTGCTTTGCTCGGCGCATTGACTTTGGGGCAATTAGCTCGTTCGGTCGCCCTTCTCCCTCATGATCGCACGCGAGAGCAACGTCAACGGGAGCGGAGCGACTACTCTTTGCTGAGTCTTAAGACGGCCTGGATGCCTCCACTCTTTGCCTGCCTCGTTTGTGGGTTACAGTTGACGTTTTGGGAGGAGTCAACGGCGTTGACCGGTGAGATCCTGTCGGTTTTCGTTCTGGCTTGCGTGATTCGATGTCTGCTGGAGTTTCGCTTGTTCCAGGAGGATCGCTGGCTCTATCGGATGGCCTTCCTCTACGGTTTTGCCATTCCGAGTGATTGGGCGTTTATTGGCTATTTTCCCTTGGTGGTGTGCTCCCTTATTTGGATGAAGGGGTTTCCTTCCTTCCGTCCAGACTTCATGGGACGGATGATCGTGCTGGGGCTGATCGGACTGTCGGCCTACCTGCTCTTGCCGCTCGTGATCCTAATGCAGAATTCTGGCGCGGGGAGTTTTGTGGAGTTACTCAAACTGCAGGTAGGGTCGCAGAAGATGTATTTGGCCAATGCGCCCAAGACCGGTGCGCTGCTGCTGTCGTTGACTTCGGTGCTCCCCGTGATTGTCATGGGGATTCGGTTCTCATCGTCGATTGGGGATGTGAGTGTGGTGGGCGCAATGCTTTCCAATTTCATGTTTCGGGCAATGCATCTCTTGTTTTTGGTCGCCTGTGTTTGGGTGGCTTTTGATCCTGCTTTTAGTCCTCGGAATATTTCGCAAACGCTGCCGATCGACTTCATCACGTTCTATTACCTTGGTGCTTTAGCGGTTGGTTACTTTTCGGGGTACACGCTCTTGGTTTTCCGAAATAGCCAATCTCATTCCCCCCGAAAGATGGCGCGGGAAAATCGGTTTCTCAATTCTGTGGTCAGTGGATTGTTGTGGCTTGGGGTGATTTGTGTGCCCTTTGGTTTGTTGTTCAAGAATTTGTCGGTGATTCGATTGAGCAATGGGGATCAAATACGTCATTTTGGGGAGCTTCTGGTGCGTCATCTGCCTGAGGAACGGGCGATCATTTTGGCTGACAATGATTATTCTATCTTGCTCGTGAAGTCGGTGCTCGCGCAGCAGGCCCTGAAGCGCGACTATACGTTTATCGATACAGGATCCCTGCAGATCGGATACTACGAGAGGCAAGTTCGGGAATCGTTGGTGAGCGGATGGTCGGATATCTTCACTCAAGATAATCTTCCCGTTCAGTTGGATGTGATTTCACTGTTCCCTGTCTTGGCCAAGGTATCCGGAAAATATCCCATCTACTATCTGATATCCAGTTTTGGGCATTTTTTTGAGGTGTTTTACCCCCATCAGAAAGGCTTGGTTACCGAGTTGGTTGCTTATGGTGAAGGAGAGGTTGAACCGCCTCCGATTTCGGAAGCGGATATCGAGGCCAATCAGTCCTTCTGGCAGGAACTTTCCGAGAAGTTGTCTCAACTGGGAGAAGGCGTGGCGAAAATGGACCGGACCAGCCGGACTTTAGGGAAATGGTGTTCTCGAGAACAAAACGTGTGGGCGGTTTCGCTGCAGCGATTAGGGCGGCTTAAGGAGGCGAAAGACGGCTTGGAGCGATCACTGACTTGGAATCCGGAGAACACCTGCGCGCAAGTGAATTTACGCCAGAACGAGATCTTGTCGGGGAGTCGGCAAGGCCAGGACGGTGGGCTGACCCAAGGTAATATCCAGGATGTTCAAAAGAACTACGGAACCTATGAGCGGCTGCTATTAGCGAACGGTCCCATTGACGAGCCTGATTTTTGTATGCAGCTCGGGAATGAGTTTGCTCAGGGAGGAAACTATCGCCAGGCGGCGATGAACTACAAGCGTGCCTTTGTTTTGGCTCCCGCCAACGTTGAAGCGAAGCTTTTGCGGGCCAACAGCTTGTTGGCGGCTGGATTACCCAATGCTGTCCTGACCCAAATTGCTGTGGTGAAAGCCGAGAATACCGAACTCACGCCGGTCCAGAAGGCGGAACTGGTCCGTTTGGAGGCGCTGGGGTATTATGGTGTTGGTAACAAGGCTGCTGCGGCCGGAGATACGGCGCAACAAAAAGCCTTGTTTGACGTTGCAGAGGGTTTGTTGAAGACCGCCTTGGCTGCAGACCCTAACAATGAGGGATTCTTGGAGACATTGTCGCAGGTCTATTTGCTTACGGGACGATATGAGGAGTCCCTCGTCCTTTTTGATCGGCGCTTGGCCATCAGGCCTGATGATCTGCGACTGTTGCAGGACAAGGCCTTGGCGCATATCAGAATTAAACAGTTCCAAGCGGCCATTGCACTACTGAACACGGTGATCGAAGTGGATCCGGCCAATGTTTATGCGCGTTTGAATCGGGCGATTGCGCAGTATCGAATCGGTGACCACGAGAATGCGAAGATAGACTATCAGACGGTCGCCGAGACGGTGTCTGAGCATCATGCGATCTACTACGGTCTCGGAAAGATCGCGCAGGCGGCTGGGGACACCGCTTCCGCCATCCAGCATTTCGAGAGGTATCTCGAGCTCGCGCCGAAAGACACCGATGAATATCGCGAGGTCGAGGAAACGCTCAAGTCTCTGAAGGGACAGTAGTTGTCTATCGTATGCTGGTCAGTCATGTGATCACCCGACTCATTTTGGGTGGGGCACAGGAGAACGTCGTGGCGACGGTGCTCGGTCTTCAAAGTCATGCAGACTATGAAGTGGAATTGATTAGTGGACCGACATCCCGAGATCAAACCGAAGGAAGTATCCAACACTTAGTCGAGGGCAAGCCCGGTTTGCTAACCCTCGTGCCAGATTTGGTGCGTCCGGTCTCTCCGCTGCGGGATTTTCGCGCTTTCTCAAAGCTGAGGCGGCATTTCCAAAGGCGCCGGCCGGAGATTGTTCATACTCATAGTGGGAAGGCGGGGATTCTGGGGCGTTTGGCGGCCCGAGTCGCCGGGGTGCCTCAGATCATCCACACGATTCATGGACCGTCTTTCGGTTCTTTCCAAGGATTCCTTCCTAATTTGGTTTTTCGGACGGCTGAGCGTATTGCCGGGATTTATACGACTCGGTTTGTCAGTGTTGCCGAAGCTATGCGCCAGCAATATCTGCGGGCTGGCATTGGTCGGGCGGAGGAGTATACGAAGATCTTTAGTGGTTTCGATTTGAGACCGTTCTTGGAAGCCAAGAATGACTTTTCATTGCGCGAACGTTTGGGCATCGAACCGGATGCCTTTGTGATTGGCAAGGTGGGACGATTGTTCGAACTCAAGGGACACGACGATCTCTTGGCGGTGGCCCCGCAGATTTTTCGAGACGAACCCAAGGCCAAGATATTGTTAATTGGCGGAGGTGAGTGGCGAGAACGGTTTGAAGGGATCGTGCGAGAGAGAGGCATCCGTGAGCAAGTGATTTTCACTGGGTTGGTGTCGCCCGAAGAAGTGGCTAGTTTGATAGGCATCATGGATGTCGTGGTTCACCTTTCCCGCCGCGAAGGATTACCCCGAGTCATTCCTCAGTCCCTTGCCGCAGGCAAACCCGTGGTGGCTATGGATTCGGATGGCGCCGGCGAAGTTTGCCGCAACGGTGAGACTGGCTACCTCATTCCGGTAGGCGATACGGCCCAGCTTGCTGCAAAGATACTTCACTTGGCGAGAAAGGCCGAGTTGCGCGAAAGGTTCGGGCGGCAGGGACGATTGTTGGTGGAGAAGGAGTTTGCGATAGAGACGATGGTTTCCCGGATCATCGCCCTCTACGATGAGGTGACGATCCGATGAACGGCTTGGCGGGTTGCCTCAGTGTGGGCGGGCGCCATTCGTTTTTCGGGATTCCTTCTCAGGTGATAGTTGCGGTTGCGATTTGTTGGGGCCTGGGCTAGTAACGGGAGATGCGATTCATCGGTAGCATCATTGAGAAACTGCAGCGCCATCCCAAGCGTGTTGTTTTTCCGGAAGGTGAGGAACCGCGAATATTGCAGGCCGCACGCCAGTTCTATTCATTGCGATTGGGTGGGGCGATTCTGTTGGGCGATCGATCCAAGATTAAGCGGATTGCGAGGGAACTGGGAATATCATTGCAAGGGATACGGATTATCAATCCGGAGGACAGCGGTGATCTGGAGAATTTTTGCCAGCGCTTTGCCAGTCTGCGTCACCTAAAGGGCATGCCTCTGGAAGAGGTGCGGCGTGTGATGGTGCAGCCGAACTACTTTGGAGCGATGATGGTGGCCATGCATCAGGCGGATGGTATCGTCTCGGGCACTAGCGAGACCTCGGGGTCTGTGTTACGGCCGCTTTTCCGAATTATCAAGGTCGCACCGAAAAAGACGACGGCTTCAAGTTGCATGATCTTGGAGTTGGAGGACACGCGGTTTGGGGAGAACGGGGTTCTTTTCATGGGGGATTGTGGCGTGATCCCTGATCCAACGGTGGAGCAACTGGCGGATATTGCTGTCTCAACCGCTCATTTGGCGCATCATCTTCATGGCAGCCGAGCACGGGTGGCCATGTTGTCTTATTCGACGAAAGGGAATACGAATCAGAGCGGCGTGGCACGGATTCAGGCTGCCACGGCCATGGCTCGGCAACAGGCGAGAGCGATCGAATTGGAGGCGGATTTCGATGGGGAATTGCAAGTGGATGCTGCACTGGTTCCGGATATTGCCAAGATCAAGCTGCCGGACAGCCGGGTTGCCGGTCAGTCGAATGTCCTGATATTCCCTGATCTGAATTCGGGAAACATTGCCAGCAAGATGGTGCAGTATGTGGCTCGAGCCAATGCCTATGGACAGATTCTCCTGGGCCTTGATCGGCCAGCAGCCGATGTTTCTCGAGGGTCGAATGCCCATGACATTCTGGGGGTGGCGGCAATTGTCGGCATGCAGTCAATCGAATATGCGAATCTCTTTCCCGGTGCCGGTGCTCGACTCCCGGGCGAAGCCGAGGGTTAGTTCTTGGGTATGGTGAGGGGCACAGGTGATGATTGTTCATTTCGGTTGCGATCCGAATGGTTGATGGCGTGAAGTTTCTGAAGAATTCCACAACACCCCGATTGTTTGTCGCGGCGACGAGGCAGAATGACGGGAAGACGACGACCTCGTTAGGACTGTTGGCGGCCATTCAGCAGACCTATCCGCGAGTTGGATACATCAAACCTGTCGGTCAACGGTTTGTTGACATTCAGCATCAGAAGATTGATGAAGACACGGTTTTGATGGATCGGGTCTATGGACTCAATTGCCCGCTCAATGATATGAGCCCGATTGCGGTGGAGACTGATTTCACTCGGCGTTATCTGCGGACCTCGAATTACGCTGCCCTTGCTAGCCGAATTCAGAGGGCGTTTGACCGCGTGGCATGGGAGAAAGACTTGGTGGTTTGCGAGGGTACCGGGCACGCGGGTGTCGGTTCGGTGTTTGATCTTTCAAATGCTCGGGTGGCGAAGTTAGTCGGCGCAAAGGTGGTGATTGTGACTCGCGGGGGTATTGGCAGGCCGATCGATGAAGTGGCCCTTAATCAGGCGCTCTTTGAAAAGGAAGACGTCGATATCATTGGAGTTATCTTAAATAAAGTGATGCCAAATAAGGTCGAGCAGATTACCGAATTCGCCCAAAAGGGCTTACGGCGGCGAGGATTGGATCTTTTGGGCGTCATTCCTCATGTCCGGTTGTTATCCAGTCCCACGATGGACTTGATTCGGGAGGAGCTTCAGGCGGAGCCAATCAATGGGCTCGAGTACATTCATAGCATTGTTGATGATGTGGTGGTGGGAGCGATGAGTGTCGCTCATGCCAGGAAATTTTTCCGAGCGGGCGCGCTGCTCATTGTTCACGGAGACCGCGAAGATTTGATCGAGTCGTTGGCTGTCAGTTCATCGGGGGGGGCATCACTGAAACTTGCCGGGATGATATTGACGGATGATTTGAAACCCAACGACCGGATGATTGAGTTGATACGAAGGCTGCCCTATCCCGTGTTGCTTACGAGTGAAGGCAGTTATGATGTGGCTTCAAAGGTCCGCGATGTCATTGTTAAGACCCGCTCGGACGATACCGAGAAGATTTCATTGATTCGGGACCTTATCCGGTCCCATGTCGATGTTTCCAAAATCCTGAACGCCATTATTTAGCTGTATTTTTCAAGTGGTTTGGCGCGAAACGCAACATGCTCAAACTTAGTTCAACACTAGAAAGCTTGCCCGTCTACCAACCTGGACGGCCAATTAAAGAAGTGGCTTGTGAACAGGGATTTGCTCCCTCCGAGGTCGCCACGCTGGCGTCCAATGAAAATCCGCTCGGTCCTTCTCCCTTGGCGATTCAAGCGATGCGAGAGGCCGTTGCGACGGTGAACCTGTATCCTGACGGAAACGCTTTTTACTTGAAACGTCGTTTGGGTGAAGCGCTCGATGTGGCACCGTCGAATATTATCTTGGGCAATGGTTCAAACGAACTCATCGAATTTGTCGGGCACGCGCTTTTGGGGCCTGGAACCAAAGTCGTCGTTTCGCAGTACTGCTTTGCGATCTATCCGATTGTCGCCAAACTCTTTGGAGCCGACGTAGTGACCGTTCCGGCCGTCGACTATGGGAGTGACGTTGCAGCCATGGCAAAGGCGGTGAACGAAGAGACGCGGATTCTTTTTGTTGCCAATCCCAACAATCCCACGGGAACGCTGGTCCCAGAAGAGGCAATTTTGAAGCTCATTGAAACCGTTCCTGGCCATGTGCTGGTTGTGATCGATGAAGCCTACATTGAATATCTCGATAATCCGTTGGATCTCTTGCCGCGAATCCGCAAGGGCAAACCGCAAAATCTTTTGTTGATGCGGACGTTCTCGAAGATTCATGGCTTGGCGGGTTTGAGGCTGGGTTACGGCCTGGGCTGCGACACCATCGTCGGCGCCTTGGAGAAAATCCGGCAACCCTTTAACACGAACTCCATAGCGCAAGCTGCCGCTCTTGCTGCCTTGGACGATGTGGCACACGTGGAGGAATCGAGACGTCACAACCGTCAGGGCATCGAAATGTTCGAATCGTTCTGCCGAGAGCGTGGATGGTTATATGTGCCCTCGTTCGCCAATTTTGTGCTCATTCAGGTGGGGGACGGCTCGGCAGTGTGTCAATCGCTTTTGAAGCAAGGCATCATTGCTCGTCCGATGGATGGC
The DNA here is from genome assembly GCA_024761205.1 of Limisphaerales bacterium. Taxonomy (GTDB): domain Bacteria; phylum Verrucomicrobiota; class Verrucomicrobiia; order Limisphaerales; family AAA164-E04; genus UBA2970. Next base: position 48,662 of record JAMASS010000033.1, read on the forward strand.
TACGGCCTAAACGAATGGTTACGAATCAGTATTGGCACTGCGAAGGAGAATCAACGGTGTCTTGAGGCCTTGGTCGATGTGACAGTCTCCTAGGGCTGCCCAGCGGATTATTTGCTCAAACGATTTTAGGTTGACTCCGTTCCGGTGCCGGGGGATCGTCGGTCTTTGCGGGGCGGATTTTTTGGAGAATTAGCTTGTCCACCTTGATGCCATCCAGCTTGGTGATTCGGATTTTGAACCCATCAATGTCAATTTGATCACCGATTTTGGGAAACTCGCCGATCTGCACAGTCAGCCAACCGCTTGTGGTGTTGATTCCTTCCTCTTGGAGGGGGATTCCAATGATATCACTTAGGTCGTGCAGCGGTGTGGAGCCGTTGAGCTCCCAGGAATTCGGGCTTGTTTGTTTGACTAGTGGTTCCTCTTCGTCGAATTCATCCTGAATCTGACCGACGAGCTCTTCCAGAATGTTCTCCAGAGTGACCATTCCGACCGTGCTGCCGTACTCGTCGACGACTAGCCCGAAGTGGAGCTTTTGCTTGAGGAAGTGTTCGAGTAAATGTTCCAGCCGGGCGGTTTCTGGAACGAAGATAAGGTCGTGTGCGATTTCCTCTAGTTTCGTCGATGGTTCAGCGCTAGGTTCGAGTCGGCAAAGATCCCGAAAGTGAACGAGGCCGACCGCCTGATCGAGCTCACCGTCCCGGCAGAGGGGATAGCGTGAATACTCTTCCTCAAACGCCAGAGCGAAGTTGTCCTTCAGTGACTTGGCGAGGTCTAGGAAAACAATCTCATTTCGCGGCTTCATGACCTCTCGAATCAAGCGTTGCCGCAGATCTATGGCATTAAGAATGATTTGTCTGCCAAGGGCGGAGCCGCCTTTGGTTTGATGGGCCGTCGAGAGCATGAGCCGTAGTTCTTTTTCGGTGTGGGCCGTCCCATGCCCGTCGGACGAATCAATGCCGATTTTCTTGAGCATCCAGGCTGAGACGGAGTTTAGCAGCCAGATGAACGGATAGGAAATCTTGTGGAAAAGAATCAGTGGATGGGCGATCCAAAGGGAAGTCTTCAGCGGATGCGTAATCGCCAGCATTTTGGGCACCTGTTCTCCAGCTGTAATGTGCAGGAAGGTGATGGTGGTGAATCCAAAGATGAAGGCGATGCTGTGTTGTACGCTGGCGTTGTGAATCTCGAGGGTGTTCATGATCGGGGCAAGGAGATCGACAAAAATTGGCTTGCCGATCCATCCTAGGCTGAGGCTTGCCAAAGTGATGCCTAGTTGGCAGGCGCTCAGCGAGGCGTCGAGGTTTTCGAGAATTTTTCGTGCGTAGGCGGCGCGGCGTGATCCGCGACTTTCCAACGAGCGCAGCTGAGAGTCCCTGAGTTTCACCAACCCAAACTCGGCGGCGACAAAGAACCCGTTCAGCAGGACCAAGGCAACGATGGCAGCGATCTTGGCCGCGGCAATAGCGATTTCAGGACCCGTCATGGGCTATAAGCTTCATCTCCTTGAAGATGTTTCGGAGGATATCATTCAGCGTGAAAACGCCAATTTCCATGTTTTTTTGGTTAATGACGATCGCTAGACGGTGACCCGATTTTTTCATTTGTTGGAGCGCGTCGCCCAAGGCGAGCCCGGTTTTGAGATACAAGGCGGGTGTGAGGTAGTGTTCCACTGGCACGTCCGCATTGAGATTCTCAGTGAAGAGGAGCTTCTTGAGGTCGAAGGTCCCCATCGTAACTCTGGATTCCGGGCTTCGAGTCCGGACTAGGAGATTTGAAACCGATCGCTGACGGCAGATGTCGACGGCGTGTTTGAGAGGTTTATGAGGGGGAACGCTGAGAGTGGCGGTGATCGGTTTCATCACCGAATCAATGGTCAGATCCTCCAGGTCCATGACTCGGTTGATGAGGTCCCGTTCGTCTGAAGTCAGATTGGGTGCGGTGTCCTGCAGCATTCGTCGGAGATCTTCGCGATTGGAAAAGGGTCGATGGGGCATTGGCGTGCCCTTGCCTTTTTTGATCACGTTGGAGGTCGCTTTCGAAAGCAGTTTGACGAAGGGGGCGATTCCTTTGAAAAAAAGCTCGAAGGGATAGGTTAAAAGGATGGTTAAGCGGTTGGGAAATCGGCGTACCAGCATTTTGGGTAACAGGTCGAACAAGGTATAGAAGGCGAAGAGAATGAACCCAATCACCACCGAATAAACGGCTGGGTGGAGTGATAGGTAGCGTTCTAGGGCATAGAAAACGATCGCCACAAAGGAAAAATTCGCGGCTGTGTTGGCAATGAGAATCGCCCATAAAAAGGGTTCCGGATCGTCAAGATGACGCTTGAGATTTGCCGCGGCATGATACTTGGCGCGCGCCAATCGTCGAATCCGAATCGGGTTGAGCGCCAGAAAGCCAGCCTCGATCCCGGAGAACATGCAAGAAAGGCCTCCCAAGATCGTCAGTAAGGTAATGAAGGTAATCGGGTCCACAATGACCTAGCGTTGATCGGGCGCGATTTGCTCGACGAGGAGATCTCGAATTCGAGTCTGGTCACTCACTCGAGCTGTCAATCGTAACCCTCGGAATTCAGCCGAAGCTGGCTCGTTGGGAATATGAGCTAGGAGAGTGGCCATGAGCCCGCCCATAGTGTCAACCTCCTCCACCTCACCGATGGCCGCATACTCCTTGGCGAAATCCTCGATGGGCGCCAAGCCGCTCGCGCGCCATCGACCGGGACCGAGGCGCTCGATATCCGGTGGGGCCGCTCGCTCGTCCTGGAAGATGGGCCCCATGATCTCTTCCAGAATGTCTTCTAATGTGATGATGCCGGCCGTCTGACCGTATTCATCCAAGACGACCGCTAATTTCTGTGGTTGCTTTTGAAAACCGATGAAAAGCTCCCGCAGGTTCATAGTCTCGGGTACGAAGGACGGTACATCCATGAGTTCGTCGATGTCCGTGTTCGGATTAAGTATTAGTCTGCGGGCATCAAGCACGCCGATGATCTCGTCTTGAGACTGATCGTCGTCCTGCGGTGGTTTCTCGAGCAGAAGCTGGGTGTGCTGATATCGATTGGCGGCCGCCAACATTTCTTCAGGCTCTAGGCCGTAAGGAATCTTGGCAATTTGGCTACGGGGCGTCATCACGTCCCCGACAGATTTCGAGTCCAAGGAGATGATTTCTAAGATGATCTCTTTTTCATCTTCGTCGAGGGTTCCACTCTGAGCCCCCATTTCCACAAGCTCTTGGTAGTCTTCATCCGTCGTCTGAGATCGAGAGCGAACCGAGCTTGGGATGATAGCTTGTAGAATTTTTTCGTTGGTTCTTTGTGCCAACAAGTGAATCGGTCGGAGGATGTTTTGGGTGAGTGCTGTCGGACGAAGCAATGCTTGGGTCCATTTCTCTGGCAGTCTCAAAGCGAGGGTCTTGGGAACGATTTCGCACCCAATCAAAAGGACGAAACCGATGACGGGAAGGGTCACCCATGCACCCCATTCAGCTCGAAAGACCATGTGGAGAGCGATCCCCAAGATGAGGGTATTGGCGATTGTGTTCCCAAGAACGATTGTAGCCAGGAAATCCTGAGGTCGGTCACGGAGACCCTGCAGTAAGCCTCGGAGTTTCGGATCGTTTTCCGCGAGCTTTTTGGTTTGCCAGGGCGAAAGAGAAAACAGTGCCGATTCAGCGAGTGCGAAGGCAAAGCTCAGGGTTGAGGCGGTGGCGATAAGTAGAATTGCAGTCAGGGTGCTTCGTAACGCAACGGGCAAGACGCGATCCAGGGCATCTCCGGTTTGCTCTAGAGCAGAGGGGAGTCGTCGTCTTTGCCGATCTTTCCTACTTGTTTTTTGATCGTTTCAACATTCTTTGTGAGTTCGTAAAGCGTCTCGAAGAGCTTGCTTTCAATCGGTTTATCTTGGAGTGCCGGAACGGTGGGCGTAATTTTCATCATCCCTCGGGTAATATCGGCGCAGGCGTCTTTGATGACGGCAATGGCTTCTGCTTGATCCATCTGAAAAGGGTTCTTCAAGTGTCTTACCGTTTATTCCAGGCCGAGGGCCAGTCGTCCTTGTTCCGTGATCATGGATTGATGCCAGGGCGGATCCCAGACAATCTCAACGATTGCATCATCAACGGCCGGAATGGTGAGTATCTTCTGCTGGGCATCATTGGCGATGACTTCGCCCATGCCACAACCAGGTGCGGTGAGGGTCATCTTGACGAAAACCTTGAACTTCCCGTTTGGCAGCTTGTGTTTGCTCAGGTCATAAATCAGGCCGAGATCGACGATGTTGACTGGAATCTCCGGATCAAAGCAGGTTTTGAGTTTCTCCCAGACGGTTTCATCTTCCAACTCTACGACCTCGGTCGTCTCTTCAAGTGTCTCAGCGCTCGGCGTGCGTCCCAAGGCGTCCGCATCCTTGCCGTCAATGCGGAAGAGCAGGCTATTGGCGTGGACGGTGAAAGTGCCGCCCAACTCTTGCGTGATGAATACCTCGGTATCTTTAGGGAGCGGTTGGGGTGTCCCGGCTGGAATTGCGACAGCGGTGACATCCCGAGAAAGCTTGACGCTGGTAGATATGCTCATTTTCGCTCTACTATAGCCTATGATCGGCGAGTCGCCAAGGATTCCTGCCCCATTCTGGAAGCCAAATTGAACGAGAGGGAATGGCGGATCATTCTGACTGCCTTCCTCCGGCGGGGCGAGAGTCTCCTCGAACTGAGCGGCTCTCCGTCCGACATCCTCTTCCCCAACTCTCCGTTTCCTCCTGTTCAAAATCCTCAAGGCTGTCTCCTGGCGGTGCGGTAAAAACTTTTTCTTAACTGATTTTGGGGAAGGGCGGGGTCTTAGAGTGGGCAGGAAAAGACGTGTCTCGTTTGAACGCAGGGCATCAGCCCTGAAGGGGAGCCTCAACCCTTGGTAGACGCTGCCTTAGGCGATGCGACGCAGGGTCCCTTGCGATAGGGGCCAAAAAGTCGCCTTTCTGATCGGGATACGGTTTATAGCTTGCTCCAACTATCAGTGATCTTTCGTTGGAGAGCAAAAATTTAGGAGTTGGCTGAGTAGTGAATTTCTCTAAGTTCGCAATCGTTCGGTCATCATGCTTGTGACTTAGAGTTGAAACCCGGTTCTGAGGTTAACCAAGTGATGGGGTGGTTTAGGGAGGAGTGCTGGTGATAGGGGGCTACCGGTGGTATGTGTTTCAACGATAGATTATGAGCGAGGCGAGGTGGGTGATGGATTTAACCGATTGGATCAATGATTGGGGGGCGCTCTAGGGGAAGGGGATTTGGTTTGGCTGGCGGTATCTCCTAGTTGGTCTCCTGCTGGAGCAT
>JAMASS010000034.1 GCA_024761205.1 Limisphaerales bacterium
AAAGCGGCGACGGCTTGCCGGCGGGAGGCATAGTGACGGAGAAAGCTTGGGGCGGTCATGGGTTGCAACGTCCATGCTTCCCCAGCCTCCCTGCCATTGGACAACCTTTATTGGCGAGAACTCCGGGCTAGAGCACCTGTCGGTCTTTTTTCCTGGCAAACCGCCGAGAGGGCTCTTGAGAAACAGCAGAGCAATTCACGTCGAGAGTATCCGAAAGGAAATTTCTCAGGTGCCGGTAGCGTCTTCATTGCCTTTCGGCATTTAGTTCATTCACGACACGGAGCAAGAACTAGCCTATAGGCTAGCAGGCGAACAGTCTTCATTGCCTTTCGGCGTTTAGTTCATTCACGACCACCATGAACATCGTAGACGAGTTGTGGTTGAGAAGGATGGAAGTCTTCATTGCCTTTCGGCGTTTAGTTCATTCACGACGGGATTGGAGTAGGGAAACATTGGTCAACTTAATTGAAGACTGTCTTCATTGCCTTTCGGCGTTTAGTTCATTCACGACCGGCCGCTCCGGTCGCCTGCCAGGTGAGCCGGGTCTCCTGGGTGTCTTCATTGCCTTTCGGCATTTAGTTCATTCACGACAAAAGGCTCGCAACGAAGCTCGCATTGCGGCGGCTGCGGGTCTTCATTGCCTTTCGGCATTTAGTTCATTCACGACCTTCATCTCTATCGCGAGAAGCTGGCTTTGCTGGGAGTTAGTCTTCATTGCCTTTCGGCATTTAGTTCATTCACGACAATCCCTAGCCATTATGAATACTGCATTGCTAGAGACGCAAGTCTTCATTGCCTTTCGGCATTTAGTTCATTCACGACCAGATCAGGCGTTGAAGACCCCCCGGACCGAGGAACTACCCGTCTTCATTGCCTTTCGGCATTTAGTTCATTCACGACGGCCGGCTTATGAGTCGGTCGATACCCCGGAACACTTCCGGGTCTTCATTGCCTTTCGGCATTTAGTTCATTCACGACCCTCTATAAGCTAGAGGATGAAGTTCATTTTGCGCGCTGCGGTCTTCATTGCCTTTCGGCATTTAGTTCATTCACGACCAAGCCAGAAGGCCATATGGCCTGCGCCGAGACCTTGGCCGGTCTTCATTGCCTTTCGGCATTTAGTTCATTCACGACAGGCTAACTAACCTTTTGGAAATCAGAATTGGAAAGGAGCGCGTCTTCATTGCCTTTCGGCATTTAGTTCATTCACGACTAATAGCATCAACGCAAGCGAGTTGGTGCTTAAGGAATCGAAGGTCTTCATTGCCTTTCGGCATTTAGTTCATTCACGACTCCCAGCTATAGTGAATACTGCATTGCTAGAGATGCAAGTCTTCATTGCCTTTCGGCATTTAGTTCATTCACGACCGCGTTCAGTCATCTTATAGCTTCGGATATAGAAAATCCTAGTCTTCATTGCCTTTCGGCATTTAGTTCATTCACGACGGAATCTCTTCGGCTTGGCTTGGCAAGAAGAGTTTCGTCTTCATTGCCTTTCGGCATTTAGTTCATTCACGACCCCAGGTTCGAGTTGCGCAATTAGCGGCAGTTTTGGATAGTCTTCATTGCCTTTCGGCATTTAGTTCATTCACGACCCTCTCCTACTGCGAGCGGATTGACGCCGCTCGCTATGTGGGTCTTCATTGCCTTTCGGCATTTAGTTCATTCACGACGCTCTGCCCGGCCTAGGATATTCGCGGCGAGATGAAGTCTCGGTCTTCATTGCCTTTCGGCATTTAGTTCATTCACGACCCTGCGGGTCGGACGGCGAACAATCTCGCTGTTCGATGACCGGTCTTCATTGCCTTTCGGCATTTAGTTCATTCACGACGCGGAAATGGATGCAATTGAAGCGGAAATTTTAGAGATCGGAGTCTTCATTGCCTTTCGGCATTTAGTTCATTCACGACCCCGGATTGCAGTATCCGGGCCCTCGGCCATCTTTTGGCCGAGTCTTCATTGCCTTTCGGCATTTAGTTCATTCACGACGCCTGCGCCGAGACGTTGGCCGCGTTGAATGCGGCCAATGAGTCTTCATTGCCTTTCGGCATTTAGTTCATTCACGACTCGGAGTTGGCAAAAAACCAATTATGGGCAATGGAGCCTTTGGTCTTCATTGCCTTTCGGCATTTAGTTCATTCACGACGAAGACTTCGGATATTATATCCGATATAAGGCAATGCGTCTTCATTGCCTTTCGGCATTTAGTTCATTCACGACTCGTACCAGCCTTCCCATAAAGAGTACGAAGCATGCTGGTCGTCTTCATTGCCTTTCGGCATTTAGTTCATTCACGACTCAATGCTATATTGAAGAGCTAGAGGAAGAGCTAGAAGTCTTCATTGCCTTTCGGCATTTAGTTCATTCACGACTGAGGGTATGGTCGAATGGACCAGCAAGAGGCTAGAGAGCCTGTCTTCATTGCCTTTCGGCATTTAGTTCATTCACGACCATAGAGAGGATTTTTATAACTATCTAGGATATAATAGTTAGTCTTCATTGCCTTTCGGCATTTAGTTCATTCACGACATCTATGGAAGAATCTATAGAGGCTCTAGAAGAAGGTGTCTTCATTGCCTTTCGGCATTTAGTTCATTCACGACTCTTAGTAAGAAAATCGAACTTATGAAAGTTCGATTTCTTAGTCTTCATTGCCTTTCGGCATTTAGTTCATTCACGACCAGAACGCAATTAAAGATATTGCATTCTATGCTAGCATTAAGTCTTCATTGCCTTTCGGCATTTAGTTCATTCACGACTGCTAGGGCTAGATTCGATGTATTGGGCGTTGAGATTAGCTAGTCTTCATTGCCTTTCGGCATTTAGTTCATTCACGACGATAAATAATGCATCCCTATCAGAAAAGGAAAGAAAGAGGGTCTTCATTGCCTTTCGGCATTTAGTTCATTCACGACTCGCGCTCTATGCCATGCTATAGCTAGGGATATAGGGCTTCCGTCTTCATTGCCTTTCGGCATTTAGTTCATTCACGACTGAATGACAACATTCACTGTTCTTTGAAAATTGAGTAATGGGTCTTCATTGCCTTTCGGCATTTAGTTCATTCACGACTCACTGAAAGATCTCCGCCGCGTTGAGCGGCGGTTAGATCGTGCCGTCTTCATTGCCTTTCGGCATTTAGTTCATTCACGACTGCGTTTCTGGGAATCACGGATTTTCTTCCGGCAGCGGGTCTTCATTGCCTTTCGGCATTTAGTTCATTCACGACACGTGAACCGGCTTTCAGCATATAAGAAAGCCGGTTGCATAGTCTTCATTGCCTTTCGGCATTTAGTTCATTCACGACAACCGAGCTAGAAAAGTTAACGCATAGACTTAACGTCTTCATTGCCTTTCGGCATTTAGTTCATTCACGACTAATTCGATGGGTTCTAAGGGTTACAGTCTCGAAGATTTGGAGGTCTTCATTGCCTTTCGGCATTTAGTTCATTCACGACTCAAACATCAGATTAAACTATACCGTCCTAAGCACGAGTCTTCATTGCCTTTCGGCATTTAGTTCATTCACGACAAAAGCTAGAGCTTTTTAAGACTTGCTTGCTTCTTATCAGGTGTCTTCATTGCCTTTCGGCATTTAGTTCATTCACGACATCGATATCCGAATCCGTTGGTTCGCCCGGGAATGGCGCTCGTCTTCATTGCCTTTCGGCATTTAGTTCATTCACGACCCCCAACCGAATCGGTGGGCTTCCGTTGCGGAAGCCCATGTCTTCATTGCCTTTCGGCATTTAGTTCATTCACGACATGAAAAAACTTGATGAAAAAATTGCGCATGCTGCAAAGCAGGTCTTCATTGCCTTTCGGCATTTAGTTCATTCACGACCTCCGGAGATGGGCAATCCATCTCCGAAATCATGGGTCGCGTCTTCATTGCCTTTCGGCATTTAGTTCATTCACGACCCTCACTGGCCCGGAATCGGGTTGCCATCATCGGAAAAACTGAAGTCTTCATTGCCTTTCGGCATTTAGTTCATTCACGACTTCAAACAGTCCTAGTGAAAAGGTCGAGAATCCGCGCCTATGGTCTTCATTGCCTTTCGGCATTTAGTTCATTCACGACACGAAAGGTAGGATATGGATTTTGTAAAGAAAATCCGAAGTCTTCATTGCCTTTCGGCATTTAGTTCATTCACGACGGGAAGAGGGTGCTCCCCTTGCTGAATCTCCGATGGTCTTCATTGCCTTTCGGCATTTAGTTCATTCACGACGAGCAGCAGAAAGAGTTAGAGCTTATTCGGGAAGAGGGTGCTGTCTTCATTGCCTTTCGGCATTTAGTTCATTCACGACCTTCTCTCGTCGGGGCGCTAGCGTGGAAACTCTCCGTCTTCATTGCCTTTCGGCATTTAGTTCATTCACGACATGGAAACGCTACCGATGCACCTTCGGGTGACGGCGACTCGCCGGTCTTCATTGCCTTTCGGCATTTAGTTCATTCACGACCTGAACGGGTCGTCCATAATAATGGAATACTGGTCATTCAGTCTTCATTGCCTTTCGGCATTTAGTTCATTCACGACCTATTCCTGATTTCACACACGTTCGCGAGCTGACTAAAGAGGTCTTCATTGCCTTTCGGCATTTAGTTCATTCACGACGGCGCGGGGCGCTGTTCAGCTGACCACTGGTGTTGTGGTTTGTCTTCATTGCCTTTCGGCATTTAGTTCATTCACGACATGGAGTGGACAAGCTCCCCTTCGTCGCGGTAAGCGAGGTCTTCATTGCCTTTCGGCATTTAGTTCATTCACGACCGTCTAAGAGAAGACATAGCGGCCATAAAAGCATCAGGTCTTCATTGCCTTTCGGCATTTAGTTCATTCACGACGTTCTGGAGACGGAACTAAGCGAACTGACAGGGGTCTTCATTGCCTTTCGGCATTTAGTTCATTCACGACATGACTGGGAGCTTTATAGCTCCAAGCCGGAAGGCCATATGGGTCTTCATTGCCTTTCGGCATTTAGTTCATTCACGACCCTCTACTTATTCGGATGATCTTGCGGAGATTTATTGGGATGTCTTCATTGCCTTTCGGCATTTAGTTCATTCACGACGGGTGGATTCTCCTGCCTTCCCAATCTGGGCGCTGCGCGCGTCTTCATTGCCTTTCGGCATTTAGTTCATTCACGACAGAAATGTGGCACTTGGCACGGTTGTAGCTACTCTATTAGTCTTCATTGCCTTTCGGCATTTAGTTCATTCACGACGCCAAGATCATGGATCGCGAGATCCATGAAGAGGTCTTCATTGCCTTTCGGCATTTAGTTCATTCACGACCTTTGACGGCCGGTTCCAGTATTATGCTCGGTGGACCGGGGTCTTCATTGCCTTTCGGCATTTAGTTCATTCACGACCCCTCGGGGAGGTGTCGGAGGCCGGCGTTTATCAGCCGGCCGTCTTCATTGCCTTTCGGCATTTAGTTCATTCACGACAGTCACGGGTAAGAATGGGGTTATTGTTGTCTATGACGAGTCTTCATTGCCTTTCGGCATTTAGTTCATTCACGACTGAATATATCAAATCATCACCTTATCTTTCAACCCCTAGCGTCTTCATTGCCTTTCGGCATTTAGTTCATTCACGACACGACAAAGAATCTCTTCGGCTTGGCTTGGAAAGGCGCAAGCAGTGTCTTCATTGCCTTTCGGCATTTAGTTCATTCACGACGAAGAAGGCAAGATTTGGAAGGCGCAACAGGATATTGAGTCTTCATTGCCTTTCGGCATTTAGTTCATTCACGACTATCAATAGGCACTCATGCATGCCTTATAGCATAGAAAGTCTTCATTGCCTTTCGGCATTTAGTTCATTCACGACGCAGTTGCTCGTGCCATTGCTGGCATTTTTGCCAGCGTCTTCATTGCCTTTCGGCATTTAGTTCATTCACGACAGAAGGCGCGACTCCAGATAAGGTTGCGCTAGCAGCAGAAGTCTTCATTGCCTTTCGGCATTTAGTTCATTCACGACTAGATGCGGATAAAGCAGCTCTCCTCAGCGGAGGAGTCTTCATTGCCTTTCGGCATTTAGTTCATTCACGACAAGAAGAAGGCAGGTAATCAACCCGTGATATAGCCTTATAGAGGTCTTCATTGCCTTTCGGCATTTAGTTCATTCACGACCCGCCCGGGACTGGGCAATCGATCTCGATCCCGAGGTCGAAACGTCTTCATTGCCTTTCGGCATTTAGTTCATTCACGACTTATCGCTCGCCCAAAAAGGCGAGCTGGTATTATGCGCGTCTTCATTGCCTTTCGGCATTTAGTTCATTCACGACCTTTCGCGATATAAGAAAGCCGGTTGCATCTCAAGAAGAGAATGTCTTCATTGCCTTTCGGCATTTAGTTCATTCACGACTCTCATGGACGAAGGAAGCGTCCATTTGAGGGCTCAGGCGTCTTCATTGCCTTTCGGCATTTAGTTCATTCACGACGCTAAGCCTTCGCCAGAAACTGCTGGAGAACTAATAATGTCTTCATTGCCTTTCGGCATTTAGTTCATTCACGACATGCCGTTTTCTGAGGAGGAGGTGTCATCATGAGCCGGCGTCTTCATTGCCTTTCGGCATTTAGTTCATTCACGACCTGACTGGAGGACGCTTGTCCTTGCAACTGTTGTAGAGTCTTCATTGCCTTTCGGCATTTAGTTCATTCACGACGTCGCCTTTCCTGGCATCTCCGGTCAATTCCGGGCGGTCGTCTTCATTGCCTTTCGGCATTTAGTTCATTCACGACGTCGCCTTTCCTGGCATCTCCGGTCAATTCCGGGCGGTCGTCTTCATTGCCTTTCGGCATTTAGTTCATTCACGACTAGCGAAATGGTAGCCTATAAACACAAAGACTGCGGTTGCGTCTTCATTGCCTTTCGGCATTTAGTTCATTCACGACCAGGGCTACCCTCATGGGGCGAGTACTGCATTGCTAGAGATGGTCTTCATTGCCTTTCGGCATTTAGTTCATTCACGACTAGAAGATGGAAGGAAGAAGGTAGGTAGTTAACTCGTGATAGTCTTCATTGCCTTTCGGCATTTAGTTCATTCACGACTAGCATTTGCATATAAGAGAAGGTTTTCTAATTCCATATAGTCTTCATTGCCTTTCGGCATTTAGTTCATTCACGACTTGACCTATGAGCTGGCCTCTGATGTCGGCCGCGGGTCTTCATTGCCTTTCGGCATTTAGTTCATTCACGACTTGCGAGAGAGAGGTAGCGCCCGGCACGTCGCTGACGGTCTTCATTGCCTTTCGGCATTTAGTTCATTCACGACGAGCGACGGTGTTGACCACCTTCCCCTGGAAGCCGTCCAGGGGGTCTTCATTGCCTTTCGGCATTTAGTTCATTCACGACGCTCCCATGACTCCTACCCTACCTGGGCCGCCATGGGTCTTCATTGCCTTTCGGCATTTAGTTCATTCACGACAATTTGTAGATCATGTCAAGTCTACTAGAAGCAACATGTCTTCATTGCCTTTCGGCATTTAGTTCATTCACAACCGTCCAGTTCTGGATCTCGGGTTCTCTTCCTGAGCGCGGCATCTTCATTGCCTTTCGGCATTTAGTTCATTCACGACGGTTCGGCCGGCACGAGACCTACCAGATCTTGGAGGCCGGTGTCTTCATTGCCTTTCGGCATTTAGTTCATTCACGACCGGGGGGGGCGCCCTTCTTCCCTGGCCGTAACGGTCGGTGAGTCTTCATTGCCTTTCGGCATTTAGTTCATTCACGACCACCTGGGACTCCTTCTCAGTTGCTCCCTGGCAAGGCTTGGTCTTCATTGCCTTTCGGCATTTAGTTCATTCACGACAAGAACTAATGCGATCCGACCTTTGCCGGGAAGAGCAATTAGGTCTTCATTGCCTTTCGGCATTTAGTTCATTCACGACACCCCTGCGGGTTGCGTCGCTTCCTTCAGCTCCGCAAAGTCTTCATTGCCTTTCGGCATTTAGTTCATTCACGACGGCCGCCGATTGGAGGACTTCGGTCCTCGCCACCGTTGGTCTTCATTGCCTTTCGGCATTTAGTTCATTCACGACCGACCTTGATGTCGACCCGGCTATCTGCGGCCGGTTCCGCTGGGGTGTCTTCATTGCCTTTCGGCATTTAGTTCATTCACGACCGGCGCAAACTTTTGGAGAACTAAATGCGGAGGGGCAATGAGTCTTCATTGCCTTTCGGCATTTAGTTCATTCACGACAAGCCCTCTTCTTCGACCTCGGCAGCCATGTCTGCCTAGGTGTCTTCATTGCCTTTCGGCATTTAGTTCATTCACGACGTTTTCGCGATCTCAAAGCGTCGACGAGAGGCAGAACTTCGTCTTCATTGCCTTTCGGCATTTAGTTCATTCACGACACCGCGGCCTCGGTCGTCGTGGTCCGGCCGTCCAGTTTTGGGGTCTTCATTGCCTTTCGGCATTTAGTTCATTCACGACAAGGTGTGTGTGCCACATTGACCCACTGTGACAGGGCGGTCTTCATTGCCTTTCGGCATTTAGTTCATTCACGACCGTTCCCTTTATGAAGTTTGATGAGGAGGAGGCGGGTCTTCATTGCCTTTCGGCATTTAGTTCATTCACGACGTGAGGAGACCGCTTATCTCACCCTCAATGGTGGTCATGTCTTCATTGCCTTTCGGCATTTAGTTCATTCACGACCTCACGACAAGATTGCTTCAAGGGAACGGCAAACACGCAACTGTCTTCATTGCCTTTCGGCATTTAGTTCATTCACGACTGTTCGGGGCGCCGTGGAGTTGATGTCTGGCGTCGTGTCTTCATTGCCTTTCGGCATTTAGTTCATTCACGACGGTTTTAGCCTATCTCAAGGCTATAGATAGCGACCTTGATGTCTTCATTGCCTTTCGGCATTTAGTTCATTCACGACAACCAAAGGCATTCATCGCAATGTATGGCGACAAGCTATATCGCCGTCTTCATTGCCTTTCGGCATTTAGTTCATTCACGACATGATTGTTGGGATTCTAGGGATTTGGCAATCATTGAATTTAGTCTTCATTGCCTTTCGGCATTTAGTTCATTCACGACCTTGGCTTAGAGAAGCGCAAATCTCTTCGCCAAGAGATTAAGTCTTCATTGCCTTTCGGCATTTAGTTCATTCACGACCCCCGCAAGGTAGGGGTGGGGATTGTTCTGTTCGCTCCATAGTCTTCATTGCCTTTCGGCATTTAGTTCATTCACGACACCCTGGGCTACCTAGCTATAAAGAATATATTGCGTCAAGGGTCTTCATTGCCTTTCGGCATTTAGTTCATTCACGACACCCTGGGCTACCTAGCTATAAAGAATATATTGCGTCAAGGGTCTTCATTGCCTTTCGGCATTTAGTTCATTCACGACCATAGCCCAAGCACATCAAACGCGCTTAGAACGCAAATTTGAGTCTTCATTGCCTTTCGGCATTTAGTTCATTCACGACAAGGGCAACTGGCAATGAGGCTCTCTTGGAGCAATGTTGAGGGTCTTCATTGCCTTTCGGCATTTAGTTCATTCACGACGCTAACTGTAATCTCATTGTTGCAAATGAAGAGCTTGGTCTTCATTGCCTTTCGGCATTTAGTTCATTCACGACCCAATCCACAAGGTAAACGTTAAGACTGCAAAGGTTAGTCTTCATTGCCTTTCGGCATTTAGTTCATTCACGACCTAACTGTAATCTCATTGTTGCAAATGAAGAGCTTGGTCTTCATTGCCTTTCGGCATTTAGTTCATTCACGACAGCGAAAGGCAAATCCTATATTTGCGATTCATGGGATAGCAGGTCTTCATTGCCTTTCGGCATTTAGTTCATTCACGACTTGACCTACGAGTTGGCTTCGGATGTCGGTGTCGGGGTCTTCATTGCCTTTCGGCATTTAGTTCATTCACGACTCCCGCATCTGTGAGGAGACCTGGTATCTGACTCATGGGGTCTTCATTGCCTTTCGGCATTTAGTTCATTCACGACACGACTTCCCGCAAGGCAGGGGGGGGGATTGTTCCACTCGCTCGTCTTCATTGCCTTTCGGCATTTAGTTCATTCACGACCAAAGGGATTAGCGAGAAAGCACGTGCTATCGGCGGGCTAGTCTTCATTGCCTTTCGGCATTTAGTTCATTCACGACAGAACTTCCTAGGGAAGCATGCATGTTTCCCTTATGAGTCTTCATTGCCTTTCGGCATTTAGTTCATTCACGACTTGGTTGGGCGGTCTCCTCATTCGAGGAGTGGTCGGATGGTCTTCATTGCCTTTCGGCATTTAGTTCATTCACGACGGCTACCCGTGGCTAGGCCTCCTGCTCCTCCTTCCGAGGTGTCTTCATTGCCTTTCGGCATTTAGTTCATTCACGACGACTGAAAGAATCAAATGGCCCCCCTCTGAGGGGGTCGAGTCTTCATTGCCTTTCGGCATTTAGTTCATTCACGACTCGCTCCTGGAGCGACCGGGCTTTCTTGTCCTGGTCTGACCGTCTTCATTGCCTTTCGGCATTTAGTTCATTCACGACCTAACTGCTCAATTCGCGCCTTGTGTCATGCTATAGCCAAGTCTTCATTGCCTTTCGGCATTTAGTTCATTCACGACCCTAAACTAAGAAAGGCGATTGATGAAAGTTGATTTTAGTCTTCATTGCCTTTCGGCATTTAGTTCATTCACGACTCGCCTTATATGCTTATTCTTCTTCTGGATGCTAGATGAATACTAGTCTTCATTGCCTTTCGGCATTTAGTTCATTCACGACTCAAGGCCATAGATAGCGGCCTTGATGAAACTAAAGGCATCCGTCTTCATTGCCTTTCGGCATTTAGTTCATTCACGACTGAACTATTGTCCCAACGAGGTTGCACCCGGCACGTCGCGTCTTCATTGCCTTTCGGCATTTAGTTCATTCACGACCAGTTCACGGAGTCTCGGGGCAGTTCCGGGCGCCGCGCGTCCGTCTTCATTGCCTTTCGGCATTTAGTTCATTCACGACTTAAGTCCTCCTCCTCTGCGGTGTCCCCCCTTCCGGGGGGGGTCTTCATTGCCTTTCGGCATTTAGTTCATTCACGACCGCTGTTCGGGGCGCCGTGGAGTTGGCCTCCGGCGTCGTCGTCGTCTTCATTGCCTTTCGGCATTTAGTTCATTCACGATCCGCGCATAACGGTTCCTTCCCGGCAAGAGTCTTCATTGCCTTTCGGCATTTAGTTCATTCACGACCCCCCCTCGGAGGGGGTCAACAGCCCGGAGTTGTTCCGGGCGTCTTCATTGCCTTTCGGCATTTAGTTCATTCACGACTGTCCACGCCGCCCTCGTCCGTGTCCGCCCCGGCGCCGGGGTCTTCATTGCCTTTCGGCATTTAGTTCATTCACGACAACGGCAAGGGGGTGCCGTTCATGAAGTTTGAGGAGGAGGCCTGTCTTCATTGCCTTTCGGCATTTAGTTCATTCACGACCCTGGTGAATTTCACCAGGCTTTGTTTCTGGGACTCGTCGTCTTCATTGCCTTTCGGCATTTAGTTCATTCACGACGCGGTCTCCTCCTTTGAGGAGTGGGAGGATTCCGAGGTCGGGGTCTTCATTGCCTTTCGGCATTTAGTTCATTCACGACCCCAAGAAGGCGAGCTGGTATTATGCGCCGGAACAAAACCGGGTCTTCATTGCCTTTCGGCATTTAGTTCATTCACGACGATGATCGGGACTCAAGATCATCCGAGGTCTCCCGATAGTCTTCATTGCCTTTCGGCATTTAGTTCATTCACGACGGAGCGCTCCCAAATTAGGGCCCTCGTTGCGCGAGGGCCGTCTTCATTGCCTTTCGGCATTTAGTTCATTCACGACATGAAGTTTTTGAATCTCGAATTTACGACGGCGACAGTGCGTCTTCATTGCCTTTCGGCATTTAGTTCATTCACGACCAGCCCTTACGAGCCTTTCGGTTCGTTGGGGGGGGGCGCGTCTTCATTGCCTTTCGGCATTTAGTTCATTCACGACTGGTCCGGCGCAAACGATGTGTCCGGAATGTTGGACTGAGTCTTCATTGCCTTTCGGCATTTAGTTCATTCACGACGTACGTTCGGGTCTCGCCGTCCCAGGCACTCGCCTGGTGTCTTCATTGCCTTTCGGCATTTAGTTCATTCACGACAGGTTTCGACCTCCTCCCCAACTGCTACGATTCCGTGGGTCTTCATTGCCTTTCGGCATTTAGTTCATTCACGACTCCAATGCTGCAAGAATATATCGCTGACAACCTATATGTCTTCATTGCCTTTCGGCATTTAGTTCATTCACGACTAGCGCACTAGAAGGCGATTGCGCTATTAGGGCTATCGCGCAGTCTTCATTGCCTTTCGGCATTTAGTTCATTCACGACTCGCTCCATATGCCATCTATATGCCAATTTTCATTGGCAAGTCTTCATTGCCTTTCGGCATTTAGTTCATTCACGACTCTATGAATGGGCATGTAGCCTGTATCGCCAAAGGCTATAAGGTCTTCATTGCCTTTCGGCATTTAGTTCATTCACGACCCTGCTGCACATGAAAAACTGCCCACATGATACCTGGCATGTCTTCATTGCCTTTCGGCATTTAGTTCATTCACGACTTCGCGCTTTGACACACGCTATAGCTAGGGATATTGGCATCCGTCTTCATTGCCTTTCGGCATTTAGTTCATTCACGACCGACTGTAGGTCTCTCTGTTAGAGTTAGGTCTGCATTGTGTCTTCATTGCCTTTCGGCATTTAGTTCATTCACGACTAGGCGGTGCCGCTCCTTTCTCCCTCAACGTGCTGCTTGTCTTCATTGCCTTTCGGCATTTAGTTCATTCACGACGGGAATGCCTAGCTTCTTGGCTTTCTCCAAGAGGTCCATAGTCTTCATTGCCTTTCGGCATTTAGTTCATTCACGACATGAATTTCGGAAGCGCTAGACCCACCAGGCATCGCGTCTTCATTGCCTTTCGGCATTTAGTTCATTCACGACCGGCCTATTGCACTCAGCGATTTAAGTCGTTCGACTACGCCGTCTTCATTGCCTTTCGGCATTTAGTTCATTCACGACCTACTCAAAATCAGGCAAGAGGTCGACTCACGCCTTGACCGGTCTTCATTGCCTTTCGGCATTTAGTTCATTCACGACGCGCGTATCGGCGCGCGGGTGTCCGCCCGATGGCGTTTGGGTCTTCATTGCCTTTCGGCATTTAGTTCATTCACGACCGTTGGGAGCATGGCGGCGCTGCCCAAACAATGTGTCCGGAATGTCTTCATTGCCTTTCGGCATTTAGTTCATTCACGACCTCGCCACTTGTGGTAGATTAGTAGAGTCAAGGGCGCGATATGTCTTCATTGCCTTTCGGCATTTAGTTCATTCACGACGCTTTTGCCGGCGCCGACGCCGCCTACCAATGGGCGGGTGTCTTCATTGCCTTTCGGCATTTAGTTCATTCACGACGAGGAAGGCAAAAATGACTAGCTTTGAAAAAGAAAGGTTGGTCTTCATTGCCTTTCGGCATTTAGTTCATTCACGACCGACCTTTTTCGACCTAGGCAGCCATGTCTGCCTAGGTCGGGTCTTCATTGCCTTTCGGCATTTAGTTCATTCACGACACGACGACTTCGAGAAAAACGTCTTCCGGGCTAAGCAAGCTCGTCTTCATTGCCTTTCGGCATTTAGTTCATTCACGACGACATATCGTTTGGAAAGCCGGGATGAATGGGAGCGGATGGTCTTCATTGCCTTTCGGCATTTAGTTCATTCACGACCGACAAGGAAGAAGCCAACAGATTGATTCTGTTGGCCGCGTCTTCATTGCCTTTCGGCATTTAGTTCATTCACGACCTTTCGGTTCGTTGGGGGGGGGCGCATAATGGAGCGCTCCGTCTTCATTGCCTTTCGGCATTTAGTTCATTCACGACCATTGGAAGAGAAGGCATTGGCAAAGGCTAAGGGAATCTTAGGTCTTCATTGCCTTTCGGCATTTAGTTCATTCACGACATGGAAGAAGCATTCGCAAGGTATAAGAGCTTTTGCGAAGTCTTCATTGCCTTTCGGCATTTAGTTCATTCACGACAAGAACAAACTAAGAAAGGCAATATATGAAGGTTGAATAGTCTTCATTGCCTTTCGGCATTTAGTTCATTCACGACCTTTCTATAATTTTCTTGAAGGCTTTAATTTGGCTGATCAGTCTTCATTGCCTTTCGGCATTTAGTTCATTCACGACCCCCGCGGGCTTATACACTAGCCTTGCACAACGAGATTGCAAGGGTCTTCATTGCCTTTCGGCATTTAGTTCATTCACGACAAGACTGCGGATGCGTTCAGAACGATTGCGTTATCCGCGTCTTCATTGCCTTTCGGCATTTAGTTCATTCACGACTAGCCACATTAAACGCGCTTAGAGCGCAAATTTGGTCTTCATTGCCTTTCGGCATTTAGTTCATTCACGACTTAGATCGCGCGGGCATTGATGCGCCCGATTCGCTCCCGAAGTCTTCATTGCCTTTCGGCATTTAGTTCATTCACGACGCCGCCTGCGGAACCGAAGACCGCGACGACGACTTCGAGAAGGTCTTCATTGCCTTTCGGCATTTAGTTCATTCACGACACAAATCAAATGTCCGAAGTGCGACGGTTGGATATCCTTTGTCTTCATTGCCTTTCGGCATTTAGTTCATTCACGACCTAGCAGACAAGGTTGAGTCATCTAAGCGGATGACTCAACTGGTCTTCATTGCCTTTCGGCATTTAGTTCATTCACGACATTATTCATTTCGGCTCATCAAAAAACTTGCCGCCTAGTCTTCATTGCCTTTCGGCATTTAGTTCATTCACGACTGCTTTCTGGGAAAGCATCAACGGAACAGAGCTGATGCTTAAAGTCTTCATTGCCTTTCGGCATTTAGTTCATTCACGACAGATGCGATGCAGAACTATATCGGCGAAGCCTACGATATAGAGTCTTCATTGCCTTTCGGCATTTAGTTCATTCACGACTCCCTACTATCCCAGCAATCATAAAGGCTGTAGCCTTTATGTCTTCATTGCCTTTCGGCATTTAGTTCATTCACGACAAGATAATGAGAGCGAAGGCAATGAAGGCTTATCAGGTCTTCATTGCCTTTCGGCATTTAGTTCATTCACGACGACCGGGCGCTTTATGCGTCAAATCGAAGATATGCAATTAGTCTTCATTGCCTTTCGGCATTTAGTTCATTCACGACGAGGGTTGCAAATCCTCAAGGAATCTCTGCTGCTTGCCTGTCTTCATTGCCTTTCGGCATTTAGTTCATTCACGACCTCTTCACTTCCCTCTGCGCGGGGTTCAGGGGTTCACAACCCGTCTTCATTGCCTTTCGGCATTTAGTTCATTCACGACAGGCTTAATCTTCGGCGAAAACTGTTGGAGAACTAAATGGTCTTCATTGCCTTTCGGCATTTAGTTCATTCACGACATGACCGGGATTCCCGATCATCGAAAGTCGGCCGCTATTGGGTCTTCATTGCCTTTCGGCATTTAGTTCATTCACGACATTCCGAGAAGCGCGGGGAAGCACGGGATCACTGGAAGGGTCTTCATTGCCTTTCGGCATTTAGTTCATTCACGACTCGCCGCATTGAGCGGCGATTGGATCGCGCGGGCGTTGTCTTCATTGCCTTTCGGCATTTAGTTCATTCACGACTGGGAGGCTTTCAAGGCCGCTGATGGCGGACTTGGTGTCTTCATTGCCTTTCGGCATTTAGTTCATTCACGACACGCAACGAAAATCAAATGGCCCCCCTCGGAGGGGGTCGACGTCTTCATTGCCTTTCGGCATTTAGTTCATTCACGACGAAAGGCCTCCTCATGAGCTGCTCAAATGAGGTCGCCCCGGGGTCTTCATTGCCTTTCGGCATTTAGTTCATTCACGACTCCTTTGGTACGACCAGGCTCAACTCGTGGATGCTCCGTCTTCATTGCCTTTCGGCATTTAGTTCATTCACGACATCGATTTCAAGAGCGCCACGCGCTATACAGTGGCCCACGTCTTCATTGCCTTTCGGCATTTAGTTCATTCACGACGACCAGAGCGCCGGGAACTACAACGGCCGGCCCTCCGTCCGTCTTCATTGCCTTTCGGCATTTAGTTCATTCACGACAGGACGAGGTGTCTGATGACTAGTCCTCAGTTGTTCGCGTCGGTCTTCATTGCCTTTCGGCATTTAGTTCATTCACGACTTCGGTTGAGTTGGCCTCTGGCGTTGTGATCTACGCGCCCCGTGTCTTCATTGCCTTTCGGCATTTAGTTCATTCACGACCGACCGGTCCGGTGCGGGCGATGACCGTATCGGGGCGGTCGTGTCTTCATTGCCTTTCGGCATTTAGTTCATTCACGACGGACGGCTATTACGCCGTCTTCGTCCGGATCCGGTCCGGTGGTCTTCATTGCCTTTCGGCATTTAGTTCATTCACGACAATGGAATAAATGCCAGCGAATTGGTTCTTAAGGAGTCCAAGGTCTTCATTGCCTTTCGGCATTTAGTTCATTCACGACTTGGTCTCCCGGGGAACTCGCATTCGTCCGGGTCCGCTTTCAGGTCTTCATTGCCTTTCGGCATTTAGTTCATTCACGACTGAAAACGAAAATCAAATGGCCCTCTTCTGAGGGCGTCGGTCTTCATTGCCTTTCGGCATTTAGTTCATTCACGACGCCCCCCCTCACGACACAAAGTCTATGAAAACGAAAATCAAGTCTTCATTGCCTTTCGGCATTTAGTTCATTCACGACCATTGAAAGAGAAGAAAACAAGATTTGGAAAGCCCAACAGGAGTCTTCATTGCCTTTCGGCATTTAGTTCATTCACGACTTGCGGGCCTGGAGGCCTAAACGATTGTGTCATCCGCGCGGTCTTCATTGCCTTTCGGCATTTAGTTCATTCACGACCTTATAGCCTCTATGGACGGCCATATAGCCTGCATCGCAAAAGTCTTCATTGCCTTTCGGCATTTAGTTCATTCACGACTGCGAGGAGACCTGGTACTTGACCCATGGGAGTCTTCGCGTCTTCATTGCCTTTCGGCATTTAGTTCATTCACGACTTGAACGGACAGACCGCGGCTCGGCCGTTGGCCTACGTGGAGTCTTCATTGCCTTTCGGCATTTAGTTCATTCACGACGATCTGCCCAAACAATGTGTCCTGAATGCTGGGTCCGGGTCTTCATTGCCTTTCGGCATTTAGTTCATTCACGACCTACGATTCCGTGGCAGTGGTCGGCCTCTCGGGGCAGTTTCGTCTTCATTGCCTTTCGGCATTTAGTTCATTCACGACGTGACTGGAGGACGCTCGTCCTCGCCACTATCGTCGAGGAGTCTTCATTGCCTTTCGGCATTTAGTTCATTCACGACGACTACGGCGGTCCGGCGCAAACAATGTGTCCGGAGTGTTGGGGTCTTCATTGCCTTTCGGCATTTAGTTCATTCACGACCGCCGTCGATAGCGTCCACGGGTCGGCGCACTTCGCGCTGGCGTCTTCATTGCCTTTCGGCATTTAGTTCATTCACGACGCCATCTGCGGCCGGTTCCGCTTTCTTCGGGGGGTGGAGTCTTCATTGCCTTTCGGCATTTAGTTCATTCACGACGTTTCCCACACGGTCGATTCGCGCATCTGTGAAGAGTCTTCATTGCCTTTCGGCATTTAGTTCATTCACGACCGAGAAACTCAAGCCCCCGCGATGCTTTCGCGGCGGCGTTTTGGGTCTTCATTGCCTTTCGGCATTTAGTTCATTCACGACGCTCCCGCGCCACGGGTGCTAGCCGTCCGGCGCTCCTGGGGTCTTCATTGCCTTTCGGCATTTAGTTCATTCACGACCGTCTCTCGGTTGGACTAACCCTGGCACTCCTTCCCAGTTGGTCTTCATTGCCTTTCGGCATTTAGTTCATTCACGACGACGATGATGAGTAAGCGTTCTTCTTCTGCGGTGTCCGTCTTCATTGCCTTTCGGCATTTAGTTCATTCACGACGAAACTCAACGCCGAGGGAGGCGTTTGAGGCGGCATTTGTCTTCATTGCCTTTCGGCATTTAGTTCATTCACGACTGGAAGGCCGGAGTTCCAAACATGCCGTACAGTGAGAGGCCGGTCTTCATTGCCTTTCGGCATTTAGTTCATTCACGACCCCTGCAGGCAATCGTGGGAGGGTTCGACCTCCTGCCGAATTGGTCTTCATTGCCTTTCGGCATTTAGTTCATTCACGACGTACCTGATGCCTGGAAATCAATCTATAGCGCAAGCGAGTCTTCATTGCCTTTCGGCATTTAGTTCATTCACGACTCAGAAAGCAAGTGGAGATCCTTCAAAGAAAGATCTGCGTCTTCATTGCCTTTCGGCATTTAGTTCATTCACGACTTGAGGAAATTCGAGAGAAACTTGAAACTGCTTTGGAGTCTTCATTGCCTTTCGGCATTTAGTTCATTCACGACAGGCGTCCGATGTCTGATCCGGTGTTCTCTACTCGGGTCTTCATTGCCTTTCGGCATTTAGTTCATTCACGACCCAGCTTCATCGTGAACTGGAACAATGGAATGCAGGTCTTCATTGCCTTTCGGCATTTAGTTCATTCACGACGTAATGAAACACACGACATTACTTAGAAAGGAGAGTCTTCATTGCCTTTCGGCATTTAGTTCATTCACGACGATCGGTTTATTCAATTACGTTGTGATCTTACATCACTTGAGTCTTCATTGCCTTTCGGCATTTAGTTCATTCACGACCAGCTTTGCATTGCAGAGTGTTTGGATCGACTAGACGATGGTCTTCATTGCCTTTCGGCATTTAGTTCATTCACGACGAAAACATTTTCAACAAGCGCGAGAGTGTTTTTCAGAAGGGTCTTCATTGCCTTTCGGCATTTAGTTCATTCACGACTGAAACTATCCTGAGCATGATATAAAACTGCTTACCCTTTTAGTCTTCATTGCCTTTCGGCATTTAGTTCATTCACGACAAGAAGCGGAATGCCGCATATGATCGCTGGAAGTCGGCAGTCTTCATTGCCTTTCGGCATTTAGTTCATTCACGACAGACCTTCTTGAACTGTTTAGGACGTGCTATTCCCCCGGGTCTTCATTGCCTTTCGGCATTTAGTTCATTCACGACCGGCGTTCGTGGTTCGGCAAGGCTGTGACTTATCAAGGCAGTCTTCATTGCCTTTCGGCATTTAGTTCATTCACGACGAAGCTCGCATTAAGGAGGCTTCGCTACAGCGCTATAGAGTCTTCATTGCCTTTCGGCATTTAGTTCATTCACGACTTGAACATCTAGCTAACACTTACAGCATTGATAGCGAGTCTTCATTGCCTTTCGGCATTTAGTTCATTCACGACGAGCCTTTATGATGAGGCTCATGCTGCCGAAGAACGCGGCGAGTCTTCATTGCCTTTCGGCATTTAGTTCATTCACGACCGTTGCTCGCCGGGAGGCAGAGCAGCGCTGGCTGCTCTTGGGGGGTCTTCATTGCCTTTCGGCATTTAGTTCATTCACGACCACGTCTCTGACGTGTGACGGGTTATCGTACGAGCTGGGTGTCTTCATTGCCTTTCGGCATTTAGTTCATTCACGACACGGCCTTGCTTCTCCTCTCTCTCATTCCCAACGAAATCAAGTCTTCATTGCCTTTCGGCATTTAGTTCATTCACGACAGAAAGGAGAAAGTTATGAGCGATAAGACTGATTACGTGGTCTTCATTGCCTTTCGGCATTTAGTTCATTCACGACCGCCGTTCAGTTCTGGGTCTCCGGCTCGGTGCCGGAAGTCTTCATTGCCTTTCGGCATTTAGTTCATTCACGACGCATGAAACCTACCAGGCTATTGCGCTTGGTTGGTCTGGGTCTTCATTGCCTTTCGGCATTTAGTTCATTCACGACCTACGAGAGTATTCATGATCGGTTCATTCAGTTGAGATGCGAGTCTTCATTGCCTTTCGGCATTTAGTTCATTCACGACCTTCGGTGAAAATACTCCATTACCCATGTATAAGGGTATAACGTCTTCATTGCCTTTCGGCATTTAGTTCATTCACGACCTTGGCCCAGATTCGTGAGTTGTTGGATGAGTTTGAGTCTTCATTGCCTTTCGGCATTTAGTTCATTCACGACACGGCGGTTCGGCTCGGGCGATGTGCCCTGAGTGCTGGGGTCTTCATTGCCTTTCGGCATTTAGTTCATTCACGACATTGGTAGAGTCAAAGGCGCGATGTCTCCCCGCTTGAGGGGGTCTTCATTGCCTTTCGGCATTTAGTTCATTCACGACGGCAATACTTGGAGGCCACCCATGGCTAGGCCCCCTGCGTCTTCATTGCCTTTCGGCATTTAGTTCATTCACGACTGAAGTGAATGGTCCGAGTGAAGCATTGAGCTTTTGTCTTCATTGCCTTTCGGCATTTAGTTCATTCACGACGTACGGGGAGCGTTGGGATACGCTTCGTACTGGAGGTGTCTTCATTGCCTTTCGGCATTTAGTTCATTCACGACCGTCCCGTTGGGACGCGTTGAACGGGCAAACGGACGCTCGGGTCTTCATTGCCTTTCGGCATTTAGTTCATTCACGACCGCTTCCAGGACTTGGCGGACGCTCGGGAGGACGAGGGTCTTCATTGCCTTTCGGCATTTAGTTCATTCACGACTGCGGGTATATAAGTCTTTGATGGGCAAGGATGCAAGGCACAATTAGGTAATGACGCCGTAAAACCATCGTTCGCAACCGAGTGTCAAGGCTGCGGTTAGCGCTCAAAAACGTCATATGTGTCTTGCTTCCAGCAACTTCCGTCATAGGTCACGAAGTGGCAATATTCGACGTTGGGATCTCGTTACCTGTTATCCGTCAATGGGGTTCAAACTAAATAGCAGACGACTTTTTCTGAACAAACCATGGCTCCGGCGGTCAGTGTTTGTCGGGCGTTTTTCGCATCCAGTTTGTAGGCGACAAGCCGGTCTTCCGCTTCGTCGATTTCGTCAAGCAATCGCCCCCAAAATTCCTGGAATTGGTCGTCTTTGAGGTGGCATTCGAAAACACTATATTGTACCCGAAAGCCGTAATCCTCGCAGACCCGAGCAACACGAGCCAAGCGTCGGGGTTTGGTTACGTCATATGCAATCAGGATGAGCATTTGTTTTTGGCCCGGTGGCGATTTTTTGTATCCTGTCTTGGGGAAAGCCTCTTCCCACCAAGTGCCCAAGGGAATGGAGCTGCCGGTGTCAGGATGAGGCATGGTTTCAATTCATCCGGAATGGTTTCAAGGTTTCCGGGGTGTCCAGAGCTCCCTTGTATTGCACGGCCTCGTTTTCTATTTGTTGTCTGAGTGTTGTCCGATGGCCGACGTGTTCGCTTAAAAACTGACGCTCCAAACGACGTTCGTATTGCAGCAGGAATTTCTTGCGGCCCGCGTCGTTCAAATACACACCGCCTTCCCGGTGTTCGAAATGTTCCTTGGGGTTCAATATGGATCGGCTGAACAGGTCAAGGGTCAGGGATTCTCCCACAGCCGGCCGAAAGGGTTCGATCAAATCCAGGGCGAGGGACCAGCGCCGGTTTTCGGTAGTGTGCAATGCGCCGAGAGAAGGGTCCAGACCATGGCTGTGAAGAAACGTCACCGCTTCATGATAGAGTAATGTCGAGGCGAACGAAATGCAGGCGTTGACGGCATTGAGCGGTGGCCGTGTCGAGCGCCGCCCAAAGATGGCTCCTTCAGGCAAAAATGTTGACCAGGCCCTGAAGTATCGTGCAGTGGACGCTCCTTCCAATCCTCTGACTTCATCGATGGATCGGACGGCTTCGACTGTCTTGAGATAGCCGCCGAGATCGTCGGCTGTCTCTCGGGCTG
This sequence comes from Limisphaerales bacterium, assembly GCA_024761205.1. Classification (GTDB taxonomy): domain Bacteria; phylum Verrucomicrobiota; class Verrucomicrobiia; order Limisphaerales; family AAA164-E04; genus UBA2970. Next base: position 21,848 of record JAMASS010000034.1, read on the forward strand.
TCACATTTTCCATTTCGTCGGAATTCTTGTCACGGTGCTGGCGTCGAGCAGCGTCCAGGCGTTGAAGCACTCGCCGTTGGTTGTATATTTTGGCAGTCACCCACTGACGGGCTACCTCCAAGGTGAATTCTGAATCAAGAGTCCGACGATACTGATTGAGGCGAAAGCTTCCCTGGGCCGGGGTTGCCGGCAGGAACCCGCCCAGAAAGCGGTCGTTCCAGCCGAGGACGGATATCGGAATATCTTCCCTGAGCATCCGGGCCAATGCGCGGGATGTCATCTGGGCGTCCTCGCTGATGATGAGCCGGTCGAGATCGTGAAGGGGGATGGATCGCAGCACTTCCTGTTTGCCGGTTTCCGGATTCGCCCGGGATACTTCCAGGTGCCGGGATTTCAAGTGCACGCAGGCGTTTTGTTGCAGGATGCAGGCAGTTGCCATGTATATTGTTACTCCTCCCTGCTGGAACGGATTTCGATCAGCGCCGGTTCGACATCCAGTGAAAATCTCCCCTTTTCAGGAAGACAACCAGCGAGTAGCGCGGCCTCGCCAGCCAACGCTTGGACCTTCCGACGCAAGGTTGAAACCGCTAGCATCATGTCATGTGACGTAAGCGATTGTCTGAGTTGTTCGAAGTTCCTCCAATTCGGCGGCGGAGAGAAGGATTCGCCCGCCAGAAGATCCTCCCGGAATTTGTTGACCGAATCCGCCCAATCATCCGCCATGTCCGGTTCTCGTGCTTTGGCGCGTTTTGCCAAAAAAAGCATCAGCAAGTGCTCAAGGGGTGAAAGCTTCAATCGCTGCCCGTTGACCTCGATTTCCGGGCGTCTCCCTTCGATGATCAAACGGACGTTTTCGCCGGTCTGATGCCGCAGCCCCAAGCGGCATCGTTCGACTAAATGCGAAAAGCTGCCCGAGTCCGGGCCAAGTTCTCTCCACAGGAGGTTTCGCAGGGTCACAAAGGGCACCTCGGCCAAATCGATTGCTGCGTCCCGCGGGTTGACAGAGTTACCTGAAGGGTCGACAAGTGGCCCGCCCGGCTGTTCCGGGAAATAGAAGTCGGCGAGGCGTTCGTACGGTTCGCCGACCAACACGTGGGTCAGCATATCCTGCTCGCGTGCGGATAGCGTCATGCAGGCGTAAAGGAGTGCTCCCATCGTTTTTCTTCCCCCGGCGAGGCTGGCCACTAGACGAATGTCGGGATTTGCGGTGACGGATCGAACCTGGGACAGGAGGTAGTTCGCCGCCGTGACGTTGTCGTCTGGAACCCGTATATCTTCCAGTTCTGTGCTGAGTCCGCTCGCAGGGTCGAGTCCGATAATCGTTCGAATATCTTCGCTTGTGTTCCCAAACCTGAGTTTGCCCGCTACGTTTGTTCCTTTCGCCGCCAACGCCTCACGCAAAGTTTCCCAGGGCGTCCGCCCATTGAACCGCGCGAGAGGTTTCAGAAGGCATCCGATCAATTTCCGCCGTCCGACGGTGGTGGTCACCGTCACCACTCGGTCAGGAACGATAGGTTCCGGGCGGAGGCAAAGCGCCCAGACCGTCTCTGTCAGAACGGCTGGCGAGGCGCCGATCACTGCCAGAAGCACCGTTTGTTGGGCTGGCAAATCATCAAAAATATCCATCTGTCGTCAGTCTTGTCGGAATCATGAACCGCTCCGGCTCGGAAGGAAGCCACGTTATCCGGAGAATTGCCACCCGTCAATATCGGAAACGGAATGCCGCGACCGGCTAACATTATCCTCGGGCCCCACCGAATGTCGTTGCGCCCTGGGCTCGGTTAATCAGGATGCAACTCAGCCCGGAGTTTTGGCAAAAGATCCTCTTTCAGAATGACTTTTAATCTGCGGCTTGTGGCAAACTGCCGGGCTTGTGGCGGCAATTGAGCGCGACGAACACATAAGGCTTTTCCCAACAGTCCCGCAATTTCACTGGCCATGAAGAGATCCTCTTTCAGCGGTTTGAGTTCGCTCTCCCGTAATAGACTGGAGATTTCTCTCATACGCTCTTCTACCTCCTGGGGGATGATGCTGATGTTTGTTTGACGGAAAATCGCCGCGCGCAACTTTTCCACACGATCCTCTGCCGAAAGACGATCCTTGCAATCCACCAGCCAAAGCTTGCCCGACCAATTGAAGACCAAGTCCAGCTCACCCTCCTCGAGCCTCGTTCCAGGGAGCACCCTCGGAGCCAAACAAACACCACGCTGAACCACAGGGACGTCAAGCTTGAGCAACGCGAAAGCCACGGCGACTTCCAGCTTGTCGCCCGCCCGCCGTTCAGCACTCTGCCCATCAACGTGGAGACACTTTGTAAAGTCGTGATCCTTCTTCAACAAATGCTGAAACTCTTGATCCGGCAGTCTCCTTCCCTTCTCGTTTAACGACAGACGCTGCCCCGGCGCTGCAATATCGGCGCTGGCCAGATGGCACTCCAACAATCGCAATGGATCGAGCAACTTGGCGAGGTGGGGATCAATCCTCTCCTCGAGCTTTGCCGAAAGCTCCGTGCTTTTCGCTTGGAACTGGAAAATCCGAAAATCGCGCGCCAGATAGAAACAGGAGACTTCAGCCCGACGACACCACTCGCTGGCGGCCACGGCCATCAGCTTATCGCCCCCAGTGAGATTCATCTGGCAGTTAGGCTCGTCCAATGAAAGCTCCGAGGCGGTGTCGGCTATGGCGTCCACCAATCCTTGAAACGAGTCATGTGGTATCGGACGCAGGGTGATCGCTTGAGAGGGAAGGATCTTCTCGATTTCAAAAAACCGCTTCAACCGCTCGGCTGGCTGTTTGGATTCCGAATCGTCATCGGTATGGAATAGAACCAGCCGATCGGGCCGGAACTTCAAAACGCTGAGAACCTGAGGCCATATCTGCCGGGAAGCAAACGACAAAAGAGTAAGGTTTGCATTCATGCCGGGAGAAGTTTCACCGCCAATCGGGACCAAAGTTCGAAATGTTTCCAAGGCCAGGCTTTACTGCCGATACTTGCCAGATCCAGCCACCGCAAATCAAACAGTTCCGAGCCCGGGACATCATTCAATGAAGTTGGTTCGTGGATAAAAACCGCGCCGATATGAACTCGGCCCACAGCGGATCGACTCTCGTGTATCAGCCCCAGAAACTTCGTTCGCCCGGTCCGGGCTCCGGGATATTCCTCGCCCAACTCTCGCCGCAACCCGTTCCACAGTAATGATCGCCATTTTGTGGCGCCGGCTCCATCATGGCCGTCGGCGTCGGCGGGATTGACATGCCCGCCGATACCAAGCGACCAACGTCCATACAGCCTTGTCTCGGTGCCGCACCGGGTATAAACAGCCAACGATTCCTGGGCATTCTTCAGTATGACGTAAGGAATCCACTGCTTGAATGTCGGATCGTGTTCCGCTTGTGGGCGCGGCATCCACACGGGCGGCAATTCCGAAAGCGACGACAGCAGCTCGACTTCCGCCAAGGGAACGGCGCCAGCTTCCGGAAGCCAGGAAGCCGGAAGAGTATCCGTCCGAGAGCACAGCACGGTTTCCGGATTCATGGCCGAGGAATCGCGAAGGACCTACGCTTCAATATCTCCTCGCGGAACACAGGGGAAAGGAATGCGGCATCTAGGGCGTTGCGCTGCAGGCGCAAAACATCCAAACGAGTCAGATCCGGACAAAGGCGTGAAGCCAGTAACAGATTCTCGCTGAGATCAGCACCGGAAATCCCGATGTTGTCAGTGTTCACCGTTACCCTCACCCCTTTCCGAAGGTAGCCGCAAAGTGGGTAACGCCCTTTCCGTGATGCCCGTCGAGTCGCGTCGTCCAAAGGGTATTTTTCTCGAATCTGTAAATTGGCGTAGGGACACATTTCGACGCCAATACCACGATTGACGACCGAATGCATCGTTTCCTCGCTTTCAAATAGTTTAAGCGCATGCCCCAGTCTGCGAGCGGCGAGATCGAAGACGGCCCGCCAGATGCCTTCAGCGTCATCATTTTCACCCGCATGGACCGTAAGCGCTAATCCACAACGATGAACGATGGTAAACTCCTCCTGGAAATAGTGCGCCCGGGTTTTGGGGTCCTCGTATCCCGCCAGATCAACACCCACCACCCGACATGAAGCCTCATCGGTCCAATGCTCGGCTGCCGTCACGGCCAGCGACAGGTGGCGAGCGATCCCCGAACGGTAGTCCCCACTACTTTGACGGGTGCCGCTAATCAGCAGATTCACGTGACAGAAAGGAGACCGCCCGTTGCTGTTCTCACGCTGAGATTCCTCATCCATGCATGATTGAAACACGGCCCTGATTTCCGAAAGCACATCCCAAGGCGATCTTCCCCGATCTCGGTCGGCGTAGTTAGCCGGAGAACAGCGGATCTCGGCGTAAACGATGTTTTGCTCACAGAGATGGCGATAGAGGGATTGACACTGACGGCGCAGGCAACCCTTATCCCTCAGCAACCGGGACCCGCTGTTGTCTCCGAGACCGCGATAACGCTCCAATCCGATCGGAACATTTGGCAACGGCCAACCCTCTGGCATCTGAATATCGCATATGGGCGGAATCCCTGATGGATCGCAGGCTGCGCTTCTGACCTCGTCAAGCGGTTCTCCCATCGTGGCAAACCCTCCCAGGTGACAATGCAATTCAATTTTGGGAAGCGCTCGAACCCATTCGCGGTCACTCGTCGATTCAGCGTCGAGGACTCCATTAAGCCAGTTAAGATCAGCACTTGGCCAAGCCGCCAGTTCGGTGAAGGGGAGGCTCGACAGGCGGTCCCATGCCCTAGCGATACGCCGGGAATGTTTGATAATTTCCTCTTGCCACTTCCGAAAGCCAGTATTCGGAGACCTCAACCACTCGACAGAGTTTTCGGTTCTAACCGTTAACAAAGGGAACCGTTCCGGCGATGCCTCCCGCAATTGCGGCCAACCGGCCTCGGCACCCAGCCGAATCCAATGAAGACATCCTTGTGCCCGAGCGTCAAAAATCTGCTCGATCGTGGAGGGAGGCACAGCCTTGCCCTCAGAGTCTTCGCAACAGTTGTCGGCGAGAACGTGGAACACCTCCTTCGCGCCAAGGAACACGGCCGCCCTTTGCATGGCGACAGACATGGTCTTGAACCCGCCACTCAAACAGATGTAACGATCTTCAGGTCCGGTGCCCGATTTCAATAGCCAACGGTAGAGGACTTCTTCAAAATGATGGTGATCAGCCTCCGTGCTCAAATCTTTGAATCCGGCAACTCGACTGACGGCCAGATTGGTTTTTGGGTAATGTTGCCGGAAAAAGAGTTGAATCATCGCCACCTCAGGCTGTTCCGTGGTGAGCACGCGAACGGCACCGAATTCCACATCCGGCAACAGAAACGCCTCCGGCACAATCGCCGGCGCCGTCCCCAGAGAAACGAACAGCGTGGGGGAACCGGAATTCATAATCTGCGGAAAAGTTTCCGCCCTTGTCCTCCTTGGCGACGCCTTCTGGTTTAGCGCCATCGAGGAGGTCTCCCTCCTGGCGATCCATCGACCGGTGGCGGAATGATGCTGCCCCTCAGCAGAGGGGCTCGGCGACCCGATTTCTCTCCCAAGACCTTTTCCTTCGGCGCTTCGAAAACCACGATTCTATAGCTGTTGTCGCTTTCACGGACCGGACGCAAATAGACCGCACTTGCTTGACGGGGGTTGCTGGATCCGAGGGGAGTCAGATTGCTTCCATTGGGTCCGGCGGAATAGCCTTTTTTTCTTCGCAATCCATTCAACTGTTTTCCCAACGCATCAAGCAGCAGCTTGGATTCATGTCCCTGATACTCACCTAGTCCAGCCAGAAAGCCACGCTTCTCAATCCGGGCCTTCAGTTCGTTGAATTTTTCCGTCGAAAACGGAACCTCAGCGCAATGGAAGCAGCCCAGCCCCCGAGTGCTCCGCAACCCGAAGCTGCCCAACATGAGAAAACACTCAAGAGCCAAATCGAAAAGATTGCGACTTTCTTTCGACGGCTGCCTCCGCCATATGATTTGAATCTCGAAACCGCTTCCCTCTGGAATAGCACCCTTACCATCGGGTTTCCAACGGCAGCCATAGCCGGAAACCTTTGCGAAGTAGAGGAGGTAACCGGTGTTCGTTCGTCCGCCACATTGAATGGGGCGCCATTTTCTATTCGCTGTGAAATCCTTCACTCGAATCACCACGGCACTGGCCTTGGCTTCCTTGTGAACTGTACCGAAAATCTCGACTTCTTGGCAATGTGTCCCGCCGAGAGCCCGAAACCACCAGCGGAGTTTTCCGCGAATCGCCGGCGCTCGGATTTCCGCGACGGCTTGATCCGCCCCAGCGCAGAAACAGGGCGTTATGAATTCGAGATGGTAGGTTTCGGGAGTCATGGCATTTTCCCTTCCCTGCCCGGATACATCCGTTTGCTCAACTGCCGAATCTCATTCACGATCTGGGCTCGTTTGCCTTTTTTTGCTCGTTCCTTCAGCACCTCCCATAACTTCCGGCGACTGCCTTCAGAACTCGGATTCTTTCGAAGTGCCCGGACGATCGCCTTTTGTGTCTCGTCTTTCTGCTTGAGAAAATTATCCAGTAGGCTACGGAACTGTTCGTCAGTCTTTTGCTCCAGTTCGTAGTCTATCCGCTCCTCATCGGTCATGCTGGCGAGGATATTCTTTTCCTTTCTTCTCTTTTCCTCTTCTTGCTTCTTTTTTTCAGCGGCTTTCTTTGCTTCCTCTATTTTCCGGTCGTGTATCTCCTTGATCTCCTTTTGTTTGTCTAGCGTTTCACGAACTGTTTCCTGCAATTCGTCCGAACAATCGAACCAGCCATAGCCCGCATTCGTCTTGGCACCTAGGCCAAACAGCGACAGCCCTTTTCTCAGCCAGGCTCGCGCTTGTTCCGTCAACTGCGTTCCGCCATTTCGCAATGGCATGACATGGAAAGCGAACACATGCCCAGCGGCAACCGCCGGAAAAACGACGGGATTCGGATCCTCGTCATCCGTGGCGACATCCTTATTATCCCCTCGATAGTATTTGGAGTGATGGCAGGTGACGATATCGAGTTCCAACTTGCCAAACTCCGGCGGTTTTGGAAAAGAATCGGGCAATTTCACACTCGCCAAGCCATCCACCAGATGCGCCGGGAGAAAGCTGACCGAACCGGCGAAGGAATCAGGTAAATGATTGCGGACAATGCCGCTCACCTCACCCCATTTCTCACCGAGAGCATAGGCAAAATCCGATGATTTTTCTTCCCAATCTTGCTGCGTCCAGCCGAAGACTAAGGCCGCCTCCTTGAGGGTCGTGATAAGAGCTTCATTGATTTTCCCGTCTTCCCGCTGTTCCCGCAATAACTGAATGGCCATGCGCCGGGCGCAACCCTTGACCGCACTGCCGGGGATGAACGGCAGACCGAAGCGGTCCAGACACAGTCCGGCGTTTTCCATGACTCCGCCAGCCATGTTCACCATCAGCCGAGACTGGAGCTGCGCGAAAATCGGTTTCTCTCCCAATGCCTCACACCAGTTCCATCGCTTGAGTTTCACGGGTTTCCGATTAAGCAGTCCTTCGAACCATTTTCGCCGTTCATCCTTGGCTTGAGGTTTTTCATCCTTGGCTTGGGGACAGGTAAAACGGTCCATGTAGAGCGACCGGGATGCACACTTGGCCGCACCCTTGTCAAGCACCTCCCGAGTATCTGACGGCATATAGATAGGCATCGCTCAGCTCCCAAAGTTATTGCTCATTGTTTTTGGCAAACCGTCGCAAATAACCGATGAACGCCAAAGCTTCCTCGGTAGTGCGCTGCAAATGAACCGAATCGCGGCTGCTGAGATCTTCGGCGAACTCCTTGAGGCCTTGATTTGCCGCCCTATTCAGTCCTTGAGTCGCCAGGTATTTTGCTGTTCTCTCCATTGCCTTGGTCATGGCGGGTCGGTTCTTCCCACTGCTGCTCTCGGGATTGCAGAAAGCAACCGTCGCAAGCAGCCCGTTAGTCAAAATCATCGCCGGCAGTTTGTTGACGGCGGCTCTGTCTAAATCCTTGGCCGAGTTGATCGCCTCGGCAGCTCGAATCTGTTCAAGATTTTTCACTGATTTGTTCTTCCTTTTCCGTTCTTTTGGAATTGCACGGTGCAATAACCCAGTCCGGTGGAGGCGTCCCCGCCGAATTGGAATACCGATTCGCCTTTCAGCTTCTCTTCAAACTCTTCGAGCGCCTTTTCCGCCGGACGCCGCCTCACAGTGCTCCTCGGAGTCCGCTCGGCGAAGCCGCGCACCACACTGTAGAAAAGAGTCTCGCTGGGAACGTTCTCCTGATTGAATAGCCCGCCCTTTACGGCAGTGCCGGTTTCGTCGTCAATACGGACATGCTGGGCCACCTCGCAAGCGGTTCGGGCGAAAAAACTCATCATGCCGTTGCTCAGGATGACGAGCCGGTCTCCCACTTCCTTCCAAACATCATCGGTCAGCAAGCCCGCAAGTTGTTTTCCTAGGTCGCCAAACCTCAGATCATTCTCCTCCGCTCCCTCATTTTTCCTCGAAAACGTGTAATCCTCGAGAACCAGCTTGTCTTCCAGAGCGATCTTCGAGTCTTTTCCCGAAATGAAGATGGCTTGCTCATCGGTGGGTTCGATAAGGTTCTTGATCGACTCGGCGGGCAGCACTCCGTCCCGGGCGGCGCGGCGCAGGATGAGCGGGCTGGTGATCCAGGCAAAACTGCCTTTGGCCGACCGGACGGGAAACGCCAACAGCTTGGCCTCCGCAAACTGGAGGGCACCCGCAAACGCAAGCTTGTCGTTGCCAGAGCCGAAGAGCCAATCCCTATGCGTCACCTTCGGGTCGTCGCTGTCCTCGGGCACTTCCAACCTATTCCCTTGGCCGGACAACTCATTAACGGCCCATTGGTCCGCGAAACTGCCTTTGAGACTTGAAGCCGGAATCACTGGATAATTCGTGTGCCGCTCCCGGATAACGGGCTGGTCGATCGCTCCCACGCTGGCGCCCGCCCCGACATGCAGAGGCGTTCGAGTGAAAATGTAAAGGATTTTTGTGGCATTCATAAGCTGACGATAAACGAGATTCGTTCTAATTTTATTCTCCTGGACGTTCGCTGAGGGACGAACGAAACCTCCATCCGCCGCATACCCCCAAGCCAAATCCCTTTTCCCCCATCAGGGTGCTTCGCCTATTTTTGATGATGCGGGGATGTGTTTCTTTGCCATGCCAGTTCAACACGGCAGCCAGGTTTTCAGCATCGCTTGGAGTGTCGGCTTCAAAGTAATAAACTGCTCCGGCAGGCACCGCCAGATGGGAGGACTTGGCTCCGGAACGACGGATTCCCCGCTCCCCCGCCAGAGGCTCGCCGAGAGACCAGCCGGTTACGACAATCGGCTTCGGAACCAGCGCGGCCACGAGTTTCGCGCCAATCCCCAACACGTTCCCCGCATCGGTGCCATAGCCTTCCCCGCGATTGTTCAGTTCGCGCCGCCGCCGCCGCTCCTCGGAACTGACCACGCGCAGCAGGACATCGCCTGTCTTTGCATTAATCCAGTTCGGCAGCCAGCCGCCGGAATGTTTTTGGCAGACGGCCGGGCTCTGACGACGGCGGTGTCCGTTCGCGGCAATTCGCGGCCAAATAGCCGGACTGAGCAAAACCCATTTAACAAGATGCTTTCCATTGCCTTGAGGAAAATCCACCCTTTTGCCAATGGGTAGCGGCGTCGGGTGTTTGATGGCGTTCGATGCAACCATGCAGACTCGACGACGTCCACCCACGACGATCGCGGGAAGTTCCGACTTAAGCATCTTGTTCAGCAGAGCCGCCTCGCCATTCCGGGCGGCGGCGAGTTGCCCCAAACACCATTTCTCCTGGAGACGCAAGTATTGGGCGGAGTAGAACTTCTTTTCTTTGGCTGCCTGTGTCGTCGGATCGATTTCGATGCCGACGGAGTGTTCGACGCTGAAAATATCGGAATCGTTGACGCCTTCCTGCTTGCTATCGCTGCCCTGCAAGTAATAGTCGAACTTTTCCCGGGGAAGCCAAGCCTTGGCCCGATCATCCTTGGAAGGGGGAGACAGGCTGGTCACCGCGTGTTTCAATGGCCTCGGCAGAGTGCTTTCTTCCCAATCCTTGCCGGCCGCGGGCAAAAGACAGGGAGAAAGCGTTTTATCCGTAAGATCCCGCGGACGCGGAAAATACCATACATGGGATTCTCCTTCCCTCTTCACGGGAAATGGTCCGGCCGAGGTCAGTGAACCGAACCTGCAATAGCGCCGTTCGTCATGAGCGATCCCGTCAGCAATGATCCGGTGTACATGGTCTCCGTGTCCTTTGGTTTCTTCGGTTTCGATATCAGCTTGCGTCACGGGAAACGCCCGGTGCAGCGCAGCGTGCAAGGCGGCGTTGGTGACACTCGGCAACGGCCATGCCGCTCCGTGTCCCGCCAACGATCCTTCGATGGGACGACCGTCCCGGAAAAACAGCACATCCGTCGGGAGGAGAAGGATTTCAAGGACATTCATACTTGATTGTTGCGATTGGACGCCGGTTTGTCCGCTTCCCGGGTGCGGTGAGCGAAAGCGACGGTATGACAGAGCCCGATCAAAGAGGACACCATCCTCTGCGGTGTTTCTTTCTTCGCCCTTGCCTCCGCTTCATCGGAAACTGCCTTTACATCGGAAACTGCTCTTAGGTAGTTTTCGGTCTCAGACTTCAGTTCCTCAACGATTTTACTGGAGTAGTTCGGCCCTCGCTGTCTATCAGCCGCTAGCTCGATCTCGCGCAGCAAAATCCTTTGAGCGATTTCCTCCGAAAACGTTTCAGCGTCTTGGGGTAATTTGCAGCTTCCGCTATCAACGGACAAATACGGTTTCACAAATTCGATAATCCGATGCGGGAATTTGGCGCTCACGACATTTTGTTCCAAGAGACACAGTATCTTGGCATAGAGACAAAGACCGCCCTTATCCCACCGGCCTCCCCAATGATTGATCTCCCCGCTTCGCTTCATCAGCGTGACGGCGAAGGCGCTCCGGCCGTAGCCACCATCTTCGATTTTGCGTTTAGCGCGTTTTTCCGAGGCCTGCGCCTCGCGAACGACATCCTGCAAGGGCGCCTTGAAATGGGCAATCGCAATGCCCGCCGACGCATCAGCCTTGGGGCCTGGAACGATAAACGGAATCGGCCGACCGTTGTCGTCCTTTAAATCCAGCCGTTCTAAAAACCCTCGGGCCTCCTCGCACTTGCATCGGACCAACTCATTCTTTGCAGCCATTTCCTGATATTTGGAAGGGTGCTTTTCTCTCTCTACATTCTGCAGCCTCTTAGCGTGGCGTTGGAGAAAATCGCCGATGTCGGTATCTCCTCGGAAGGCTTTCCGCAAGGCCTGGGCGCAGGCCAAAGCAGTGTCGGCGGGAACCATTGCCAGAACATCGTCCCCTCCGGCGTAAATCAGCCGTCCATCAAAGACCTCGACGATAGGGCGGGCGCAACGCAACGCGAAATTGGCCAGCGCCTCGCTTAATTGAAGATGATAGCTCGGTGAGAGCGGACGTGCGGTTTCGAGAAATTTCGCGAAAGCGTCGCGTTCAAAATATGCCAAGGCTCCCTGCCGAACCTGTCCATCGCGGTCATTGTAATCGGCCAATTGGTCCTTGAAAGGCGGCATCTTTTCGCCACTGACCCATTTCCCGATCTCATCGCCGTCAAAGGCGATTACAGCGAAGTATTTCTCGGAAGGCGGGGCATCCTCTGCCGTTTCGTCATCCCCGCAATCCTTGAAGGGATCATGCGCCGCGATTCCCCGAGTGTTAGGCATGGGAAGAAAATGGGAAGGATTTGTGTCAATCGACCACGGCGCGTTCCTGAGGTAAGCATGATGCCACACTCTTTTGACCAAAGTGGACGCCCCAAGCCAATCGTCGTGTTTGAAAAGGCTTTTCCATGGCGCATCCTTCAGGCGCGCTCTTTCACCCCAGACTCTTCCACCCGCAACCGCTTCTTCGCAGCCCGTCAGGGCGTCTTTGTTGCAGAATGTCCCGACGTCCCAGCCGCCTTCATTGACCGCCGAAAAGACTCTGGTTTGGCGCACGGCATCAAGTTGCCAGCCATTCAAGGTAAGAATGACCGACCAGGCCAGACCGATGTTGTTAAGGTTTGTTTTCGTGCCGTCGGTGTAAAAACGCTGGTCGCGATGTTCTTTCGGCATCTGCTCGGTCGCCATGCGAATGACTTTCTCAACCCTTTTCTCCGCTTCGCTAACGGGCATCTTGTCGTCAAATCCTTTGGCTAGGCTCATGGCTTCATCCAATGTTTTCGGCCAAGGCGTGCATTGCCAGGAAAGCGAAAGAAACCTTCCAACCTGCTTTTCGTACCGATCCTTTCGTTTGACTTGGATAATGCCTTCTTCGTCGTCGGTTAATCCGGCGGCAGAGCAGGCTTTCCAAACGGCATCGGCAATGCACTCCCACTCCGCTTCAATGGCTCCGCACGTCGTTTCGGCAAGCGCCTTCGCCCGGTCTTCGGGCACGACAGCGAGAAACACGTTAGGCAGGTTCGGCGTCAGCAATTCGCGGTCTTTCCAGCCGAGGGTTTCCCATACCTTCTTGCTAGCGTCGCCGATGTAGACCCGATTCCAGAGATCGTCTCTCCAATGAAGGTCGAACAGAGGCTGGTCGCGCAGGCTAGGAAAAACTACCGCATCCGGGCCGACTTCCTCGGACAGTTTCTTCAGACCGGCAGCCATGAGCCAAGAAAGCAGATAGCTGCCGCTCCAAAGATCCCGCGTGCTGCGAGCGGCGGCGATGAAATCCTGCACTGGGCCGAGTTGGAACTTTAGGAAGACAGGGCATATTTTTTTATCGCTTTGCACGCATCCCCCCAATGCGGCCACCATCTGCATATGCGTCCAGATGGTGTGGTCCGGTATCCGCGTGTCCGCCGGCAGGAAAGCGTAACGGTAGTCCTTATCCACCGTGAACTTCGGCCAGAGGCGCCAATGAGCGAAAAAGCGGGCCCGCCAGTGCTCCCACTCATCGCTCAGTTTAGCCAGCGAACCCTCCGAAAGCCTGGGCTGAACAGACTGTTCTCCTTCAAAGCCCTGTTCGACCGAAGCGAATTCCTTGTGGAATTTCAGCTGCCGCCCACCGTTCAGCGGGTGCCGGAAAGTGTTGTGAATCCCATCGAAGACGCAGCGAATCCCCAAAGATTGCGACTTGGGAAAAGGCAGCCGATCCGCCGCCGCCGCCGTGTGATCGGCAGCCTTGTGATACTTTCCGACCTCGTCATCACTGAATCCCGCTTGGCGGAACGCCGTGTCGGAACGTTCCCCATGAGTCCGAATATCCAGGCACTTGCTCGGCGGATCGTGCAGATAATCCGCAAGCTTGCGTTTCCAATCCGTCGTCATAGGCCAGCCCCCAGTGCGTCTGGCCCGCCGGGTAAGCCGTTCCGCCAGCCGCTAATCAAAGTTTCAAAGTTTGTTGATTTCAGGTTGTTTGCGGTTCCCATCCGAGGACTTAATTGAGCAACCCGGGTGCTCTCCTGAAACCGAACGGCAGGGACTCCGCTTCGGAGGTGAGATTGAGGGCATATCACAACGGCGCTAACTGATTTAGGAGAACATTTTGATTTTTTCATGTCGTTGCTCATTCTGCTGTAACGTCTGCTAGCTCTCGCAAAATCAACTCGTTGAGAAATTAGTTCCTCGCTAAATATCGGTGTTAACCGGAAAAGAATGTCAATGGCCTGTCCTCCCAATCATCGTTTCTTGAGAATCGTCCAGACCGCCTATTCTCTCATCTGCCCCAGGCTTGGCAAGAAGAGATTCAAGACAGTTGCCAAGGCGAGGAGGACCGGGCGCTTACGATGCGTCTGTTGAAATTTGGAACAGCCTCATACAGCACATATCTCTTGGTGATCCAGCTTCATTGTGGGCTTTGGAAGCGTCCGAGACAAGCGAAACGGGGGACCACGGGGCTTACCCCCGGTCACTCATGGTTCCTCTCAAGGGCTTTGCTTTACGGCGCGGGCGTTTCCCAGAGTTAATGTTCATGAATTTTTCACCAGTCTCTTCGCCGGTCAGTGTTATTCGGATTTAAGCTGATGTGCACTTTCTCAGCGTCGATGTCAGCCACCGATATAATCGGCCAGCCATTGCTTTTTTGGAGTTCACCCTTTCCCTTCGTCCGTTCGTAGGCCAGCGAAATAAAAAGGCCGCCCAAAACGGACAGCCAATCGTCAACAGCTAATTTAGAAATCTTTACACCATATTTCCATACGCGCTTTCCTAAGGCTCTTCGGAAATTTCCGGAAGTTCCGCTTCACCACCTGCCGCGATCACTTCGGCAAAAGGATCATCGGCTAAGGAAACGCTGATTAATAACCGGAAACTCGGTTTCTCTCTGGAAAAATCACCGAAAACAGCAACGTTCAGGGATCAAATCAAAGCCAAAAGTAACACGTCGATTTCTGCCCCAGATGACCCCAACGTTCATTAACGGTTTCTTCCAACCAATGTCGATATCGATAAGCTCCTGTCGGCGATATTAGGATCAACAAGACCGCTAGGGGGGAAAGCGGGTTCTTGACGCCCGGACCGCCGGGGGGCGGTGTCTGATGTCTTTGGCGTGGCCAGCCAGAGCTTGCCTGAGTCCGCAAAACCGCCGGGAACTGGCGCACGCGAAGATTTTTGAAGGAAAGGACCCGGATGGATCCAATAGGCATCTACTCGCAAGCCTCCCGGTCCCGTATAGGATTAAGCGGGAATGGCTCGATGCCTCGGATGTTAGGGACACAGGGAGCGTGGAAAAATCCCTCACGAGGTTTTTGGGCACTGGCTGGGCCACGGAAATAGAAATCTTTCCCCAGGCATCGCCAAAGACCCGGGCCTTTGGCGATGCCACCGCTGCCCAAATCACGTGGTTGTATCACCTACAAAGAAGATCTCAAGTGAAATGCTTGTGGCAAAATACTCGCCGAATTCCGTTGGGAAGGCGATTTTTTTCATTGAGACCCCTAAGCATGTCGGCGGCAAGGCACATCCTGCGAGTCTTGGCCGAATGCTTGATTCGATTCGTGGTCGTGGAGTCCTGGCGCAGGCCAGGATGGCGGGCGTCTGCTTCTGGCTAAATCCTGCTCCTCTGCTCATCGGCATGACTTAAGATACGGTCGGATCGATGATGCCGGGTTTGCCCTCCACCATGAGCTCGAACGCCCCCGCCACGGAGGGCATGCGATGATGTTGGATGCAGAATTTGAAGGCGAACGAATGGCAACTGGGGGAAACACCGCGCAAGAAGAGAGAGCGGTGAACAAAGCGGCCGCTGAAATTCTGTATTCCCTCCGCAGCACTCAATAGTTTCATCACGGGAAAGGGGCCGTTTTTCAAGGAACTTGGCATTGTCCGATTTGCGCGAACCAAGGCGGTTCACCCCGGACCGGTTGCGGGATAATCCCAGCACGCCGCCAAGAGGCAACCGATGCAATTGAATACATCAAGAGGCGCTTGGCGGGGCCAGAGGCGCGCCAGCGTCTTCGTTTTTCCACCAAAGGGCGGGAGGTTAGTTTGACGATCTCTGATCGCTTTTTCTGGGATAAAGACCTAGCCCCGGGCCTTGCCCCCTTCAATCCTCTGAGAGTCTCCCCAGCGTGACTGCCGCTGGGCTTTTGTCATCGGACTCCTTGGGCCTTGGGTTGTCTCCGCCAATAGCGGATGCCGCGATTGCAGCGGCCAATTGATTTGATCCTCGCAAATCTCCTCCGCCTGCTTGACCGGGCGTGTATATCGCCAGAGAACCTCACCCCAGCAAAACCAGGGAAGAATCCTCCGAATCCAAACTGTTCCACTAACGGCATCTTCTCTGCCTTAGAAAACATCCCTTTCCCTAGTGAGGGCGGCCAGCGCTCCTGACTCTTGCGGGCACCTAACAAAACCGAACCAGGACAAGACTCTCGTGGGAACGAGGCCAGCGCCTTCCCCCGCAGAGCTGGAATTTTTCTGATGTTCTAGGGAATCTCTGAAGAAACCGATCTGTTGAGGAGATCATGTGCCAACCATTCTCCCGGAGTGCCAAGCCATGCGGCAAAGACATTCTCGGGCCTTGAGTGCGAGAGCAAGAAGCCCAGGAAGCACCGCGAGCGCTTTCTGGAAAAATGGACAAGCTCATTCCTGGACTCGTCTTGAAGCGCACATCGCCCCCGATCCATCCCAGGGAGGGAAAGGCCAACAACCCTAGCCCTTGTCGGTCATGTTGCGCGCGCCTTATATGCAACTATTCCACAACCTCAGCACCCCCGAGGCAAGTTGAAGCTGGTCTGGACCTTACTTTTGAGCGTGTGTTCCAAGTCTGCTGCTTGGACGCCCTTCCGTTCCTGCGAAAAATCTTACCTCCCTTAGATTCTTCCGCATACTGAGGCTGCGCCAGTGGCGAGCGGCTAGCTTGTCGAGAATGCCTTCCTATTCTTCTAGCTTGTCTTTGGCAGTTCGCACTTCCATCTTCTTGGTTCTAGCACTCAAGTCAAAACAAGTCAGATAATGGGAAAAGTTTGGAATTTTAAGCAGGAATTAACCGGTGCCTTTGGGAAACCAATTGCGGAGAATCCAACACAGTACATGATCGAAGCCGCTTTTCGGTATCACGGGCTGGAATGGCGGTATCTATCATTGGAGGTCGATCCAAGCGGCCTCGAGGATGCCGTGAAAGGGGCGAGGGTGATGGGCTTTCGTGGGTTCAACTGTACGATTCCCCACAAAGTGGCGGTCATTGAGTATCTCGACGGGCTTGGTGAGTCGGCAGAGCTAATGGAGGCGGTAAACTGTGTGGTTCGACGAGAGGATAAACTCATCGGCGAAAATACGGACGGAAAAGGGTTTGTTCAGTCTTTGAAAGAACTCAGAGAACCGGTAGGGTCTGACGTGGTGATTCTTGGAGCCGGCGGCGCGGCGAGAGCAATCAGTGTAGAGATGGCTCTGATGGGCGCCACCCGAATTACGATCGTCAACCGCAGTCAGGAACGGGGGGAACCGCTCGTCGATTTGCTATCGTCTCGGGTGAAAGTTGCGACGGACTTTGTTCCCTGGACAGGAGATTTCAAAGTGCCGGAAACCACGAATATTCTCATCAATGCGACTTCCATCGGGCTGTTTCCGGACGTCGATGCGCGGGTGGCGTTAGACGAATCCACACTGAGATCGAATCTGGTGGTTGCCGACGTGATTCCGAATCCGCCGAGCACTCGCCTGATCCAAGCCGCACGGGAAGCGGGCTGTCAAGTGATTGACGGTAAAAGGATGCTGGTGAACCAGGGCGTTCTCGGTTTCAAATATTGGACTGGCGTTGATGCCAACCCCGCGGTGATGCACAAGGCTTTAGGCGAGGTCTTTGATGAATAGCTATTAGCCGAGTTTCGGTGATGGATGTTGACAGTAGGTTAGTGAAATGAGCAAAGGCGAAACAGATTCATCATCGGTTGGTTTTACAGTTTGGTCCTTCTGCTAGCTGGTGTCGTAGGGAGTGCTGTTTGGTGTTTTGTACCTGTGGCAGGGAGCGACGAGGATTCGAAACGATCCGATAGGACGGTGGCCAGCGCAGAACCCCAGTTCGTTCGCGATTTTCTTGAACGAACGATGTGGCCTGGATTCCGAGCGGGCCAGTCCGAGGGACATCCGCTGTGAGAAGTCTCCAGCGACGGTTTTTGGCTGGACAAAACGAAGTCACAGCGCATCAACACAAAGCTTTTGTGAGGGAGACCGGCTACGTACTGTCGCCGAACGAAAACCGAATCCAGACGATTTCCCCGGTGCCAATCCCTCGATGTTTAGTCCTCGGTTCAGTGGTTTTTGCCCCATCCTGCGCAGACTGTTTCTGTGAATAATCATTATGCCTGTGGACTTACATTCCGAGGGCCAGCTGAAGACATCCCGAAGGACTAGGGTCTGGAATTTCAGACCGGGAGAATTTCCCGGTAGTTCCATGTTTGTTGGGAGGACGCAGTGGTTTACGCGAATTGGGCGAGTAAAGCAGAGTGGGAATACGCCGCTCAGGGAGGATTCAATCGGAGAGAATTCACTTGGGGTAATAAATTGGTGCCCAGCCAGGAGTGGTCTGTCTCTCACAGGATTCTACTGCGTCAAGGTTGCCCCTTCTCCTGCCAAAATGGCATGATTAATCGCTAAATTCGATCGATTCGACTTAAGATTCGATCAATCCATTAGCCGAAAGTAATTTTCTAAAAAAATGATTTGCCCACTTGACAGCAGGGAAAATGTGACGTAGTTAAGAACAGGATTTTTGATAATGGGCAATCTGTTAATGTCAAAGCTTGATCTTTGTTAATGCCCGGAAAATTTTGATGGAAGCGATTACACGCGGAAATCAAAAATCCCCATATCCTACTTCTAGTTCTGAAAACTCCCCGGGCCCCTAAGCTGTCCTCAAGGCTAAGGGCCCGGTTTTAAATGAATCGGAATGATAAATTATGGGCTTGACCGGTAGCGGGCGATGCTTCACCTCGGGCGCGCGGATGAGGGCGCGCTTGTGAATGTTGACCATATTCCAACTCCGGTCATTGGCGCTGTAGAACGGGGCGGAAGGGGTTGTCGCTTGCGTTGCCGAGTCCTTGTCCGGTAAGGGCATTCTCCGTTTCCTGCCAGGGGCTGTTGAAAAGCAGGGCACCCTTCCCGGGTACTGATAAATACCGCGCCTATCGCCCCGTTCCGGTTTTCGGCGCGCCGTCATCAATCACGCCCTCGCTTATGCGGAAGGGCTCGTCAACACGATTGAAGGCCAAATAAAACGGGCACGGCTCGTTCCGCCACTAGAGTAGCCGTCGGATGCTGTTTTTTCATCGCTGAGACGGTCTGGAAATACAACAAGGGGATCGCCTCTGCCTGCTTCATACGGAGGTCCCTCGCGTGAGCCGGATCAATCAGCTTTATTACGGCGATTGCCTGACTGTTATGCAGGATCAATTGGGGCCGTGCAGCACGGACCTGATTTACCTCGACCCGCCCTTCAACTCGAATAGGGCTTACAACGCTATCTATAAAGACGAGACCGGGCGTCCTTTGCCGGAACAGGTCGAGGCCTTTTGCGATCAATGGACGTTGGACGGTGAGCGGATTCACGCCATCGAGCAGTTGCCGGTGCTCATGCGGGAACCCGGCATTGATGATGACACCGCAGAGTTTTGGCGGCTTTGGATGAAGTCCCTGCGCCGGACGGACCCGAGGTTGTTGGCTTATCTCTCTTATATGACGGAGCGGCTCCTGCCTATGCGCGGCATCCTCAAACCCACCGGGCATTTACCTGCATTGCGACCCGACTGCCAGCCATTATATCAAGGTGATGTTGCACGGCGTGTTCGGGCACAGGAATTTCAGGAATGAATCGTGTGGGCGTATCGCACCGGCGGAGCGAGCAAACGGCATTGGCCGCGCAAGCACGATGTGCCACTGTTTTATACAAAGTCCGGTTTGTATAAGCATCACCTTATTCAAGAACAAATCTTTTACCATAAGCCATTCTTCAGCGAACAGGTTGATGAACAAGGGCGCTATTTTGCAGATGTTTAAAATATATGGGACGATATAAAAGCCATTATCAATATATCTAAAGAACGCCTCGGCTATCCTACGCAGAAGCCCTTGCCGTTGCTGGAGAGGATCATCAAGGCGAGATCGAATGAGGGTGATGTGATGTTCGACCCCTTCTCTGGTTGCGCCACCACCTTGGAGGCGGCGCATAGGTTGAAACGCCGCCGGATCGGAAGCGACATCGCCATCCACGCCATCAAGCGCGTGGCTACGGCTCGACTGCATGATCGGCTCGGATTGAAGGAAGGGGTTGACTTCGTTATTGATAGCGTGCCAAGCACGCTTGAAGGCGCCATTGATTTATGGAAGCGTGACCCGTATCACTTCCAGAAATGGGTGGTAGAGGAGGTGGACGGCTTCGTCACGACGAAGCGGGGCATTGACGGCGGCATTGACGGACGCATCTACTTCGGGCGGTCAAGGAAGAAGTTGCGCTCGATGGTGTTGGAGGTGAAGGGCGGCGAGAATGTCAATATCAGCGTGGTGCGCTAGCTGCGAGGTGTCTTGGAACGTGAAGAGGCCGATATGGCCGGCCTGATCCTGATGCGCAATTTGAAGCCGCAGCAGAAAGCCGCCTTCAGCCGTGAGATGGCAATGGCCGGAGAGATGAAGGACAAACGCTGCCCCCGACTGCAACTGCTGAGTGTGCCGGACATTTTGGCAGGACGCCGCTTCACATTGCCGGAGGCGCCCGCCGCACGTGGGTCCAAGCAGGGGCAGCTCCCCTTCCCCACCGAAGCCTCTCTATGCCCAGAATTTATCATTGCGGTAAGTTTTTTTCACAATCCCTCCGATCCATTCATAGGGGAGCTTGGGTTGATTTTGTGCTTGCGCCGCAGGCGCCACGGCGAACGTCAGCAGCAAGGCTGCCGTTGAGGTTTCCGGTTGTCAAGGCGGGAAGGACCTTGGCGGTTTGTTTGCCGGCGTTTATCAATGCCAGCAGGATGAAGCGTATCTTGTTCATTTCTTTGTGTTTCTAACTGTTTTGAATGCTTTAACAATGACTCCAGCGCCTTCGCCGGGCCGTTGCTAACAGCATCGACAAGAAACGAGGATGTCTCGTCTGTTCGCCCTTGGCGTCAAGTGGTTGTAATCCTCGACGCCGTTTGTGCGGGCTATTATATTGAGCGAGCGGCCCGACAAGCGAAACCCGTCAATGTTGTTAGCAGGAGAAGACCCAATTGAGGAGCGAGGCGACGTCAACAGGAAAAGTCACTTTTCCGGTATTTTTTCGGGTGGAGATTTTTGGCGACGAGTAGTGGTCAAAAAGCGCCATTCATTGGTGTGGATCGGTTCGGCCGAGCAGCGGGGGGTTATTTGCAGAAACTGACGTCGGTGCGGATGGTGGGTGTTTAATAGCGGACAGCGCCGGAGGCCGGCAGGGTCGCTCCCTCCTGACGCAGACGTTCCGACAGCGTTTCCAGACCAAGCTCCTCGGCAATCACCATTAAGGCCGGAATGAACGATAGAACCACCACCGCAGACACCAACGTCCCGACGCCCAACGCAATCGCCATCGGCACCAAGAAAAGCGCTTGAATGCTCGTCTCGAAAATCATTGGCCCCAAACCCAAGAAGGTCGTCAGTGCAGTCAATAAAATCGGCCGGAATCGTCTCTGGGCGGACAGAATAATCGCCTCAACCGGATCCTTACCTTGCCGCAGGTATTGGTTGCGTGTCACCGCCAACACAAAAGCGCCGTTCACCACCATCCCGCAAAGGGCCAGCATCCCGAAGATGCTGAACACGCTCAGATCAAAACCCATGATTACATGCCCCAATACCGCCCCTGATAAACTCCAAGGAATCATCAACAACACAATCACCGCCTGGAGATAGCTGCGCAACAGCGAGGCCATCAGCACATAAATCGCAAACAAAGAGAGCATCAGTCCCCACGATAAATTGGCCATGGAATCCCGCTGCTCCCGCTGCTCGCCCTCAAAACTGTATTGCATCCCGGGGTGCTTCGCCATGATCGCCGGCAGTTCGGTCTTCTCGAATTTCGAAAGCACTTTGTTCCCGGTGGTGATTCCGGGCGACACATTGGCCGTCACGTTATGAACTCGTGCCCCATTGACCCGCTCGATCCGAGTCGGCGCGGACGTCAGGATCACCTTGGCAGCCTGCGACAATGGGATCTCGCCACCCCCCGGGATGCGAATCAACAAATTTTCCAATCCGCTCAATGACCGCCGCTCTGCCTCGGGATATTTCACCATGACACGAACTTCCTCCCGTCCCCGAGGTTGTCGGAGCGCTTCAGCGCCATAAAAGGCATGCCGAATCTGTTGTCCCAATTCCCTGGCGGTGATGCCCAAGCTGCGGCCTTCAGGCTTTACCTCAAAATCAAACTGCGGCATCGCGCGTCCGAAACCCTTCTTTACATCCTTCACCCCCGGGTACCTGCCGATGGCGGCGGCGACTTCCGCCGCCGCCGCCCGTAGCACATCCACTTCCTTATGAGAAATCTGAATATCGATCTCAGCTGAGCCTCCCGGACCAATCAGATAATCAAAAAAGACAGACTCCACATCCGGAATATCCGGAATGGACTCCCGCCAAAGATTGGCAAATTGCTCCCCCGTAATCCTGCGCTCACTCTGCGGCACCAGTCTTACTGATACTTCGCCCCCATTAAATCCCCGATACTTCAGCCCGACCGAAATCCCCACCAAGATATCCGGCTCCCCGTTCTTTTCCAAAGCCACCCGGGCGGACTCCTCCACTTGGAAGCAGATCTCGCGAATGCGCCCAATGGGGGTGCCCGACGCCACTTCGATCTCCGCCTGAATAAACGGCGTTTCAATAGAGGGGCGAAAGGCAAAGTTGATGCGCCCACTAAAAGTGTAACCGATCGATAAAAACAACACGCCGACAAAGATGGCGCAGGTGAAATAACGATTCCGCACCACCATCCGAATGACTGGTCCGTACCACTGGTCGATGGCGTCATCAATTCGGATTCTCAAGGTGGTCTGCCAAGCATGAAATCGCTGAAACCACCTGGAGCCGGGATGCTTACTTTGATGCGCCAAATGCCCCGGCAAGATCAACAAACATTCTATCAACGAGACCGTGAACACCGCGATCACCACCGCCGGAAGTACAGAGAAAAAACGTCCCGTTTCACCCGGCACAAAAAGTAAAGGCAAAAAGGCGATGATGTTGGTGGACACCGCAAACACCACAGGAATCGACATCTCTTTAACACCCTCAATCGCCGCCTCCAACCGGTTCATCCCCAGACACATTTTATGGAAGATATCCTCTCCCACCACAACAGCGTCATCCACCACAATGCCCAAGGTCACGATAAAACCAAACAGCGATAGCATGTTAATACTCGCATCCATTGTCGGCAGCAGGAACAACGACCCCAAGATCGAAACCGGAATGCCCACCGCAGTCCAAAATGCCACCCGCAGTTCCAAAAACAGACCCAAAGCAAGAATCACCAAAAACAAACCCAAAGCACCGTTTTGCAACAGCATGTCGATGCGCTCCGCATAGCTGTGCGAGCGATCAAACGTTACGGCCATACCCACACTGGGCGGCAAATGAGCTCTTTCCCGTTCAATGTACTCACGGACCGTGTTGGCAACGTCTAATGGGGATTGCGTTTCCGAGCTATGCACAGCCAACCAAATGGAGGGTCGCCCATCAAAGTAATTCTCGGCATCGGACTCTTCAAAATTGTCGGTAATCACAGCGATATCCTGCAACCGCACCTTAGTCCCATCAGTCTTGCTCAGAATGGCAATCTCACCAAACTCTTTGGCGAAATCGCGCCGCTCGCTCGTCCGCAACAGAAAATCCCCGCCAGGCGTCTTGATCGACCCCGCCGGCACATCTAAAGCCGAGGCATCGACCGCTCGTGAAATATCTTCCAGCCGCAGCCCTAACGACCGCAACTTCGCTGGGGAAATTTCAATGCGAATTTCCGGACTTCGGATCCCCCGCAATTCAACGAGAGATACCTCCGGCTGCGAAAGCAATCCTTCCTCGATCTGACGCGCAAAGGCCAACAAACCCCGTTCATCCAAATCACCATAAATCGAAACATAGAGCACTCCCCGTCGGCGGCCGGTGTTCAACGACACAATCGGCGGTTCCGCATCATCGGGAAACAAGTCGATTCGCTGCACCGCGGCTGTGACTTCCTGTAATCCGCGATTTCGGTCCATCCCCGGCGTCAATTCTGCCGTCACCAAGGCCCGCCCCTCAATTGCCTGCGCCCGCATCTCACGGATAATCTCCATCCCCCGCAATTCCGACTCAATCGGCAGGATAATCGACTGTTCCACCTCCTCCGGACTCGCGCCGCGATACTGCATATCGATCCGAACGACATCCAAAGTATAAGTCGGATAGATCTCCTGACGAATATGACGCGCCACCAAGAACCCGCTCGCCACCACGGCAATCATGAGCAGGTTAGCCGCCACGTGATTCTGGGCAAACCACGCCATCACGCCCACCTTCTTGACTTCTTGCATCTTACTCACGGCCCAAGTCCCACTCACCCAGTCCGCCTTGGCCTTCGTCAACCGCCACCGGCTGAGGATTCAACTTCATCCCCGGCAACACCGCTCTGAGAGGACTCACGATCAATGAATCTCCCGGGTTAATGACATTGCTCAGGTAGACCATTTCATCTCGGCGCCACCGAACCTCCACATCCCGAATCTGCAGCTCATCGTTCGCGTCGCTGATCCAGACCTTATCACCCTCACGCAACGCATCCCGTTGCACAGCCAAGACATTATTCAATTTACCCGCATCAATTTCGACTCTGACGTAACTCCCGATTAAAAGGGGCGACTCCACCGACTGCCCACCAAAACCGAGCGGGTCCTTGACACTCACCAGCACCCTTGCCATCCGACCATCCCGTTCGATATCACTGAGCAATCGCACCACTTTCCCCTTACGATGCGCCATCCGGTCATCACCGACCTCCAAATAGATATCAGCCCGAGCGCCCTCCTCTCCCCCCTTGGGCAACTTGATCCAACGCAACTTGTCCGCCGAAAGCGAAACGCGCACCCAAAACTCGTCCGTCCCCGCCAAAGTCACCGCCGAGAACCCGGGGCCCACACGCTGTCCCGTCTCCACAGCCTCCGCCAACACCACGGCGTTAAAAGGCGCCCGCAAAACATGCCGCCGCAACAATTCCTCATTCCGCTCCAACACCGCCTGCAACTGTTGCCACTCCGCCAAATGCGTCGCCACCGCCGATTCCAACGCCGCCAATTCCGTGCTCGCAATCACCCGCTCTTGAGCCAACCGCCCGGCCTCCATGCGCTTTCGTCGCGCCTCCTTCAACAAAGCCTCCGAGCGCGCCACCGCCGCCGCCGCCGCCCGCACATCCAACTGCATCAACCGCGAATCAATCTCAAACAAATCCTCCCCCTCAGCCACGAACCCTCCCAGACTCAACTCAGAATGCTGCTTCAGAACAACCCCGCTCACCTGCGGATACACCACCACCTGCCTCGCAGGAAGAACCGCCCCGTAAGCCGTCACCGAAATGCCGTGCGTCGAAGGCTTCGGAGCCACCGTCTTCACCATCTTCGGCGGACGCCGCTCCGCCTCCGGCATCGTCTCAGGACCCGTTACCAACAACCCATACCCCGCCACTGCAAGTCCGGCCACCGCAACCGAAGGCAGCCACGGCGACCTTCCCGAACTCTCCAAGCCGACACTCATACCACACCCCAACACTCCATTGGGAAACCCCGATTCATACGCCAATGCCCCCCATTCGGCAACCGATTCCCACACACCCCAAAACGCCAAGCCCTGAATGCCACCAAAACCCCGCCAGCCTCCAATAACACCGGAACAATATAGGCAACTGAACCGATGCCGAGCCAGTTAACGGCAGTTTCCGACCACTTCCCGATGCCGCCAAGCAAGGGCATGTCCTCCCGCCCGCCAGCGAACAAAAAAGTGCGATTTTCCCGTTGACATCCCTGTTCCCCTTCAATTAGGGTTTTTACTGCTAACGATACAAGGCGATTCCAACGTTGGGTCGCCCGTCCCATACAATAGCCTGAATCAAGGTGTCGGGGGGAGAATTGCAAGCTCCTCCCGATGCTCAGGCGAAACGGCGGGAGCTTTCCGCACTTAAGCCTGCGTATCGTAATCAACGGCCCGGCAGCTTGCCGCTGGGGACTTGACAACGGAAAGAAAACAATTAAATCAAAGAAAGCATTGCCATGAACTTAATCAGGCAAACTATCAAAGCCCTCTTCGGCTTGAACCTCATCCGGTGCGCCCGTTTCCGGGCCTTCCTCACCAGCCTTCCGTTTTTCGGAAAATCAACCGTCGTCGGAACGGTCATCGGCGCGCTGCTGCTTATGCCATTTGGCGGCGTTCCCGTGGCGCAAACGGCAACAATTGAAGTATACTGTGCTGAAACTGGAGCATATTTAACTATCCCGATCCCCGACGAAGTCGCTGATATCCTTGGTGTTATGTGCTTTGATCTTCAATGCGAAGACATCGACGGTTTCCAAAATGCTGTTAACACCTGGGAAAACTGTGACGGCAGAGCAAGAGGAAGAGCTGGAAACGAAATTGGATTCATAAAAATTGGAATGGCGATAGACTTGGGTGCGATCCTAGCAGGTGCACTGGTCGGCCTAGCAACGTGTAAGATAACTGTCCCCGCATATCCAGTATGTTCTGCTGGTGTAATGATCTTAACCGCGTTCGCCGTGTTAAAAACAGGATTAAGCACCGCAGAGGCCATACACTCAACTTTCAACGACTTAGAAGACAAAGTCGCAGCCTGCAAGACAGCTCTGAAGTACGCACTGATGAACCTATGACAATTAAAGAACTGATCAAAAAAATTGACTATTTCTATAACAATTTCCCCGGCGGGTTTATTGTAGGAGTAGTGGTAATGGGTTTTGCCTTTCTCATCGGACTGCACTTTATGTATCAAAGAGCAATCGATGATCTGGAGCCTCGTACTCGCATCACGCATGATCGTATCGTGCGGCCCGGGGAATACAAACGCAAACCAAAGACAAATCCCGCCGTCCAGACAAATCAGACGCCGCATCCGCAAGAAGCGGCAACGCCGCCGATTGATCCAACGTTGCTGTTCAATAGCCTTGATCCATCCGAA
>JAMASS010000035.1 GCA_024761205.1 Limisphaerales bacterium
CCCCCCCCCCCCCCCCCCCCCCCCCCCCCCCCCCCCCCCCCCCCCCCCCCCCCCCCCCCCCCCCCCCCCCCCCACTCTCCGTGAATGTCCGGGTGAATGATTCTGCTTTCACTTTCATCAACAGCATAGTTTGGCGATTAAGTATTCATCACTTTGTCACCTCGACGTTGCCCGTCGAGCGTTTTCAGATAATCCGCTAGGAAGACGTAACCCTCACGGGTGGAATCCGTCAAGGGGAAATCGTGATTTTTTCGGCGTCGGCGAGGCGGGTGCCTGGGCTGGTGTTTTCCCAATTCGGGTGCTCTTTGATGGCGTGATCATGGGAAAAAGGACTTTGGCGGAATGTTGCCGCAAGCGAGGGATTGATCCGGACCTTGGGGGTCGGAGAGTCGGCCATGCCAGCGTCCGACGGTATGAGTAGCATTGTGAGTTGGGTGTTCTGGCGGTTGATGGGGGTTTGCATGTTGTTTCAGACAAACCGCTCTCGGTAACGCTCGGCGAATGTGGTCGGTCTGATTGATCCGATCGGATGGGTCAGGCTGATTCTCGCCGGCGCATTAGCGTCAGCATTTCTTTAACGGCGGCACTCATGCCAACTGTGACCGCGTGGCTTACAATGCTATGCCCGATGTTCAGCTCGGCGAGGTGCGGCACCTTATGGATTTCTGAGATGTTCTGGTAGTTAAGGCCGTGGCCCGCATTGATTTTGAGGCCTAGTCTGTTTCCTTGGGTTGCAGCGGCGATGAGGCGCTCGACTTCGGCCTCGGCGGGGGCGTTGTCTTTATAGGCCTTGGCGAATGCGCCGGTGTGCAGCTCGACGGCTTGCGCGGTTGCTTGAGCAGATGCCGTGATCTGTGCGGGGCCCGGGTCAATAAACAGGCTGACTTCAATGCCTAGATCCTGGAGCCGTTTGGTAGTTTCGGTGATGTCGGCGAGGGCGGACACAATATCCAGGCCTCCTTCGGTGGTCAATTCTTCTCGTTTTTCCGGGACGAGGCAAACTGCAGATGGCAGTAGTTTTTTGGCGATTTCAACCATTTCCGGGGTGTTCGCCATTTCAAAATTCAAGGGCACTTGGAGTACTTCCTTGAGTTGCCAAATGTCGTGATCTTGAATATGCCGCCGATCTTCGCGCAGATGGGCGGTGATACCATGGCAGCCCGCGACTTCACATGCTTGAGCCACGGCGATGGGGTCTGGCTCGCCACTGCCGGTTTCACGATAGCGCGCTTGGCGAATCGTGGCGACGTGATCGATGTTAACGCCCAATTTCAGCATTGGGCTTGGGGATTGTTGGGGGTGGAAGGAAGGGCTTCATTTTCCAAGTCGAGAGGAGTTCCGTATCAATCCAAGGAAATGATTTGGCTTCGAGCCAACGGGCCAGAGCGGTTATTTCAATTCCTGTCAGACCGAAATGGGATTTTCGCACTAGCTTGAGTTCTTTCGGACTTGGGGCGGTGACGATAGTGACTGAGTTGTTCCCCAGTTTGGGCGCAACCGCTTCGAGCCAGCGATAACTGGCAGAAGCGGTGCTCATCTGGGGCTTGTCGAACATGAATGAGAGCAGCTGGAGCAATGTCTTGTAGGCATCGATTCGGTTCTGGGTGATTTCCCACTGGTAGTACACGAGATTCTCTGCGCTGTTGAGCTGCTGAAACAGAGTGGGTGGTGCTGGTCTGGGGTCGGCGGGCAAAGGGAAAAGGCCCGCGACTCGGACGCCGTGGGTTGCATTGGTAAATCCTCGAACGAAGGGCTGAATGAAGGGCGGGAGTAGCTGAAGTATCGTTTCGTTGCGATTCGGGAAAGAGATTAAGCGGGCGCTACGGCTCATGATAATATTCGAACCGACGATGGCTGGGAGTAATTTTGTGAGATTGGCGATGCTGATGTCGTTCTCTGGAATGGGCCAGCCGAGATAGAGAGGAAAAATTGGCGCGGTGTTTGTGGACATTGCAAAGGTCCGGGACCAGGAGAAGAATTGCGGTGGGATGCCTTGTTTAGCGAGCGTCTTCGTTCCCGGCAGGCTTGAAACGAGGCCACTGAGACCACGGGCCCCGCTGAAGCTAACGACCGGATCATGAATGGCGTTCGTAGGAACGCTCCACTCAGGGAGGGGAAAATCGATCTGTTCGTTGAGGTGGATCGTGGCCTCGGTGCGTACACCAGTCGCTTGCGGTTTGAAGTTGAGGTTGAAATCAGCGAGGGACGGCAGTGAAATATTGGCCAGCCACCTGGCTAATCCATCGATGTTGCCTTTAAGCCGGAGAACGTTGCCATCGGGCAGTACTGATGGGAGTTTCCCATCGGTGAGGGCAGTCTTCCACTCCGTAAGGCATGAGAAGGCGTCGGGCCCTACACTGAGGAGCAACCAGTCGCCTTGTTTGGTGAAGCGGGCGAGCAGAGCTGGGTTTTTATGAGCAGCTGTCCAGTCGAGGTCATCGTTGCTGGGGTTTTGTTGGGGTTCTTTCCAATTGAGTGTCCCCAAGTAGCGACGCAGGTGGCGGTCCCAACCGTCCACTTGCTGAAGCGACAGCTTTGCGGCCAGGGAAAGCGTCGGCGGACCGCTTGCAGGTCCGTGGATTTCGCCGAAGCTTTCGATGGTTAGGAGTTGTTCTAGCAGGGTTTTGACGATTTGGGGACGAATCGCAGGTGGAGTGATGTTGGGTCCGAGTATTTCGCGGTCCGGCATCCGGGACAAACGGGAAATCAGGACCTTGCCGAGATGCTGACTTTCGGGCATACGCCAGATTTCGTTGACGGTTGGGGCGTTTGTGGACGTTTT
This sequence comes from Limisphaerales bacterium, assembly GCA_024761205.1. GTDB lineage: Bacteria > Verrucomicrobiota > Verrucomicrobiia > Limisphaerales > AAA164-E04 > UBA2970. The sequence goes on from JAMASS010000035.1 coordinate 2,783, forward strand.
AATCGCTTGAGAGCCCACATAATGCCATCCGATCCATGGTTCGCCCGCTTTGGAGAACTCGGCGCCGAGTGCCGCAAGGATGAAAATGGATCCTTGGCTCAGAATTTTTGGAATGAAACTACGCATAGGTTATTGTTCTTTGATTGCCAAAATACAGATCAATTAGCAAATGGATTTGTGCTGGTCGCCAGCACTTCGGGCCCCGCCAGGGCCTCGTTTGCTCTACGAATGGGCATCATGGCGGCATGCTTTGTGCCAATCAGGTGGGAATGGGTGCGATCAAAATGTGGTGAGGCCAGATCGTGAAAGGGGGGGAGAATCCCTCGAGTTATCTACGTTTGCTGGGTTGCGGAGGATTGGAGGCGACGGCAAGTGAGTGCCCGAGTGTGCTTTGGAATTCCGTCTCGCAGTGCGAGACAGCAGCTCGTCGGAGTCTCGTCCCCCCTCAGCTCGCCCACGCTGGAAATATTTCGGCTTGCTTTGGCTTCTTACGGGTAGTTCTATGTGGTATCCGATTTGAGTTATGAAAAGAATGATTGAGAAAGCATTGAAGCTTGTGGGTTCGGCGTTTATGGCCGTTTTGATGGTTGCTTGGCTAGCCGGATGCAGTGGGGGTAGTGAGTTGGCGCACGACCATGATGATGCGTCTCACTCGCATGACGGGGATGAAGATGGTGAAGGGCATCATGGAGCCGAGGATGCGGATGCAGTCGGCATGCTGGATGGTGTGGATATCGTCGCTCAGAAGGCGGACTATCCACTCAAGACCTGTTTGGTTAGCGGTGAAGAGCTGGGCTCGATGGGGGACCCTGTGGAATATGTCCACGAAGGAAGGGTGCTGGTACAATTCTGCTGCGAGAGTTGCATTGATGAGTTTGAGGCGGATAAGGCGAAGTATCTGGTCAAACTTAAGGCTCTGCCCGCTGCGACGACTGAGGTTATTGAAGAAAAATAGGCTGTTCAGTCAGTCACCTCAGCCCTCGTTGGTGATGCGTTCTAGGGCGGTCTTGACGCACCGTTTGACGAAGCTATATCGATCTCGCTGTTCCAGCCGTTCGAGTTTGCGGACGGCTGGCATGGCTTGTTGTCCTAGCCGGCCGAGCTGTTCGCAAGCGTAAAAGCGAACGGCGGGGTTCCGATGGTCGAGGCCTTCCATGTAGGTTTCTAATTGGCTGACGTCAGCTGGGATCTGTTTCAGTGCCTCAAGGTATTGGGTGAATTTGTCGCGGTCAGCCAAGAGGTTCATCAAAGGTTTGGTCGCCGGGATAGCTGCCTCGCGAAGATTTCCGAGATTGCGGGCAGCCGTAAGTTTTACTTCATCGGACTTGTCCTCCAGGGCAGCAATGTTGACCGACAGGATTTCGGATTCGTCCGGAATGATTTTTCCAAATCCTCCTAGTGCCGCCTCACGGATTTCAAAATCTGCGTGAGCGATTGCAGCGCGATAGACATTGGCCACCCGCTTGTCGGTAGTCCCAACACTCCCCAGGCTTCGGAGGGCGGCCAATTTGAGCTGGCCTGATGCCTGTTCAGCGAGGTGAGCGATTTGGGTGACCGCCAGCGGTGATGCAATGCCGATGGCACCGAGGGCTTCGACCGCTGCGGTTTGGATGCCTTCGTGATTCTCGACCATCAGGGCTGAGATTGGATCGGCTTGTTCGGCTGCTCGATCGCCGATGCTTGCTAGGGCACGGAGACTTGCCAGCCGGACCTCGGCGTCGTGGTCGCGGAGCAGCGCTTCGAGTTTGCCGACGATGGATTCACTGGCTGAGGAAAGATTTAATACGGAGACGGCCGCCGCGTGGCGAGCTTCCGTGTCATCATCGTCCAGAAGTCGGCTGATATCGTTTTCGTAGCGATCCGGATCGCGGGCGATGGCAATCAGACTAAGGAGGCTCGCGGATCGAATCCTGGCATTGGGCTCATGCAGAGTGCGTTCGATTTTTGATCGTGCTGGCCGTCCGTCCGCACCAAGGATGCGGATTCCATAGATTGACGCGAGACGCACGGTCACGTTTTCATGCTGCAGTCCTTGAATGAGTTTTGCGAGACCGGGGATGCCATAGCTGCCAAGGCTCTCAATTGCCCAGTAGTCGGATTGGATAGCTGTGTGAGGGATTTCACTTAGATGCTCAAATAGCGCTTCGGCAGCGGCCGGTCCCATGTTGGCGATTGCAGACTTAAAAGCGGCGGTGTTCTCTGGGTGATTGTTTTGATGGACCAGCTTGACTAGCTGCGGCATGGCCGAGGTGGCTGGAGCACCGATTCGTCCCAGGAGATCAGCGGCCCAACGTTGTGCGGAAGCATCAGGGCTTTCCAAAATTTTCGTGAGCTTTGGGACGCTGAGTTCGGAGGGCAGTGCGAGCAGCCCGTTCACGACTTCGTGGCGCACTTCCTTGGGAGCGCGGAGGGCGAGTGGCCAGAGCACGTTAGCGTGGGCTTCGGGTTCTAACCCGATTTGATGAAGCGCACGAAGGGCTTTGGCTTGAAGATCGAGCGTCCCGCGCGATGTTGACAATTTAATAAGGTCAGCGGAGAGCGATTGCGCCTTGGGTCCCATCCGTTGTATCGCGGTGAGTGCACCGAGTTTGAGTTGGTGGTCTGATCCGTGGAGCAGATCCTTGAGGGGTTGGAGAGCGGGCTCCCCGATTTTACCCAGGCTCTCGGCGGCGTGCGTGCGGACGTGTTCGTTTTTATCTCCGAGCAAATCGACAAGATCCGGCACGGCTACGGCTGCTTCTTCACCGAACCAACCGAGTGCTTTGGCGACGCCTGATCGAATACCGGATTCGGAATCCTTTAGCGCGAGCCGTAGTTCCGAAAGGGCGCTCGGTCCCATATTGCCGAGGGCAAAGGCGGAACGATACCATTTGGCATTTGTGCCTCGGCGTCCGACTTCGGTCAGGTCTTCCAGGAGAGCGGGAATCGCCGGCCGGGCTTCCGGGCCAATGCGGGCCAGCGCCGTCACCGAGTGAAACCAAACCTGGATGTCACCGTCTTCGAGAGCGAGTATCAAGGCTGGTACGGCTTCCGCGGCCTTGGGGCCGAGCTCACTCAGGGCTAGCGCGGCATCGCGGCGTTTTTGTTTTTCACCGTTTTTAAGAGCGTCAATAAGTTGCGAGATCGTTGGTACTGCTTCCTGGGCGGTAAGTTGAAGACTAAGGCAAGCAGTGAGAGCGAGGGCTGGAAATCGCCCCCGGGGGTATGGGATTTTCATGACGGTAGAAGACTGACTGGGCCGGGCCGGAAAATCGCTATCTAACACTCCCTTTGGGGTGTCCCGAAATCGATTGCCCGGTCTGTCATTTTAGCTGAACAACAATCTCGGTAGGCGTCCGGTGCTATCGCCGAATCGTTCCCGGTGGACCCCTAGCTGATCGAGCATTGAAAGATAGAGATTCGACATGGGGGTTTCAAAATGATAGCGGATGTGACGGCCAGGGGTGATGGCTCCGCCCGCTCTGCCAGCCATAATGATCGGGAGATTCTCGTTGTTATGGCGATTGCCGTCGCTAATTCCGGCACCGTAAATGATCATGCAGTTGTCTAGAAGACTTCCATCCCCTTCCGGAATCGATTTCAGCCGCTGGAGAATGTAGGCGACTTGGCGGGCGTGAAATTCATTAATGTTACTAATCTTTCGCAGTTTCACCGGATCGTTCTGGTGATGGGACAGTGAGTGGTGGCCTTCGTTGACTCCAATGAAACGATAGCTCTTGTTGCTGCCTTCGTTGGCCAGCATGAAGGTGGCGATGCGGGTAACATCCGTTTGGAACGCTAGGATCATCATGTCGCCCATTAAACGGATATGTTCTTCGTAGGAGGAGGGGATGCCTTTGGGTTTGTCAAACTCAGCGAGGTAGTCTGGGCGCTCTTTGCTCTCTTTCTCGGCCATCTCGAGTCGGAGTTCGATTTCACGAACGGCAGTCAGGTATTCGTCTAGTTTAGCTCGGTCTTTGTTTCCGATTTTGTGGCTCAGCCGTTTGGCGTCTTCGAGAACGAAATCGAGGATACTGTTCTGGAATCGTTTTCTGCGCAGGGCGCTCTCGGTCTGTTCAGCATCGTTTTCATTGCCGAAGAGACGTTCGAAGACCAAGCGAGGATTTGTCTCCTTCGTCATGGGCGTCGTCGCGTTGCGCCATGAGATATTATTGGAGTAGGAGCAGGCATAGCCGGAATCGCATTTGCCGGATTGACGCCCTTTTTCGATCCCCAACTCGAGGGAGGCAAAGCGGGTTTGGTTGCCGATGGCCTTGGCCGCCTCTTGATCGACCGAGATTCCGGCTCGGATTTCGGAGCCCTGGCTTTTAAGGGGTTGCACTCCCGTGAGAAAGACTCCCGCGGACCGAGCGTGATCTCCCGGACCATCGCCGTTGCCGCGTCCTTTGTCATTGGTCAAACCGGTGAGGACCGTGATGTCGCGCTTTACCGGTGCCATGGTTTTTAGGATCTTAGGTAAATCGTAATGAAAGCCTTCTTGGCTGGGCGTCCAGTCGGGCATGTGCATGCCATTGGGGACGAACAGGAACGCCATGCGAACCGGATCTTGAGCCGCTCCGTAAGCCAGTGACCGAACCGGAGTCATGGCGTCCAGCAAGGGCAACGCCATAGACGTCCCCAAGCCATGAAGGAAGGTTCGGCGGGATAGTGAAATACTTACATTCATTGTGATTTGATTGGTAAACTGACTTTTTGAAAGGGATCACTCATCACGATCGCAGTGACTAGGGTCGAGAAACGGCAGTCATTTTCGGCCAATGCCGCCAAAATCTCATCTGTCGCGCACCTATCATAGTACTCTAAACCGCGCCCTAGTGCAAACGTCAACATTTTCTCCGTTACAGTGCGAATGAAGGTTTCCTCGGTTTTCAAAATGTCAATCAGCTCATTCGGGCCGTCAAAGCTTCGGCCATCGGGTAATTCACCGGAGGCGTCGATAGGAAATGGACCATCAAGATCGCGCCAAGCTCCGATTGCGTCGAAGTTCTCAAAGGCGAAACCAATGGGGTCCATCTTGGCGTGGCACGTCGCGCACTCGGCTTTTGACCGGTGGGTCTCCAATCGTTCGCGGAGAGAGGCAGATTCAGCGGCCTCTTTGCTTTCCTCTAGTTCTTCGACATCGGGAGGGGGGGGAGGGGGCGGTGTGCCCAATATCTGTTCAAGCACCCATTTGCCTCGAATGACCGGGGAGGTGCGAGTCGGATTGGCTGTCAATGCGAGTGTGCTTGCCTGAGTCAGGATACCGCCACGGACGCTATCGGCATCAAGACTAACGCGTTGGAATTGATCGCTGAATTCGCCTTCCATTTGGTAATGTGCGGCGAGACGGTCGTTAATGTAGGTGAAATCAGCGTCGAGGAATTCGAGGAGACTTCGATCTTCCCGCATGATGGTGCTGAAGAAAAGTTCGCTTTCCCGGCGCATTGAGGCGCGGAGTTTTTCATCGAATGTGGGAAACAGATCGGGGTTTGGCATGACGGTTTCGAGATTCCGGAATTGGAGCCACTGGCCGGCAAAGTTAGTGACCAGGGCATCGGCTTTGGGGTCAAGCAACATCCGTTTGACCTGCGCTTCAATGACTGCTGGCTTCATGAGACTTCCGCTGGCTGCCAACTCGAACAGTGTGTCGTCCGGCATGCTGCTCCAAAGGAAATAAGAAAGGCGGGAGGCGAATTCGTAGGCGTTCAAGGAACGGACGGTATTGGTTTCTGTGGTTTCGCCTAGATCGAGTTCCCAGCGATAGAGAAAACTGGGTGATGCGAGCACCGCTTGCACGACGACCTGAATGGCTTCTTCAAAGCTTGCTTTCTGTTCCAATGCGTAATTCACGAGGTCGAGCAATCGCTCCAGTTCGCCCGATGTGACGGGCCTGCGGTAGGCACGAGTGACGAACGCTGAAAGGATGTGTTTAGCAACTTCCAGCTCTTGTCCTGGCGTTGGAGTCTCGGTGAAGAGTCGCGTGTGTGATTCAGGAAGCACAGGCGGTTCTAGTTCCAAGGGGCCTTCGAGAATGACGTAGTCGACAAAGAGGTTTCGATCTCCGTTGAGTTCGGTGACCGGATTGTCCTGCTGATTGTAGTTGTTCGTATAACCCAATTCGAGCCGGTGAGAATTCGCCGGAAGATGAAGGTCTACGGTGTAGACAGCAGGCCTGGTATCAAAAGCATCTACGTCAATAATTTGTGCCTCTTGTCGATTGATGCGAACAGAAAGCCGAGTTGGGTCAGGTCCTGCTTGTTGTCCGTAGGCCCGAATTTTCAATCGATAGGTGCCCTCGTGTTCAACGCGGAAGAGTTTTGTTGCCGTGCCTTCACGGAAGAACCCCATTACGTTGTCTTCTCTCCGGACGTGATCCCCGCCGCGAGAGCGGAATTGCTCCACTTCGAACTTCTGTGTCGGGGGCCATTCTGGAATCTCGGTCAGAATTGCCTCGGAAACGATTTGCTCCGCGGCCGCCAAGTATTTCTCCATCAATATGGGCGAAAGGGATAGGACGTCGCCGATGTTGTCGAATCCGTAGCCGACTTCATCCAGAGGGAAATCGGCGGCCGGCTGAAAATTGACGCCCATGAGGTCTCGGATGGTGTTGTTGTACTCGGCGCGATTGAGCCGCCGGAGAGTGACACGCCCTGGCTGGCTGATTTCGTCACAATCGAACTTGGCGAGTTCCTCATTGATGAACTGAACCACTTGAATGCGTTCTTTCTCAGTGGGTTGCATCTTTTTTTCGGGGGGCATCTCACGCTCGGTAAGCATGTCGCGGACGGATTCCCACAGGTCCCGTTCTTGGTAAAGTGCGACGTTGTCATTGAAGGCTTCGAGGTTGAGACCGGCTTTCTGTTTCTCGTTGCCGTGACAGTTAGTGCAGTATTGTTTGAAAAATGGCTTCGCTAGGGTTGCGAAAGTCGCAGGTTCGGGTGAGGCGAGCGGGACGAATTGTGCCACGGCCAAGACGGTCGCGAGGCTGGTCTTGGTCCGAGCATTCAATCGCATTATGGTGATCAGTCGCATATTGATGATCGGCATGTCCTGATGTTAGAGACTCGCTGATTTATTCAACGTTACTCAATTACTTAAATTAATGGGCATGCGTATAATTTTTGCCTCTCTCCGGGGGATTTGCAAGACTTGGAATGGAGGGCAACAGGGCTTCCGCAGTCCAGGAAATCACCGGTTGCGAGCGTTGGTTGAGCGGTAGGCAGAACGGGGACAGGCGGATAGTTTGTGGAGCGGGAATCGTTAGCCGATCCCTATTCTGTTCAGCGTCTAGTTTTGTGTTGGAGACTTCGGCAGGATGACCAGAGTCCACATGATTTTTCCATCCTGATGAGTCATATGGGGCCTGTCAGAATTGATTCACTGATAATTTGATTGAATTTGATGGTGCCTTTTCGAATGAAAGATTTTTGGTTGCTCTTGGGGTGAACCGTGGTATTTAGTTTGTAATCGGTGTAGATTTTTTGCGAATGGTTCGAGTCATCACGTCATTGATCATTATGGTGATGCTCTCTGTTTCGCAGGGAGCGTCGGCTTTTGCGTCGCTTCCGGTTGAACAGGGAGGGGGCGCAGCGTGTTGTGATTGCACCTGTGAGAGAAGCGATTGCTGCGTCGAGGGTTCTGACTCTGCGGAATCACCGATTCCCGCACTGCCTTTTGCTCGGGTCCATGTTGGCTTTGAGTTCAATGTTTGTTGGCAAGCGTGGTTGGTATCCATGGAGCCGAGTTCGGAGCCGTTGGGGAGCCCCGTCGCGTTTGTTGAGGCTGCGAGTGTTCGTGTGCCCATCTATCAGTTTCATTGTTCCTACCTGATCTGATTCTCAGTCCCGACAGATGAAAAGTGTACACCGGTGTTTCCGGTGTATTGCTAACCTCGGGAATGAAATCTCTAGGATTTCGGTTGCGGTCGGCCATTCCGACTGCTGAAAGAGAATTAGATGAACGTATCACTGCAGTGGAATCGAATCGCGGGTGAATTTTTTTCATTGCTGGCTATTGCGCTTGCGGGTTGCGCTTCGTCTCCGGGGCCGAAGCCACAGAATACGTCGGTGCAGAGGCTGGTTCATGAGTTGGAAGGCGAGGAAGCGGTGCCGGGCGGCGCGACGTCCGAAGCGCCATTCGCCGGATTGAGCTTGTCTGACTATCTGGCGGAGGCAGCGTTGAACAATCCCGGTCTGGAGGCCGCGTTCAATCGCTGGAAGGCTGCCTTGGAGCGAATTCCTCAGGCGATGGCGTTGCCCGATCCCCGACTCACCTACGGTTATTTTATTCAACATGTCGAGACTCGTGTGGGGCCGCAGAATCATAGGGTGGGACTGTCTCAAACACTTCCGTGGTTTGGAAAACTGCGTCTTGCCGGGGACAGGGCATATGCGGCTGCGGCCGCTGCGCATGCGGAGTATGAGGCCGCGAAACGAAAACTCTTTTTCAATGTTAAAGATGTCTACTTCGAGCTCTATTATTTGAGCCAGGCCATTTCGATTACCAAGGAGAACATCGAGTTGACGAAGCAGTTGGAGAAGGTGGCGCAGGCGAAGTTCCGATCAGGGAGTGATGGGACCGGCGTCATCAGGGTTCAAGTCGAACTGGGTAAACTCGAAGACAGATTGCTTGGGTTAGAAGATCTTAGAAAGCCGCTGGCGGCTAAGTTCAATGCGACTTTGAATCGTTCACCTGAGGCCGAGTTGCCGTGGCCGACCGTTTTTGAGTTGAGCGGAGACCGGGGCGCTCCGGATGAGTTAGCAGCGGTCCTCCGATCTGAGAATCCGGAATTGAAGGCGTTGTCAGCAAAGGTTTCCCTGGAAGCTAAAGGGATTGAGCTGGCGAAGAAAGCCGTTTGGCCGGATGTGTCGCTGGGAGTGGAGTATGTGGATACGGGGAGCTCTCGATTTCCGGGAGTGGACGGCAGCGGAAGGGATCCCTTGATGGTGTCGGGTTCGATCAATATTCCACTTTGGTGGGGCAAGTATCGCGCCGGGGTCAGGGAGGCCGAGGCACGACGCAATATCGCGGTCAGATTGAAAGAGGATCGTGAGAATCTACTAATCGCTGACTTGAAGCTGGTTCTCTACGAGTTTCGCGATGCGGAGCGGAAGATCAGTTTGTTTAGGGATGTCTTGGAACCTCTCGCGGAAAACTCTCTGGAGGTTGCCGAACAGACTTATGTGGCGGGGCGATCCGATTTTTTACAACTAGTCGATGCGCAGCAATTGTTGCTCGACATTCAACTATCCTATCAACGGGCAATTGCCGACCGGGAACAGCGGTTGGCGAAGATTGATATGCTCGCGGGAAGCGACCTTTGGAAGATTGGGTCGCTCAAACTAGCCAAATAATTGCTAACGATGAAGGCACAACCTATTTTTTTGATGGCGGCGATAGTGGCCGCGTTTGTCGGTGGCATCGCCGTCCGAGGGCTTTTCACTATGAGCTCAGATGACCGTCAGGAGTCAAAGACTGCTGGGGGGGCTTCACCTGAAGCCGCCGTGTATACTTGTTCAATGCATCCGCAGATTAGGCAACCGCAAAAAGGGAAATGCCCAATCTGTGCGATGGATCTCGTTCTGGTCGAAGTCGGGGGCGGCGCTGAGGGAGGCGGGCGCGAGCTGAAGATGTCTCCGCGGGCGCGTAAATTGGCCGAGGTCGAGTCCGCTGTCGTTGAGAGGAAATTCGTTACCGCGGAAATTCGGATGGTGGGAAAGGTGACGTATGATGAGTCCCGGATATCGTACATCACTTCCTGGGTTCCGGGGCGGCTTGATCGGCTGTATGTGGACTACACCGGCGTTCCTGTCGAAAAGGGTGATCATCTGGTTTATATGTATAGCCCTGAATTGCTTCAGGCTCAGGAGGAATTGATCAGCGCCTTAGCGACATCCACCGACTTGCGCGAAAGCCGAAGCGACTACTTGAAAGGGAGGGTGGGAGTCAGTGTGGAGTCGGCCCGTGAGAAATTGCGGCTTTGGGGACTGAGTGATTCACAGATCGAGGAGATTGAGCGGTGCGGGACACCGAATGAGCGGGTCACCATCAATTCGCCTATTTCCGGCGTGGTCGTCCACAAGAACGCGATCGAGGGAATGTATGTACAGACGGGCACACATATCTATACGATTGCGGATTTGTCAGAATTATGGGTGAAATTGGATGCTTACGAATCTGATTTGGCCTGGTTGCACTATGGGCAGGAAGTGGAATTCCGGACGGAGGCGTATCCGGGTGAAGTTTTCCGGGGGCAGATCGCGCTCATTGATCCGATCCTCAATCCCAAGACACGGACGGTGAAGATTCGAGTGAACCTTCCCAACCCGGGCGGGCGGCTCAAGCCAGATATGTTTGTCCGGGCGGTTGTAAAATCCAGAACCGCCGAGGGAGGCCAGGTGGTGGATGCGGACCTAGCGGGAAAGTGGATCAGTCCGATGCATCCAGAGATCATCAAGGATGCACCGGGAGAGTGTGACATTTGTGGGATGGCCTTGGTGAGTGCTGAGTCACTGGGTTATGTGGCTACTGAGGAGGGGAGCGCGCCCTTGGCGATTCCGGCGTCCGCTCCCTTGATTACTGGGAAGCGGGCCGTTGTCTACGTGGATAAAGGGGAGGGGCGATATGAGGGGCGCGAGATCGAGCTGGGTCCGAGGGCGGGAGATTATTATTTGGTAGAGTCGGGTTTAGAGGAAGGTGAGCGGGTAGTGGTCAAGGGCAATTTCAAGATTGATAGCGCCATTCAGATTCTCGCCAAACCCAGCATGATGAATCCTGAGGGGGATAGAGGATCCGGCGCTTATGGTGGGGAGCACATCACGAAATCCTATTCGGTTCCAGAGGTCTTCAAGCGGCAGTTGAATGGCGTCGTTCGAGCTTATGTGAATGTTAAGGATAGATTGAGTCATGATCGGTTTGCTGAATGTCAGGAGCTGATTCCTTCGCTCAGAGGCGCATTGGAGTCGGTGGATATAAGCTTGGTGTCGGGAGAAGCGCACCACGTTTGGATGACCGAACGGAGCCAATTGATGCAGGGAATGGATGCCGTGGCCGGTGCAGATCAATTGGCTGGCGCTCGGAAAGGGTTTGATTTGGTTTCGAATGCTTTGATCGATGTGGTGAGGCAGTTTGGAGCCAGCGGGGATCAACCGGTTTTGCTCTATCATTGTCCGATGGCATTTGGTGGGCGGGGGGCGAGTTGGCTTCAGAACACCGAGGGTACGGAGAACCCTTACTATGGGAGCCAGATGTTCCAATGCGGGAGACTGAAGGAGATGTTGGTGCCGGGATCGCAAGCCGGTGGACATGAGGGTCAGGCACATGAGTGAGTCGCCGGAACCTTCCGGGCTCCTCGGGCGATTGATTGAGTTTTGTTTGCGGAACCAGTTGATCGTTTTGCTGGGGGTTTTGTTCTTTCTGGTTTGGGGGTTTCTTGTCGCGCCCTTCAATTGGGCTGTTGGCGGGTTGCCGCGTGATCCAGTGCCAGTGGATGCGATCCCGGATATTGGCGAGAACCAACAAATCGTTTTTACCGAATGGGCGGGGCGTTCGCCGCAGGATGTGGAGGATCAGATTTCGTATCCGCTGACGGTATCTCTGTTTGGGGTGCCGGGGGTGAAAAACGTCCGCAGTTATTCGATGTTCGGATTCTCGACGATCTATGTGATCTTTAAAGATGACATAGACTTTTATTGGTCTCGATCTCGTATCCTTGAAAAATTGAACAGCCTGCCGGCCGGCACCTTGCCGCAGGGGGTGCAACCGGCATTGGGGCCGGATGCGACGGCGCTCGGTCAGGTCTTTTGGTATACGTTGGAAGGGCAAGATGCCGAGGGGAATCCAACGGGCGGTTGGGATCCGGACGAGTTGCGGAGCATTCAGGATTGGTATGTGCGCTATGGGTTATTGGCCGCCGACGGTGTGAGTGAGGTGGCGTCGGTGGGCGGCTTTGTCCGGGAGTATCAGATCGATGTGGATCCGGACGCGATGCGAGCGTTTGGGGTTTCGCTGGAGGAGGTTTTTAAAGCAGTACGGATGGCCAACGTGGATGTCGGAGCCCGTACGATTGAGGTGAATCATGTCGAGTATGTGATACGGGGTCTGGGCTTTATCAAGAATCTGGAGGATATCGAAAGCAGCGTTATTAAGGTTCACGATAATGTGCCGGTGTATGTCAAGAGCGTCGCGAAGGTAAACTGCGGTCCGGCACTGCGCCGGGGCGCTCTGGACAAGGAGGGGGCGGAGGCGGTTGGCGGCGTGGTGGTAGTTCGATATGGAGATAATCCATTGGCGACGATCAACCAGGTGAAGGCAAAGATCGAGGAGATTGCGCCGGGACTACCCAAGAAGACCTTGGCGGACGGGACGGTCAGTCAAGTTGTGATTGTTCCTTTCTACGATCGGACGGAGTTGATTAACGAAACGTTGCAAACCCTAAATTCAGCGCTGGCCGAGGAGATTTTAGTGGCCGTGATGGTAGTGTTGATCATGGTCATGCATTTGCGGAGTTCGCTGTTGATTTCTGGTGTTTTGCCCTTAGCGGTTTTGATGTGCTTCAGCGCGATGAAGGTCTTCGGCGTGGATGCCAACATCGTGGCCTTGTCTGGAATTGCGATTGCGATCGGCACGATGGTGGATATGGGCATTGTGATCTGCGAGAACATCCTCAAGCATTTTGACGAAGCGTCTCCTGATGAAGATTCCTTGCGGATCGTGTTGCGTGCTTCGAAGGAGGTGGGCAGCGCAGTCTTAACCGCCGTGGCCACAACCGTCGTCAGTTTTCTGCCGGTGTTCACGATGGAGGCGGCGGAGGGTAAGTTGTTCACGCCCTTGGCGTGGACCAAGACATTTGCTTTGGTGGCTTCGGTCTTGGTGGCTCTCACTGTGATTCCGACTTTCGCCCAGATTCTGTTTGTGGGGCGGATCAAGGGTAAGATGTTGCGGAGGGTTGCTTTCGGATCCCTTGCCGCAATGGGCTTGGTGGTCATTTTGGTCTGGGGTGTTCGGCAACTCAGCGGCGAGGCCCCGTTGTTGTTGGGATGGATCTTGGGGGTGATTCTGCTCGCCACCGGTTCCTATCATTTTGCCGAGGAGAGGCTTCCCGCCCGGATTCGCCGTTGGGTGCCTCGTGTAACCAACGCCCTCGCCGCAGTTATTGTCGGCATCCTGCTCGCGTGGCATTGGCTGCCTCTGGGGCCTGAGAAGGGATTCCTTTTGAATCTCTTCTTTGTCGGGCTTCTCATTGGAGGCCTGCTCGCGCTCATTCATTGTTTTCGGTATGCTTACGGAAGTATCTTGACGTTGTGCTTGCAGTATCGGTTGACATTTCTGACGGTGCCCACAGCTCTAGTTTTCCTAGGGGCCGTCGTATGGTTAGGATTTGAATCGTTCTTCGGCTGGTTACCGTCACCGGTGAGGAAGCTTCCTCTGGTTGCGGCGGTCGCTGAGGCGTTTCCGGGATTGGGAAAGGAGTTCATGCCGATGCTGGATGAAGGCTCCTATCTCTACATGCCCACGACTATGCCCCATGCATCGATCGGCGAATCTATGGATTCGATGCGCAAGCAGAACCTTTTGATCCGTCAGATTCCCGAAGTGGAGACGGTGGTTGGCAAACTCGGGCGGGCCGAGACGCCGCTGGATCCTGCGCCTGTTTCGATGGTCGAAACAGTGATTAATTATCGGCCGCAGTTTTTAGGCGACGAGGAGGGAGGGCGATTGACCTTTGCTTATGAAGACAGCAAAGTGGATTTTTTTCGAGATGTCGAAGGCGATCCTGTCTTGGCCCCTGATGGCGAGCCTTATTGGGTTCAGGGGCGGTTTCAGCGAGATCAACTGGGGGCTTTGATTCCGGATCGGGAGGGGATGCCGTTTCGTCTTTGGCGGCCCGCACTGGATCCGGCACTGAATGAAGGTCGGCCCCCTTGGCCTGGAATCAATCAGGCGGAGGATATCTGGGATGCGATTGTCGAAGCGGCCAGGGTGCCGGGTTCGACCTCAGCGCCAAAGCTTCAGCCGATCGCGGCACGGTTGGTGATGTTGCAGAGCGGGATGCGGGCGCCGATGGGGATCAAGGTCAAGGGGCCGAATTTGGATATTATCGAACGAGTGGGGTTGCAGATGGAAAGATTTTTGAAGGAGGTCCCTTCTGTGGAGCCCTCAGCGGTGATTGCGGATCGTATTGTGGGAAAACCGTATTTGGAGATCGAGATCGATCGTGAGGCAATCGCTCGACATGGCATCAAGTTGGGCGATGTTCAGGAGGTCATTGAAGTCGGCATTGGCGGGAAACGGGTCACGACGACGGTTGAGGGTCGTGAACGTTATCCCGTTCGAGTGAGATACTTGCGGGAGTTGCGGGATCAGATTGAATCACTGGGGCGAATCTTGGTTTCAGCGCCGGATGGCGTTCAGATTCCGTTGGAACAGCTCGCCACGATTCAGTATCGCCGCGGTCCGCAGAACATCAAGAGCGAGGATACCTTTCTGGTGGGATATGTCTTGTTTGACATGAAACCTGGAAAGGCGGAAGTCGATGTCGTGGAGGATGTGCAAGCCTATCTACAGACCAAGATCGCGAGCGGCGAATTGGTGCTGCCGGAAGGGGTCAGCTATACATTTGCCGGGAGTTACGAAAATCAGGTGCGATCGGAAAAGAGGTTGATGGTTGTTCTCCCTTTGGCGCTCTTGGCGCTCTTCGTGATTCTGTATTTACAGTTCAAATCGACTACGAACACCATGCTGGTCTTTTCTGGGGTTGCTGTGGCGTGGGCGGGCGGATTTTTGATGCTCTGGCTCTACGGACAAGGTTGGTTTCTGGATTTCTCGTTGTTTGGGATCGAGATGCGGGAGTTGTTTCAAGTGAAGCCTTTCAATCTCAGCGTCGCCGTTTGGGTCGGCTTTCTCGCCTTGTTTGGAATTGCGTCGGATAATGGGGTTATCATGGCGACCTATTTGGAGCAGACGTTCCGGCGGCGGCGGCCCCGGAGTATTGCGGCGTTGCGGCAGGCAACGATCGAGGCTGGTCAGCGGCGTGTGCGTCCGTGCTTGATGACCACTGCGACAACGGTGTTGGCTCTGTTTCCGATCCTTACTTCGACGGGGCGCGGTTCGGATATCATGGTCCCGATGGCGATTCCGACTTTTGGTGGCATGGTGGTCGTGGTGGTCAGTATTTTTGTGGTGCCCGTGCTTTATTGTGTGGTGAGAGAGTTTGCTTATCGTTCCAAGTTTGGGAATGGCGGAGCAGCGTTTTTGTCAGTAGCCAGCTTGTTTTTGGTTCCTGTGATTTACTGTGCCGTATCGGAAGTATTGGAGTCGGAAAGCATCGAGCCTTCCCGAGGTCACCATGATGATCTAGGTCCAAATTCTTGAAATGTCTCCAACGGATTAAAAACAATGGATGACGACATTGCGTGTGCATGAAACATACCTTCCTTAAGGTAGCGGCTTGCGTCGCATCCGGGATTTTTGTGGTGCTAAGCCTTTTGAAAGCTGGATCGGTCAAAATCATCTCCACGCCAAATGACGGTATTATGTCAAGCGAGAGGTCGATGGCTCGACCTTTAGCGATCTGATTTAAGTCAGCCATCGAGTGAGTAGCGGTTATGGCCGTTGGGATGGTCAGCGGAGCGCAAATGGTGCGGGGTGGGTGTATGTCGCCTAGATGGGTAGTGGGAAGGTCGCTGCGCAGGGAAAGGAAGGTGAGCCGTGGAAGCATCTGATGCTGTTTGCTTAGGAAACTCCGATTGATAACCGGAAACTCGGTTTTCTCTGGAAAAATCACCGAAAACAGCAGAGTTCAGAGATTAAATCAGAGTTTCCTTTGTTCAAATGACGACGGGACTTCCTTTGCGCCGGAGCAGAGTCTCTTGATGTGGACCGGAGGTTGGATGGCGGCGGAACCTTGGCGCCCGACAGTCACAGTAATGTTTGTGCTTTATGTCAATTGGCACGGGTTGGCACGGGTGAGGTCCGAAGAATCTGCCGGGTAAGGTTGGGGAGTAGTACTTGTCACGCGCTTAGTTGACGAGGGGAAGACGTTGGGCAAAGAAGTGGAGGCAAATCCGACGCCCACTGGTACTTGCGGCTGTTGTGGAATCCGCGCATTCACTCACCGCAGGATCGACTCCACATCATGTATCGAATGGCTGATGGCAGGACTCGTGACATAGCGCTTCTGAAGTCGCTGGATTCAGGGAGGTCCTTTTCCTTACGGAAACTCAATGAGTGGGAGATTGAAGCCTGCCCGATGAGTGCGCTGCGTTTGCCGAGGGAAGGTCGGGCCTCTTCTTGGCGACGGAGCGGCTAGGGCGCGTCGATCTGCAAATGGTAGGGGCGGACAATCAAATCATGGAGACCGTACTGGGATTCATGGGTACGAATCGGCCGGGGAAAGATCCCTTGATTTCGAGTAATGGGAAAGGTGATACGGTCATCGCTTGGTGCGAAGGTGCTAGATGGAAGAAGGGGAGCTTGTTGAGATGGCAACTGTTCAATGGCTCGGACCGGCTTCGAACGAAATCTGAGGTTCCGTTACGGTTCGTGAAGGTTTGGTGTTTTCCTGTGACGGTCGCCGACGGAACCGGGAACTTTATTCACCATTTCACTGTTTTAACATTGGGGTGATCAGCCTCGACCGTATCCACCAACCGGCGCTGAGCTTGGCACCCAAGTTTGACCGAGAAGCGGCAAAGTAATGGAAAAATCCGAGCTGGCGCCTGGACGATAGAAATCATCTGTTACCTCCAAGGGCATGACGGAGTGGATTGCGGCGCATACAAATATCTATCTCAGCGCCGACAAACTTGAGGCGCCGCCGAATGAGGCTCCCGGCGGGCTTTTTCTTCTTGATGAAAGGGCAACTATATGAGTTGGCTGGCACGCTAGGTGGTGAAATGAACGGAGGGAGTTTGGTCCATCACGAAAGTGGCGTGCTAGCGCCGTTTTCCGACGTCGAACTCCTTACCCAATTGAAAGGCGATGGCTATTTAGGCGCGCCGTTGACTTCGGACGATAGCCGAGCCGTTGGGATTCTGACCGCTCTTGATACCAAGCCAATCTTCGAGATTTTTACTGACCGAGCGAGCACCGAGTTGAATTGAGGCATCATGCATCGGCATATGAGGGAGAATTGGAGGGGCGCTGCAGCACGTTCACAAGATGGAGTCGATTGGCACTTTGGCGAGCGGGATCACGCATGATTTAACAATATCCTTGGCGTCATTCTGGCGAACGCCGAGATATCGCTGTTGGATTTGAGCCTAGATCACGGTGTGTATTCGTCGATTGAGGATATTCTCAGCTCGGCTAAGCGAGCAACTTGGTGAATTAGATCAATGATATTCAGCTGCAGCAAGGCCCGTGGTGCGTGAGATGATATCACTGGCAGAGACAGTGAATAATGCATTCCATCATTCTGGAGATCATTGATATCAAATGTACCATTGCGCCCGACCTGCCATTGGTGCTTGCCGATTCCGACCAGATTCATCGGGCATCGTCAATCTGTTGTACCAGCGCCTGGCGTGCAATGGACGATTCCGATGGACGGATTGAAATTGTTCCAAAACGGGTCGAGGTCACTGCCGAACTGTGCGGGACCGAAGTTGTTCGGATGATGGGACCTTTCTTTCTCTAGCGGTTTCGGACAACGGAAGCGGGATGGGCGCAGAAACTCAGCGCCGGATCTTTGATCCGTTTTTCACGACCAGAGGTCCGGGCTAAGCCACGGGATTGGGTCTCTCTGTTGTGCGCAGTATGGTGCAAGGCCATGACGTCAGTATGCGAGTGTCCAGTTAGAAAGATGAAGGGGCGACGTTTACGATTTTGTTTCCGGAGGTGAATAAGCAGGACGAAGGTGTCGCTCCGCTTTAAGGCGAGCTGTTTCGCTGAAACGACGCAGGAATTTGATGGCGTGATTATTATTATTTACATGTCGAAGAGGGCAAGAGTGGAGGTGTTTCGCCAGATTCGAAGGGTACGATCGGATGGCCAATGATTTTGACTTCTGGAAACTTTGATGAATCCGTGAAAGCGGCAGCCGAGATTGTCGGCGTCCGTGAGTTTTTGAACAAGCCCCACTCGACAAAATCTTTGCGCGATAGCCTTGGCCGTGTGCTTCCTGCTGTTGAGGTGGGTCGAACCCTAAGCCGGAGTCTGTCAAGCAATCAATTCGAACGAGGCTTCATGGCGTGGCCGGAATTGAACGTGCTGCCGGAGGGGGTTGGGCGGGTGCGTCGCGTTCGTGGCCGAACCAGCGAGTAGACGAGTGGATCCATCCGCTGGTTTGGGCAAGGGACGCAATTGATCTTGATGCGCGAGTCAAAAGCCGGAGCACAAGACCTAAGCATCGGGCAGATTCATTCTTCGCTCCGGAGGAAGCAAGGCCGTTGCGAGGGAGACTGGATGGGAAAGCAAGTGAACCAGCCTGTAGGTGTACTTGCCCGGCAAGGGCAACTGAAATGACCGACGCCATGGGGCTACACCGCGGCGATGCCACGGAAAGGGGCCGATCCGATGAGCGCAGGAGCCGTAGTCCCACGGA
The DNA here is from genome assembly GCA_024761205.1 of Limisphaerales bacterium. Taxonomy (GTDB): domain Bacteria; phylum Verrucomicrobiota; class Verrucomicrobiia; order Limisphaerales; family AAA164-E04; genus UBA2970. The sequence continues at coordinate 21,306 of JAMASS010000035.1, forward strand.
GCGAGGCGAAGAACTGTCTCCCAACGGCCGGCTCAGGTAGGGACCGTGGGGGGCCGGAAGATCGCTCGACCGGGCGCTGCTTCATCATCCGGGGCACCGAGATGGGGACAAACCGTGGGGAGGCCCGGCGCCCTCGGCTGGGGAGCACCCAGGATTCGCTGAGCCAGAGGGAGCTCCTTGTGTCTGCGCGGGCGGGTAAGATTCGCCAGCGCGCACGTGCCCCCTAGGGCAACGGACGCCCTTGGCTCTGCTGCCCGAGATGGGCAGGGGGCGCCGGATACGAGGCGGTCCTCCCGCCGCTCCGGGCAATGGAGCGCGCGGTGCGAAGCCGTGGAGAATAGGCTGATCGCTTGAGCGCCAAGCGGAGGCTCAAACCCTGGCCGCACCTCAGACGGGCGTTACTCCTAGGGCAACCGGGACGTTGGAAGATTGGCGGGAGAGGGCTGAGGAAGCCCGCCCCAAGACAGGGGATGGCCCCCAAAAGCGCGGGCCCGGCCGTGGGCATGGTTTGTTCGCCTGTGCCCTTGATGTCTCTGGGCATCCTTCGCTGCGGCTTCGGATGACGAATGGGAGGAGGCCGTTGGGCGTTGATATGGACCCGCCGAGATGCCGAGAGGTTTTGGAGTGCGGCGCTTCCTCGCCGCTTTGGATTTGCTGCGACCTTGTCTTTTTCCTAATAGTTTGTCGTCACTCAAAGACAAAGACGACGTTTGGACTCAGTTTCGGAATGGTTGCCTTTTTCCGCAGAACGCCAGAGCCAACCGGATGGCGGCCCCTTGGAACTCTGAGTTCAGTTTCCGCTTCATCCAGCCCTCCGCTTGAGCAATTTGTTCGGTTTCGAGATTCGTTTCGCCAGGCTGTTTCCCCCATTGTCAAAGACGAGGTTCGTGCCCGTAATAAATGAAAATTTATCGGAGGCCAAATAAAGGATGGCTAAGATAACTTCTTTGGGTAACGCTCATCGCCCTGAGGTGATGACTCGGCCATTGCCCAAAAGGCGATCTCCTCACTGCCTTCCTTTGCTATCAGTTCTTGAAAGAAGGGCACCATCTTTCACATCAACGTTTTGACGCCCGACGGGGACACGAGAATATAAAGACGTGATCTGAATATTCATTATGACTTTGGTGATTCTAACTTCGGAATGGGCATGAATACTAAGCGGACGAACCGTCCGGGTATGCCTACGAGGGCGTTAGCTCAAATTGACTACCTGACTACCACAATTTGTTCTACAATCTCAATCTCATCTTTTCTTTCTTCCAGCAACCGCTCGTAATAATCTTCAATTGGCGGCAAAATGGCTGTCTGCTGCCCGCTTTTATCGGATATATACTACGCGATTTCCTCCAGTCCACTTGTCATTCGTTCTCTCATGGGGATGACCGCCGATAGTATCTGAAAACCTCGATTGAGCCCTTTCTCGACTTATAGTATAGATCTAACCACTTGGTGCTTTGCAAGAGCACCTGCTTGATCGCGATTGCGCCCTTTTTATAGTACGTTACAGTAAGCAGCCGGTCATCAATCCATATCGCTCAGTAGCGGGTATTCTGATGCTTTGAGATTCGAATTTTTCAAAACACTACTTATAGTATTATAAACGAATGCTAGAAACCAAGCGGAATATACTATTTAAAGTCTGTAGATTCAAAGTCATCGGACCTAGCATGTTCTTCTAATGGAAATTCATTTTGATCAGGCTCCACGGAAGCTTGGTGAGATTACTCTCGGGGGAAGAAAAGAGCTAGGTTACTCGCAAGAGGGATTGGCTGCTCAGTGCGGCATCTATCGGACATATCTGGGAACGGGGGAAGTGGACCGTTTCTTTGATGAACATTTTGAGGATACCAAAATTGCATTAAATTGAAAGCGTCCGAACTGATTTTCCTCGTGAAGTTCTGAATGATCGGGATCCTTGACAGCAATTGGATTTGTGTATTGGGAATCACTCCAACATCCTCAGAATGGTTGCCTTGGGCTTCTTCAGCCTGCATTCCCAAATCCGACAGACATTCCAATCATCGGCTCGCAATCGCCGAGTTATCTGCCGATCTCGCTTTTGGTTATCGCCGATTTTTTTGAACCAGAACTTGGCGTTTTGTTTGGGTGAACGCATCAGCCATTTGGATGATTACTTCCTGAATTTATGCCAGCTTACAAATGAGTAACATTGCGATTTTAACCCGATTCCCTTCAAGATTTGACGCCATTTGCATGACCGGTGCATTTCGCTTCGTGAAGCCCGCGATTCTACAATCCTTGCCCGGTGGTTATCATTTTTCGATTCGACGAGGAAAACTCGCGGCCGCGCAAATGATCGGGAATGCGCTTCCGCCAGAGTTCATCCGATGGCACGCCGAGGTCATCCGCAAGGAGTTTTGTCCGTGAAGGAAGAAAATGAAACAAGGGAGTTGCTGCTTGCGGTCTCACCGATAATCAGAAGACGGCAGTTCAATCAGAGAGCCACCGAGTTCTAATCGTCGAAGGTGTGGAATCCGGTAAGACCGAAGTCATGGCCCGCAGGATAGCCTAGTGGGTTGGGACAAATGATGTTCCCAAGGACAATGTCGTTGCATTTACCTTCACTGAGAAAGCAGCGGCGGAGATAAAGCGTCGAGTCAGAAGATGGATGGCTAAGATCACTGCCGACGATGAGGAAGCCAATCTCGCAGGCATGTATTATAGGCACAATCCACGGCTACTGCCTGGCAAAACTGAGAGAATACTGGTCTGACGATTACCACAACTTCGACATCTTGGATGAATCTGCAAGATCATCGCTGATATTTAGAGAGTACCGTGGGATTCTTGGTCTTGAGAAATTGCAATCGGAGTTGGGCGTCGGGCCATTTAGTGGTGTATTGGAACAATTCATCCGTGGATATGACCAACTGCATGAACACAATCGATTCGATATCTGTATCACGGACAATAGCCCGCCCTATGAACTGGGGCAAAAGGAGAGAGATTGGTGCGCGAAGGCGAAGCTAAGAACCCACGTAGGCGATTCAGAAAAAGGTGCCGCGTTTTCTGAATCATCCACCCGCTATTATGCTTATCTGTGCTGCCACCGCTTCTTGGATTTCGCAACTTCGCAAACAGAATCCTTTAGGAATCTGATTGATGACCCTTCCAAACATCCATTGTCTTCCGAGATCCACCTCGTCATCGATGAAGTTCAAGACATCAATCCCCTTCAACGCGACTCATCAATGCCCTTGTTGCCGACGCAAGGCGACTGACAGCCGTTGGTGACCATCACCAAGCCATTTATGGATTCCGAGGCGCAAAAGTAGAGATGATTGGGGAGATGTCGAATCAGTTCACCAAGGCCGATGATTTCTCCGTGGTGGATATTCAGGAAAACTTCAGATCAACCCCGAGAATCATCGAGATCGCCAATAATTGGGCGAAGAAAATTGGGAATATTCATGGGATGTGAACCCCACCGATGACGCATGGCAAAACAGAACGTACCGATGCTCATCGTTCACATGTTGCTCAAGTTGATTTTCCCAACAGAAGTGACGAGGCGCAGTGGGTCGGCAAAGCAATTCGCGCCCTCGTGCCCAGCGAAACGGAAGGCGCTGCCCACGACCGGGCGTGAGGGAAAAATATGCGGCTTGGCACTTTCAGACATCGCCGTTTTGGTGAGATCGTCAACCGATGTTCGAACCTGCATACAGGCTCTTGAAGTGGCCGGCATCCCTTCAATTGTTCGGGCGGGTCCGGATCTCTACTCGCAGCCGGAGGCGCTTATGTTTCTTGGTGCGCTTGCCATTGCTGGCGACCTCGACGAGTTCTATGGGACGTCTCAGAATCCTCAGAAGGGCCTGCCTGGGCGGATCAAAAGCGTGTTGAGCTGCGGTCCATATCCGAAGTAAGTTGTCCAAAACTCTGACGCATTGCTTCAGAGTTCTGGATTGGTAGCAATGCCGCAGACGAGAGATCGGTTAGTGTTCGCTGCCACTTGGATCAGAAATCGAGTTGAGGATGGCGAGAGTTGTCCGAAAACCGCTGCATCAATTCTACGTTCAGCGAGCCTCAAGGAATTCATCTGTAAGAAGGCTGAATTGTGAAGGGTCTTTCCGCAGAAAATATTCCACTGGCTTTGCATTAGTCGTTCCGGTTCTAGGACATCGAAATTCATTAAGGAGCTTAAACCAATGATCTTGGAGTCTGGCGGAACGGTTACTTCCGATTCCGACAGACTGCTGGAGGACATCAAATATGCTCCGTTGCAAATTGAGCGTGAAGTTCATCTCGCCACGTCTTTTTCGGACCTTCGCTATTATCTTTCCTGTCCTCACGATTTTTACCTCCGAAAAGTTCTCGGATTTGCTCCCACGATTGATCAAGGCTTCGGCTACGGTCGAGGTGTTTATAATCTAATGCGAGCCATTCATTCCGATCCCTCGAAATGGGCAAACTTAGCGGAAGACAGGTCCTCGCTTGTCACGGAGATCCATGACTTGGTCAAAGAAGGGCTTTTCTACCTCCGCTATACCACGGGCGACACGGCGGACAACATGCAGAAAAAAGGCGTGAAATTGGTCGCAGACTGCGTGAGCGATTTCGCAAAGGAACTGGCCATGCTTACATTCGAACCAGAGGAGGAATTTGAAACTCTGCTTAAGTACGAAGACGGCGAAGAAGCCGTGTTGATTTCAGGTGCGATGGATGTGGTAAGGCTCATTGACTTCACAAGTCTGAAGGTCGGTATTCAGACTTTCATCTGAAATTGGATGAAGATTACCGACTAGACTATTAGCTGATCGGATGCTTATGTGAATCTTGGTGTCACATTTCCAGATTCTAAAATTCAATAGGCAGGAATTCTTGTCCGGCAACCACGCTTAAGCGGGTCATCACTTCTCAGCAATAACTTCGAACCAATGATGCAAGGAGTATTAAAATCTGGCAAGATTCACTAGGTGGAGTGAATGGCATTCTAGCAATCGATACGGCAGTCCTTTTCCGAAAATTCAGAGGAACAGATTTTTGGGTAATTGGATTCTCTGACCGTGCGAATTTCGAGTAGCTAAAGTCGTGGATTGACCTGATTTCTCCGGGGCAGCGGCTCATGGGGACATTCGTCCCACCCTTTCCGGATTGCGCTAGGCGGTTTGACCTTGATCTGAGATGGGTTGGTATGAAGGTATTACCAATGACGGCTCTGGCCTTTAAGGTCTCTGGCGAAGAGGAGCGAGATTTTGACCGACGGCTAAGATAGCTGCGAATGGCCGACGTGGGGTAAGGGCTTCACAGCCGGCCGTCGCTCACCTCGTTTCTTTGGCGAGCGCCCCCTGGGGCGCAGGTGTCTGCGTTGGACACCAAAGTCTCTGGCGTCTATTTGATTTCCTGACTGTGGTAACGGTGCATCTGCTGGCTAACTTCAATCCGAAGCATGGGTTGAAATCCGCGCCATTATGCCGAGATGTCGTGCAGGAATCGGCTTCCAGTCTGTCGTTAATCTTTGCAGTTCTTTGTATCCTTATCCATTCGGATTTTATCAGCTCTGAATAACAAAATAAGCAAGGAAACTCCGATATTCAACAAAACTAAGATAAACAATCTAGTAGTGAAAATAACTAGCGGAGAAACGATCGGGAAAACTCGCAAGGGGATAAAGGTGGAGAGAAAAAACAACACAGGAGCAACCCAAAGAATGTGTAATTTATTCCAAGTCGTGAAATAAAATATCACAGCGATAAGCCACCAGAAGAAAGTCATAATATCCGTGCACAGCAAGGAATTGCGTTCCAGAATAGCATTGGTACAGGCACGGAATGCCTGATTACGGGATTTGTATTGCTGATTGTATTTCCAATATACCGGAATCGCATCAAAACAGGTACAGTATGCCCAGCCCAAACTGAACGAGACTACGATCCCCCAAAGAATCCAACCCAAGATGGTCATAACGGATAATGCCAGCTGATGTTAAAGGTCTTGGTAAGCAAGTTGATTGGCGCTAGCAATTCAAGAGTGGGGATTTGGCGCTTTGATGTTTGTTTTAGGCTAGGATGTCGTGCAGGATGCGGCCGTGGACGTCGGTGAGACGGATGTCGCGGCCGGCGTAGCGGTAGGTGAGGAGCTCGTGGTCGAGGCCGAGTTGGTGGAGGACGGTTGCCCAAAGGTCGTAGATGGTGGTGGGCTTGTCGATAACGTGGTAGCCGTATTCGTCGGTTGCGCCACGGATAGCGCCGCCTTTGACGCCGCCGCCAGCGAGCCAGAGGCTGAAGCCGTAAGGGTTGTGATCGCGGCCGTTGGAGCCTTGGGAGAAGGGTGTTCGACCGAACTCGCCGGTGAAGACGATGAGGGTCTGATTGAGGAGGCCGCGCGACTTCAAATCTTTGATTAGGCCGCCGATGGGCTGATCGACTTGGTAGGCCATGGCGCGATGGCCTTTCTCAAGGTCACCGTGTTGGTCCCAGGGATTGGCGCCGCCGCCGGCACCAATGCGTTCGGTAAGGCAGGAGAGTTCAATGAAGCGAACGCCTTTCTCGACTAGTCGGCGAGCGAGGAGGGCTTGACGGCCGTAGGCCACTTTCTCGGGATCGGAATCGTCCAGTCCGTAGAGCTTGCGTGTGGCTTCGGTTTCGTCGCTGATATCGCAGATTTCCGGAATGGCCGACTGCATTCGGTAGGCGGTCTCGTAATTCTTGATAGCCGCTTCAATGTTGTCGTGTCCCTTGACTTGGGTGGTGAAGTCGCGGTCGATTCGGTTGACGAAGTCGAGACGGGAACGTTGCAGGTCCAGTGCTTGGCTCGGCTTGATGTTGGTCACGGCTTCGTCGCCGTCGGCTTGGAGAATCGATGCCTGATGTTGTGCTGGGAGAAAGCCACTGCTGTAGAGACCGACACCGCCGTGGGGTGGGACGGCGTGGCTGCTTTCCAGCGTGACGTAGCTGGGGAGGTTCTCGTTGGCGGAACCCAGTCCGTAGCTGATCCAGGCGCCAGCGCTCGGGTAACCGAGAAAGGGAAAGCCACTGTGCATCGCAAAGTTGCCTTGGGCATGTTCGTTGACGGGCGTGGTCATGGAGCGGACGACGGCGAGCTCGTCGGCGCATTCGGCGATATGGGGGAAGATGCTGCTGATGACAATGCCGGATTGTCCGTGGTTCTTGAATTCGAACGGGCAGGGAAAGATCTTGCCGTTGTTGTTGAATTGTGTGCGTTCGATTTTGACTGGCATGGGTTGGCCCGCTTCGCGTTGCAGGCGCGGCTTGGGATCGAAGGAATCCAGATGCGAGATCCCACCAGACATGTAACAGAGGATGACGCTTTTCGCCTTCTGGGGACGGTTCAGGGCGCGATGCACGGGTGTGTCCGCCAGAAGCCGTCTGCTCTTGCTTTGATTGAGCAGGCTAGCCAGTGCCAGCAGGCCAAAGCCGCTCGAGCACTTCTCAAGCATGCGACGTCGGGAGAGGGGACGGTGATTATCGAACATAGATAAACTCCTTCGTGTTGAAAATGGCGAGGGCCAGATCCGCCCAGACTTCTTCTTTGCCGGCTGGGGGCGCGATTTCTTCCAACCGGGCGAGGGATGCTTCTTGCGTTTCCTTTTCACGGGTCCATTTCTTCCACTGCGCTCGTTCCTCCTCTGAGAGGGCGGCAAGGAGATCACTCTGCGCAATGAAATCGGTTTGCTTGGCTGCGGTGGTGGCGACCTCTTTGGCGGTAAGCGCTCGATCATAGAGGCGGGCTTCAAGAATCCTGCCTTTCAGCGTTTTGCCGTCCGAGGGGTTGCTGTGGCGCAGGCCGAAAATGACCTCCGCCTCGTTCTTTTCGAACCGCCTTGGGCCGGAAGATTTGTAGGCATTTCCGTAAGGTTCACCGTTGCGGTAGCCCGTGACCATGCCGTCTTTGTCATAGACAATCGCGAGATGAACCGGCGTTTTATGAGCCTTGTCTTCGCGCGGTCCGTCGAAGTCCTTGGTGCGACTAAAGCCGTCGCTTCCGGCCATCCATTGCTGCCGATCTCGCTCGGCAAACACGATGGCGTCGAAGATACCGCCGCCCGGGGTCTGCACGGAGATGGCGCCGCCGCCTCGTTGGTCGAGGTTGTCGAGTTGAACCCAAACCTCCAAGGTTTTTTCCTCAAGATCGTTTTTGAGTCGGGCAGTTTGGGCAAAGGACTCAGCACCGTTGATGGTGAGCGCACCATCTTCGATACGAGCGTCACCTTTGAGTTCGGCATGGAGAGAACCGATGCTGTCTTTTCCATCCTCGTCAAATAGCCATTGAGCGATCGGATTGAGATAAGTGCTGTCTTGTGTCGGTCCTGATTCATTAGGCTGTAGGCGCTGCTTCGCGCTATCCCGCAAGTCTGCTAGGTTCTGGCTCAGTGCTTTGACCACTTCGCGCTGTTTGGCAACTGATTGAGCGAGTGCTGCGTAATCTGCGCCCTGCTGCTCGATGAAGGCTAAGGTTTGGGTCCGCTCCTCCGGGGTGGGACTCCGTGCGAAAGATTGGCGCCAGATTTCGTCCACCACGGTGGGAATCCCTGATTCCTTGGCCTGATGACTCAGCGACTGGCCCCAGTGGCGGGCGGTTTTCACGACGAATTCACCGTTCATCATGGTTAAGGATTGGCTGGGAACTGTTGTCGCGTTGCGGCGACCTTGAGCGGAAAACGGCACCGGGGCATCGAACTCGCTCAGGAAGGGATCCAATCGATTGCGGATCACGTTGACATAAATGGAGCGTTTGGGTTGATCCCCGCTGACGGGAGATCCGAATGTAGTGTGATCGAGCTTTCCGGAAACGTGGAGCAATGAGTCCCGGATCGCTTCGGCTTCCAGGCGGCGGATGCTAAAGTGACTTAGCAGATCATTGTTGGGGTCTTGTTTTTGAGCTGTCTCTGATGGTTCGCTGGCAAGTTGCCAGGTGCGGGTGGTCACCAAGTAGTGGATCATTCGCTTGATCGACCAATCGGCTCGTTCAACGAAGTAGGTCGCGAGATGATCAAGGAGTTCGGGATGCGTGGGCTGGGCGCCAAGTCGGCCTAAATTGTCCGGTGTGGCGACGATACCTTTGCCGAAGAGATGATGCCAGAGGCGATTGACAATCACGCGGCGGGTCAGCGGGTTGTTGTCACGAATGAGGTTTTCCGCCAATTGTCGTCGTCCGCTTGATTGCGTTTCGTAGGGTGAATCATCAATGGATTCGAGGAAACGGCGAGGTACACGGTCGAGCGGTTTTTTGTGATTGCCGCGATCAAATAGTGGCTGATCTTGGGCTGACCATTCGGCCACGGTCGGCACGCGGGTCGCGATGGGGATTTCATTCTCAAGTTGTCGGTAGCTGGTTAGGAGCGGTTTAGCGTTCGGTAATTGATTTAGTTCGTTGGGCAGCAACTCAAGGCGGCGGCACTTGTCCAGAAGCTCGGCTTGATCGTCAGTGGTCTTGTCCGCTTTCCAGGCCTTGATCGCCTCTTCAACGGCGGACACGTAGGCGCTGACAAGTTGGTTGGCATCGACAGTTTCGAGTGTCTCGGCTTCAGCAAAAACTGGGGCGAGGTAGCGGCGCGGATCCTGTGGCGGCGTTGGTTCGCCTTTCTTGATCACGATTGCTTCGCGGATTCCAAACCAGGAGCGTGGTTCGTCACGGACCAGCAGCGGCGCATCAGAGGCGGTGGCGATCTCGATGTGGATGTCGTCGCCACGCCAATAGTCCACGTTGTATTTTTGCCAATGCCATTTCGCCTGGCCGTCGCGCATCTCACGAACCGGGTAGACCGTGCCGTTGCGGGGATAGTTAAACACGACGTAGCGCGACATGGAGCGATCTGCTCCTTTGAGGCGCAGCCAGATTTCATAGTCTTCCTCGAGGGTGATATCGGGTGAAGTGAGGAGTCCGCCGTGTTTGGTGGATTGGAGGTGGGTGTAGGTCCCGCTCGGGTGAATTCCCGAGATGGCTTCGTTCCCTCCTCCCCGCAGACTGAAGGCGCCGGCTTGGGCGGCTCCATTGGAAAGCCCCGTGCCTTCTTTGTACCACTGGGCGTTGTCATCTGATTGACCGAGATGCCATCGCTGCGTGTATTGGCGATTCCGGTGGTCCTGCCACGCCTTGTCGTCTTCCTGCCAGGCGGCTTTGAGTTCGGTCCAAGTGGAAGACGGCGTGTCACTCTTTTGTAGGGCGTAAAGCGGATGGAGGAATTCAATTTTCTTCTCGGCGTTGGCAACGGGACCTTCGGCGTCGACTAGTTTCTCGCGCAGGAGTGGAAGTGCCCGGAGCCAATCGTCGGCGATGGCATCGCGAATCCTGGGCTTAAGGGCATCGATCGCTTCACGGTGGCGATTTTGTTTCTCTGGCAGATCGATCGCTTTCCTGCTGGGGCGCGTGGAGCCCATAATGCCGAAAAGGGCATAATAGTCTTTCTGGCTGATGGCGTCGAACTTGTGATTGTGGCAGCGGGCGCACGAGATAGTGAGTCCAAGAAACGCCTTGGAGAAGACATTGATTTGATCGTCGGTGAAACGAACTTTTTCCTCCAAGGCATCAGTGGGTGCAAATCCATGAAAAACCATGCGCCAATGCGCGGTGCCGATGAGTGATTCGTTGATGGCTAATTCTTCGTTGATGCGTGGTGATTCGAGTTGATCGCCAGCGACGTGTTCGCGAACGAGTTGATCGTATGGGACGTCATCGTTCAGGGCTCGAATTAGGTAGTCGCGGTAAAGATGCGCGTTGACGATTCGGGGATCTCCCTCGGAACCATGGGACTCGGCGTAGCGAATCCAATCCATCCAATGGCGCGCCCAACGTTCGCCGAAGTGCGGGCTGGCGAGGAGTTCGTCGATTTGATTGGCCATGGCGAGCGAGGGATTGTTCTGATAGGCGGTCAGGAAGCTGTCGATCTGATCGGTCGTCGGGGGCAGACCGATCAAGGCGAAATAGAGGCGGCGAATCAAGATGTTAAGATTTGCCGGTCCGTTGGCCTCGAGGCCGGCGGCTTGTCGTTTAGCCTCGAGGAATTGATCTACGGGGTGGTAAGACCAATCGGTAGAGGGTGAAGTGGGGTTGGTAATTGGTTGGAAGCTCCACCAGCTCTTTCGCCGCTTCAGGACGGCAGCCCAGTCTTGGTCTTGTTTCAGTTGTTCCGGTGTTGGTGGCGCGTCGCGTGGGTCGGGAGCGCCCATCCGTATCCATTGGATAAAGTCGTTGATGATGGTGTCATCTAGTTTGGCGCCGGACTTTGGCATGGTGAGGTCCTCATCCTCATGGCGAATGGCTTGAATCAACAGACTTTCCTCGGGTTTGCCGGGGACAATGACAGTGCCGCTGTCGCCACCCGCTTGCCAGGCGGCACGGTGATCGAGGTTGAGACCGCCCTTTTGTTTGCTGGCCGTGCCATGACATTCATAGCAATCTTGTGCTAAGATCGGTCGAATTCGTGATTCAAAGAATTCGACTCGGTCGGGTGCGGAGGATGCAGCATAGGCGGCATTACCGACGCTGAGCGTAAACAGGACCCACAGGTGGTTGGGTAATTTCACGAGTGTTTCAGACTAAGGTCGTTTAGCGACAATTATATCATGCACGAGTGCAAGGTAAACCGGTTTGTTGGATGGTTGCGAGTTAGTCTAGGCTGGTCGATCTTCTAGGCACAGTCAGAAAGGCACGGAGTAGGAGTCCTTGTGTTCTTAAATGGCGGGTCGGACCATGGTTCGAGATAGTCGAGACTATAGCGATGGGTCTGATGGTTGTCTGTCACCAGAACCATTCTCTTGCAGAGTGCTTGAGTGATGAACATTCGGACGAGGGGATCCGCGTGGTGTTTGGGCAGGCTCCTGGCGCATGTCGTGTGACTCCAGTTGATGGATAGCTCGCGAGCGGCCCAGTCACTAATTTGGCTCAACCTGCCTTGGGTTATCCTTAGCTTGCTCAGGTCTTTCTTGACGCTGATTTCCCAAATGGAAATCGCGCTAATCCAGATTGTGTTCGTTGGATCTTCCAGAAGTCATCGGGCGATTGCGAAATCAGCACGATTGCACCGCCTTTCGAGCGGCTCATGCAGTGCAGATCTGAAAGTGCTGGCAGTTTTTTCCTAGAATCTGGTGGGCTTCATTCACTAGACATAGTATGTGCGTAAGCCATGAGCGCCATCAGCGTTGTGCTCCGCATCAACGAGGCTATTCAAATACTGGTCGAGTGCATTCAGGATGAGATTCACCATAATCGTGCGGCTGTCCTTAGCTATGTTCGGGGGAAGCCTAATGATTCAGCTTTGCTGAAAAAGGAAGCCGGATCATGTTGCGGTTGGAACAGCGGAAAACGGCAGACCTCGCGCATGGTCGAGATGTCTCCGTCTTCCTTCATCTCAGCTTCCTTGTAGACTGACAGAAGCGCATCACGGACGTGGTGCAACTTACATGGTGTCTTCGAACCAAGCGCAATGCTGGCTGCATTATGCAGAGCCGTTCGCTGCTGAGCTCCAAGATGACTGCCCTTGAGTCGGGCAAGCGACTTGTGGAGACGGGAAGCGGATTCTGTAATGTCGACTTCCTCTTTGGATCGCGTCGACACCTATCAAGCGGGATCGGTTCACATGGAGGTTCTCATAACCTTCTCCGGTGGCATCATTACCCAAATCACCCTTGAAATCAAAGGCCGGCAAGAGGATAGACGCTTGCTCATGGATACTCCGCAGCATCGCTATCGCCATGCGGGTCTTTCCTGAGACGATACTACCTCATGATGGCGCTATGTGGTGAACCATCAGGGCCGTTCAAATCCCAAAGGATTTTTTTCTTGGTTGTTATTTCCTCGGCTATCTCGCCGACCGGAACAGCGATCTGTCCGGACGAGAAAGTCGCGCCGATTTCTCCGTTCACTGGGTGAAACGCGCCGCTGTCCGCTGGCAGTTCCGCAACATCGACTAGGCGCTTGACAAACTTCGCGACGTCTTTGTCGGCTTGTTTCCATTCATTGTCGAGTAGTTGCAGGCCACGCCGCCAATACGATCAGTGCAAGCCAGACCGAAAGCGTTGTACCGGTTCCAAAAGTATGTCGCCCTTGATTACCTTGCCCGGCTCAAGCTTATCTTCCAGAGGTGTTGGAGCAGAAGAGAGTGCCAAAGATCGTGATATGGCAAGGCATGCTGGCAGATAGTGTTTACGCATACCAAGATGCTTCATGAACTCTGTGTTGAGGTAATCGCTACTTTCATCCGTGCGGAAGTTCGCCCTCTGCGATTTCAACCAGTGAGAAGCTCATGCCGGCACCTTCGCCTCGTCAAAATATCCGACATTGACCGTGGAGTGACCAATATCACCGATGCGCTCGAAATGGATCAGGTATTTCTCCAACCACTTCCGTGTTAGTGGATAGCAGGATCACTTGGTGTTTGCGTTGGGCAAGATGGTTCTGCACGCCCTTTCGGCGCTGGACATCAAGGCGTCCGAGCGGTGTATCGACCACCATCGGAAAATCTCGTCCCCCGACACTGAAGATACTGCCAAAATCAGGGTTTGCGTGAATATCTGCTTTTCACCTGCGGATAGGTCGAAACGTCGCACGTCCTCGCCGTTTATATCCAGAAGCTATGCATCATGGTTCTCATCAATTGCAATGCGCTCCACGAGATCTTTCTTGTGCGACATGAAACGGGTGTGCTTCAGCCATCGCTTTGGCTTGGAACTGCCTTGTCCATAATTTCATCGACCCCGGACGCCACTTTGTGAGCACTCTGCTCGCGACGCATTGACAGCTGTGCTTGATTGTACTGACTGGTGAGCCTGGTTAGTTCAGTATTCTTCTGATGGACTTGAGCTTCAATAGACGTAATCTCGCGATTGAGTCCACCAATCTCCCGATCCAATTTTTGAATCTCGTTATTCAGTGTTAAAAAGCGCTCACGCTTCTTGTCTACATACGGTGCAACTGCTTTTGTGCGTGTGATTTCTTCATCCAAGCGTTTCACCTTTGCTTCATTGCTGAAAATCGATTCCAGAAGCTTAACGATTACTGACGCACCGAGTCGATCTAGCTCGTCAAGCCGGTCAATGACCTTGCTGCGCTCCACCTCATTCAAGTAAGGATGCAGGTAGTCATCGGCACAGTGGTCCGGAGGTGGATGCCAAAGCTATTCCCAGTCTGACCGCGCTATTACTTCTGGCGGTTGCTCGGATTGGGATCAATCTTGGCCATCTCTCGGTATCGACTGCGCTGAGGAAGCGATCAAGCTTGCTATCACCCTCAAGCTTACCGGTCTTCCAATTATTTGCGTACCGTTTCTGCTTTGAGACGTTTCTTCAACTCTTGGCGAAACCCCAGGCCAGGCAAAGCCAGAGCCATAATCCTTAGCCATCAATTCTTCAAGCCGTGTGCGTTCGGCATCAATGCTTTGTCGATAATGATTGAGTTGCTCCATCTGTTCCTGAATCTGCACTTGTGGTCCGGTCCCGTAACTGGCTTCTCGCCGGCGATCTCGAGCATATAGGCGCACAAGACCTCTGCCAATTGCCGTAAGATCGGAATGCCGAGTAACCCTTCGATTCCTATGCTCACCTGCGCCGCCATTTCGCGTTTGGCAAAGGCGCTGACCTCCTCGCCATCGAACAGGAAGAACGCCGCCATATAGTAGGGCAGGAAGGTGCGAATAATGTAATCGCAATCCCAATCCCGTCGATCATCGCCCTATAAACCTTCTGGCCTAACGGATCTTCACCTCGGCCCTCCATAGATGTGGATTTGATCATCCATGAACTTCAATTTGACCGAACAGGAGTTACGGCCCGCCTCCCTTGCTCCGTGATGCAGTGCCTTCTCCAGAAAGTTCTTGTACGACGATCTGTCCTTGTCGCTTCCCGAGAAAGGTGAGCGTGCAATGAGCGATAAGCCATCACGCCCAAAAAGACCAAGGACAATTGCCTCGAAAAGGCTGGTTTTGCCGTAGCCGTTCGGCGCGCCGAACAGAACGATGTTTTATCTGGACTTGGAGCAGGAAACTCAAAATTAGCCGTGATATGGGCCTTCCATTCTCGCAAAACGATATGCGAAATATACATCAGATTCACCCATCTACTTCGATGCGATCGAGAATGTCATCGAATTTGTCTCGTAATCCGTGACGCCGTTTTTTTGCCAGTTTGGGTCAACCTCAGATTGGACAAGTTCCTCGAATCCAGCAAGCAGCAAGCCTTTTTCCTTGCACGCTGCCTTGATCATTTCCCGACCGTCTGGGTTGTTCAGAAGCACAACAACATTACGAGGCATCTATTTTCTTCCTTGAATAACTCTGGAGCCTCGGATGATACGGACAAGGCAACAGCTCCGCTTCATCACTCTCCCGCACTCCAAACCTGGCGGATGGACATCAGCTTGTGGAGCACAAGAACGCCATCTATCGCTTTTCCCCACAAATAGTGCGCTATTGGCACCCCCCCCCGTTACAGAGAACTCATTCACAATCTCCAAAAGAATGAAATGATGTGCGGCTTTTTGCCTGCTCATTGAAAATGCTTATCCACTAAGGCTGGGAATCGAAACCGTTGGTCTAGTTGCCAAACTGTCGGCTATGACTCAATCTGGAAACAGCGATAGGATGAACAGGATACAACAAGATAGTTTTTATCCTGTTCATCCTATCTCACCTGAGTGCTTCAATGAGGTGGCGGAGTTCTTCCTGAACCCCGTCGGGTCGTCCCACAGTCTGGAGGATCTCGCCCTTAATCACGTCACGAAAGTGCTATCGCCTTTGGCTCTGATTACTTGAGTCCACTTCGTTGTCGAAAAAGCCAGCGCGTTCGGGTTTGGCATTTCTGGTTCGTTTGAGGACTGCGGCATGGAATAGCGTTAGTGGGCTGAACGTGAAGGTGTTTTTGCAATTTGGACACTTCGGGCGGTGAGATCGAGAGGCCTACCTTTATCCTAGCAGCTGATGCATGAGGTCAAGTTATTCATGTGGATCCGAGGAGCGACAGGGCCATCCCGTTGATAGTCGCCGTGTACATTGGCTAAGCGTAAAGTGTGTAACTGCAATAGAGGCCAATATCCACGGAGAAGACCGTCGTGACAATCCTCTCGGTCGTCTGGATTTGCTGGCTTAGCATCGAATGATGGCTGCTGTCCTTCGATTGCAACATGCCCCACATCTCGAATTTCCCAGCCACTCGCCGAGTTGCTGCTCGGCCGCGAGATCCGGATTCAGGCGAAATCAAACGGTGTTGAAAGATTGCCATTTACAGCCGGCTCAGCTTCTTGCGAGCGGGGTTTTCTGTTGATGCACGGTGGTTAGGGCGCAGTCCAAAGATTTGCGGATTATACACTTGATTTGGTGGCAAAAATCTTTGCGGGATAAAGAGCATTGTCCACTCGGGCTCTCGCCGTCGCCTCGGGGGGGGCGGGCGGGTTAATCGTCCAACGGCAGCGGGATCGTTCCATAGAGCCTCGGCAAGGCCCGCAGATGAGCGTCTCCGCCTGATCTGCAATGTGACGTTGCGATAGAAGCAATTTGCCCGCGTCTCGGGCTCTCAAAGTAGACCTCGCAAACTTGCGGGAGTATAAGTGCAGTATATCCATACCCTTGTCGTCCGTGCAAACCGCCACCCCCCCCGGAGCCGTGTGCTCAAAATAACGAATCCTTGAAGCCCTGCCGAGGTAAGTCTCCCCGCCGCCTTCGTCCGAATCTGATGCGTCGCCCGGTCTTTCCCGCCGTCCTCTTGCCCACGGCGCCCGCCCTTGGCGGTTCCGGGTTCCTAACCGAGCGCAAAACTTTCATGCCGCCCCCCGTCCGCTTTTGCCCACAGTGCCGCATCCGGCGCCTTTAAGCGGCCTTCGGCGAGCGTTGCTCATGTTGGCCTGTTTCCCGCTGAAGTAAGTTTCATCCGCCTCAGCCCGTGCCGGAGGACGGGGCGTCCTTGCCTTCGCGTGGCCCAAGCCTGACGCAGGCGGCCTTTGGCTCATACTTGCGCTTCAAACACACTTGGCGGCCGCTGTCTCAAGCGGGGACATATTCATCAACTCGATGACCGTGACGCTCTTGGCGGCATCCCTTTTTCCGGTGTTCTACACCAGTGGACTCTGCTCATTTCGTGCCCAAAATAGCAGCAAATCCAAGACAGCATACCAGACTGTCTGTATTAATTCCCCGAAGATTTCACCATCTCGGGCACGGAGAAGGTCACGAGGCAAAAGCGATCATCACTCGCTACTTCCTAGACCACAGGGTCCGCGATCGGAAGATCGCCAAGCCTCCAGCCACGCCCGGAAGTCAATGTCGTAAGGCGGGCTAGCTCTTCCCGAAACGTCAAGAGTAGATGACGCTTCCTGCTGGAAGGGCTGGGGCCCCCGGGGGTTATAGCGTGGTTGCGGTCCTTGATTTGGCAGTTGGTCGATGGAATTTTTTCCAAGGGCGCGCGTCGAGGGGCTAGGTCGCTGTGTTCGCAGCCTGAACCAGCGAGCAGACGGGTGGAGCATCCGCCAGCAGAAGACCGTCTCCTAACCGCTCCAATCAATGCCGATCAGCGTGGCGAGGGCTGCCACCGGGAGCGGGCGGGGTTCGCTACTGTTGAGGAAGCACTGCTAATTTCCATCATTGGCCTTTGGCGATTGGAGGCAAGGGAGTTACGTTCGGGATTGGCAAGCGCGGCTTGAGGGAAAGCAGCGGTCGGGATCAGGCGCCCCAAATTCTTCGAGCCAATGGGAGCCCCATACCGCGAGCCCTCGCAGAGGCCGTGGAGGATTGGAGAGCACAGTCGGGATGCTTTGCCCGAATCCTACGCGATTAACGCCTGGATGCAATGGCCTCAGGGCAGTTGTTACGAACTAAAATCGCCTGACGAATGGGCAAAGTAAGACGGTCAATATTTCAACGCTAGTGCCGAGATAACCATGTACGGCGATGGCCATTGGGGCGACGGATGGCCGCGATCAACGGACGCTCCTCCTTGAAACTACAACGGGAACACTCCGACAACGGCATGCGCCGCTTCTTCGTCGATCTTCACAATCAGGGAATCAATATCGTCTACACGAACGGCCGCGCAGAACGTTCCGACCTCCGAGTTTGGGCCCAAAACCGGTACCGAAGGATACGAAAAGAACTTCGACATCAAACCGCAATCCGGTAGATCCGCTCTTTCTGTCCGCTGCCGCAATGCTCCAATGGCCGCGGCTTTTGAACTGCTCCTGCTCAAAGTGTGCATGTGGAGCGTCGTCAACGCTGCCGCCTCCATCTCAGAGGAATTGTTTCTGGAATTCGCGAACTTTCCGGAAGCGGCAACCTCCAATTGACGCGAATATCAAGCCTTGCCAGTGGAATCCGTTTCAACTGAGGAACTTGAGCAGGCCCTTTTCCCGCAAAAGGCCACTGGCCCTGGGCAATGGTGTTTTTCAATCGCGAGTATCGCTTAGCAGGGTACATCTGCGAGACCCGGCATGGTCCGTGCGGTCCGCTCTTTTCCGCCTATTCCATTAAGAACGATTATTTGATTGAGGCGAGCGGTCCGCCGCCGGTGTCTTATCTCATCTTTTACTCGAAGTTGACGTCCGCCACTCTCGCCTCCGAAAGTCCGCTGTTTGAAGCCTGTCGATCTGTTTTGGCGGACCAACATGAAAACAGGCGTTGGCTGTGCGTGGCGGACCCCTTGCCGGAGGAGTGGGTGGTTCGGACGGAGCCGGGCGACGATGAGCTTTTTCCGCTCTTATTCGTCCTGAGCCTTTCTCACATAGGCGTAGAAGGCACCCATCTCGTTGCCTTCGGCATCCTTAAATTTTGCCCAAAGCTCATCCTTGCCCGGGCGGAGGGGCAATCGAAAGGTAACGGCGGTATCTCCAGTGTGAACCGCCTTCTCGAGTGCTTGTCCACCGAGGACCAAGGAAGCACTGACGGCAGGAAAGGCCTTCCCCGGAACAGCCCGAAATGCTTGCACTCCCGGGACATTCTCACCGGCCGACAGGCTGGCTGTGATTGGGTGATTGACCTCCCGAGGCCAACGACGAAGTTCGACTTCGTAGTCTCCGGGCTCAATCACTTTCACCGCCCAGAATCCCGTGTTGTTTGGACGCCGTTCGGCATTTCGAATGTGCCGCTGATTCCAGGGCGTGCTGCCATCGGCAATCCAATCATGACAGGTCAGCCGAACGTCTCGAGCCTTGGGGTGGCCCAAATAGATTTCCGTGGTTTGGGAAAATGTCGGCTCTAACTCGGCCCACCACTCTTCGTAAAACTCCCGTAGCCGAGCCACGACATCGGCGTTCTTGCTCGCGATATTCTTCCGCTGGCCAGGATCCACTCGGACATCATACAGCTCCTTCCCATTGATCAAGCGATATTGGTCCGTCATCACACTGCTCTTGCGCCATTTGATCGGGTCGCGGACACGCTGCGAATCCGTCACCAGGATCCTGTCCGGCCAGTCGCTCGCTTCCCGACCGAAGAGCAGTGCTCGAATACTGACGCCATCAAATTTTACTCCTTTAGGTGATGGCACTTCACACAATTCAATCAGCGTGGGTACGATATCAACATAGGAGGTTATCATCGACACATCCCGACCATCAACCAATCCCCCTTTGGGCCAATGGATGAAAAATGGCACTCGATGGCCTCCATCATACTCACTCCCTTTCTTACCCCGCATCCCGTTGTTAAAGATCTTGTCGCCGGACGAAGTCCCGTTGTCCGTGGTGAAAATAAAGATCGTATCTTCGGCCAACCCATTCTCTTGGAGATGCCGCCGCAATCGACCGACGTTGTCGTCGATATTAGCGATCATCCCATAGAAGTTCGCTAATTGAGTTCCCAAGTGCTGATAGGGCTCGCTGCTCTTCTCCGGCGCATGCATTGGACCGTGGGGCGCGTTGGTGCAGAGGTAGACGAAGAACGGCTGCCCGCTATCCTTCTTGGAATCAATGAAATCAATCGCATAGTCAAAGAACACATCCGTACAAAATCCCTTGGCTGGCTCGAGGATCCCGTTGTGCCAGTAAGACCCATCAAAGTAGGCGTTATCCCAATAGTCCGGCGTTTGCCCCACACCGCCACCCCCGTGCCGGAGCACTTCTTGAAATCCTCGATCCTCGGGACGATAGGGGTAGTTATCGCCCAAATGCCACTTGCCGAACATGCCCGTGGCGTAGCCAGCATCCCCCAGGATATTGCCAAGCGTGATCTCATTCGCTCGCAGCATTGAGCGCCCCATGATCGTGTGCCAAACACCTGTCCGATTGGTCCAGTGCCCCGTAAGCAACGCGCTGCGAGTCGGGGCACAGGTCGGAGCGACATGGTAGTCCGTCAGCCGGACGCTCTCCGAGTGCAATCGATCTAGGTGCGGGGTCTTCAGCACCGGATTTCCATGGCAGGAAAGATCGCCATAACCCTGATCATCCGTGATCACCAAAACCACATTGGGCTGTTTGGCAGTTAATGAGAGGGCAGCCAAGGCAAAGCACAATCCGGCTAAAATAGAGCAGTTATTTCTCATGGATTTCAAAACCATTTATTGGGATTGGCCTCCGTTTGAAAAGAAAAAAACGCAAACTGAAAGCCTCGGCCAAAGCAGTCGATCAACCTGACAACTCAGCTGCTATCTCCCGAACTCGACGCAAATCCAACTTGCCGCTACCCAGATAGGGTAGCGCACCCACGGAATAAAATTGATCCGCCCTCGGCTTCCAGAGGTTCGGCAGATCGGCACCGGCAAACTTCTCCAAACACCCCGCCAATCGCTTCTCCGCCAAAGTGTGAAGCACCACTAAGCGTTCGCCTTTCTGTTCGTCGGGCAGCCCAGTCACCGCAAACACTGTTTCCGTTTCCTCGGCCGCCTGTTGCAACACTTCTTCGACCTTAATATGGGGAACCATTTCACCACCGATCTTGCTGAATCGACTCAGCCGGTCCGTGATTCTTAGAAAACCGTCCTCGTCCATGGTCGCGATATCACCCGTCACATACCATCCATCCTTCAACACCTCGGCCGTTTTTTCGGGCTTACCCAAATAGCCCTTCATTACATTGGGGCCTTTCACCAAGAGCAGTCCGGGCTGACCGCTTGGCAAGGCCTCACCCGTTTCATGATCTACAATGCGTACACTGATGCCGGGCAATGGATGCCCGATCGTACCGCGTTTTGCCCCGACCTGATAAATCCCGGCGTTCCGGTGGTCTCGCGTGTTGACGGAAACCCCAGGCGAACATTCCGTACAGCCAAACGCCTCCAGGGGCCGCAGCCCAAAACGTTCTTCAAACGCCCGCGCCACCCGTTCGGGAAGCTTCTCCGCCCCCACCATGGCAGACTGCACACTTCCGAACTGTTCCGGCGCGCATCCGCGCAGATAGATCTGCAGAAAGGTTGGGGTCGCGAGCAGAAACGACACACGATGCTGGTTCACCAGCTCGCCGATCTTACGGGCGTCCAAGGGATTCGGATAGTAAACAACGCGGACGCCGCTCAACGCGGGCAACACCATTGTCCCAGTGAATCCAAAGGAGTGAAAGAACGGCAGCACTCCAAGGAAACAGTCCCCCGAGGCCAGACTGAACACCTGGGTTAGCTGATCAACATTGGAAGCGATATTGTAGTGAGTCAATTCTACCCCCTTGGGAGCTCCTGTGCTGCCGCTGGAGAAAACCACCGTTGCGACATCATCCAGAGCCGCTCGCTTTTCCGCACCCAGCACGATCCGCATCATGCGGTAGGGACAGAAGCATGCCGTTAAGAAAGCCATTACCTTTTCAGCCGTTCTCGGATTCGCAGCTTCAGCCTCCAAATAAACCATTGATGTCTGAAGTTCCAGCTTGAGATGGGCCGCGAATTCTTTCGAGGTAATCACCTGCTGAATCCCGCATTGACGAATACACGATTCGACTCCCTCCGCCGGCAAGGTGTAATTCAAATTAACCGGCACCTTGCCCAACAGCCACGCGGCATAGTTCACCAGAGCACCACCGATCGACGGCGGCAACAGAATGCCCACCATGTCTTGCCTCCCCCAAAGCAGCTTCAACCGCCGCGCCAAAAACAAGCTCTTTAGCAGCGCCCCGCCGAATCGCAAATTCTCCGTGCAGCTATCGGACATGAAACTCCGAAAAGGATGCCACCGAGCGCTCCGAACGAACCCGGCGGGGATCGAAAGCATTCGCCGCTTCCGCCAGGCCCACGCCTCGGCATTCAACTCCTGTACCACCCGCCGTACTGCTCCCGGGGCGGAATCCGAAGGCATCGGGCGACCGTAACTGATGGTGGCCGGATAGGGAAACGATCGCGGGATTTTCCACATGAATCGCTCGCGCTCGAAACTGAAGATACTGCCCCACAAGCCATCGAGATTTACCGGCACAATAGGTGCATCCACATCCTTCATAATGCATTCGAACCCGCGGCGGAAGGGTAAGAGCTGCCCCGTACGGGTGATCTGCCCCTCGGCAAAGATACAGACCACTTCGCCTTTGCGAATCGCTTCAGACGCTTTCTTAAGGGATTTGATCATTTCCTTGGGACGAGACTGTGAGGTTATCGGGATCACCTTGAACAGTCTTACAATCGGTTTCAGCCACCATTTCTCATAGAGGTGCCGATACATGATGAACCGAATGGGGCGATCCATCGAAGCCTGCAGCAGCAGCACATCCACAAAGGAAAGATGGTTGGCAACCAATAACGCGCCGCCTCGTTCCGGGATGTTCTCCCGGCCCACGATCTTGATCCGGTAAACCGTATGCGTAAACCAAAGCAACAGAAATCGGAGCAACGAATCAGGCAGCAGATACACGGCGTAACTGCTCCCGGCCAAGGTCGTCAAACCGCAGACAAAGAAGATTTGCAGATCAGAAAATCCAATGCCTTGCTTATAGCCGTAATAAACCCCGGACGCCACAACCACGCCGCAAAAGGCAGCGATGGAATCAATCGCCAGGACCGCTCCTTTTTCCGCAGGATTCGCTCGATGCTGAATCATCGCCACCAAGGGGACGACAAAGAAACCCCCAAAGAAACCAAGGCTGACCAGACACAGAAACACGCGTTGAAAATCAGCATCCGGTATGGCCAAAGCAAAACAACTCCCGGTCATTCCCAATGCGCCGAGCGGCACCAGTCCGTACTCGATCTTGCCCTCCGAGAGGTAGCCGGCCACAAAACTTCCCGCCCCAATCCCTATGGCCAGAGCACCCATCAAGTAACTAAAATCGGAATCGGACAGTCCCAATGATTCCTTACTGTAAAAGAGCACCGTCAACTGCATCATCGCACCCAGAAACAAAAAGTAAGCATCACCGATGATCGCTAGGAATAGCATTCGATCCCGTCGAATCGATTTCACCTGCCGCCACAAATCAGGAAGATAGTTCAACCGAATGCGCCTCCTCGGATCGGCAGCAGGAACTTTCATGACGCCGAGGCTCGTCGACAGCCCCAAGATCGCCAAACCCACCAAGAACACACCGCAAACCCATGAGGCGGCCCCGAACCGGTCGGAAAGCTGACCGGCAACGATGATTCCCACGATGATGGCAACGAAGGTCCCCAAACTGAAGATGCCGTTCCCCCAAGAAAGTCGGGACTCGGGCAGCATTTCGGGAAGCAAGCCGTATTTTGCCGGACCAAAAAACGCACTCTGAGTACTCATCAAGAAAACAACAACACCCAAAAGAACGATCTGATTCGTGACCAGGCCGATAAAGGCCAGCGACATAATGGCGACCTCGGCTACCTTCGTCCCAATCGCGATTGTGCGCTTGCTATACCTGTCAGCAAGCATCCCCCCAATCATTGAGAACAGAATAAACGGCAAAGCAAACACCGCATTGATCACCGGGGCTAGCGCATCCTTCTCATCGCGAGTCATTCCCTCCATCACGAGAAACATGACGAGGAATCTGAAGGCATTGTCGCTGAATGCTCCCTGGAACTGCGTGACAAACAGGCTCCAGAATCCCTTCCTCCACAGCTGCGGCGAAGCTTCATGACCATTCGCGTTCTCGTTCAATTGATCCATTGTCGCACCCTGCTCATAGCGTTTCTATTGGTCCCCCAACATTAGCAGAAGGCCGGAAAGACACCTGAATTGAAACGTTCGATCCCAACATCAATCGATTCGATGTCCAAGGGTCAAGCGCGTATGGACAGAAAAGGGTGCACAACCCCACGAAGAAGACGAAAGCGCTACCGGCCTCCCTCTTGCGGATTCAGCCAGGGCGTTCCCGACCAAAACCACTCCGAAGCCCGCTTGGGTTCGACGTGGCCATCGGCGAAGAGAACGAGACTCCGCCCCAAATGGCGGAGGTGAGGTCCGCCCCAATTCACGTCGTCGGAAGTCACACATCCGCCCAGTTGGAAATTCGCGGCATAGTTTGACACCGCTCGATCCCTTTCTTCACTGGGATAATTCTGCCAGAATTTATTGAACTTCTTGCTCCTGGAAGGGCACAGCATAATATTCGTGGCCTGGGTATAAGGCTGAAGGAAGTTAAACCAAGCCTTGCGAAAGGCATTGTTTCCCCGCACTTGAAAGGTGAACGCGTACCTCGAATCGTTGTCGTCGGCATACAGCCGTGACGCAATGCCCAACTGCCGCTGACTGTTCATGCAACTCGCTTGCTTTCCCTTCTCCTTGGCCTTGGCCAGAGCTGGAAGCAACATGCCCGAGAGGATCGCGATAATAGCAATAACGACGAGCAACTCAATCAACGTAAACGCAATGTCTTTCTTCATAGCGCCATTCAGCATGACAGCTTTTCCCTAGGATTGCCAAACAGAGAAGCGGATACCGAATGTCCATTCACGAATTACTTCACACTTTCGCCCCGGCCACGATTCAAAAAGAGGAAGGTGACGTGGCGCGCGGCTGGGCAATCAATGCAATACGTGGAAGGTCCATGCCGGGGGGGGAGAATCCCGCTCGCTGAAGCAGGATTCGACGGCCCCCAGAGAGAGGCTCCCCTGGAGCGAATGGCGAAAGGACGGGCAAACGTTCCGGCAGCAATGCCCTTGAGCGCCGGGCATGACCGAAAGCCGCCGAGGCGCCACCCATCGGCCTCGAACGGGGCTCCTTCGCTCGAAGAAGCGCG
>JAMASS010000036.1 GCA_024761205.1 Limisphaerales bacterium
AATCCCCAGCAGAGTTGATCAAGCTATCCTCGACCTCACCGGCTACACAGATGATTGGATCACCATAGGCTAGTTCTCCTAGAATATACTTGACACTCCCTGTCTAGTAAAGTAAGTAGTCCCCAAAAGAACTATGGTTGCCAAGAGTTTCTCAGGTAGCTTTTCAAACCATTGGACTCACTCTTCATCGTTCTACACAGACGCACTCCCGATCAACAACGGACTCTCGACACTTTTCGGCGGGTACATCTGCCCTCGTCGTTTACTTCCCGCCTGATTCTCATCTTCAAAGCTAGAGAAATCAGGGATGGATTCACCCACGGTGAATATCGTCCCGGCGGCATATCCATTCTCGCTACGAGCCATTGATTCAAATGATCTCTGAGCATGCCAGTATCAAGGCGCCAATTTTAAGGCTATTTTTAGGGAAGTATTTGTTCTAATCGCATTATCGCCTCCCTGTAACACGCTTGCCTCATTGGACATGAGCCCGCTGTCGAACCGGCTTAGTGGGAGCATACAAAATAGAAAGTGAAATCGAACCCATTCGCTAGGAATAGGAAATCCAAAACTGCCTCGCCACCCTAAACTTCGAACTCCGCCATAAAGGCAAAACACCACCCTTCCGTTACGGTGACACCACCAAATCAGCGTCACTCCGCCACAAGTTTGCCACTGTAATTCAGTAAAAAGGTGATTTCGAAAATCGATCACTGATGCCTCTCCTAAGATTCTCCTTACTCATCTGAGCTAGCTGTGCGTCTCCACCGTAGACGCAGGCCCTAGCCTCGCATCAGCAGAAAACATTAAGCCCCGCCAAAACACTCCCAACCAAGAATTCGCAACCCATCCAAAGTCAAATTTTGATCCACCAGCTGTACATGGGGCAGATCCTTCGCCATCAATTCTGCGTAGCCGCCGGTGGCGATCACCTTCAATCGCGAACCGGAGAGTTCACGGTCAAGATCATCAAGCAGACTCGCAACCAAGCCACGATAGCCCTTCACAGCACCGATTAGCATGGCTTCCCGAGTGCTCTTTCCAATGGTGCCCTGCGGATCGCGGATTCGGATCTTTGGCAGGAGCGCTGTTTTCTCATGGAGATAATCCGTCATGGCGCCCAGACCCGGAGCAATAATGCCACCGACGTAACACGACTTGGAGTCTACAACGTCAAACGTGACTGCCGTGCCAAAGTCAACCACTACTATGGGGACTCCGAATCGCAGGGTAGCAGCCATGGCGTTAGCCAGGCGATCCGGACCAATTGTACCGGGTCTAGGATAGTCGATACCAATCCCGACGACATTTCGATGCGTCAGAGTAAGCGAACGGACCGCCAACTCTTTCTCGATCAATCGACAAGCGGTTTCGGTGACCTCAGGGACCACAGATGCCACCGCACTTCCCAACAGCATCCGCCGACCGACCAACAAACGCAGTTTCACCCCGACTTCCCTCGACTTCCATTCGCTGGTCCGAAACTGCTTCGATTTCAAAACCTGCGAGGCATCGCCGATTCCGACATTCGTATAGGTATTGCCGATGTCGACACTCAGTATCACGACACAATCTCCGCTTCGGGCAGGTTTACCTTACCCAGAGAAACATCACCGCCAATAATGCGCTTCACCATGCCAGAGCTCGTTCGCAGAAGCAGTGCGCCATCGCTATCGATGGCTTCCGCTCGACCGTGGATTCTGAACCCTCCGGAGCTGACCGTAATCTGCTGCCCTAACGTCGAGCACTTGCGTTGCCACTCACCCGCCATGTCGTCAAAGCCTCCCGAAATCACCCGGCAGTAGTCGCGATCCAATTCCTCGATCAAGGCCACGGCAACCGCTGCGCGATTGAGCGCCTGTCCAATAAGCATTCGGAGTGACGTCCTCCCCAAGCCGCTCAACGCGCTCGGAAAATCAGACGGCGTTTGATTCACATTCAATCCTATGCCCAAGACAACATGCCGAACACGATCCGGCTCTGCGCTCATTTCCGTAAGGACACCGGCAAGCTTCCCTTGTCCCATGAACACATCATTTGGCCACTTGATTGAAGGCCTTAAGTCAGTCATCCGTTCGATCGCTCGGACTGTAGCGGTTGCTCCAATGATCGTTAGCCGCGTCACTTCCGGAGGGCGTAAAGGCGGGCGCAACAATACAGACATCAGGATCCCCTTGCCAATGGGACTATCCCATTGCCGGCCGAGCCGACCGCGCCCTTGACTCTGAAACTCCGCCAGCACGACGGCACCCTCGGCAACGCCATCTCGCGCCAAACGCTCAGCCACCTCATTCGTAGAGGCCGTCTCTTTAAACACTTGAATCTGCCGACCAACAATCCCGACTGCACCCAGTCGAGCCGTCAAATCATCTCCCATCAATAGATCTGGCGATTGGTTTAGCCGATATCCATGATGAGGACTGGCCTCGATTTCAAAACCGATCCGCCTCAGCTCCTCGACCCGCGCCCACACTGCAGCACGGCTCACCCCCAACCGCTCCGCCAAGGCCGCCCCTGAAACCCCCTCGGAACCGAGGCGATAGAGCTCTCTTAGGATCCTCGCATCGCTATTCATCCCCCATCAAACCGTCAATATCCAAGGCGATATCGGCTGCTGGAGCCGAATGCGTCAGCGCGCCCACCGAAACATAATCAACTCCGGTTTCCGCGATCAACCGAAGCGTGCCAAGCGTGATCCCGCCACTCGCCTCGGTCAGGGCGCGCCCGCCAACAATGGCCACCGATTGGCGCAGCATCTCCACACTCATGTTGTCTAACAAGACGACATCCGCTCCGGCATCCACAGCATCAGCCACCTGTTCGACAGTATCGGCTTCCACCTCCACCCGGAGGTCAGGATACTGTTCACGCACCCGAGATACAGCCGTCTTGACGCGATCCTTCATACCGCCAGTTAACACCGCCAGATGGTTATCCTTGATCATTGCCATATCAAATAACCCGACCCGATGATTCGTCGCGCCACCACAAACGACCGCATGCTTCTCCAACAAACGCCAACCAGGCGTCGTTTTCCGCGTATCCAGTATCTTGCAAGACAAACCCTTGAGTTCATCAACAAAGGCCCGAGTCAAGGTCGCGATGCCGCAGAGTCGTTGCACGAAGTTCAGCGCCACTCGCTCGCCGGATAAGATCGACCGCGCTTTCCCTGTCACCCTCAATAACGTATCCCCCCTTTGAGCGGAGTCCCCATCCCTTGCATCCGACACCACTTCCAAACGGGCATCGACCCGACGGAACACTTCCGTGGCGACCTTCAGGCCGGCAACCACAACAGACTGACGACAGACAACTCTGGCCGACCACAGCGTATCACAAGGAACCACGGACAGAGAGGTGACATCACCGGAGCCTATATCTTCGCTTAGAGCGAGCTCGATCAAGTGGGTGTAGGCGTCAGCATTCAACCCGGTCACAGAAAGAACCTACTCCTAGAAACGACGAGAAAGAAAGAAAATGAACAGTAGCTAAACCGACCAGATGTGATTGAAAAGCTAAAGACCGGGCGGCTCTCCAGAGACTCGCCCTACCCTCTTGGGAAACGATCTTCTCCAACCCCAACCTCTCCCGCACCGAACCCCCATCAGGTACCTCTCCCTCTTTCAACGCGCCGGCGTTGCTGGTGTCGTGCGGCGCCGGAAAGAGCGCAACGAACCCCCATCAGCTACCTCTCCCTCTTTCAACTCCACCACGCGGTAGTAACGCCCGTAGGGTTTTTCCATGTCATCTTTATGGCTTTCCACGTCATCTTTATGGCTAAAATGGCCATCCGTTGACGTGAAGACTTTGGTGGTCAGCGGCTCCCAGTGGGGAGCAGCGATGTTATCATCCAAAAAATCGAGCCGAAACTGCCTGTTCGTTTCGGCAACCCATTTCACTTGGACGTGCCCTCGGGAGCTCACGATTTCCAAGACAATGGGTCGCTTATCATCCTGACCAAACTGCACACATATCTCATACTCGTTCTCCGCACTGGGATCGGTGTTCTTGACGCCAAGATAGTATCGTTGGCCAGGGCGAAGTTGAGGAACCGGGAACGACACCAACTGATTCGTGTTTTGGTCAAACAGTGAAATGCCGCTCAGATTCAAGACCATCCCTTCACCAGCGCCTTCGCCATTGAAGTTGATCGGCGGAAAGATGTCAGGCGGCGAATCCCCCTGAGGAACCCCATCTTCATTGAGCAGTAGCACCAAATCACCGGTACCACTCAGCCAATTCGTCGCCGTGGTCGCGATCTTTGGAACATCGACGATATAGTAATGGATATCATCACCGGAAATCGTATTGGTCACACACTCCCCGCTACTTAGGGCAACGGCGGGAAAGTTGGTCTCCGCCAAACTCATGAGTAATTGCCAAGTCCTCAACACCGGTTGTGGTTCCACCGCTCCGGCTCGGTTGTCCCAAAGCTCCAAGGTCCAGTTCCCAACCGCCGGCTGACCATCAAACTGCTCCAAGGCTTCCTCAGGCTGGAAGAACTTCACGGCCGCAGTATCCCGAATCCCAATATCATCAATCTGCATCGGGGGGCGTCCCCGAAAGAAGGACAACTCCAGAAGGGTTTCCGACCGGACAGGCGTAAACCTTACCGGTGTATTCCGCCGCCAATTGAAAGAACCATCCACAACCTGCGCCAGAATACCATCCAGGAAAATCATCCCAATGGGCGCGCCACGTCCGGCACTAGAACGCGCCGAATAAAACAGGTCCACTTTCCGGCCGGGTGCGGTCGGCAGGACGGCGCTTACTCGCGCACTCCCGAGATTCAAATAGTTCAAACCTTCGGCAGCCTGCGATGCTCCGCCGGCAATGATGGCCCGTCCCGAGAGAACTTCCCAAAGATTGCTCTGGGCGTTCGCCAGAAAGGTGTCGCCTTCGGTGAAAATCGACCCGCTTTGGACTTGCTCGAAACCACTATACTGCTCGATATTGATAATAGCGTTGGTCGTTGAGTACGGCGGTTGTGCAAACTTGATCAGCTCTTCGGCCTCCTCCGTATCATCTGAAAACCCTCCAAACGTCGCCGTCTCGGTCGGCCCGGATCCCCAACCACCAGCATTGGGACCCCCACGATTTTCTGACAGCAATATCCGGGTGCCCAGCGGGCTCACCAAATGCATCGTCAGATCCGAGGCCCGAGGATGGTCGATACGGATCCCAACCCTGACATCCGCCACCCCACGCGTATCCGGCACAAAGATCGTTGACCGTGTAATCGCGTCATCGGTAATGGAGATTTCCAGCTCATTCGGAAAGAACGGTTGCTCGGCGTCGATCAGCAGGTCTCTCTCGATCTCAAAAGTTAAACGGAACTCCACGGGCTCCGAATTCGGATTGTAAACGCCAATAAAATACCGCCCCGGATTCAGCGGCGGCACATCAGTTCGGGTTAACCGCAGCGTCAAGCCAGTGGAATCGTTCGTGCCCAAGGCTCGCTTGTCAAACTGCGCCAAGGTCGGCAGTTCCTCACGCCTCAGATAAAGATCCAATGGAAGACTGAACCCCGTCAGATTTACGGTCAAGGCGCTGGCATCAGTCGGCACCTCGATCACAAAGTAAGAGAAAGTACTCGGCTGAACGTTTCCCATCAGCTCTTCACCTTCAATCAATCGATTGGGAGAGAGGACCAAATTGAACCCATGTACCCGGCCAGTATGGGTCAACGCATTGTCTACTTGGCTCATGAGCCAAACCCCTGCCCCTCGTTCGCCGATGAAATTGATCAAACTGCCCGGTCCATCGGTGGGGATCGAGTCGGGCCGAACCTCTAAATCATCGTAGCTCACCGCGAGATCGCCAAAGGTCCCGTCCGGGTTAAACAAGGTATGGTTATTCAGAACCAAAGAAACCCCATCGTGGCTCAGATTGCCGAGCAAATCTCCGATATCTTCATGAAAGAGCGAGAGCTCGGCGATGATCGACTGAATCGTCACTGTATTGATCGGATTTCCGAGTGCTAAAACCAAAGCAGCGCCAGGTTCATTCGGTGATCCATCCGGGATAATTCCCTGACTCAAAGGAACGCCTCTGAGAATTCGATTCCCATCCTCATCCGTTTCGTCAAAGGGCTCCTCCTGCGAAATCCCCACCAAGGCATACTGCCCTCCTTGATGGTCTTCCGACTTCACCCCGACATAATAGACCACGTCATCGCCCAGCGGTTGGTTCTCAAGGAGAATGACTTCACTGCCTCCGGCCTCCGTTGATTGAAAGGCCTCATCGATGGCCGTGTCGTCCAAATCGAGCAGCTTGGAATCTCGGGAGACATAGAGGTCCACATCCGCCTCCAAGTTGCGCGGTCGACCTAAATTCGGTGGCAGAAAGGTGACAAAGGCGACATTGGGGCCGTTAGTAAAGCCGACATCATCGGTAGAAGGCAACGAATTGGTAAAGACATAAAACTGCCACTGAGGCGCCAAACCATTCATGCCTCCGAGGAGAGGCGCGTTGGCGCCGACGCGATCAGCCAAGCGGGGAATGCTATTGGTAATCGAAACCAAGGCCGGGAGTTCGACATAGTCGAACTCCAACGCCTTTGGCTCCAACTTAAAGAAGGACGCTTCCACATCCGGGTTGTCTCCCGATGAGACCACCAAGGCAAAATCCTGCACGACACCATTCGGATGATCCGTTACGGCATTGACGTTGACCCGGCGCGCCACCACAGACACCACATAGTTGGTGCTTAATGGCGGTGTGATGAAGACATTCTCCACATTGTTAACGTTGTCCAGCCGTGGCGGAGTATCGGAAGCCGTTGCCTGAGTGAACAAGCCGCCGGCCGGGAAGTTATTTCCGTAGAAAATCTCGCCGGAAACGGTGTTGGAGACGATGAGATCCAAGTCATTGACCAACTTGATGCCCGCATTCGGATTTCCCGGTGGATCGGTCCAAACCAATGACAAACGCAAGGGCAACGCCCGGGCTTCATTGGCGGGGTTCAAGGTAAGGTTCCAACTTTTGCTCTCGCCCGTAGCGAGCGCATTCTCCGGATTTTGATCGAAGAACTGCAACGTTGGGGTCGATTTAGAGAGACTGGAAGGCAAACTGTTCGCCAAATTGACCGCACCCCATCCTTGGAAGTTGATCACCGGATCAATCTGAAAGTCATACAACTCGCTGGCAGTCCGAGATCCATTGATCAACAAAGCCTTCAATAGGGCCGGGCTCGCATTGTAACCGTTATTTCGCAGAAACTCTTGAAAGAGCGCCAATAAGCCAGTCACCGCCGGGGCGGCCATACTAGCGCCGCTTTCAAAGCGATAGTGCGGCGCCAGACCATCATTCAATTTCTTCAGCTCATCGAAATATCCGTCACTTTCTGTCCGCACCGAGACGATCGTCTCAATATCAAACGAAACCGGATCGTCAATCGGATTCCCGATGCCGTAAAACAGAACGCCCGGTTGAACTCGCAACGGTGATGATTCTCCTCCGGTCAACGTCACCGACGTGAATCCCACCAGATCATCGATAGTGGCAATCGTGCCGAAACGGGCATAAATGGGCAGCCGCGGCAGCACCTCAGGCGACGCCGCGTTGGGATTGACAGAAATCTTGATCTCAACCGTCCTTTCCCGAGCAAAGACGGTGTAGGAGGAGGTGAGCTCTCCGGGCGCCGCCGTTTGATTCGAAATCGTGTTCACCTGAATGTCCAGAAACTGCTCGGGATCAGTCCAATTTCCCGCTCGAGTCGAAATCGTGAACGAGCCCGGGGCCACGACATCCGGTTTGAACCGTCCAGCGTCACCCTCAATGCCAACTCCCACATTGCCTCGGCTGGAAAACGACGCGACTTGGGTCGAACTGTCCGTCGGCGGTTGAAACAAGCGTTCCATGATCGGAATCTGATTGGTGATCAGCATCTCCATATCATTGGTCATGACCTCATCAATGAAGCCCGTGACCACTTCATTGGTGATGAAACGTAAGCTTTCGAGAGCGCCTACAGTGATGACATTTTTCGCCGTGCCTGGAGAAAATACCGAAGCCGGTTCGCCCCCTCGTCCATCTTCATTACCACTCCCTGAGTTCCCGGCCGAGAAGACATAAAGAACCGGTTGTTCCCCCTCCATCTCTGGCAAGGCATCTCGAACCGCCGCATCGTAGGAGGCCGCACTAGTGTTGTATTCACGCGCGTTCCTAAAGTTCCAGCTGTTGTTCGAGATCAAAACGTTGGTCCGATTCTGATCCACATAATTGTAATCTGCGGCTGTCTCCTGCAGAAATCCATCCGAAACCAACGGCCCAGTGACCAAATCGATCGGGAGCACAAACAGACTAGCCTCGGGCGCCATGCCATGGAAATTCGCGTTGGTCGGCGAACCAAAAACGTTGGTAATCATCGGCGAATTGGCGCCCGAACTGGCAATGGTTCCCGCAACGTGGGTCCCGTGCCCCTCGGCATCAAGAAGATTGCGGCGATCCGGCGAAAAGACGCGATTCGCGAGATCGGGATGCCTCGCGTCTACACCCGTATCATTGATGTTGACCAAGATATCTTTGCCAGACAGCTCGTGGAGATTGGTGTTCATCAGATTCGTCAACGAATTGTCCGCTCCCAAGCGCACGCGAGTGAGGTCATTGGCGATCTGCCGAGGCGCCACCGGCTCCACCGTTAGGACCCCATCAAGCGAGGCAATGGCGCCGAGCGCCGAGCGAGGCGCCTTGACCATGACGGTTTGACCAAAGGGAGAGGTTCCTTCCGCAACGTATTCCGCACCTATCGCCTCCAGCTCAACAAACACCGCCCCCTCAGCGCCGGCAAAGAGCGTGAGCTGCAACGGGATGATTCCCGGAATATCGGCCTGGCGTACGGCAAATTCCAGCAGCTGATCGTTGAGCTTGAAGTATGGATCAAACGGAAGAACGGATTGCGTGCCGGCGAAACCTCGCACCTTGGCCGCCATCGTTGGTTTCATCCGCACAATCCACGTGTTGTGGGGGATGTAGGCCACCTTGGTGATCTCCAGTTGGTCCAGGGACTCCTGATCAAACACGTGATTGAAGGGACCTACCGATTGCAGCAGATAGCTTTCAGTATCCTCTGCCGCCCGAAGGTGCTTCGGCACCACGAGAGGGATGTTCGAAGCCGTATCGATCAGCGCATTGTTGAGGAGAATCGCATGGTCGCTTCTCGCCAACTCATCAACCGAACGAGCCGTATTGCGCAAGCGATAAGGAAATCTCGGATCCGGCGGCAGCGAGGCGTTGACAGTCCGAGACATCGCAGTCGGTGAGCCCGGAGCAAACGCAGCCTTTAACTTTTGATCTTGGATCTGAGTCAGCAGCTGATATTTCGCCTTACCGAGTTTGGGCAATACCACCTGCCCATTGGTGATAACGATGTCCGAAGAAAGACCGGGAGCATTTCGCTGCGAACTCATGCGGTTGCCATATAGCCAAAAAAAGACTCCCAAGGCGAGGAGCACCAAGCTAATGAAAAACCAAGTTCCACTGGATAAACGCTTCATCAATTCAATAATCACTCGTCCGTATTCCAATTCAAGGCCGACACCCTGCCGAATGACCCATGTGAAGGAAGCTCCCTCAAAACCATAACATCAAGATGCTCTGTCGCGCAGCCGGAATGTTCCCTCGGAAACCCGCCAACTAATCGGCCGGGATGACTATTTCACTTTCAACCAAGGCCTTCAAGTTGCTCAACTCACCTTCAAAGCGAATCACTCGTTTGGCGGCAAACTCGCCTGTGATCTGATAATTCGTACAAATATTGAACAACCTCGGCGGCTCGGGTTCCCTCCGCAGAGACTGATCCGCCGGACGCAAGGCCTGCCCGTAGGCGTAAACCGTCACTCGCGGTTCATCCGCCTTCAACAGTGACAAGACCTGCTGCGGAATCCGTTCCACAGCGAAGTCATCCAGCCCCGCCTCACTCACCGTGGCATTGCTCCATTGGAGAAACGGAGACTGCACCGTCAGAGCCGGCGTCGCCAAGATGTCCCCCAAATGTCGAAATCGGCCGTCGGCGAATCGCGCCCGGGTGGCGTTAATGCCGTTGGTCCCGTTGACAATCTGAAACAAAGGCGACCTCGCCGCCGCCCCCGGCATCCCGGCAAGCCCTGCCGGTTGAATGGTTCGCCAGCTATACTCGGCAGGCATGAGGCCGTCAAAATCGCGCCTGCTAATTAAATTGGTGTTGAAGTTCGTCTGAACCGTCACCCCGCTGAGGACGGCAGACCAAGCTGCCAGCCCCGCTTGATTCACTGACAATAGCCCACGAGAAGCATTGTCGTTCAGCGCAGTGGTGAATTGCTCCAGGATCTTCCAATCATTCGTCGGGTGAGTGCCAAGGCTCCCCGACCAGCGGAACCAGTTCTTCAATCGGTCAATCTCCATGTTCTTGATCTTTTCAATATCGGCAACCGTATCGACCGTCACCGCTTCGTCACCGGTATTGGCGTTCAAAGCCAACGTTTGGAACGGATAGGCCATGCCTTCTTCCGGCAGCCGGGACTGATTCACATCAGGCAGATCATTGACTGTCAGCATCCGCCCGTTCCCATCGCTGCCAAGATAAGCCTTCAGATAAATCGTCTGCCACGGTGTCCCGCGATGCACCCTTCCTAACCAACCGATATTGGGAAACTTAAACTTATTACTAGGATTAGTAGGAAATTGCCAGTCATCAGACCGTCGAATCAACGGATCCTTGTGCGCCATATTGTAGAGGGAGGCAGGCGTTGCTCCCTGAATTGAAGGCCAGGGACGATAGCGGCGATTAATCTGTCCCGGCGCCTCAGGGGTTCCAAGATTGTGAAGGTCCTGAGCCCTCACTTGCTGCCCCGGCGTAATGAAAAGCGTCTGCGCAGCCAACTGTTCATTATCCTGCAAATCTTCCACCATATAGTGAACCAAAGGATCGTTGGCCTGCCAGGTTTGGTAAATCGACTTGCGAACCGAAGGCGTGAACGGCACCTGCCGCCTGAAACTCTTTCGCGGATCACGCAAACGCCGCCAAGCATCCGACAGATCATTCGCCGAAAGATATCGCGGCGGAAATCCAAGAAACGCACGAAAGAGATCCTGCGCCTCTTCACGATCCCGCCCCGCACCCCGCCCGACATAAGACCTCCACATTTGACGCGACACCGGAATCTCACCCAGCGAGGCTAAAATCTGGTTGAGCACCCCTTCCGTCGGCACAAACACCGAAGCCGCCCCCCCCAACCGATTAGTGCGCCAATACTGCGCCGACTCACTGCTTTGCCCCCTCGAATTCATCTCACCGATCGTTTCCCCGGTGATGTCCACCCCGCTCACCAGACCATCCAGGTTCACGAAATCAATGATGCGATTGTAATCAGTGTCATACATGAAGCACTGCACCCGATTCGTCATTGTAATACCGATCCGGCCGACCGGAAAACCGTTATCCGAGTGAATAAAGGGATCCTCTGCATTATTCCCTTTTCTCACCGGAATCTCCCTCAATGCCATCCGCATGTGATTGTAAACGGCGTTGGGGATCACCGTGTAGTTGGTGAACAACGGCAACTGAAACTGACGGTTCGACCAAGTGTTCGCTGGAATATTCGTCGACGTCATGATGGGTGGTGGTGGTAGATTCTCCACCTCGTTCCCGTATTTATTCGTGATGAACAACAAACCGAGCTCATTCGTGATGGACAACGAAGTCCACTCAACCCGCACATCTATCTTCAGAGGCCGAGGGTAGGGTTGGTCATAGGAGTTCCATAACTCCACCCCAATCAAGTTCGACACGCTCAACAGCATCATTTGGTTGGTTCGCCAATTGCTAACCGGGGCATTCGGAAACCCCTTGTTGATTTCCAACTTTCGGGTGACCTCGAGACTGGTCAAGACACCGAATTCATTGAAGTTCGGCAGCCCCTTCTTGGCGGCGATCACCCAGGGAACGCCATAAACATTGTAATCGTTGGTCCTGCCGGGGATTAGGGTATTCCGATGCACGTCCAAATCGCGCCAGGGCTTTCCTATTTCATCAGAAGCATTATTAGTAACTTCGACATAATTGTTGATATAAATGACATCGGTTCCATTCACCACCCGGCGACCAAATTGAGGACGAAACACCAGCGGAAACGGTTGGTCGTCGGTCCCAAAAAACCGCACCGGCTGCCGATTCGCATTATCCGTATTTATTACGACATCACCGATATTGGCCGCCATCTGCAGCAACTGATGAACGTTGGCGGTGTATTCATGCCGCCCGCTCTCGTTCCTCGGCCAGACCTGAATGTTCGTGATGGAGAAATCACGATTGACATAGGTATCGCCCACTAGAAAGAAATTCGGCCCCGGAATCTCCTTCAGTTGTCCCTCTTTGATAAGATCGGTGTTGATGATGTTGGTCTGCAACAACCGCCTCCCCGCCTCCAAGAAAAACATACTCGGATCCCACTCCTCAAATTGGGTCGGCTGCTTGATGGTCTGATTGTCATTGGTGCTCAGATTGGCATAGTTGAGATGAAGTTTTGGAATTTTGCGTTGTTTCCGCGCGGGCGGGCCATCATCCAACGATGCGAGTGTCATCAGCGTTGCTTGTTCATCCACCTCCGAGTCAACACCGATCTGCGAGAGCAGCCGATAAACCGTGTATCGATCGTAAGTACTCTGACGCCTCCCGCCTTGCCTCAGACGGCTTATGAAGGCACGACGACGCGACACATTGGCGACATTGGTGAGATTAAACAATTCCTGCACATCATAGTAGGCGTGGGGCAGATCGCTTCCCCAATAAATGTTAGTTGGAGAATCGTTATCTCCGGGCAACCAAGACTCCTTTCCCAAATAAGGGCCATCGGCGAAAAAATCGACGTAGTCCCGTCCCAAGTCCTGTTGCAAGATAGGTTCATCCTGTTGCAAGATAGGTTCACCGGCGAAAAAATCGCCAAAAGTGTTTGTATTAATGCCCCGGTGATCGAGCAGGGATCTCGCATCGGTAGAGGCATCATTTGGGTTGACCCATACATTGAAGTTCAGATCGTTGAGGAAGGCCCCCAAATTCATCTCCCACGGTCCGACACCTTGGTTCCGAACGAACGGGCCATTACCCTTACCTCGGTTATAAATCGCGTTGAGATCCAGCGACTTGCCTTCCGGTAAAACCAAGTAGGCATAACGGCCGATGAATCGGTTAGTCGCGGAATGCGGTTGATTGGGATACTCCAGGACTCCAATCCACTGCGGGTCCCCCACCTGCCGAGTGAATAAAGGCACATCATCGACCTTCAACCGCTGTCTGTACTCACCGATCTCAGGGAGCAAGCCAGTAGGGTCGAAGCGGGCACTACTAAAGCGTTTGCCCTTGTGCCCTCGCGAGATGATGTTCCGATTGAAATTGAGAAAGTATCGGAAATCCAGGGGCGGGTCATCCGGGTCAACATCCGTCCGCTCGATGTAGACCGGCGGCCGGGGATCAAACTGCAAATTGCCGATGTTGACGGCTTGCTGATACTGATTGAGAATGCCGCCGCTTGTCGTCCTATAGTTGACGTTACTCGCATCGAATTGCTCCCAATCATCATCGCTCGTGTCAAAGCCATCGATCTTCAAAAAATTGGTCGAAACCGCAAAGTCGTAGTTGAGCTTATTGTTAGACATCAACATCCGCGCCACTATCTCACCCTCGGCGCGGGCAAAGGCAGACTCAGCCATGAGCTTGGCGGTCATTTGATCCGAGGTGACCGCCACTGCCGCTCGCTCTCTCCGGCTCACACCTAGGAAAATCACGGCCGTCACAGTGACCACGGACAGCATGATCAAGGTAATAATGAGGGCCACCCCTCGCTCTGACCGTCGTATCTTCATTGAAGAACTTTATACTTAATTCGATGTCGGTGCTATAGGCGGCTCCGGCGACGCACGTAGCGGAATCATCCGACGAAACAGATGGACACCGTCGGCTTGCTCTCTCAAAAAATTCGTCGACGAAGCCGGGTTGTTCTTAAACGGCTTCACCCGAGATAAGGTGGCCTGATCCATGACGCCGATCTCCACCTCGACATAAGCCGGCAGCGCATCCCCATAAAACGCCGCTCGAGTTTCGGGAAAATCCACGAACTGATCTTGAACCAATGCTACCCAGGGATAGCAGAAGTTGTATGGTTCCTGCGTCGGGCTGTTCGTCCAGTATCGCATGGGGCGTCCAAGCGAGTCGATCGGCTGAATCTTGAAGTGCACCACGCCGTCGATCAACGGCGCCACGCCATCGATCAACGACACCGCCACGTTGTTTGAAATCGCGAGCCTCACATCGGATTTGGCGTCTTCATACTTCTTCCACAGATCGCCCAACGACTCCCGCCGGTCCATCCGCCGCGGCGACTGAACAATATCCTGGCCTTTCGGAGACGAAAAACGATACAGCGTGCCATAGAAGATTTGGCCGGATTCAGGGTTGACGGACGGAAAAACGAAGAACCCCTTGGCGACCCAATTCAATTTGGAACGCGTCAAAAAGAACGTTTCATGCAGGATATTGGTCCGCATTCCGCCGTCAGCAAGGCTTTGAATCACCGACATGGTGGGAACGGTTCGGGGACCAATTCGATATGTCTGAATGCCGATCATGAAATGCGGCTCGGTCGTCCGCCGAAATAGCTCCTTCTTGTTCGTCGTAATAGCAAACGCGAACGCATTCTGTTTATCGGACTCGGACACCTTCTCCGGCGGGTCCGGCGGATGATGCAAATGCAAGCCCGGAGCGGCCGCCTGTTCGATGTCCTGCACCAAGATATCAATCGCCGCCCTTCCGGCCTCTAGGACATCCACTTGGCTCACGTTCGCCCGCAAGGCTTTCTGCGTCTCGTTGAACATCGCGTAAAGACCGAGCACGATCACCGACATCAGTGACACCGCCACCAACAACTCAATCAAGGAAAACGCCTGAATTGTCTTCCGCGTTCCGAACATCCGGGTCTGTCGGTTGAGGGTCATTGAACAGGCGGGGCAAAGGTTGATGGCTGAAAGTGGAACAGGTTAACGTTGGTTTGCATCAAGCGACCGCTCACCAACGTGCGGAAGACCTTCTCTTTTTTACCGACTCGGTAGCCCCGTCCAAACTCATTTACCGGCCAACGAAAATGCAAGCGCAGGTCATAGAGGTTGCTCATGGTATTGCGCGCGTAGCGGTAGCGGTTCATGCTGATGGGATTGTGATCGTGAATGTTGGTCACAATCGGCACATACGGCGCAATGGTCGTCGTCACCAAATAGGTGAATGAATTTTCGCGGAACCGTTCCGCTTGAGATCGTTGCGCCGCGTTGCCGCTAATCGACCGCATCAAGGCCGTCACCTCATTGGTCGCCAACTCTCCCTCCACCTCTTGGAACGTCGGGACGGACAACATGCCGATGATGAAGTGGCTGTTGTTCACCAGCGGAATTTCGTTCTTGGTCACGGGCGAACGACTGCCCACCACCAGGGAACGCTCCGGATCCGGATGAGTATTGCTGATCGTGATTCGCTCCACAAAATTCGTCAGCTCATCCAACCGCCAGCCGCCGCCTCGAATGACCTCGAGCAGATAGGCGCCGTCTTGATTGATAATCGTCTCTTCCCAATTGTCCCGCTGCACCTGAAGCCCCGTCGGCAACACCCCAATGATGGCCACCATGGCAAAGGCGACAATCGCAATGGAAAGGGCAATTTCCACCATGGTGAAGGCTCGCTCGCCCACGCGCCGAGGCGTCCCGAAGGGGTTTTCAGCCCTCACTGCGAAATGGTTCTTCAAGCCTTTCATCATTCCTATTGAGGCTCGGGTGGTTCAACAACACGGGCCCGGCCAGTCAGCCAATCAATCCTGACGCGATGTGGCTCACCTTGCTCAGCCTGTGGTGATGGTGGTTTATGTTTATAAATCGGTGTCAGTTTTCTGACCTTCCCATCCTGATCGCGATCGAATTCCAGAACCCCCTCGTAATAGGTCAAAACTTCGTCTCTCCCCAATTGTCCCTGAGCGTTGAAGGCGATCGTGTGCATGCGAATCGGCGGGCTGTCGGCACGAGGAAAACGAATCAGGGCACGTTTACGTTTAATCGGATCATCTCCATGGCAGCGTTCGGAGAGGTTATTGAGGTCGGGGTCGACGCCCGGCGGCAGGAATTGGTAGGGGCCGAAGAACACGCCCTGCGGCAGGAATTTCCAATCGCTGAGATATTGGGGCATGGGCTCGCCTGGTTGGCTTCCGACCCGGCGTTTGGCATAGATCGCGTAACCCGTATAAATCCCGTCCCTCAACTCCTCTACTCGTTCTTTCTCCGGAGCGGACAAATTTTGGAGGTGGCTCGGCTTCATGATTTCCGGCGACAAGAACACGAAGTAGACAGTCGTCCGATGATTGATCGCCATCAATCGAGCCAAAGCCAAATCGTCCAGCAGCTGACGATTGGCGGCCACCAACGCATTCGATCTTCCGATTCCCTTAAGCGCCGGCAAGGTCACCGAGGCGAGCAAGCCGATGATGGCGATCACCACCAAAAGCTCAATCAACGAAAACCCTTTTTCGGTATTCGCCTTCCAGCTTTGTTTTGATGCGCTCATTCGCCTCATTGGAGCCACCTTTCGAGTTCTACTCCCAACTCAATATATTGTCCTTATTCTCTCCGCTCAGCGCATTGTCGCCCGAATTAATCAGCCCATCCGGACCAAACGACCACACCATAACCTCCCCGCGGTACTCATACAGATAGCGGCCCTTGTGTTGTATCCTCCTCAAGCCATGATGCCCGGCATTAGCTGAGCCTGAGTCTGGATTCGTGGAAACACGGCTCTGGCTATAGAAAGCGTCCCAACATTTACCATCGT
Organism: Limisphaerales bacterium; assembly: GCA_024761205.1. Lineage (GTDB taxonomy): Bacteria > Verrucomicrobiota > Verrucomicrobiia > Limisphaerales > AAA164-E04 > UBA2970. The sequence continues at coordinate 16,838 of JAMASS010000036.1, forward strand.
AATTAAGGTCCAGCGTTACAATGTAGGGGTTCCCCCAAACATCGCGATAGACACCGTCCGCACCAATGCCCGGAGCCACGTTGTCGGGAGCGGACTTGGCATCAAGAAAACTGATCTTCCGAGGGTTCAGACTGTGCTTCTTGTTCTGCGTTGCTCTCCCATCGGGGAAACGCGTGAGGGCCTGCAAGATCGCGATGAGTTGGGCGTTGCTTGCATTGGGCAACTGGGAGTCAAGATTGTGATTATTAACAGCCGATCCGAGTTGCCTAAACGTCTGACCCTTTTTGTTTTTCAAGGGCCAACCACCCTCCCTATTCGGATCGTTGTCAAACGTACCGTAGGTAAAATCATACTCCTGCAGTTGCCGGCGGAAGAAGGGCGGCGTGGGCAAGCGATGATAGGTGGTGTCGTACACCGTGATTGCGGACTTGATGGCGTTGATTTCCGTGCGCGCCTTAAGCACCTTAGCGCTCCGTCTCGCATTGGAGAGCGCCGGCAGCAACATACTGGCCAAGATGCCAATAATCGCGATAACAACCAGCAGCTCAATCAGCGTGAAGCCCCGTCGAGCGGGCTCCGCCACAACCTGTCTTGATACTTTCATTGCCTTCATTTTGGACACCTGCATGGATTCCAATCTAAATCCGCTATTTACGCCAGGTCTTAGATCATTTGTCGACCCGATTAAACGCTTCCGGGTCCTTACGCCAATTGCCAACCCGATGAATGCTGCCGCGAATGGGGATGTCAGCCCAAAGGTCGAAGCTCCGGAGGTTATGACGACCCGGGCCGCTCGAACGATACTGCCAAGGATTCAGCACCCGGAAGCACTCGTTGTTCGATTTAATGGGTCGATAATCATCCAAATCTCGGCCGTTCTTGTCCACACCCTCGACCTTTGATAGAGGCCACTTTACCGGGGCGACTAAGACCCTCACTTTCGGACGGACGCTAATTAAAGCGAAGTCCTTAGCCCCTAATTCAATAAACGACTTGGTCTTGGACGATGCGGTCGTGTTCTGAATGCCGTCCACGCCGAAAAAGTTTCGACAGACCTGCCGCTTCAAGTCATCGTCGACCTTCAAGTTATCGTCGCCCTGCCTGCGGCGCTGATGAATCCAGCAATCCAAATTCAAGCCATCGCCGCCCTGCTCAGATATGAATAGACGTTTCCGATAACTATAATGAGTTCCCGTGAGTTCATAAAACAGTTGATTCGTCACGGTGTTGCTCTTGTTGTCCGGAGGGTAAAAGCCGATTGAAGCCTTATAGTCTTCAATGCCCAACTCCAGTTCTCGGAGTTTCGCTTCGGTGACAGTGATTTTCTTCTGATAAGATGTCCCTCCCAAAAAGCCGACGATCAAACTAGCCAGCACCCCAATAATCGAGATCACCACCAGCAACTCCATCAAGGTAAATCCCCTCGCCGAGAACGGGCACTGTGGGGCCTTCCTGATCCGATTCAATCGACAACTCATTTTTTGTGCCGTCACCTTAAACACCCTGATATGAAGAAACATTCGTGCCAAGATTGTTACAAATCGTCGTTGGCAGTTGATTTCTGCTTGATTATCACAATTTTTAATCCGTCAACCATCGTTCCCCGGTTAAACTCGACTCCAGTCCCGTCGCATTTGCTCGCTTGCCAAATTCATGGAAATCGGCCGCTGCCCCACCTCTACGTCCAAGTCAAAGCAACAATGGCCACCGGAATCCCATCGACGGCCATGTTTTCCAGCCCACTCAAAAACACCAACCAGTCCCCGCCCAATTGATCAATCAGTGAAATGAGCGGCAAGAAAAGGGCGATCACGATCCCAATTGATCAATCAGTGAAATGAGCGGCAAGAAAAGGGCGATCACAATACTCCCGACGACAACGGCCAGAAACACAATCATGATCGGCTCCAACAGCGAGGTCATGGCAGCCACCGCATTGTCCACTTCTTCATCGTAACTGTCGGCAATTCGCATCAACATCTCCGGCAACGCACCCGTTTGCTCGCCCACGTCTACCATACTGATCACCATAGGAGGGAATACTTTTGATTGGTCCAAGGGAGCGGTGATGGTCTCGCCCTCTTTGACGCTCTCATGAACCGAGGTCACCGCGTTGCCAACGATCACATTGCCCGCCGTCTCGCGAACAATCGTTAATGCCTGCAGAATCGGCACCCCACTGCTCACCAAGGTGCCCAGAGTCCGAGTGAACCGAGAAATCGCGACTTTGCTCACCACCGGTCCGAGAACAGGAAACTTCAGCTTGATCTTATCCCACACCCATCGGCCCCACTTGGTTTTAGTCAACAGTTTGAGGACGATAAAGGTGAGGATGACGATCGCGCCAGTTTGCAAAAAGTTGCTCGAAACCGTCTCACTAATGTTCAGCACGAACTGAGTAAAGGCCGGCAGCGGCTTGCCCTCCAACATATCAGTATATATCTGCTTGAACTTGGGCACTATGATGACCATCATCAGGATTAAAATACCGATCGCAATCGTTATCACCGCAGTCGGATAAAACATGGCAGCGATGACCTTGCCCTTGATCTTCTGCGCCTTTTCCATGAACTCCGCCAATCGGTTGAGCACGACCTCGAGCACACCGCCCATCTCGCCAGCTTTCACCATATTGATGAAGAGCTTGTTGAACACTTTGGGATGTTGCGCCAACCCTTCCGAGAACGTGCTGCCTCCCTCGATGCTATCCCCTAAATCACCGATAATCCGCTTGAGCGTCGCATTCTTCTCTTGTTTCGCCAACACACGCAGCCCGCGCAATAACGGCAAACCGGCATCGACCAATGTTGCGAGCTGACGGGTGAAGGTCGTGAGCACCTTCGGCTTGACTTTCCCGCCCAATCCCGGAATCTGAATATTGATGGAGCCAGCCTTCTTCTTGCCGCTCTTCTTATTCGCCGCCTTTTTGCCCTTTGCATTGGCAGCTTCGGTCACCTTGGTCGGAAAGAAGCCCATTTCCTTGAGGCGGCTGATCGCCTCATTCTGACTCCCGACGTTCAGATCCCCCTTGGTCTCCTTGCCCCGCGAATCCATCGCAACATAGTTAAACTTGGGCATAATTGCTCTTTCCTAGGTGTACTTCAGTACTTCCTCAATCGTCGTCTCGCCGGCGAAAATGCTGCGCAAACCATCATCCCGCAGGGTGACCATCCCTTCTTCAACCGCTTTCTGCCGAAGAACCAGCGACGGCGCCCGATCGTTGATCAACGACCGAATCCCATCCGTCACCCGTAATAGCTCAAAGATTCCCTTCCGCCCCCGGTACCCCGAATCGTTACATTCCCCGCAGCCTCTACCAAATTGAAACAATTTATCTCCAATATCATGAGGCGAAAGATTTAACAAGCCTAGCTGCTTTTCCGTCGGCTCGAATGGCGACCTGCATCGGCTACAAATAGTGCGGACCAAGCGCTGGCCCATGACGCCGACCAGAGTCGAGGAAACGAGAAATGGCTCCACGCCCATATCGGTCAAACGGGTGACGGTGCCCGGAGCATCGTTCGTATGCAGCGTGCTCAGCACCAAGTGCCCCGTCAGCGACGCTTGAATCGCAATCTGAGAGGTCTCCAAGTCACGCATTTCCCCAACCATGATGATATCGGGATCTTGCCGCAAAAAAGCACGCAACCCGGCGGCAAAAGTCATCCCTACTGACTCCCTCACCGGCACCTGCATGATTCCCTCAATGTCAAACTCGACCGGATCTTCAACCGTCAACAGCTTATGCCTGGGACGATTCACCCGCCGTAAGCAGGAGTAAAGCGTCGTCGTTTTCCCGCAACCAGTCGGCCCAGTGACCACGAAAATCCCATTCGGCTGTTCAATGGCATGCGATACATATTCGAGAATTTCCTGCGGAAAACCCAGATTCTCCAATTCCAAAGTAACCGTCGTCCGGTCCAGAACACGAAGCACCACCGACTCACCCCACGTGGTGGGTAGGGTTGAAACACGAAGATCAACCTGTCGTCCCCCGAGATTAACCGAAATGCGTCCGTCCTGAGGCAGCCGCCGCTCGGAAATATTCAGGTTTGACATAATCTTAATACGAGAAGCAATCGGTCCAGCCATCACCTGCGGCGGTGGCGACATCTCGTAGAGAGCACCATCAACGCGGTAGCGAATCTTATATTCATTCTCGAAGGGCTCGAAATGAATGTCACTGGCTCGATCTTGTACCGCCTGAGTCAGCACTAGGTTAACAAACTTCACAATCGGGGCGTCGTCAAAATCGTCACTTAAATCAAGTGCGTCCTCGGATATGGTGACTTCCTTGTGCGCGCCGTCGCTATCCGACTCTACTCCCATCTCCTGCAGGATATCCGCAATGCCGCTTTTAATGTCAATGCCGCCTCCGGCGGCACCATAATTTGCCGCCAAGGCATTTTCGACAGCCTCCGGATCCGCAACCACCATCTGAACCGGATAGGGTATCACGAAGCCCAGCTCATCGAGCTTGGAAGGATCCAAAGGATCAGCCAAAGCGATCTGCAACACGCCATCCTCTAGGGCGACCGGAATACACTGATAGGTCTTTGCTATTTCATCGTTGACAATTTCCTTAAGCTCAGGAGTCACGGTCACATCACTGACCTCAACAACCTCCGCACCCATGTGATTCGCGATCGCCTGGAGCAGTGAATCCTTGTCGAGATGCCCGAAGTCCTGAATCACCCGGAACGCTGATTTGCCGCTCTTATTCACCTCATCGTTCACTTCTTCAATCTGAAGATCATCCAGGAGTGCCTGTTCCTGGAGCAGGCCGAGCAATGGATCCGAGGCAACGTCTGACATAATTTAACTAACGATAACGGTTACTCCTCTTCCTCTTCGGCCGCCATCGCTTCTTGAACCTCTTGAAGCTTGCTCATGATCGTGGCGGGGTCCTGAGCTTTGGTAATCACTTCCTCCTCGGAAATTATTCCCTGAGAATACTTGTCGAGAAGGAAACTATCCAAGGTCACCATGCCGTACTTGGCGCCGGTTTGAATGTCCGAATTAATTCGGAAGGTTTTGTTGTCCCGAATCAAAGCGGCAATGGAAGGCGTGTTAATCATGATCTCAAATATAGCCACCCGACCGGGTTTATCAGATCGAGGAATCAGGAGCTGCGAAATCACCGACTGCAATACCGTCGATAACTGAATTCGGATCATCTCCTGCTGGTTGGTCGGAAAGGCATTCACCAGACGATCTATTGTCTTGGCCGCTCCGGTCGTGTGCAGCGTACCGAACACCAAGTGACCGGTTTCAGCAGCGGTAATGGCAGCCTCGATTGTTTCCAAGTCGCGCATCTCGCCCACCAGAATCACATCAGGATCTTGACGCAGCACTCGACGCAAAGCTTCCCCAAAACTGCCCACATCCACATGCACCTCACGCTGGGTAATCACTGCCTTTTTGTGTGTATGGTAGTACTCGATCGGATCCTCGATCGTAATCAAGTGGACATCCTCGCGCTCCTCGTTGAGAATATTCAACATCGAGGCTAGCGTGGTACTCTTACCGGATCCAGTCGGCCCGGTCACGAGGACCAATCCGCGGGGCTTGTAAAGCAGTTCCTTGATTGAGGGTGGAATCCCGATCTGCTCCATGGTCAGCAACGTACTCGGGATCTGTCGCAAGACCATCCCGAAATTACCGCGCTCCTTAAACACACTCACCCGGAATCGGGCAACTTCGCCAAGCGCGAAGGCAAAGTCCGCCCCGCCATTCTCTCGAACTTGTTGGATGTGATCTTCCGACGTAATACTCCCCATCAACTCTTTGGCGTCATCTTCAGACAAGGACGGGCCCTCAACCTTATGCAAAGTGCCGTGAACGCGAATCGCCGGGGGGATCCCAACACGAATATGCAAATCGGAAGCCCCTTCAGAGACCACCAACTGCAACAAATCTGACATCTGGTAAGACATAGGAACTAAGCTCTACCCTCTTCTTCCTCGATTCTCGGCAGTGATTGTTTCTGCTACTCTTCATCGGTCATTGTCACGCGAAGCACTTCCTCAGTGGTGGTCTGGCCAGCGATCACCTTGCGGGCGCCATCTTCGCGAAGCGTCCGCATCCCGATCTCACGCGCCTTGGTCCGCAACGTGGAGGCCGGCGCCTTGTCATAGATGAGCTTCCGCGCATCGTCGTCCAAGACAAAGACTTCAAATATACCAAAGCGACCGCGATAGCCAGTGCTGTTGCATTTGGCACATCCGGCGCCTTTGAGGTAGTTCGGATCCTTAATATCAGCAGGATTCAGGCCTATGCTTCGCAACTCCGCTTCCGAGGGCTCATAAGGCGCCGCACAGTTTCTGCACAGCTTACGAACCAAGCGTTGCGCCATCATCGCCCGCGTCGATGACGCCACCAAAAACGGTTTGATGCCAATATCCACCAACCGGGTCACGGCGCTCGGCGCATCATTGGTATGCAGGGTCGAAAACACCAAGTGACCAGTCAACGAGGCATTGATCGCAATCGTCGCCGTCTCCAAGTCACGAATCTCTCCCAACATAATAATATTAGGCGACTGACGCAACATCGCGCGGAGTGCATGCGCGAAACTCAGTCCCACAGCCTCGTGAACTTGCACCTGATTGATCCCGTCCAACTGATATTCCACAGGATCTTCAACGGTAATAATCTTTCGATCGGGACGATTGATAAAGTGCAAGCATGAATAGAGCGTCGTGGTTTTCCCTGATCCCGTTGGCCCGGTAACCAATAGAATACCATCTGGAAGAGCGATTAACTGTTCAAAAGTCGCTTGATCATCGGAGAAAAATCCCAGCTCGGCCAAACCTAGGCGCAGCCCTGTTTTGTCCAGAATACGCATGACGATACTCTCCCCATGCGTCGTCGGCACACAGGAAACACGCAAGTCAATGGTCTTGCCCTCACCCACCGGTGTATTGATTCGGCCGTCCTGTGGAATGCGCCGTTCGGAGATCGACATGTTCGACATAATTTTGAGCCGTGAAATGACCGAACTTTGCAAGGCCTTCGGCGGGCTTTTGATCTCGTGCAACACGCCGTCAATTCGGTAACGCACGCGAAAGATATTCGCCATCGGCTCCAAATGGATATCCGAGGCTCGTGAATTGTAGGCGTCAATGATGATCTGACTGACCAGATTAATAATGGGTGCATCCGCGTCGACCTCCGCACCAGTATCATCCTCGAGCGCCCCCAGAGTTCCGATCTCGACCTCACCCTCGGTGATGTCTTGGATCATCTTGCTGACCGAATCATCCCGCTGCTGTCCGTAGTAACGTCCAATCGCGTCCTCAATCTCCGACTCACTCGCCACCCTAATCTCGACCTGCTTGCCAAGGGCGACCTGAAGACCGTCGATCGATTCCAAATCCGAAGGTTCGCTGACAGCCATGGTGACGGTGTCGTCCGACACATAGACCGGAACCGCGTTGAAACGCTTGACTATATTGCGGGGCACTTCGGCGATGACACTGTCCTCCAATCGCATGGCTCCAAGCTCGATCACCTCTGCTCCGGCCTGGGCGGCTTTGGCTGTGGTGACGCTCTGCGCCATCACCTCGCCTTGGGCAATCAAGGTATCCAACACCCCCTCGCCCGCAGCTTCCGCCTCCGGACGCATCTCCTCCACCTGCTCATTCGTGAGCAGTCCCATATCAACTAATGTATCGAGCAAATAATCGTCTTTAGCGGCCACATTACTCCTATAATGCTAAGGATTGCCCCCGTCTCTGCAGGAGTGAGTTGGGCGGATTCTATCGGTGAACATTCGATTGTCAAACGCAGACATGCCAATATACGGAATCATACGAAATCTCTTCAGAAAAACTTCAGGAGGCCCTTTGCGAGGCGCCTGTAGAGCCACCTTCCGAGCAAAGGTCGGTGTCTGCATACGCCCGAGATCGACGAGCTAGCAGCCGCTCAGTCCGGAATCCGCCGAGCCGCTAGTCCTGCTTCTTTTTCCAGGGCATGTCAGGAAATTTCTCCGGCGTCTTGTAGGTCTTCGGTGTTGGTTTCGCTAAATTGAGATCCGAGGATTCGGCATCACCGGCAACAGCCGGCCTGTCCATGCTTCCCTTCCACGAGACGATCCGCGCTTGCAATCCATGATGCTCCGCCTTGGTCTTGTCACCCAAGCGCATGTAAAAGAGAGAGAGATTGGTGTGGACCAATTGTTCGTTCGGTTTCAGCGCCTCGGCCTTGTGCCCCTCAACAATCGCTCGTTCAAATGCACCCATCCGACAAAAGGCCATCCCCAACGACAACCGAGCTTCAAAGTAATTCGGATCCTCCAATAGAATCGCTTCAAGGAGTCGAGCCGCCTCGGTGTAATTCTCCTGGCTGAAAACGAACATCGCCTCATCGTATTGCTGCTGAAGTGCCTGATGCATATTGCTATGAACCACTCGCTAGCAAGTTGCGGACCGAATGCAAGCCTGGAGTTGCGCCTGACTCGCCCGGACCCCCTCAAGCTGCCTCAACCCCGTTCCAATCCAAGCCAAAACCGACGGACTCTCCATCCACCTAATCAGAATCCTCAACTCAATCTAACCCAACCATTAGGAACACCTTATGAACACTAGCTCCCAACGCTCAAACTCGAACCCCGATTTCAGCCTAGTCCGGGCTAGGAAACCGCCATATTTTGCCCCAAAAAGCAAATAACGGCTGGACACGATTCCCAGGAAATCCGTATGTTGGACGGCAACGTAGAAAATGGCAGAAGTAAAAAACAAATGGGAAAAAATTACACGAAAGACAATCACCGACCATGAGAAACCGTTGGTGTCCCTGAGCAAGGTGAATTTCCGTTACAATGCCGGCGCAGTCCGTTTGCTTCAGTTAAGTGACAGTCTGCGAGTCATTTACTATGTGAATGAATATACCAGAGAAATCAGGTTTGAATTCATTCCTGCGAAGGACGCTGATGACATCGAGAGCTTCAAAATCCAGTGGAGACGTGGTGGCAAGGACGTCTCAAGTGATATTGCCACTGTGCGCAACAAACCTTGGATAAAGTCGGTTGCATTGCTTCCGAACGCCTACGACAGACGCTTCCCTCTACACTTGGAGGGCAAATACTGGGTTGCCCAACTATGTCCAGCATTTGAAATTAAAATTTCGCGGTCTGACGTCAGTTCAATTCCAGCCGACGCAACCGGCATCTACCGCTATTTGAATTCTAAAACTATCGTCTACATCGGTAAAGGCAACATTCGCCCACGCTTGAGGGAATTAGGTCGTGATGAATGGCAGTTTGATACAATCGAATACTCCGTTGTGCCGAACGATAAGCAGGCACTCAAATGGGAGTCTTACTGGATCGACCGATTTAGAGAGTCTAACGATGGCAAACGGCCCGTGTACAACTTGATTGATGGACACTCCGGCAACAATACGATGCATCACACCGACATTGCGCTGCGGCCTCGCTTCGCTCAATCAAGCAACTTGGCCGCATGATGATCTTAACCTAACCGGCACTTTACATTTATATTAAAATAGTTAGGCTGTGATTTCGAATGAGTGATTCCACTTTGGCTGCCAAGGCATCCGGCGACTCTTCTAATGTCTCCCACATCTCCGAGGCGGTAATCCGAATCGCAGGCAACTCCCAAGACGGTATCCAATCCATCGGTGGCTTTCTTGCCCGCCTGGCCGGACGAAGCGAACAAGACGTCATGACCTTCATGACGATTCCTTCGACAATCTCCGGCGGCCCGTCAATTTTCCAAGTGCGCATTGGTTCTGGAGAAGTGCTCACCGCCGGTGATGAAGCCGATGTGTTGCTTGCCTTTTATCAGCACTCCTACGAAAAGCATATCAAATCGCTGAAAGAAGGCGGCGTGGTGCTTTACGATTCCGATCATGTCAAACCGAATGAAGAATATCTGGACAATTACCGCCACGTCGGTGTGGGGATCACAAGCCTAACCATTGAGGCCATCGGCGGGACAGCCCGGGATAAAGGGAAGAATATTTATGCCCTCGGACTGATCGCCAAGACCTTCGAACTGGACGTCGAAAAACTCGAAGCCCTGATTCGAGAACGCTTCAGAGGAAAACCTGAAAGCGTCACGACCAACGCGCTGAACGCATTCCACGCCGGTTATCAATACGAGTTGGGCAACGTCCTGGATACTTACCGATTCCGCGAGAGCGCCGAGCGGGATTGTGATCAGCTAGTGATGACTGGTAACGAAGCACTCGGTTACGGACTGCTCGCCGCCGGGGTACGATTCGGCGCGGGATACCCCATCACCCCCTGGTCTGACATTATGGAACTTCTGCGCCGCGAACTGCCAAAGTACGGCGGCATCTTCATTCAATGCGAAGATGAAATTGCGTCCATTTCGGCGGCGATCGGCGCTGGTTACGCGGGAAGGGTTGCGGTCACTGGCTCCAGCGGCCCCGGTATTTCTCTAAAAACCGAAGCCCTCGGTTGGGCCATCATGGCAGAGGTACCAGTGGTGGTTATTGACGTGCAACGCGGCGGCCCTTCAACTGGGATGCCGACCAACGTCGAGCAGTCGGACCTGCTCATCGCTTGTTACGGCGGACACGGCGACGCCCCGCGAGTCGTTCTGGCCCCTCAAAATGTAGAAGATTGCTTCAACACTGCGATTGAGGCAGTCAATATTGCCCGGGCCTACAGTGTGCCGGTTATCATCGTGACCGACCAAGCCATCGCCACCCGCATCGAAGCTTTTGATGAACCGGATCTGGCCAAAGTCTGCCAGGATATCTCTCCCTCTCTCGAAGGAGTGGCCGAACACAAGCCCTACGATCTCAACCATCCCAGCGGCACCCTCCAGCATCTAGCCCCGGGAACTCGCGTGGCCAGCGGCCAGTATCCAATCATCACCGGATTGGAGCACGACGAAGCCGGCCATCCGACTGCCTCCCCGAGGCTTCATATGGAAATGACCGCCAAGCGGCGCAACAAGCTGCGCGATCTAGCCGCAACCTTGCCCACCCCAGAAACTTATGGACCGCCAGAAGGCAATGTGCTGCTTATCGGGTGGGGATCGACCATGGGGCCCATTCGCGAAGCCGTTGACCGAACACACAAGGCCGGGGCCAGTATTTCCTCACTGCATATCCGCCATATCAGCCCCTTGCCCAATGGCCTCGAAGATATCTTCTCGGGCTTCAACCACATCTTTGTTGTTGAGATGAATGATGAAGGACTCTACGAATATGGACAACTAGCCACGCTGCTCCGTTCCCGCTACTGCGATCCTAAGATCCGGAGCATCACCAAAACCGACGGACTCACCTTTAAGGTGAAGGAAATCTTGGAGCGAATCGAGTCTCTTCTCCAAGAATCCACCACCAAATAATCTTCAGAAACCCTGTCGACCAAAGCATGAGCGAAGACTCGCCCAAAATAATCAAACGTCCTGGAAATTTGTTCACGGTTCCGCCCCTACCGGATAGCGAACGAAAACCGCTCAAGAAAAAAGACATCGCCGCCGACCATCCGACATGGTGCCCGGGATGCGGTGACTTCTCTGTCTTGGCGCTCTATTTCAAGCTCATCGAAAAGCGCGAAATTTGGCACGAGAAGGTAACCACGATTGCCGGCATCGGGTGCTCCAGTCGCTTTCCCTATTTTGTCCAAGCCCACGGTGCCCACTACATTCACGGACGCGCCTTGCCGTTTGCCACGGGAATTTCAATGTCCCGGCCCGATTTACATGTGTTTGTCTTTGGCGGGGATGGCGACGCATTTTCTATTGGCGGCAATCATGTCAATCATACCGCCCGCAAGAACGTGAAGATGACTTACGTCATCATGGACAACTTCGTTTACGGCCTTACCAAGAAACAGACCTCGCCCACCTCGCCCATCGGGTTCAAAAGCAAGACGGACACCATGGGAGCGAAGGATCGCCCCATCAATCCCATGAAACAATTGGTCGCAGCGGGTACGAGCTTCATTGCCCGAACCACAAGCACGAACCCCAAACACGTCCTCGACATGATGGACAAGGCCATGGATCACGATGGGTTCAGCGTCATCGAATGTCTCAGTGAATGTGTAGAATTCTATCCCGGCGCCTTTGACGCCTCAAATCCACGCAAGGGAGGCGAATTCAAGGAAGTTCCTGCCGATCACAACGTCACCGATGAGGCAGCCGCTTATCGGTTGGCCGATGAACCATTTCCCGGTTATTTCGGAATCTACTATCAGGAGAACCGCCCCACGAAGAACGCCAATGAAGCTGCCATCATTGCCAAAGCCAGGGAACGGGTGGAGGGAATGGAAGATTGGGAGATCCTTCAGCAAACCTTCAATCGGATGAAATAAGCGACATCGGCTCCAAAAATCAGCCAATGATCTTGTTCGCCGGGCCCTGGGGCGGTTTGTTTTTGTCACCAGGAGGCCCTCGGAAAACAGTGATTCAAGCCCGCTTGACGACCAGACAAACACTAGCATGCCGATCTACGAATACGCTTGTCCGGGATGCCGGAAAATCTTCAGCTTCCTTTCCAAGCGGATCAATCCCAATCGCCAACCCAAGTGTCCCCAATGCGGACGATCGGGTTTAACGAAGCAACTATCTCAATTCGCCATGATCGCTGGTTCCAAAGGCGAAACAGACCTCAGCATGGAGAACCTCGACGAAGGCAAGATGATCCGAGCCATGGGAGAATTGGAACGCGACATGGGCCATATGGATGAAAACAACCCCAAACACATGGCTTATCTCATGAGAAAGATGCAACAAATCCTTCCCTTGGATTCACTCCCCAAGGAAATGGACACCGCGATCAAGCGCCTTGAAGCAGGCGAGGATCCGGAAAAAATCGAGGAAGACATGGGAGATCTTTTTAGCGATCTCATGGATCAGACCATCGCTGGCGCCGCAGACAGTCCTAGCGGATTCAGCCGAGATCCGGGGCTCTACGATCTCTAGTCTAAACCCTGAACCGACTGCAAGGAACCCACCAAATGGCGCACCTCCATGAAAAATCGATTTCACCGTCTGCGGTCTATGCACCAACAGCGCGTCCTCCTGCTCCATTACCGCAATCTCGAAAAATGGTTGCCCCTGAGAGAGGCCATATCGAACTCGACGAAGCGGAAGTAACAGCAATCCGTGAACTAGAGGAAGAGAGCGATCTAAAGATAACCCTGGTCGGCAAACGCCCACCGACCAGCAGGCCCAGAGACCGGGTCCCTAGCTCGGATAGAGGTGAACATCACGAGGTGGCCGAGATTTTGAGGGTTTCTCGAGGATGGGGCACCACCGAGTGCCGGCCTTTCTTCACTCCCCCTGGCGTGGCTGGCCAAACCGTCCGCAAAATCGGCAACGGCGGGTTGGCGTGACCATGGGGGCAAAACCACATGCTTCCCCAACCTCCCTGCTGTTGGACAACCTTTATTGGCGAGAAATCCGGGCTTAGGTGCCCTGTAACCATATCTCTGGAAAATCATGACAATCCCTTTAGTAGGTTAAAAGAATGCATCTGGGATTTTAGTCCCATGCTCTGGACCAGTGACTGAAGTCCCTACCACTTTCTCACGGAGGTGCGGAACCTCACCGGAAAGGGCTTAACGCACAGCACTCATCAGACGTTTGAGGGATTGATTAAACGCACTTTCCGGATCACCCGGAACAAATTTCCCCCAATTCCCGTAAGCGTTAACAAGCACCAAGTTGAGGCTTGGGATGATCACTGAATGATTTCCCCTCACACCAATCGACATCACCGTGTCCGCTGGTGCGTCGGGCCACGTCATTGAGTTGGGGTGAAGCCGACCGGTGAGGTTGAACCACCAATTGAAGCCGTAGATTCCCGCGCCGTATTCTGTAAAGTGATCCGATTCACCACCAAAGGTGCCGATATGAAAGTAGTCATCCGTTGCCGCGGGCTGCGTCGAGGGAAGATCCTTTGGCGTTTGCGGTTTCATAAAGCGATCGAAGTAGTGTTTCGGCAGAAGTTGGTGATCGCCCCACTTGCCCTTGCGACACCAGAACCAAGCAATGCGGGCAAAATCTCTGGCGGAAGCCACAAACCGACGGTTCCTTTCCCGAAACGCGGGGTTGTCCTGGAATTGTAATGGTCCTAGACGATTGGTTTCCAAGAATACATAAGCCGCCGGAGCATTGAAGACGCGATCGAACAACGTCATTTGATAGAGTTGAATCCCATAATCATTATACGCCCAAGCATCCCCCGGTCTTTCCGGTCTAGCATAACCGCTGATCATATTGGCCAAGTGGAAGAACTCGATCCCTTGATCTTTGGGCTGAAAATCCCAACAATACTTGGAAATCTTCTCGTGCACACTCTGAACTCTGCCCTCTTCAATCGCAAAGAAGAGCAACGTGCTGAAAACCGGTTTGGCCGAAGAAAACCAATCACCCCGCCTTTGCGTCGTGCCCCAACTCTTCACTAGGTAGCCATTGCGAATCACACAACCCCTTCCCCCTAGATCGGCCGCCAAAGCGTCCAACACTCCAGAGGCCATCCCGACACTTTCCGGCGCGATTTCCGCCCACTCCTCTCCCGGGTAAACAATCTTGCCTTCTGCGGCCAACAAAAGCATTCCGAGCAGCAAGAAAACCAACCCAAACCCCAACCATCGATCTTTCAATAGACGCAATCTCATATCCTTTGCCACATGGATCATGCCTCCGATTATTCTCTCGGAGTCTGTCATTCGAAGTCCAGATAAAACCCGTCACCCCCTCCGACTCGCCGAAAAACAGAGCAAAAACCACTCGAATCTTGAACTCCCTTTGCGCTATGATTATTCCAAAACACAGCTGCTCAACGAAAGTCGAACCAATGAGAGTATTCAGGACCGTCCGGCATATAGTGCTTGGAGCACTCGCATCTGCCTGCGGGGCGCTGCTTGTGGGAGTAACGGACACCGCCCGAGCAGAATCGCCCCCCGAGGGTGTCGTGACGGCAACCTACGAAACCAGAGCCGAACTGGTCAGCCAGTTAAGGGAAATGGTCGCCTCGGAAAACGGTCGGCTCGGGGAGTTACAAACAAAATACAAGGCGCGTCATCCCAAAATCGTCGAATCACAAGGGCGTCTCAACGCCCTCAAAGCGGAAATGTCGAATGCTTTTGAGTCGTTGCAGGAATTGGCGAGCAGAATGACCGCCAAGGAGCATCAGATTGTCAAGGAACGATTTCGCAATCAAATCAAACTCACGCTAAGTCAAAAGCGAGCCGAGCTTGCCGGCATGAAAACTCGCTATCGCTCAAAACACCCGGCCATCATTAAAGCAACTCGAGAGGTGGCTTCGCTCGAGAATTCCCTCGATACCTTCCCGCTTGATTTGGATAAGGGAACCTCGCCGGTCCTCCTTCACCTGGAACGAATTCGATTACAAGCCGCCATCGACAAAGCGCAGGTGGCACTCGCAGAACTCAAAATGCGCTACCGGGACAAGCATCCGAAAGTGATCGAGGTCAAAGCAGCTCTGAATCAGCGAAAATCCATCCTCGCAGACATTGAAAACAAGATTCGCCCCAGGGAAGCAGCTAACAACACCAAAAGCTCGGAAATCGAGCTTCTGCGCGAAGAAATCGCCCTGGTTGAAGATCATCTTAACTTGCTGCAAGAACAGGTGAATAGCGGACGAAAACGTCCGATGGAGCTTGCGCTGGAGAGAATCGAACTCCTCAAACTACTACAACACCTGGCCGTCCGTGAAAACCGTCCGGAGGATCAACTGCAACTGCTCGAACAGCAGAAACATCTGCTCAAAGACCTCCTCAAGTCTGCCGACCTCCAAAGTTCCGTCATTCTGATCCAGCGCCAACTCATTGATGTCCGGCGCGCGATCCTCCAACTTCAACAATCCAATCCGCAGCTTGAATAAACTCACTGCCCCTGCAATCCAGATGAGAAGCGGCATCCGGCGGATGCCTGCATTGACCCCGCCATTCGGAGATCTTCACCGCAGGTCCGGCCGCCTCCGGCAACCAAGGGTCCACTAGCGGGCATTCGACCGGTACCGATTGAGGCACCCAGTCCTCCTAAGCCCCCAAATGTTCAAATTACTCAAAGAAGACAGCCAAACCAAAGCAAGACTCGGTCGCATCCAAACCCCTCGTGGCACGATTGAGACGCCCGTATTTATGCCCGTAGGCACTCAAGCAACAGTCAAAACGCTTGACAACCGCGAGCTCCTCGAGTGCGGCAGTCAAATCATCCTTGGAAACACCTACCACTTGGCGATTCGTCCCGGAATGGAGATCATTTCGAAAGCCGGGGGACTGCACCGTTTCATGAATTGGGAACGTCCGATCCTAACCGACAGTGGCGGCTTCCAAGTTTTTAGTCTGGCGAAGCTCCGAAAAATCCAACCTGATGGTGTCGCTTTTCGTTCGCACCTTGATGGCTCGCCCCATTTCCTCGGCCCGGCCGAGTCTATGGAGAATCAGAGAATCATCGGGTCCGACATTGCCATGGTGTTCGACCACTGCCCACCCCACGACGCTCCCATCAAGGAAATGGAGGCCGCAGTCAAGCGAACTCTCGATTGGGCGAATATCTGTCGGGACCAAAAACGCGCCCCAGGACAACAAGTCTTCAGTATTGCACAAGGAGGGAGCCGTGCAGAACTCCGGGAAGAATGCACCAAACGTTTGGTCGAAATGGATTTTGACGGCTATGCCGTTGGCGGGGTGAGTGTCGGCGAGACCGAACCCGAAATGATGAAAGCGATCGAACAAACCGAACCCTACCTCCCCATCACCAAGCCTCGCTACGCCATGGGCCTTGGCACGCCGAGTCAGTTGGTCGAGCTGGTTGCTCGGGGAATCGATATGTTTGACTGTGTTTTGCCCACTCGGGTAGCGAGGAACGGCACTGCCTTTACCAAATACGGCAGCTTCAGCATCAAGGCCAGTCGCGAAAAGGAAAACTGGTCGCCGATCGATCCCGACTGCGACTGCTTTACCTGCAAAAACTTCACCCGCGCCTATTTGAGACATCTACTCAACGTGGGAGAGATCCTCGGTCTGAAACTCGCTAGCCTTCACAACACGTATATGTTCCTTGATCTAATGCGCCAGATTAGGGAGCACATCCAGAACGGTACCTTCGCCGACTTCCGATCCCAATACCGGAAAACCTACATTCCCTCCACTCACATCCGAGAGCAGACCGAACGCGCGGCATCTGCCCTCTGTGATTAAAAGTGTGGGAGCTCGCCCGGATATCTCACCAATAGAGTTAACCGCCATGTGGCGGCCGAGATTTTGAGGGCTTCTCGAGAATGGAGCAGCCATCAGCTTGAGCCCCCCTGCTCGCCCGCTGGAACTGCAAGGCTCATCTCTTGGCCGCACGTTCAAAGCCCCCCCATCCGGCAGCCTTGCGGCCCACCCCGCTAGCCGCCCAAGGGCGGCACTTACCCCGGAAGGCGCTTTTTTTGCCGGCGGGAGGCACAGTGGCGAAGAGGTTGGGGCGGCCATGAGGTGCAATTCTCATACTTTCCCCAACCTCCCTGCCGTTGGACAACCTTTATTGGCGAGAAATCCGGACTAAACTTCGGCCGGTCATCATCTCGGGAGGACGCAATACGGCAGCTTCCAGGAAGGTTGGCATCAAATCGCTCAGGTTGACGAACGAATGGATTTCGCGGACGGGATATTTGATCCCCTGAAGTCACCGGATCGCTAAGGGCACGCGCGAGTTCGTACCATACAAACTTGGCTTTGACTCGGGGAAAGGGCATTCCGTGATCGCTGATGACGTCCACCATTGTGCTGCGGGAAGGCCCACAAGTGGGGGTATCAAAAACGCATGAACGAAGCGCAGACCCTCTCGAGCCATGTGATCAAATGCGGGTATCTCCACTACCGGATCGTCATTGGCGCCGGTGTGCGAGCAACTTCGATCATCGAATATACAGAACAAAATGTTGGACCTGTCGGCACTGGAAGCGGTATTATTGAGAAAGAGTGCCGTACTCCAAAACCTGCCGGCATTTTGAATGCCGAACCTATTCGCGAAAGCGTCCTGGAGTGCGGTGATCCTTCACCGCTTTACCTTCTGTACACCATCTCAAACGGTGAAATCTGAACTACGATGTCGACCCTGGTTCCGACAAAATGCACATGCTAACAACCCCTCCCAACACCTACTACAACACACCGCCGTCAGAAACTGTCGCGATAAGGACAATATTTGCGTTAGGATTTTCGGCAAACGGCAGTCTAATAATAACTGCGATGCCAACAATGCAAAACAGCCCGGCCTCCGAAGACCAACGTTACGAGCAATTCGTCACCTTCTTCGCTCGTCACGAAGCCGACCTACGCCGATTCATCAGTTCTTTTCTACCCCCATGGGGAGATGACGACGAAATCCTGCAACAAACGGCGATTGCCATCTGGCGAAAATTCGATCAATTCGATCCGTCATCCGATTTCATGAAATGGGCTTGTGTCATCGCACGTTTCGAAGCCCTGGCCTATCGTCGGAAAAAAGCGAGAGATCGACTAGTTTTTCACGAAGACCTCCTCGAACTCATGGCGGAGGAAGCAGCCAGTGAGATCAATATCCGACAAGCGGAGCGGGACGCCCTCGCCAGTTGTCTCCAGCAATTGCCGGAACGGCAACGACAATTCGTTCTCCTCTCTTACACACCGGGGGTCAAAATTACGGAGTTGGCCAAACAAGCCGGATCGACAGCCGCTGCGTTCTACATGCGACTCAAACGACTGAGGCGACAATTGATGCAGTGTGTTGAAGGCAAGACTCTGAACGCGAATTCAATATCATGAGTGCGGTCCACTTCGAGGATCTCCATCCCGAAGAGCAAGCCTGGATTGAGGCTTACCTCGACAGAACGATCGCGGATAGCGCCCTCGACGAATTGCAAGCAGGCATGCGGCACTCTCCAAAACTCAGACGAGTGATGCGCCGTAGCCTTGCCCTCGCCAATGAACTGCGTCAGGAGGCTTCAGCGGCCGAGTCTTCTGCGGAAGCCTGGGGCAATACGACGCCCTTGAAGCCGACCACAACGGCCATCCAAAACCCCGCTCCGCTCCGCTGGTCGATATATCTAGCCGCTGCCGTCGTGACCTTGGCCACCATCATCAGCGCGATGTTTCTCAATTCGCGTGCTGAAGCCAGTATTGCCACGATCACCGGGATTGACGGGGTGGTGACCTATACCGGAAACGGAGGCCGAGTAGCCGATCAAATTGAAGAAGGACAGAAACTGCCGATCGGCACCCTGGAATTGCTTTCAGCCGATTCATGGGTTGAGTTGGCTTTCCGCGATGGATCCAAGGTTTCCCTTTCATCATTGTCCGCCGCCACCCTTTTTGAAGGCAACCAAAAGGAAGTCCATTTGCACCACGGCACACTTGCCGCTCATATCACCCCTCAACCCACCGTCCGCCCCATGCTGATCCATACCCCTACGGCAGATATGGAGGTCATTAGCACCCGGTTCAACGTCGATGCTCGCCCGGCGAAAACAAAGCTCACCGTCACCGAAGGCCGAGTCCGACTAAAGCGCCTCTCAGATGGCCAAGAAGTCAGTGTGCCCGAACGCCATAAAGCAGTGGCCTCCATCGAGGATGACCAAGGTTTGGTCCTGACCCCTAGAGGAGCACACACTACCCAGTGGAAGAGTGATCTGAAAGCTGATGCCATACATGGAAAATGGAGCCCCGACTTTGGCGCTTTGAGCCAAGAATTGGAGCAGGCCGTCGCCTCCGGCACAATGGAACACAAGGAAGCCTTCGTCGCCATTAAAAAAGCCGCCCAAGACGGCCGCGGTCCCGGAACCGTTCGGGCACAACCAACTTCCCTCGGATCCCTCGTCCTTCTTAAAGTTGCGACCAAGACGGCCGCACCGGTCGCCATCGCGCTCAACTCGAGACTTCGCATTCAAGGACGGCTTCATCACCCGGCAGACCTAGTCTTTGGGATCACGACCACAAACGACCTGGGCGACTATGCCGGCAAATACAGCTTGCCGGTCGCCCAGTCACGACTCTCCGAAACCGCACCCGCTTTTGACCTAGAATTGCCGCTGAGCGAGTTTCAACAAAAGGATCCGCGGTTTAGCGCTTTCCCGTTGGGAGCGCAACTCGATTCATGGTGGTGCGTCACCGATGGAAAATCGACGAAGCTGGAAATCACAGGTGTCGAATTGCTAGACTAGCGGTTTGAACCAGGCGGTAAACTATACGCAGACAATGCCGCCAGTGGTACATCGCCCCCAGTTAAATGTTGAAAACTGATGAAAAGAAATCATCTCGACTGCTACTGACGCTTGCTTTGGCAGCACAAGCAGCAGAGCATTGGAACCAATTCCGTGGTCCTCAAAGCAACGACGTGTCCTCAGCCCCACAGATCACGGCGCAGTCCAGTGAGACACAAAACATTCGTTGGTTAACCGAGATTCATGCCCAAGTTTGGTCCTCGCCCGTAGTGTGGGACAATCTGATCTGGCTCACGGCCACAAAAGAAAACGGCGCCGCTTGTCTCAATACCTGGACCGGAGAAACACTCTGGGAGAATCATGACTTGAAGTATGATCACCACGTGCGGCCTGCTTCCTCGCCAATTATCGACGGCAATCTTTTCTTCCTCATCTTCAATGAAGGCAACCGGCAATTCATCGCCACTCTAGACAAACCGACCGGCAAAATGCGCTGGCGCCAAAACCGCAAAGTAAATTCGGATTCTGGCAAAGTACTGCAGGCTGGAGGCATCAAGGATGCCAACCAAGTACAGAAACAACAAGCCAATGATAATCGAAAGTCCTACGCCACCCCCGCCGTCATCGAACACGAAGGGCGACGTCAGTTGATCAGCCCGGCAGCGGAGGTCACCATTGCTTACGATCCGACAACGGGCAAAGAACTCTGGCGCAAGCGGCTGGGCAGCCGACAAAGCCATTGGTCCTTGCCCGTCCATGCCGACGGCAGAATCTACTTTTTGAGACGTGAAGGCACTGTCGCGGTCATTGCCGTATCCAGCGATTCCACCCTGGCCATCAACCAACTCGACTCCAACTTCATGGCAGGCCCGGCAATCGTAGACAGATTTGGAAGCCCCGGAAGCAAAACTGCACGAAGCTGTGCAGGCCGAGGTGTTAACTGCCGAGGAAGTGAAGGAGAAATACACCCAAGCAGCCAAGCATAAACACCTCAAAGATTCCCCATAAAGAACCATTGCAAATGAAGAGTTGTCGTTCCACAATCAATCGCCAGAGTCAAACATCACGGGGTGGCCCTAGACCTACTCACTCAGGGCATGCCAATCGACCAAGCAGACACCGATCTACCATCATGAAAGATTCATCTGGAATTTTGTCGTCAACTCTTTGCCTTGGATTGGCCCTCATCACTGGAGGATGCACCAAAAACTCGGACATCACAGATGCCGCCGATATCGAATCGCTTCGAGCCCAGCTACGGGACCAAGTAGCCAGCGGTGAACTAACGAAGGAACAAGCCATTGTGAAATTGGCCGAGGCGACCAAGGACATCAAGTTCGGTCGCAAAGACAAAAAAGGAGACAAAACCAAACTCCCCCCCGAACTCGAAGCACTGGGCAAACAATTGAAGGAGCAAATGGCTAAGGGCGAACTGACCGAAGCGGAAGTCAAGGCCAAGTGGAAGGAGTCCGCTGCGAAGGCCAAAAGAAAATCGGGCGACAAAGGCGCAGGAAAGGAGATGCCAGAAAAGAAATGAGAACACCGCATCAATCGCCAATTCGAGGAAGCCAACAAGGGTTTACACTGATCGAATTGTTGGTTGTCATCACAATTATTGGCGTGCTTGCTGGCATGCTCATGCCTGCGCTCTCCAACGCCAAAGCCAAGACCAAACGAACCCAGTGTCTCGGCAATGTGCGCCAAATTCAGATGGCACTTCAAATGTATGCTGACGACTTCGACGACCGACTGCCTCCCCGCAACTACGAAGCCGGTGCAGTCTGGGGCGACCGACTGGAAACTTACTACAGCGACCGAAAGGTTTTGCGTTGCCCCGTCGACAAAAGAAAGGTCGAGAATTCCTATCTGCTCAATGGATTTGTCGACTTCTTCGTCTTCAATCTCTTCGATGGCAATTGGGACGAGTTCTTCGGTGAGTATAAAACCGGTGGCTTTTCGGGTATCAAACTCACCAGCATTCCCGAACCAGCCCAAACTATCACCGTCGGTGAAAAGAAAGCGGACTCGGACAACGACACCTACATGGACATCTGGCCGCCCGAATACGGCAGCGATCATCTGGCCGAGGTCGCCCACGGCAAACACCGCTCGGCCAACAACGAACGCGCCGGCGGATCCAACTACAGCTTCGCGGACGGCAGCGCAAGATTTTTGAAATTCGGCGCCACCTTCAGCCCCAAAAATCTATGGGCCGTCACCGAGCAATTTCGGAACGCCCCCCTTCCGGAGCTGTAGGCAACAGCGTGGCAGAGACTAAACAAAGTCCCTGCCACTTAAGTCCATCTTACAGACTTGTTGAAAAATATTTTCAAATTCTTCGTCTGACGAACGGATGCTAAGTCTGTGGCTTTGATATCCTCAACCGCCAGATCCGTTCCCAAAATCTTGGTTTTTCGCCACTATCACTCCTCCGCATCCAATGGCCTGAACAGCTTGATCCCCGGCACCGCATAATAAACGGCTGAAGTTGAACCGTGCATTGGTTCGATGGTCGCAATAAATCGTCGCCCCCTGGTAAATACACCCCTCGCAAATCTCCCCGGAAAAATTTTTCGTTAATTATTTCGCTCGCCACTCCTCGTGCTGTCGATCGAAATGCCAATTACCTCCCTTGGCGGCAATGCTCAATTCCCCTTCCGGATCCTCGTCTCAATTGACCGGATGAAAGTTATGTGATTGACGCAGGAAATTACTGATGACGTCGGCGTGCCATTCATCGCGAGGATTGGCCGGCTTCGTGTATTCCAAGAGCATCAAACCGCATCCTCGTCATTCACATTGCCTCAGCCTCGCAGCAGCTCAACGACCCACTTAAACTCATCGTTCTCACCCTTCACCCAGTGCATACGATGCATAATACAACTTCACCGGAGTCCAGATCTGCATCCGATCAGCAGGTGGAATCCCCCGACGACATACTATGGATAAACGGTCCCGCCGTTTCCCTCAGCAAGATCGAAGCGTGAACGACTCGCCAGAGCTCCGCCCACAATCGGGCACCTCTCATTTCGCTTGCCGGTGAAACGCCTCGTCTTGGAATGGTGGCTGTTCGACCACAGATCACGGAGATACCACGAATAATCTGGTCATCCGTGTCATTCCAAAGCCCCGTGGTCCAAATTTCCGAAAAAATCATAAGAATCCGGCTTGGCAAGTGAAGCCCACTCCTAACTTGTTGATCCCGCCCGGACAACAAAGACCCAGGTCCAGTCACCGCGATTGGAGTTGGACGCCCCGGCCTCGCCACTATCACGGGCCTCCATCAATCAATCCCCCAGCCTCCGCAATCGTCGAGGAAGGCGGCCGGACCGAGGGCGAGACCGTGGCCCAGCCAACGAACGCGCCGACTTGATCGCCGGGCGGTGGCAGACGATCGCCGGATGAGGGGCTTGATGTTTCCTAGCTTCCATCCACTCTTCCCGGAGCGGAATCGCCCGGGCGAATGCTTCCCACGCGCCCCCGGCCCGGGCCTTCAAACAAACGACGAGCCCTGACATCGGCTGCAATGCGACCAGTGCCAAGGGGAACGGACTCGCGGCCTTATCCGCCGTTATTGTCTAAACGGCTCTTGATCCCCCCTCGGGCTTTTCCTGATCGAGACGAGACCAGCGAAACCCAAATCTTGTCTCCCACGGCCGAGGGAAGGGCATCCAAACTCCTGAACGACGTGCAGACACCTTGCTAGGTCTGCACGTAGCGCTCCAATAAACCCCGCCAATACAGCAAAAAACACACCGGAGCAACCAAATCTGACGTCGATACGGGCATCTTCGACCAAAAATCTCCAGAGGCGGATAAAAGAGCCACCACCTAAGAGAATACCTTTAATCTACCTAAAGCCCACAGAATACAACGGCAGCAAGGCAGTACCCTATATCAGAGTGCTTGCGGAGGAGTTTCTTAAGAGCATTAAACCCATTTCAGATAATTTTTGAGGAAAAGGAATTATTACCTGCGGTGGAAAAAACTGTTGGCCTTTATAGTTAGGTGCTCGCCAATTAACTGCGACGTTTGAATGTAAGTGTTTCAGTTAAATTATGGCACTTCAAGGGTGGGGTACCGGAAAAGGTGAGAATTAAGTTAAAAGGTCTGAGTGTCAACTGCGTCAACTTACTTGCAAGTATTCCAAAGAAATGGAAAAAATCATTCATTCCCTGAGGTTTAAAGTCTTTCGCAATACTTAAAACACAGTTCGAGAATGTGCTATGGCTCGACGCGGACAATATTCCAGTTCGCGATTCAACGTATGCATTTAAGACTCCTGATTACAAAACGAGAAATGCAATTTTTTAGCGAGACTATAAATATCTGTATATGGCCCCAAAAATGAGCATTTGGAAGTTCGTAAGGATTAAGTATGATTGTACCCCCCCTTTTTTTCATGCGAGAGCGAACAAATGTTGGTCAACAAAAGTAAATGTTGGAAAGCATAAAACTTTTTCTACAAGTTCATTTGCAGAGATAAAAAGGCATTTCAAAAATGTGGAAAAACATATACTATGCCCATAACTGCAATATTTCCCATATCGTCTACAATGATTCATTACAATTTTGATCGAAAGATACTATTCCAGCATCAAAATCTAAATAAATGAAGACTAGCTGGGAAAACCAAAAATCGTTGATTTTCATTTGAAAAAGAATGTTTTCATTATTTATAAACCTTGTGAAGGATTTTAGGAAGTTAGTATCTTGTCTATAATTCAGTAAGTGACATTTTCATCAGAAATATATCAACGAGAGGTTAGCTTAGAATACTTCCGGATGGCTGGAGTATCGTTGATAAACTAAAATTGGCAAAACGTTTTCATTTGAGGCCTATTGACAACTCGTCAACTTTGTATCAGAGATTCTCTGTTTGCTTCAGAAAACCAGTCGGGTGAATGATTTTGGGACATGCGGTCCTACGGTATTGGTGAAATTAAAAGACAAAGCAGTGAACGCTTTGACGAAAAATGAGTTTATACTGACACAAAAATCAGAAGTGGCTTTTCGGCCTTTGCCAACTCAGTAGTAAACCGATGAATAAGATTTAGTGAGACAGAACAGGAGCAGCAAAAGGACATTTTGTGTCGGTTTAAGCAGCCTTTGCGATATTGGGTTCAGAACGGAACGCCCATTGTCGATCAAAGCTTCTACAGTAAACGGTTGTCGCATTGTTACAATATCAATTCTATAAAACCTTTCGTCGTAAATATTGGGGTCTTTGGCTTTTTTGGCTTCCGCTCATAACATGGATCAGATGATTATTTGGTATCGTAATCCTAAATCTAGAGGAGAACTGCTTCATAAAGCTCGATTCCAAAGCAAATTGGACACTATTCCATCAGAGTAAACGGATAAAGTTCTTTGAACTCATGACACGCTTTTATGGTTACGGTGTTATTTTCTGGTTCTGCATTGTTGCCATTACCAATATAAATAATACACTATAAAATACAGATCAGTTTAATATAGGTTGAATCAATATTGGAATAATTATCATTCATAATGTCTTCATTTGTGATTGTCTCTGATATCGCATTAACTCTACTGACATTTGGTTTCCTCCAAAACTCAATACAACAGGCATAGCACTTTAAATTGACAATGATAAGCATGCGTATCCGAACACATAAACTGTTCTCGAGGAACAGGTTGCTATTCAACTGGATGATATCACCGTATAAATATGTAGATCTCAGTTGATTGATTCAATCCAAATTCGGACTTTTCCTTGGTATTGGGATTGGTGTCACGCTAGATTTGTCCAACAGTGCGCAAAAGTCCGGCTCTGATCGTGGATCAAGTGTTTGTAACCCAACAGAATTCCGTCCTCATAATCCAACAAATTTCAGCCCATCTAAATGCCGGCTTCTTTCAAAATACGAGTAATCGTCGATCTCCCAATGTCGTGCCCCAAGTTCCTGACTGTCTCCTCGATTGATCCGTAACTCTAGCCAGAGTTTTTTTTGCTAGCTTTATGACAAGGTATGCCAGGCAAATATGTGTTCGGGGCCTGCCCATCCGTTTTTCACTCGAATCTTGCTTTCTCGCAACGAGCCTACGGTGCCACGCAAACAAAGTATGGGTGTTACGATGCTCGCCATCTCTTTGGGCTTTTCTAGCTTAAACTTCCGGGCCTTTGTCGCAAACCGACGACACTGTGCATTGGTGAACTTCAACTGTTTGGTCCCACCTGTTCCCTCAGCACCACACCTCCTCTCTGAGATATACGCAATCGCGTCCTGTTGCTGTTGGTTGATCCACCCGGCCACGCAAAGCAATATAAATCGCAACAGGTCCATGGAAAATAGCTTGTTAGATATGCAGGAACTGTCACCCCGGCACTCGAAGGCTACCGTCACCACAAGAAATTTGATATCCAACAAGTTATGAAACCGATTCGATTTTTGGGATATTACGTGACTTGGGGTCAAAGGTTTATGAAGACATAGAAATTCTGTGCGATTTTCTAACACAGATATCAAGGAGAGTTATGGATGGCGACCCGTACGGGAATCGAACCCGTGTTACCGCCGTGAAAGGGCGGTGTCCTGGACCGCTAGACGAACGGGTCGCTCAACGCTCAAGGACGGCGATTATGCGGCTTACTGGCGGGCTGTCACGTATAAAATCCGGTAAATTTGGACGAGTGGTTCGGACAGGATCAACTTGATTTGCAGGACCGTTTTTATCCTGTTCATCCTACCTCAACAAATTGCTAGGTAGTTGGTTCGAAGGGAAACCGGCTCGAGAGGACTCTCCCCATTTCTATTGGCCTACTCGGGCAAAAGTTGCCGGAGTTTTATGGTCGGTCCACGGGAGAGGTCTCGATTCGGACTAGTTGCACTGCTTGGTGACGAGGGCGGGTTGAATGATTACCGATGAATATCTTCAGGCGGTTCAGAGGTAACTGTGCCAATGACGACGATCAAATCGTAGATCGATACGGCTAGAGATGATATCACAGTTAAGATATGGGGAGGTTCTTAAAGAAGGCTATCGACTGAAAAACCGAACCGCGAAGTCCAGGGAGGATAATTTGAATCAAAAGTTGAATCCCCAGTGACCCATTCGGAGTTTAGCAAAGGTGGGACATTGGTTTCATCCCTTCGCCACGGAGTTTATAGCAGCCGGGATAGATTGGCGCGTAAAGTTCTCCACCTGCCGAGATCGTGGTTTGATCTTCGTCCCCCAGTGTTGGTCTAGGATTCTCTGAGGCCGTTCGTTCCCATTGGTGACCGGGCCAGGCGAAAGGCAACTCCAGTGACTTTACCTAGGAGGCCGGCTTGGGACCGAGGAAAGCTATGAGTTGCTTGAGGGCCATTGGTTTTTGCATCGCCCCAGTTGTTGTCTTTCCCGGTCGGGATCAGTGATCGGCGCTTGCGCTAATTCCCAGCCTCCGAGCCGCTCAGGGCAACTCCCCGAATCAATCGCTAGCTCGCCCCCTTGGGGAAACGATCTCTCGGAAGAGCAAGAGGCTTCCGGTTTCGGAATTCTCCCGCCGTTAGACAAAGCCGGGAACTGAACTTCTGTTGAAAAGGCCTAGAGTTTCACCTTTAACGCAGATAGAAGCATCAATTAAAAGTATCGATCCGCCTTTAGGGACAGCGACTCCGCCACGCGGATGGCCGCGGGTCGCAAACAAAAGCATTCCCGGAAAACGATCTCGGAAATTGATCCCCCCGATGATAGAGGAATACAAGACGAGGCAAATACGCGAGAGTGTCCTTCTTCGTTGAATGCCTCGGGCAGAAGATACCCGTGATTCACCGTGGTATTCATTCGGATGATGAACACGCGTTGATTGGTGGCCATATATAGCATGAGCTCAGCTGTGGTCTCATAGTTTGGATTGCGGCCCATGTAGTTCGGTGGAGTGAAATCACCTAGCAACTAGGAGTTATTGATGTTGTAGAACAAGCAGCCGTAATTGTCTTGCGTCATGTCCCATTAACTACGCATCTCAGTTTCTTGTCACAGTCGCCACTAGTCGATGAGCCGATATCGGGACCGAGCATTGTTAATCCAATTATCCATGGCCAACATCAGCCCGTTGGTCGCATGTTCCACATTGCCACAATCGTAGTTGGAGACTAATAAGGTGACCTGATCGGCCGTCTCGGTTGGCATCACGCGCAAAATGAAGCTGATGGTCGGCCACAAATAAAAACGCCTCCCCTGATGGCCAAGACGGAGCAGGGCAACACCAAGCCCTTAAGAAAACAAGCTGGAGTGATTTCGACCGGAGAGCTTTGTCGCATTCAAAATTTGCTTGAAACGGTTCAAGAACTCGCTCTGGGAGATGCGATCAGCAGAAACATGGTCCATTGATTAAACCGCTTTCGCAGCATATCGACAATGTCTCTTAACCTCACAGACGCCTTAGGGCCCACTGAAAATTGCCGCCAAAGACCTTCACCCAAGGAAATGCGCCGAGAGGAACGTCTTGTCCGACGTGATTCGTCGGCTGATTGTGCAAGTCCGTGCGCTATGCTGATATGAACCCAAGCACAACGGAGAGATGGCAAAAGAGTCGATGTCGATTCACAAATGCCATGCCTTCACAAGGTTTAACCTAATGGCTGCCAAAGATGAGATTCAGCCACGTGGGTAAAGATCGCTTTGCCCGGCAGAGATTGGAGGAAGTGAAGGGACCTTCAGTCCTTTTCTCGAAGAACGCAGTAGGCCGCCGCAGTCAGGGACGTTCCTTAAGTCCAAGCACTGGACTTGCATTCTCTTCCTATTGTGTTTGGCGGGTTCAAGGTTTTTTTTGCGGTGATGGGGGTCGTTGACGATCCAAGGGGCAAAAGGCGATTGGGCTTTCAACGGTCATGCCGCAGACCTTGATCGGCC
>JAMASS010000037.1 GCA_024761205.1 Limisphaerales bacterium
TAGGGTTGGTCGAACTTGATTTCCTTGACAAGGTATTCCTCGTTGACTTTCGCCGTGGTGTACACAGTTTTTGGCCTGGTCGGCCACAGGCCGTGATGCGCAGGCGGAAGAACCATCTCGTGAACGGAAGCAGGGAATCGGACGGTCTCAGCAAACCGCCCCATCACGTCGTGAAGGAACACGCTGCGCTGGACAGCCCCTTTCTGCCTTATCCAGAGGACCTCGTGATTGTCAGGCAGATCAAACTTAATGCCGTGGATGACTTCCGCACGGGACTGATTGAAGGCGCAGGTGACTTTATCATGAATACGTGCCGGCAGCCCCACGTGGTTGATGATGCCTTTGCCGCCGTATGCCACGGGGGTGTAACGTCCTGTGATGGTGACGATGTAGTCTCCCGGTTCCTGCACCACCTTGGGATGCGCCCGTGGGGATTTGGTGAGGAGGGTGTTAAAGTAGTAGTTCCCCACTGACCAGGATTCATCGACGCTTGTAAGGAGCTGGCCCAAGCGGAATTCACCGCCAGGATAGTTTCGGCCGGCGATCTCGGCCTGGATGCGGCTGATATCGGGCCTCCCGGTGCCATACCATCCCCGAGAGGCATAAACGCTCCAATCGCTCCAATAGGGGTTGCCATCCTCATCCTGTAGCTGATGGCGATATTGAAGATAATAGCCCCGGACCCAGCCGTTGAGATTCGTCCCTTCCGAATTGATCAGTGAGGAGGCCTTATAGCCCCGCAGGGTTTCATTCTTGATGACTTCATTGTTCCGGATTTCGTAGTGGTATCCGACGGCGGTGCTATCGTCATACTTCGCGCCCTGGTAGCTGTAAAGAATCTTGGCGTCCCCCCACGAGTGGCTCTCGCCTAGATTGTAGGTGCCGCTGTACCAATAGGGGGCGAGGGCGGTGTTGTCGGCCCAGTCATCGGCGTAGGGGTCGCTTTTCTTTGCCCAGGCATCCTTGATGGACTGCTTGACTTCATCCCAAGTCTCGTTGCCCACCTCGTCCAGGGCCTTGTCCAGCAGCCAGATGGCCGCCTCTTCGAAACCGGTGAAGGGCAGCACGTCGATCAACTTCTTGGGTTTGTCCGCCGTGGCGCCGGGAATCGCCAGCAGGAGGCCGAGACCGATGGCCGAGACTGTCCCGAAGGTTGGAAGGGGCTTGATTGAATTAGAGAGCGTTGGTGCTCCTGAGATGCGCATCCGGTGGACGAGCGCGCCAAGTAAAGAAAGTAGGGTTTCATAAAGGTATGCTCGTTGTACTATCTAAGAGAGAGGATGAGCAAATCTTTCTTTTCAACTTTTGTTGCCGTCGATGGTTCGCTCTTTCTGCGGAGGGGATGCCTTATTCGGCCACGGATTCGCTGAGGATGCGGGCGTAGATGCGGCGCGCTTGGTCGTAGGCTTCGGCGGCAGCTTCCTTTTCCGCTGCTCGGATGCGGCCTTGTTTGGCGTTCCAGCAGGTATCAACGGCTTTGATACACCATTGGGCACTTCGGCGGCTGGCGCGAATGGGTTTGCCGCCAACCTCGACAAAGATGGGA
Organism: Limisphaerales bacterium; assembly: GCA_024761205.1. Classification (GTDB taxonomy): domain Bacteria; phylum Verrucomicrobiota; class Verrucomicrobiia; order Limisphaerales; family AAA164-E04; genus UBA2970. The sequence continues at coordinate 1,547 of JAMASS010000037.1, forward strand.
TTCGTGTGGACCGTCGGCAGGATGCGAACGGCCACCCAGCTTGAGTGTTCGATATTGATGTCAAATTCCATTGGGACTGTTGTGCCGTCGGCAAGTAGTTCCCGGTGGGCGACGGGATAGCCGTTGACGATGATCTCAACGGGGACTTTGCGGGTATCGTTGATGCGGCTTCGTTCGATGTGCCAGTAGGGTTTCTGGTCGAGTCGGCGCTTGCGGATCCGTTCGGTTGTGTCTGTTGGTTCTGGTGCGAGGAGGGCGGCTGCGTCGAAGGTGACTTTGACTTTCCCGGGCTCCAAGAGGTTGAGTTGGCTGAGCTCGCCGGTCGTGCCTGGTTCGCCCAGCACGGTGTTGTTAACTTTGAAGTCAAAGATATGGCTCATGCCGTCACCGCAGTAGCTTCGTCCATCCTTGAGCCCCTGGACCCAGGTATCGAAATTCAGTTCTTCTCCTTGGTTGAGTTTTACGTAGATGCGGCCGAGGCCAACCTTATCTCCGTAGATGCATGGGAAGTCGGTCTCTCCGCTAATTTTTGTGCGGAAACCGCAGTTCAACGTATGGTACCAAATGTTGAGTTCCCAGATGGAGGGGGTGTCGACTGTTGAGATGAAGTCGCAGACGTCGTGGGTGACTGTGACGATGTATTCATTCGCACCGATGCCGTCGAATGGGGGCATGGCATAGTCGGGCAGGATATCGGCGGCTCGACTGGTCCTCCAGTCCAGTGGAGCAGCGCTACGACGGTTGTTCCGCCAAACTCGTTCACCATTGGGCGTGTAGTCAGGGAGGGCCAACCCCCAACCGCTATGGCTGTACCCTACAACGCCACCTTGGCTCTTGCCCCATGCCAAGACCGGAAGCGTCCAGCTGGGCCATTCGTTGATCAGGGTGGTTCCGGGATAATCGTCCTCCGTCAGTCGGAGTAGGCAGAGGTGACCGGCGTGGGATGAAGGGAATCCACTGACCTCGACGTCGTACCGCATGAGGTAATTGGGAATCGAGAGGGCGGAGGTTTTGCCTTCGAAAAAGTTCTTCTGTGAATACCAGCAGGGTCCCCAGGTGAGTACACATCCCACGTTGAGGTCTTCACCGAGGATGTGGCGCATCATGTCGGCTGGGGTGACGCCTTCGGTGGGATTTTCGTAGTGGGCACAGCCGGCGGCGTGAATGTGATGGTCACCGGAAATCCATTGCCTTTCTTTGGGGTGAATCCACCGTTCGAGTTTGTATGACGCAGTTTGGCTGACGACGCCTTTGTTTACGTGCAGCTTATGGTGCTGGATGTGATATTCGGGACCGCGAGAGATCTCGACTGTGAAATCGCCGGGCGGTAGATGAATCGATTCGCCATCGGCGCGGTAGATTTGGTTATGGAAAAAGAAATCTGGAGCTAGGCGTCGGGCGGGGTTGGGATAGACTCGGCCAAACTTGTCTCGAACGACGAATGCTGCCGAGGTTGGGGCGCCATCGTAGTCGATCACGCGAAGGACGACTTCGACAGCGGGCAAGCAAGTGAAAAGGATGGGCACGGCGTTGCGAAAGCCGATGTCTTGGGTGCCTTGGCCGACATTGAACGCGAGATTGGCCTCGCGTTTGCCGATGTCGCGACTGAAGAGTTGGATGATGCGATATTCCAATTCTAGGCCGGAGAGGTTGGGTTTCAGCGGCGGGTTATTGACCATCTCGATGTCCAAGAAACGTTGGGCAACGTCCGTTTGAGAAATTACGGACTTGGGCTCGGGGGAACCGCTGCTGCGTTGGTGCTGAGGGCCGGCGTTGGGGCTTTCAGCTGCGAGCTTGGGGGTAATGCCGGCTTCGTTGCGCACCTTGACGAGAAAGGTGCGCCAGCCCTGCTGGACCAGGTTTTTGACGGCGGCGCCTTCGGAGACTTTGACGCGGCTCTCCGGGCTGATGTTGACGTTTGCGATGGTGTAACGATCAAGGATGGACTGGATTTGGCGAATGGCTTCTTGTGGGTCATGGTTTCGGGTGGCGGATCGGACCTGACGCTCGTCTGCCTCGGAGAGCGGAGCGCCGGCGAATACCAGGGCTTCCAGGAGGCGCTCAGTGGCGGCGATGAAGGGTTGGTATTCGACTTCGGTGACCGTGGGCGGTTGTGTTTGGGCGGTGACGTGAAGGTGAAACACGCCCGCAAGAAAGGGTGCGAGAAAGGTTTTCATGATGATCAAGCTTAGGGGAGTTGTTGGGGGTTGCACAATCCTTGATTCGTGGATTGGGTCTGGGGATTTTGGCGTAATGGCGCCGGGATGAGGTTGTTGAGACTGCTCAGGGGGCTATGGGCTATCTTTGATGCGCGGTTTGGAATTGCTGAGTGAGTTTCAGCTTTCCCATCTAAGATATCTCTGCGATGTCCCAAGGCGAGGAGGTGGATGGTCCGTTCGTTTAGGTCAAAGAGTTAGGATGGTCCTGTTCGGACCTGTTCTGAGGCGAAGACGGGGGCTAGCCCGGATTTCTCGCCTATAGAGATGGCCGCCGTGAGGAGGCTGGGATTTTGAGGACTTTTCGAGGATGGGGCGGAGGGCGGCTTGCCAGCGGAAGGCACGGTGGCGGAGGGGTTGGGGCGGCCATGAGGGTGATCTCCATGATTCGCTGATCTTCTTGCCGCTGGATGGCCTTTATCGGCGAGAAATACGGGCTAGCGGTTCTTGACGGGGTGTTTGTGTGGCGGTGCGTTATGAAAGGGAAGTGACGGATGGCGAATTGTGTGCCTATGGGTGAATGGGCGCCCTCGGTGACGAGCCTTCCGTCAAATAGTCTTGCGTCGGCTCTTAGGTAAAGCACAAATCTATGGCGATATGAGTGGCAATCCCGGAGAACGTGTACCGCCTGATCAATTGGTGAATGTCCCACGGTTGTTGGCGGACTACTACACGCTAGAGCCTGATCTGACCATCCCGGAACAGGCGGTCACGTTCGGGACTTCCGGACACCGGGGCACGTCGGCCGATGCTACGTTTACGGAGCGGCATATTCTTGCCATTTCCCAGGCCATTGCCGAATACCGTGTCGTCCAGGGATGCACGGGGCCGCTGATGTTGGGTATGGATACGCATGCATTGTCCGAAGCGGCACAAAGAAGCGCGATCGAGGTTTTTGCAGCGAATGACGTAACGGTCTGGGTGCAGGCTGGAGGCGGGTTCACGCCCACGCCAGTGGTTTCCCATGCGATCCTGCAGTACAACGGAAAGCGAGCGGATGGGTTCGCTGATGGGGTGGTGATTACCCCCTCGCACAATCCGCCGCAAGACGGCGGTTTCAAATATAATCCTCCGTCCGGCGGCCCTGCGGATTCCGAGGCGACATCGCATATCCAAGATCGAGCGAACGAGATTTTGCGCGACGATCTCAAGGCGGTGAAGCGACTTCCTTATCGCCAGGCCAAGGCGACGAGATTGACGATGGAGAAGGATTTTGTGCCGTCTTATGTGGACGAACTTGAAAACGTGGTGGATATGGCGGAGATCAAATCCGCTGGCTTAAAGATCGGAGTCGATCCCATGGGGGGTGCCGGGGTGGCCTATTGGGAACCGATCATCGAGCGCTATGGGCTGGACATTGAGGTGGTTAATCCTCGGGTTGATCCGACGTTTTCGTTCATGACGTTGGACAGGGATGGAAAGGTTCGGATGGACTGTTCGTCGCGGTTTGCGATGGCAGGTTTGATCAAGCTGAAGGATCGGTTCGATGTCGCCTTTGGCAATGATCCAGACTACGACCGTCATGGGATCGTGACGAAAACCGGTGGTCTAATGAATCCGAATCACTATCTTGCAGTGGCCATTCAATACCTCTTTCAGCATCGCCCTGATTGGCGTAAAGACGCGGCGGCGGGCAAGACTCTGGTTTCGAGTTCGATGATTGACCGAGTGGCGAAGTCGATAGGTCGGCAACTTGTTGAAGTGCCTGTTGGGTTTAAGTGGTTTGTTCCCGGGCTGAGTGATGGGAGCTATGGGTTCGGTGGTGAGGAGAGTGCGGGAGCGTCTTTTCTGCGACGGAATGGCAGGACGTGGACGACTGATAAGGATGGCTTTATTATGGACTTGTTGGCGGCGGAAATCATGGCGGTGACTGGTAAGGCTCCCTCGGAACACTATCAAGCGTTGGAGGCACAGTTTGGTCGTTCTTACTATGAGCGCATCGATGCATCCGCGAGTCTGGACCAGAGGAATCGTTTGAAAAAGTTGTCAGCGGATCAGGTAACGGCAGAGACTCTGGCTGGGGAGCCGATTCTTGAAAAGTTGACTCATGCCTTGGGCAATGGTGCGGCCATTGGCGGACTGAAAGTGGTGACTGAGAATAGTTGGTTTGCTGCCCGGCCTTCGGGAACGGAAAACATTTACAAGATCTATGCGGAGAGTTTTAAGAGTGCAGACCACTTGAAGCAGGTGCAGCAGGAAGCACAGGGGATTGTGGACGGGGTTTTGGGGTAGAGGGAGTGATCTGATTGGCATTGGAGGCGATATTAGTATTTGTCTGTTTGATTACGCTCCCGTGGGTAGATATGAAATGGTTGCAGTCTAAGATAAAGGCCGTTATTTGGCATGGTGAGCAATCAGGATATGTGGCGGAGTGTTTAGAAATTCCGGTTGTCACCTAGGGAAAATCCCTTGATGACGTCACGCGGAATCTACAGACGACGCTGTCGGACTTCACTTCAAGATGGGAAGATGCGTTGGCTGTCCCGGCTGAAAACGAGGTCCTGTTGGATGAAGTCGGCACCTTGGACGTGAGCGAGTGTGTATAAGCAGAGCGGGTGTTTTCCGGGAGATAGCCGCTTGCGTCGCGATGCGCAATGACGATAGGTCGTGATTCCACGGGTCAGCCTGATCTCGAGTTTAGGAGATGGTGAGCATTGTGTGGTATTAGTGCGGCGGCCAACACAAGTGCGACCATCCGCGAGTTGCCGAAATTCAGGGGTGTTAGGTGTATTTTTGAGGAATCCATGGTGAGTAAGATTCGTTAAGTCACGTCAAAGTCAGTGGGATGTTAACGGTGGCTGTTCCAAAATTCTTGAGGCCAAAGATTCGCTGGGTCGGAGCCGGTCTAGCTGGGTTAGCAACCGTTTGGCACTGCCGGGATTGATAGCTGGACTTGGACTCGTGGCTGGCCGAAACACTCTGCCGGAATTTCTCGACGGCAGAGTGCAGCTTACCTTCGGATTCGTCGATGCGGCCCCGAGTAGGTAGAGATCATGGGCGTGGAAATAGGCGCTCGTTTTTCCTGAAGAGCAGTGGACTCAAGAACCGCTGTGAGCGGTTGAGTCGCTTTGGATTGGGTCTGAATGATTGATGTCAGGAGATGTCTGGGGCGGTGCGATGAGTGACGAGCTGCCGATCACCCGTGTTTCGCGGGTCGTCGCCACTGTAGATATTAAGGGCGTCATGGCCGGCAACGCAGCTTTCGAGGATGTGTTCGATGGTGTCGAGGCGACCGACATTTGGTAAGGACCGATAATTTTGAGCGCCACCCAGAGTGCTACTGGTGCCAATTTCGAGACCGAGGGCTTTTTAGGGTTATGATGAAGGAAGAGGGGGAGGAGTGTTTGGCGTCGTTCGGCAACGATTGCTCGCGTGCTGCTCATTTGGAAACGGTGGTTGGCTTGGAGCGTTCTGTGCTCGTCAGAATCCGCAGCGACGGAGACGGTGGTTGACGGGTTCTTAACGATCAAAGGCTTCTTCTTTCCGATCAGGCCGAGAGCCTGTGTTGATCTCGGAGAAGCTATTAGAAGAAGGATGATGGCCGAGGCACCTAACCAGTGAGCCTTGAGCCTGGCTAGGGGGATCAAGGCGAGATAGCCGAGCGACGTCAGCATCAGAAATCGTTGAATGCCAAGGTGTGGCAGAACTCCGACGAACAGGATGGGGTAAGAGACGCGCCGAGGAGATTCCAGCTAAGCGGGATCGCGATACTGGTTCGCAGAGCTGCCCATGATTGGAGGACTTTGGACAGTAGATATCCCATTGCCATCGTCGATGGAAACAAGAAGGGCGCTGGAAACTAGTAGCTCTACTATCAAGAATCCTGTCCGACTCTGGTTCATGCCGTTCCACAACACTTGATGCCTGTTCGGAACCTGAGCCATGGCATGGAGGATTACGCGGGTCAGGATCGTGGTGATGATTGTCTCATTCCAAAGAAGATCGTTTTGCTTATCCGCCGACGCCATGCGCAGGTAACGCACCCGAAAGCGTGCCGATAAGATAGATCGTCAGGATGGATGCGTAGGTGTAGGCTGTATTCTCCAGTGTCTGGGAGAGGCCCCGGATGCCGAGGACTTGGATATAGGTCATCCCAAGAAATCCCAGTCCGAATGCAGTGGCGAAGATGTGAGCCGATTTTCCCTTCCCAGCAGCCGCGTTTGATCGGATATACGAGGCTTGAGAAAGGAAGCGGCCACCTCAGACTGAAGATTGCCAAGGAAATCAGAAGACTTGGCGAGCACAGGCATCCGAGCGTGGTCTGGGCCTGAGTCCGGGAATCAAGAAAAAGGTCGTGAGGAGAACGCCGATAGTGGCGCCAGCTGTGTTCAATCCGTAGATCCAGTCAGCACAACGTGTCTCGACCTGGTTTTCTCGCCAAGCCCGTGCAAGGATGGGAAACGTGGTTCCCATCGGAACGGCGGAGGGAAGGCGGCCAGAACTAGGAGGAGGCCGAGAGTTGACGTTAGCCCTCCGTTGGCGCCGCTGGCTCTGAGGGCAACGATGTCCCTGAGAAAGGGGAGGCCGGAAGAAGGAAACCAATCCACAGCAGGCAATGAGTAGTTCGAGGGATGCGAACCAACGAAATGGGATTGAGAAGCCAAGGCATCGCGCGTATTCGATGGCGAGCACTTTGAAGGTGAGGTCCGTCCAGGTAAGCGATCAGGATCGTTAGAATTGTCGGTGTTTCAAGACCGAACAAGGCGCCTATCTGGCTTTGTCCAAACAATTTGGCAACCCAGACTCGCGAAGCCGGAGCCGAAAATTCCGAGCCCTAGCAAAGGTTTGTTAATGTGACCTAGAGCCATCTTGAAGACGCAAGCGCTAGTGTGGCAAGACGGGTGCAGTGCGGAAAGGACAAACGGGTAATCGGTCGGATGAGTGTGAATAAGAAGGATGAGGCGACTTCCAAAAAGGCGGTTCGAGGGGGCCCTCGCTTCACCTTTTTTACCGATGTTTTCTTGGGATTGTGTATTGTCACTTACAACCTAATCCCTCAGGCTGCGGGCTTTGCTCGGTTTTGGGATTCATGCTTGTTGCCGCAATTGCCTTCGTCGCAACCGGATGTGAAATTGGCAATGGGACTGATGCAACGGGGAGGTTAAGCACTTATGGGACGCAATGCTAACTATGGATTCTTGGACGCTGTGGGACGCAGTGGCGGGATCGTTTTATTGCTGCTATTGATCGAGTTTGCGGATCAGCTACTGGGTCTGGAGCTTGAGCGTTTTGGAATTCTTCCGCGAAGGGCTATCGGGCTTGCCGGCGTGGCGTTTAGTCCGTTGCTACATGGAGGCTTTGCCCATCTAACGGCCAATGTCGGGCCCCTCTTTGTTTTGTTGATCATTCTCTTCTGGAACCACCGATATTATCCAGAGCGCAGTCTGTTCTTGATTTGGCTGTTAAGTGGGATTGGCACCTGGTTGATTGGGCGTGGTTTCACGATTCACATTGGCGCGAGTTCCATTGTATTTGGTTTGGTGTCCTATCTAATCATTGCGGCATTCTGGATGCAGTGCTGGCGGGCGTTGTTTTTTTCGGTTCTTGTCTTTTTGTTCTTTGGGGGAATCTTCTATGGCCTGTTTCAAATTGAGCGGGGTGTGTCGTGGGAAGGCCATCTGAGTGGGGCGATTGCTGGTTTCTGGGCGGCTTGGATCAACCACAGGCGGTGAGACTTTAAGGACCGCGAAGGGCCGGATCGAAAGGCTTAGGGGCCAAGTTCAAAACTTCGTATCCTTCATCGTCAAATCATTCCCGCGTTGTTGCGGACGCGTACTATTTTCTCTGCCATCTTAGAGTTGCGTTGTCAATGATGCCGCGATTTTTTGAGAAATCCCAGTAGTGGCGATTGACGAAGTGGCTAGCGTGGCCGTCGAGGAAGAGGAAATTAGCTCCGTTGGAGTGAAGGTTGGTGTGCACGTTGTTCTCTTGGGCGACCGCGGCTCGTTTGCCGTTGTCGAAAAGCCAGACGAGTGTGTGCGGTGCTGAGATTGATGATAGCTTAACTTGATTGCCCGTGCCACTCCCATTGACGAGCCGGTTGAGGCAATAGTGGAAGAGGTTGATGCCGTTGCTCCGGCGTTTGTTTGCCGGGCATAGCCAGATGGTTTTGGGGATTTTAATGGCTGGATTGGTGCGCCAGGGAAGCTCGTGATAGGTGGGTATGCCGATCTCTTTTGGGAGGCTGACATACCAGCCGGCTTCAATGGTTATCCCGTTTGGTGAACCATCTTGGGGCAAGAAGTCGTCGTTATTGAGCGCGTAGAGCTGAGTTGCGATTCCCCATTGCTTCAAATGGTTGAGGCATTCCACCTTCTTGGCAACGCCGACGGCGGTGTTCAAGGCTGGAACTGTCAGGGCGAAGAGTAGTGCTAATAGGGCGACCACTACGAGTAACTCGATCAGGGTAATGGCCTGAGGACTTCCTGGTGCTGGGATCTTCACTAGCGGAGCTAAGTGGCTTTTCTCGTGAAATGTCAAGAAGTTGTCTGACTGATTTGGGAATGCGCCTAGCTGCGGTCTGCTAAAATCTCTTGTCCGGCCATAGCACTCGGCTGGCGTCACTGCTGAGAAACAAGGCGGCATCGGCGATTTCGGCGGGTTGGATGAGGACGGGAAGGCATTGCACGCATTTGACCATTTCCTTTACGGCCGGTGTAACGAATTGTTTGAGTTGTCTGGTAGTCATGGATCCGGCCAGGGGAGATGGTATTCACTCGAATCCTGCGAGGGCCGAGTTCGTGCGCCTCAGCGAGCGGGTAAAGCCTTGAATGCCGGCCTTCGTGCTGACATAGGTGGTCATCTCGTTCGGCTGAGGTGGGAGGTGCTGATCGAGAAATTGATGATTGCGGCGCCTTTTTTCATGGCCGAGGCGGGCGGTCTGTGCGGTAAGAAAATAGGCTCGGAGATTGCGACTGAATAGCTGATCCCATTGTTGGCTGGTTATTTCTTGGAGCGGGGTCAGCGGGTCGGCGACGGTATTGTTTGATGAGGCCGTGAATCTCGCCTTCGTCTTGGGCCACGCGGTTGGTCCAGCGTCGTAATTGGGTTTCTCTGGTCAAATTCGACTTTGTGGAAGGCAACGTTGTCCCCCGAGGGCTCCTCCGAGATGTTCCCCGGTTGTTTGATCGATATCGCAAGAGAACTCTTGAGCCGTTTGTTCGTGAATGCTTTCACCATGGCCTCGCCGATGCTGTTGGCGCCTCCGGTGATGAGGCTGGTCTTGCTCTTGTCTTGATATTCGTGTCATTCGTCATGTTGTGTCTGTGCGTTTTCCGAAGTGTAGTGGATTGATGTGCCCGGTGGCTGTAAAGGGCAAGGTTCATGTTCCACGTTTCAAGCTGAGAGGTTTAGGAGGGTTTGCTATTTGGGATTCCTTCGTGCTTGGGTGTTTGGGTAATTCGTCGTTTTTGCGGGATTTTGGGTGCGGAATCTGCGATCCTTTGTTGATGGATTTGGCTCGTTCTTTCGGAATCGTTGGAAATCGGATGTGGTAATTGTGGTAGGTGACTTTGGAGTGACGGGGATTCGGACAAAGGTATTTTCGACTGCTGCCGTTTTGGCGATGTGTTGATTGAACCGGCTGAACGCATTGTCTTAGCCAGGGAGCCAACGATTTTTATGAGCAGCTATCCGTCCGTTGAGATCGGGCGAATCGTTGGTGGTTACGAGGGATAACTGTCGAATCGCGGTGAGTTCGAGTCGGCTAACTGATCTGCAAGATCCGGCCGATTTTCTGAAACTGGAAGCGATTTTTTCAGCGACCACTGACGATCTTGTAGTCGTGTTTCGAGCGCGTCCCGGTGTTCGGTATGATTTGGAGCGGTTTGAGTCTGTGGAAGCTGATTGAGGGCGAGTGAGTGTACATCAAGTGCCGCCCGGTGTGGATGAGGTAGAGGTTTCGGTGCGGCTCAAGCTGGAAGAAGTCAAAGCCGGATTCTTTCGGCTTGTTGCCGGGGGTAGGTGTCATAGGGGAGGGTGTGGCGGCTGAGGAGACGCTTGGGTGGCTGATGCGGGGAGTGCGGGGAAGGATCCGCATACTCCGTATTCGCGCGAGGCGGGACGGAGGCATTATTGCGATGCCCTGCTCGTATAGCGAGGCTCTTGCGTATTGGTGCTGAAGCGTTATGTTGTTCGGCGGTGCCAATATTTGAATTTCATTGTAAGCATTGTAATCGGGACAGTGAAGTTTTGGTGCGTTCGGCGAATGAGAAACGGCCGCCATGTCCGCACTGCAGATCCGAAAGGTTGGAGAAGAAACTTTCTGTGTTTGCTGCTAGGGCATTGACTTCCGAGCCCGTTCCCGCTTGCTCTGGCAATCCGTCGAGTTGCGGGCGTTGCAGCCCTTAGGTATCCCATCACTCAAAGTTTTTTATCCAAGTCTGGAGTTTCTCGGTGACCTCACGGGTTGTGTTTTCCAGAAGGCAGTTGGGTGTCGGGAAACGGCAATAGTCAAAGCAGGGTTTGTAGGGGCAGGTCTTGCCCTCGATCCAGCCGGCTTCCAGATGGTTGGGTAGAAACCACTCGGGACGTTGAGAACCGAAGATGGTGAATGTTGGGGTTCCGAGGGCGGCGGCAAGGTGGCCGGGGCCTGAATCATTGCCGATAAAGACGTCTGCTTTTTTGAGGTAAGAGAGGAGCTCTGTCAGGTTCGCCAGACACAGCGCCGGTTCCTTTACGGATTTCCAATCCTCTACCTGTCCAGGGTCACAGAGGATGGTGGTTTCCCAGCCTCGTTTTCGCAGTTCTGAAGCGACTGAGGCGTAGCGCGTGATTGGCCAGATGCGGACCGGTTGAGCGGCTCCTGAATGAATGATCGCGAGTCGACCGGACTCCTTTCTCGTCGGTGGTGTTGGTTGTTCAATGGTTAACTCGAGCGCCTTTCCCAACACGTTCCACTGAGCGGTGCGGGGGGAGTCTGGGGAAACGTGCGGCAAACATTCGCTCAGCAATAGCTGACTGCCTTTGCGGGGGAAGCCAATCCGCCGCTTCGCACCTGATAGGAACAAGACTGCATGGTCACGCGGATCCCATCGCGCGGAGACGGCAATGTCCGGCCTTTCTTGGCGAATTTGGCGCAACGTTTTTTGCAGGGTTGGCCACGGCCAATGGTGCAGGCGATATTTTCCTCTAAATCGAGTCCAAGGAGCGGCCACCGGAATCACCTTTACCTTGGGCCACAGTATTTGTCCTAGCTCCACGGCGTGAGGTTTGGCAAGCAGAGTGACTTGGTACTCACGATTGGCGGCTTTCAAGAATGCGGAGCCAATGGCCAGATCGCCGACGCCCCAGAATTCGGTGACAAGGAGCTTCTTCACCGCGGTCGTTCGGCAATTAAGTAGGCGGACCAACCGATCCAATGGATCTTGGCGGTGAATTTCTTTCGGCTTGAGGGAAGAAAGAAATACAGAGGATATGCCGAGGCAAAAAGCCAGTTTCTGGAGGTGCCGGATTGGGTGACCTGCAATTGGTTCTGCCGCGCGAGTTGGGCCAAGGCGCCTGTGCTCACAATTTTGGTATGCGTCAGGTCGTCGAAGAAGTTTAGCGTGAATGTGCCGGCATCTGTGCCCGAGGCGCTGGGGATTGTCAGGGTTTTAGGATGGGGGGTTTCAAAGTAGATTCTTCCGCTGGGTTTCAGCAGGCGAGCTGCCTCTGAGAGAAGAAGGGTTAAATTATTGAGGTGTTCTACCAAATGCATGCAGGTGATGGCATCTAGTGACTGATCGGGCCATGGCAACGGGTCCGCGTTCAGATCTCCTTGGTGGTATTGGCAGCCGTCCGGATAGTGATCGGGGTTTCCGGCGATGTCGGTCGCATAGTAGTGGAGGTCTGGGCGCATCTCAGAGAAGTGCCGGAGCGTCTCTCCATCCGAAGATCCGAAGTCCAAGATGCAGCCGCTTTCCGGGATCGACGCGAGGAAGCGGGATCGAGTGTCCAAAAAGGGAATCGCGCGCAGTAATTTCCAGTTCATGCTTCGGTTTACTTATCCTGCTTCGCGGGTCTCAGTTGGACGAGTTCTTGGTAGAGTTTCTCATAGGCGCCAAAGACCTCGGTGGCGCAGCGTTGTTTGACTGTGTTTCGGATGTCGGCAGGAGGATTGAAAATGGTCGGTGAGGTGATGGTTTCCTCAAGGCAGCGTCGCAGCGAATCCGGATCATCCGGTTGAAAGTGGAGTCCGCAATCTGGTTTGACGATGTCGACGCAACCGCCGCTCTTGGAGACAATCACAGGAAGGCCAAGGGCGAGGGCCTCCATCAGTGCGATCGAACACGGCTCGTTGGTTGAAGGGAGCAAAAAGACGTCGCTCTTCAAGAGCTCGCCACTGACATTCGTGGTTGAACCTCGGAGATGGATCTGAGAGCCCAGATCATATCGTTCGATCATCTGATTAAGTGAGACCGCAAAGGCTTGTGCTTCGGGCAGTTGTAGTGTCGGTCCCCAGATGCTGAAATCCACGCGGTGTCGGAGAGCATCCGGGAGGCGATAGATCGCTTCGACCACGAGGTCCCATTTTTTCCAGCCAATGACACTCCCGACGCCAACGAGGCGAATTGGTTGGTCCGGGTCGTCGAATCGACGCCGTTCTACTAGCGGATGTTGCAAGAATTCGTCGCCGTAGCAGGCGGAGATGGTGCGGACTTTGCCGTTCTTCGAATTAAGCCCGTAGTGATTGGCCATGTTGGGAGTCAGGACCACCTTGTGCATGTGTTTTCGTTTTGCCGCCCAACGGTAGAGACCGGTCCGATTCGCATAATTGTGATTCGTAAAAAGTACCGGGTGCCGGGTAAGCCAGGCGAAGAGGAGCACAACGAGCAGGGTCCCGCGAGAATGGGCATGGATGATGTCAAAATGTTCTTCCTGCCATAAGTCGATTAACTCGCGAGTTGCTGGTGCCGCTTGCCGCAGGAGGTCCAGATGACGGGTGGACTCCGCCTTTACCGATCGACTATAGCGATATTCGAGCGCGGGTTGGCGGGTTTCCTTGTATTGCTGGTTGACCCAGACGATGTGCTGCCATCCGTCTGCCGCGCTGGCATTGTGCAGATTTCGGATCACCGACAGGACGCCTCCGGCGTCTTCACGATCACCTACGAGATGGAGGATCTTTAAAGGGCGTTTTGCTACCATGAGTCCGTGTCTCTTAAGATGCCGTTGTTCCCGACACCGTAGGCCGGGCGTCCGAGCTCTGGCAAGGAACTCTTGGGATTGATGCAGAAGTGCGAGGGCGGGGCGAGCCTCCGTCGAGCCGTTATCGTCTAGGATTTCTGGAGGCGTCGAATGGACTCATTCCGCCAAGCGATGACTCTTGGAATGGAATTCTGTCCTCCTTCGCTTCTCTTCGGAGGATGGCGGTTCGACGGAGTCTCGCCTGCTTTCAATTACCCTGAACCCCTTCGGCTGCGGTTTTTCGCTGGCGGAAGATCCTCCGGGTGATTAAGATGGGGTGTATTCGCAATCAATCATTTTTGAACATGGCAACGTATACCTACGAAACAATTCCGCAAAAGAAGGGAGAGAGGCGGCGGCGATTTGAGGTGCAGCAAAGGATGACGGATCCGCCGCTCAAAAAAGATCCGAAAACCGGCGCTCCGGTCAAGCGGGTCATCACGGGGGGGAGCGGCTGGGTGACTCATGGACCAAGTATCATGTCCATGAACACCAAGAAGGCCTGACATTGGCTTTTCGCTCCGAGCAAACGACTCGGCATAGGAGTGCCTTTGTGAGGGCAGGCGGGGGCTTTGTGGTCTCTGTTTCGGCGCGATGACATTGTTGGCGTGGCGAGACGAGGTTTTCGATCAGGAGCTTCTCTACCGGGACAGCCTCATATCGTATCGCCACGGTTTGATGCTGCGTTGAGCCGTGGCATTATTCCTTGGTCAATTCAGGATAAACGTACGAGAGAGATCGACGGGTACGATCCCTGTTTGTTTGTCTCTTCTTCCGGGATGGGTTGGTGGCCGACATCTTCCGGTCTTGGCATGTATCCTCCGAGTGCCTGCTGGACGAACTGGAGAATGATCGCCGATTCTTATTCTCGGTCTTCGAGAATCTTTATGAGACCGGCGATGTTTTGGGAGGGTCACTGGGAAGATTTCGGGATCGATTCCTGTCGGGCTATATCGCCCGAGCGGCTTTTCTGTCGCCAAATCATTTGATCCGGTCCTTTCGGTCGGTATATCGCAAGACGCTGTGGCACTATTTACGTCAATCCGTTTGTGTCACGCTGCTTGGTAGTTGGCCCATTGTCTTAAGACGATCAGCTCAATTGGCTGCGACTGTGGCTTCGAGAGTTTGCCGTCTTTCATCCGGCTCTTTCGCACCTGCGTAGGTCAAGTCCGAGTCAGCATCGGAAAAAGGTGATACCGGATAGGATACAGGCTGCATTCCGTGATAACCTGGTTGCCGGAACATAGAACGTTAGACTAATTATTGATCATGAAAGCAATGCTTTCTGACGCAACCCTGGGACACTTTAGGTATGAAAGTGCTGTTCGAGGTGGAGAAGATGTCGTTCTTTGATTGCAGCGGGGTGTGGCTCATGTTGAGCATGGCGGAGAAGCCAGAGTTTGATCATCCCAGCAGCGTCCTCTATTTCAAGGTGAAGGAGGTAACGGAGCACTACGAGCGGCTGGCCGAAGACGGCGTGAAGTTTGAAGCAAAGCCCCACCTCGTCGCACCAATGCTGGACCACGATCTCTGGATGGCCTTTTTTCGGGACAGCGAGAACAATCTGCTAGCCTTGATGAGCGAGGAACCAAAGGCGACAAAGTAGGCATTTGGACTGTTCCATGCCTTGACAGGTGTAGATCGGGTTGCGCTCACCGAACACATTATCGATCCTGCCCACTGACGGCCAAAACTTGAACTTTCGCAGGTAGTCTAGGGGAAAGGCGGCTTGCTCTCGTGAGTAGGGGTGGAATCAGGTGTTGGCGTAAATCATTTCCGCGGTGTGCGGGGCATTTTTCAATAGGTTGTCGGAATTATCCACCTCCTCTTGCTCGATGGCTTGGATCTTTTGGTGAATGCTGATCACAGCCTCACAGAAGCGGCCGAGTTCGCGTTTTGAGTAAGGTGAGAGCTGATAGGGGACATAGTTGGCGTTGAGGATCGGGATCGCCGTGGTTACGCTCAGACCTTCGGGCTCCATGGCGGCGATATAGGCCCAGGGAGTCGTCAAAATACTGGCGCTGTCCCACGGTGCGGTGCAACCGGTCCAGTCTGGAGATTGGCGAGTTGCGA
Organism: Limisphaerales bacterium; assembly: GCA_024761205.1. Lineage (GTDB taxonomy): Bacteria > Verrucomicrobiota > Verrucomicrobiia > Limisphaerales > AAA164-E04 > UBA2970. Next base: position 17,002 of record JAMASS010000037.1, read on the forward strand.
AACAGCATGGTGCCCGGTGTTTCTTGACGGCGATAGGACCAATGCCGGGACCTCCTCCGCCATGGGGAGTGCAGGAGGTTTTGTGCAGGTTCGAATGGCACGCATCGGCGCCACAGTCGTTCGGTGAGCACAAGCCGGCCTGTGCGTATTGAGGTTCGCACCGTCCAGGCAGACTTAGCCGCCATGCTGGTGAATGGGCGCGGTGATCTCAATGATTCCTTCTTCAAACACGCCGCGTGTCGATAGGCAGATGAATCATGTGCGCGATCAGACGATCTTTGTGTTGCGCTGCCTTTTCCCGAAGATCGTCTAGGTCGATGTTGCCCTGTTCTTCGCAGTCCATAGAAATGACAGTGAATCCGGCCATCACCGCACTGGCGGGATTGGCGCCGTGTGAAGAGGTTGGCGATCCCGATGGCGATGGTGTGCCGACTCCTGGGACTCAGGTGACGCATCCCGGAGATGCAAACAGCAAACCAGAGCCCCCGTCTCTCGAAATTCCTAGTGCCGAGGACGTCGGACTGAACCGCATCGTGCCAGACAAGATTGTGTTCGAAACGGACCTAGACAATCCGGATAACTGGAAGGCCGTATACATCCGTTGTGGGTACGCATACGTTTTTGATTGAAGCCAATACTTTTGCCGAACCCATCGATGATAGATTCCAACGATACGTGCTGACTCTTCAACCCGCTAGCGGAGGCGAGGCTAAGGAAGTCGATGGGTTTTACGGCAATGATGGCACGCCTTACTCGGGGCAGATCAATGCCTCTCGACAGAATGGAAATCCGGGGCGTGTTGCCGGTGATCGGCGTCCGGGCGCAGCCGGTTATGTCATGGGAGGGGAAGCGTCGACTCATGTTTTTGCTGCGTTTCAGTCCGATGACTGATGGAACCTAGAACTCGATCACTTGGCGGACGGATGCTATGGCACCGTTCAGATGTTTAATCTTGATCCGACCACGATTGAACCCACCCCGACCCCTTGCTGACCATTGACGCTGGCAATGGATGCCTGACATCAGGAGCGCCGGGGAGCAATCAGATTGGGGCGATGTGGCGATTCTGGACAACGGCAACATAGTGGTCATCGTCAATGACCGGTCGGGGCTGCGCGAGGCTTCCAATTCGACGGCGGCAGTGATCCTCGCTCCGGATGGTTCCGTAGTCAGAGAAAGCTGGGGGATTGATCCACGGGATATTGGTCGAACGTTTCTTCTTACAAAGGCGGTTTTGCGTTCGTGTGCATGACACTCTTTATTTCCACGACAATGATGGTCAGTTGTTGGGCCAATTCCTGCAGGCCGATTTGCCAGAAACGCTGAAGTTTGACACCACTCGAGGTGACCGCACCCCGCATTGCTTCTCACAGCAATAGCTCACTAGTCTTCCTCGCTGACGCAGCGGATGTCTTCGATGCGACGACCCTACAGATGGTTTCCCATCGAACATCGAACGGCCAGTGAGCTGTCCACTGAAAACGGAGGTACCGATGACTCCAATCTTTTTACCGACTACGAGCGGGTCAACTTGCGGTGGATGCCTTGAATCGCGTGGTCGTCGGATTTGAAGAAAAACTTCCCGATGCGGATAATTTCCAAACGCTTGTCCGGGTGCTTGCCTTTGATCAAGCCTCCAATGAATGGAGTCCCTAACGCCGAGTTTCTATGCGTTTCAGAATCATGATGATTTCCTAACCCGCACCCTTCGATCCTCGGTGAGTATGACCACAAAGGAGATACTGGCAGCTGCTAATGCTGAGGGTGAGATCAACAGTAAGAATGATCCGGCACAGGGAACAGACGTGCCCATTCAAACGACCTTCTACACAGTCTTTTCACATCCGGATCCGCAAGACGATCCAACAACGCCGTTCATGTCTGCAGCGGATCCGATCGTGATCGAAATTACATCGACTGTCGATGGCGTACTCACGCTAACTTGGTCCGGCGGGCACGAACCCTTCATGTTGCAGCGAAAGACCACAATGGACGATCTGACTTGCCACTTCTTCGGAGTGAAGCATCTCCACGCCCATCAGCGGTCCGGTCGGACTCTTTCGTGTGGTTGATCTCGAGGTCAGTGGCAGCATGGCATTTACCGCTTCCTTTGAGATTCCGGCTTCCGGTGGAAGCCATCGCAACGGGCTTCGGCACCTTCAACCTTGACCGGGAGGTCCTTTCATTCGCGATCAGCTACGTGAACCTGAGTGGTGCTGCGGAACGGCCTGAACCGGTCACGGACGATGGCGGAGGTAAGGCGCGCACTCTTTTTGCAAGATTCCCGCCTGGCGATCAACATCCGCTACGAAGTTCTCAATGGCCGGCTGTTGCTGCCCATCTCCACGCTCCTGGGGAAAAATCGAAAGCCGATCATGAGGGCTACCGCATTCTCTACCACCACCTTGGCGGTTACTTGACACACGAGCGGAAACTGCAAATTTTTCGTGAAACCGGATCGATAGCAAGCAATTTGTTCTGGGAGCATTTTAACCGTACACTCTGTCATATGAAGCGCAAAAAGACTGTAAATCCCCGAGGGAAGGGACAATCCGAGCGTCTTGGCACTCAGCATAAAAAATCTGGTGGTGTTGAGGATATATTCAGGGAAGAAGCCAGAAAGCATGATATTTCAATCGGGAAAGTTGCTACGGCTGTTCTTGATACTCTCAAGGAAACGTACCCGCACATGAAGTTTCGGAAAAGATCATCTATTTTGAAAAAAGAAATACACACAAAATTAAATTCGTTAGACAACCGGCTTGGGAGGGTTCTCTTTGTTAAAAACTCTAACATAAAGCCTGATGGTGGAATCATTGAAGTTCAAGACAAAGCGAACAATTGGCGTATTATCTTGGTAAGCGAGTCAAAACACCAAGGCAATGATATTGAAAAAATAAAAGCTGGCGAAAAGCAAGGGAAAAATAAGGATCAGGATTTAATGGTTGCGGGTAATGCAATTGAACGTGTTCATAAAAACATTCTGGAAATTAGAAACATAATGATAAATGAGGACTACTTTCCATACGTAGTCTTTTTACAAGGAACCAACTTTGCAACAAAGACATACCACATAGATACGCCTGATGGCAGAAAAGTCAAAATCTCCCATGATGCAGGAAGTTTAAACAGAATTGATAGAGTGACGACAAGCAGTTACGGAATGGATATTAACACCAATCATTGCAAAAATATCGAAGTAAATAACCGAAAACTGCAAGTAGCATCATTATATTTTCAATGCTACTCGTGGTCGCCTGATATAATGCGCAAAAAGATGCTTGAAGTCGCAGAAACTTCTCTGACTGTCTTAAATTCAAATAACGACGTTTCTGTTACTGCGCCTTGAATAAAGGATGCTTTAACTCTTCATTCTCTAAAAGAATATTAAATGAACTGTAATCAACATCCCCACTAATTTGCTCAAGGTGATTTCCAAAATATTCAAATATGTTCTTATTTGAATCAACACTTACACTGTGCCTTCCTTCTTCTATCGCCACTCTTGACGTTACTGCGCTTCCAGCAAAAAAGTCTAGAACAATCGAACCAGGGGAAGACATTGACTTAACGATCCTTCTAATTAATTCACTCGGTTTTTGTGTTGGATGACCAACTCTCTCTTTTGAATTTCCGTTTAGCCTATTGATTCTCCAAACGTTTGTTGGATTTCTACCTTTTTCTATTGTTTCCGATCTAAGTCTTTTGTCTTTAAGATAAATTAGTTTAGTCTGTTCATCGTATGATTCTCGAATAGAATCAAGATCAAAATAATACTTTTTAGTTTTACCAAACCAAGCAATTCCTTCATGTCTATTGGCAAAGAACCGATGGGCACTCATTCCATTAGGATAATTCCAAACGATGAAATTAACTAATTTCATTTTGCTGGCACTTCGCATGTGATGAACTATGCTTATTAAATCCCCCGATCCTGCTTCCTCTTGATACTGTAAACCGCCGAAAATTACTATATTCCCTGTTGGTTTTAACACTCGTTCTGATTCCTTTAACCAAGCATCGCACCAATCAATATAATTGTCATGTTTATCCCAATCCGCTATCGAGACATTATACGGCGGGTCACAGACAATAAGCTGTATGCTATTGTCTGGAACCGTTTTTAAAAAACTAAAACAATCTTTGTTTAGAATTAGATGCTTTGTATTTTTACATTTATCAGCAATATCTATTAAGTTAAAAGAAGAATGCTGCTTCCCTTCTTTTCGCATCTTATTGATTGAAAGCAACCCGGAATTTCTATGTGATCTATTTGCCATTTCCTTTAATCGTCCCTGATTAATTTGAATTTTGTATTTAGTTCAACGTCAGTCGGCTTCTTGTTTTCATAATTCTGCCGCTTGGAGGTAGGCGTTTGCTAGGAATACCATGTGATCAATCAATGAGGTTCACATCTGAACACCGATTTTGGACGAATGCATGATCTTACCAGTCTTAATGGTAAATGATTTATAGCGATTTTTGTACCAATAAGTGAACTTTTTGAATTTGTATTCGCCGATGTTCTCTATACCACCACAATGCAAGCATATAGGCGATTCGCTCCATGTCGTAGATTCCAGCCACTCAACCGCCTTGTCCTCTGTCGAAAACATATCCAAAAATAGCGACTATGCCGAATATATTTGCGATATTTGCTGATGATTTCATTGATTTCTCTATTTTGTAGACTTTTATACTGAAAAATTTGAAAATGTCAACCTTTGTTTTTCAGATTTTGTATATATCCCATAAAAAAGCACTACGAACAGGATTAAGTTGAAATAAAGAGATGTTTTCAATGGATTAAGAGCCTGACGGACTTTTTTCATTGTAAACAGCCTGGCTTTCTTGAGGACGGGCTGAGTCTTTGGCATCCTGTGGGGCTCATGGGTGCTCGATTTCAAAAACTCGACCGCAACACGCCGATGTTGCTGCCTCCGGACCTCGGGATTGAGTCTCAGAGGATGACTTGGTTCATTTCGTCATTGAGTCCGTCGAACGTCTGCTCTTGAAGTGTTTCACGTCAATAGCATTCAAGAACTCCTTTTGGTTGGAGATGCAAAGGCGTCGAACGTTTTATAAACAGTCGTCTTCAGCAGAGTCCGGTTCAGCGAACGCATTGCTGGCCGATCGCCTGGAGCTGATCACGAATGCGGTCGGCTTGAGTGGTTGAGAGAGGCCGAATTGGGCGCCGGAAGTGGGAGCTAGGAAATTTGCCGAGGAGCCAGCGGACCACCTTCATTCTTTGGTGCGCGCCGCACCCGGGTTCACCTAAATTGTGGATGATTCGGGCTAGAGGAGCGACCATCCTTTGGGCATCCCTGGCGGTGGGCAAGTCTCCGTCGAGAGCGGTGTGTATGAGTCTGACCATTAACTCGGGAACAAAGCCGGTAAATCCGATCAGTGTGCCATTCGCCGATTCTTTCAATCGCTCGCAGTCATACAGCCAGCGTGCCATATCCCGTGCGCCTATCTTGATGGAGACCGCTTGCGGGGTTTGAACCAGGGCCAACATTTCCCCAACGCATATCCAGCCTTCGTTCAAGCGGGATACTGATGGACGATGATCGGATATCGGCGCCCCTGGGTGACATCTTCGAAGAAGTCCTTGCACCGTGACTGATTGACGGCCGGAGTGTAGCCAATGGTGCGGAGGTATGAGCAGAATGGCGTCTGCTCTTCTGCCTCCTTGGCAGGCTGCGCGCGACCGATCTCTTCCAGGCTTGTCTTCGTCGAAACGCCTGAAATCACCTTGACCGTTGGATTGGTTTCCTGGATTGTGGCTTTGATGATTCGGGTGACCGTGACTCACTCCGCAGGCGGAGCGGCATGATCTCGCCGATGTGTCCGTTGCAGGTAAGGTCTCGTACGCCCGGAACAGCGGCCAATTCCGACATATATTGAGTGAGTCTCTCTTGATTGATGGATTTGTCTTCGTGAAACGGACAGAGAATTGCTGAAAAGATGCCGCACCAGGGGCCCGTTTTCCAGGCTGATTTACTGGCTGTCATGACCTCGATGCTAGAGATGTTCAGTGGGAGAAGAAAGGACAGAACGGGAGCGACAGGGCTCCAAGATATTGCCAGCTTCTTGCTCGTTCGGTGAACAAATTGAGATCGCCGGAGTGTGCTGCTGGTGAAGTGTGACCGCGCCGCCGCAGAGCGAGTATGTCCAAACTGCCTGTAGAGTTGATGTTTGCCCTTCGGTATCTGAAGCCGAAGCGGACATTTGTTTCGGTCATCACGATGATTTCTATCATAGGAGTGATGCTTGGGGTTGCCGTGCTCATCATCGTGATCAGTGTGATGAGCGGCTTTGATCTCCAACTGCGGGAGAAGCTTTTTGGCTTTAACGCTCATCTTCGCGTCGAAGAAAAAGGCACAACGATGGCGGCTTATCGGGATATTGTTCCAGCAATCGTCTCTGAGCCGGGAGTTCAAGGGGTTGCGCCGTATATTACCGGGCCCATTCTCATTGAGACGCAGACGGTGAGTCGGCAGATTGCCGCACCTGTTTTAAGGGGGATCGACCCTGACCATGAAGAGGATGTCAGCCTCCTGCCGGAGAGTATCATTGATGGCGAATTCGATGTTGAGGGTCAGGGGATCGTAGTTGGCTATCATCTCGCTCGGGCGCTGGGGCTTCGGGTTGGGGATCCGATCGCGATCTATTCGCACAGTGGTCTTCAGAAAGTGCACCAGATGTTCAACGACGAGGGCGAACGGCAGCGCCTTCCTTTGCCGGATGACTATGTGGTTCGGGGAATTTTTGATGTCGGTTACTACGAATACGATGCGAACGTCATCGTGTGCTCGGTATTTGATGCTCAGGAGTTGTTCCTCAACGGTAGCGATGCCGTGCACGGGTTGTTCGTCATGCTTGATGATCCCTATGCCGGGCCAGAGGTACAGGCGGTTCTTCAAAACAAGCTGGGGCTTCGCTTCGATGTGTTTAGTTGGATCGATGATAATTCAAGCCTGCTGAACGCTTTGGTGGTGGAGAAGAATATGATTCGATTCTTACTCTTCTTCATCGTGTTGGTGGCTGCCTTTGGAATAACGAATTCTCAAATCACGTTCGTGGTGCAGAAGACAAAAGAGATCGGCATGTTAAAGGCTTTGGGGGCAACGAGCGGGCAGGTTCTCCTGATCTTCCTCGGACAAAGTTTTATCGTGGGCGTGATTGGTGTGGCTGCCGGTTTTGGCTTGGGACTCTTGGCGCTGCAGTATCGCAATGAGTTTCTCCTCTGGATGAATCAGCTGACGGGGTTTAATATGTTTCCACCGGAGATCTACGGGTTTAGCCTGCTGCCGGCAGTTGTGAAGTCCTCTGACTTATGGGTGATTTGTGGCGGGTCCTTAGTCATTTGCGCCGTGGCCGGAATTCTTCCGGCGATCAATGCCAGTCGCCTGCGTCCCGTTGAATCCTTGCGCCATGAGTGAATCGGAAGCTGACAAGGCTGAGTCGTTGCTAGTCGCCCAGAATGTCTTGAAGAGCTACCGAATCGGCAAGAAGACTATAGAAGTATTACATGGGGTTGATCTGGAAATTGCCGTCTGCGATTTTCTGGCGATTCGCGGAGTCTCAGGTGCGGGCAAGAGTACGCTGCTCCATGTGTTGGGTGGGCTGGACGCCGCTGATTCCGGAGATGTTCGTTTCAAGGGGCAGAGTTTCCGATCGCTCAAGCGGAACGCTTTATCCCGGTTCCGTAATCAGGAAATCGGGTTTATTTTTCAAGCCTACCATTTGTTCCCTGAGTTCAGTGCGTTGGAGAATGTTTGTTTGCCAGGCAAGATTTCGCGGCGGCATCATGGTGAACTTGTGCAGAAGGCCACGGAGCTTCTCGAGCGGGTTGGTTTGAAGGAGCGCCTGGATCACCGTCCTTACGAATTGTCCGGTGGGGAGCAGCAGCGGGTCGCCCTCGCGCGTTCACTCATCAACGAGCCGTCCCTTTTGCTGGCGGACGAGCCCACGGGCAATCTCGATTCGGTAACGGGCCAGGGGATCACTGAGTTGTTGGAGCAATTGCGAGACGAACTCCAAGTAGCGATGGTGTTGGCGACACATGATTTGACCATCGGCGATTGTGCAAATCGCGTCGTCCATCTCGTGGGCGGCAAGATTCAGACTGAGGTGTGACCCCTGGAGAACGTGTCCGAGGCCTCCGATTCAGCTGGGCAGAGCTTTATTCATCTCCGAGCGGCTGATCGTCAGCGACAGCATCAGGGTGGGCGTATTTCCCAGCGTCAGTTTTGAGCTCTCGCAACAGTGCCGCATACATGATTTGTTCGGCGATCTCATTGTCCGCCCCTCGATCGTTTTTCCGGAATGTGACTTCAACGCCCATTAACAAGCCGAGGCTCGGAATTGCTTTACGATCGGATGAGACTCTTGGATTTGCTTGATTCGTGTCTCAACGAATTGGCTCATCTCGACCACGTTTTGCAGTGCTTGGTGTCGCTCCAGGTAATTGGTTGCGGCCAAGGCTGCGGCGCAAGCGACCGGGTTCTTCTCGTGAGTGTAGTATCCAAGTGCTCGCTCGCCAGCGACATGGAGTTCACTCTTGGCAATCAGTGCAGCGAAGGGAAAGTTGCCTCCGCCCAGGCCGTTGCCGATGACAAGCATATCCGGAGCAATGCCATAGTATTCACAAGAGAACACCTTCCCGTTTCGTCCAAGGCAATGAGGAATTTCGTCGAGGATCAATAGGTCTCTGCGGCGTTCGCACGCGGCTTTGACCAACAATTGGCGGGAGGGATAAAAGGAATGGAGCGAACTGTTTCGGCGATGACGTCCGCCATATCTCCCTCCTTCTCCAAGACGTAGTCAATATAGTCGGCACACATTAGGTAGGTTGCAGGGCTGGCCACAGTGAAATGGACAACGGGTGGGGCGTCATGCTCGCATCTCGGCAACAGCGGGACGGCGTTCTGCTGAAAAATCGCTTCTCCACTGAGCGAGATGGTGGTCCAAGGAAGTGTCATAGGAACTATCTCACATTCAGTGAATTATATGAGAATTACATACAAGCTGGTCCTGAAATTAACTTGGAGCACAGAGGATGATTGGTGGCGTGCGGGAATGTTGGTCGATTGGATTGTCGATAATGCTCTTTCGCACTTCATCACGGTGGCGGTAACCCTCAATGAGTGTGTGGCTGTACAGATTTTTGATGAGGCGGCGGCTAAAACCGATGTTGAAAGAGGCTGTCAAAAACTGCGGTTGGTGTGCGAACCAGACACGCTCAATCCTGAAAATGCCAGGCAACGCCTCCTTCATGAAGTCCGATGCGCGGGATTTCGTTAATCCCTTAATCAAACGCTTGCGCAAGGCCGGGTTCGACCCGCCCCCGGAATGCAGCAGGGACGGATGCTCAATCATTCCAGAAGTGGTTCCGGTTTCTTGGTGAAGTGAGGAATGTCATCTGATGAATCCAGCTGAGTACTCTGCGAAGTTCAAGACCGGCGAATCACCTCCGAGGGACGAGGTGGGCGCAAGGGCCATACTGTCCACACTGCGGGAGTGGGTGGAAAAGCTACCATTACTCCGATGGGTTGCGGCATCGTTGTGCAGACTGCAAGCGTGTGTTTCGTCTCATCACGGGCACTATGTTCGGGAACAGTCCTTGCCCCAGCGGTTTCTTGCTACCTACCTGAAGACCGTCACCGCCAAAAGGGAGCTCCTCTACGCAATTGGCCCAACACATCCGGGGCACGCAACAGACCGCCTAGTTCATGCTCTCTCGGATTCGCAATGCCACGAGAGGATGCTCCCATGCTGGGCGGGGCGGTTGAGATTGATTGAGACCTACATCGGCGGCAGAGGACGCAACAAGCACGGGAATAAACGGACTCGCCATAAATCAAGGTCGCAGCACCAAGACCAAGACTCCCGCCTTTGGCATCGTCGAGCGCGGTGGTGATGCCCGTGCCTCCAAAGTCAAGTCCGTCAACGGCAATGATGCTGCGCAACGTGGCACTCAGCTCAAATGTGAGTGCTGATGCGGACCGTGCTTATGGTGCGCTCGATGCCCTTTACAGCATCGCCCGTGTCAACCATAATGCAGGTGAATACGAACTCCGTGGAATCCCTCTGGGCAATGGTCAAGAGAGTCTACATGGGAACACATCACTGGTGGAGCCACAAGCACATGCAGTTATATCTGGATACCATATGTTTCAGACACAATCGTCCAAAGTTAAAAAGAACTCGACAAAGGAGCTACCGTGGCTAATTTCATCAAGCAAGCAATGGCACCACACGCCCGCCTGGAATATCGAGAGCTGTTAGCATGAATGTATCAGCTATAGACCCGATGGTGGCACTCGACAAGGCTATCCATGACACGCCCATCGCGTATCTGGACCGCGCACGTGCTTACCCATTCGTCAAGTGGGCAGGAGGGAAACGCTCACTCATAGCGGAGATACACAAGTGCCTGCCGCATACCTTCGGTGATTATTGGGAGCCATTCGTGGGTGGCGGGGCAGTGTTCTTTGCACTTGATAATTGTATTTATCGCGTTTAGCTCCTGCCTTCAACCCTGCTTCGTAGCCTTTCTCATAGGCGCAGTATGGGCACTTGTGGCGGCCGGCTCCACTCTGATTATTGGGCAGATTGCGCATCACCTCCTCTAATCTGACTCGGTGTATGTCGTTCATTTGTCCGCTGTGCTTCCTACAATCGTTCATGGTCTAACCCGAGATCAGCAACTCTGCGACCTTACCTCGGCCATTGCCATTGCAGTTTATATTCCTCGGAGCGTGGACTTCATGCAGATTCCACTTACTATAGAGTCTGCGGATAAGAGGCGTGTCATTATTAGAAACGATGACATGCACTCCGGCCTGGCGCCATTTCTCACACGTGGCTTGCAGACGCTTTTGATCAGCCTCACCGAAGCCGGCGCCGGTGTAGCCAGTGAAAGTGCCATCGTAGGGCGGGTCGCAGTAGACCAGATCGCCTTCAGCAGGGGTTATCTTGTCAAACTGACTCATACGGAGTGTCGCCTTATCCAACACGCTGGAGACGGCCATTAGATTCTTCTCATCGCATATTGTCACCTTGTTGTGGCGGCCTATGGGCACGTTGAATTTACCGGCCTTGTTCACTCGGTATAAACCATTGAAGCAGGTTTTATTCAGGTAGATGAACCGTGCAGCCAAGGCTGCGGGGTCCTGTTCGGTGTGATGCTTGTCTCTGACGCGTGAGTAATACTGTCTATTATGCTTGCGTTCGTGGACTTTCAGCAGGCGGATGACTGCTTCAGGCTTTTGGTGGAGCATCTTGTAGGTGAGCATCAGTTCGAGATTCACGTCTGAGAGATGTGCTTGATAAATACAATAACTGATGACTACCCCGGCAGGCACAGGAGCGAATCGCTCCGGCGGACGGCTGGAAATGTTTGCCGCTGACATACTGGATGAGCATAATTACTTTGAAGTCATTCCAGTCAGGTTCTTCCCGGCAAGGGCAATGGAGCAGCCCCTCTTTGCCCGGCAATGTAAGGTTGGAAAGGACATCTATGGCAAGACCAAACGAGTGGACGTGATACTCTACCACCCTCGCCTGTGGAAAAATTGCCTGGTCATCCAATCCAAATGGCAGTCATCACACGGGAGTGTAGAGGAAAAGTATCCCTTCGAGGTCTTGTCCATCGCCCAGAATGACTTTGACACAATCATCATCCTAGATGGCGGCGGCTATACGGACGGAGCTAAACAGTGGATAATAAACCAATCCGGCCAGAATCACTTAAAACATGTCTTTAACCAAGGCGAGTTCTCCCGCTTCGCCAGCCACGGCAGGATTTAGGTCGTCAAGTGGGTAATTCCCCTTCTGAAAAGGTGCAGCAGGAACTTGTGCAGGAGGTCAGGGAAACGATTGTGCCAATCCAGAACAAGATGGAATTGGGTGATAAGAAGATCGATGTTTCGGCTATCGTGCGAAAGACTGCCGAGATGCGCATTTAGAAGTCCATCGACATTCCGAAGATCACGGTTGTCCCTTCAGACGACCATGAAGGCTGTTACAGTCGTTCCGGTTGGATTTGACGGGAGTGAATTTCCAGCCCGTCTCGGAGAAGATTTTGCTTCAGCAATTAAGCAACCATAAACGCTGCACAATGAAGCAGGGAACTGTGATTTTTGAGAAAGCGCGACTTGAGGATTATATCGTTCATGGCCTGATCGACTTTAATGATATTTCCTACGATAACTATGCTGGACTGCTCTACGAGCTCGCTGAACAGGTCGTTGCCCACCTGCACGGTTATCTCAAGGACGAGGAGAAGCCCGCAAACGTGCTCCGGTATCATCAGCAAGACTTGGTGAATCGCGTGCATACACAGATGCAGTCGCACTACATTGAATCGGCAACATCCTATTCTGTTGACGTTACGAAGGGCTCCTACTCCCCGGGGGACATGAACTGCTCAATAGGCGGAGGTGAGAAGTGGCGCAATTTCCGAGAAGCCTTGTCGGAGGGCCAGAAAAACAGGATCAAATCCATGATTTTCACCGGTTTTGAAAAATGCCTTTAGGAGGCGCAAAAATTCGACTCTGATTCAGAGTGCCGGTTCGCAGTGCTCCCGGAGAATGACAAGAACATTGACAAGTGGTTCAAGCCAGCCAGAGGCGAAATCCGTATCTGCTACAGCCCCGACCGTGGATATATGCCGGATTTCGTGGTGGAGGCCGAAAACACTTGCTATCTCTGCGAACCCAAGCGCTCAAACCGAGATGCAGATGAGGAGGTTCAAGCGAAGTCCGCCACTGTTAAATGGTGCGAGTACTCGTCAAAACATGCAACGGAACATGGTGGGAAACCTTGGAAATACCCGCTGATTGCCCACGACTCCATTACCGAGTAAATGACACTCGCCGGGCTGGAAGCGAGTTGTCTAGTCAGCAACTTGGGTCTTTCTAAATCATGAACCAGACGCACTTGAGAGGCAGTTCGGCGCGAATAGACTCGGGGAGTTTGGTTGGATTTGACTTGAACTAGATGCATAGTTGAATTCAAGATTTCTAGGTGCAGCAGGCAGATCAACGCCTTTGTCCGAGAATTACATTACGGACATTCTAATGAGATCGATGAAATTTTCCCTGCGAGGTTGATCGCAAATCGCCTTGCGCTCGTTAACTCGCTTAAATCGCTCCACCGCGGTGACATCTGTTGAGGCGTCATTACGAGAGCGACGGCGTCGTATAGCTGCTCTTGAACAAGCCTTCTGCACAAAATCTCGTAACGGTTTGCATAGCCCGTGTTCCGGAATTCCGGAAAGATAGGGAAGTGCGGCGAACTAATCTTCCGGCGCTTTCTTGAGTCTGGGCAATCTTCAAGGACAAAGAAATAGCCTACAAAAGGCTTCATCGACTCAAGGAAAGCTTCTTCTCTGAACGCTTCTTTGATGTCAGATGCATTACCGAGAGCCTCTTCGACACGATTGTTGAAATTATTTCCGAATGAAGGGCCAACTTGAGATTTAAACTCGATCGCAGCGATTAGTTGGTTTTTCCTGACTATTAAAAGGTCCCAATTTTTTGTAGGTCTGAAATATCCTGGAATGGTCAACATTTTTCTTCCATCTGTAAATACGTCAAAATCGGAGAGGCCATTTGCGATAATTAGTTCTCTAACTAGATCACGGAACCCATCTAGATTTTTTCCAGCGGTCACGTTCGCTCGATTTCCCTGGTCAATGGTTCCTTTGGCTTTTTGGTTCTTCGCCGCCAATTCCCGAGCCGCCCAGAAGTGCTCAATGGCTTTTGGCATCAACCTTTCAAATGGCTCTATTGACGCGCTCATGGGATGGAACCCTCCAAAGCACTTCTTTCTGTGTTGCTGAGGCCAAGGAGTTTAGCGACAATAGCGCTAGAGGATTTGGAATCGAGTGCGATCGCGGCATCTCGTAGTCTACTGCGGCAAGGTTGGTCGAGTGAATTCCACCATGGTATTCGAATTCTACGAAGATGCTGAGCTTGGTAGCGCAGATAGCCGCCTCGCATCTTTGTGGTGTAAGCACCGACGAACAACCGTGCCAGGCCAGACAATAGCACGGCTTGGAGGACTCGAAGGTCCCATGTCGTGGATGTAATGAAGTAGAAGTTGTGGTGAGGGTAGAGACCCAGGTCCTCATAGACAATTGTTGCTTCTCCTCGAATATCGGGAATCAAGAGCTTCGGAACTGTTGCTAACTGTGGATAGATACGATCAATGGTGCGATACCAATTCTTCGCGTTCCTTTTTGCAACGTTTCGTCCCTTGATTGCTAGTTCATGATCTCGAAAAAATTTGGCCATTCTCGGAAATTTATCAAAGGCGGCCAAGCTTCCGTTTTCAAGAAACGGATTTACGATCCCGGTTCCCGTCCATTGGATGCTTCCATTTTTTATGTCTCGCGTGACGGCAAGCTTAAGTTTTCTACCCGGTTCAACAGCCAGGCTTGCGAACGGCTGGGTGTAAATTCTATCTGCGCCGGTCGCAACACCAATTCGGACTTCGGCACCTGCTTGTTCCACCAAGGGAAGCTCAGATTCAAGCCTTCGCACTAAGTTGGTCGTTGGATCTGTGTTCAATATCCATGGAGCTCCATTTCGGTCAACGCCTTCGATTTCCTGAATATGAGCGGTATTCGCTAGTGATTTGGCCTTTATCTCCTTTACGAGATTGCGCAGCTCGCTCAGGTTTCTGTCAAGCTTTGCGATCCGTGTACGTGTGCCTTTTGCACGTTTGATAACCGCAACCGAGGGGTAAGCAGAAACCTCTTGGTGAAAAGCATCGGCGTCTGTCATCGAAATGTAGTGCTCAAGGTGATAATCCCGAGATATCAGCTCACGAAGTGGGCGTCCGTATTTGTTCTTTGTCCACCTGTCCGCGCAAATGAATCCGAGTAGTCCATTTTTACCGAGCAGCGAGAGGGACTTCTCTGTGAATGCAACGTATAGGTCCGCTCTGTCGCACATCGTGAGGAAGCGTTTGCGGTATTCTTTAAGGAGAACATTGGGGATAGCCTCTTGCCTGACATACGGAGGATTCCCTACCACGAAATCGAACGACGAGGAGTTCAAGTCACTAAACAGGAAATCACCACACTGGAGCCAAGCATCCACTATTGAGCGAGCGTTATGATTCGAAAACCCTGCTTCTTCCAATCTGTTAAGAAGCTTGAGTTTGACGTGTTCAAATGAATCACGGTGGAGTTCCACTGCCCGAATCGAGCTTTTCAGGAGGTCGAGGGTCTCAGATTTAATAGTTGGAGGATCGAAATCTTGCGTGAATTTCTTCAGGAGGCGGTTCACGATCTCGACTAGAAACTCTCCATGACCAAATGATGGTTCGAGGATCCGTTTGAGGTATAATTCTTTCTGTGATGTGTAGCCGACGAGACTCAGGATGAAGCAAACAACTTCACGTTTCGTGAATATCGCTCCTCTGTCTTCTTGGCCAGAAGAAGACAAACGGTCTAGTGCATGGGCAATAGGTTCAAACTCTTCAGGTTTTAACAAGTCAGGGATATTCGTCATGGGCATGTCGTGCCGTGTGTCCGTGAATTGATTATTGGTTTGTTTTGTGGTGGCGAAGAACTCAAGGGAGTTTAGGTATCTCAATACTGAAATTCAAGGCTGAGCATGCATGGGCGATTGGTCAATCTGTTCAGTCGTTTCTGACATCGCCCCCAGGAGGGCGAAGCCCAAAGCACAATTACTGAGGAAAGAGATGTATCTTTTGGGTGTGAGCAACTCAAGCAGTGCAATGAACGACGATATATGGCAGATGATTTTGGATTGGCGAGAGCTTAGGTTTGCTGCTGTTCAATGTCCAGTATCAGTCGTATGGTTGCGGAACTCATGAAGACGTATTCGTTTCGTTTGGCCGGTTTGCTTTCGGTCTTATGTTTGTGCGGTCACACCTCGATATTTGCCCAAGGATTACGAGTCATTGAAGGCCAGGATAAGGTTGAGATCGTGGGTGACATCTCTTATGCGGAGAATGACAACCCAAGACAGACGTTGGATTTGTTACTGCCCAAGGTGCGGCAAGATGAGCATCGATTGCCTGTCCTAGCCTATATTCATGGCGGAGGTTGGCGGGCCGGGAACAAACGGGGCGGGCGTTGGCATTTGATGAAGTATGTTGCCGGAGGGAAATTTGCCGGTGTCACGATCGGTTATCGATTGAGCGGTGAGGCGATTTGGCCGGCTCAGATTCATGATTGCAAGGCTGGTATCCGCTGGATTCGAGCGAATGCTGACCTGTATGGGCTCGATCCGGATCGAATCTTGGTCTGGGGACATTCTGCAGGCGGGCACTTGTCCAGCATGTTGGGAACAAGCGGGGATGTCGAGGAGTTGGAAGGAACAATTGGGCGCCATCTTGAAATGAGCAGTCGAGTGCAGGCCGTCGCCAATTTTTATGGGCCGTCCGATTTCCTTCAGATGGACGCGTACCGTCTGCCAGAAGGTTTGATCCATGAAGCTGCGGAGTCGCCGGAATCCATGTTGATCGGTGGGCCGATTCAAGAACATCCGGAGAAAGTTGCCATGGCCAACCCAATCATTTTTGTGTCCAAAGATGATCCTGTCTTCCTTAGCATCCACGGTACCCAAGATCGTTTGGTTCCTGCTCATCAGAGTGTGATACTGCACGAGGCGCTGCAAAAGGCGGGCGTATTGACGGAGATTTACCTCGTTAAGGGCGGCGGGCATGGACGATTTCAAGATCCTGAAGTGATCAAAAGACAAGACGCGTTCTTTGAACGATTTCGCAATCAGTAGTCGAAGTTATTGGGGGCGGTCGATTGGATGGGTGATTTCATGCCGCAAAGCGTCGAGCGAGAGTCTCTCGATCCGCTTTTGTCCATGGTGTAGCCTGTGTCGAGGGACGCTACCAAGAGTAACGTTGTGTGATTTCCTGAACTGTGCACGTCAGTGAATCAAATGAAACACGACTTTGACTCGCATCCGAATCGGGATTGTTCCCAATGAAAGAGAGTCACCACTCTCGTCCGCATCAGCCATGATGCGCCTTGAGCGGACGTTGTTTAGTGCGGAGCGAATATCCTCGTTTCGGGTCGCTTCTTCTTCAATCATGAGCGGCTCGCCTAGGTCGGAATCTAAAGTATTGGCCAGGGCTTCCGCCTTTCTTTTCGCGGCCTTTAGCGCCTGCATACGAGTCATTTCTTGGATTTCAATTCGCTTCGACGTATCAAACGAGATACCGTTGACGGAGATGGATTCCAGCTTGCTGAGTCCGATCCAAAGGGGGCGATAGGCCTCAAGCGTTCCCGATTCAAAGGCGATGGTGGTGACTGCGTAGTAACCCTTCTTGATTCGGTTGCCGAGGCGATAGTCCCAATCTTCGGCAAGTTGAACTTGGGACGTTTGAATTTTTTTCTCATCGATTTCCTGATCGTGAAGAAATCCGATCACTTTGGTGACGGCCTTGTCATGTTTAATGGCTGCTTCGTTGACAGTCTTCCCATTGGTCCGTACGGAGAGTTGCCAGCGCATCAGATCCGGCACCACCTCAGTGGTCGCGGTCCCATAGACTGAAACGTGGGGGATGTCAAAGTGGGCAGCCCGAAGAGCGGTAGGAAGGAAGAGAGTAATTAAAACCAAACCCAGGATTAGGCTTCTTTTCATGTCCGCAAGATACGCCATTGTCGATGAGAGTTCAAGGAGCCCGCCGTACATGAGTGGTCGGTTGGGTTAGTCCTTCGGTTTGGAGGAGAAATACTCGGGTTCATTACCAATCTTCCACTTGACGTTACAACCAGGTTCCTAGTCGGCGTCAATAGCCCGCCCTCAAGAAGGGCATATACATGGCATTTTTCAAATCTTGGCCGGTGTTGGAAGACGGGTTACCCGGGCGGGCATTATTAAATTGACCGTGGTAGACTAGGCGATGATCGGCATCAAAGAGGAAAAAGTCCGGCGTGCAAGCGGCGCGATAGGCTTTGCCGACGGCTTGCGTTTCACCATACAGGTAGGGAAAAGGGTAATTTACCAACTCGATTTCGGATTTCATTTTCTCGGGGCCATCGTCGGGATACTTTTCCGCATCATTGGTATTGATCGCCACGATCGCGATACCCTTGAGCAGAGAGTCTCGACCCATTTCCGCAAACGCCGCTCGGATATGGATGACATAAGGGCAGCGATTGCAGATGAACCGACGAGGAGACCCTTGGAGTCCCGGAAATCGGTGCTCGACACGATCTTGCCGTCAGTATCTGGAAGTGCGAAATCCGGCGCCGAGGTGCAGACCTCTCTGAACGGCTTAAACCCTCGGAGGGAGGGTGCTTTCCGGGGGAAAAGACCGGTTTCCACGGGTTTGTCAACTTTTCCGCGCGGAAATGCGGCATGGATCGGGCTTCGACCTGAGCCGTTAAGCATGGGTTGGCGAACGACTACCCGGAGGAGCCTCGGCGGACGCCTAATCGCCATTCTCCAAGCGAGTGAATCGTACTGTTAAAAACCACAGCTCCCCGCTGCGGCGGGTGCTATCCAACCGGTCCTTGGACGCCTTCACAGTGAAGAATATCCGGGCGCCAGCGAGGGTGCTCGCCGTCCGTCAACACCGCTGAGAAAAACTGAAAAAATCACGGTTCCTCCTTACCGGGCTCCAGCCGCGAGGCCTTGCGGAAAAGGTCCCCGGTAAGCAGCATCGGGCGAGCCCAGAGGAATGGATGGAATTCTAAAAGCTTATGCAATGATAAATTATAGGCCCGACCGGCAGTGGGTGATGCTTCACCTCGGGCGCGCGGATGAGGGCGCGCGGATGAATCTGTTGTCCATATTCCAACTCCGGTTATTGGCGCTGTAGAACGGGGCGGAAGGGGTTGTCGCCCCGCGTTGCCGAGTCCTTGTCCGGCAAGGGCATTCTCCGTTTCCGGCCAGGGGCTGTTGAAAAGCAGGGCACCCTTCCGATTACCGATGAATACCGCGCCTATCGCCCCGTTCCGGTTTTCGGCGCGCCGTCATCAATCACGCCCTCGCTTATGCGGAAGGGCTCATCAACACGATTGAAGGCCAAGCCCTGATAAAACGGGCTTGGGTCGCTCCGCCACTACAGCAAACGTTGTATGCTGCTTTTCATCGCTGAGGCGATCTGGAAATACAACAAGGGGATCGCCTTTGCTTGCTTGATGCGGCGGGCGCTCGCGTGAGCCGGATCAATCAGCTTTATTACGGCGATTGCCTGACTGTTATGCAGGATAAATTGGGGCCGGGCAGCACGGACCTGATTTACCTCGACCCGCCCTTCAACTCGAACAGGGCCTACAACGCCATCTATAAAAACGAGACCGGGCGTCCTTTGCCGGAACAGGTCGAGGTCTTTTGCGATCAATGGACGTTGGACGGTGAGCGGATTCACGCCATCGAGCAGTTGCCGGTGCTCATGCGGGAACCCGGCATTGATGATGACACCGCAGAGTTTTGGCGGCTTTGGATGAAGTCCCTGCGCCGGACGGACCCGAGGTTGTTGGCTTATCTCTCTTATATGACGGAGCGGCTCCTGCCTATGCGCGGCATCCTCAAACCCACCGGGCATTTACCTGCATTGCGACCCGACTGCCAGCCATTATATCAAGGTGATGTTGCACGGCGTGTTCGGGCACAGGAATTTCAGGAATGAATCGTGTGGGCGTATCGCACCGGCGGAGCGAGCAAACGGCATTGGCCGCGCAAGCACGATGTGCCACTGTTTTATACAAAGTCCGGTTTGTATAAGCATCACCTTATTCAAGAACAAATCTTTTACCATAAGCCATTCTTCAGCGAACAGGTTGATGAACAAGGGCGCTATTTTGCAGATGTTTAAAATATATGGGACGATATAAAAGCCATTATCAATATATCTAAAGAACGCCTCGGCTATCCTACGCAGAAGCCCTTGGCGTTGTTGGAGCGCATCATCAAGGCGAGCTCGAATGAGGGTGATGTGGTGTTCGACCCGTTCTGTGGGTGCGCCACCACCTTGGAGGCGGCGCATAGCTTGAAACGCCGCCGGATCGGAAGCGACATCGCCATCCACACCATCAAGCGCGAGATGGAGAAGGCCGGAACCCTGAAAGTCAGAGGCAAACGTCACCCGCGTCTGCAACTCTTGAGCGTGCCGGACATATTGGCAGGGCGCCGCTTCAAATTGCCGGAGGCGCCCGCCGCACGTGGGTCCAAGCAAACGCAATTGATGCTAAGTGAAGGGAAGGGACTTCATGACCAGAACTTGTCATTGCGTAAATCAAAAGCTCGAAATCCTAATCACCCTTGAGGTCGGTATTGATCTCCGGTTTTCGCCATTCCTTTGTGCTAGGTCTTTGGATCCTTCATCATTCGGCTGCGGTCCCAGTGCTAAATTGCGAAGAATAGCACGCCGTCCCCTGATTCGGGCACCGAAGACTCGGCCCGAACGTTTACACGTCGACGAATTGCGCGAAGCTGTCCGAACTATCGGGCTGGATCGCATATCGGAAGCGGAGTTCGTCTCTGTCGTCACCACGGCTGTCATCCTTGATTTCGAGCACGTGAACGGCGGCGTAGAAGCCCTCAGTGTTGCGCAGTACGACAATTTGCCCGACTGAGGGACACCGGGAGCGCGAAGTGTAGTCCAGCGAGGCAGCATTCAACACTTGCGAGATCAAGGCACATCCTTTAGCCAGCGCGACACCGTGGAGTGACGGGGGGTCATTGTACACATGAATGCAGGTGTTGCTCGCCTTCGTCCACTTTGTTTCGAATTCCAGCATTCCGGAACCAATGATATAGCGTCCGTTGTGGCTGCTGTAATCAAATGTGATCTCTCCGGTCAGGGATGTCATACTTGGGGGAGGGACTTGGGACGCCTTGCCGTCGAAAGGCCGAATGCCCAACTTCTTAGCTATCATTGTCGCAAGCTCCTCGGGCGTGTAATCATTGGCCCATTCGTAGATAACGTCCTCGGGCAAACCGGGCACTGGTGTGTCATCGAAGCGCACGGGAATAATGTATTCGCCCTGTTCCTGACTCATGCGGCTAAGAGCCGACCGCTTTTCATGGCGCGGCCAAGCCTTTTCGACATAGGCTTTGGAAATGAACATCACCACATAGGTGCTTTGCTTCGCGAATACTTCATGGAAGTCCTCCGAGCCGCTCCGGCCCCAAAGTCGCACCTTCTCGAAGCCGTCATAGAACAGCGGGATTGATCGGCTCTGAAGATGCCGAGCCACCTTTTCCACGTAATCCCTCTGTTCCCCGGCAAAGGATAGCGCCACCTGGTACTTTGCGTTGTTCATCCGATTCCGCTCCTAACTTTTATCTCTGATATATTCAATCTTTCCGTTTTTGAGAAACAGAGGATTCACCCTGTTTTTCAATTCAGCAAGGGCTTATTCAGACTTTCCTGAGACCAACGGCGATAGCCGGCACAGTAATCTGAGTGTTCACGCCTTGTTCCCAATCTCGAAAGATCGTAGGTGAGCTGCATGGACAGGCAAAAAACCCAGGAAACTCTGAACAACCGGTCCGTTGAGAGGGTCATTGAGCCGATCATTCTCCCGGAGCGCCAAGCCATAGGGCAGAAGACATGCTCGGACCTGTGAGTAAAGGAAGAGCTTTTGTGGGAACGGATGGACAAGCTCATTCCCCGGACTCGTTTTAAGACCCGCATCGCGCCAGCCATCCTGCGGTCGAATCAGGTTCGTTGGTGCCGGCCTGGCAACGTCAAGGAATTCCCTCCCGCCAACGGCCTGGGCGCCCCTTCCCGCGGCCTCGGGGGTGTCAAGATTGGTTTTCGCTGCCCTCGCCTCGGATGGGAAAAGCCCGAGGGGGGAATCAAGAGCCGTTGAGACAATTAAGGAACCTTTGATCTGGAATTCAATTTCCAGGATGGCCGGCGTTTTGTCGATTTTGTGCGCCATATTCTCAAGCCATCGGTAACGGGTCGAACACGCGTTTCACGACTCGAAACGGATGTTCGTTCGCTCTCATGCTGGCCTCAGACGCTCGATTTGCGCGCGTGGACTCTGCGGCTCTAGTGTATTTCCGAGAAAACCAGATAAATTAAAAGGAACTGTAATTGGCGAAACTGGCATAACCTTGCACGATTGAAATGTCATCGCAGGCGTTTACTATAAAAGGTCCAAAACGCTACCAAAGTAAAGTGATCTTATAAAGTTATAAATATACAGACTTTAGTGATGATGCAACTTCTGGCTGATGGATCGGCAAAATTTTTAAAGGCGTTCAAGCAAGGACATCTAATTTCATTCGGCCTCACTGCGATCATTTATACATCGCCACCAAATTCGAGGAATCTTCCTGACGTCTGTCGTCAATCGAATGGTTTGTGCGCCAACGCTTAGCGCATGTTGTAAGGGGGCCTCTAAAAAGCCTACCTGCTCACCGGCTCTCCCTTCGTCAAAAACAACGCTTTTTTAAGGATGTCGTTTTACCATTCCAGAGATCGAAAACAGCTTAGTCGACAGTTTAGAGGCCCTGGTTACCGACTACGTGGACATCCTACATCTATATAGCGTGGCTGCAAATAGTCGCTGAGCGACTATGGACGATTTCGCCAACAAGGTTGGGTCCGTTGCCTCGGGTGCGCGACCTCCGCTCGAGGCACCAATCAGATCCTCAAGCATTATCCTCAGTTTGATGTCGTTCAAATTAAGGATCAAGTTAGGGCAGGGTATTGAAAAACTTGACCTTGAGGACAAGCCTCCATGTGTGATCATGCACTCCACCCTGGGTTGTAGCGGTCCCCTTTGCGCCCATCTGATGAATCAGCTTCGGAAACATCCGGAACTCGAGGCGCAAATCACCGCTCTGCTCAATCTTGAAAGCACGTCGTTCATCCAAGCCGCAGAGTTGCTCGTTTGTTGCGCTTTCGGTCGCAATACTACCCGGGTCGTCCTTTGCGACATGAATCGCCCCCAACACATCAATGAGATCGCAAGCATTGGCCGGAAGCCTCCGCTACGAGTCGCAACGCTTGAAGAGGTCTGGGGAAAACGTATAGAGAGCTCCTTGATCCAACCCACTGATTTATCATCCCGATGCAACGAAATTCCCCGATCGATAAAACTTTCGGTGGATCGGATCGCTTTTTGAGGCTAGGCTCCTCCTGATTCAGCAGAATTGCCAGATGAAAAATACCGTCAATCTACTTATCGCGTTCGTCGTCAGTTTTCTATACCAAGCACCCACTAGTGCTGCCGAAAAACCGAATTTCGTCGTGATCTTTTGCGACGATCTCGGTTACGGCGACCTGGGAGCGTTTGGGAATCCAACGATTCGCACACCAAACCTAGATCGCATAGCGGCGGAAGGTCAACGCTGGACCAGCTTCTATGTGGGCGCCAGTGTGTGTACGCCGAGCCGAGCTGCCCTCCTCACAGGGCGTCTTCCGATCCGCAACGGAATGATGTCCGCCAAACGTCGGGTGCTCTTTCCGGACTCTTCGGGAGGTCTTCCGGCCTCCGAGGTCACGATCGCCGAGGTGCTGAAATCCCAAGGCTACGCCACAGCCGCCGTCGGCAAGTGGCATTTGGGGCATCTCAAACAACATCTGCCGACAAATCATGGCTTCGATTCCTATTGGGGAATTCCCTATTCCAACGACATGGACGCTCAAAAGGGATTCCCGAACTATCGCAAGAAGGCTATTGAAGACCCTCACTACTACGCGCCCATCAAGCAATATCAGGTACCGATCATCAGCAACACGACCGTCGTCGAGCGCCCGGCAAACCAGCACACCATCACTCAACGGTATACGGATAAAACAATCGAATTCATCAGGGCCAATCGATCAAAGCCGTTTTTTGTCTATCTCGCCCATAGCCTGCCCCACATTCCCCTTTACGCTGGCAAGCAACATCTTGGGAAAAGCCGGCGCGGCATTTTCGGCGATGTGATCGAAGAGATCGACTCCGGTGTGGGGCAAATCGTCGATACCCTCAAGGAACTCGGCATCGACAAGAATACCCTGGTAGTGTTCACCTCAGACAACGGTCCCTGGCTTCCCTTTCAGACCCATGGGGGTTCGGCAGGGCTCTTACGAGAGGGGAAAGGCAGCACCTTTGAGGGCGGCATGCGTGAACCCGCCATCTTTTGGTGGCCCGGGAAGGTTGTTCCCGCCGTTCAAATGGAGATGGGTGCAGCCATGGACCTGCTGCCTACCTTTTGTTCTCTGGCAGGTGTTCAGCCACCGGCCGACCGCACCCTCGACGGTTACGACCTCTCTCCTCTTTTGTTTGGTGCTACCGACAAGGGCCCCCGAGATACAGTCTTCTACTGGCGATCCGCCGAGCTATACGCCGTCCGTCAAGGTCCTTGGAAAATCCACTTCATCACCGAAGGCTGCTATGGCATCGGACCAAAGCGCGAAGTTCATGAAACGCCGGAACTTTACCACCTGGAACAAGACCCCTCCGAGAAATACAACGTTGCTGACTTGCACCCCGACGTCATTACTCGCCTAGTGGCGGCCGCAGAACGGCACCGCCAGGGCATTCAACCCATGAAAGATCAACTGGCCGATCGGATACCCACAAACTAAAGATCGCTAGCAAAAATATTTTTTACTCAGCAGGCACCACCGGCACCCAGTCAGGCAACTCCGTGAGAGAAATATCGAAAACTGGTACCGCGAGAGAATAGGTAACAAAGGTTACCAGGAGGACGCCCAAAAAGTTGATCGCCAAACCCGCTCGCGCCATCTGCGGCACGGTGATGCGGCCGCCACCAAAAACGATGGCGTTCGGAGGTGTCGCCACTGGAAGCATAAAAGCGCAAGAGGCACTGATCGTTGCCGGAATCATTAGCAGTAGCGGATCAATCCCCAAGGCTGGCGCCAACGCCCCACCGAGGATTGGCACCATGATCGCGACGGTCGCGACGTTTGAAGTCAACTCGGTTACAAAGGTCAGTATCAGTGCAATCGTCGCAATGACCAGGATTGGCGGCACTCCCTCTAGCGCAGTCAGCTGACCGCCGAGCCACTGAACCAATTTCGTTTGAGAAAACCCCTCAGCTAGTGCCAGACCGCCACCAAATAGAATCAAGATGCCCCAGGGAATTCGTTTGGCCCAATTCCAATCCAAGGCAAACTCGCCCCGCTGACGATCGACTGGTATCACAAAGAGAATTAGCGAGCTGAAGATAGCAATCGTTCCGTTGTGAATATAGGTTGGTTCCGGAAACCAGCGCGACCAACCCGGGACCACAACGCCACCTAAATCAATGTCACTCCGAAAGATCCACGCCAGCGCCGTCGTCCCCCAAACCGTTAATATAATTTTTTCCCCGCGATTCATGGGACCTAGCGCCAACAGCCGATCGTCAATAACCTTGCCTACGTTGCGCATCGACAATCTCTCAAAACGGAACAAGCACTTGGTCAACAACAGCCAGGTCAGCGGAAGCAAGAGACCGGACAACGGCAAACCGACGAGCATCCACTGGAAAAAGCCGATCTCCCCGGCCTTTGGGTAGAGACCGGCAAACTGCGTCAAAAACACACCGTTGGGTGGGGTGCCAATCAGCGTGGAAACACCGCCAATACTCGCAGCGTAAGCAATTCCCAACAGCACACAGACCGCAAATCGATCCGCCCCTTGGCCTTCGGCATTCTTGGAAACCGTTTCCACAACCGCCAAAGCGATGGGCAACATCATCAGTGCCGTCGCCGTGTTCGAAATCCACATCGAGAGAAAAGCCGTGGCCAACATAAATCCCCAAACCAAGGTCTGAGGTCGCGAACCGGTTCGCTGGACCACATTGAGCGCGATGCGTTCATGGAGATTCCACTTCTGCATAGCCACAGCGATGAAAAAACCGCCTGCGAACAAGAAGATGTTCGGATTACCGTATGCCGCAGACACACTCTTGGCCGAGATCACCCCAAGGACCGGAAATAAAGCCAAAGGGATGAGCGCCGTCGCCGAAAGGGGAATTGCCTCAAAAATCCACCACACCGCCATGAGAGCCGCTACCGCGCCAGCCCGTTGAGCTTCCGCACTCATGCCGTCCGGGGAGGGCGCGAAAAGAATGCTAAGAAAACAAATCGGGCCTAACCATAGGCCGACCCGTTGATGCCTCGCATACTTTTTTAACTTGGAATCGCTCACTTAGAGTGGGAACTACCCAAACGATAACGGCCGCAACACACAAGGTTCTTCGAGGCGGAACAAGGAAAGTCTTGGCAGTCGAGCATTCCCTTCAAACTTGGGCACACCCAACCGGCGTCGAGTTCGGCGGAGCCCTCCGAGCCATCAATGGCGACGGTACTGGGCGATATCAGTTTTGCCGTCCCGGTGAAAGCGGTGATCTTATTCTTTCGAAACAACGATTCCACGCCTTTGGTCA
>JAMASS010000038.1 GCA_024761205.1 Limisphaerales bacterium
GTGCCGTCTTGAATTTACTGCTACTTCGGACATAGAATGAGGCGATTTCACCGGCGTAAAGCACCGGGAAAAGGGATGCCGCCGACAGTGTCACAGTCATCAAGCTGATGAATATGTCCCCACTTGAGACAGCGGCCGCCAAGTGTGTTTGAAGCGCAAGACTCCACCGCCAAGCCGATGCCCTACTAATGTCCGCAGATTGCCGAAGCGACCTCAGCGTGCGCACCGGCACGGCTTGGAGCGTTCCAAAGTGCGCCGCAAATGGGCAATCGCCGTTACCTGTGTTTGACCGAGCCTCAAGGGCGGGGCGAGCAATGAAACCGCACCGAGAATATCGGCGTCAGCCAAAAGACCGCCTGCTTCAGGCTTGGGCCGAGCGAAGGCAAGGACGCCTCGTTCTCCGGCCCGGGCTGAGGCGGATGAAACTTACTTTAGCGGGAAACAGGCCAACATGAGCAACGCTCGCCGAAGGCCGCTTAAAGGCGCCGGATGCAGGCACCGTGGGCAAAAGCGGGAGGGGGGCGGCATGAAAGTTTTGCGCTCGGTTAGGAACCCGTAACCGCCAAGGGCGGGCACCGTGGGCAAGAGGGCGGCGGGAAAGACCGGACGAAGGCGGCGGGGTGCTTCACCTTGGCAGGGCTTCAAGGATTCGTCATTTGAGCACACGGCTCCGGGGGCGGCGGGTTGCACCGACGAGGCAGCGGCTTATGCGGGATTCGCCCATGAGGAGATCAATCACTCCGAATACGTGTGCGGCACGGTGCACCCGAACGGTGTGGAATCCTTCTGGCCCATGCTGAAACGGGCATATAGGGGCACGTTTCACAAAAAATCTCCCCTAGGGACCTGAATCAGTGCATTCAAGGATTTTCGTCGGCAAGCTCGGGTCTTCGCCAAGCGGACACGCTGGCGCAAATGACTGTGCTGGCCGTCGGCACGGCCCTTTCATCGCTGATAACGGACTGCCTCTCGGGAAGCGGGGGCATGAGCGGAGTCCACGCTTCAAGGGCGCGACGCCCGAGGTCATTGATGCGAGCAGCACTTGATTGGGAACCTTTCCGGCGCCGGCTTGATCGGGCCTTGCCGAAGCTCTAATGGAACGATCCCGCTGCCGTCGGATGATTAACCTGCACTCCGAGGCGCCGGCGAGAGACCGAGTGGACAATGCTCTCTATTCCACAAAGACTTTTGCCGCTAAATCAAGTGTATAATCCCCGAAAAGAGTGCGCGTGCTGTGTCGAGCGTGCGTCACGTGTAGCTTTAGTTAAAAGCGTAATGATGTCTTCGAATTGGTGCCTCCTCTTAGGTGCCGTAGGAGTAGAGCCGTCCGGTGCTGTCATGGCAGTGCCTTTCGAGAAACCGAAGTTCCAGGTCTACCCAATCCAGCCGTTCGATTTTCGGCTTTAACTCATTGTAAAATGTGAGAAGTCATCCAAGCCATTCGGTCTTGCGCCCAAACTGATTTACTGCTGTCCAAGATCAATCCATCGCGATCGAGCGAATTGAAGAAGTCACCAAACGCCTCGTCGACGCAGCGCGGAAACCAGAACGGAAGAATGCCGGACAAAAGATCGTCTCAATTTCACGCCACCAAGGAACGCATTCCGCATTCTACCGGGTCCATGAGGAATCCTGAATTGAACTACCGGTCATTGCGATGATTTATGAACGGCGGGGACAAGAGGGAGTCATCGATAAGAGGTTTGTACCAACTCCAGGTCTCTGTCAGGGAAAGCGGTGAGGAATCGTCGCACTCCAAAACCTCTCGGCATCTCGGCGGGTCCTTATCAACGCCTAACGGCCTTCCGTTCGTCATCCGAAGCCGCAGCGAAGGATGCGGCACAGGTGACAAACCATGCCCCGTCCGGGGCCGCGCTTTTGGGAGTTATCCAATGCCTTGGGACGGAGGGGAGAAGCCAGAGTCCTGAGAAGGGCTTCCTCAGTCCTCTCCCGCCATTCTTTCAACGCTCCGGTTGCCCTAGAGGTAACCCCGTCTGAGGCGCGGCCAGGGGCATCAGTCATTTCGGTTGCCCTTGCTCTTACCAGGGACACCTACAGGCTGGTTCACTTGCTTTCCCATCTAGTCTCCTTCGCAACGACCTTGCTTCCTCCACAGACATTTAGGCAACCTTCATCCGTTGACCTTAAAACCACCATTTCAATCGAACTGGATATCAATGGGCATGGCCGCCCTAGTCGGTTGTCTCTGGGCACTTCCCTTTCTCTTCACTGCGTTCGCCGGGATCGCATGGTTTATCCCCATGATTTTGCTGCTCATTGCCGGCTCCAGCTCACGGTTCAATCATTTTCAGATGGGCTATGTGATCGGCCTTTACTTCAACCTCATCGCACTTTACTGGTTGCTTTTTATTCCGGTTCGAGTGGGTGCGATCAGTGGTTGGCTTGTGTTGAGCGCCTATTGCGCGCTCTACCCTGCCGCATGGGTATACTTTTGTTGGCGAATGCTTCCCTCACCGAAGAAACCATTTCAAAATCCGGCATTGTTTTCAGAATTGCTGAACCGCCTCAATGCTATGACGTGGCTCCAGCGGCAGTTGTGGGCGCTTGTGGGTGCGATCAGTTGGACCTCCGCGGAAATGCTCCAGGCGCATTTGCTGACCGGATTTCCCTGGAATCTTTTGGCGATCTCGCAGGTCGAGATGCTCCCGCTCATCCAGTTGGCCTCGTTCACTGGAGTCTACGGCGTGTCGTTTCTCGTGGCCTGGGTTTCACTCACGCTGGGATTGGCCATCGCGAGCATCGCTGCACAACCGGGTCAGCCATGGATATGGTGGGGAAGGGACATCCTGCCCGCAGGAGTGATTTTGCTGGTGGTCTGGGCTCTCGGATTCCAACGCATTCAAAACGCCCCGCCAACCTCCCAACGTCTCCGCGTTGCCCTCATCCAACCCAGCGTGAGCCAGATGATCATCTGGGAAGGCTCCCAAAAAGAAGAACGCTTCAAGGAACTGCTCCGCTTATCGGAGGCAGCGCTCGCTCTCCAGCCGGACCTTCTCATCTGGCCGGAGAGCGGCCTCCCCAGCGGACTTGAAGCACCGGAACGAGTGGCTCAATTTGTTCGCGAAAATCAACTGCCGCTGATCTTTAATGAAGTGGACCATTCTGTCCGCCCGGACGCGACCGAACCTCTCTACTACAACGCAGCCTTCCTGATGAATCAAGACGGCGAAATCGTTGACCGCGCCCACAAACATCAATTGGTGATGTTCGGTGAATACACCCCCCTGGCCAAAACATTTCCCATATTGGGATCCCTGAGCCCTGTCGGCACCGGCTTTGCCCGGGGTGAAAAACCGGGTATTCTCAAGATCGATGAACTCTCAGTGACCGTCGGAATTTTGATCTGTTTTGAAGACGCCTTCCCGTCACTTGCTCGAGAGGCGGCTCAGCGCAATCCGGACTTCCTGGTCAATTTGACCAACGACGCCTGGTTTGGGGACAGCAAAGCACAGTGGCAACACGCGCGCGGCGCGGCATTTCGCGCTATTGAAAACAATCTGCCGCTGGTTCGCTGCACCAACAACGGCATCACTTGCTGGATCGATTCTTACGGACGGATCCAAGTCGGAGACATCGACTCCCCGGATGATGTCTACAAGAAGGGATTCAAAGTGATCGGAGTGCCCATCCAACACCCGGCAGCCTCAAACGAAACTCGGTATCGTCAGGATGGCGATCTCTTTGGTTGGTCTTGCGTCTCCATTTCTTTGGCTCTGCTCCTGGTCCGCGAGCTGTTTCGGCTTCGAGGCTCGAGTTATGTATGATTCCAACTTTGACAGCGACTTGCTTCGTGACTCAAGGTGACTCTAATGTCGCTCGCTGCCAATACGCCTGATCCTAGTCTCGGACTCCGGCAATCGCGTCGCATGGAAGGTGTTCAAGATCCTGTGATTCCCACCGTCGGGGAACTCAGCAAAGCCAATCCCGGCACGATTTCACTCGGACAAGGCGTGGTTTCCTATGCCCCGCCGGCAAGCATTCATGAGAAACTCGAAGCGTTCGAAAAGCATCCGGACAATCACAAATACAAACTCGTCCAGGGAATCCCGGAACTGCTCTCAGCCATTCAAATCAAACTAAGGGAAGAAAACCAAATCGACGTCAACACCACGGACCAAGTGGTGGTCACGGCGGGCAGTAACATGGGGTTTCACAACGCCATTCTCGCCATTGCGGATCCGGGAGATGAAATCCTTTTGCCTTCACCCTTTTATTTCAACCATGAGATGGCGATCGATATGGCAAGTTGCATTGTCAAGGTCGTACCGACGGGCTCAAACCATCAGCTCGATCTATCCGCCATTGAATCCCGCACCACCGCCAGAATGCGGGCCATCGTCACCATTTCGCCCAACAACCCTTCCGGCGCCGTTTACCCACCGGAGACGCTCAAGGCTGTCAACGTCCTTTGTCGGGAGCGTGGTATCTATCACATCAGTGATGAAGCTTACGAATATTTCACCTACGAGGGCGCGCGCCATTTTTCGCCCGGCTCGTTAGCGGGCGCATCGGCTACATGGTAGTCCCGGCCCATCTCCTAGCACCCATCAAGAAGATCCAAGATACGATTCTCATTTGCCCGCCTGTCATCTCACAATACGCAGCATGGGGTGCTCTTGAAGCGGGGAGAAAATTTTGGGGACCAAAGGTCGAGCAACTCGCGAGCATTCGTCAAATGGTCCGCACTCAACTGGATGAACTCGGGTCCAAGTCTTTCATTGCGCCGGCCCAAGGAGCATTCTATTTCCTAGTGAAACTCGACACGCAGGCTGCGCCCATGACCGTCATCGAGCACCTTATCACTCAGCATAAGGTTGCGGCAATGCCGGGAACCGCCTTTGGACTCGATGACGGTTGTCATTTAAGAACCGCCTACGCTGCACTCCCCAAGGATCAACTTCAAGAAGGCATCACTCGTTTCATTACCGGCGTCAAAAGCTATCTAGCCTGACGATCCACCTCCAGGCTCCACCTGCTCATGAAAATCTACGGTTGCCAGTTCACCATTCAATGGGAAGCTCCCGAGGCGAATTTCCAAACGGTGACTGACCTCCTCAAATCGGCGGATGTTAAACCCGACAGCCTCATCGTGCTCCCAGAGATGTTCGCCACTGGCTTCAGCATGAATGTCGCAAAAATCGCCGACAACTCTCTGACAACCCCCTTCTTGGCAGAAACGGCAAAACGCTACCACTCGTGGGTGATCGGCGGACACGTCGCCAAAGCCAATGACGGTCGCGGACTGAACCAGGCTTTCGTCCTTGCCCCGAGCGGAGAGCAAGCGGGAGTGTACACCAAGATCCACCCGTTTTCGTTTAGCGGAGAAAACAAATCCTATGCGCCAGGCTCGTCGATTCAGCTTTTCGATGCCGGACCATTTCGGATCTGTCCGCTTATCTGTTACGATCTACGTTTTCCTGAAATTTTCCGCACAGCCACCCAAGATGGAGCTAACGTATTTGCCGTCATCGCCAATTGGCCCAAACCGAGAACCGCGCACTGGCTCACCCTGCTACAAGCGAGGGCCATTGAAAACCAAGCCTACGTCATTGGAATCAATCGTACGGGAGAAGACCCCAAACTGCACTATCCGGGGTGCAGCATTATCGTTAGCCCGCAAGGAGAAGTTATGGCTGAAGGAGGTAGTGTGCCAGGTCTGGTCACCGCTGACATCGACCTAGAATCACTGACCACTTGGCGCACCCAGTTTCCCGCACTCCAAGATATGCGCCAGCCTTTCGTGCCACATAATTCAACAGAGGCGGAATCCAGAGCCATTGCGCCACAAGTTGAGCCCGAATAGACACCAAAAAACGAACTCGCCGCCGCCGCTCGCTTCGGATCAATGAACAAAGCCCTAACGCACCACCCGAGCGCCACCGCCGCCGACAATCTTTTCTACATCTTCCAAGGCAACCATGGAAGTATCCCCCGGTGTCGTCATCGCCAGTGCACCATGTGCAGCACCAAAATTCACCGCTTTATCCGGGTCCCCATAGGTGAGGAAACCGTAAATCAACCCGGAGGCAAAACTATCGCCCCCGCCGACGCGATCTAGGATCTCCAAATCCGGAAAGTGGCGAGACTCATAAAAATTCCCGTCAGCCCAGCAAATCGCGCCCCAGTCATTCACGCTCGCCGTCTTCACCACCCGGAGGGTGGTGGCGGTGACCTTGAAAGTAGGAAACGCGCCAACTACCGTCTGAATCATTGATTTGAACTTATCGACCTTGATCGCCGAGATGTTCTCGTCGACACCTTCCACCTCAAAACCCAGACAGGCAGTGAAGTCCTCTTCGTTGCCGACTATCACATCCACATTCTCGGCAATCCGCTTATTGACTTCCTGCGCCTTGGCTTTGCCACCGATCGCCTTCCAAAGCGACGGTCGATAATTCAAATCGTAAGAAACAATCGTCCCATGCCTCTGCGCTGCCCGAACCGCTTCCTCCGTCAACGCAGCGGCCGTTTTCGACAAAGCGGCATAAATGCCCCCGGTGTGCAGCCATCGAACACCTTTATTACCAAACAAATCGTCCCAGTTAATATCCCCCGGCTTCATTTGAGAAGCAGCCGTCAAACCACGATCCGGCACACCGACCGCTCCGCGGATGCCAAAGCCGCGTTCCGTAAAATTCAAGCCATTACGCACCTCACGGCCCACACCGTCATAACCAACCCATCGGATCAGCGAAGTATCCACCCCCCCTTGAAGAATGAAATCCTCCAACAAACGCCCGATCTCGTTATCGGCGAACGCCGTGACCACCCCGGTTCGCAATCCAAAGCACCGCCGCAACCCACGGGCCACATTGTATTCGCCGCCGCCTTCCCAAACTTTGAATTCACGCGCCGTTCGGACTCGTCCCTCTCCCGGGTCCAAACGCAGCATGATTTCTCCCAATGAAACCAGATCGTAACGGCATGCTGCCGCTGGCTTGATATCTAAGACCGCCATTTTCGTGATGTCGTCAAATCAGCGGATTATCCGTGCCAAGGGCTCACTGTCCAATTCTTTTTTGACCCATTCGCACTCGCTGATAAGTTTGTGAATAAGAGGCCAATAGGCGTGGACAACTTACTGTTGCTATTCGATCCATTTTGGACTCTGCTCGATGTTGACATGGATCCCACAGATATCCTGACGGAAACGCCGCCCACGACCGATCTCAAGCGAACTCCACGGCAAAAAGCCAAATCAAATCCCCCTCCCTTGGCCGATCGCCTCCCACCACACTCCACTGAGGCCGAAATGGGTGTTTTGGGCTGTATTCTCTTGGACCCCAACGAAAACATGGGCCTCTGCATCGAGAAGTTCAAAGGGGGAGCGGCGGTCTTTTACGACCTTCGTCATCGCGAACTCTACGAACAACTCGTCGAACTCTACGATGCGAAACGCCCGATTGATTTGGTCACGCTCTCGCAACACCTGAAGGACAGAAATCTGCTCGATGCTGTCGGCGGGATCACCTACCTCAACACGCTCATGGATGCAGTCCCATCCGCCGCCAACCTGAGCTACTATCTGGACATCGTTCGCGAGAAGGCGATTCTGCGAAAGGCCATTCAAGTCTGCACCAGTGTCGTTGGGCGTGTACACGAGGCTCAGGGAGCGGTCGACCAACTGCTGGACGAAATCGAGCGCGACGTACTCAAGATCAGCCAAGACCGGATCGAGACGATTGATCGTTCAATGAAAGCGTTGGTCACCGACGCCATCAGCACGCTTGAATCCTATCATGCCAATCAGGGGGCTTTAACCGGGCTATCTTCGGGCTTCCCCGATCTCGACAAAATGACGTACGGCCTGCATCCGGGCGAAATGATTGTCATCGCCGCTCGCCCCAGCATGGGGAAGACCTCGCTCGCGATGAATATCGCCGAAGGCGTCGCTCTTGACCAAAACTGTCCCGTGGGCGTTTTCAGCTTGGAGATGACGGCGGAATCCCTAGCACTCCGAATGTTGTGTTCGCGCGCGCGCCTGAATCTCCGCTCCGCCCGGGACGGTTTCTTTGCCGAACGGGATTTCCCGCGCCTTACGCAGGCGGCGGCGGAGCTTGCCAAGGCGCCGCTTGTGATTGATGACACCCCGGGCCTTTCCATTCTTCAATTGCGGGCGCGGGCGCGCCGCATGGCGCAGCAACACGGGATCAAATTGTTGGTCATTGATTACCTACAGTTGCTCAACTCCACTTCGCGGCGAGTTGAGAACCGACAACAGGAGATCGCGGATATCTCCAATGGGGTGAAAGCGCTAGCCAAAGAACTCAATGTTCCCATCATTATCCTGAGCCAGCTGAACCGCGAGATTGAGCGGGATAAGAATCGAAAGCCGCGGCTCTCTGATTTGAGAGAATCCGGGGCGATTGAACAGGACGCCGATATCGTCGGTCTGCTCTACAAAGCCAGCAATGAAGAAGAGGAAGAGGATCAATTGCAGACGGTACAAGAGGCGGCCCCGATCCATCTCTTGATCGCCAAGCAGCGCAACGGCCCTACCGGAGATGTGCCGCTAATCTTCCTTAAAGGCTTCACCCGCTACGAAAGTGCCGCTAAGGTCAACACCGAAGATATCCCAACGGAAAACTAACCAAGAATGAGATACACCTTAAGTCGGCGATGGTCAACTTGGGCTTTCCTCGCCTGTTGGCTGCCGCAGGTTGCCAGTCAAGCGGAAGTTCCCGGGCAATCCGTGGAGCAAATTGAGATCCGGCACGTCGGCCCCGCCTCCGTCAGCGACGCACTGATTCGCGCTAATATCCAAACCAGCCCCGGCGATACGCTCAGTCCGGCCAAGATTAACCAGGATATTAAAAACCTCCTCAGAACCGGTTACTTCCACAACGTGAACATCGCCTGGGATCCGGGCGACCATGGTGTCAAACTCATCTACACCGTCCAAGGGAAACCCACGCTTATGGAAATCGAGTTTTCTGGGAATGACAAAATCAAGACCAGCAAGCTGAGGAAACAGGTGACCTCAAAGGTCGGCGACCCGATTGATGAAAAACAACTGTTCACCGACGCGCTGGCGATCAAAGACCTTTACGAGAGAAAGGGCTACCGGGAGACCACCGTCCAGTACGTCCCCAATGTTAATGAGGATCGTGGACAAGGCGCCGTCACTTTTGAAATCGCCGAGTCCCCCAAGGTTCGCATCAAAGCCGTCAACTTCGAGGGCGCGAGTGCGTTCAAGATCCGGAAACTGAGAAAGACCATCAAAACTCAAAATCGTTGGGCCTTTTCCTGGCTCACCGGATCGGGTATTTACAAAGAAGACCAGTTTCTTGAGGACCGAGAGAAACTCCGCGATCTCTACTACAAAAACGGCTATCTCGACTTCGCGATCAAAGACGTCCGTTTCGACTATACGGAACCGGACAGAATGGTCATCACCATAGAGATATTTGAAGGCCAGCAATATCAAGTCGGTGATCTGCGAATCGAAGGCAACAAAATCTTTCCCACCGAGCAAATCCTCTTCAAACAAACCCGGAAGGGCCCGGTAAGTCGACTGGCCATGCGCTCCGGCGATGTGTTCACCCCCCAAGGTTTCGATGACAACAATCAGGCCATTACCGACCTGTATGAAAGCGAAGGCTACTTAAGTCCGAGAAACCAAGGAGACACGCGGGTCTTCCCCGTCCAATCCGCCAACACCAAAGACGGCACCATGGATCTGAACTACCAAATCGAAGAAGGCCAGAAATCCTACATCGAGAAAATTGAGATCCGAGGCAATACCAAAACCAAGGACAAAGTAATTCGACGCGAGCTCGCCGTCACACCCGGTGAATCGTTTAATATGACGCGCGCGCGCTTGAGCCAGACACGGCTCCAAGGCCTCCAATACTTCGATGAAGTCGGCCTCAGTGCGGAGCCCACAGATATTCCAGATAGGAAGAATCTCATCGTCAAGGTCACAGAAAAGGCACAGGGCACAGGCAACTTCGTCGTCGGTGCCGGATTCAATTCCGTGGAAAACCTGGTGGGATTCATCGAACTGAGCCAGGGCAACTTCGATATCTCCAAGCCGCCGCTATTCCAAGGCGGCGGACAGAAACTCCGGCTGCGCACCCAAATTGGCACCCAGCGTCAAGATTACCTGATCACCTTCATTGAGCCTTGGCTCTTTGACCAGAAACTCGAGCTTGAGACGAGCCTCTTCCACCGCGAATTCAACTTCCTCAGCAGTCTTTTTAATGAAACTCGAACCGGTGGAACCGTGGGCCTTCGCAAAACCTTGTTCGGCAGCGACTTTATCATCGGCGGCGTCAGTTACACCCTGGAGCAAGTGGAAATCTCCGATGTTCAGCCGGGATCACTTGAATTCAAAGACGAGGAGAAGGAGGGCAAACGCCTCGTATCCAAGATAGGCGCCTCCCTCTCCTACGATACCCGCGGCGGAGGTCTCCTCCCGAACACTGGACAGATCACCCGTCTCTCCAGCGAAGTGGCCGGCGGCCCGTTCGGAGCTGATACGGACTTCTACAAAATTGAGCTGGGAACCAAGCATTACTTCAAAGGATTTGCTGAAGGTCACGTTCTGGAGATTCAAGGTGAAATCGGCGTGGTTGAAGAGTACGGCGACACGGAGCGTGTGCCCCTCTTCGATCGAAATTTTCTGGGCGGGCTTTATTCCTTAAGGGGTTTCCGCTTTCGCAGTGTCGGCCCCAAAGACGAGAGTGGCGAACCCATCGGCGGCCGCACGAGCTGGTTTGCCTCCGCCGAATACAGCGTCCCTATCATCGAGCGTTTTCGCCTCGCAGTGTTCTACGACATCGGGATGGTCCACCAAGACGCCTATAGCTTTTCACCGGTTTATCATTATCGATCCCAAACCAATGGCAGTTCTGCCCCCCCCACCGGCAACACGGGAACCTACAATGACAATATTGGCATCGGTATGCGCTTGAACCTGCCGATTGGCCCGCTTCGCTTGGACTATGGCATTCCTCTGACCTCAGATTCTGAAAACGACGGTTCCGGCCGATTCAACTTTGGGGTCGGGTGGGAACGCCCATTCTAAGAGGAGCGCCGAAGAGCTCCACCATCAATCAACACAAACCAAACCGTGCCCAAAACAAGCGACAAACTTATTTGTGGTGGGGGCGGCCGCTCGTTTTTCCTTTGGATTTCATCAAGTTCGTTCATTTGAATCTTCTGGGAAAGATGCTGTTGCCCCCTGGTCAGCGAGCTCAATTGCTTGCTTCTTGGCGGCTTTATTGAACCGACCGAGATCATGGACTTTGGACTCCTGGCGGAAATCTGGCTTACGAAGTTTGCGTGATGGTGATGTGATTCTCCTTCGCGGTGGAGGCACAGCGGATGGGCAGATAGTCGGTTTGACTGTAGTAGTGAGCATTTTCTCTGATATCCGTGAGTTTTAGGAGACGCCAACCATTGCTTGAGGTGGGTAGGACTTGGTAGGCCTTCGCTGTGGTGGGAATTTGATTGGCTAGGGCGTGCGCGTGCCGGCCACGCGCCACATCTTCCCATGCTGGTTCGTCTTTATAGTGTCACTGCAGAAGATGAGGACGGTTTGAGGCGCTTGATCGACGATGCTTTGGGTGGTTTCGGCGAGGTTGAGAAGCGACGCAACGGCAACCAGAAGCTGGACTCTTTGCCGCAAAGAGCGTCTTGGTGCCGTTTGTTTTGGTCATGAAATTTGATGCCTGTCGCCACGTTGTGAATCGCATTCTCTCGGCGAATTTCCTAAATCGAAGGTAATGGATCCCGAGAGTCCTATGGGTGATCGGGAGTCCGTTCCGCTTTCCGGCCAGCAGCCCTTCGGGAATTTGTTGATGCCGCACTACGGCCTCGTGAATGGTTGAGGCTGACAGAATCTCCGAGGCCTCATTTGCGAAGGCTGTGACAATGGTGCTCGTGGCCTGCAAAACATCGGAGACGACGCTATGAGCTTGGGATAGATCTGTGGTGGAGACTGCCTCAATCTCATGGGGCGAGAGTAGAGTGCGGACAAACATGTTTTGGCTAAGGCGGTGTGTGTTTGGTTCTCATGTAGTGAAACAGGTATTGTTGTGCGTAGCCGTTGTAGGGGGCGAAGTGTTTGGAGACAAAGGATTCGAGGGCGGATTGAGTCATTTGTTGTCTTGGGAAATAGAGTTCTCTGAGGGCGCGATCTACCCAGATGTCGATTGGAAACGCTTCTTGTTTGCCATAAGCGAATAACAGGACACAGTCAGCGATTTTCGGGCCGACGCCTGGTAGTTGAATCAGTGATTCCTTGGCGCTCGTATAGGGAAGGTGGTTGATTGCATCCGGATCGATGGTTCCCTCGGCGACGGCCTTCGCTGAGGCTTTGAGGTAGGGGGCCCGGTACCCCATTTTGAGGCGCCTGAGTTGGTTTTCCGATGTTTGACTGATCGCTTCGGGAGTGGGGAATTGAAAAATCTCGGGATAGCCATCAGGGACGGTCACGGCGATTTTGTAATAGGCGGCCATGGCTTCAATGATCTTTGAAATGTGGAGTATTTGTTTGGTCGATGACAGAATAAACGAGGCGAGGCATTCCCAAGGATTTTGTCGCAGCAGCCGGAGGCCGCAGCATTTGCTGATAGCGGTTCTTAAATACTGATCTTGAGGAAATTGGTCGGTGACTTCGGTGATATCTACCTCCGTTTGGAGGTAGTGTTTGAGGAGGTTCCAGTCCGGTTCGGGATGGGTAGTGGCGGCGATGATGGCTTCCGGCCTTGCCGAGAGTCGCACCCAATGATCTTGGATGATGCCGATCCAGTTATTGTTGTGTTGCTTCCAGCGAAATGCTTGCCCTGAGGTCAAGGTCTCGTGGAGGTTGTAGTTTGGCGCGAAGAAATGACGGGTTCGCAGACGAGTCTTGGGTAAAGGAGTCAACCGCTGTCCTTCGGGAATCTTAACTGGGAACCTAGGGAGTCGGACTTCGCTTAGTAGCTAATGATTGTCCGAGTGGGAATGTGAGAGATTTTTTCGCGGGCATTGAGAAACGTCAATTCAACCAAGAAAACGGCTTCCACGACCTGAGCTTTGAGGCGTTTCAGCAGTTTGAGAGCTGCAAGCGCCGTGCCTCCGGTGGCGAGCAGATCGTCCACCAAGAGGACTTTGGCGCCGGGACTGAAGGCATCTGTGTGAACCTCGACCGTGTTCGATCCGTATTCCAAATCGTAGCTCTCTTCATGCGTGTTGTAGGGGAGCTTTCCTTTCTTGCGGATGGGAACGAAACCGGCGTTGAGACGGAGTGCCGCTGCTGAAGCAAAGATAAACCCTCGAGCGTCGATGCCTGCGACTTGCTCGATTTCACCGGGTTGGTGAGGCTTGATCAGCGCGTCGATTGCGTTTTGGAAAAGGACCGGATTCGACAGGATGGGCGTGATATCTTTGAACTGAATGCCTGGCTTCGGAAAGTCGGGAACATTGCGAATGGCGTCGGAGAGGATCTGAGGGGAAGACGACATGATGCCAACCGTTGGGTAGATTTGTCGGGAGCGAACCTACTTCTGTCCCGCTTCCAGTTTCTCGATCATCCGGCGGAGTCTGGCCAGCGCAATATTCTGAATCTGGCGGACCCGCTCGCGAGTAACTCCAATAAATTCGCCGACTTCCTCGAGGTTGCGTTCAGGACCGCCGCTTAATCCAAACCGATGGTCAAGAATCAGTGCCTCGCGTGCGGGAAGGTTTTTGATCAGGTCTTTTAACATGTCATTGACTGTCTTTTCCTCGAGGCGGGCGTAGGGGGTTTCCGCGTTCTCGTCGCAAACGAGGTCTGCCAGTGTCGCTGACTCATCCTCATGGATGGGGGAATCCAGTGATGCGGGACGGACCGCAACGGTGTGTAGGCGAGCGATCTGGCGGGGAGTCATCTCCATCTCTTCGGCTAATTCTTGGTCGGTGGGTTCGCGTCCGAACAGTTCTTGCAGCTTTGCCGCCGTTCGTTTGAGTTTGGAAATCTTGTCGACCAGATGAACGGGCAATCGAATGGTCTTAGACTGATTGGCGAGGGAACGTTTGATGGCTTGTTTGATCCACCAGGCGCCATACGTGGACAGCCTGCTCCCCTTGGTGGGATCAAATCGTTCCACGGCCTTCATGAGTCCAATATTTCCCTCACTAATCAGATCAAGGAGGGGCAATCCAAGTCCTTCGTAATAGTGAGCAATTTTGACCACCAGACGGAGATTAGCCTTGATCATCTTCTCTCGGGCTTCAATATCCCCGTTTTGGATCCGAATGGCGAGTTCGTTCTCCTCCTCTGGCTTGAGCAACGGGACCTGACCAATTTCTCTAAGGTAAAGCTTGATCGCAGAGTCTCCGTCGTAGGCGCTTCGTTTTTCTTCCGGCGCATCGGTTTCCACGTTGCGGGGCACCGTGGCCGTGCCTGCCGCCTGAGAGGGCGTTGGGCTATCGGATATGGCTGATGACGGGGTGGTCATGGACGATTCTTACACTGATATCGTGATTCGGTGGGAAGACCTGGTGGCGATGTTGGTTTTGTGGACCCTCCTCTGTGGAGAGAGCAGCTATTAAGGAAGGCCTGTATAAGTCTCAAATCTGGAGAAATCACCCGTATGTGCAAAGGATTTTATCCTGTTTTTTCAATTCGGCAAGGGCTTATTCAGATTCTCCTTAGTGGTTTGGCCATTGGACTGCAGCAATTATGAGCGAAAGGGCAACTGGCGGTAAGCTAATTAGCCATTTGATCGGCGGAAGGTTTTGGGTTTTAACACTTGCAAAAACGTTCGAATGCCCCTCCCAAAAGATCCGTCACATCGCGGTTGATTTCGTCGTCTGGGACATGCCATCCGGTGCGGGTCAAATCGTCGTATTTTTCCGCCAACACGCGAGAAATGATTTCTCGAGAATGAGACCATTTATAGATCAATTGATCAAGCACTCGGGCATCTGAGTGTTGGGGGGTGACACTGAGCCCGATCAACTCCAAGCGGAGTCGAGTTATCTCCTCCATCGCGTAGGGTACATTTGTAAACCACCAGCACCCAAAGATGTGGAGATTGGGAAACTTCCGTGCCAAGACACAGAGTTCGTGTTGGTTCTCTTTTGCGAGCACCGTGCAGAGGAACTTGGCATTCGGATGATTCGCGCAGAGGTTCTCCAGGGATTGCAGGTCGGTGCGTCCCATACCGTCGCCAGCGAGTTGTAGGTCAGGATTGACGGCACGCTTGACGCCGATCATCAGGGCGAGTGGCCGGCCATGTTCCTGGCAATGGGGGATCACTGCCTGGTCGAGGATCGTGGTGGTGGGTTTGTTTGATGGATAGGTGAAAGTGGGGGGGAGGGACACCATGAGATACTTGGCGCGGAAGCGCTTGCCCCAGGCCGCAAGAAATTGGCGGATAGCTGTCAGGGTTGGCTCGTTGAGAGGTTCTGTGACCGAATAGCCGTCTTGGCTGAGGAGAGACGCAGTGTTGGTCCAGTCCAGGAGTAGAGGATCGATCCGCAACCCACTGATGAATCGTTCGTCTCGGTCGAATCCTTTTTCCCAGACCGGGCGTTCTTCCGTATCAAAGGGTGAGTTGGTCATGCAGATCCGGTTGACGTTGGCGAGTTCAAGGCATTTGTCGACAAGTGCGCCGGTCTCCTGTTCTGCGTACCATTTTCTGATCACGCTCAGGTCTCGTTGCTTCACATCGAATCCCAGTTTGTTGAGTGTTGTCAGGACGCCCCGGCAAGCCTCGGAAATCGGTGAGTGTTTGATGAAGAGTTGATCCCAGATAATATCCGCCTGCTCCGTCTTCGACAGCTTCCAGAATGCTTCGTAGGTGAGGTCGGCATACCGAAACACTTCGGCGACGAGGTAATGATAGGTTAGCAGATCATCGATCCCGTAGAGCAGCAGCGAGCCAAAGGCGGGATCATAGAGATGCGTGTGAATATCAAAAACCGGTATGGCGGCGATGGCAGCGTTGACGCGTTCCTGAAGGTTTGCTCGACTCCCGGTGTGATGTTCCAAATTCATGCGGCGAATCTATTTCACCTGCTTGTCGTTCACAAGCTTAGGAAGGAAATCGATGTCCCTTGTTGTCACTGATAGCGAGTTGCGCCTGCTCCATTTGAAGACGCGGATGCCGTTTCGATACGGGATCGCAACTATGACAGAGTTTCCCCTCGCATTTGTCTGCGTTCGGCTCACGGTAAATGGGGAGCGAGCTGTCGGGATTGCTTCTGATTTGCTGCCTCCAAAGTGGTTTACCAAGGTTCCGGAGAAAGCGGTCTCTGAGGAAATAGAGGAGATGCTTGATGTGATTCAGCATGCTTTGGTTTTGGTGAGGGGGATGGAATCGGAGAGCGTGTTCGAGCTTTGGCGGGAGCTTTACCGATTGCAGGTGATATTCGGAGAGGAGAAGGGATATCCGCCACTGCTTTCCCATTTTGGAACTTCCTTGGTGGAGAGGGCTGTTATCGAAGCCTTTTGCCGGGCAAGACAAGTGCCGTTTTGGAAAGCAATTTTGTCGAATACCTTGGGCATTCGGCTCGCTGCAATTCATCCGGAGCTCAACGAAATGGAGCCCAGAGATCTGTTGCCGCCGGCACCTCAATCCCAAGTGATCGCGCGTCATACCGTCGGCCTTGGGGATCCTTTGGAGACGGACCAAATATCGGAAGCGGATAGTTTGGGTGACGGGTTGCCGCAGTCGTTGGAAGATTGCATTCGGCGATACAGCTTGAGGCATTTTAAGGTCAAGTTGGCCGGAGACGTGGCAATCGATTTGCCTCGGCTTCAAGCCATCCGGCGGGTGGTGGAGGGCTGCGGTGTTCATGACGCGCGGTTCAGTTTGGACGGGAACGAGCAGTTTGCCACCTTTGACGCCTTCCGAGAGCATTGGGAAGTGTTGAGTTGTGAGCGGTGGTTTTCTTGG
Source organism: Limisphaerales bacterium (assembly GCA_024761205.1). Taxonomy (GTDB): domain Bacteria; phylum Verrucomicrobiota; class Verrucomicrobiia; order Limisphaerales; family AAA164-E04; genus UBA2970. The sequence continues at coordinate 16,893 of JAMASS010000038.1, forward strand.
TTCTTCGACCGACTCTTGTTTGTAGAACAACCGCTCCACCGCAATTGTGCGCTGGAGCAGGTTGACGGTTTGGACCTGCTCGAGTGGGGTGATGGTCCAGCAACCATCATTGACGAATCTGATGGTGATCTGAAGGCTTTGCCTCGCGCCTTGGCGTTCGGCTATCGCGGCACCAGTCATAAAAACTGCAAGGGAGTGATTAAGGGCATTGCGAATCGGTGTTTGATCGAGAAACGATCGCGGGCCGAGTTGTCCTCTCCCTTGATCATGAGCGGCGAGGACCTCTGCAACCAGGGGCCCGTGGCGCTATTGCAAGACCTTGCGGTGATGTCATGTCTGGGAATCCAGTCCGTCGAGCGAAACGGACATCACTATTGCGCAGGGTTGTCAGGATTTGACGATCGAGTTCGAAACGGCGTGCTACAGCATCATCCGGATTTGTATCATCAAACGAACTTTGGCTGGCCGTCGTTGACTATTGATAACGGCGCTATCCGGCTGGACTCGGTCAACGCCTGTCCTTTTGGCGTGGCCTTGGCCGTGCCGTTTGAGTCTTTTCCTACCTTGTCAGAGTGGCGGCAGGCTCGATGATGTGGTTCCGCGGGTGCTTGATCGTCCAAGACGGTGTCATTAAGCGACGGAGCACTCGCCGTTGCCTGCGACAGCCTCTCCAATAACCGAGCAGGGTTCCTTTTGCCGCTTCAAATAGGCCAGGATTGAATTGGCGCTTTTCGCGCTAACCACCGCGATCAATCCGATTCCCATGTTAAAGACGGTGTACATCTCTTTCTCACTCACCTTGCCAGCCGAGCGGATCAATTCAAAAACAGGCGGAACCTCCCAGCTGCTTTTAGAAATGCGCACAGAGATTTTTGGCGGAAGGATTCGAGGAATGTTGTTAGTGAAGCCTCCCCCGGTGATATGAGCAAAGGCTTTGATTTGCTTTGGCGTGCGAGGTCGATTGAAGCGTTTGATAAGCCTTTGGATCGGGCTGAGATAGGATCGATGGACTCTCAAAAGTTCATCGGCAACGGTGCTTCCGAGTTCTTTCACTCGGCTACTGGGTCGCAGATTCAACTTTTCGAAGAAGACTTGGCGCGCAAGGGTGTAACCGTTGGTGTGGAGACCATTTGAGGGAAAGCCGATGATGACATCCCCAGGTTTGATGGTTTTGCCGTCGAGAATGGCCGAGCGTTCGATGATGCCCACGATGGTGCCACTGACATCGTACTCGTCTTTTTGGTAGAAACCGGGCATTTGGGCGGTTTCGCCACCGATCAAGGCACAGTGATTTTCACGGCACCCTTTGGCGAACCCAGCGATGATGTGTTCGAAAACCTTAGGTTGGAGAATGCCAGTTCCAAGATAGTCTAGAAAGAACAACGGTTCCGCTCCGAAAACCGCGATATCATTGACACAGTGGTTGACCAGATCCTCGCCAATGGTGTTGTGCCGCTTGGCGGCAAAGGCTGCCTTCAGCTTGGTGCCGACGCCGTCTACACTAGAGACTAGCACCGGCCGGCGATACCGTCCAAGATTCAGCTCGAACAGGCCGCCGAATCCACCGACTGTGATGAGAACTTCGGGGCGGTGCGTTGACTTCAGCAACGAGGGAAGCGAAGTTTTCAGTTGATTACCGAGGTCAATGTCGACACCTGCCTTGGCGTAGGCTTTTGGCTTCATAAGTGATTGAGTGCTTGTGAGCGAGCCGGATTTCCGCGAGTGGAATTGGTTGTCGGGCCTGCAGTCCGGTTAACCTTCACGTTCAACAAAATCGCTAGGATTCCCCGAAGGCCAACCTGTGTGATCCTTCTTATTCGGACTCAGCCGGAGGCAAGTCGGCATCTTGAGTGGCTTTAGCGATGCCTTTGCTGGAGTTGAGGTTTTGGGTTGGCTTGGCTGGGGTTGAGACGGTTTCTGTGATCACCGACGGCATGGGTTCGGATTTGGATGCTTCCTTCTTCTCGGCGAATGGCAGCGGTGGCGGCTTATCAGGTTCTTTTAAGGCCGGTTGTGGCGCGTTGCTTTGGGCGACTGGCCCTTGGTCGGCCGATGGTTCAGCCTTGGTTTCTTTTTTCGGTTTGTTGGTGACTTTCTTGGGGCGAGTGTCGAGTTTTTTGGCCGTTTCGATCTTTCCGTTGGAAAATTCGATGACGTGGCCTTGGTGAATGAGCCACTGAAGATCGGTGATGATCCATCGTTCTTCAAGACTGGCCTGGTTTGTCCCGGTGGTAACCTCATCACTCGAGGTTGATGTTGCCTCAGCCGTTTCGGGGGGAAGGGGTGGGGAGGAAGCATTATCGGCTGCTGCTTCCGTAGTGTTGGTTTGAGGTCGGAGGGCATCAAGGAGTTTCTTGCGGGTGCAATTGGGTGTCGCCTCGACAAAGTCAACGATCCGTTTGACACCTTCCGAAACGGGCGTTTCATTCATATTGAGATATTTTGGACGGGCAACGGAAACATGGATGATCGTGCGGTTGAGCTTGAAGAATTGAAGTCCTTGCTGAGCAAACATCTGGCTTAAGGCGGTGGCGACTTGCAAGGGAAACCGGCGTTGCTCTTCCACGTGAAAGCGGATGAGTTCCTGAATGGGCTTGGAAGGGGATCGAAGGCCGTCAGCAGCGCTGAGTTTGAGGGTTCTGCCGGTTTCCAAAGCTTCCTTGAGGTGGTTCGTCTTAAAGTGGGCGATGAGTTCATCCCATGACCCCAACACTGCGGATTCTGAGCCGGCTTTGGATTTGTACTCTGTCTTCCAACTTTGTTCATCGAGCCACTTTTTGACCGTTTCTTCGTCGCGAACGATTTTGACGCGTTTTTTGTAGACGTTGAAATTCATCCGTGAAAATCGTTCGGCATGAAGTGATCGCAGTGCTTCTTGGTAACCATGGTAGTTAGGGGGGCCGAGGATCTTGCCCGAAATGCCGCATTGTGCGACGAAGGAAAAGTTTCCCTTTGGTGGGGCGGTTTCGGTCTTGAGCCGCTCGTAGAATTTGTCGAAGTGCTGCTTGAGCACATGGTCGATGGCCTCGGATTGCGATAACCACAGTGAATCGTCTAGGCGGCAACGCCACTGTTCAGAGACGGGTTGTCCTTTGCCGTCCGGGAGTATCGAAGTGGAAATCCGGAATCGATCAGGTCGCTTCAAGACAATACTCGCGATATCAAACAGCGGATAGGCGCGGCCCTGCATGCGGATCTGCTTGGCCAGAGACTCCACTCCCTTTTGATCAGGGAGGATCGAGACCTTCAAGTTGGGCAGAGAAGCGATGATCTCCTGCCGGGGCCGATGTTTGGGCCCCGGGCGATTGCGATCTTGAGCGGTGGGGCGATGGGGGCGGTGTTGTTGCCCATCTCTATCTTGGGATCGTGACCCGCGGGGCTGTCCTTTGGTGTGTTTGCTTTGATCGTTGCGTTGGGAGTGGTTGCTGCGTCGGTTGCCTGTCTTTGAACGTCGAGTTCGTTGACGATCAGAACGTCGGAAGTCTTTCTTGTGAGATCGAGTGTCCTCCCGTCCTTCGTATTTGGTATAGGGGTTATCTTTGGCCGATTTTTGTGCCCACGACGGCAGAAAGGCCGACCCTAGATCCAAATCTAATTTTGGCTGCTCCTGAGGTTCGCTCATGTCGTTTTGCCCTGATGTCTGCGTTGAGGCGTAGGATGCGGGTTTGAAGAAGCGAATGCAAGCTTGGGGTTTGAGTTCTCCGGGTTGGGAAGTGAAATCGACTCAGTCGGGAAACTCGGTTGCTCGGCTAGCGGCGGTGGTGGCGGAAACGGGGAGCTTCTTTGAAGGGAGTAGAAGCTGAGGTCTCTGGTGCGATCTGGCAGTCGGTACTCAATCATCACATCACTCACCATCTTATGTTTTGGTTTGATCTTGCTCTCTATTTTGGAGGTGTCGAACTCAGCAGAAAACCACATATCATACAAATTGCGACATCTTTGGACTTTTCCGAAATCGGCCCGGTGGCGTAGTTATGAACGCGATGGGCAGGATGGGACTTAACGGAAATGACTGAATGAAAGGCGGAGAATGTTCTCAGAACGATCGAGGGTGAACCAGAGCCCTGGCAGAAATGAGGCATCTCAACAACACGGAGGACTATGACGGAATTCCTTACGAGAGATATAAAAGGAAGCGATGGAGAGCAAGAAATCTGAGCAGGCCATCCTATCCATTGAGCCTGAAGTTGGAGTGACACCGGCCGACTTGCAGGGGCAACTATTCGGAACTGCTTCTTGGTTCGGCGAGATCGAATCTGGCACTGTCAATTTGATTGATAGACTTGTTCGGAGGTTCGAGCGTTTCGTGTTGCTATGGCACTGAACTCGTCCTTGCCACGGAATTGGGATCTTGATTTCCCACCTGAAACGATGCTTCACTTTGGGTGCGATTGTGATCTGTTGACCATATTCCAACGCTTTCCGGATCAAAAAGCCTGCCTCGCGCATTGGGAGCAGGTGGGGTGGAGTGATGAACCTCACTGCCCCCATTGCGGCAGTGGCAAGGCGGCCCGCAAAGCCGACAACCTTCGTATTGGACGCTGACCCTGCCATGTCTGCCAGTCCGGTTTTAACGTCTTGGCGGGAACCCTTTTCAAGAAAACCAGGGTCCCGCTCCAGAAATAGTTCATGGCTATGGGCATCCCGATCAACGCCAAGAAGAGCTTATCCCGCCACCAATTGGCCCGCGACCTCGGGCTGATGCAGCCCGCCGCCCTGCGTTTGCAGCGGCGCATTCGGGCTTCCATGTCGGGGGAAGCAGGCCCGTCTTGCAAGGCATCGCCGAGGCCGACGAAACTTACGTGGGCGGCAAACCGCGCAAAGGGAGCAGCCCCAAGAGTTCCGCTACTAGCCCCCCTCCGAGACGAGGCCGAGGCACCCGTAAAACTCCGGTCATTGCTGCTGTAGAACGGGGCGGAAGGGGTTGTCGCCCGCGTTGCCGAGTCCTTGTCCGGCAAGGGTATTCTCCGCTCCATGATGCTGGAAGTGAAGGGCGGCGAGAATGTCAATATCAGCGTCGTGCGCCAACTGCGCGGTGTCTTGGAACATGAAGACGCCGACATGGTCGGCCTGATCCTCATGCACAAACTGAAGCCGCGCCGGAAAGCCACCTTCAGCCGCGAGATGGCGATGGCCGGAGACATGAAGGACAAACGTTACCCCCGACTGCACCTCCTGAGCGTGCCGGACATATTGGAGGGATGCCGCTTCGAACTACCGAACGAGCCCGCTGCCTGCGGCTCCAAACAGACGCAACTTTCCCTCCCCACCGAAGGCTCTCCAAGCCCATAATTATCATTGCGATGAATTATCTTGAACGACAATGGGAAAGAGTGAAGTTATAGACCGATTGGTAGAATCAACAAAATCTAGTATGGAATAGAGCGTTTTAGATTCCAAAGAAATGACATTTGAACGAGTTTACTGTGAGGCAAAACGGATTAATTCGCAGCTATTCGAACGCCGGTTGTTTATGGATGGTGTTTCAATGGTTTTCCGCCCTTTGATCTCCCTCTTTATGTTGTTGCGCCCCTCTTTATTTCAGGGTGAGATGGAGCATTTGCGGGCTTTGCGATTTGTGAAAACGAGGGAGGACTTTGTCAGCGAGATCGGGGCGATCAGCGATTTTAATGCTTATCAATTGCCGTTTTGGCGATCAATGTTAGGGCTTCGGACTTCCAGTAGACGATTGGCGAGGCTTCGAAAATTACTGCCACGGTCCTCTACTGAGAAAGCGTGACGTTGCAGTCGTTCTTTTACTGGAAGGCCCTAGTTGCCGGAAGCAGGAGATGATTCATTGGATTCCATTCCCACCTGTCGCCGAAGCTTGGGGATCTCATCATAGATCGCCCGCTCGAGCCTTCGGAGCAGCCGAAGGCGGGTCATCCGGAGGGGGAATTTTGTGGGCGGCGTGACTTTGAGAGATCGAGTCATGCCTTCGCGAATGCCGACCCAAGCGGCGCGCAGATCCAGCCGCTCACCTAGGGTGATCTCATTGCTGTAGGCTTGGTCAAAGAAAGGATCTAAGAATTCGACGCGTTTGAGCGATTGGTTGAATTGGTTGAGGCGATATTTTCCGAACAGGGCGATCAGAGTGACGATGGCCAACGCGACGCCCACACCGATTGCGAGATTTTGCCATGCGACTTCTCGTTTCCACAGGAGCCAGGCAGCCACCGCTGAAACTGCGCAAATGATTGCACTCGAACCATGCCATCGCAGTTTCATGTTGCGATACGCGATTCCGATTTGATCGGAGACTCGGGCCTGAATCGCGAGATTGCGGGCAGCATGGAGCAGGTCGCTGACTAGGTTGTCCGCTCTACGAGTTGGGGTTCGCTTGACTTCGTTCACGATTTCTTTTCTGGCAGTATCGAAATCTTCCAGTGGGATGCGCTTGTTTCCGGAATCGGCTCGCGGGGTTGCGAGTTCGGGGAGATAGGTGGTGAAGATATGGGGAATGTCCTTGGTGGTAATGGCCTTCGAGAGGTTCCAGCAAAGGGTGCCATAGGACCGTGCGAAGTCACGCATGGTTGTGAACAGATCGACTTTGTTCATGACGATCATGAGTTTGTGTTCCAGGCCTGCCAGTGTGTTGGTCAGGACGGAGATGGTTTCAGCTGTGGTGCCGGGTTTGTCTGGATCAAAGAAAAAAAGAATGATATCGGAGTTCTCGGCGAAGATCCGAATACTCCTCTCGAAATCGTATTCTCTAGAGTTGGAGCGATCAACGGCATCAATCATTCCTGGGCTATCGATCATGTTAAATTCTTGGAGCACAGGATTTGGTTCGGCCCGGAGTCGTAGTCGGGAGATAAAAGCGGGACCCAAGCACTGTAGGTCTTGATAGGCGAGTTCCGGATGAGAAGCGACCGTTTGACCGTCGATCGAGTCGGTCTTTTCCCCGTAGGTGATGATGGTGAATCCGTCGTCGGTGGGCGCTAGGCCGGTTTTCTGGAGCTGTGTTCCCAGCAAGTGGTTGATGAACGAAGATTTCCCGGAGGAGTGATTTCCTAGGAACAGGGCGGTTGGGCGGCGGGCGGTGTCATTTGGATTGACAGGTAATCCAAAGGCTAGGTGGTCGGCAAGCGGTTTGAGTGCCGTGCGGTAGAGTTTCTTTGTTTTTTGATCAAGTTTGATGTGGTCTGTCATGTTGGAGGTTTCTTGCACCTTGGCTGCCAAGATAAACGCGTTTCCGGTTGGTAGCAACCCGCATGTTTCTGGGCTTGCTCTCCTGTCTGTTGCGAGGCAGGGAGCCCTAAGCAGCGTTTGGTCAGACAAGCATGATTATGGAACCCTACGGGTGGCTCTATTCGGTTTGGGCCGGGCGGGGTCAATTCCCCCTTCAAAGTGTTTGACTGGCATCCGAGGTGAAGTTGCTTCATGTGGTGGATATTGATGGGGATTTTTCGCCAACTCAGCCGCTTCGGGGTTTGGTCGCCGGGGCGCGCGGATCAAGGCGTGGTGCTTGAGCATCTGACGTGGATGCGGTGATCGTCGCAACGCCAACGCAAACCCATTATCAATGAGGCTTATGACGTTCTCGGAAACGCGGAGCGAGGGAAGGAGGATGACCTGGATCGAGAGCCGCTTCGAATGATCTGCGGTGGATGAGTTTTGATGAGGGGCAAGAACCTGCCGTTGAGTCAGAAGTTGACTCCCCGCATCGACAAAGGCGCCGCTGGAGAAAATTGAATGTTCCGATTAAAGAGGATGCCATCAGACAGCGAGCGCTGAGTCTAGGCGGACGATGATGCGGGGGGGCGTGGCCCTTTGGACAGGGATTTGGCCAATCTCGACGGAAAGGAGGGAGGGCAGCAAGGAGACGAAGGCTCGGGATTATCCCGAAGTTCGTTGTGGAGACCTGGAGACAGAACTTCTCGTGACGCTCTTGACGAAGTGTTGCACGGTGCCGTTTGTCCATCTCACTCCGTCGCAAATTGACCTCGGAGAGTCCGAGACAATGCACAATCCGGGTGCCAAGGGGCGTTCCGAGTTGGGCAGATCATCCGATTGGAGGCCCGAAGCAGGATGAGCCTGAGTCGGGGGAATCACAGGGGGGCTATTTGTTACGGTTAAGTATGCTCTTCATCAGAATTTTCGGGTGGATGGCTATGATTTGTATCAGCAGCTCATCTTGCGACCGTGACAATTTGTGCTGGGTGATTGGTAGTGAGAATCCCGAATTTGAAGGGGAATCTTCGGCTAAGGAATCTCTGAATCAGTGTCCGGCGTTCAGGCTCAAAAGGCAAATTTGCCGGTACGCTGGCGGCGCTTCAAAAATTTGACCGAATGCCCCGGGTTTGTTGTTAGAAACAAACATTGTTTGTCCGTAAGCACCTTGGGCATAAAATTGGTGAATAGGAAGTCGCAGTGTCTGATTGCCGAGGCGGAGTCCGACGTGGTGGACGTTTTGGCAATCGCTGTCGGTGAGGTCCGTGACGGCGTTTCCGAATCGGTCGATGTAAGCCGACTTGCGTGCGCGTTTTGATGTCGCCTCTGTTAAGCGTTTTGATCGGTCGGGCAAAGCGGGGTGCGGGAATGCTGAGACCTCGCCGCCGGGGCGCGAAAATGTCTCTCCCTGAAATGCGTGACTGACCTCCTGAGGGGCTTCTGAAGTCGGGTTCTTCGATCGCTCCTAGGTTGATCCCTAGGATGACGCCTTTCATCAAGACAACGCACCGGTCATCAAGACCGAAACCCGTGGTGAAGGTGACGTTTCCCGGCTGTCTCTGCGAACTGGGGATTGGCACGGGGCCTCTCTAAGGCGTTGAGCGAATGCCGCTTACTCTTCAACCGCGTCCACTGGAGCTCCCTCGTTTAATTTCGCGAGAATCTCGTCGGTGATATCGTTGGAGTTGTCGGAAAAGAGTATGACGGGCGTCTGATTGATGCCTTCGGCGGCACTATCGAGGACCAGTGAGAATCCTTCGGTCTTGGCCTTGGTGTTGATAATCTTGCGAATATCCTGAAGGATGTTGCGACGCAGTCGAAAGTGGGTCTCAGTGAGATTTCCCTCCATACTCTTTTGATGATCGCGGATATCTCGCTCGAGTTTCTGGATTTCCTTTAGTTTTTTCTCGGCTTCCTCTCCTCGGCGTTTCTTTTCGGGTGCTGAGATCGCCGGGTCCGATGTCGTTTCTTTGATCTTGCGGTAATCCTCGTTGGCTGCCTGATATTGGTCGATCATTTTCTGGTGTTGATCGGCATAATCCTTTTTCCGCCCTTCAAACGTCTCACTCACTCGTTTGGTCTTCCAGTAGCCCTCGAAGACGGTCTTCATGTCAATGATGGCGATTTTGGGCTGAGCGTTTGCGGTAATCGCGGTTAGCAGCAGTAAAGAAAGAATGGATTTCAGTGATTTTTCCATGATCGTCGTGACAGGTTATTCTGTTGATGCTGTGAGGAAGTGTAGACCAATTCAAGATGGCAGGCAATTTAGAATCTTCCTGAAGGAAAAATAAGTCTATGACGATTCTGAATCATAGCCATCCTCGTACCGTCGCTCGATATCGATTCGAATCGTCAGCTGCATCCTTGCCGTGGCATCCAACTGACAGGAATGTTTGACGATGCGGCTGCGGACCTGGTGGCTCGCCCACCACTCTGAAGCCATCTCATCGGTCCAACTCCAAGCGCTAGCACTGGCCTCCAACATCTTAAGGAAGTCGTTGCTCGATTGCGGGCGCAATTCCGGTTTCTTCTCTAGGCATTTCATAATAGCCGCTTCCAAATGTGGGCAGTAAGAACGGTTCACCCTCTCCGCTGCCGCAGGGGGGCTTTCCGAAACCTGCTTTTCACAAATCTCGCGGGCAGTCTCGCCTGCAAACATATGCAACCCGGTAAGCAAGAAATAGCTGAGAGCCCCCAATGAATAGAGGTCGCTGCGTTGATCGACGGTATGAGGCGACTCGATCGCCTTAGGGGAAAAGAATTGAGGAGTGCCGGTCATCGACTTCGGGTGTTTCTTCGACTTCCCTCGCTTGCCAAATTCCTGGCAACTCATCACCAATCCGAAATCCAATACTTTCACCGTATCCAACACACCGCCCCGCCCGCAGAGAAAGACGTTTACCGGCTTCATATCTCGATGCACCAAATGCGCTTCATGGGCTTCTCTCAGCGACGCACAAATCTGGCGCAAAATGTGGATGATTCGGTTCTCCGGCTGAGCCCCGTATTCCTCCACCAATTCCTTCAACGAAATTCCCTCAAGGTACTCCATCGCGTAGTAGAAAACCCTCGGGCGTGTGTCCGTAGTTATAATTATAAATCTGTATCGCGTTGGGGAGGGGAGAGCCGGGAGGTCATCCGCACCTCGCATTCGAATCGGCGAATGGCAATCTTGTCCGCTTTGTCCGGCATGAGGAGCTTGACCGCCGTGGCACGCCGAAGCAACGCGTGGCGAGCCTTGAACACCGTTCCCATCCCTCCCTGACCGATTCGTTTCTCAAGCGTGTACTGCCCCAACTCCTTGGCTTCCAATGTCACTTCGTCCACCTGCTGACGCAGATTGAGATTCAGTTACGAGAAAAGCGACATTGCGACACCAGACAGCAGGAGCATCAGAAATAGCGTTGCGAACGTCCACTGCAAGACCGCAAGCGGTTGGTAAGCCTCGGCGGCGTCCACCTTGGTCGCAACCCCAAAGTCATAACGCGCCAACCACCTGAACGCCCCGATAGTCGAGGAAGCCCTCAACATCGACGCCAAACCCTCCCTTGACAGCATCCGCCACTATACGAGTGAGAGGCCAAGTCGATGGCGGCGATTCGACCTCGTAACGACTGAGCAAATCCTTGCCGGGATCCCGCAGCTCAAAATTAAAGCGGAAGACCGTCCCCCCTTCTTATCCAATAAACCAAGATCACGCAGCTGATCCTCAAATCGGCTCTGTGATATCAGCAGTCCCGTGCGATCAAACGCATAGATCTCACCAGGTTGCCCTGATCTTGCCACTGAAAGGATCCGCGTAAACTCGCTTTCAAGCCGAATAATCAGTCCGAACGCAACCCGCACCTGCCCAATTTCATCACGAATCGGTGCGCTAACCTGCATGAAAGAACCACTATCAGAAATCACCGCCTTCCTCACCGTCGTCTCCGAATCGCTCCCCACATCCCCCGCCTGCATTTGACCAAAAACCCGATCCAAAGGCGTTCGCCCACCACTCACCGGCGGCGCAAAGGGAGTGATCAATACGGATTGCCCCGATGAGAAAAGCCGATGAAAGAGACTCAGTTGCCGGGCCTGCAACTAGACGCCAACCACACCATCAGTAGGACCGCAGACCACGATTCCACGGCGATCCACAATGATAAATCCATACTTAAGAGGACTCAACCGGTCGCCTAAATACTCTCTCAGCTCTTGAGTCTCCGGCAAACCCAATAGCGACGATCTGTCAAAAACCTCGCACCGCATCGCATTCACCAACCCAAGAACGCACGCCTGAATTTCAGGGTCCCCGGCCAACGCAACCGCGGTACGTCGCTGAGTATTAATTCAGATTTCCAAGGCCGTGACGTCCGCAGTGAGGATCGTCTGAAGCTCACTCATCAACTGTTGTTGGATGGCGCTTTTGACGTTCGTACTTGTCCACCATCCCGAAATTCCAACGAGCAGGGCAACCAGCAGTGGCGCCATTCAAGCGGCATTCGAGAATCTCTTGAGATGATTTGACAGCGGAGATGTTCTATTCACTCGGAAATCGTTGGTCCGTACCAGCCCCACCATCCTCCAGCAAAAGGAAGCACCGATCAACGACATCGGGCATGCTATACGAATTCCGACGGCACTACCAGCAGTCTCGTTGCGGATCAGGGATTCGACACACCTGACACAATTGATTCCACTAGACGCACTCTGGGGACGTGCTAGATTAGTCGCGCATGGCAACATCAACAGCGAGATCACCTCGCCGACTCAATCTCAGGCGCCCCGACGTCATGAAGAAGGTACAGGCGCAAGTAATCACTCACTACAGAAGCAAGATTGTCGATTACCTACGAGCCAACAGCAATGTGCTCTCCGCCGACAACCAACTAACCATCCGGCTCGCTAAGGAATTCGGCTTTTGCTACGGCGTCGAGCGCGCGATCGACTTGGCCTACGCAGCCCGAAGGGTCTTTCCCAAAGAACAGCGCATCTTGTTGCTAGGCGAGATCATTCACAACCCAGAAGTCAACGATCAGCTCATTAGCATGGAGATTGAACCCCTAGCCAGCCGTCCCAATCCCAGCGAACTTGAGCAGCTAAAGTCGAGCGATGTGGTAATCATCCCCGCTTTTGGAACCGAAGTTGCTACTCGAAAACAAATTGAGTCCATCGGATGCACGATCGTCGATACCACCTGTGGCGACGTGATGAGCGTATGGAAGCGGGTTCGCCAATATTCCCGCGATAACGTCACCAGCATCATTCATGGAAAATCGTGGCATGAGGAGACCATGGCAACCAGCTCCCAAGCAACGGCGACCAATGGGCACTATCTTGTCGTCCTCACTCTTGAAGAAGTCGACTACGTCTGTGACTATCTTGTCCATGGCGGTAACAGCGCAGAGTTCTTGCTTCGCTTCGAGGGCGCCCATTCCGATGGATTTGATCCCGATGAACATTTCCAGGCGATTGGGGTCGCCAATCAAACGACGATGCTTAGAGGAGAAACCGAAGAGGTACAACGGCGCCTCAAACAGGCGATGAAGATCAAATACGGCCCGGAAAACATTAATGAACATTTCCGTTTCTTCGACACCATTTGTGGGGCGACTCAAGATCGTCAAGACGCACTGCAGACCCTGCTTGAAATACCAATGGATCTTTTAATCGTCGTTGGGGGCTACAACTCATCCAACACCTCCCATCTCGCGGAAATGGGCGAAGCAAAACTGCCGACTTACTTCATCAAGAACGCGGCGAAAATGATTTCGCGCGAGCAAATCATTCACTACGATCAACATCAAAATCGTGAAGTAGAGTCCCGTGATTGGCTGTCGGCCTCCCCTCAGACTATCGGGATCACCGCCGGCGCCAGTTGCCCCAATAACCTGATCGAAGATGCCATCAAACGTCTATTCGAACTCAAGAACCTCTCCGTGTACGATTTTATTCCTAGGGATTAAGATCCTCATCTAGACACCCGGCCTATAACGGTAATCCCAAATCCATCAATGTCTTTCTCCATCGCCGAACTCGAAGCCAGGGAAGCCGAGCTTCTAGCACCGTTCGCTCAGAAAAGTCGGGACTCACAGGGCCGTCGCCACAAAGAGCCGGAAGAGGGCTGGCGCACCCGCTACCAACGGGACCGGGATCGGATTATTCACTCCCGCGCCTTCCGACGCCTCGAATACAAGACTCAGGTATTTTTGAATGGCACCGGGGATCACCTCCGCACCCGCCTTACCCACACGATAGAAGTCGCAGCAATCTCGCACAATATTGCCCGGGCGCTCAACCTCAACGAAGACCTCACTGAAGCCATTTCACTCGCTCATGATTTGGGGCATGCCCCCTTTGGCCACAAAGGGGAAGATGCTCTGAACGAAATAATGGCTGACGCAGGCGGATTCGAGCACAATCGGCAGTCCCTGCGCGTCGTTGAATTTTTAGAACAGAAGTATCCTGAATTTCCCGGCCTCAACCTAAGTTGGGAAATCCGTGAAGGCTTGGCAAAACACCAAACCACATACGACTCCTCGGAGACAATGCCCTCTTTTGAATTCGCCTCCCCCTGCCTTGAGGCCCAAATCTCCAACCTAGCTGACGAAGTCGCTTACTACAGTCACGACCTTGACGACGGCCTCGAATCCGGTCTCCTCTCCGAAGAGCAATTGATGAAAAGCGTCGAGATATGGGCTCAAGCAGCACATCAAGCGCGAAAGACCTACCCCCAAGCCAAGAAAGAGTCCCGTCGCTATTTCATTATCCGATGCATTATCGACCGGGAAGTGAAAGATGTCGTCAACACCACAGAAAAAAACCTTGCCGACAGCAAGGTTCAAAGCGCAGACGAAGTGCGGCGCCTTTCCGAACCGCTAGTTTGCTACTCAGATAAGCTCACCCGAACCAACCGGGAACTTAGAGACTATCTCTACCATAATCTCTACTACCATCCAGAAGTCCACCAACCCAATCTTCGGGCCGTGCGCAATCTCAAAGGGCTCTTCAACTTTTACTTGAACCATCCGGATCAGATAGGAAGCCAAGCACGATTACGATCCGAAGCCGACGGACTCAAAAGAGGGGTCTGTGACTACATCGCGGGCATGACGGACCGCTATGTACTGGCCCAAGTCAGTGAATTGGGCCTGTCATCAGATACCGGGTAACCACATCCGAGAAGATCCTTAAACCCCGCTCGCCTCAACGGAATGCTGATATCACTCTTAACCTCCCCATCCTCAAACCGCACTGAGACCTTATCCTCAAAATCAATCAGCTCGGGTTTAGTCTTGAACAAAAAATTGACATCACAAACGGTCAATCCAAGCAGTCGGTGTTTTCGGCCTTCTCAAGCCCCGCCCGAAAGTTGTCGACTCGCTCCCGCAACGCAAAGGATTCCTCCACCGAAATCTCGACCATAGACATCATGCAGAGGACCGTCTCCATACACTTGCAAATAACGGATTTGATCGCCTGCTCCACCCCGAAATAAGCACCGCCCCTCCCAAGTGCGAAAAGGATGACTGAAATCAGACATCCGAGAACCAAACAGCCGCCCGCCAACCGATAGCCTACCCGAATTGACTTCACCTCACCGATCCTAAGTCCCATGATATGTATAATTGATCAACCAAAGATGAGACAGGACCCTCAGATTTTTCAGACTAAATAAAGATGAGCAACCCTGTGCCACTCACTCCCATCCAACAGCTGACACTCGCCAACAATATCGCCAGCGCGCTCGATACCTTCCTCACATTAGACGACTTGGCCGGTGCATCCATTGACAGTCTGACACTTGATGCGAACAGTCTTCGAGAAGGGACCTTCGAGTCTGGAAATACCGGTCAGCGAGAATCGTTCTGGGAACTCGGCAGACACCAAAAACGGGATCGTAGCCAATGGATGACCTTGAGACCGTCCCCAATGGAAATGCACATCCAACCTCCCTCAGACGGCCCCATACGAGACCACCAACCTAAACCCATCCCAGCCTCAGTTACTAAGTTCACTCCGAGAACAAGCCATCCCCTTATCACGACAATATCCTCAGACAACGGAAAACTAAACCTCACTAATCCCCCGATTATTACAAAATGAAAACCAATCACTTCCTCGCTCTCACCGGAATCTTGCTAACCCCGACGTTGCCTGCGCTGGCCGATGACTGGACAGCCTGGCGTGGCGGCACGAAACAGGGCGTCAGCAATGAACGCAATCTACCCCTCAGATGGTCGAGCACTCGAGGCATTCGATGGCAAGCCAAACCCGCCGGCTGGGGCAACGCCTCCCCCATTATCGTCGGTTCCCAAGTCTTCGTCACCAGCCAAACCGACAACCATGATCTCCTCGTCAGCGCGCTCCGAGTGACGGACGGCCGCTCTCTTTGGGCAACAAAAATCGCGAACGGAACGGGAACAGCCCACCAGCTTCACAACATGGCAACCCCCACCCCGGTCAGCGACGGAAATCATGTGTGGGCGCTATACGGCACCGGCGACCTGGCTTGTCTGGATCTCCAAGGAAAAATCCTGTGGCAACGCAACCTTCAAAACGACTATCACTCCTATGACATCATGCATGGCATGGGCACCTCCCCCATCCTACACAACGGGGCCCTTTACATCGCCTGTCTGCATCAGGGCCCCTCCTACCTCCTTGCTATCGACGCCAGAACGGGAAAGCAACTTTGGAAGCAAGACCGCGAGCTTGGAACCACAGGCGAGGCGCGAGACTCCTATTCCACACCCATTTTATTCCAACATCGAGCTGCCACCTATCTCGCTATTTCCGGCGGCAATTATGTCGATGCCTATGAGCTCCGCAACGGTTCTCGGCTCTGGCAGTGTGACGGACTAGATGTTCCTCATCCCTACGGCAGGACCATTGCTGGACCGACATTTGGGGAAAACACCATCGTTACAGTCGCATCCGGATTCAGCAATCGCGGCTATACTATAGCCCTGGATCTCGATCGGTCCGACGACGACGACAACCCCTCAGAACGCTGGCGAGTCAAACGCTACTCTGCCGACTGCCCAACGCCGGTTATCTACAACGGCATGGTCTTTATGATCCGCGATGATGGCATTGCCTCCTGCCTCGACCTTGAAACCGGCGAAGCCCATTGGCAAGAGCGAGTTCATTCGGAAAATGTTAAAATCTCTCCCGTGGTGGCGGATCAACGCGTCTACTTCCTCAGCGGCCAAGCGAATTGCGCCGTGGTCAAAGCCGCCAAAACCTTCGAAATCCTGGAAAGGAACGAACTCAACGAGGAAACGCTCTCGGCACCCGCCATCAGCAACGGTTCGATCTACATCCGAACCAAAACCAATCTTTACGCAATCAGCAGTAGTGTCAATTAACCTTGCTCCAGCAACTCAAGAAACCGGGCTAAAGAAATCACGGCAACGCTCACCGTTTTACTGCGGCACCGCAGTCCCCTCGTAATTCGAATCGAGCCTTCCTTGATCCCCCCAAAGCCCGCCAATAATTCAATCAAGGCTAGATTGGCCGCCTGATCCACGGGCAGCGCGGTCACCCGACCGCGCAAGCACACTGCTTCTCCTCAGAAAGGATTTCATCGCGCGGCACTCAAGATTGCAGACGAACAAGCACAGAGACCCCGCCTCACTCGCAGACACCCACTCTGGCCTTCGCATGGCCTCGCTGCGGCACCCATACCCTGTGCACTAAAACTCGAATTGAACGCCGCCCAGGCGAGACTTGATTTCGTTCAAGACTTGCACTTCGGCCTCTTCGCCCTTGCTCGAAAAGGTCACACTGAACCGCAAAAACGCTCCGGACTCATCCCACGGCACAGTGGAAATCAACTGCTCACGAATCAGCCACTGAGACGCATCCTCCCCAGTTTGAAACTCGATCCTCTCCCCGCTCTCTTGAACTACCGCTCGAGGCGACGGCACGTAAAGGAAAAAGGAACCCTTGGGCTTCACGGCATCAAACCCAAGCCCGCAAAGCACCTCGACCAACCCGTCCATCCGTCGCGAATACTTCGCCGCAATCGCTTCCGTGATCTCTGGATGCTCAAAACAATAAGCCGCCGCATGTTGGATGGCCAAAAACTGTCCCGAATCCGTATTGTCTTTCACATCACCATAAGCCTTCACCAACAGCGAGTTCCCCGCCACAAAACCACACCGCCAACCGGTCATATTAAAAGACTTACTCGTGGAATGCAGTTCAACCCCAACATCTTTAGCCCCAGGCACCGATAGGAAACTCAAAGGACTGCCTTCAAATACCAGCGCGGTATAGGCCGCATCGTGCACCACCACGACCTGATGCCGCTTCGCAAACTCGACCACCTCCGCAAAAAACTCCGGCGTTGCGCTCGCGCCGGTGGGGTTATTCGGGTAGTTCAAGACCAGGACCTTGGCCTTTTCCAGCGCTTCCTGTGGAATGGATTCTAGGTCAGGCAGAAAATTGTTTTCCCGGTTGATCGGCAGATTGTGAACCAGCCCGCCGTAGTACCGAGCATGGGTGGCAAAAACCGGGTAGCCCGGGGTCGTCATCAGCACATAGTCCCCTGGATCAATCAACGCCGCCGGCAAAATCGACAACGCCGACTTACTCCCCATCGAATGCAAAACTTCCGTCTTGGCATCAATGCCGCCAATCCCGCAAACATTCCTGAGATACTCCGCAGCAGCATCCTTCAACACCTGCCCGCCATTGTCAGCATAACCCCGATTCGCCGCCTTCCCTGCCTCCTCAGCAAGCACCTGCACCACCTCAGCAAACGCCATCTCGTCAGGCTCACCCACTCCCATATCGATAACCTCCCCACCGGGATTGGTCGCCAACGCAGCTAACTTAGCCCGCTTGATCTTTTCGAATTTGTAAATTGCGGTTGATCTCCCAAACTGGTTGCCACCAATGCGTTCAGCAAACAGATTTTGAATATATGATTCAGACATACGCGAACTCTCTTAGCCATCAAACTCTAGAACCTTTGCCCGCCCGATCAAAAAAAAACCGAAAATTACTGAAAACAAATGCTCCCGGCAAGTCCCTCGCATCGCCGATCCGAAAAAAAGTGGAAGAGACCTCACTCCCCTTCTCTGCATCCCCCGCCAAACACCGAACCTATTGAACCCCTCGCCAGACCCACACTATCCTACCATCCTCATTCGCAAATGAACGCATCAGCCGCCACAACTCGCTCACAGTCTCTGGGGATCCTCCTTGCCGTGTCCTCGGACAGCTCATCCTTTACCCGCGCCATCAGACTAGCTAAAGAAGCTCAAGCCAAGGACATCAACGTATTCCTCTATCTCCTCGACGACGCAGTTGTCGCGGCCAGCCAACCGGACATTCAAAATCTCGCTGAGACCGGCGTCAAAATCACTGCTTGCGCTTACGCCGCCAAACGACGTTCCCTGCACTTCGCCGACCACATCACCTACGGCGGTCTCTCGATCCTCAACGACATCATCATGCACTCTGATCGGTTCATCAGCTTCTGCCACTGATCCTCATGCTAGTCATCATCACCGCCGACCCCCGCACCAGCCATCGGCCCGCCGAAGCCATCCGCGTCGCAGCAGGCCTCGCCGCGCTGGGAGAACTGGAAATCGAAGTATGCTTCTGCCAAACGGCCGCCCCCATGCTCACCCAGCCCGCCGTCGCCTTCATAGACAGCAACGTCATCGAACAATATCTCCCCCTCTTAGCCAAACACGCCAAGACCATCTGGGCGGAAAGCAGTGAGCCCTATCTGAAAGGAGTAAAACAACTCGACCACCAACACATCAGCCCCAACGAACTGACCCAGCTCACGAGCCGCCAGTCCCAGGTGATTCGTTTTTAGGTCGATCCTCGTGATAAAACTCCACCCCCTCGGCCACCGTTGAAGCGTGCAGATCAAAAAAACAACGACAACACCTCCCCCAACCGCTACATCCACACCGGCAACGCCGAAACCAAACGCAACCGAAACCAAGGCGCGAGAGACGACAGAGCCTTGCGGGAGATTCCCGAGAAGATCGGAGTATGAATCTCGTCGAGACACTGATCTTTCCCCTCGGAATTTGGTCGGAACGATTTTATACTATGCCATGAAAAGCAGGCCCAACCAAGCCCGGCGCAGGATAAATGCCTGCCCCTGACAAATCAGTAACCAAACAAGGCCCCGGTGAAAACAACCACCCATGCAAAAAAACGCGCTATCGCAACCTACGACCACAAGGACAAAGAACGCGCCAATAACCCGCCGGTTGGTCTGGTTACTCCCGGTACCGATCCGGATGAAGGCAGAAAGCAGACCTACTCATACGATCCGCACCTGGATCCGCAGCTGCAATGGGCCGGCAAGACAGAACACACTTCGTTTGAAGTACCGATCCGCTCCCTGCATGTCCACGAACGCATAGACCCGCGCACCATTATTGAAGCAGTCAGAAAGCGTAACGGCGGTAACGGCAACAGGCAAATATATCTGTTTGAGGAAGAACGTGAAATTCCCCTTCGGCAGGCCATTGAATTCTACCGACACGCCCACAACTGGAGTAACCGGCTGATCGCCGGCGACTCGCTACTGGTCATGAACTCCCTGCTGCAAAAAGAAAACATGGCCGGCAAAGTGCAATGCGTCTATATGGACCCGCCCTACGGCATCAAATACGGCTCCAACTTCCAACCCTTCACCAACAAGCGCGAGGTCAAAGACGGCAAGGCCGAGGATCTGACCGCCGAACCTGAAATGATCAAAGCCTTTCGCGATACCTGGGAACTGGGTATTCATTCCTATCTGACCTATATGCGCGACCGGTTGTTGTTGGCGAAGGAACTGCTGACTGAAAGCGGTAGTGTGTTTGTGCAGGTCGGCGATGAGAATGTGCATCGGGTGGGCATGGTGATGGATGATATTTTCGGAGCGGAAAATCGGTTAGCAACAATTTCCTATGTCACGACTGGCGGTAGTTCTACTGCACATTTACCCGAAGTGGCCGACTATTTACTGTGGTATGCAAAGGATAAGGAAAAAGCAAAATACCGGCAGTTGTACGAACCTCTCACTCGGGCGGAAGTGGTTGAATTCTTTAGTTCGTATGTCATGGTTGAGTTACCCGACGGCAGTTGTAGAAAAATTACCGATGAAGAATGCTTTGACCCAAACAAATTTCTGCCCAAGGATGCTCGCCTTTATCGGCGCATGCGACTTGCATCACAGGGGACATCTACTACAGGTCGATCTGATCCCTATGTCTGGAAGAACCGGACATTTCATTGCCCGGCCAACAGACATTGGGGAGTTTCTCCGGATGGAATGGATAGACTTGCCGCGTTGAACAGGTTGGATGCAGCAGAGGGTAGCAAAGCAGAACTGGCGTGGAAATACTATGAGGATGAAGTTCCCGGGCGACGCATTCACAATGTTTGGGCAAAACAGATGTCCGTTACGGGCAAGAAATATATTGTACAAACAGCCGACAGCGTACTACAACGCTGCATTTTGATGACTACCGGTCCGGGCGACCTTGTTTTTGACCCGACTTGCGGTAGTGGCGTCGCAGCTTATACTGCTGAGAAATGGGGCAGACGATGGATCACCTGTGACACTTCGCGCGTTGCAACTACGCTTGCCAAACAACGGCTGATGACCGCCACTTTTGATTATTACAAATTAGCCTATCCCGATGAAGGTGTGGGTAGCGGTTTTGAATATAAAAAAGTGCCTTATGTTTCTGCTGCAACCCTCGCATACGATAAGCCGCAATCATTTACAACCCTCTTTGACCAACCCATCAAGGACAACAAACGAGCGCGTGTCACCGGACCTTTCACAGTGGAAGCCGTGCCGGCACCGCAAGTGATCCCGATAGGCACACTCCGACCCTCCGAAGACCCTTTGCCGGCAGACAATACCGTTACCCGCTCCGGCGAAACCCTGCGCCAGAGTGAATGGCGCGACGAACTGCTGAAAACCGGCATTAGAGGAAAAAGCGGGCAGCGCATCTCCTTTGCCCGCATTGAGTCCCTGCCCTGCCACTATCTGCACGCCGAAGCCGAAACCAAACCCGATGACAGCGGCGCAGATAAAATCAACGAACCGGACACTGCCCACAGGTCACGCCGCGCAGTCATCTCCTTCGGCCCCGAACATGCCCCACTGGAGCGGCGGCAAGTTGAAAGTGCCTTACAAGAAGCAGCCACACTCAAACCGAAGCCGGAAATAATCCTATTTGCCGCCTTCCAATTTGACCCCGAAGCCTCCAAAGACATTGACGAAACCAACTGGCCTGGCATGACCCTGCTCAAAGTACAAATGAATGCCGACCTACAAACCGACGACCTGAAAAAGAAAAGCACCGGCAACGAAAGCTTCTGGCTGGTAGGACAACCGGATTTAGAAGTGGATAGTGAGCAGTGGTTAGTGAATAGTATAAAGGAGGTAATAGTACCGTATGACATCATTAAAAAATTATCAGGAGCTGATAGTCTGGCAAAAATCAATGAACTTGACAAAGACGATCTATCACTTTGCATCGCAATTGCCCAAGGAAGAGAAATATGGGATGCGTTCGCAGCTGACGAGGGCAGCAGTGTCCATCCCGGCGAACATAGCAGAGGGACAGGCACGTCACGGGACGGGGGAATTTCTGCAATTTCTGGGAGTGGCACGGGGATCCCTTGCCGAATTGGAGACCTTGCTGATCTTATGCAGAGATTTGAAACTCTTAACAGAGGAGAATATCAGCGGTGCCTTAAGCGACTGCGAGGAGATAAGCAAATTGTTGACCGGGCTCGTAAAATCGCTGCGTCGCTAACTAATCATTTCCCACTGGCCACTATTCACTATTCCCAAGTCACTATCCACGGTTTTGACTACTTCAACACCAAAACCGGTGAACTGGAGTCCGGTGACGAAAAACAGATCGCCGTTTGGATGCTGGACACCGATTATGACAAGCGATGCCTGTACCCAAGCCAGGTATTCTTCCCG
Organism: Limisphaerales bacterium; assembly: GCA_024761205.1. GTDB lineage: Bacteria > Verrucomicrobiota > Verrucomicrobiia > Limisphaerales > AAA164-E04 > UBA2970. The sequence continues at coordinate 39,022 of JAMASS010000038.1, forward strand.
GGAGCGGACGGCATCGGCGGCTGGGAAAAGCTCGCCCGCAACCTCAAAGCCGAAATAGACCAGGACCTGATCGGGGCCTACGCCGGCACCCTGTCGCTACCCTTTGAATTGGGCAAAAACAAACGCATCGCCGTCAAAATCGTAGATAATAGGGGCATTGAAAGTTTGAAAGTAATGGATATTTCGGTGGATTCGAAACTTGTGGAGTTGGAGTGATGGACCAAGTAACAGAACCTAGAGCAAGCTACGGCGGGGAGTGGACTATTGAGAAGCTGAAGATATTGGAAAGGTATCTGGACGCCTACACCACTGCATTGAAAGATCAACTGTTCAAGTTGGTGTATATTGATGCCTTCGCGGGATCCGGCTCAGTCGAACTCCGTGTTAAGTATAACCTGGATCCGGAAGCTAAAGGATTCTTGGCGGGGTCAGTACAGCGCGCCCTTCAAGTAAAGGACAAGCCGTTTGACAAAATGATCTTTGTGGAAAAAGACGCTGGCGAGTGCGAAAAACTGAAACAACTTTGTGGTGATTATCCTGACAGAGATACCGAAGTCGTAAACAAAGATGCAAACGATTTTCTGAGAAATGATTTGGAACTGGATTGGAACAAGTGGCGCGGTGTTCTTTTTCTTGACCCTTTCGCAACTGAGGTTGAGTGGTCCACCATTAAGAAGATAGCTACATTCAATGCGCTTGATACTTGGATTCTCTTCCCAGTATCCGCTATCGCAAGAATGTTGAAGAATGTGACACGACTTGAGGATATTCCAGACAGTTTGGCTCGTCGTTTAACTAGTATTTATGGCGATTATAGTTGGCAGGGGTTGTATCACGAAAGTCCGCAATTGCATATGTTTGGAGACAACGTATGGGAGAGAGACCCCGGCGTTGACGGACTTCTCAAAATATACAAGCAAAAATTGCGTAATTTGCTAGGCCCAAGATTACTTGAAGAGTCCCGGTCTTTAAGAAACTCAAAGAATGCAATATTATTTGAATTTATGTTTTGTGTGGGCAACGAAAGAGGAATTAAGCCCGCCAAACGAATAGCGGGACATATTTTGAACAACATGTAGTCATGGCCAAAGGATCCAAGATTGAGTGGACGCAGACCACTTGGAATCCCGTAACCGGTTGCACAAAGATCAGTCATGGGTGCAAACACTGTTATGCCGAACGTATGAGCCACAGGCTCCGGTCTGCCGGAGTAAAAAAATATAAAAACGGATTCAAGGTCTCGCTGCACCACGACACACTTGACGAACCATTAAAATGGACCAAGCCGCAAGTCGTTTTCGTCAATTCAATGAGCGACCTGTTTCATTCGTCTGTTCCTACAGAGTTTATTGAGTCGGTTTTTGAAAAAATGAACGCCGCGCCACAGCATGTTTTTCAGGTTTTAACAAAGCGTCCTGATAGAGTGAGGAAACTTAATAAGAGACTCAATTGGACACAAAATATATGGATGGGGACAAGTATAGAATCAGAAAAATGGGTTCACCGCATGGACATACTCAAACAAACTGACGCCCACATAAAATTTCTGTCGCTGGAGCCATTACTTGGGCCGTTGGACGAACTTGAATTATCCGAGATAGACTGGGTTATCGTTGGGGGAGAATCCGGGCCTGGCGCAAGAAGAATGGCAGCGGATTGGGTCAGGAGCATTCGAGATAATTGCATCGCCAGCGGGGTTCCCTTTTTCTTTAAGCAATGGGGAGGGGTATTCAAAAAGCGAGCGGGACGTATACTTGATAACAAAACATGGAACGAAATACCGAACATGACAGGTGGCCAAGTCCTCTGAAACGAAAGTGCTGACATGACCGATTCCCTCATCCTCAACTCTCCCTACTCCGCGCCCACCAAACGCCAGCATGTGGGAATAGGCCGGAAACCTTATCGGCACTTACGCCAATACCCCGCCCTTACCCTTTGAACCGAGCAAAACAAACGCATCGCCGTCAAAATCGTAGATAATAGAGGCATTGAAAGTTTGAAAATAATGGATATTGTGTTGCCGAAGGTGAAGTGATGACTGAAGAAAACATGAAAATTTCTGTTAATAATTATGGACCTATTGCGGAAGCAAAGGATATTGAACTTTGCCCGCTGACTGTGTTTGTCGGACCGAGTAACACGGGAAAATCTTATCTCGCGATTCTGATTTACGCTTTGCTTCATTCCTTCCAAAATAGGAGCAGTTTTGCTTCTCGATTTCGTAGGAAACCAAAGAGACAGGAAACAATTTCTTTCGATTCTAAGGCGATAGAAAAGGAGCTTAGTTTAGTAGAAAAGCTATTCAAAAGTGATATGGAAAATATCAAATTCTCTGACCTTCCCGAAGAGTTACAAAAATGGACGAATGAAGAAATAGCGAAGGCAGTAAACCATAAATTTTGCCAAGAACTTCTTCGTTGCATGGGAATTTCCGCAAAGGAAGATCATTTGATTAGTAATAATTTCAATTTTAATCTAGAGGACAATCAAAAAAGCTTGATTCTGAGATCATTTGACGAAACTCCCAGCTTGAAGATTAAAGAGACGGACTCTGTCGAAAACATGTTTGCCAAGTCGTTCATATATAAGTTTTATATGTTTCTTGAAAAAGAAATTTCACGAGAGATAAAAACAAAAACAGAGATAAAAGCATGGATGTTTCTCGATTGGATATCAGAAAACATTTTTCACTCTGACGGAAAAACAGAGTCTTTTTACTTACCTGCAGCGAGAACAGGAATCATGCAAAGCCATCGGGCTATAGCAGGCGCACTGGTACAACGGGCTACTTTCGCAGGGATCGAAAACTTTTCCGTTCCTACTTTGAGTGGTATTGTGTCTGACTTCTTAGAGGAACTTATTCTTATAGACACAAGCAAAATTCCTGATCCTGCTGTAGGTGAAGTGGCAAACGAGATGGAAAAAGAGATACTGCATGGTTCCATTAAGTCAAAAAGTCTTGAAGGGAACCAATATCCGCAATTTTCATACAAGCAGAACGGTCTTGAAGTTCCATTATTATGTTCTTCATCGATGGTTTCAGAGCTCACTCCTGTCGTTCTATTTATTAGACACAGAGTAGGAAAAGGTGATTTGTTGATTATTGAAGAACCTGAAGCACATCTGCACCCTGAAGCCCAAAGAAATGTTGCAAAAACTGTTGTTCGTTTGGTCCGCACAGGTGTTCGGGTTATGGTAACGACGCACAGTGATTACTTCCTGGACCAACTTGCAAACTATGTCCGCTTGTCAAAACTGAGTAAAGCCAAACGAAACAAACTTGCTGATGACCAAAACCTCTTTTTGAAAGAGAATGAAATCGGTGCCTACGCGTTCAACCGGCAGGAGGGAGGGACAATCGTTGAAAGATTGCATTTTGACCAAGAAAACGGTCTATCCCCTGAAGATCATGATAAGGTGTCCTCGGACTTGTATAACGATACCGTGGAACTTCTGGATCAACTTGACCAATAGGGATATGAAGGATGAGTTCCGCTATCAACATACTGAAAGGTAGATTTAGTAAATGTGTCTGTAGCTCCTGCGAAACATCAAATTGCAAACTTAAATTAAGTGATTTCCCAAGTGAAAAAATTATTTTGGATATTGATTGCGTTGAACAACAAGAATTAGCTCACATTCAAGGTAAACGATGCGACTACATAATTGTAATAGAGCAAGGTGGCTTTACATTTCTTGTCCCCGCGGAATTCAAGTCGGAATCTGTGCGTGAAAGTGATGTGAAGGAACAGTTGGAAGGTGGGATCAGGTTTTTTGCAGAGTTCTACAACGATCAATTTACGTGCTATCCAGTATTGGTCTCTAAAAGACTCAGCCGCCCGGCTAGTCATAAACTCAAAAGAATTTTAATAAATTATAACTCCAAAAAAGTAAGGATCAAGCGTGTTAAATGTAACGATTCGTTGTTGTGGAATAAAGTAAAGAGCCAAGTATAATAAGTCCCAATGTCGCAGACAAAACCCAGCTCCCTCATCCTCAACTCTCCCTATTCCGCGCCCACCAAACATTGGCAGGTTGTTGAGGAGGATGATGCATCTCTCAAGCAAGCGGAGGGTCGCCGCGAAGCGGGTTATATGATTGCCGATCCCAAAGCCAGGCTCCATCAGGACAAGGGTATTTTTGTTCCTCTGCCGTTGGTCAATCAAATCCGCCGGCGCGTTGACAGCTGGCGCGCCG
>JAMASS010000039.1:0-167 GCA_024761205.1 Limisphaerales bacterium
AAACTTTAACCGTTTATGTTATGCGCAGAGATGATGAAACTTGGAGCCGAATTAACTTCACCCGGACATTCGCGGAGAGTGGGGGGGGGGGGGGGGGGGGGGGGGGGGGGGGGGGGGGGGGGGGGGGGGGGGGGGGGGGGGGGGGGGGGGGGGGGGGGGGGGGGGGG
>JAMASS010000039.1:177-42882 GCA_024761205.1 Limisphaerales bacterium
TTTATTTTATGCCCATAAATTATTAAAATTGGAGCCGAATTAACTTCACCCGGAAATTCGCGGATAGTACCCCCCCCCCCCCCCCGAGTTTATCGTTTGAAGACAGACCGCCCTCGGCGGACAGGCCAAGGGCTTAAGCTCACTCTCGCCGCCCTCCTGACCGCCCTCGCCCTCCAACCCGCCGCCGCCGTTGCTCAGAGCATCATCGCTGTCGGCAACTTGGGACAGTCGCAGGAGTTTACCTGGAGAGTTTTACCTGGTGAATCGCTAGCGACACAGTTCACCGTCGGCCCGCCTCGCGAAGGCTTCACCGGCTGGAAGCTGGACAGGATCACCGGGGGTTTTGATGATTCCGGAGGCTCACCCGGCACTTTTGAGGTCAGTATTCTAAACGATGACTCCGGCTCACCCGGCCCTATCGATAGCCCGCTGGCGACCTTGACCGGGCAGGCCCCATTGAGTAGTGGAAGGTATGACTTCCTGTCGCCCGCCGGCACTACGATTTCCCTGGAACCGGAGACGTCCTATTGGCTGGCGTATATGCAGGTAGGAGGAGCAAGCTCTTCTGATTTTTACAGAATAGGCTTAACAGACGTGCCCAATGAGGACTCCAGGGCTCTGCAGGGATGGTCGATTGGCGACAACCATTGGCAGAATCCGGATGGGAGTAGATGGCAAGAATTTAGCCACCCTAGCGGCACACGCGTTCCTTTCCGATTCCGCGTGTTTGTCACGCCGGTGCCGGAGCCCTCGGAGTATGCGCTTTTCTTTGCCTTGGGCTTGGGCGCCTTCGCCCTTTGGCATCGCCGTCGCCAACGAGGGCAGCGAGCCGCCGCCTAGCACTTTCCCCTCGCACTAAAGCATCCCCGCCACCCAGCGGAAGAAAAAAGAGAGAGCACGGCAACCAGCAAGCCAAAGAGAACGAAACCCGACGACTAATCGCCACGTACGCCATCGTCTACTCCGCATCACGCAACTTGAACTCATCCCCGAGCTTCGCCAACACCCGCCGCAGCAATGTCGTTGGCAAAGCAAAGGTCGTCACGCGATCCACTCGCGCAATATTGATCCCAATCACCCGGCCGCTCAAATCCATAACCGCTCCGCCCATGGAGCGGACGTGAACCGGAATGTCATGTTGCATCACCTGCTCGAAGCCTGACAAGCGAGTGGAGGTTTCGCCGCTCAAAAGCTGATTTCGGTCAAAATGCCCAAAATAAGTGGATCGAAATCCCAAAGTCACATTGAGATTCAGTGTCTCTTCGCCGCGATGCAGCATCAATTCCACATTCTCGCCGGGATGATGCGCCGCGATGGCAGCCTGAAGCTGCTCCACTAAGAGGACCACCTCGCCATTCACGGAGCTAATGATGTCTCCTTGTTGAATTCCGGCGCGCGCTGCCGCCGTCTCCTCCAAAACTTGACCAACCTGAACGCCTCCCAATGCCAACCCCTGTCGCCCCATTAAAATTCCCAGGGCCCCGCCTTCGCGTTTGATCGACCGGCTATTGGCACTAACGATCCCTATCTTCGCGCTCCGTTTAGGACCCGACGGACTGACCAGAATCTTGCCTCGGGAAACACGCACCACTTCATGCAAGGGAGCGACATGGGTGAGAGACACATCCAGTCGAAGGGCTGCAACATCGTTGTTCTCGTCCACAGCAACCGAGACCGGCAAGACCTCTCGACTATCCGGCAATCGCACCACAGTCTTCCAGCCCAGCTCACTCGCCTTCGTCACCACCAGCCCATCCTCGCGAACGATGGTTCCGAGAGCGACCCGTTCCTCAGCGTCAAGAATCTCGACAGTGATCGCCGCCAATCGCTGATCGAGCTCGGCCACAGACGATAACGTCTGCTTGCCATTGGTTCGGAGCGGTGCCGGCAATTTCTCCAATGGCTCCAAGGCATAACAGACCCCCCAGGCTAAACTGATAACCCCAAAGAGACCCAACCCGAACGTTGCGTTCACCCCTCTGCTAAGCGGCTTTTCCATCATCAATCTCCACACTTCAACCAAGTAACCCTACTGCCGTCGCCCCCGAAACCGCTCCAGTTTGGCTTCCACATCGATCCACTCCGATTCCCGGAGAACACGCAACCGAACGACCTCACCCACACGGCGACTGCTGAGCGCCACAAGATACTCCCAGTCATCCTCAACCACAAACTCATCCACTTGCCGGATAATATCGCCTCTCTTCAGCGGAGAGTCCTCTCGCTCCACTCGGACCACCCGCACGCCAGGATTGGCGTCCACCGTGCGAACCCCCAGCCCACCCCGGCGGCCGCGCATCCGATTTGGCGGGATCACCACCCCTTCCTTCATGGGCTTCCAGTGCCTCAAAAACGCCTTAATCGGCGCGTGGTAATTTTGGTCCAAGCGCCCACCGATGCGACTGTGAATACCAATCAATTCACCGCGCATATTAAAAAGCGCACTTCCGGAATCGCCGCCAATAATGCAACAATCCGAACGCATCAGATTATCCTTCTGCAAGATGATTCGACCGATTCGCGCCACCACGCCCCGATCATCATCCAAACCGCCGGGATGTCCCAACGCAAAACACCACTCCCCAACTCGCGTTTGATCCATGCCCGCCAGCGGCACATAAGGAAACGGTCCCTCACCGTCAATCTTAACCATGGCGGCGTCAGCAAACCGGAAAGCCCCAAGACTCCTAGCATCATGATTCGATCCATCGGCCAAGCGGATCCGAATGTCCCGACCCGTCCCGCTGACATGTGCAGCCGTTAGCACGTAACCATCGGGAGACACGAGCACCCCACCACCATTACCACCGTTCACCACCACGATAGCCTTTTCCACCGAAGCGATCGCGCTCTGCAACCGATCCTCCATAGCTAGCAAGTCCTCAAGTCCCGTTGGCGTCGCGTTGACCCGCTCCTCCCGATCTTCCAGCCACTCCAATTCGACCAAAACCGGACGGTGATCCGATATGATGAGGTCATCGACAACGTCTACCTCCACCACGCGCCAAGCATCGCGACAACGGATCAATATATAGTCGATCATCGACTGAGGAGCCACGGCATCGATCCAGTCGTCTGCCAACAAGGTCTGTATAGGAACAGAGCTCGGACGCGCATTGAGGTCACCTGCGAGAATCACCGGCACATCCTCATCTCCACCAAAAACTTGACGAATCTGTTGCACCTGCTGCGTTCGAGTCGATTCACTCTGATGGCACAAATGGGTCCCCAGAAAATCAAAACTCGGTAAGCCGTTATCTGGGACAATCCGCGCCGCCAACACGATTCGCGGTTCCTGTCCGAATTCAAAAGGCAAGGGATGATTCCTTGAGTGTTCAATGGGAAACCGAGACAAGACCGCCTCGCCATATTCCCCTCCGTCGTAAGGCATAGCCGCGCCGAAAACGAAATTCATCTCGCAAAGCGCCGCTAAGCGTGCCGCCTGATCGACCCCGTTGACTCGCCCCGTTTTCCGGTCCACCTCCTGCAGGGCCACCACGTCAGGATTCAACCCGTTAATCATGCCGGCAAGCCGTTCGTAGTCGAACTTCCCATCGGTTCCCTCTCCGTGGTGAATATTGTAAGTCAAAACGCGGAGCCGCTCGGCATCGGCACTCACCGCACAGAGAACCGACAGGCTGATGGCGAGGCCCCACAAAAAGGATACTATTCGCCGTTCATCCCACGCGATCTTTCCCCCAGATTGAATCAATGTCCTCATCTTTTCACTGCCAAATCAAAACTAGCGCGTCTCAACCAACTTCGCCTGATAAAACTCCAGCGCATCTCGATATTCACCAATTACCTCGGCTGACAATACACCCCCGTGCCGCCGCAGTTCATTGGCCACGCGCTCAATCAAATACTTGACCTCAACCCACCTCGGTCGAATCGGACGCCTGTCCACCCAAATATGAAACGGTGCAGCATGCGCAAAACGCAATCGGCGATCTTCAGTCCAAGTAACGCACCGAACCGCCGTCCCACCGCTTGGCATAAGGTCAAAACCACAGTTGAGCAACGCGCAATAATTGCTGAATCCCCAATAAATCCAAGCCTCCTCCGTGTAACCGCGACTCGTGAGCTCCAGGTCCAAATAGCCCGAGAGATACTCCGGATACCCATCTCCATACCGAAACTTCATCCGCCAAACGTGATTATTCGTCAGCTCATATACATCCATGTCCACCCCCGGCAGCAACATCATGGACCAAGGCCAGTTGTGCTTGTCAAGACCCGGCACCAAGCCCTGTCGCCGCACCGCTTGGATCACTGCGCAAACCGGATGCGCCTCCAAATCAATCAGTTCGCGATAAATCAAATCACCTCCACCCGGCACGGATACTGTCCGTGAACTTCGAACCGACGTCTCGGCGTACTCGGCAACCCAAAAAGCCAGTGGCAAGACCACGTTTAAATCTTCCGCCAAAACAGGGTTCAGCAAATCCACAACCGACCGATGGACGTGAGTATCGCCGGAATGCCACCCCACCCCTGTGACGCCATATCGGGCCACTGCTCCGAGGACACCGTAACATCTCGGTTGATCCCCCCCTCATATTAACCTCGCACATAGACGGCAAATATTCCTTCCATCGCTCGACCGTCAACCGATATCTGCCAACCGGAAGGCCCAGCTCAACCGGATGCGCCGAAATCATCGTGTGCACCTCCTGACTCGCACCTCGCCGTCGATCACAAACAACCGCCGAACCCAAAAAAACTCCCGGATTTTACGGTGAAGAGTTCACCCTCGCTGTTCTCCAAATAAATTCAGGCCGGGAGTATTTGCTCTGACTGAGCATTGACAACCCGGCCAACCATCTGTCCGGCATTTAGGTACGATCCATTCGCCGCTGTCGCCAACAGAATTGTCAGCCACCACCATCGTTTGGAAAGAATCCGAATCATAACACAAGGCCTAGCACCCGATTGCACAACCCACCTTCCGAGGCCCGGCTCCCCAAGAATACCGCAACAGCTCTTCCATACGCCAGATACTCTGATACCCACCAAAGGCACTCACACCCGACTTCACTTGATGCCCCATCGCAACCAATGGTTCGCGGACTTCTCCCGAAATCCCCGCTTTCAACTGCACCAACGCCCGGCCCGTAGAACGGCTTCCCGTTGGTATGGAACTCTCCGAATGGGACACTCGGGGTTGACCGCCTGCCTGTTGCGGCGGCATCCCAAAATCGGTCATGGTCATCACAAAACCTGCGAATGTCTCTGAGGTTGAAATACTCCCATCACTCCAAACGACATCACCGGTCACCCGTTCTTCGTCAAAAATCCGGGAATGACTGTACAAAACGGTCGCTTGTGCGGTTCCAACTTATTGATATCCTCGGGGTTGAATGAGAAGAGCTGATCGCGATTCTCCATCGCAACACCCAGCCCATCTGGCACATACCGGGAGACCCAGCCATGATAAAGCTCTTGAATGAAGGAAACCATATTCCCCTCTCCCTCCGCAGATGTCAGGCAAACTATGTCCGAATTTCCGGTCAGCCGCCCCGTGGCAACCTTTTGCACCGCCTTCTTGGGGCCCGCTCCTTCCCACATTCCTTCGAAATCAACCACTTCACCGGCACATCGGCAAAGTTCATAACAACATAATAAACTGCTCGATATTCAAAGGCCAACTTCTTGGCCTCAATGAAGAGATGGAGATGCCTCGCGGATTCGGCGTCAACCATCTGATGTCGAAATGCTCGAGCATGTTCAAAATCTACAAGGCCGCGATACCCTGGCCATTCGGCGGGAGTTCCCACACATCAAAGCCACGATAATTGGCGCTCATCATTCGGCGATCCTCCCCCCCTCGCAGAAAGATCGCCATCTGTCCCTAGTCAAGCTCTCAAAAAAATCCGCGCATCCCGGGTTCTTGGAGATATCCCCAAATCCTAAAAACTCCCCACCTCGCAGATAGGTATCGGTAATGTGGGATGCGTGGCACTCGGTGTCTTCAGCCAAACGCGAGGACAATCTGAGAAATTGGAAAACTCGCATGCGCATAATAATATCGCCTCGGCCAGCAATTCCTGTCGCTTGAGTTTGCCATAGCGTTGTGACAAGGTACCCTTTCTTCCCAACCCGACACGCTCCAAGACAGCGGCGAGTGGAGACCGATCTTCTCAGCCTCCTCGAGACTCCAATGATACGACGAACAACCACTGGCATTGAGACCGTAAAGGGATTGGCTGACCCCTCATCCCGACCGATCACAAACAAGTCGCCACCAGGGCCATTGCTCATCGGTTCCACAACGTTCAAGACGGCGTTGGCAGCAATTACCGCATCCACCACACTCCCTCCCTTCTTCAACACCTCGAAGACGGCCTGTCTCGCTAAGGGTTAGCCCGTACACACAATCTCTTAACATTAAACTTGGAAGAAGGTTTAATTTGAGGCGTTGAGCAAATAAAGGACTTCGTCGCTCAAAAAGTCTCTAAAAAGCAGATGAAAAACGTCCCGCCTGAGAAAATTCAACCGGCACAACCCCATGTTGGCGTCCGGCCATCGGCGTGTTGAGATACACTGGTGTAGAACTGGACTTGACTGAACTATATGTGAATCTTCTGGCGACCGCCATGAATGTTCAAACAGCCAATTATACCCATCTCGGATTCGTCGACATTATCAACAACACAGCCTCCCCACCTGAGCCTTTTCCTTCCCCTCATCACCCGTTCGCAACGCCTTTACCATTTTCTTAAACTCCTCCTCGAACTTAGCGTTATCGTGTTCCCATCCGGTGAAATCAGCAGCTAGGCGTGTAGTAATGGATTTCTTCTTGCCACTCTCGAATTCATCACTGAAGAGATAGCCATCCAGATTCAAAGGGATCAGAGACAGCATCTTCTTTTCCCGTTCCTTCATCAGTTTTTGCTCCTTCTCAAAAGCTGTGTCGATCTCATTGTCGCCCCACCGCTTGTCAGCGACGATTTTTATCAACAAAGCAAGACCTTATCCCAAAGCTTGATTCCTCGGTCCACTTGCTCGTAAATGTCGTCTCCGGAGAGCAGTTGATGTTCATTGAGCCAGCAGTGAATCCCCTTTGCTTGAAGCTGGTCGTAGATTCTTTTAGCGAACGGCTTATCATTGTGATTGTATGAGAGGAAGCAGGAGTAAAATTCGATTGGGTTGTTGATCAAGGATTGTATGTATTTGATTCAAATATCCGTAAGCCTCAAACCTTTCAAGAAGACATCGGGTTTACTATCCGACTTCTCCCAATGTCATGTTTCCTACATGAGGTTGGGCCGGAATAATTGCAAGTCTCAAGACCAATCGCCTCCTCTAGCCTGATCCCGATAAAATGAGTCATAAAAAGATTCGCAAAGCCAAGGTCAGAGCTTCGAATTTTAGTGGATTTAATGTACTGGTGAGATTCCTCTCTCGTAAATCACTTGCTTTGAAATTAACTCCGTTTATGTCCGCTCCGGACAAACTGACACCTGTAAGCTTTACATACGCAAGAGACGTATTCCTCAAGTATGGCGGAGACTTGCTTGCCTCAAATCAGCACAGTTTCCCCACGTTCCAGCTAGCTTGGCACCACTGATATCTACTTTCGCGAGTGAAATTCCATTCAAGTTAAATTTTGTGAGATCAGCTCCAACGAACTGAATGCCGGCGTCAATAAAGCTGATTGTGCTTAAATTGATCACACGCTCGAGGTTTTCATTCCTCAAGGCATCTCACTCTTTAACCCCACTCCTCCGCCTATCCTCACATCATGCCTATATGGTAACGCTAGCCCAGCCAGATTGAGCGACGAACACGCCTCCGAACGATCTCGAAGACATGAGCAGTAGCGAGAACAACTTCACTCCATGTAATCGGATGCTGATGACCGCACTTCACCTCACATAACGCCGCTTGCCTAGATAGGCAAACGTCGATTCATTAGGTTCTAGCTCCAAACCCTGAAGCTCCCAATGCAATCAACCGTTTTCTATCGGAGCTGGGGAAATGCATACTCAACAGGATCTATAGGATGGATTTTCCGCAACTTGCTCATGTCTTGACCTCACCCCTTGCCTTGAATTCTGAGCATTGAACTTGGAACTCAAAAACTTGCACTTAGCACTCGAAACCCCTGCGAAGTTTTTCGAAAGGAAAAACTCTAATCTTGCCAAAGTGGATAAAGTTGGTAATTGCTCATCTCATGCGCGCGATTAGCTCAGCGGTAGAGCATCACCTTGACACGGTGGAGGTCACTGGTTCGAACCCAGTATCGCGCACCATTTTTTCTCCTTACTTCCGATTACTTGACTCGCTTTAATTCGCAAAGATGCCGATGAAGCTCGTCCGATTTCCATGATCCTCTCAAGGGTTCTTGCCATTGTCCTCTTTCTGCTGCCGGTTTCTCTCGTGGGCAATCCGGCAGGCGATTGCAAAACGCTGTATGAGACAACGACCACGCACCAATCGAAGACCGTGCCGCTAAGATACTCTCGTTTCGACAATGAGCGCCGCGTCGGCAATTAAGCACGCCTGGCAGTCGCCGATCGTTTTGCGCGAATTAACCGAGTACTCGCGTCGGCCCTGGACTTATTGGACCCGCAGCCTCTTTGCTTTTGCTGCGCTTGGCATGCTGGTCATTGTCACTTTCTCTGAGGGATTTGCGCTTCGAGACGGCGAGGGATTTCAATTGATCCCGCCGTTGACCATTGTTCTCTTCCTGATCGCTAACATTGCAGGCATTCGGTCCACTTACGACACGATTGGCCGAGAGCGCCGTCAAGGCACCCTAAGCCTCATGTATCTCACCGGTCTCCAACCACAGGCGGTCATGATTGCGAAGCTGGCCTCCAATGGTCTGCAAAATGTTTGGGCCGTGATTGCGGTCCTGCCAATCCTAGGAATCCCGCTGCTCATTGGCGGTGTTTCAGGTCTGCTCTACGTCGAGATCATTCTCGCTATCCTGGCCACTCTATGGGTTGCGATGACCGTCGGCTTCGTCAAGTCTTGCGAGGAACAGAACGAGCATCTGGCCTTTTCTAAAGCGCTTCGAAAAGTTTTCCTGCTCAACTTGAGTCCAATTGGCCCGGCCTGGTTGCTCCTCCACGCGTTTCTAGAATCTCATATTCTTTACTTCACGATACTGTTTTTCGCATTCAGCTATGGACTTCGAAGCTGGATCCTTGCCCAATCGCTGTTCGAACACGCGTGGCGGAACCAAGTCGATTCGATCTCACTTGATGACTCCATTCGTAACGCAGTGGCGACAAGTCAGAAACCCGGACGAATCCGACGTAACCAACAGCCACTCCACCTCCGAAGTGCGCCCCAAAAACGCGCCACCCTCAGACGATGTGATACCGATCCCGCCGAATGGATCGTCAAACGCTACGCCGATACCCGCCAGGTTTCAACCCGTCCCATTGGCTTCCTGTTCGTTCTCTTGACTTTGATCGTCGGAGGACTCTATAGCGCCCATGAACTGGAGCTCGAGGATTTTATCTTGCCCTACTTCATGATAATGGCAATCGGAAAAATCTTCTTCGTCGTCGCTCTAGCCAAAATAGCTCCCCAGTCATTTGGCGAGATCACGGCTAATGGCGCAATCGAAATCCTTCAGACAACGCCGCTTCGCATCGCAGACATCATCAGGCGAGTGCTCGGTAATCTCCGTCGCGATTTCCTACTGGGAGGAATCCCGTTTGTTGTTGCAGACTTGGTGGTTCTCGGCCTGGCCCACCACCATCCATCCTTTAAAGAAAATTCGGCTAAGCAGGTCCTCGAAATCTTCATCTATCACAACACCTTGTTTTGGCCACTAGCGCTGGCAACCGTCACTGTGGGTATCTGGATGGGGATCAAACATAGAAGTCTGGCACGTGGGGCCTATTGGACTATCGTTTACGTCCTCATCCTACCCGGAATTTCAATTCTCCTACTGAACGAATCTCGCTTCTACCTGACAGCGGGAATCCTGGTCTATAGCGCATGGTGGATTGCCTACTCTTGTCTACGGCTATTTCAGGCGAAAAAAGAGCCGCAGACACTTGTTCCGCCTCAGTAGTCCCCACCTTGCAGATCATCCTGGACTGTGCCCGCCTGCTGCTTTGCCCCAGCGCAGACTGCTGCGCCCCGAGGGAGAGGGACTAGATTCAAACTGTGAAATACACCGAATACACGGATTTAAACAACCAACCCGCCGCATTCCGTCTTCCGTATTTAAACATCTGCCCGAATAAGTTTCCGGAAACTTAGGCTGCGCTAGGTTCTGTTTTCTGCTTTGGGTTGCCTCTGCATTGGTGGCATTTCGAGATTTAACTCAAAGCCGAAAACATCGCCGCCCAAGAATAGACCTCGGCCAACCAGAACCACAGCCACCGCTTGAAGACTCGGCGCGTCCGGTGTTCAGGCAATGCTCTCCCCGAAACCGGTTCACCCCTTGATGACCGGAGGGTTCACCCCTGGATCCGCCAGCTTAACCAAGCCGGGGTCGGTGGCTTGATTTCCCCGCCCGGACGCCTCGCAAAGCGAAGCGGCGGTGCGCCGCCGGGCTCTTCCGTGTCTCCTGGACGAACTTGGTGGCGGGAGGGGAAGGCGCCGATTCAAGCCTCCCTCGACTGCCACCCTCCCCGTCGGAGGGTAACCTGATCGAAAGGGCTGGCGTCGGCTCAAGGCCGGCGGGTTCCAAGATGACATCACCCGCTCCCCGCAGGAAGTGACGGATCGCCTCGGCTAGCGCTTCGGCCATTTGTGAACGCCTCCCGACAAACCGCCTTCATCCACGCTTTCCCAAAATGATTTTTCGGCAGATAGTAATATCAAGTTCACCTCTTTGTTTCCCCGAGTATCTGACGTCATTTCCGTCTTTGCATCACAGACCAGCCTAGTCCAATAAGCCCGAAGTCTCAGATATTCCCGTAGCTGATCTGAGTGCCGCAATGGGACAGGGCCTCGATCGTTTGAAAAACCACCCTCGGGCATACCACCACGGCAGTTCTTCTCGGATCATCGGATGTCGGCAAATCGACGCTGACCAACGCCCTACTAGAACGAGAGCAAAGGCGGATCAAGAAGGCCATCCCGGAAGACGACAGCAGAGGATGCCATACGCCCTTCAACAGCCAGATGCTTCGTATCCCAGATCATGGCTGGCTCATTGACTCGTTGGGTTTGCGGAAAGTACAGCCGTGGGAGCGATTGAAGGCGTCGAACCGGCCTTCTCGGAAATCGAGATACTCGCTCAGCAATGTCTTCTGGGATTGTCACCAGGATCAGGAACAAGGCTGCGCCGTGTTAAAAGCACTGGATCAATGATTCCTTCCGGAGCGGTTCCTAGACAACTACCACCGGCTATGCGCAAGCAACCTACCAGAATCAACAAGTCGATCAGCAGTCTGGCCACAGAGGAACGTCATGACAAACCCCTCGCAAAGAAAGTTCGACGCATCATCAAGGAGAAAGGAGGACGGTAGGAACGCGAACACTCTTGTCCTCGATAGACACACTCGACGCGGGATAGGTGTGTCCGCGCCCTAACCCTCAATCCACTGTTTCGACCGCTCCAGCACTCGTTTCAATCCACATAAAGTCGATCGCGCACCTTCGCTTCCATGGCGGGCTTGAATCGAGCGTCGACCGGCCATTGTTTTGCGATCTCGGCTTGATTTTCCAATAGCCAGCGGACAAGCCCGCAAGATAGGCCGCGCCCAGTGCCGTCGTTTCGGCAATCATCGGTCGGACCCCGGCACGCCGAGGATATCCGACTGAAACTGCATTAGAAAGTTGTTAAGACTGGCACTGCCGTCGACTCGTAATTCCTTCTTCAAACGAATGACCATGTCCGCCTCCATCGCGTGCAACAAATCCTTCGATGGATAGTCGATGGATTCCAATGCTGCACGAGCGATGTGTCCCCGATTTGATCCGCGCACCAAACCGACGATTCATTCCCCGCTCGCAAGCACCCTAACAGGGTGTTCCCAGCCGTCGTCGTCGTCAATGGTTCGCGCCAACGCCTCGACATCTGCGGGATTCTTCCGAGGCCATCGCGCAACCATTGCACCACCGTGCCCCCAATAAACACACTCCCCTTCAAAGACAACCTTGGTCTTCCCGCCCACTTTCCCAGCCACCGTCGTTAATAGTTTGTTGAACGAAGTCGCTACAGCGGCGTGTTTTTGAAAATTGTCAATAATGCAGGGTTGAGTGAAGAAAAGCGGCATTGAGCTTTCGAGTTGAGGGTCATGATGAAGGGGGGAGGGGAGCCTGCCCTTCATTCAAACCCCTTGATGGATTCGGTATGGGCATAAAAAATCATCACCCTCCCTTGCAATGGGGAGCAACTGATACGCAGCGGCCCCAAGTCACGCGCCGGGCTACGAATCCCCGGTCCGTGCAGAAGACCGCCAACTTCGCTCCCTGATCCTCGGTAGCTTCAAAGTGCGGGTGATACGCCAGCCACACCAGCACGCCTCCTAAAATTCTCCCCTATCACCTGAGCCAACACATATCACGGGACTTGACTCCCAGGCAAAACCACCCATGGCCACCATTCCTAGCGTCACCGCGGGATTCAGATGGGCCTCACTGACAGAAAAACACAATGGACCGCCAGCCCCCAGCCCGGCCAATCACAATCCAACCGGAACTGTTGCCCTAGTCTTGCCAAGTACTACGTTCGCCACCACACTATTGCCCAAGATAATGAAAATCATGTGCCTATCAACTCTGTCAGATAAGAGGATACAAAATAAATCGCTTGAAAAGGATCGGGCATAGAAGAGCGCCCAACCGGATTTAATTCAACCGCAAAGCGCTACTAGTGCCGTGCGACAAAAGGAGAGCCTTGAGAGGCGCAGCAGGCTGCCCGCAGTCCAAGATCTTCGCCTGGACACCGCCCAAGGCAAACAGGGATAGTTGCCAACAACTTAGCAACCAATGAAAATCGAAATCTGCATCAACTCCCCAGCGAGTGCCATCGCCGCGCAAAAAGGTGGTGCCGACCGAGTGGAACTCTGTGCCAATCTGTTGGAAGGCGGAACCACACCCAGCATTGGAGCCGTCCAAACAGCCCGCGCTCATGTGTCCCTGAGCCTTCACGTCATTGTCCGCCCTCGTGGCGGTGACTTTTTCTTTGACGCGATTGAAGTCGAAACCATGCTCCACGACATTGAGACCATGAAAAAACTGCGGGTCGAGGGCATCGTGATCGGTTCTCTCACCGCCGAGGGCGACGTCGACATCAAGCAGACACGAGAACTCATCAAGGCAGCCCGACCGTTGAGCGTTACCTATCACCGCGCCTTCGATATGTGCCGCGATCCGTTTCAAGCCATGGAGACATTGATCGAACTCGGCGTGGACCGCATCCTGACTTCCGGCCAAGAGGAATCGGTGATCGAAGGCATGGATCTTATCCGTGACCTCAACCAAAAGGCTGCTGGCCGAATCATCATCATGCCGGGCGGTGGTGTCACACCCAGGAATCTCCCGAAGCTCATCGCCCACACGGGTGTCTGCGAAGTCCATTTTGCAGCGATGAAAACATTGCCCAGCCAAATGCAGTTTCGAAATCCGCGGGTCTACCTGGGAGGCACCTTGAGGCCGCCCGAATACGAGGCCGAGGTCGCCGATGAGCAAGTCATTGCCTCAATGCGCGCCAGTCTTAATTCGTAGTGAATGGAGTCCCGATCAGCCGCGCCCCCAAAACGGCACTCCAATTGGCAGTACAATACCTTCGAGGAAATTAACATCGGCCGGCAGCTGAGTCATGCCCACGACCACGCGGGCAAGATCGCAGGATTCATCAGCCCCTCACTCTCCGCCAGCTCCCACGGCGAAGGTCGCGCGAGTCTCCTTGAAGAGCTGGACGACATCGTTTTCTTGATCCACATCAATCGGAACGGCGATGCAGGAGCGCCCCAGCCAACAATCTCATCTTTCTTCACCTGAGAGAACTTCTCTCCACGTTCCGAGCCAGCCAACACAATCGACACGCCCTCCTGTGCAAAAGCCAGGGCAATACTCCGCCCAACCCACTGCTCGCTCCCGTAACGATCACAACCTGATTCTTCGCTTGCTCCACAAGACTAAGCGAGCTTGGACGACTCCAACTCTTTTGAACAAGAGCCCGGTTAGAAACGGACTCTTCTTAGGCAAACGAGGTAGGGCAAGATTCCGTTGCGCCGCTCTCACCGAGATCGGTAACAGCGAACTGACGAGACCGTTTCATCGACCAAGCATCCTGTCAATCTCGTATCCAACCTCCGTAACCTAGCGAGGGAGAAGGGCTCGAAAGACTCTCGCCTCACCTTTCCGTGATGGCGGTTGCTTCGTAAGATGGATGAATTCTTAAAACACCCAAGGACGCGCCTGCTTGATCGCTAAATGGCTGTCGCGGGTCACCTTGAATTCGATTTCCATGGCAAACCGATCCTCCGGGGTTTTCCCGTAGAGGTCTCGGAATTCGCGATGAATTTTTTGCAAGCAATCACTCAATTCCTGCAAGTGCTCATCGTTGAGGATTTGAGCCCCGTCAGCGGTTTTGTTTGATGATCGCATCACTTTCGTATCCGCAGCATCCCACCAACTGATTAGCAACTCCTCTGGAACGGAGGCCACTTCCGGATTGGTCACGAGATCTTCACCGACCTGAACGTTCACATAATAGTTCCCGTAGGTTTGATAAAGAATGTCATCCGTCACAGCGACGCCGTTGGCCCGCTCGCCCTGATAATTTGGATGCACCAAAACCCCCATGGCCGACGCAAAGTGATTGATGCGATAGAACTCACGTTCCTCAAAAGTCCTAAAATTCCACAGGCTCGCAAACACCTGCTTGATCGACTTGGCCAGATGACCTTCATGTGGATGGTGCGTATAGGAACTATAAAGACCGGCACCACTGAATCCCGGAAGATCCTCGTTGTTGGTGCTTGATCGCACGCGAATCGGAGTACCTTCAGGAAACGAACGCTGCAGCTCCCCAAGAACCACCATCATCCAGGCCGGCATCTCGCCTTCGCACACCGCCTTGCGAAACTTCTTCAATCCCTTGATTCGGGCCTCCCGATCGTTTTTAAAATCCGACCGAGCCAATAGAGCCGCGGCTTTGGCGTAAAGCTGGTTGTGCTTCATAAATCCATCATAGAAGGCAAACGGAACGGCAAATCCATCGGGTACGGTAAACGCATCAAACTCGAATCGACGCATCGTCGCTAGGTTCGCCGCCTTGACACCGACTGACTTCGCATCGTCAAATCCAATCTCGGCGAACGAACGAATTCTCTTCACGGACAAATCCCGTTGCGGCGTTTGCGGTTCAGTTGGCCGAATACCGGCAAAGTGCGCTTCGACCTCCGCAGCACTGGCTTCACGGATTTCGTATCCATCAGACGTGACCTTGTAGAAGATGTTTTTGCCGACCAGCAATTGGACCGCGGCATTCTTTGAACCGTCGGCCAAGAAAGCATTGGGAATTTTATCTTGCACCGCCCGCAGGTTCACGTGAGACAACGGGGTTTGTCGTGCCCCGGTGATGATTCCCGCAACCCGAGGCATTTCATTGGGCAAGGTGTCATAAATCACGACATCTCTCGGATTGGGCCGCTCGTCCAGCCTCATAACTCTGAGGCGACCGAACGATTCACCAACGTTCAGCGGAAGAAAGGCAATCTTACCAAATAAATCTTCGTCGAGATAGACCGGCAGATCACCCGCTTCGTACAGCGATTTCTCTTCCCGGTAACGCGACATGGCACCGGGCATCGGATAGTAGCCCAACTTCCCCTTCAAAAGGGGCATCTTTTCCACCAACATCCCATAAGCAAACTTGACTTGGGCATACGGAAACGAATCGTTCGGCTCAAACTCGTAGGTATACAAGCCGGTGCTTCCATTCGGTGCCTTGGTTAGCGGGCGATAAACAAGCACGCCACGCATCTGCCCGCTGTCGCCTCGGCCGAAACCCCGCATAGATATTCCCACTGCGCGCATGAACATCATATGGGCTCGATGGGTTATGGTATTGATAAAATACAACTTGGGATCATCAGACCCCACGCCTTCAATCTGGAACTTCACAAACTCCTGACTGTCGAGATGCCGATCAATCAACACCTCAGACCCTTGGTAGGCCAACTTCTTGAAGGTGGCTCGATCCGGAATCACGGCAACGCCATCCCCAAACTTCACCTCTTCCGGGTCCTGTTGTTCCACCGCTTCCCCACCCACTTGACCGAATCCAAAGCCGCCCCGCCCCCGGAAGTTTAGCCGCGTCTCCTCGCTCGAGATCATCCCGTCGTTGTTTTTGTCTACGAACCGGAGGGCTGAGGAAGCCCCCGCAATCTCCGCCCGGGAAAGCTCGCCATCCTTATCCCGGTCGATAGCAGCAAATAAAGGATCCATCCGAAGGAAGTTGCCAAACCCGCCCCTACTACGTCCAAACCCTCCGAACCCGCCAAAGCTGCTGTCCCCGACGCCCGGATCACCAGGCCGCCCGGGCGGCGGACCACTCATGGCTGGCTGAGATTGGATGTTGGTTCCCCAGTAAAATAAACTATTGCCGAGCAACAACGCTATCAACCCCAGCTTTTTCGATGTGCTTCTCATTTCCGCCTAAAAACGCTTTCCAAGGGTATCGCACCGGTGACCATAGTGAAAACAGATGCGAATGCTTATACTTCAGTCACATTTTAGCAACAAATGAAGGGCGAAACAACGACTGATCGCGGTATCAAACGAGAAATGGGAACCTTGCAGGCACACGATCTTTACGTGTCGAAAAATGAGCACAGTGGTTTCACTCTTTCCAAAAAGCCCCCGCGCGGTTCGCTAATTAAATATTCGCTATCGTTCAATCTGCCGCTAGAACTGCACGATTGCCTCCGAAAAACAGGGATCACGGAGAATTCATGAACCGAAATCTGATCTCCAATGAATGAGATGATTCATCAGAATCGGACTTTGGCACCGCGATAGCTTGCCTGCCGAAATCAACCTCAGGGTCACTTCGAGATAAAACAAAGCTCGCGTAATTTCTATGACAGAAACTTCAAGAACCGCCCGGAATCGAACCTTTCTTAAAACAAGCCTTCTCACCATGATGATGATCATTGGCGGGCAAGCACTTGCCCAAGAGCAAGCCGAGGAGAAAAAGTCCGCCTGGAACTTCCTGCCCGATGCGGTAAAGGAAGGCAAGATCAACGTCAACAGTCTCCTCCGTTGGGAGTGGGCGGACCAAGAGTCGTTTGGAGGCGATCCGGCCCCAAAGGAATCGAACGCCTTCACCATTCGGAATCGAGTAGGCTTCACCACGGGGAGCCTCTACAACTTCAAATCCATGATCGAGTTCGAAGACGTAACGATCATCGGAAACGAAAACAACTACAACCAAGCCGGCATCAACCCGGCGGTGCTGGCCGCACCGTCATCGCTGATCCGGAAACGACCGAAATCAACCGAGCTTGGTTGGCCTACGAAAACTGGGACACCGTCGCTAAGTTTGGACGCCAACGTATCACCCTTGATGGCGCTCGATTTATCGGGGATGTCATCTGGCGGCAAAATCAACAAACTTACGACGGCGTCACCGTGGTCAATACGAGACTCGCAGACATCAGCCTCCTCTACAGCTACATCTCAAACGTGAATCAGGTCCTCGGCGACGAGCATCCCGCGGGCGACTTTGACTCGGACTCGCACATCATCAACGGCTCCTATAGCGGCTGGAAGGCAGGCACACTCACTGGTTATAATACCTACCTCCTCGATCTGAACGATTCGCCAGCCAACTCAAGTGCTACTTACGGGGGAAGCTTTGTCGGCAGCACGCCTCTGAGCGACACAGTCGCTGCAACCTATCACGCGGAGTACGCCTACCAAACAGACAATGGCAACAACCCACTGAACTACGATGCGAACTATTACCACTTCTCCCTTGGCGCGAAGCACAAGAAGTTCGACTACGGTGTCGGCTACGAGGTCCTGGGTTCGGACGGCGGCGCAAAAGGCTTCGCAACACCATTGGCCACACTCCACAAATTCAACGGCTGGGCCGACGCCTTTCTCGCCACACCGGCCGATGGTTTGGATGATCTTTACGCCTGGGTTGCGTTGTTTTGCCCGGAAGTATTCCCTTGAAATTCTTCTATCATGATTTTTCGGCAGAAGACGGCGGTGTTAACTATGGTCACGAATTCGACCTCGTTGCCTCCAAGAAACTCAGCAAGAACTTTACTCTCCTGACCAACTACGGCCACTACGAAGAAGGAGATGACGGTCTAGCCGGCCGGACCCGTTTCTGGCTGCAGCTTGCGTTCAACTACTAAGCGTCCGCGAACGGAGCTCCGGTGGGGCGAGAGCATCTCCGATGGAGTCTCACCCCACCAAACTTACTGGCGACGGCTCCCCGCCCGCGGATAAGCCTTTACTCCGCCGGGGCTGTTTCCACACCTCTGAAGTGTAAGGAACAGCGGATGAGCATCCGATCAATCAAAACACGCTCTCGTCGGTTATCGATCGCATGATTCAACTTCCCAGCGCGGCTGCAATCGCCACCATTTGGTGGTTGAAGAGGGTTTCGGATCACAAATGCGGCGGTTCTACTGGAACTAATATCTACGGCTCTCTCCTAATCATCTCCGAACTCAGTGGTTAAACCACACCCTCAAGCGTGGTCATGACCCTCTGCGATTCCAGCGAACGGTAACTCGATACGCTTTACCATCGCGAGTGGCTTGACAGTCAAGGCATTAACATCGAACCCTATATTCAGCAGCTGAAGGCATTCGAACAACAAAGTAAACTCAACCCTTTGCGACCATCTTCAATCCATAGTCTCAATTAAAAAATCGCTGCTCAAACCATCCATCAATCCCCACCTTTGACCTTGATCTCGGCAGCATCAGGTGTGTTCAGACGAATCCGCTCGTAAATGACCGCCCGCTGTTTTCCGTCCCGTGATAGCTTGATCCCAGTCTTTTTCGCATTCTCCTCAAAACCCCCGGCCCTCGCAATCACCTGGGCAATGATAATGTCCGTATTGAGGGCAACTGATAAAAACAGGGGTTCTTCACTTGACCTAAAATCACAACTTTTTGTGGGCCACGGGTGACTTGATTTGGCAGTCGAATAAAATCGCCAACTTTTAAACGAGAAGGTTCAGCGAGAAGGAGGCCACCAAAGTGCGTAATTCGTAGATGCACTAGCCACAAAGTCAGACCTGATCTGGTTTAATCCAATCTGTCTTTGGCAGACACGAAACAACGAAATCAAGCCGACCGTGACACAAAAACGCCAGACCGACTAATAAAAGCAAGCGACTACGACGGCAATTAGCCGAAGCAAAATAGGTCTCGGCATCCGTCAGCAGAATGCACAACCCCACCGGCGACTGATGCTCACCGGCCTCCCCATTGAATCCCGCCGCCAAGGTTCCCTCGATCGGTTTCCCAATGAAGATACCGCCAACCCCACACCGCCATATCAAGATAGGGCTCAAATTCAAAGACTCGTTTCGCACGATTCAGAGAAGCCACAAAGTCACTCCAAGACCGCCCAAGAACCGCGTCCCCTATCGTCAAAAACAATCAAAACACCACCTCCTCATCCTTAAAAAACCCCGGGCAACGATAAGGGACTTATCCGTTCCCAACAAAAATTTCGACCTCGTCACCCGGAAGAATCGCCACAACCGCTGATCAACCCGCCACATGAGATCGATAAAATCCCAGCCCTAACTCTCGGAACGGTGACGACTCTTGAGGACAAGCTCGAATTCACAGAGAGGATGCAGGGTGAATTGATCCAGATTCCCCTCAATTGGCACCCGATTGCAAAAAAGGCACTCTCCAACTCCGAAATCTCCTCGACAATTTCCAGAAATCGGAGACCTGCCAACACCCCCGCTCGGGTCCCTATCTCCGAAAGCTCATTGAAAAACTCCTCGAAGACCCGACGGAAACAGAGAGCGGCTACCTCAAGAACACCACGCCTCAGCGCCATTTCGCCACACTCACAAAGCCCCATCCCTATCCTTCGTAACGGCCCCTCAGCTTCTCTAACGAGCAATCTCAGTATCGAACGCCGATCATCCCAAACGTGGAGGAATCCAAAGCCTCCTGAATACGCTCAATATGCAGCCAAGGCGTCATGGCATCCACTCCCCTCTCTCGACATGTTTGCCACGGGAGACACCCCTAGGGCCAGGGTGACTCTCCAATTGCCCGTCGGCACTCCGTCAACTGCCTAGGCTGCCCCTTCTTCGAAATTCTCACAAGCAGCTAAAAACTCATCCATAAGCAACTCGCCACAATCCCTCATAGACTGCGCCACCACCACAGCCGATCCCGACCATTCGTGTCCCTTGACCCCAGCCAACAGCGGCGCTAAGACAGCAACAGCAGCGAATCCGATAATCCTCCGTCTCTTACCATCTGGCCGCCCATCAGACATCATCCCTCAATGCTCCCCAACCTGCACCATCCGGTCGCCAGCCACGCACTGCCAGCGTGCTATTGCCGCTCCTGACTCCGATAGGTTTACATGGTCAGGGACAACCCTCATCCTTCCAAGCGGAAATCACCCCGCTACTCACAGGGAAATGCATGCCCTGCCACCAACCCAAGCGATCATAAAGGTAAACTCGATCTCACAGCGAGATCCGGTCTCTTGCCAGCAGGAAAACGGAGTCGTCTCTTTGCCGTCGATCAACCTGCCAATTCTCGGCTGCTAAAACGCCTGCCCTCGGCAAAATGCCGTCCGAAGATCGAGGACGATCTCAAAAACTTTCGAACGCTGAAATTGGGCACCTCACCCAGTGGTCCCGGCCGGCGCACCGTGGCCGGGACCAGGCCGAACTCAGGGTCTCTTTGACAAAACCATCCACGAACATGCGGGCCGCGATTAGTGGTCGCTGCGACCGATCAAACGCGCCCCCTGCCACGACCACAAATTGATCCGATCCACCAAAGTGACTATTACCAAGTCGCCAGTTATTTCTGGGCCGGCTATATCAGTCAAACCAATCAAAGCAGTCCCAGCAAGGAACGACTTGACTTTGAGCAGGTATACGGTTGGACCGACAAAGGCCCGCAAGTCGAGCCGAGCCACCGCCTCATCAATAGCGAACACCACAAGTCTGATCCGGAGGTCACTCCGGGATTCCTTTCCGCCATTCCCAGCCTAGATCAACCCTTCCACCCCTCCGCCCGAGAACAATGCCACCACGCACCGTCGCCTCCAATTGTCCAACGCATCTGGGATAAGCAAAGCCCCTCTCACCGCGAGGCTGATCAACCTCTTTAGCAACGCCACTTCGGCCACGGACTCGTGCGCACGCCAAACGACTTTGACTTCAAGAACGCTCCATCGGCCCATCCTGACCTAGTGGATTAGTTGGCTGTGGAGTTGATCGTGCCCACGGTCAAGTGCTGGGCTGGGCCACAGTGGACCTTAAAGCGCAGGCATAAATTCACCATGCTCTCAAATACCTATCGTCAAACCTCTTATCACAATCGCCATAACAACTACGTGCTCAAAGATCCCGAGAACCGATTACTCTGGCACTTTCATCGCCAACGCCTCAATGCGGAGGCATTGCGGGACTCGATGCTCATCACGAACGATCAGCTCAACCGCAAGATGGGCGGCCCGAACTCTTTCCCAACCATGAGTCCAGAAGCCTTGAAAGAGCTCTCGCGCAAAGGCAGCGCGCGGGCGCGCCTCCACACCTGCCGAACACTGCAACGAAACGTCTACATAATGACTCCGCGCTCGCTACTCCTTCCCCTCATGACTGACTTTGACCTCACCGAAACCCCACAAGCTCAAGATCACCTAGTAGCGCAAACCGCCCAATTCGAGCGCCTGCGAGATCAGTCAGACCGGGCCAATCCCCCCCACGCTCTGGTTTCGCTCTGCCATGTCCCCCTCAACACCAACGAATTCCTCTGAGAAAGGGGCAATGGCTTCACGGGCCTCACCGTGGATGGCTGGCAGCGTTAAGAGCGGCATCAGCTCTGGCGAGCCTCATGAATCCGGCTTCGAGGCCACGGCGAACAAAGCCCACATCCACGTTACCACCCTCATCTCCTAGGACTCGACCACGAACGCCTGCCTACTTCATCAGAGACGCCAAGAAACCCTCATTAACATCCACGGCCAGGTCATCAAAGAAATCTGTGTTAAAAGGAAAATTGAACAGCAAGCAACGGAGAAAGCGGATTTGGGAATTTCCTTTCTCTGTTCTCTCCAGTCCCTCCTGTTCAAAAATCACTCGAACGAAATCCGCTTCGGAGCTTCTACCGTACCGGGCTTTGCCGGCGTTTTGAGTGTCAGCAGAAAGGCCATCAAGTCCTCAATCTCCTGTGGTTTCAATAAAACGCCAAATGGCGGCATCGGGGACACTTCAGCGGGATACCCTTCGGCGATCGTCGCTTGCGGCTCCAACAGGCTTTGGCGGATGTAGTCCGAGTGCTTGCGCCGGGCGATGCCGTCCAGCACCGGGCCCACCGTACCTCCCTCGCCCTCAAGTCGATGACACCGGGCGCACGAGGCGACCGGGTGCTTCCGAAAAATCTGCTTGCCACGGCCTACATCACCCGCCGCCGCCTCATCAGCATCCATCGGTTCGTAAGTGATCTCCTGCAGTGATAGATCATCATAATACGCTTCACCGATCGATGTTCCCCAACCACCAAAGAGACAGTTGATGACGATGGAACTCCGATTGCCCGAATTGAAGATCGCCTCGACCTCCGTCCAGTGATTCCGCTTTTGCAGGGCCTTCGTCAACACTCCCTGCATCGAATGGACGTTCAACAGCGCACCCATGGCACCATTAACGCCTCGGGTCATGATCCAACCGGATAGGCGATATTCTGTATTCGGCTTTACCGCCACTTCGGTCCGCCATCCGGCGTCCGCACCCCTATCCGATTCAATCTTTAAAGCACGGCTGCCGCTCCGGCGAAAAGGAGCCACCATAGTCACCGAGAAGGAGGCCTCTCCTCGACCCCCGTAAGTGTGCGTCTGCCAACCTTTCGGTGCATCCGCAGGACCTTCTTCAAACGATGGATTCACGAGCAGGTTGGGCCCGAATTCCCTGCCTCCCAGAGCGATGCCATATCGCTGCGACATAGTTTTTAAGGCCAACGAGATCCAGGGATCTTCCCGATTCTCGGGATCCATAAAGAGCCGATTAACCGCTCGTCGGACCGTTTCCGAAGGCGCCAAATGCGCCATCTTGATTAGAGCATCCCGGCGAACTGCCAGATTTGCATCAGCGACCACGGCGGTATCGAACAATAACCGTTCGCCTTCCGTATCGTTGCTGAGAGCTCGAATGGCGTTTTGTTTTAACGCAGGGTTGGAGCTTAGCAACGCAGCCTGATGCACCAGACGATCCAAGCGCCCCATTCCATGCAACGCCCAAAGGGCATGTACGGAAGATTGACCGCCCTCGACCACTTCCTTTCGCAGCAACTGAAGCGCGTCAGCAGCATCGGCCTCTACGAGCAATCGCTGCGCGGTCAGCCGCCAAAATAGGTTGTCATCAGACAGTGCCCGAACCAATGCCCGCGCTCGAGCCCCCTCGAGCGACGTCGTCCTCGGCGCGGAAGCACTTTCCCAAACCAACCGATATATCCGCCCATGCTGACGGTCGCGATTGGGATTAATATGGGCATTGCCGATCCCTCGCTTGGCCGCGTAGCCACCCCGATCGACCGACGGCGTTGGATTGTGTTGGATGATAAAATTGTACCAATCAGCGATCCACAGCGCACCATCCGGGCCGACCTCTGCCGCGACGGGCGAAAACCACTCATCCGCACTGGCGACCAATGAGAAGGCGCTCTTCGCTCGAAATCCCGATCCATCGGGCAACATCCGAAACCCGCCCAAGAGGTGTCCGGTCGGCCCGCAGACAAAAGCCATCGAATCGCGCCATGATTCAGGAAACGCCGACGAGGTTGCCAACGCATGCCCTGCCCCAGCCGTGTAGTTCCCAAAGGCATCCACTTGACGAACATTCGGCGTGAGCGGATGAAAGGCCCGAGAATCAGCAATCATTAAGGCGGTCACACCCCGAGAATCTCCATATCCCGTGGCTGGAAAACCGCAAAAAAAACTCGGGTTGTTGTTAGCGGTTGAACCAAAAACATCACCCGCCGCATTAAATCCGAAACCCCAGGTATTATTGTTAAACTGGTGCAAGAAAGTGACATCTTCGCCTCTCTGTCCCATCCGAAACACACCTGAACCGAAACGATTCGGCTCGCCCGATACTTCACCAGCATAACCCGAATAACCGACCGTTCCCCAAATCCGATTATCAAACCCATACCGCAGATTAGAGGGGCCGGCATGCGTATCCTGAACGCCCCAGCCGGTATTCAACACTTGGCGAATATCCGCCCGATCATCTCCATCAATATCCTTTAAAAACAACATGTCTGGAGCGTGGGCCACAATAAATCCGCCATTGCAGGGAACCAGCGCGGTGGGAATGTTCAGACCGTCAGCAAAGATGGTTACTTTATCGCAACGTCCGTCTGCGTCCGTATCCTCCAAAATCTTGATTCGATCCCTGCCCTGGCGCCCTTCCTTAATCTCATTCGGATAATCGATAGTTTCCGCCACCCATAAACGACCGCGTTCGTCCCAGCTGAGGGCGATAGGATTCACAATATCCGGCTCACTGGCAACCAACTCCAAGCGAAACCCCATAGGGACGCGTGTGTAGTCCATACTGTCCTCGGGTAAAAGAGGCAGCTGATACCTGAGTGGTTCCGGACGACGCTCGTAGTTGGGAATATCCGCGCGTCGTTCGTACTGAAGCGGGCGGCGGCTTTTCAGAAAGGCTTCATAACGCGCGCGGCGTTCATCCCCGACCGACCACAAAATGCCCTTTTTCAGCAATTGATGAAATTCAGCTCGGCTCCACACCCGATGATCGTGTCCCGATGCGGTATAAAACACGCGCCCCTTCCCCTGAGTTCGCACCCAAGTCCAAGGTTCAGGTTCGGTGTGGGGATCCCCTGGCGCAGCATCTCGCACTTGCAACACCGTTCGGTTTTCAGGATTGTGATTTGAGTGGAAGTAGGTTTCGTCCCAGGCTTCAAGCTCGGGCACTCCGGCGATCGCTGAATGGGCGGCATTCGTCGTCCGCACTTTGAAGACCCCGGATTGATGACTCTTGAATCGTCCCCCAACCAACTGGTCAAACCCCGGTTCATTGGCAAAACACCAACTCGCACAATGAATCGGAAGGAATCCACCGCCTTCCTCGACATACGACATGAGATTCTGCCATTGGTGAGACTCCAACACGGCATGATTGGCGTAGACCAAAAACGCATCAAATCGGCGCAGAAACTCGCCATTGCCGAGCGCCTCTTCTACCGAAGTCACGTAGTCAAAATAGATTGCGTCCGGCCCCAATGCTTGTTCGAGCATGGGATAGTAGAGGTTGGAGTTGTGATGTTCACTTTCATGCCCAAGGAAAAGCACACGGATCGGCCCTTCAGCGGCAAATGACCGGACCAACGAATAAATCAAAAAGACAAAACCAACAAAAGAGAATTGAATGCGCATCTCTGCTTACTCTTGATTGAATCGGTGAAGCCAGAGATTAACAGTGAGCGAAATCCAGAGCCAGCACGATTTCTAGCGAAGGAGGGGAAAGCGGTGAAAAATCATCACCCTCCAAAACCTAGTGGCAACAACCGAGGCCATCAAACCACGTGAAAGCATCCTAGAAAGCGGTGATCCTTCACCGCTTTCCCCTACCCAGCCACTCGAGTGCGCTCACCCAGATTGATTTGCAAAGTCGGCTCAAGAATCGTCGAAGACTTCGGAGCGCCAGCCTTCGGCCGCTCACCCTGCCGTGCCCGGAAAGCCACCCACCAATCCTCCCGCTCCTTGGACGTCCATTTTCCATGGGCCGATGACTGATGCAGCGCCGCCACCATAGCTCGAGCTGAGGCAGGCCGGTTCACCGGCTTCTTTTCCAAACACTGGAGGATCAAATTCTCCAAAGTCGGATCGACGGACGTGCCCAAACGCTCACGCGGCGGTTCCGGCGTCTTCGAAGCATGCTCCTGCATCACCTCGAACGCCGACTCCCCATCAAATACGTGCCCCCCGGTAAGAAGATAATAAGCCAACAACCCTACGGCGTAGAGATCGCTTCGCTGATCCACCCGATCCGGTCGAGACACGGCCTCCGGCGCGATAAACTGCGGCGTGCCGGCAATAGTAAAGGCATGGGTCGCCTCAGTCGAAGTCGCTTTATCATCGCAACAAGATTTCACTAAACCGAAATCCAGCACCTTCACCATGTCCGCTAGGCCACCTCGATCACAGACAATAATATTCGCCGGTTTGATATCCCGATGCACCAGACCCGTCTCATGAGCCTCGCTCAATGACGCACAAATCTGCTCCAGGATATGAATGACCCGGCCTTCCTGCAGCCGACCCTCAAGCTGAATGAGCTCTCGCAGATTGATGCCATCGAGAAACTCCATGGCATAGTAAAATATCCCGTCCGGCGTATGGCCATAGTCGAAGATTTGAATCGTGTTAGGATGCACCAACCGGCAGGTCAACTGCACCTCGCGCTCGAAACGCCGAATGGACATGGCATCCGCCTTTTCCGGCAACAAAAGTTTGACCGCCGTATCACGTCGCAGCAGGGCATGCCGCGCCCGGTAAACCGCTCCCATCCCGCCTTCACCGATTTTCTTTTCCAAAGTGTACTGTCCCAACTCCTTGGCCTCTAAAGCGACATCTTCCATCTGCCGACGCAACATAACGTTGAAATACGAAAACAGAAACAAACCGACCCCGCACAGCACCGAAAGGAGCAGCAAAATCAGAAAAACCAGCCGCAACACCCGCAGCGGCTGAAAAGCCTCAGCCGCGTCCAATTTTGTCGCCACACCAAACCGATACTTTGGCAACCAACGCCAAGCCCCCACCACGGGAACACCGCGATAGTCCCGAAAGCCTTTGACGTCGATCCCATTACCTCCCGCAACAGCATCCTGAACCAGCTTCGTTAACGGCCAAGATTCGTGGGGCGTCCTCGGCTCATAGCCCCCGACCAAATTCCCCCCCGGATCCCGCAACTCCAAATTCAAAGCGGAACTGCCCCTCGGTCCGCTGTCATTGATCAACCCCAAACCTTGGAGCATTCCCTCAAACCGACTCTGCGAAAGCATGACCCCGTTCTGATCAAACGCGAATGTCTCACCCGTCTCTCCGGAACGAGCCACCGACAAAATCCGGGTGAACTCCCGCTCCGGCTGAATCATCAGACCAATGGCCGCAGCCACACTTCCATCCGTCCCCCGAATCGGCGCCGCCACGGCCATAATTGTCCGATTCCTCCGTCGCCCGCCACGACGACCGGGACCGCCGCCAAACCTCGGATCCTCTCCCGGACCAAAACCGCCTTTCACTCCAGCCCGCATTTGCCTCGGATCGGGACGCGGCGGTTTGTAGGGGGTTAAAAGAACGGACTCTTCAGTATCAAAGATATACCGAAACGTTTCCAATGCTTCATCGTGCAACTGATCCCCAAGCATACCGTGAAACGGCGCTGAGATAATGATCCCCTCCGGATCAATAATCACGAAACCCAACCGCATGGCTTGAAGCCGCGGCCCAACATAATCCTGAAGCACCTGAACTTCCTCATATTCTCGCAGCGCCTCGGCGGCCGCTCCATCCTTTGACACGCGATCAACGACTGCCAAAGCCAACGACTGTATCTTCTCCTCCGATGCCAAGCTATCCACGAAGCGCAACTGATTGTCGATCCAGATGTTGAGAGCAGTCACATTGGCCGTGATCATGGATTGCAACTCATTGCTCAATTGCTGCTCGATCGCCCGCCGGACTTCAGAGTTGCACCACCACCCGGTCAACGCCACGGACACCGCCACCCCCACCGGGATCAACCAAACCTTCTCTCGCCAGCTAAATCTCATGTTCGAGCCATTCGCTCACCCCAACCGCCACGGCCCCACCATATCCGCAGACGAAAGAACCCTCGAGAAAGTTTCAAGGTGTCTGGACTCGTGCCAACATCCGCAATCCAGCGCCCTCTCGCCGGGGAGCGAAACAAAAATGAGCCAAATTACCTTGGCTGCTTACGCAGACTCATTCGGAAAGTGCCGCCAACCGCCAGGTTAGCTCGCGCTCCATACCGACCGGCAGCGGAGTAACCGGCCCCTCCGGCGTCTCTAGAAGATCGCACCGACCAACCTGCCGCTCGAGGCGAAACCCCTGTTCGGGGAGCGGCAGTCCATAAAAAGCGGCGCCATTGCGACAAAGGAAGCGTTCAAACGACGCTTGACCTGCCTCCGAATCCATTGACACGCCACATTCCTCGAACGCCATCGCATAAAGCTGTGGCGCACAGCCTCCAGTAAAACAACCCGCAGCACACCCGCCGGCCGTGGCTTTAGTCGTGTGCGGGGCACTATCCGTTCCGGCAAAAAACTGGCTTTGTTTCGACGCCGTAACCGCAGATCTGAGCGCCGCACGGTCCGCCTCAAATTTCACAATCGGCAGGCAATAAAGATGATATCGAAGACCTTGAATCAAATGTCCAACCGTGTACAACAAATGCTGAGGTGTCACAGTGGCAGCCACCCGTTCACCCGCCAACTGAACAAATTGGACCGCCGCCTCGCTCGTCACATGCTCGCAAACCACACGCAACCGAGGATGCTGATCCATCAGCCGGGGCATCTTCTCCCGATAAAAGATCGACTCCGCATGATCCACAGCATCGAAATACCGATCCCCTGACAGGCCGTGCTGTTCGCCGTGAAGGCAAAGTACGATGCCGGTTTCCTCCAACTCTCGCAGCACCTCCCCCCCAATCAGTTCCTCCAGAGAAACCCCATGCTCAGCATTAGTCGTTCCGTAGGGTGGATAATACTTACACGCTTGCAACATGCCCCGAGCCACGCCTTCAACAATCATCTCCGGCGTCGTTGCTCGGGTTAAATAGAGCGGCACGATCAACGCCTCAAAAGCGCCGCCGCCAGCAGCATTGAGATCATGGAGATAGTGCTCGATCGACCAACTCGCCTCCAATGCCTCACCAAAGACTCGTGACACTGGCGGCTTGGTATTCGGCATGGCCACCCCCCCCGCGCATCCCATGTCGAGATGCGCCCGGATGTAGGCGCCCATCGCCGGTCCCTGGCGAAAGTGCGCGTGGAAATCAAACCACTTTGGAAGATCCAAAATCATCGTTACCCCGTTCTCCGTAAACCATCCCGCCAAGATGGACAGTAATGCTAGACAAACAAGGAGACTATCAGCGCCAATCCAAATCCAACCACCGAAATCATGGTGGAAATCATGCTCCAAGAACGAAGAGTCTGCGCTTCAGTCATCCGAAAATACCGGGAAATCATCCAGAAACCCGAATCATTTACATGGGAAAAACCCGTTGCTCCAGCGGCGATACAAATCGTCACCAAGGCAAGATTCTGCTGATTGAGATTTTCTACAAAGCCAACCATCAACCCCGCAGCCGTCAGCATGGCCACAGTCGCCGATCCCTGGGCAAGGCGCACTAAAATTGCGAATACATACGCCAATACCAACACCGGAATCCCCGACTCCCTAAATACCTCCTCCAAGGCCCCCGTAATATTCGTCTCCTGCAAAACTCCCTTGAACACCCCACCCGCTCCCGTGATCAAGATGATGATTCCCGCGGGTCCCAACGCTTTGGTCGAGACCTCCAACAAGACCTCCTTCGACACTCCCCGGCGCGTCCCAAGAAAGTAAATAGCGATCAACGTCGACAAAAGCAACGCAATCACAGGATGCCCAAAGAAATAGACAACCTGAAGCAGAGGATTTGCCGTGGTTAAAGCGTCCGCCAAATCGGTCTGACGTTCGCTATTGGACAGGGTCGAATCCAAACCAGCAGCCGTCATCTGCTCAACGACCGTACTGGTTAAGATCAAACCGATCGGTAGCACGACCAAAAACAAAATCAATCCCATGCTAGGCAGTCCGCGCGAGTCCGCGTCCACCTCACCCTCGGGTTCCGGCAAACGAATATCAATTCCCTTGACGATCCTCTCTGTGACCCAAGGACCGCAAATGATCGCCGTTGGCAATCCCACGATCACGCCGAAAAGAATCACCCACCCCAAATTCACCCCTAAGATGTATCCCACCGCCACCGGTCCCGGCGTCGGCGGCACAAAAGCATGGGTCACCGCCATCCCCACCACCAGCGGCATGCCAAAGGTCAGCAACGGTTTCTTCGTATCGCGTGCCAACGCATACAACAAAGGCGCTAACATCACCAACGCCACATCCAGAAAGACAGGAATCGAGATAATAAATCCCGTGATCAACATGGCCCACGAGGCCTTCTGCTCGCCAAAGACCCTCACTAGTGAAGTAGCCAGCGACTGCGTCCCCCCGGAATGCTCCAAAATCGCGCCGAAAATCGCGCCAATCCCGATGATCGTAGCGATAAACCCCAATGCCCTGCCCATACTACTCACAATGGTCTCCGCCACTTGCGTGAGCGGTATCGCATCCGGATTCACAAACTTAGAAGCAACGGCAACAACCACCGAAACCAAAATCAAGGCGAGAAATGCCTGCAACTTGAAACGCAGAATCAAAAACAGCAGCAGAGCAATCCCGAAAACCAATAACGCAATCAGCTGACCCACCGGTAATGCCGCAAAGAATAGGTGCACCAAGTGGTTAGACCACAATTCCCCTAGTCACGTCAACGTCATAGCCGCAACAACGGCGTAGCAGCATGAAACGAGGTGGGACGAGAATCCCCCATCCGAGCCGCCGTCCTCCTTCACTAAAGCTACAAAGGAAGGGATTCCCTTGCGTTGCGTGGTCGCCGAAATGCTCCCGCTTATTCCATGATTCCGATCTCGGCGATAGCGGCTCGCCGATACCAGCCTGTGTAAAAAGCTGCAAGCAGTGAAAGATCACCGCTTGCAGCCGCCGGATGCACTCAGTTGGCACTATAATGCCGTCAGACCAGAGCATTTTCACACACTCTGATAGACTCACCTCAAATTACCGACGGCAGCAACCGCACCCCTCCCATAAACTTCTCAACGCCTTCCGGACTCCAAACGAAACCAAGCCCCGGTCCTCTCCAGAATCTGAACGAGGCCCTCCTCACTGAGGACAATAGGCTCCGCCAACAACCCCTCGACATACGGAGCCGGCGCGATGTACTCAGACCCATCGCGCGCTCGGAACCGCCAGCACCAACTGCATACCCGCCGCCAATCCCACCGCCGTATTTCATCCATGCCGAACAAACCGAACCGAATGATCATCCACGCATTGAGCGATCCGAAACCCCTCGCTAATACCCCCGACCCTAGTGACGTCTAGTTGAATGTAGCCCACCGCCCGTCATTCGATCCATTCCAATAAAGGACTAATGGCGCGTCAACACTCCAACAACGGGTGATCGCCAATAGCGCATTCTCGGTGAATTTCACATAACCCTCCAAATCATCCAGACGCAACGCTTCCTCAAACCAAAACCATCTCGTAGTCCGCCAACATCTTGGCCGTATTCCAAGCCCACTTGTACCCATGCGGCCAAAACGCATCTGAACCACCGGTATCGATCATCAGCTCCACATCGGGGCCCGAGCATCTCACGGGCAGCGAGCACAATCGCTTCGTCAATCTTCGCGTCCCGCCGCCTACAGACACCTCATTCGATCTTGATCGCTCGAAAACCACGTGCAAGACCATCATCAAACTTCGGTCGCATTTGATCCGGATCCCCCCCACGAACATAAAACCACAAGGCTTAATGCGATCCCGATAACGTCCTCCGAGCAACCAGCAAATCAGTTGCTTCGTCACCCCGCCCAGGATGTCCCAAAAAATGATCTCGATCCCCGAGCCGGCGTGAGTGATCGCCTCACCCCGTCCTGCCAAAACGTTTGCTGATACAATCGCTCTGAAATGGCCACCGGATCAATAGCGGATGCTCCAATCAAAAACGGCCGCACAACATCCAACACTCCTTCAATCAGACTTGCCGACGTGAAGATATGCTCAAACCCGTCCCACCCTCATCAGGGAGGACCTCCACCAGGGTGTGCAAACTGTTCTCCCGATCGAGAAACTCCTCGTCCCACCCTCCAGTCCGGAGTCTCGCCCGGCAGCGGCAACAACCGAACATCCCAAATCTTCACCTGCTCCAACAAATCAAGCAACCGATGCACAACAAAAAGAGCAACAGAGCGCGGACACTCCCGTCCGCCGGGCGTGGTTGAAAAGGGATTCATATAAGCTAACTACGCGCGAGTCTAACTAGCCGGTGCTTCAGACTCCCCATCAGGGCTTCAGTCAGAACAGAGCTTGGCGATTTCCTCGGGCGAGGCGTCGATAGACGGGAGCGTAACGACGGACGAGGCCTTGTCAGGTCTCTCGGGCGTGTCGGTCTTGGGGCATGACACTGTCTCCGGAGCCCGGCTCGCCGTCGGCATGAGGGCGACTCTGATTCGGGAATCGACTCATCGAACCTCACGCCCACGCGATTAGCACCCAAAGCAATAAACTTCTCCGTGCTTTCCAGGTTGGCGCCGTCAGTGCATCCGGCAAACACCACCACTGGAAGCTGTTTCGGGTTGACCGAATCAACTCGATGACAATGCTGAGTGAGAAGTTCGCCGGTCCTCGGCCCGAATATCGTCAGAACGATAGAGCGATGAAGGGCGGGATTCTCTTTCAGCTTTGATGAGTCCGCAGTCACACTCGCTCGGCTTGCCGGCTGGCGCGTTGTGGATAACACAATCTGATGCCATGAGTAGACATGACGATGGCCTCCAACTCCACAATATGCACCCGAAGACGAGCCTCAACTCCCTACTCAAGAGCACCAGCAGTTGACCGGATACTTTCAGTCGCTCCTCGATCAATTTCTCCAATCCAACAATACTGTTTCACCGATTGTTATGCCTCACCTCGACCGTTACGAATACAACAGGGCGGTTCGAGACCTCCTCTCGCTAAAAGGCGATATTTATCCATTGCCCGAAAAATCATTCGTCCGAACAAACCCTACTTTGATCCCGCTTCCGGGCGATTACCGCAGACGATCGCCGCCAGCAATCGGACGCAGGGAAAGAACCAGATCAAGAAGCCGATTCTCGCCGGAGTCGTTCCCTTTGCCATGGATCTTCAGTCCGAGCACAGATTTAACAACCTAGCGCAAACCTGACTCACCCTCTTCCTCGAACGCGCATTCCGCAAACACGTCGATGACGCCACGCTCGATACGTTAGGTTCTTGGCAAAATCTCTGCAAAAGACCGAGTCTTTTACTGACAGCATGAAAGCCGTGGACACCGGTGTCCTGGCTTCCCTCGAGTGCCGTTCTTACCATGACCGCCTCCTCTCTCCGCACCAGCCCATCAATCGCGACAGCTGGATGGCCTCGGTGATTTTTACCCTCCCCCCCCGCCGGATGTCGTGCCGTAGATCGAAGAAGACGATGCCAAGATCAAGCCTCAAGAGCTCACACTCGGCAGCGCCTCAAACAGCACCAAACGAACGGAAGCTGCGCCTCCTGTCATTCCAAGATCGACCCTCTCGGTTTTCCTTGGAAAACTTTGATGAGATCGGGCGCTAGCGCTACACACCGGGGCGCCCCATCCACACGAGTGGCCAACTCTTCGGCAAAGCGGAATTCAAAAACATCATCAGGTTCAAGGACGCCATCCTCGAAACCCGGAATGGTTCATAAGAGGCGTGACCCCCAAAGCGGTCTTTAACCGACTCTTCGCAGACGACGAGCATGCCCCGTCGTGAACATTCTTGATCTAGTCATGGATAACGCCAAGTCTCCCAACCGGGAACTCGGCCGCACCAATCAGCAAAAGCTAGGCGAATACATGGATTCTGTTCGAGCGGTGGAGATTCAAATCGAGCACGTCAAACATCGTCAAAAGCAGATCGATCAACTCCAGCTCCAACCGCCCATTAAACCCGGGCAAGCCATGCCCTGCGATGAATCCATCCAAATCATGGGCAAATCTGATGATTCTCGCCCAGCAAACAGATCTGACCCGCATGGCGACGCTCAGACCACACCCCAACGCTGGAGATCCCCCTAATAATTCACCGCCTCTTTGATAAACCCATCCAACACTATGACATCATAACCAAGGCGACGAAGAAACGCTCCGAAACCGCAAGGAACTCAGACCGCCTTCACCTAGAACAATTTGCTCGGCTAGTGGCAAGGATGGGTGCGATCCGGGAAGGCAAAGAGACCCTTCCGGATAAACATGATGTTCACTTTGGTCTCCGGTCTGAGTAGCGGTGATCTCTACATTTACACCGACGATCGTGATCGCCGGAAACGGCGGCGGCAAGATTGCGATGAACCAACATCTCAAACCGCCGGAAGGAACGCCGATTGCCAATCGCTAGTTGACCATGGCGCAGTTGAGAGGTGTGAAGCGGGATGCATTGCCGACAACACGGAGCCGTTGACGATTGGCGGAGAAAGCCTTGGCGGAGATCCAGCTTTCGGACACGCGAAAACCACGACCAAAAGGCACTCAGTCGCCACGCTCCAAGATGCCACCGCGCAGCCGTTTGCGCTGCG
Organism: Limisphaerales bacterium; assembly: GCA_024761205.1. Taxonomy (GTDB): domain Bacteria; phylum Verrucomicrobiota; class Verrucomicrobiia; order Limisphaerales; family AAA164-E04; genus UBA2970. The sequence continues at coordinate 34,810 of JAMASS010000039.1, forward strand.
ATTTCTCCGACGGCTTTGATGGCACCGCCCTTCCTTCCAGCCAATGAGCCCAGCAAAAGAAACCTTCAAAAAGTTTCTCAATTTAGCCGCAATGACTACATCTTGATCCGTAATTTCCTGAACACTGAGACCTGCTCTCACCGGGAAGGGATGCGCGAACACAGCAAGGTCACTACCTTGAGGTTTGGCCAAGGCATCGTGAATTGCCCGCAAGCTCAAGATGAAACGAATGAACACGCCCTGACCACCAAGCCCAGGACTTGTTGGCCCACAACGCACTCACAATCCACCGCGCCGACGCTTAAGAAGACAAAACCACCGGAAAGATTTTGCTTCCACCGACCAGTCAAGTGCATGCTTTCTGCTCAACCATGAACCAAAGCACCATTCCGCTTGTCGCCATGATCGGACTCTCGCACGCATTTGCTCTCACCACCCTTGCCGTCGACAAGCCGCTCGAAGCCGGTATTCAACCGTTTCTCGGCCAGCCGCAACTTGAAATGCAAGCACTGTTCGGAGACGAACGATTTCCCAACGTCGTCGTCACCACCAAAGGCACCGTCGTCGCCACATGGGGCAGCAAGGGTGTGAAAGCTCGGCGCAGCGAAGATGGCGGCAAAAACTGGGGGCCGGAGATTGTGATTGCCGATCCGGGATTCCACGGAGGCGGCACCACGGTCGATGAAAACTCCGGCGACATTTTAGCCTTCGTCGAGGATCAGCACCCGCCAGCACCGCTCACGATCTATCGAAGCCAGGACGACGGCAAGACTTGGACCGCTGCGAACACGACCATTCACCCCGATATTCGTGGCAACGTTCCCTCGATGCACATGAACGAACATGGCATCACTCTCAGCCGTGGCCAACACAAAGGTCGCCTCGTTCGCCCCTCGCGATACTACGGCAAAAAGAACGCCCGCGAAGAGTGGGCCACCCATTACACCAATGCCATCTACAGTGACGACGGCGGTAAGACATGGCATAGCAGTCATCCTTTTCCAGAAAACGGCACTGGAGAAGCAGCGGTTGTCGAACTCGCCGATGGAAGTCTCTACTACAACTCCCGGGTCCACTGGCAAGAACGCCCGAATAATCGACGGCGCCGCGGCGCCGTCAGCACCGACGGAGGACAAACTTGGAAAGACTGGCACATCGTCGAGATTCTTCCCGACGGCCCGCAAGATACCAGCTACGGCTGCATGGGCGGTCTCACCCGCCTGCCTATCAAAGGGAGGGATATCTTGATTTATAGCAATTGCGACAGCCCCAAGGGTCGCCACCACGGCACCCTTTGGGCCAGTTTCGACGGGGGCAAGACCTGGCCTGTCAAGCGATTGCTCTCCGAAGAGAAGTTCGCCTACTCTTCACTCACCACGGGGCGATCGAATACGCCATCTGAAGGCTGGATTTACCTTCACTTCGAAGGAGGTCCAACCGGTGCATCGACCATCGCTCGCTTCAATCTAGCCTGGCTTCTAAAAGGCACACCGACTGGAGACGGATCCATCCCCGCACCGCTTAAACGCTGAGTCTTAATCAGTGCAACCGCCCGGAACTAACCGGAGCGCGGACACTCCTGTCTGCGCTCCGTGGTTTCATCGACCGCATCTCAATAAATCTTTTCAAAAGGATAATTGACATTACCAAAGATGCGAGACGGCTTGAAACTTCCCTTCATTCGGGTGCCACCCTACCATACCCTAATGACCACTACGGCCCAGCGCGCTACAGTTCTTCATTGCCATTCTTACCCTCGGTTTAGCTAGAGCCAACGTGAACGCCGAACACCCCCCGGCATCCACACGGGTGCGGTGGAACGAGATATTACACCGCCAGTCGGCATGGAGATACTCCACTACTTCCGCAACAACGTCGGTGTCTACGGGGCCCTTATATTTGTGCACACTCGCCCTTGAAGACGACCAGGAAACCTCGTTCGTCCTCATCACTGCCGATATGGTCTGCGCAGGCTTCCCTGTCAGTAATAAATTACGTGCACAAGTCAAAACCGAAACGGGAGCCACCGAGGTATGGCTCAATTGCAGCCATTCCCATCATTCCCATGCGTCCCGTTGGCTCTGTTCAAATCATCCGCCAGATAAGCCCTGAACCGAGGAGCTGATGGGGGACGAATGTACCGGGATGATCATCCCATTAGCGAATCGCCAAGAGAAACTCAGTGGAACCAAATGGTCCGCGATGTGGACGCGGCCATTGTTACGGAGGCAGAACAAAAGCTGGCTCCCGCCACCCTCCACCGCGGTCGCGAAACAGTGCAGGTAGGATTCAAACCGTCGTCTCGCCAATTCCGAAGGCTACACCTACATGGGGGCAATCGCGACGGCCCCGTCGTTCCTTGGGTCGATGTACTCACTCGCCCAGTTCCGCGACACCAAAAAGCCAATCACCGTACTTTTCGAGCATTCCGCGCATCCGGCCACTGTCCCCAAGACAGCAACCTCGCCAGCACCCACTTTCCGGGGCGCCACTGTGTCGCGGATTCGAAAGAATCCAGGCAGCGATGTCATTGTGCTCTTTGGCCAAAGCTGCAACGGCAATATCAACAACCATCCGCTTCGCACAGCCACGCAAACACCGTCAAATCCAGACACCTGCCAGCCGCCGCCATCCTCAAGACCATTCGCAACAGCAACCCGATAATCCACCACCATCAAACTTGGCCATCAGCAAATTCAACTCCCCGCCCACTAATCGCCGCCCGAAGTCCTCGCAAAACTCATCAAAGAAAGCCAAGACAATCCGGCTCACCTAATACAGCTGAACCGAATCACAGTATTCAAGCGAAGAACCAAATGCCGGCCTGTCGTTTTGACGTCAACGGCCTGATGCTCGGTAACGAATGATGACTGGTCGGCATGTCCTATGAAACATTCATCGAATACGAACTTTGGATTGACGCAATGCGCCGTTTAATCGGACAATGACTCTCTTCCCTCACCAATGGTGGCCGCGCCTATATCGGAACCGACGAAGCACTCGCTCTAGGACCCAAGAGAGGCTATGAAGCGAGCAATCTCCCAAGCTGGGCGGGTCATGAAATCATGCCCTGCACCTCGGAGCGCCCATCGTTGGATGTGAAAAAATGATCCAGGACGCCCTCAAATCACTCTGACAGGTGCTGACGCCGCATATGAAGACCAGAGCTCTCGCCCTTTTTCTTGGTTGGCAACACCACAGCTCAACATCCCTGGCAGCGCCCCAGCATGCGCGATCCAGCACTGGTCAATCAGATCATCAGTCCTATCGAATTGAAGAGGCTCTCACGTGGTTTCAATGTCGTTTGAGTCTGGGGCATTGACAGGACTCACGCGCCCGGCGCCCACAAATACACCAAAACCAAAGTTCCCTCAAAGGCCTGCTGGCCAGCGTCTCCCAAATCACCTTCGACAGTGCTCAGCAGTTCACTTCAGAAGAGCAGTGGGGAAAGGTGGATATCATCGTGTTTTATATCCAACTCGAAACCATCCGAAAACAGCAGTTCGATCTGATGGACAAATTTCTCAAGCGAGGCGGCGGACTGGTAGCGATCCATGCTGCCTTCATCCAATTTCCGAGCGGCGACACGCTAGCGACTCGATTCCGGGCCACACCCTGTTCACCTTCAATGATCCCTACTAGCGGATCATCCTACTTCTCGGACTGGCCTGGACTGTGCGAAAATCCTTGATCCTTTGAAAGTCCTGGTCACAAAAGGAGTGATCATGTGAGTAGAAGACGGGGCTAGACTCTGCCAGGTGGATGGAGCGTCTCTCAAGCCGCCCTCTTTCGTCGTTCAACGAAGGAGGGAAGGAATCCCGACAGGATTGAGGCGGCCAACGCATAACCCGAAATCCGTCTCGCGTTGTGAGACGGCGGCTTGACAGAGTCTCGCCCCACCTCACCAATCGTATCCACATTCAACCGACTCGAAGCCGCCATTTGAGCTTGACGCTCCCACTATGTTTCCAGTCCAATCGCCCAAAGCAATTCTACCATGGCTGCGTCAGCATTCCCAAAAATCAAGAAAATCCGGTACGAAGGGCCTCAGTCCAAGAACCCTCTGTCCTTCAAATATTATAATGAAGACGAGGTCATCAAGGGCAAGACAATGAAGGAGCATCTGCGCTTCTCGGTCGTGTACTGGCATACTTTCCGAAACGCACTTTGCGATCCATTTGGTGTAGGCACGGCCATCCGCCCGTGGGACGACGGTACGGACTCAGTCAAGAACGCGCAAACGCGTGCTCGAGTTGCCTTCGAATTCATCGAAAAACTTGGAGCACCTTACTACGCGTTCCACGATCGCGATGTGGCCCCCGAGGCTAAGAGCCTGTCCAAGACCAACCAAAACTTGGACGCCGTAGTCAAGGTATTGAAGGCAGAACAAGAGCGCACGGGAATCAATCTGCTATGGGGAACGGCCTGCCTCTTCGCCCATCCCCGTTACATGCACGGTGCCGCCACAAGTTGCAATGCCGATGTCTTTGCCTACGCCGGCGCGCAGGTCAAAAAGGCTCTGGAAGTGACGAAGGAACTCAAAGGCGAAGGCTATGTTTTCTGGGGTGGTCGCGAGGGTTACACCACCCTATTGAACACCAATCTGAAACGGGAGATGGACCATCTGGGCCAGTTCCTCCATATGGCGGTTGACTACAAGAAGAAGATCGGCTTCAAAGGCCAATTTTACATTGAGCCCAAACCCAAGGAACCCACCAAACACCAATATGACTCCGATGTTGCGGCCTGCTTGAATTTCCTCCGGGAATACAACCTCATGGACCACTTCAAGCTCAACGTGGAAACCAACCATGCGACCCTGGCCGGACACACCATGCACCATGAGTTGGAGGTGGCCTCTGCCGCCGGCGCCCTTGGTTCCATCGATGCCAACACCGGCGACCTTATGTTGGGTTGGGACACCGACCAGTTTCCCACGGATGTTTATCTCACCGCCCACTGCATGCTGACCATCCTTAAAGATGGCGGCATTGCCCCCGGCGGCGTGAATTTTGACGCCAAAGTTCGGCGCGAGAGCTTCGAACCGATAGACCTCTTTCACGGACACATCGTCGGCATGGACGCCTTCGCTCGCGGTTTGCGAGTGGCTGCCGCCATCCGGGCCGATGGCCGACTAGCCGATTTCGTCGAGAAACGCTACTCGTCTTGGGACGAAGGCATCGGCGCTAAGATCGAATCAGGAGAGGTTTCTTTCCAAGACCTCGAGAATTACATCCTCAAAAAAGGCAAGACGGCCAAGAATGAGAGCGGCCGTCAAGAGTTGCTCGAGGGTTTGATCAACGAGTTTATCTAGAGAGAGCGGCGCGTTCTCTAAAGATCAGGATTTCGCTTGCGGGCGTCTTCGTGTCACTCGCCTCACCCAGTCTTCTAAGGCGAGGGGCAGGAAACGCCCCTCGCCGTTTCCGCTGGCTGCTCAACAGGCAGCACCACGGTGAACGTTGTACCAACACCGACAGAGGACTTGAGTTTGATTTCCCCTGAATGGGTCTCAACAATCCGCCCGACGATCGCCAAGCCCAACCCAACACCGGAAGATTTCTGACTATCGAGCACCGAGTGAAATGTGCGCGACATTATTTGCTCGGTCATCCCCTCGCCCGTATCTTCAAATTCAATTGCGATCTGCCCTCCCCCCAGATTTCGATGTCGCTCCGCCAACCGTTTCGTTCGGATGGTCAAACGTCCGCCCTTCGGCATCGCCTCCACTGCGTTCAGGGTGAGATTGAGAAAGGCCTGCTCGAGTTGCGTGGCATCCGCCTCGAGTCTGGGAATCGCTGAATCCAACTCCCGCTTCAGCTCGATCCCATGCTTCTTGAGCTTGTGCCGCGTCAGAAGACCCAAATCATCCAACAGCAGATTGACATCAATCACTTCCCACAAGGGATCACTCTGTCGAGCAAACGCCAGGATCCGCTCGACGATCCGATTGAGATGATCCATTTTGTCCCCTAGCACTCTGGCATCCCTTGCCCGCGGATCCCCCTCGTCAAACTTTAGATCCAGCGCGTGATAAATCATCTTCATCACGGTCAAGGGATTGCGAATCTCATGAGCGATCTCCGCCGCCAGCAAACCCAGTGCGGACAACTTTTCGTTCTGCCGCAGCTTCTCCTCGATCCCACGCATGTGGTCGTAAAGCCTAGCCTTCTCGATCGCCGTGGCGGAAGCCGAAGCAAAGGCCGTCAAGATTCGGATCTCTTCATCGGAAAAACTATGCCGTTTATCGGTATAGACATTAAGGACACCGATACAGTTCTCACCGTGAATCAAAGGCACGCACAGCAGCGACACCAGCCCTTCAATTTCCGCCACAGCCGTATGCTGATAGATCCCGGACACCCGGACATCCATGACCTGTACCGGGCGCTGGCTCCGCACCACGCTGCCCGCCATACTCTCCCGAATATCGAGCCGCGGTTTCCCCAAATAGGTTTGCCCGGCACCAATCGATGACCGCAATTCCAGGGATTCCCCAGTTTCATCGAGCATCAGAAGCGAGCAAAGCTTAACCGACATCAGGTTTCGCGCCTCACGAGTCACGGAATCCAACGCCTCATCAAGATTCACCGTCGATTGAATACTCTGATTCACCGCCACCAAAGATTCAAACATTCGGGCTTTGAAACGAAGCTGCTCGTAGAGCCAGGTATTCTGAATCACTTTGGCCGCCTGCACAGCCAACTCCTCAAGCAGGGATTGATCGGCGTCGCCAAAGGCGTCAACCACATCGGAATCCACATTCAACACACCGCGAACCTCGCCCCGAATATCCATGGGCACGGCCAATTCAGAGTTCACCCCTTTGCGAACCGGAACATAGCGAGAATCCTCCGCTACCTTGCCACAGCGCGCCGGTTTGCCCGTCCGTGCCACCCAGCCGGTAATCCCCTGACCGATCCGCAATCGAAATCCGATGGAGCTCGAAGGCAAACCACAAGACGCCTCTAACTCCAAAAACCCGGTGGTGGGATTGACCAGAGACACCGACGCTGAATTCGCATTCGTCAGCTGCAGCGCCTGCCCCAGAATAAGATCCAACGCCTGTGAAGGATCGAGGGACGAGTGAATGACATTGCTGACCTCGTAAAGGTGCTGCAAGCGCTCATGTTTCGCTTTCAATTCGTCCAGTCCGCCACTCACAGAGAGAAGTTAAGCACAGAACAGACCTCGTGACGATCTCTCTTGATTCCGCTTGAGCAAGAATAGCACAATTCATGCCTCAATGCCTTCATGTGATGATGTTCGCACCCGTGAAATACTGGAATCGACTCCGGTGGATCGGGTTTTATAGCGCCCCTGCACCCTATTCGGTGGGACCGCCTCAGCCACGGCTCACTCGGCTAAAAATTTTGGGAATTATTATACGCAATGATAAATTATGGGCATGACTGGCAGCGGGTGATGCTTCACCTCGGGCGTGCGGATGAGGGCGCGCTTGTGAATCTGTTGACCATATTCCAACGCTTTCCGGATCAAAAAGCCTGCCTTGCGCATTGGGTGCGGGCGCGCTGGAGTGATGAACCTCACTGCCCCCATTGCGGCAGTGGCAAGGTGGCCCGCAAAGCCGACAACCTCCGTATTGGACGCTGGACCTGCCATGTCTGCAAGTCTAGTTTTAACGTCTTGGCGGGAACTCTTTTTAAGAAAACCAGGGTCCCGCTCCAGAGATGGTTCATGGCTATGGGCATCCCGATCAACGCCAAGAAGAGCTTATCCCGCCACCAATTGGCCCGCGACCTCGGGGTGGCGCAGCCCGCCGCCCTGCGCTTGCAGCGGCTTCCATGGCGGGGGAAGCAGCGCCTGTCCTGCAAGGCATCGCCGAGGCCGACGAAACTTACGTGGGCGGCAAGCCGCGCAAAGGGAGCAGCCCCAAGAGTTCTGCTACTAGCCCCTCCCCGAGTTTTACGAGGCAAAGGCACCCGTAAAACTCCGGTCATTGGCGCTGTAGAACGGGGCGGAAGGGGTTGTCGCCCCGCGTTGCCGAGTCCTTGTCCGGCAAGGGCATTCTCCCTGTCCTGCCAGGGGCTGTTGAAAAGCAGGGCACCCTTCCGG